>CAVXPW010000010.1:0-504593 GCA_963763785.1 uncultured Solirubrobacterales bacterium | reverse complement strand
GTAACGGTGTTCTTGGTGGTGTCACAGTGTGACGGCCAATCGCTTAGGTCGCGCCCGACCCGGGCATGAGTGGGGAGACGCTGCGCCGGCGGGTGGCCAGACGCAGGCCGACGCCGGCGAGCGTAAGGATCTGCTGTCTCGATGCACTGGTCGCGTGGGCCAGGAGATTCTTCGGACACGACTCGCGCACACGTCGATTTTTCGAAGGGCGACGCCGTCAGACGAGTTGTACGGCTAATCCTGATCCGACGCCATCAGCTGGCGGAGCACGTAGCGGAGGATGCCGCCATGGCGGAAGTACTCGGCCTCCTTGGGGGTGTCGATCCGCACGCGGACCTGGAACTCGCGCTGCCCCGCCCGGACGGTGGCGTGCACGGGCAGGCTCCCGGCGTTCAGCGCGTCGGCCACCCCGCTGACCGCGAACTCCTCCTCCCCGCTGAGGTCGAGCGAGGCCGCGGTGTCGCCGTCGGTGAACTGGAGGGCGAGGACCCCCATCCCGACGAGGTTCGAGCGGTGGATCCGCTCGAAGCTCTCGGCGATCACGGCGCGGACGCCGAGCAGCGACGTGCCCTTGGCCGCCCAGTCGCGCGAGGATCCCGAGCCGTACTCCTTGCCGCCGAGGACGACGAGGGGGACCCCGTCGGCCTGGTAGCGCATGGCCGCCTCGTAGATCGACATCATCCGGCCGTCGGGCAGATGGCGTGTGACCCCGCCCTCGGTCCCGGGGGCGAGCTGGTTGCGCAGGCGGATGTTGGCGAACGTGCCGCGCATCATCACCTCGTGATTGCCGCGCCGCGAGCCGTAGGAGTTGAACTCGCCGGGCACGACACCGTGCTCCTGGAGGTAGCGGCCGGCCGGTCCCTCGCGCTTGATCGACCCGGCGGGGGAGATGTGGTCGGTGGTCACCGAGTCGCCGAGGACGGCGAGTGCGCGGGCGCCGCCGATGTCGGTGACCGCGGCGGGCTCGGGCTCGAGCGTCTCGAAGAACGGCGGGCGGCGCACGTAGGTCGAGGCGTCCTCCCAGGCGAAGCGATCACCGATGGGCACGACGAGGCCGCGCCAGCGCTCGTCGCCGTCGAACACCTCGCCGTAGCTCTTGCGGAACATGTCGGAGTGGACGGCCCGCTCCACGGTCTCGGCCACTTCGCGCTCGGTGGGCCAGATGTCGCGCAGGTAGACGGGGCGGCCGTCCTCGCCCTCGCCGA
The DNA here is from genome assembly GCA_963763785.1 of uncultured Solirubrobacterales bacterium. Classification (GTDB taxonomy): domain Bacteria; phylum Actinomycetota; class Thermoleophilia; order Solirubrobacterales; family Solirubrobacteraceae; genus Palsa-513. Next base: position 503,388 of record CAVXPW010000010.1, on the reverse strand, counting down.
GCGGGGCGGCGACGATGTCGCAGTCCATCGTCCCCGCCAGGGCGTAGGCGACGCAGAGCGGCGGCGAGGCCAGGTAGTTGAGCTTCACGTCGGCGTTGATCCGGCCCTCGAAGTTGCGGTTGCCCGAGAGGACCGAGGCGACGGCGAGGTCGTGCTCGTTGACCGCCTCGGAGATCTCGCGCGCGAGGGGCCCGGAGTTGCCGATGCAGGTCGTGCAGCCGTAGCCGACGAGGTGGAAGCCCAGCGTCTCGAGGGACGCGGTCAGCCCGGCGCGATCGAGGTACTCGGTCACCACCTTGGAGCCGGGGGCGAGCGAGGTCTTCACCCAGGGCTTGGAGCGCAGGCCGCGGGCCACGGCGTTGCGCGCGAGGATCCCGGCCGCGACCATCACAGAGGGGTTCGAGGTGTTGGTGCAGCTGGTGATGGCGGCGATCACCACGTGGCCGTGGTTGAGCTCGGTGGTCCGCCCGTCGGCGAGCGTCAGCTCGACCCGGGTGTCGGCGGGCGGCGCCACGGGATCGACATCGCCGCCGTTGGCGACGGCCAGGGTGCGCGCCATCCAGGTGGCGTGGGCTCCGGGATCGGCGCTCGAGGGGGGATCGGAGGCGGGGAACGACATCCACGAGCCGGTCTCCTGCGAGGAGACGGCGTCCTCGTGGTCGGGCAGGTAGTGGGGGAGCGCGGCGCGGAAGGCGTCCTGGGCGTCCGAGAGGGAGACCCGGTCCTGCGGGCGCTTGGGCCCGGCGATGCTCGGCACGACGCTCGCCAGATCGAGCTCGAGGACCTCCGAGTAGGTGGGCGCGGGGGTCTCCTCGTCGTGCCAGAGGCCCTGGACGCGGGCGTAGGCCTCGACGAGCTCGATCTGCTCGGCCGGCCGCCCGGAGAGCGCGAGGTAGCGGAGCGTCTCGCGATCGATCGGGAAGATCGCGCAGGTCGAGCCGAACTCGGGCGACATGTTGCCGATCGTCGCGCGGTCGGCGAGCGGGAGGTTGGTCAGGCCGGAGCCGTAGAACTCGACGAACTTGCCGACCACCCCGTGGGCGCGGAGCTGCTGTGTCACGGTGAGCACGAGGTCGGTCGCCGTCGCCCCCTCGGGAAGCCGGCCGTGGAGGCGGAAGCCGACGACCTGGGGGATCAGCATCGACATCGGCTGACCGAGCATCGCCGCCTCGGCCTCGATGCCGCCGACGCCCCAACCGAGCACGCCGAGCCCGTTGACCATCGTGGTGTGTGAATCGGTGCCGACGACGGTGTCGGGGTAGGCGCGATCGCCGTCGGGCGAGGAATCGACGAAGACGACGCGGGCGAGGTACTCGAGGTTGACCTGATGGACGATGCCGGTGTCGGGCGGGACGACCGAGAAGCGGTCGAAGGCATCCTGGCCCCAGCGCAGGAAGGCGTAGCGCTCCTCGTTGCGCTCGAACTCGCGCTCGGCGTTGGCGCGGAAGGCGTCGCGCGTCCCGGAGACGTCGACCTGGACCGAGTGGTCGATCACGAGCTCGACGGGCACCAGCGGGTTGATCTTCCCGGCGTCGCCGCCCATCGCGGCCATCGCGTCGCGCATAGCCGCGAGATCGACCACGGCGGGCACGCCGGTGAAGTCCTGGAGCAGGACGCGCGCCGGCGTGAAGGCGATCTCCTTGGAGGGCACGGCATCGGCGTCCCAGCCGGCCAGCGCCTCGACATCGCCTGCCTCGACGGAGCCGTTGCCCTCGGTGCGCAGCAGGTTCTCCAGGAGGATCTTCAGCGAGAAGGGCAGGCGGGCCACGTCGAAGCGGTCCGCCAGCGCGTCGAGGCGGAAGATCTCGAACGTTCGCTCCCCAACTACGAGCTCGGCGCGGGCACCGAAGCTGTTGGTGAACATGGCTGTCTCCTGATCGCGCGGCGGGCTGACCCGCAAGTCTCCCAAATGGCGGGCGAATCCCGCGGGTCGGTGAATCGGGCGCGACCGGTCGACCGCCGTATAGTCGGCCCCGATGCCGGAGCTCCATGTCCTGCGCGTCTTCGTCGACGAGCGCGGCGCCGCCGGAAACCCCCTCGGCGTGATGCTCGATGCCGGCGACCTGGGATCGGCGGAGCGCCAGCGGATCGCTGCCGAGCTCGCCTACAGCGAGACCGTCTTCGTCGAGCGCGGCGGGCGGCTTCAGATCTTTACGCCGACCACCGAGCTCGCCTTCGCCGGGCACCCGCTGGTCGGCGCGGCCTGGCTGCTCGACCGCCGACGCTCCACCCGCCGGCCGGGCCGGTGGCGACCCGGAGCGAGCCGCCGTTCACCTGGGTGTCGGCTCGCCCCGAGCTCTGCCCGGTCTGGGCGCTGCGCCGGGAGGAGACGCCGGGGGCCGTGGATGCGCTCACACCGCCGCCGGCCGGACACGACTTCCACTGGGCCTACGAGGACGAGGCGGCGGGGCGCGTCCGGGCGCGGGCGTTCGCACCCGACTACGGCGTGAGCGAGGACCCGGCGACAGGATCGGCGTCGATCCTGCTCTGTGCGGCGCTCGGGCGGCCGATCGTCATCCGCCAGGGCGAGGGGAGCGAGATCCTTGCCCGTCCCGCCGCCTGCGGGATCGTTGAGCTCGGCGGGCGGGTCCTGGCCGTGGAGGGTCGGTGAGACGCCGGCGGCGGCCGCGCCGCGGCGCCGATTGGCTGCGCAGGAAACCGTGGACGCAGGAGGCGGTGCCGCCGGGAGTGGTGAGCGCGCCGACGATGCTGAGCGTCGAGGAGCGCCAGCTCCTCTACGTCCTGGCCCGGGACTACGTCCGCGGAGGGGCGATCATCGACGCCGGATGCTTCCTCGGCGGCTCGACCAGGGCCCTGGCCGCCGGCGTGGCCGAGAACCGGCGCCTGCGCCGGGGCCGGCCGATCCACACCTACGACCTGTTCGCGATGGATCCGTCCTTTCCCCGCGACTACCCGGGGCTGGTCGCCGACATCGCCGGCGACTCGACGCGCCCGCGCTTCGAGGAGGTCGTCGGCCCGCTGCTACGCCACGTCGAGGTCCACGAGGGGGACATCTGCGAGGAGCGGTGGACCGGCGGGGCGATCGAGCTGCTCTTCATCGACGTGTGCAAGTCGTGGGCGATCAACGACCACGTCGTGCGCGAGTTCTTTCCGGCGCTCGTGCCCGGGCGGAGCGTGGTCGTCCAGCAGGACCTGATCCACGAGTGGCTGCCCTATCTGACGATCACGATGGGGCTGTTCCGTAAGTCCTTCGAGCTGGTGGCGATCGCCCCGTGGTGCTCGGCGGTCTACCTGCTGACCCGGGCGATCGCCGGCCGAGCGAGATCCCGCCGAGCCTCGACGCGCTGCCGGCGGAGCGCAAGCTCGACCTCTTCGAGGCGGGCTGCGCGCCGTTCACGGGCGAGTACCGAGGGGTGATCGAGTGCTCGCGGGCGGTGCTCTTCCTCAACCTGGGGCGCCCGAAGGAGGCGGCGGCGCACCTGGCCGGCGTGCTGGCCGAGCACGCCGACTCGGAGCGGGTGCAGCACGTCGGCGGGCAGGTCGGCCGCTTCGTGGCGGCGCAGTCCTAAGGTCGCGTCAGGACCATCCGGCTCGGCGGCCAGCCGGCCGCGCCGCGGCAGGTGGCGTCGCCGGGGGCGGCGGCGAAGAGGGTGAGGCAGCGCCCGAGGCCGAGCTGAGCGTAGGCGTTGGGGTGGAAGGCCTCCTGGAGGTCTCCCTCGAGGATCGTGTTGACTCCGACGAAGCGTCCCCATTCGCTGAGCGAGGCCGGGGGCCGCTCGAGCAGCGTAGCCTCGCGGTCGGTCTTGGCGCAGACCTCGTGGCCGGCCAGCGCGTCGCGGAGCTCGAGGACCTCGACGCCGCGGGCGCGGGCGGCCGTCCGGACCATGGCACCGATCTCGGGCGCGGCCCCGTCGCGCGCCCAGTTGAGGTCCTGATCGTAGAACGGGCAGCCGTCGAGCACGCGGCGCGGATCGCCCTGGGGGTAGCGGGCCTCGCCGGCGCGGGGCACGACGGAGGGATAGGTCTGGGCGACGAGGCGGTAGTCGGTCGTCCGGTAGCCGGCCTGCGCCATGACGGCCCGGATCTCGTCGATTGCTCGCTCGACGCCGAGCGTGGCCGCGGGCCTGCGCTGCTCGAGCGCCTGCTGCTGGGCCGGCTGGCAGGGACCCTGGGCGAGCAGGTACGCCTCGAGGCAGGCGGTGACGATCCCCGAGAACCCGAGGTCGTTGCCCCCGATCGAGAGGACGATCATCCGGACGTCCCGGGAGCGGGCGATCGGCAGCAGCTGGTCGGCCTGGGGCGGCTCGCCGTTCTGGCCGACGCCGCCGCCGGCGGCGCGAAGGATGTTCCGGGTGCTCGCCCCGGAGCAGGCGATATTGACGCGATCGGTTACGCGCAGGCGGGCGCTCATCACCTCGGCTGTGTCTGAGCGGTGGCAGCCGTTCGCGGCGCTCCCGCCTACATAGACCCGCGATTTGTCGGCCACGCAGACCGGTAGGCCGGGCACGCAGGCCCGATCGGTGCCGTCGTTGCCCGGGAGCGGATCCACGCTGTTGCCGAGCCAGCGTCCGGCCTCGCCGGAGATGTAGCTGTCACCCATGGCGACCACGGCGGTGGGGCGGGAACCGACGCCGGCGAGGGCCGGGGCGGGCCCCCCGGCCAAGGCGATGCTGACGCCGCCAGCCGCCAAGAGGGCCGTCCAACGGCGCGCACGGGGAGCACGAGCGGGCACCCCGGCATTCTGGCCGCCCCGGACGGGGGCGGTCAAGTCGACTACTTCTCGGCGTCCTTGCCGTCCGCGGCGCCTTCGGCGTTCTGCGTGGCGTCGGCCTTGTCGCCGGCGCGCAGATCCACCCCGCCCCAGTCGGGCGAACCCGAACGCGAGAGGCCTTCCTGCTCGCCGAACACCTCGTCTGGGAGTTCGGGCATCGGCTTGCTCTCGGGCATTCGTTACCTCCGGGGTTGTGGTCGGGGCACACCGGCGAGCCGCCGAGCGTGTGTCTCGCGATGGGGGCCTACCCATGGGCGGCGGGCGCAAACACGGCGCTATCCGAGTAGCGCCTCGACCTGAGCGTAGTCCTCGAGGGGTACGGTGCGCAAGCGGGCGGTGGCATCGGCGAGCGCGGCGAGCTCGATCCGGTTGCCGCGGAGCGCCGCCATCGTGCCGAAGCTGCCGCTGTGCACGGCGTCGATCGCCGCGAGCCCGAGCCGGGTGGCGAGCACCCGGTCGAAGGCGGTCGGCGTGCCGCCGCGCTGTACGTGCCCGAGCACGGTGGCCCGCGTCTCGTAGCCGGTCCGGCGCTCGATCTCGCCCTCGAGCCAGCGGCCGATGCCGCCCAGGCGCACGTGGCCGAAGTCGTCGACGTCGCCGCCGCTCTCGGGCATCCCACCGACCGGGAGGGCGCCCTCGGCGGCGACGACGATCGAGAAGTAGCTGCCGCGGGCGTGGCGGCGGCGGACGGCGACGCAGACCTCTTCGATGTCAAAGGGGCGCTCGGGGATCAGGATCACGTCGGCTCCGCCGGCGATGCCCGAGTGCAGGGCGATCCACCCGGCATGGCGGCCCATGACCTCGACCACCAGGTTGCGGTGGTGGCTCTCGGCCGTGGTGTGGAGGCGGTCGATCGCGTCGCTGGCGATCTGCAGCGCCGTGTCGAAGCCGAAGGTGGCGTCGGTGGCGCCGAGGTCGTTGTCGATCGTCTTGGGGAGTCCGATCACGGGGGCGCCGTACTCGGCGTGGAGTCGGGCGGCGACGCCGAGCGTGTCCTCGCCGCCGATCGCGATCAGGGCGTCGAGTCCCTCGAGCGCCTCGAGCACGGGGACGACGCCGGCCTGCTCGTCCTTGAACGGGTTGGTCCGGCTCGACCCGAGGATCGTGCCGCCGCGGGGCAGGATGCCGCGGACCGAGGCGAGCGTCAGCGGCTCGCTGAGGCCCTCGAGCGGCCCGCGCCAGCCGTCTCGGAAGCCGAGGAAGGTGTCGGCGTAGCGGTTGACGCCCTTGCGCACGACGGCGCGGATGGCGGCATTGAGCCCGGGGCAGTCGCCGCCGCCGGTGAGGATCCCCACGCGCACGCGCACAGCGTAAGCGACTTCGGGGAGCCTCCACGTGGTGGGCCGGCGTCTGCGATCCTGCGCCGCTGGTCCTCCTCGCCTGCATCCTCGGCTCGGCCGTCGTCTTCATCGACACCACCGTCGTCAACGTCGCGCTGCCGGCGCTGCGCGCCGACCTCGGGACCGGGCTGGGCGGCCAGCAGTGGGTGGTCGACGCCTACCTGCTGACGCTGGGATCGCTCGTGCTGCTCGGCGGTTCGCTCGGCGACCGCCTCGGACGCCGGCGGGTGTTCGCGATCGGCGTCGGCGGCTTCGGCGTGGCGTCGGCCCTGTGCGCGCTGGCGCCGTCGATCGGCGTGCTGATCGGGCTGCGCGCGCTCCAGGGCGTGTTCGCCGCGCTGCTCGTGCCGAGCTCGCTGGCGATCATCACCGAGACCTACTCGGGGACGGCGCGGGGCGCGGCGATCGGCGCCTGGACGGCGTGGACCTCGGCGGCGATCGCCTTCGGCCCGCCGCTCGGCGGGGTCCTCGTCGACTTGATCTCGTGGCGGGCTGTCTTCGCGATGAACGTCCCCCTCGTCGTGGCCACGCTGTGGCTGATCGCCGGGTCGGTGCCGGGGTTCCCGCCGGGCGGCGGGCGGCTCGACCTGGTCGGCGGCGCCCTGTGCGCGCTCGGCCTCTCCGGGCCGGTCCTCGCCCTGATCGAGCAGCCGGCGCGGGGCTGGGGGGATCCCCTGGTCATCGGCGCCTTCGCGGCCGGCGTCGCTCTGATGGCGGCGTTCGTCGGGCACGAGCGGCGCACAGCCGAGCCGATGCTGCCGCTCGAGCTGTTCAAGGTGCGCGAGTTCGCCGTGGCCAACGCGGCCACGGTGGCGATCTACGCGGGCCTCGGGGCGCTCACCTTCCTCGTCGCGCTCTACCTCCAGCAGGTCGCGGGGTACGGCGCGACGGCGGCCGGCCTGTCGCTGATGCCGGTCACCGTGATGCTCGTCGCGTTCTCGCGCCGCTTCGGTGCCCTGGCGGCGCGGATCGGACCCCGCCTGGTGATGGGCCTCGGGCCGCTGCTGGCCGCGTCGGGGGCGCTGCTGTTCCTCCGCCTGGGGCGCCACGTCTCCTACGCCGCCGACCTGCTCCCGGCGGCGACGCTGTTCGGCCTCGGCATGTCGGCGACGGTGGCGCCGCTGACGGCGACCGTGCTCGGTGCGACGGACCGCGGGCGAGCGGGTGTCGCCTCGGGCGTCAACAACGCCCTGGCGCGGGTGGCGAGCCTGCTGGCCATCGCGCTGGTCGGGGTCGTCGTCTCGCTGCGCTTCACCGGCGTGCTCGACGCGCGGGTGGCGGCGGCCGGGCTTCCGGCCGCCCAGCGGGCGCTGGTCGCCGGGGTGCGCGCGCGACCGCTGACCCGAGCGGCCGGAGCGAGCGGCCCATTGGCCGAGGCGGCGACGGCCGCCTCGATCAGCGCCTTCCGCTACGGGGTCGGCGCGGCGGCGTTGCTGATCGCCTGCGGCGGCGTGATCGCGCTCGGCGGGCTCTCGGGCGGCCTACGCTCCGAACCGCCGGCCGGCGGGGCGCTGGCCCTGCGCAGCGATCCGGCGGACGTCCAGGCGTGAACGTAGCCGACCCAGGTCAGGGTGGCCAGGGTCACGTGGACCCAGACGAGCTCGGAGGGCAGGGCGAGCTCGAACTGGGCGATGCCGATCACACCCTGGGCGGCGAGCAGAAGGCAGACGAGCCGCAGCGTTCGCTCGAGATCAGCCGTCCCCGAGCGCCGGGCGGCCCACCAGACGGCGAGGGTGGCCAGGCCCATCAGGGTGACCAGATAGCCGTGGAAGTGGATCAGCCGCCCGACGGTGTCGCCGCCCCAGAAGTTCAGGCGCTGGACGAGCTGCCCGGTGCCGGAGGCGCCGGCGTGGGGGCCGGCCGCCGTGGCGGCGCTGCCGAGGAGGATCACGAAGACGGCGAGCGCGCTGACCAGGCGGACGGCGACCACGGTCGCCCGGTCGGCGCCGGGCCGGCCGATCTCCTCGGGCTCGAGGCGGGAGCGCCACCAGAGCTCGAAGGCGGCGACGAGGATCAACATCGAGAGCCAGTAGTGCGACATCACCCAGCCGGGGGCCAGCTTGTGGAGGACGGACTCGCCGCCGATCACGGCCTGGCCGATGATCCCGACCGGGAGCAGGCAGGCGAGGACGAGGAGGTCGCGGCGGCGCTCGGCCGGGCGCCGCAGGAGCGCTCCGATCACGGCGAGGAGGGCGGCGGCGGAGACGAAGAAGATCAGCACGCGGTTGCCGAACTCGATCAGGGCGTAGCTGTTGAGCTGCGGTCGCAGCGAGGTCTGCGTGCACTTCGGCCAGGACGGGCAGCCGAGGCCGGAGCCGGTCAGTCGCACGGCCGCGCCGGTAAGGACGACCAGCACCAGGGAGACCAGCGCCGCGAGGGCGATCTTCTCGTATGTCTCGGCGCTGAGGGGCCAGCGCGCCCGGAGACGGGTGAGCACGCTCGTAGGATGCCACAGCGCTTCGAGCGGCGGAATTCGGCGGATTTCCGGGCTTCCAAGGCTCCGCCCGTCCGTCCAACCCGTTAGCGTGGGCCCATATCTGACTTCAGAGAGGAGCGTCATGACGAAGAACGAGCTGGCTGGCAAGGTCGCGGAGAGCACCGGAATCGGTGTCGGCCAGGCCAGGGAGGCGGTCGATGCGGCATTCGAGGCCATCGCGGAGCAATTGGCCGGCGGGGGAGAAGTGTCGGTGGCCGGCTTTGGCAAGTTCAGCGTCAGCCACCGCGCCGCCCGTAGCGGCCGCAACCCGGCCAACGGGGAGACGATCCAGATCGCGGCGAGCAACGCTGCCAAGTTCTCCGCCGCCAGCGCGCTCAAGAAGCAGCTCAACAAGTAGGTGTGAGCGCGGGTCCCGCGCCAGCCGCCCGGCTCGGGGGCGGCTGGCTCGGGGCCCTCCGCTCACCCTTGCTTGGACGGCGGCGCTTGCGCGCGCTGAGCCGGGGCCGGGGGCCTGAGCGTCTCGGCGGGGAGAGCCGGGGGTGGTCAGGGCTCGGGGGCCGGGGGGGTTCGGGTCAGGGAGCCGTAGGAGATCTCGCCGTGGCCGTGGGTGGGGAGGACGGGCCAGTGGCGGCGAGAGTTGACGAGCTCGCGGGCCGGGAGGATCTGGAGCCAGGACGGGTCGGCGCGGGAGGGGGAGGCGAGGGTCTTCTCCTTGACCATCGAGTCGTACTGGTCGAGGGAGTCCTCGAGGGTGTTGGCGTTGGCCACCACCTCGCGGTTGAAGAAGTCAGCGTGGGCGCGTACGCCGGGGATCTTCGAGAGCTGGGGCTGCCAGTTGTCGAGGGCGACGCCGTTGTGGGAGGAGATCCAGAGGCCTTCGGGCGTGTTGAGGGCCAGCGTCTGGTGCCCGTCGGTGTTGCCGGGCGTTGCGATCAGCGAGACGCCGACGCCGAGCTCGAGGTCGCCGTCGACGAGCACGACCGACCCCTCGACGATGTCCTCCATCCCGCCGTCGACGTACCAGGCCCACTGCATCGGGTGGACCGAGGCGAAGGTCGCAGCCTCGCGGCGCTGGACGATCAGGCGGGCGTTGGGGAACATCGGAGCGCGGGGATCCGGCTCGTCGGCCCAGGGCTCGGTGGTCCCGATCAGGAGGCGGGGATCCTGGGCCTGGAGGTTGCCGAATGTGATGTAGTCGACGTCGGCTGGGGCGATGCCGGCCCGGGCGAGTGCCTGCTCGAGCGTGGCGTACTGCCGGGCGAGGACGTTGTGGGCCAGGTACTTCCCCCCGGGCAGCCGCGAGACGCGATCCTCGAGCTGGGCGTGGAAGGGCGCCTCGGACGCGCCCTCGGAGACGGTCGGCTCCCAGAGCAGGGTGCGCTGCGTGCCGGCGAAGTCGTCGTACTGGACGATCAGCAGACGGCTGACCAGGAGCACGTAGGGGACGGTCGGGGCGATCGCCGCCCCGTGGAGGGCGAACCGGGTCGGGTAGCTGGCGGCGGTGATCGCATGGGTCTCGAGCGCGCGGATCCGGCCCTCGCCGAGGAAGCGGTCGCGGTAGGCGACCGCCGCCGTGCGAATCGCCTCCAGGCGGGCTCCGCGCGGCCAGACGTCGCCGGTGGCGGCGAACTCGGAGATCGGCCGGGCTCCGATCGTCTCCATGCCGGCGGCTCCACTTAACAAGGCGCTGCTCCTCGGTCGTCGATTGATCGGAGGCCGGCAACGCCGCTCGGCGTCCATGAGCGATGGCGTCGGCGAGCGATGGCGCCGGCCGTCCGCCGCGCACGCTACCGCCGCGGCCGCCTGGGCGTTGCCCCGCCGGAGGTCCGCCGCACCGGCACGGGCGATGCCTCTAGGCTTGCGGCCGTGCGCGTGCGGTCCACCACCCTCGAGGGCCCGCTCCTCCTCGAGCCCGTGATCCACGGCGACGCCCGCGGCTTCTTCGTCGAGACCTTCCGCCATGACGACGTCGACGCGCTCGGGCTCGGCGAGAACGTCGACTTCGTCCAGGACAACCACTCCCGGTCGCGCCGCGGGGTCGTCCGCGGCATGCACTTCCAGGTCGGCGACGGCATCGCCAAGCTCGTCCGCTGCGCCCGCGGCCAGATCGTCGACGTCGTCGTCGACATCCGCCGCGGCTCGCCCCACTTCGGCCGGTGGGAGTCGTTCGTGCTCGACGACGAGACCCACGCACAGCTGCTGGTGCCGGTCGGGTTCGCCCACGGTTTCTGCGTGATCAGCGACGTGGCCGACGTGATCTACCGCCAGACCGGCTACTACGACCCGGAGCTCGAGCGGGGGATCGCCTACGACGATCCGGAGCTCGGCATCGAGTGGCCGATCGCCCAGGCCGAGCGCATCGTCTCGGCGCGGGATGCCGGGGCGCCCCGCCTGGCCGAGCTCACAGACGCGCTGCCCTTCCGCTTCGCCCCCGCCGCCGGCGGGCGCGTCCAGCCGCGGTAGGCCGCCGGAGGACCGGTGGAGATCTTCGACGACGCGCCCTGGCAGATGACCCGGGGCGAGCGCGCCGCGCTCGAAGGCGTCCTCGCCCGCTACCAGCCGGCGCTGGCCGTCGCGATCGGCGCGCCCGAGGGCGCCGGCCTGCTGGCCCGGCACGCCGGCGAGGTGCACTCCTTCGACCTCGAGGCGCCCGAGCCGGCCGAGCGGGAGCGGACGACCTTCCATACCGGCGAGCCGAACGAGCTGCTGCCGGGCGTCCTCGCCGAGCTCGCCGCCGCCGGGCGGAACATCGACTTCGTGCTTCTCGACGCCGCCCGCTCGACCTGGGGACCGCGCCACGTACTGGAGGCTCTGCTCGACTCGCCGGCCCTCGGGCGGGCGGTGATCCTCATCCACGGGGTCACCGACGAGGTCGACCGCCGGGGCGTCGATGACGTCCGCTTCCCGGCCTGGCCGAAGGTGGCGCTCGTCGACCTCGACTTCGTCGCCGGCCACATGCTCGCCGAAGAGCCGACCGGTCGCCGGCTCGGGGGCGGCCTCGGCCTCGTGGTGATCGACGCCGCCGGTCGTCGCTATCACGCCGGTTCGGTGATCGAGGGGCGCTACTACCCGGCGGCGGCGCTCCTTGCGCAGGGGAGAGAAGCCGTCGCCGCCCGCGAGGCCGGCGCCGGGGCAGCGGGGGAGCCGAGCCGGGAGCGCATGGTCGCCGCGCTCGAGCGCGAGCTCGCCGACGCGGAGCGGGAGGTCGAGCGCCTGCGGAGCGTAGCCCGCCACCACGAGGAGCTCTGGCGGTCATTGATGGACTCCTGGAGCTGGCGCCTGACCGGCCCGATCCGCACGGCCAAGGAGCGCGTGCGCGGCGGCGGCGGCTGATGGCGGCGGCGGCGCCCGGGCGGCCGCGAATCGCGCTCGTCTCCCGCGAGGTGTTTCCCTTCGGGGGCGGCGGGATCGGCTTCTACGTGAGCTCGGCCGCCCGGGTGCTGCCGGCGATCGCCGAGGTCAAGGTGTTGACCACCAGCGCCCACCGCGACCGCTACGACGAGCTGCGGGCGGCGAGCGATCCGCGCCTGCCGCTGCAGGACGTCGAGATCGTGTTCGTCCCCGAGGTCGCGCCGGAGGAGGTAGGCGGCTTCTACAGCGTGGTCCACGCCTACAGCGCCCGCGTCCTCGACGCCCTGCGGGCCACCTACGGGGAGCACGGACCCGACCTGATCGAGTTCTCCGACTACCTGGGCGAGGGGGCGGTGACCGCTCAGGCCCGGCGGGGCGGCGACCGGTTCCTGGCGGAGTCGAAGGTGGCGATCCGGCTCCACACGAGCGCCGAGATGTGCGCCGTGCTCGACGGCAGCGTCGGCCAGGACTTCGCGAGCCGGTCGACGTGCGCGCTCGAGCGGCTCGCGCTCCGCGACGCCGACTGCATCGTCTGGCAGGGGGGCGACACGCTCGCCGCCTACCAGCGCTTCTACGGGCGCGACGAGCTCGCCCCCGCCCGCCGGATCCGCTATCCGTACGCCGATGCGCCCGGCGCCCGGCACCCGGAGGAGCCGCGCGACCCGGCCGGTCCCCTGCGGCTGCTCTACCTCGGCCGGCTCGAGCGGCGCAAGGGCGTCCAGAACCTCGTGCGCGCGTTCACCGGGATCGACACGCCGCAGGTGCGGCTGACGATCGTCGGCGGCGACACGGCGACCGCGCCGCTCGGCACGTCGATGGCCGCCGCGCTCGAGCTGATGGCCGGCGGCGACCGGCGGATCGACTTCGTGCCGTCGCTGTCGCTCGAGGACCTCCGGGCCCTGCTGCTCGAGTCGGACATCGTGGTGCTGCCGTCGCTCTGGGAGGCCTGGCCCTACGTGGGGCTCGAGGCGCTCCAGGCCAACCGCCCGATCCTCGCCACCCCGGTCGGCGGCTTCGTCGAGATGGTCCGCCCGGGAGCGAGCGGCTGGCTCACCGAGGCGGCGACCGCCGAGAGCCTCGCCGCGGCGATCGAGCGGCTCCTCTACGACCGCGAGGAGGTCGAGCGACTCCGCCTCGCCGGTGCTGCCGCCGGGGTCTTCGCCGAGCTCGTCGAGCCGGAGCCGATCCTTGCCGCCTACCGCAACCTGATCGAGGCCCCCGGGCGCTGGCCGGTGCGGGCGGCCGCGACCGGCCGCCCATCGGCCGGCCGGGGGGCGGCCGGCCGCGTGGCGGCCGCCCGGGCGCCGGCCGTCTCGGTAGTCGTCCCCTACCACGGGCTGGCCGCCCATGTGGCCGAGACCGTCGCCTCGGCCTTCGGCCAGACCCACCGGCCGACGGAGGTGATCGTGGTCAACGACGGCTCCTTCGCCGAAGAGGACTGGGTCCTGGCCGAGCTGGCCGCCGAGTACCCGCTGACCGTGCTCTCGCAGACCAACGCCGGCCTCGGGGCGGCGCGGAACTTCGGCATCACCCAGTCGCGCGGGCGCTACGTCCTGCCGCTCGACGCCGACAACATGCTCGAGCCGACCTTCGTCGAACGGACGCTCGAGCTGCTCGAGGCCGAACCGGCCGTCGCCTTCGCGACCTCCTGGTCGCGCTACATCGATGAGGGGGGAGCATTCCTCGTGGAGCCGAACACCGGCTTCCAGCCGATCGGCAACCGCTCGTCGATGATCGAGACCGAGAACGTCGCCGGCGACGCCGTCGCCCTCTACCGCCGCTGGCTCTTCGACGCGGGCTTCGACTACGACCGGGAGCTCACCAGCTACGAGGACTGGGACCTCTACCGCCGCCTGGCCCGGGCCGGCCACTTCGGGGTGGTCATCCCCGAGCGGCTGTTCCGCTACCGAGTGCGCGAGAATTCGATGATCCGCCAGCTCGGGTTTCGCCATGTGGTGCGGTTGAGCGAAGAGATGGCCGGCGGCCTGCGCGAGAGGGAGGTGCGATGGGAGTCCAAGAGCGACTGACGCTGCAGGCGGTCACCGAGCCGACGCTGATCGCCGCCGAGCACCTTCATCGCTACGAGTTCGCGGCCGGCCTGCTCGCGGGCCTGCGCGTGGTCGACCTCTGCTGCGGGAGCGGCTACGGCGCGGAGATCCTTGCCGGCCGAGCCGAGGCGGTGCACGGCGTCGACAACGACGCGGCGACGATCGACCTCGCCGCGAGCACGGTGGGCCGGGCCGAGTCGATCAGCTTCGAGCTGGCCGACGCGACCGACTTCCTGCGCCGGGATCTGGGCGACCGGTTCGAGGCGATCGTCTGCTTCGAGGGGCTCGAGCATCTGCCGGACGCCGGGGCGGCGATCGGCGAGCTGCGCCGCCAGGCGAGCGCCGGCGTGGCCGTGATCGCCTCGGTGCCCAACAGCCTCGGCCTGGGCGAGGAGAACGAGTTCCATCTGAGCGAGTTCGGCTACGCCGAGGTGCGTGCCGCCTTCGCCGGCTTCCCGGGGGCGGCGATCGTCCACCAGTACCTGGCCGAGGGATCGCTGATCGTCGTCGACGGGGCCGGCGACCTCGAGGCCCGCCTCCACGGGCTCGAGCGCGCCGAGCCGCCGTACGCCAACCATTTCGTGTTGGTCGCCGGGATCTCCGACGAGCGGCTCGCCGCAGCCCACCGCGGCCGCCTGCAGCTGGCCGTGGCCCCGAGCTACAACCGCTACATGCAGAGCCTCGAGCGGGCCAATGCCGAGCTTCGCCGCCGCAACACCCAGTTGGCCCGGGGGCTCCTCGGCAAGGGCGACTCGGCGGCGCCGTCGTACATCAAGCGGACCGAGGAACGTCTGGCCGAGCTAGACCGGCGCCTGATCGAGATCGAGGAGCTCCGGATCGAGCTCGATCACCGCGGGCGGACGATCGTCCGGCTCGAGCACCAGCTCGAGGACGCGAGCCGCGGGGCCCCGGCTCCCGCGGCTCCGCGACCCGCGCCGGACGGCCTGCTCGCCCGGACCCGGCGGCGTCTGCGCAGGTGAGCCGGACGGTTTCGCCGGCCGGCGGCCAGGGTACGGCGCCGGGCATGCCTCCAGCACACAGCCGGCGGGGCGCGCCCGTTCGATGAGCGACGCCCCGGAGCCCCATGAGATCTTCAACGAGATGCGCGAGGAGGGCAAGGACAGGCTTTCCCGTACGCGCCTCGAGCTCGTCGCCTCGTCGCTTGTGGCCGGCTTCGACATCGTCTTCGGGGTCATCGCGCTCTCGGCGGCCGACGCCGCGGTAACGCCGCACTTCGGCACCCAGGTCGGGCACTTCGCCGGGGCGCTGGCCTTCGGGATCGCCTTCATCTTCATCGCCATCGGGCGCTCGGAGCTGTTCACCGAGAACTTCATGGTTCCGATCACCGGCCTCCAGAGGGGCCTCGCCTCGAAGCTGAAGCTCGCCCAACTGTGGATCCTCTCGCCGATCTTCAACATCATCGGCGGCAGCATCCTGATCCTGATCGTCACCACCCACGGTGTGCTGCCGACCGGCGCCGGGAAGGGCCTCCAGGCGATCGCCATCCGCTTCGACCACTACAGCGTCTCGACGGCGTTTGCCAGCGCGATCGCCGGCGGCGCCCTGATCACGCTGATGACCTGGCTGATCGAGGGCAGCCTCACCCCGGGCGGGCGGGTCCTCGTCGCCTGGATCGCCGGCGTCCTGCTCACGCTCGGCTCGTTCGACCACGTGATCGTGGTGACACTCGAGATGATCTTCGGCATCCGCTTCGGCGCGGCCGGGGTCGGCTGGCTCGACGTGGCCCAGAACTTCGGCATCGCCGTGGCCGGGAACATGCTCGGCGGCCTGGCCTTCGTCACGCTCACCCGCTTCAGCCAGGCGGTCGGGTCGAGCAAGTCCGAGCCGATCGAGGCCGGCGCACCCGACTAGACTAGACTAGACTAGACTAAGCTAGACCCGCCGCAGGACGTAGACGTCCTGGTTGCCCTCGACGCAGCCCGGCATGAAGTGGGCCACGTGCCAGCGCCGACCGATCTGGCTGAGCAGCCACTCCGGTGTGAGGAACGCCGTCCCCCATTCGGGGTGAACCACGCCCCAGTCGCCGGCAGGGCCGAACTCCGCCGCGAACCAGAATCCGCGGCTGTGGAGCGCCTCGACGATCTCGAGCAGCTGCCCGGCCGGCCGCGTGCCCCGATCGGCGTGGTAGGCGACCGACTGGGGGCCGTGGCTGGTGAGCAGCACATGGCCGCCCGGGCGCACAAGGCGGCCCATCTCCTCGAGCCAGCGGAGCGCCGCCCCGCGGTCGTAGTGCGACCACACCGAGATCGCCAGCACGAGGTCGAAGGCCCCATCCGGGCGCGCGAGCGGCGGGTCCTGCGGGCTGACGAAGAAGTCGATCCCCGGCAGGTGGGCGCGGGCCCAGGCGATCGCCGGGGCGTTCGGGTCGCACGCCGACCAGTTGGCCTCCGGATGCGCGGCGGCCAAGACGCGGACCACCCGCCCCGACGAGGCACCGAAGTCGAGCCCGTCGCGCACCTCCTCGAGCCCCGACCCCGCGGCCTGCAGGGCATCGGCCACGAGGTCCGCGTACCAGTACCCGCCGCCGGCGGCCAGGGCGTCGCGCGCCATCGCGTGGACGCCCTCGGGCGGCATCGCGGCGCTCAGCCCGGTCCGCTCGAGCAACCCCGGGATCTCGTGGTGGACGCCGTAGGCCAGTGTCGGCACCACCCGCCGGTCCGGCGGCCATGCGTCCCAGACCGCGCGCTCGGCCGGCGTCAGCGCGGCGTCGACCGCGGCGATGTCCTCCTCGCTGAGCCGGGCGTACAGCCGCTCGGAGACGAGCTGGGTCTCGACGGTGACCGACATGATCGTTCGCACCAGCGTGCTCGGCGCAAGCCCCTTGGCGCCGCCCCGCGGGACGTCCGCCCGGGTGGCGACGTGCTCTCGGGCGGCCGCGTCCAGCGCCGGCGCGGGCAGCTCGATGCCGTCCTCGCGCAGGGCGAGCGCCGTCCGCAGCCCGCGCTCGACCTGCTCCGCGGCGGCCGCCCACGAGTTCTCCGCCACGAAGCTCGTCCCCTGCCTCGCCCGCCGGTCGCGCAGCTGCGGATCGGCCAGCAGCTCCTCGAGCGCCCCGGCCAACGCGCCGGCCTCGAAGGGCACGAGGCTGACCGGGCCGTCGGCGCCGAAGACGGATTCCGCGCTCGCCCCACGCAGGTCGACACACGGCAGGCCGCAGGCCAGCATCTCCTGCGGGATCAGCGAGTAGTTGGTCAGCGACAGGCAGAGCCCCACCGTCGCCTCGTTGAAGACCTCGGCCAGCCGGCGCGGGCTCGCCACCCCGAGATGCTCGTAGGGGAAGGACGCCCCCAGCGGATGAGTCTCCCCGAACATCACGATCCGCACGTCCGGCCGACGGGCGTGGAGCTCGCCGAGCGCCATCAGCCCGAGCGCCACCGCCCGCCGCCCGGTGACCGCCCGGGCGTAGAACACGACGGTATCGGCGCGGCGCGCCATCCCCAGCGGCCGGTAGACGGCGTGGTCGACGCCGTACTGGAAGCTCACGCCCACGCCGCCGTAGCGCTCCGCGTAAAGGTCGCGCAGCCACGGGCTGCCGGCAATCCCGTAGAGACCCATCCGGTAGGTCAGCTCCGCCCACCGCGACTCGACCGACGTCGCGTAGAACTCCGGCTCGTGGTCATTGATCATGTAGGCCCGGGCGCGCGCGCCCGGCAGCCCGAGCGCGGCGTAGACGGTCTGCCATCCCGTGGCCACGACGACATCGGCCCCGCGCCAGTCGGCAAAGCCCTTGTGGAGCGGCGCCGCCACCGGGGCGAACTCCTCGACGATCGTCCGGCGCATCACCGCCGGCCACTCGTCGGCCCGTTCCTCGAACGGATCGAAGACCCAGATCGAGCATGTGTGGCCCCGGCGCTCGAGCTGGTCGACGACCTGGAAGATGATGTTGTGGCCGCCCGACCCGATCCCGAACGGCGGGATCACGAAGGCCAGGTGCAGGCAGTCTCGAGCCGACATCCCCACCACCGGCGGCCGCAGGGGCGCTGCGCCCGTCCGGAGCAGCCGCGAGATCGGGTCGTACTCGTGCCCGGCGCGGCGCGGGGCCACCAACAGGTTGGGCGGCCGCGGCGCCGCCGCCAGCGGCGGCGGACCGGCGATGCCGCCTTCGAGCGAGAGCCGCCTCTGGAGCGCCGGCGGCAGCGTCCCCGCGCGCGAGCCGAGCGCCGAGAACACCTTGCGCCCGCCGTGGTGGACGACCGCCCTTCCCCCCCACCGCGCCCGCGCCGCCCGGCCGTAGCCGCGCTCGCTCATCCAGCGCAGGTCCCCGCCGACCAGGCGCCGCACGTCGCGGGCGCCCGACCGCAGGCCGATCGGCTCGACGTGGCCGATCGTCTCGCGCAGCCCGCGGTACTCGTCGAAGTAGCGGCGCATGAACTCGGTCGGCGCGTAGTCGTGCGCGTGCAGCACGGCCGCCCCCGGGTGGTAGACCTTCTTCCAGCCGGCCGCCAGGAGATCGGCGCCGAACGCCTGGTCCTCGCTGTAGGCGACATCGCGAAAGCGCAGCTCCGCCCAGCACGCCCGGGCGTAGGCGGCGTTGACGTTCGACAGGAAGCTCGGGCCGCCGGCCTCCTGGACCACCGGCTCGGCGCCGAAGGCGGCGAAGAACTCGACGAGCTCGCGCGCGATCATCGGCGTCGTGTCCGGTCGCGGCAGGTGCGGACCGTAGGCCGCGCCGACCCCCTCGGCCAGCGCGAAGGCCTCGCGGTAGGCGGCCAGCCAGCCGGACCGCGGGGTGGCGTCCTGGGTGAGAAAGCAGATCAGCTCGCCGCTCGTCGCCTCGGCCCCGAGGTTGCGGGTGCGACCATGCCCGAACTCCTCCGGCGCGATCTCGAGCACCTCGACGCCGGCCGACCGCGCGATCTCGCGCGAGCGGTCGCGCGACCCCGAGTCGATCACCAGCACCTCGAGCCCCGAGCCCTGGTCGGCCAGCGCCGCCAGGAGCTCCTCGAGATAGCGCTCGCCGTCGCGCACCGGGACGACCACCGACGCCGACACCGGTCTCATCGGATGGCGCGGGTGAAGCGCTGCGCTCGCCGCAGCAGCCCCCGAACCGAGCGGAGCACCGCCCGCGCCCCGACCGCCCAGCGGCGCCGCATCAGCTCGTTGAGGTCGACGTGCCACCGGTCGAGCCAATAGACGCGCTCCTGGGCGGCGGCGATCGCCGCGTTGGCCCGGCGGTGGGTCTCGGCGAGCTCGGCCTCCAGCGCCAGGACCTGGGCGCGCAGGTCGGCAAGCTCGGCGTGCGCGGCACCGTCGGGCGGCGGGGTCTCCCCACCGGCGGACATCGGCCCGCCAGCGGAGATCGACCCGCCACCGGGCGCCGACCCGCCACCGGTCCCGCCATCGGGGGTCCCGCCACCGGGGGCCGACCCGACACCGGGGGCCGACCCGCCACCGGGTGCCGACCCGCCACCGGTCCCGCCATCGGGGGTCCCGCCACCGGGGGCCGACCCGCCACCGGGCGCCGACCCGCCACCGGGCGCCGACCCGCCACCGGGCGCCGACCCGACACCGGAGATCGACCGACCACCCGGGGTCGACGGTGGCCTGGCTTCCATCAGAGGTTCTCGGCGATCCGCGGCGCCTCGCGGTTGAAGAACCAGAGACCGAAGGCGAAGACGCCGCCCACGATGCCGACGGGCACGAGCAGGTGCGGCCAACCGCCGATCGCCTGGGCGGCCGACTGGGCCGGGGCGTTCGGGTCGGGCGGGAGGACCGCGTAGCGCATCTGGGTGAACACGACGGCCAGCGGGTTGCCCATCAGCAGGTGCTCGGCGTCGAAGCCCAGCACCACGTGGCCCCGGGCCTTGTCGATCGGATAGAGCACCGGCGACGCGTAGAAGAGGGCCTGCGAGAAGACCTCCCAGATCGGCTGTACGTCGCGGTAGCGGACGTATAAGGCCGACAGGAGCATCCCGATGCCGGTAGCGAAGACGACGAGGAAGAGGATGAGGAGCGGCATCTCCAGCCACGTCCAGCGCGGCCGCACGCCCGACAGGAGGGCGAAGGCGAGCACGGCGATCAGGTTCATCCCGAGGTTGAACAGCGCCGTCAGCGACACCGCCAGCGGGATCACCATGCGCGGGAAGCGCACCTTGCGCAGCATCGCCTCGCGCGCCACCAGGCAGGTCACCGACGCGCCCGTGACCTCGGCGAAGTAGGTGAAGAGGACGATCGACGCGAGCAGGTAGACGCCGTAGTAGTGGAACTGCCCGAGCTTGGCGATCACCACGAAGACGAAGTAGAGGACGCCGAACAGCATCAGCGGGCGCATCAGCGACCAGACGTAGCCGAGCGCCGAGCCGAAGAAGCGGAGCTTGAACTCGGTCCGCGCCAGGGTCAGCGTCAGCGCCCAGAAGCGGCGCAGGTCAGACCCGAAGGCCGACGGGCCGTGGGGCCGCGGCGGCCGCGGGCGGCGCCGCGGCCCGTCGAGCCGCTCGGCCGACGGCGGCGACTCGACCGTCATCCCCGCCTGACCTCGAAGGTCTGCGGCGGGTCGAGCACGCCCCCGGTGGCGAACCCGTGCACGACCAGCGAGGCGATGTCCTCGGCCACCGCGACCACGTCGGCCCCCGTGCCCTCCCGGGCGATCGACGGGCTCAGCGTGTAGCGGCTCGGGGCCAGCCAGTTGGTGAACTCGAAAGAGACCACCACCCGCTCGCCCGCGGCGAACGACCCCGACCCGGCACCGTGGCGGTCGCTGCGCCCGACGACCATCGTCTGCCCCGCCTCGTTGCGCAGGGTGACCGCGAGCACCGGATCCTCGAGCGCCTCGCGGACGTGGACCTCGAAGCACGCCCGCAGCGGCTCCCCCTGGCCGAGCGCGGCCACGCGCTCGCCGGCCGCGTCCTCGAACCAGCCTTCGGAGACGAACGTCCCCGCCGTCCGGAAGGCCGCGTCGCTCGGCTCGTGGGCCAGGCGCCCGAAGTTGAGCTCGTTGTAGGCGCGGGTCACCGCGCGCGGGTCGCCGAGCTCGACCATGGTGCCGCGCTCGAGCAGCGCAACCCGATCGCAGAAGCGCTCGACCGCCGACATGTCGTGGGTGACGAAGACGATCGTCTTGCCCTCGCGCTGCATGCGGTGGAACTGCTCGTAGCACTTCTGCTGGAAGGCGACGTCCCCCACCGCCAGCACCTCGTCGATGAGCAGGATGTCGGCGTCGACCTGGATCGCCACCGCGAAGGCCAGGCGCACGGTCATGCCCGAGGAGTAGTTCTTGAGCTTGAGGTCGACGAACTCCTCGAGCTCGGCGAAGGCGAGCACGTCGTCGAAGCGCTCGCGCGCCTGCCGCCGCGTGAGGCCGAGCATGATCGCGTTGATGATCACGTTGTCGCGCGCGGTCAGGTCGGCGTTGAAGCCGACGCCCAGCTCGATGAACGGCGACAGGCGCCCGTTGATGGCAATCGACCCCCGGTCAGCCCGGTAGATCCCGGCCAGGCACTTCAGCAGCGTGCTCTTGCCGCTCCCGTTGCGCCCGACGATGCCGAAGAACTCGCCCTGGGCGATGTCGACGGTGATGTCCTGGACCGCCTTCAGCTCGTCGTAGGTGCTCGAGCGCAACGGATGGAGCATCCGCTCCTTGAGCGTCGAGTACTGCTGGTGGGGCAGCCGGAAGCCCTTGCTCAACCCGACGATCGACACCGCGCTCGGCGCGCTCGCCGGCGTTCGCTTCGTCGCGACGCTGACCGCCATCGGCGTCAGTGGTTCTCGACCCGGCGCAGCCCGAGGATGCTGAGCAGGAACGAGGAGAAGAAGACCTGGATGCCGACGATCAGGAGCTCCGCCGCGACGATCGCCAGGCGCTCCTCGGAGATCGCCCCCAGCCCCCGCTCGATCCACCGGGCGACGATGAACGACGCCGCCACGAGCCCGGCGAACATGATCGCCGCGCCCAGCAGCAGGCCGTGCTCGAGCCGAAAGCGCGCGCGCATCCGGTCGAACCAGGCGTCCTTCTCGCCCATGAAGTACGTCCCGTAGGCGTGGGCGCAGAGCCCGAGGGCCAGGACCTGCGAGCCGATGATGGTCAGGAGCGCCCCGGCGATCTCCGCGTGGAGGTCCCACCGGCGGCCGAGGATGTCGAGGTGGCCGAGGACGGTCAGCGAGACGATCGCCCCCAGCGCGGCCAGGAGCGCCCCCGGGATCACGAACAGGTGGGTCGGGCTGTGGACGAGCAGGAAGCGCAGGTGGCGCCAGCCGTCGCGGAAGCTCGAGAGCTTCGACTCGCCGCCGCGCGGGTGGTAGACGATCGCCACCTCGGCGATCCGCAGCTCCTCCTTGGACGCGCGGATCACCATCTCCGAGGCGAACTCCATGCCTAGCGTGCGCAGGTCGAGCAGCGGAAGGACGTCGCGGCGCAGCGCGCGCATCCCGCAGTGCGCGTCCTTCACCCCGGTGCGAAAGAACAGGTTGAGGATCCCCGTGAGCACCGGGTTGCCGATGTAGCGGTGCAGCCACGGCATCGCGCCCGGCTCGATGTTGTCCATCCGGTCGCCCATGACGAGCTGGGCGCCCTCCTCGAGGCGGGCCACAAAGCGCGGGATCTCGGCGAAGTCGTACGTCAGGTCGGCGTCGGCCATCACGATGTAGTCGCCCCGCGCGGCCGCGAACCCCGCCAGGTAGGCGCTGCCGTAGCCGCGCCGCGGCTCGCTGATGACGCGCGCGCCCGCCCGCGCCGCCAGGTCCGCGCTATGGTCGGTGGAGGCGTTGTCGACGACCACCACCTCACCGTCGATCCCCGCGCCGTCCATCGCCGCCACGGCCGCCGCCACGCACTGCTCGATGTTCTCCTCCTCGTTGAGGCAGGGGATCACCACCGAGACGAGCGGCTGGCGCTCGTCGGCCAGGGCGGCGGCGGATTTCTGCTCGAGGGTGCTCAACAGTGGGGGCGAACGGCCGGGTGCAGGCGTTGAAGCCGGGGTGCAAGCGTTGAAACCGCCCACCGAGGGAGAAAGTGGCGCAGTTGCGGCCCGAGCAGCTTAACGGACCGCCTCGATCCAATCGGCCGGGTGCCCGCACAGGCGGTGCCAGGCCGCCGGCGGCAGGTAGGCGAGGCCGCGGCCGGCGCGCGGCACCGCGGAGATCGGCCCGAGCCGCCGGCCGCTCTCGCCGTTGCCCGGGTCGAGGCTCCCGCCGCCCTCGACGACGGTGATCAGGTGGCGCCCCGGCCGCCAGGAGACCGCCCCGGCGCGCGTCGCCTGCCCCCTCCCGGCGAGCTCGTTGCCGACCGTCCCCAGGTAGGCGCCGTCTACGTACACGCGGAAGGGGCGGGCGATCGACCCCTCGAGCCAGATGTCGTAGACGCCGCCCGCGCGAGCCGCGACGGAGTCCTGCACCTTGCCCGGGCCGGTCGGGATCAGGCTGAGCGGGTCCGACGGATCGATCGCCCAGCGCGGGGGATAGCTGGTGCGCGGGGGCAGGACGACGAGCGGCACGGGCGCCGTCGCGTAGGCCAGGCGCCCCCCGGCTGCGGTCGCCCGGGCGGCCAGCCCGCCGACCTTCGCGCAGGAGGGAACGGCCGCCGCCGAGGTGCGCGATCCGAGCGGCAGGTGGGCGATGATCTGGCTCTGCGCCGCCGATGCGCGCTGCCAGATCTCGTAGTAGCGCCCCGACCAGACGCGCCGGTAGATCGACGGCGGCCGGCTCCAGGCCGGCCCCCGGCGGAGCACGATGGTGCGGTAGTAGTCGACGTAGGTCGGGGTGAAGGTGTCGAGGTCGTAGCTCTCGCCCTGGTGGATCGGCGTGCCGTCGGTCGTCTGGGCGGCCAGCGCCGCGCGGCGCTGCCAGCCCTCGCCCGGGCTCTCCGGGTCGGCCGCGGCCAGGAAGTGCTTGCCGAACTCCTCGAACTCGGTGTACAGCGTCGGGCCCTGGCCGGCGATGCGGTGGCCGACCCGCTCGAGCTCGACCATCCGGCTCCACGGCGCCAGGCTCACGTCGTGGTAGGCCAGCGCGTTCGACCCCAGCACGCCCACCGCCACCACCGTGGCCAGGAGGCCCGCCTCGACGCGCCGCCCCGCCTCTGACAGCGCCACCGGTCCGAGGGCGATCGCCACCATCACGGCGGGCGAGACGATCATCAGCGCCTTGGCCTGCGCCCACGGCGAGCCGTTGCCGGTCACGTAGTACCAGCCGATCACCGAGACGACGACGTAGAGGAACGCCCACGACCGGCGCCGGATCGACCACGCCAGGCCGAGCGCCGCGGCGACCAGCGAGACGCCGACCAGCACGTGGGTCGCCGTCAGCAACGCCGACGTGTCGGGCTTGACCCGGTAGTCACCCGAGAGGTAGGTACCGAACATCTGGATCGGATCGAGGGCCCCCAGCAGGTTGCCGAACTCCTTGGGGGCGGTGACCGTCGCGGTCACCGTGGGCAGGAAGGTGCCGAGCACGGCCAGGGTCGGGAAGGCGAGCACGGCGGCCAGCACGGCGAAGCCCCCGGCCTGGAGCGCGGCGCTCCGCCACATGGCGCGACCGCCCCCCCCGCGCAGCGCCGCCACCAGGGCGGCGGCCAACAGCAGGCCGAGCCACGGCGCGAGCGACAGGCTGATCAGGCTGAGGCCGGCGGCCGCGGCCACCGCGAGCGGCACGACGCGCCGCGTCCCGCCGCCGTGCTGCGCCGAGAACACGGCGACCAGCGCGGCGAGCAGCGCGATCGCCCACACCGTACCGACCTCCTTGACGCTCCCCTGGAGCGCGTAGGCCAGGACCAGGGCCGACTGCGGCGCCACGGCGGCCACGAAGACGCGCAGCCACGCCCGGCGCACCCGGTCGGCGACGATCGCGTACACGCAGAGCGACGTCATCGCCGCCAGCAGCGCGAGGAACGGCTGGAAGATCCACGCGATGTCCTCGCCGACAGCCGGCGCGAGCACCCCCGCCGCCGTCGGGCCCCCGGACGGATAGCCGCCGTTGCCGTAGTAGGAGAACAGGCTGAACTCGTAAGACGACGGCCGCAGGCCGCCGAGGTGGCGGCCGTGATGGAGGATGTAGTCGGCGCCGATGAAGTGGATCGACGTGTCGCCGAGCACCGTGTAGCCGGCGAACGTCGGCTCTCCGCTCAGCACCACCGGCGCGGCGAAGACGGCGAACACGACCACTGCTGCGGCCAGCGCCGCGCCGTCCACGGCGCCGCGGTCGCGCACCCGGCGGCGGCCGAGCGCCAGGCCGGCCACGCCCAAGACGACCACGCCCGGCGTGGCCGCGCCCGCTGAGAAGGAGAAGTAGGAGAGCACCTGCGAGGCCACGAACACGCCGGCCACCCCCACCGGCGCGATCAGCACCCCGGGAAGCCGGGCGCCCGCGGCGCGCTCGACGAGCAGCCCGAGACCGAAGGCCACGACGAGGTAGAGGGCCACGTACAGCACCCAGCAGACGAAGAGATCCATGCGCGGCGCGGCGGCCAAGCCTAGACGAAGCCGGCGCACCCGGGTCTGGCAAGCTCCGCCACCGATGCGCATCTGCCTGATCTACGACTGCCTCTATCCGCACACCGTGGGCGGCGCCGAGCGCTGGTACCGGAACCTCGCCGAGCGGCTCGCCGCCGGCGGGCACGAGGTCACCTACCTGACGCTGCGCCAATGGGACGCCGGCGTCGATCCCGGCGTCGCCGGCGTGCGCGTCGTCGTCGCCGGCCCGCGCATGGAGCTCTACGCCGGCGGCCGTCGGCGGATCGTCCCGCCGCTGCGCTTCGGCCTCGGCGTGCTCTGCCACCTCGCCCGGCACGGCCGCCGCTATGACGTCGTGCACACCGCCTCGTTCCCCTACTTCTCGCTGCTCGCCGCCGGCGTCCTCGCCCCCCTGGCCCGCTACCGGCTCGTCGTCGACTGGCACGAGGTCTGGTCGCGCGCCTACTGGCGCGAGTACCTCGGCCCGCTCGGCTCGATCGGCTGGGCCGTTCAGCGGCTCTGCGCCCGCCTGCCCCAGCGCGCCTTCTGCTTCTCGCGCCTACACGCCCGCCGCCTGCGCGCCGAGGGGCTCCGCGGCGAGGTCGAAGTGCTCGAGGGCGAGTACTCCGGCCCCCTGGCCCCCGCCCCGGGCCGGCCCGCCGAGCCCGTCGTGGTCTTCGCCGGGCGGCTGATCGCCGAGAAGCGCGCCGCCGCGCTCGTCCCGGCGATCGCGCTCGCCGCCGAGCGGATCGCCGGGCTGCGCGCGGTGATCTACGGCGACGGGCCCGAGCGGGCGGCGCTCGAGGACGTCGTCACCGCCCACCGGCTGTCCGGCGCTGTCGAGGTCGCCGGCTTCGTCGACTCGGACGAGCTCGACCGCGGGCTCGCCCGCGCGCTGTGCATGGTCCTCCCCTCGCGGCGCGAGGGCTACGGCATGATCGTCATCGAGGCGAGCGCCGCCGGAACCCCGAGCGTCGTCGTCGCCGGCCCCGACAACGCGGCCACCGAGCTGATCGAGGACGGCGTCAACGGGGTGATCGCCGCCTCGGCCGAGCCCCAGGACCTCGCCGCGGCGATCCTCCGCGTCGCCGCGGCCGGCCCGGCGATGCGCGCGGCGACCTCGGCCTGGTACGCAGCCAACGCCCGCCGCCTCTCGCTCGCGAGCTCGCTCGAGCGCGTCCTCGAGACCTACTCGTGACCCCCCGCGTCAGCGTCCTGCTCGGCGCCTACGACAACGCCGCCACACTCGAGCGCGCCGCCGCCTCGATCCTCGCCCAGACCGTCGGCGACCTCGAGCTCCTGATCATCGACGACGGCTCCCGCGACGCCACGGCCCAGGTCGCGGCGGCCGTCGCCGCCGCCGACGACCGCGTCTCCGTGCTCTCCATGGGGCGCAACCTCGGCATCGCGCGCAGCCTCAACGCCGGCCTGCGCGCCGCCCGGGCGCCGGTCGTCGCCATCCAGGACGCCGACGACCACTCCCACGAGCGCCGCCTCGAGCGCGAGCTCGAGGCGCTCGACGCCGATCCCCGGATCGCCGTCGTCGGCTGCCGGATGGCCGAGGTCGACGCGGCGGGCCGCCCGCTCGCGCCGCGCACCAGCTTCGCGGCCGGCGACGTGCGCTCCGTGCTGATGCGCTTCAACCCGATCCCCAACACCGCGGCCGCCTTCCGGCGCGCGGCGGCGCTCGAGCTCGACGGCTACGACCCGCGCTACCGCTACGCGATGGAGTACGACCTCTGGCTGCGCCTGGCCGAGCGCCATCGCGTGGTCACCCTCGACGAGACGCTGGCCACCCGCGTGATGAGCGCCACGAACGTCGCCGCCCGCGCCGAGCGGGCCCAGAACGTCGAGGCGATCGTGATTCGCCTGCGCGCCCTGCGCCGCCGGCGCACGCTCCGCGGCGCCTCCGGCCTCGCGCTCCCGGCGCTCTCCTACCTGACCCCACCGGCGCTCAAGCGCGCCCGCCGCCGGCGCCTGGGCCAGGCGCCCTGAGCGCCGGCGTAGACGCGGCCGGTCGCTTCGAGGAAGCTCTCGAGCGAGTAGTGGTCATCGACGCGACGGCGGGCCGCGCGGCCGCGCTCCCGGCACGCCTGCGGGTCCGCGCACAGCCGCCCGAGGGCGCGGGCGAACGCCTCGGCGTCGCCGGCGGCGACGATCACCCCCGCGTCCCCGACCACCTCGGGGCTCCCCGGGCCGTCGGCCACCACGGGTACGAGCCCGCTCCCCATCGCCTCGAGCAGGGCGTAGGAGACGCCCTCGCGGCGCGAGGGCGCGAGGTAGATGTCGGCGGCGGCGAAGATGTCCTCGAGGTCCGACCGAAAGCCGAGCGGGCGCACGCCGGCCCCCGCCCGCTCGCGCACGGCGGCGTCCTGCGGTCCGTCGCCGGCGAGGGCGAGCACGAACGGGGCGCCCGCCGCCCGCGCCCGTTCGGCGGCGGCGATGGCCAGGAGCGGCTCCTTGCGCGGCTCGAGCTGACCGACGAAGACGCCGAGGAGCTCCGCCGGACCGATCCCGAGCTCGGCCCGCAGGCGCTCGCCGTCCCCGGTCGGCCGCGGGGCGATCCCGTTGGGGATCACCACCAGACGCTCGGCCGGCCCGACCGCGGCGAGCTCGTCGCGCTCGGCCAGCGACTCGCAGATGGTCCGCGCCGAGCGCTCGACCGCGCGCCCCACGCCGGCCGCGAACACCGCCCCCGCCGGTCCGCGCGCGCGGCGCAGCATGTGCAGCCCGTGGCTCGAGACGACGAGCGGCCGGCCGCGCAGCGCCGCCAGGCCGAGCACGCTCGCCACGTCCCCGTGCCCGTGGACGATGTCCGCCGGGGCGCGCGCCACCCGCGCCAGCCCCCACGCGATCGCCGGCCCGGCCAGGAGCGGCGAGCGCGTGCCGCTGAGGTAGGCGCGCTCGTGGCGATAGCCCTCGAGGCGGCCGAGGAGGTCGACGTAGGTCTCGGCGCCGCCCCCCGGGTGGGGCAGGAGATGGAGGACGCGCTGCACAGGGCGGACTGTAGAGTCAGCCGCCGTGAGGCTGCCCCCAGCGTCCGGGCCGCGCGTGCTGCTGCTCTACGCCGACGCCGTCGGCGCGACGATGGCCAGCGTCGGGATCCGCGCCGTCGAGCTCGCCCGGGCGCTCGCCCCCCACTGCGCCACGGTGACCATCGCCGCCACCGTCGTCGACGATCCCCCGCAGGACGGGATCCGCTACGTCACCTTCGCGCCCCACGACCCGGCCACGCTGGCGCCGCACCTGCGCGGCGTCGACGTCGTTGTCGCCCAGCCCCAGTGGCCGGCGCACATGGCCCTCCTGCGCCGCAGCCGCGCCCGGCTCATCTTCGACCTCTACGACCCCGAGACGTTCCCGACGATCGAGCACTTCGCCGGCCGGCCGGCGCCGCTGCGCCGCCTGATGAGCGCCTACTCGATCGACCGGGCGGCCGAGGCGATGCGGATCGCCAGCCACGTCGTCTGCGCCACCGAGCGCCAGCGCGACCTCTGGCTCGGCGCGCTCCTCGCCGGGCGGACGATCACCCCGGCGCTCTACGACCGCGACCCGAGCCTGCGCTCGGTGATCGACGTCGTGCCCTTCGGCATCCCCCGCGACGCGCCCCGTCCGGCCGCCGTCGATCCGATCCGGACGCGCTTCCCGGCGATCGGCGCGGGCGACGAGGTCGTGCTCTGGAACGGCGGGATCTGGCCCTGGTTCGACGCGCCCACGGCGATCGCTGCGGTCGGCGACCTCGTCGCCCGGCGCCCGGGCGTGCGACTCGTCTTCATGGGCGCCACCGCGTTCGGGCCAGCCCAGCGCGCGTCGCGGGCCGCGCGGGAGGCCGCCGGGCGCCTCGTCGACCGCGTGGTCTTCTTCAACGACGCCTGGGTGCCCTACGCCGAGCGCGGCGCCTGGCTCCTGGCCGCCGACTGCGCCCTCTCGCTCCACCACGATCACCTCGAGACCCGCTTCTCCTCGCGGACCCGCCTACTCGACTGCTTCTGGGCCGGCCTGCCGGTGGTGTGCACGCGCGGCGACGAGTTCGCCGAGCGGATCGAGCACGACGGGCTCGGCGCCACCCTGGCACCCGGCGACGCCGCCGGCGCCGCCCGGGCGCTCGAGGCGGTGCTCGACCGCGGCCGCGCGGCCCACCGCCCGGCGCTCGCCCGCGCCGCCGCCGACCATGCCTGGGACCAGGTGGCGGCGCCCCTCACCGGCTTCGTCACCACCGGCGGCGCGCCCCGGCGGCTCGGTCCCCGCCGGTCGCTGCGCCCGACCGAGCGGGTCCGCCACGCCGGCTACCGGGCGGCGCGGGCGGTGTTGCGGGGGATGCCGCGGCTCTAATGGTCCAGGGGTCAGCGCTCGGCGACGATGCGCTCGAGCTCGCTCAGCGGGCGCCGCCGCGAGCGCTGGACCACTCGGCGCTTGCCGAGGATCGCCGGCAGCCCGCGCAGCGCGTCGCGCCAGGCGGCCGCCCAGATCCCGAGCTGGCGGTCACGCACCGCCTTGGCCAGGTTCTTCACCTGGAGGCCGACGAGCTCCGGCGCGTGGCGCGCGAGCGCCAGGGCCGGATAGTCCTTGGCTATCACCCACAGGGCATTTCGCCAGTTGAGGTAGAGCGTCCGGCCCTCCAGCCGGGAGCCGATCGTCGCGCTGCCCATGTGGTAGGCGATCGCGCTCGGCACGTAGCGACAGCCGTGCCCGGCCAGCTGGGCGCGGAAGGCCCAGTCGACGTCCTCGAGGATCGCCTGGAATTGCTCGTCGAAGCGGCCCACCTCGCGGAAGGCCGCCCGCCGGTAGAGCGCGGCGCCGCCGCAGGCGCCGAATATCGCCCGCGGCTCGTCGTACTGGCCGCGGTCGAGCTCGCCCTGCCCGCGTCGCGCCGCGTAGCCCCCCCAGTGGAGGACGTCGCCGGCGCCGTCGAGCCGGCGGCGATCGTGGAAGTCGACCAGCTTGGCCGCGGCCACGGCGGCCTGGGGGTCCGCGTCGAGCGCGGCCACGAGCTCGCCCAGCCAGCCCGGGTCGAGCTCGATGTCGTTGTTGAGCAGCGCCACCAGCTCGTCGCCGGCGGTCTCCACACAGACGTTGAGCGCCGCGGTCACGCCGACGTTCTCCGCCAACGCCACGACCTCGACCGCCGGCCAGTGGGCGGCCAGCCACTCCCGGCTGTCGTCGCGCGAGCCGTTGTCGACGACGACGATGCGAAAGTCGCGGTAGCGCTGCGCGGCGAGCGAGGGCAGCACGACCTCGAGCAGGCGGCGCCCATCGTAGTTGAGCACCACCGCCGTTACGCGGCGGCTCACGGCTCGCGGGCGCCGACCCAGGCCGCGAACTCGGCGATGTCGCTGACCTGGGGCAGCGGCCGCATGCCCGGCCACAGTTGCGGCGCCGGATCCGCGCGGTCGATCCGCAGGCGCCGCCAGAGCTTCTCCGGACGCAGGCGGGCGGCGAGCATCCGGGCCAGCGGCGGCCAGTCGCCGGGCTTCAGCAGGCGCAGCATGGCCGCCACCTGGCGCGGGCGCAGCGACCCGAGGCGCAGCTGGATGTACCAGGCGTAAGCCTGCTGGATGACGTACTCGGCCCGGTCGATCTCGAGCCCCGCGAGCTCGGCCGGGAAGTCGGCCTGGAGCGCGAGCAGGCAGCGGTGTGTGCCGTTGAGGAACTCGCTGCCCGGAAGCCACCCGTCGAAGTCGGTCTGGATCCCGAGGTAGCTGACTCCACGGGCCTGCTCGACCGAGCTGTGGAGCGTCCGCCCGAAGGACTTCGGCGACACTCCGACGACGACGAGCCGTTCCTCCGTGTTGACCCAGCGAGCGCAGCGCAGCAGCAGACCGTTGATCGCGTAGAAGTCGGGGAAGGGCTCGCGGAAGAGGCCGGCCGGGAGGCACTCGAGCGCGCGCCGGGCGACCACGACCGTCTGCATGTTGAGCGCCAGGGGGAACACGAAGCGGAACATCTCGGCGACGATCTCCCGCCGGAGGGCCGACGGGATCTCCCCGTCGCGCGGGACCCGCGGGTCGGTCTCGAAGAACGGGTCGGCGTAGTGGCTCTCGGCCGACCCCGAGAACCCCGGGTAGGCGAACGCATAGGCGTTGTAGCTGAGGACGTCCGGGTCGCGGTGGCGGGCCAGGAGCTCGTCGACGCGCGCGAAGTACCCAGGGAGCAGGAGGTCGTCGTCGCCCACGAGGAGGATTCGCTCGCCCCGGCTGTGCACGAGCGCGACATTCCAGTTCTCGGTCACCCCGACCGGCTCGCCGAGCTCGACGACGCGCAGGCGCGGGTCGGCCGCGAAGCGCTCGAGGATCTCGCGTGTCCCGTCCTGGCTGGCGTTGTTGGAGACGACCAGCTCCATGTCCTCGTATCCCTGATCGAGGATCGAGCGCAGGCAGCTCTCGAGCAGCGACGCGCCGTTGCGGGTCGGCAGGAGGACCGAGTAGCGGGGCGGCATGCCGGGCACGCTAGCGGGCGCCGAGCTCCCGACGCCACCAGTCGAGGGTGGCGGCGATGCCCCTCGCGAGGGTCAGCGCCGGCGCGAAGCCGACCTCCTCGCGCAGCCGGCGCGCGTCGGCCACGAGCACCGGCGGCTCGTCGGCTCGGGCCGCGAGCGCGCCGAGCACGACGAGCTCCGGACGCCCGCTGGCCTCGCCGATCAGGCCGACGACCTCGGCGATCGTCACCGGCTCACCCGAGGCGACGTTGACCGCGCCCTCGACGCCGCTGTCGAGGAGCGCGGCGAAGGCGGCCGCGACGTCGGCGCTGTGGAGGAAGTCGCGCACCTGGCGTCCGTGCCCGCACAGAGCCGGACGCCCCTCGAGCAGCGACCGGGCCACCGAGGAGACCAGCCGCGCCGGATGCTCGTGCGGTCCGTAGAGGAAGAAGATCCGCCCCCAGGCCAGGGTCGGCATACCGGCGCCGGCGTACATCGCCGCGGCCTCGGCGTGGAGAGCCGCCTTGGCCTCGCCGTAGGGCGTGGCCGGGCGCAGCGCGGTGGCATCTTCGCGGCAGAGACCGGCCACCGACCAGTCGTACTCGGCGCAGCTGCCGGCGGCGACCGCCCGCCGCCCCCCGGCTTGCGAGAAGGCGCGCAGCAGCGCGACGCTGGCCCTCCGCCAGCGCTCGTTCTCCGGCGAGGTCCAGAACTTGCCCGGCTCGGCGTACCAGGCCAGGTGGAGGAGGTGGGTCGGCTCGGCGGCGGCGACGACGGCGGCGGCGGCCCCCGGGTCGAGCAGGTCGGCCCGGTGCCACACGACGCCCTCGGGGGCGTCCCCGGGCGGGCGGGCGCGGACGGCGTGGACCTCGTAGCCGCGCTCGCGCAGCGGGCCGATCGCCTGGCGACCGATGAAGCCGCTCGCCCCGGTCAGGAGCACGCGCTTCATCCGGCCACCGATCCGCCCCGGCGCACGAGCTCGCCCACCTCGGGCGGGAGTCGACCGAGCGCCCGGAGCCCGAGGATGAAGACGACCCCCGCCAGTAGGGTCTGGGCCACCGGGTTTACCGGCACCGCCAACCCCACCGCCACCGCGACCGCCCCCGCCGCCGCGGCGACGGCGACGGCGCTCAGGGGGAGGCGGATCTCGGGGCTGCTGCGCACGAGCAGTACCGCGACGGCGACGGCGAGCCCGACCTCGCCGGCGGTGGCGGCGATCGCCGCGCCCCGGGCGCCGAGCGGGCCGACCAGGGCGACGACGAGCGCGGCGCTCGTGCCCAGGGCGACGAAGTTGCCGACCAGCAGGTCGCGGTAGCGGCGCAGGCTGAGCAGCGGGTAGGCACAGGCGACGCTGGCGAAGGTCGCGACGATGGCCACCGCCTGGATCCGCAGCACCGTGACCGCCGGCCCGGTGTCGTGGCCGGTCAGCACCCCGATGGCGAACGGCGCGCCGACCTCGATCATCACCACCATCCATGTCCCCGCGAGCACCCCGAGCTCGAACAGCCGCGCGCTGGCCGCCAGGAAGCGCTCCTGGTCGCTGCGCTCGGCCCGGGCAAGGATCGGGAAGATCGCGCCGATGGCCAGGCCCGGCACCCCAACCAGCACCTCGATGACGCGGAACGAGACGGCGAAGTAGCCGGTCTGGAGCTTGGTGGCCAGCAGTGAGGTGAGTATCACCGCGATCCGGAAGTAGACGACGTTGACGGCGATGGCCGCCGCGTAGGGAATGCTGTCGCGCAGGAGCGGCCACCATTCGCGCGGGTTGAAGGTCGGCCGCAGCGGGGTCAGGCGGCGCACGAGCACGGCGGTCAGCACCAGCGACACGCCGGCCGCCGGGATGGCCACGGCGAGCAGGCCGACGAGGCCCGCCCCGGCGATGACCAGGACGACGATCAGGGCGGCGCTCAGCGCCTGGCGCACGAAGTCGACCGCCGACGCCCGCCCGAGTGCCAGCTCGCTCTGGAGCGGGACCGAGAGGATGCTCTGCATGAGCTGGAGGATCACGCCGACCCCGGCCAGGGTGACGCCGAGCACCAGCGTCCCGCCGTAGCCGGCGACGGCTGTGAAGCCGATCGCCGTGGCGACGCCGACCGTCGAGAGGGCGAGGCGCACCCCGAGCGCGGTGCGCATGAGCTCGTCGCGGCGGCCGCCGGCGAGCGTCGCGTACTCGCGCAGGGCGATCGCGTTGAGCCCTCCCTCGGTCAGGCCGAGGACGAGGGTGACGATCGAGATCGCCGTGACGTACTCGCCGAAGCCGACGGGGCCGAGGTGGCGGATGAGGATCGGCGCCGAGGCCAGCGAGACGAGGA
This sequence comes from uncultured Solirubrobacterales bacterium, assembly GCA_963763785.1. GTDB lineage: Bacteria > Actinomycetota > Thermoleophilia > Solirubrobacterales > Solirubrobacteraceae > Palsa-513. The sequence continues at coordinate 469,354 of CAVXPW010000010.1, read as the reverse complement.
TCCCGCCGGCGTAGCCGGCGCTCCGCAGGACCCCCCCGCGCAGCGCGCGCCCGCCCGCCTCGGCGGTGTCGAGGTGATCGCCGGCGCCGGTGCTCGCCGGGCCGGTCACCCGCGCCGCTTCACGAACACGGCCGAGTAGGCCGCTCCGGCCAACCCTCGGCGCTCGAGCGGGCGCAGGGCGCGCTCGATGACCTGGGAGGCGATCACCAGCCGCCGCGTGGACGGGCGCCGGGCCGGGAAGCGGCGCAGGGCGTACTCCCAGCCGAAGCGGTTCCAGTGGCGTCCGGCGAGGTCGGCGGTGGTGAGCTCGAGGCGGTCGAGGCCGTGCGCCGCGGCGCGGCGCACGAGCTCCGCGGCCGGGATCAGATACAGGTGGCGGGGGGCGTCGACGTGCGCCCAGCGCCCGCGCAGGAGGCGGAACTGGAGCGCCTGCGGGTTGGGCATGGCGATCGCCAGCACGCCGCCCGGCTCGAGGTTGGCCGCCGCCGCCGCGAGCACCTTCCACGGCCGGGGCAGATGCTCCATGACGTGCCAGAGCGCGATCGCCCGGCTCGGCGGCAGCCCGGCGAGGGCCCGGTCCGGCTCGTCGCTGTTGATCGCCTGCACGCCGACGACGGCCTCGAGGTAATCGCAGCAGCGGCGGTCCATCTCGATCCCGGTGACCGCGTAGCCGGCGCGGCTGGCCGCGCGGGCGAAGACCCCGAACCCCGGGCCGATCTCGACCAGGCGCCCCTCCGACCCGGCGGCGGCGAGCAGCTCGAGCTTGGGCCACTCCCCCGCGGCCAGGGCGTCGAGCTCCTCGGCCGCCGGTAGCTCGTAGTACTGCTCCGGGTAGTAGCGACCGAGATCGGCGGGCACGTCGGCCAGGCAGTAGCTCGTGCACGCCTGGCACTCGCGGTAGGCGAACCGGCGCGCGGTGATCGCGCGGTTGCGGTCGGTCACCGTGAAGGCGGGCCGCGTCGCTCCGCCGCAGAGCGGGCACGCCGTCACGAAGCGTAGTCCGGGTAGCCGCGGTCGCGCTCGGACATCGTTCGCTCACCGGCCGACTCGGGCCAGGCCACGGCGAACGCCCGGTCGTCCCACCGCACGCCGCGCGCCGCCTCCGGGACATATCGGCGGCCCATCAGGTAGTGCAGCTCGCAGTCGTCGGTGAGCGTCTGGAACCCGTGGGCAAGACCGGCCGGGATGTAGAACATGCGGCGGTTGTCCGCGCTCAGCTCGACCGCGTGCCAGCCGCAGTGGGTCGGCGACTCGGGCCGCAGATCCACGGCGACGTCGAACACCGCGCCGCGCACGCAGCGCACGAGCTTCGATTCCCCGTGAGGCTCGGCCTGGTAGTGGAGGCCGCGCAGCGTGTCGCGCCGGGCGTTGAACGACGCGTTGGCCTGGACGACCTCCGCGCACAGGCCGCGCGCCGCGAACTCGGCCTGGTCGAAGGTCCGGGCGAACCAGCCGCGCTCGTCGCTGAGGGCGTCGACGTCGATCACCCAGGCCCCCGGGAGCGGCGTCTCCTCGAACCTCATGCCAGGAGGCTGAGCTCCGGGGCCCGCGCGGCGAAGCGACCGCCCCACGCGCGGACATAGCCGAGCTGCTCGACGATCTCATCCTTGAGGTTCCACGGGAGGATCAGGATCACGTCCGGCCGGTCCTCGGCGATCGTCTCGGGAGCGCGGATCGGGATGTGGCTCCCGGGCAGGAAGTGGCCCTGCTTGTGCGGGTTCAGATCGCAGGTGTAGTCGATGAACTCCGGGCCGACGCCGCAGTAGTTGAGCAGCGTGTTGCCCTTGGCCGGGGCGCCGTAGCCGACGACCCTCAGCCCCTGGCGCTTGCAGTCGATCAGAAAGGAGAGGATCTGGAGCTTGTCGGCGCGAACGCGCTCCGCGTAGGAGGTGTACGTGGCAAGCTCCTCGAAGCCCGCCGCCCGCTCGCGCTCGACCAGCTCCGCGGTACGCGGACCGTCGGGCTTTCCGGCATCGACATCGTGGCAGCCGTAGATCCGCAGCGAGCCGCCGTGCGTCGGGAGCTGCTCGACGTCGAACAGCCGCAGCCCGTGGGCGGCGAACACGGCGCGGACGGTCCGGAAGCTGAAGTAGGAGAAGTGCTCGTGGTAGATCGTGTCCCACTGGTTCTCCTGGACCAGCGCCAGCAGGTGGGGGAACTCCATCGTGATGACCCCGCCCGGCTTCAGCAACACCTTCATCCCGGCGACGAAGTCGTTGAGGTCGGGTACGTGGGCGAGCACGTTGTTGCCGAGCAGGAGGTCGGCGGCCGAGTCGGGCATCAGCGACCGGGCGGTCTCGACGCCGAAGAACTCGACCAGGGTCGGGATGCCCTTCTGCAGGGCGAGCTTGGCCACGTTGGCCGCCGGCTCGATCCCGAGCACCGGGACGCGGCGCTCGTGGAAGTACTGGAGCAGGTAGCCGTCGTTGGAGGCGAGCTCGACGACGTGGCTCGAGGCGCCGAGGCCGAAGCGCTCGATCATCTGCTCGACGTAGTCTCGCGAGTGCTCGAGCCAGCTGCTCGAGTATGAGGAGAAGTAGGCGTAGTCGGAGAAGATCCGCACCGGCGTCTCGAACTCCTCGAGCTGGACCAGCAGGCACCGCCGGCAGACGTAGGCCCGCAGCGGGTAGAACGGCTCCATCGCGTTGACCTGGTCGGGCGCCAGATAGCTGTTGGCCAGCGGCGACATGCCGAGGTCGACGAACAGGTGTTCCAGCGGCGCCGCGCAGAAGCGGCAGGGGCTCGTCGACATCGGTTGCGCAGCCTAGCGGACGGCCGGCGCCCCCAGCCGATCGATCTGACCCGCCGTGACCGCTCGCATGTCCGCCCCGGCGCGGAGCTCGCCGTGCCATTCGGCGATGCTCTCGAGCGCCGCCTCGAGACCCACCGGCGCCCGCCAGCCGAGGCGCGTGCGGGCCCGCGCGGAGTCGAGCCGCAGGTAGCGCGCCTCGTGCGGGTGGGGCCCGGCGTCCTCACGCCAGCGGAGCTCGCCGGCCCAGGCGGCGGCGAGCCGCTCGACGATCCAGCTCACCGGACGGGCGTCGTCCTCGGGCGGGCCGAAGTTCCACGGGAGGGCGTGCTCGGCCGAGGACCACAGCGCCTGGGCGAGCAGGAGATAGCCGCTCAGCGGGTTGAGCACGTGCTGCCACGGGCGGATCGAGTTGGGGTTGCGCACGCGAACCTCCTCGCCGGCCGCCGCCGCCCGCATGATGTCAGGCACCAGCCGGTCCTCGCCCCAGTCGCCGCCGCCGATCACGTTCCCGGCCCGCGCCGAGGCCAGCCGCGTCGCGCCCGGGCCGCTGAAGAAGGAGCGGCGGAAGGCGCTGGTGACGAGCTCGGAGCAGCCCTTCGAGTTCGAGTAGGGGTCGTGGCCGCCCATCGGCTCGTCCTCTCGGTAGCCCCACTCCCACTCGCGGTTCTCGTAGCACTTGTCGGTCGTCACGTTGACGACGACGCCCACGTCGCCGGCGGCGCGGACCGCGTCGAGCAGGTTGACCGTGCCCATCACGTTCGTCTCGTAGGTCAGCCGGGGCTCTGCGAAGGACCGGCGGACCATCGGCTGCGCCGCCATGTGGATGACGACCTCCGGGCGGGCGGCGGCGAGCGCCGCGGCGAGCGCCGCGTAGTCGCGCACGTCGCCCTCGATGCTCCGCATGCCGTCCCCGACGCCGGCCAGCGTGTAGAGCGCCGGCGCGGTCGGCACGCCGCTGGCGAAGCCCGTCAGCTCGGCGCCGAGCCGCTGGAGCCAGAGCGAGAGCCAGGCGCCCTTGAAGCCGGTGTGACCGGTGACCAGCACGCGCCGGCCGGCCCAGAAGTCAGGCTCGACCCCCGCGGAGATCACGACCAGCTCCGCCACGGCGGGTCGCCCGACTCCCAGAGGCGCTCCAGCGCGTTGCGGTCGCGGACCGTGTCCATCGGCTGCCAGAAGCCGTGGTGACGAAAGCAGGCGAGCTCCCCGTCGTGCGCCAGGTCGCGGACCGGCTCCTGCTCCCAGACCACCCCCGGGCCGTCCCCCAGGTAGCCGGCGACGGCCGCGTCGAGGACGAAGAAGCCGCCATTGGTCCACGCCCCGTCGCCGCGGGGCTTCTCGCGGAACGCCTGCACGCGATCCCCCTCGAGGTCGAGGGCGCCGAAGCGGCCGGGCGGCTGGACCGCGGTCACCGTGGCCACCGTCCCCTGGGCGCGGTGGAAGTCGATCAGGGCGGTGATGTCGACGTCGGCCAGCCCGTCGCCGTAGGTGAAGCAGAAGTCGCGCTCGCCCTCGAGGTAGGGCATCACCCGGCGCAGCCGGCTCGCCGTCTGGGTCTCCTCGCCGGTGTCGACCAGCGTGACCCGCCACGCCTCGGTGCCCGAGCGGTGCACCTCCATCGTCCCGCGCGCGAGGTCGAAGGAGACATCTGAGCTGTGGAGGCCGTAGTTGGCGAAGTACTCCTTGATCAGGTAGCCCTTGTAGCCGAGGCAGATGACGAAGTCGCCGATCCCGTGGGCGGCGTAGATCTTCATCACGTGCCAGAGGATCGGCTTGCCGCCGATCTCGACCATCGGCTTCGGCCGCAGCGCGGTCTCCTCCGCGAGGCGCGAGCCCAGGCCCCCGGCGAGTATCACCGCCTTCACGGCCTGGGAGGATAGGGCCATGGCCGTGCCGCTGTTCGACACCGCGACGCCGCTCGCGCCGCTGCGCGCGCAGATCGCCGCCGCCGTGACCCGCGTCCTCGACGGCGGCCGCTACATCCTCGGACCCGAGGTCGCGGCCTTCGAGCGCGAGTTCGCCGCCTTCTGCGGAGCCGGCCACGCGATCGGGGTGGCCAACGGCACGGAGGCGATCACGATCGCCCTGCGCGCGATGGGCGTCGGGCCCGGAGACGACGTCGTCGTCCCCTCCTTCAGCTTCTACGCCACCGCCGAGGCGGTCCCGCCGACCGGCGCCCGCGTCGTCTTCTGCGACATCGACCCCGAGACGTTCTGCGTCACCCCCGAGACCGTGCGCGCCGCGCTGACGCCGCAGACCACGGCCGTGGTCTGCGTGCACCTGTTCGGCAACCTCGCGCCCGTGGCCGAGATCGCCGCCCTCGGCGTCCCCGTCCTCGAGGACGCCGCCCAGGCCGTCGGGTCCGTCGGGTCGGCGGCCGCCGGCGGGCGTCCGGGGTCGCTCGGGCAGGCGGCGACGTTCTCCTTCTTCCCGTCCAAGAACCTCGGCTGCTTCGGCGACGGCGGGGCGATCGTCACCTCCGACGCCGCAATCGCCGAGCGCGTGCGGATGCTCCGCTTCCACGGCTCGCGCGACAAGGTCCTCTACGAGCAGGTCGGCTACAACTCCCGCCTCGACGAGCTCCAGGCGGCGATCCTCCGCGTCCAACTGCCCCACGTCGACGCCTGGGCCGACGGGCGCCGGGCGGGCGCCGAGCACTATGCGGCCGCCGGCCTCGGCGAGCTCGTCGCGCTACCCCGCCCGGTCGCCGGCAGCCGCCCGGCCTGGCACCTCTACGTCGTGCGCAGCCCGCGGGTCGACGCCCTCGCCGCCGCCCTCACCGAAGCCGGGATCGGCTGCCGCCCCTACTACCGCACGCCGATCCACCGGCAACCGGCAATGCGCGACCCGGTCGAGCTCCCCGGGACCGACGAGGCGGCGCGCACCCACCTCGCGATCCCGATGAGCCCGGTGCTCGGCCGCGCTGCCGCCGAGGAGGTCGTGCGCGCCGCCCGCCGGTAGCGCGGCCGCGTCAGGGGGCGAGCCGCGGGTCGACGAGCTCGGCGCCGGCCTCCGGGTCGACGCTCCGCGGGCGGGCGAACCGCATGCGGCGCCCGCCGTGGCCCGCGGCGCGGGGGGCGACGGCCCGGTGGTTGCGCGCCGCCGCCTCCTGGAGCTGGAGCTCGAGCGGGTCGCTCACCGACGCCGCCGGGCGCAGGCGCGGGTCGACGACCGGCGGCCCGTGGACCGCCGCCTCGCCAGCCACAGGGACACGGCCGTGCTGCTGCTGGATCTGCCAGGCCAGCTCGTCGCGGGAGGCCAGCGGGTCGCCCGCGGCGTAGGCCGGCGACCGGCGGCCGCCGTCGAGCATGGGGTCGGGGCCCGGCATGCCCTCGGCGGCGGGAACGCCCCCCGCAGCCTGCTCCTGGGCGATCTGCCGCGCAAGCTCGTCGCGCTCGCCGAGCACGTTGCGCCCGTAGCCCGGCATGCGGCGCGCCTGAAGCTCGGCCTCGACGCGCTCGCGCAGCGCCTCGCCCTCGACGATCAGCTCGCTGCGCGGGGCCGCGGCGCGGCGCGGCTCGAGCACCTCGGTCTCGCGGTCGTACTCGGTGGTGGCCGGCTCGCTCAGCGGGGACGGCCGGCGGCCGCCCCGGGCCAGCCGCGTGCGCCCGCGCAGCCGCGGGAGCGCGGCGGCGAGCGCGAGCGCGACGACGACGACGGCCGCGATGACGATGATGGCGACGACGGACATGCTTACCTCCTTGTGTGGATTCCTCGGTCTGGAGGGTTGGCTACCCACTTTGCCCGCAGAGTCGCCCCTGGGCTCGACGAATGGTCGACGTACGTTGACGCTCAGCTCGAGCGGAGCCGCGCGAGCGCCCGCAGGGGGGCGGTGAGTCGCCAGCTGCGGCCGTTGTAGACCGTGTCGAGCTCGCCGCGCAGCCGGATCAGCTCGCGGCGTTGGGCGCTCGCATCCTGGCGCACCGCCGCCCACTCCCGCGGCTCCCCGGGCTCGGGCCGCTCGAGCTCGGCGGGCGTCGGCGCCGGCGCCGGCGCCGCGGCGCGCTTTCGCATCACCACCGCGCTCTGCCCGTAGAGCGGCGGGGCGCCGTCCTGGCGGCCGACGCGGAAGTCGGTGATCTCGAAGGCCCGTCCCCAATGCGCCTCGAGCCACCAGCGCGAGTGGAGCACCAGCGGACCGCCGGTGTCCCAGCTCGCGTAGGGGTAGAGCACGTTCATGCCGATGATCGCCTCGTCGACCGGCTCGTCGACGAAGTTCGCATGACCGGGGCCGAAAACCGTGGCGATCAGCCTGCCGCCGGGCTTCAGCAGGCGGTGGAGCTCCAGAAGCCACGCGCTCCAGGCATCGGTGAGGTGGGTGAACACCGAGAAGGCCCAGATCAGGTCGAAGTGCTCGCCCGGAAGATCGAGCGGCGGCCACGCGCCGTTGCGGCGCAGCTCGAGCCGCGGGTTGCGCGCTCTCAGCCACTCGATGCTCGGCTGGTCGATGTCGCAGCCCCAGAACTCGCATCCCGGATCGGCGGCGGCCGCCGGGCGCAGGATCCGCCCCACGCCGCAGCCGAAGTCGAGCGCCCGCCGCCCGTCGAGGTCGTCGTCCTCGCCGAGCAGCGACTTGATCAGCCGCCACTGCTCGCGGCCCCGCTCCTCGAACACGTCCCCCGGCCGCTCGTCGCCGACCACCCAGCCAACCCGCCGCATGAGCTGCTTGGGCGGCAGCCGCGGGGTCATCGCCATTCCTCAAGGAGGTCCGTGTCGGGCACCTCACCGACGACGCGGGCCGGGACGCCGACGACGACCGCCCGCGGGGGCACGTCGCGCGTGACCACGGCGCCGGCGGCGACGAACGCCTCGGCGCCGACCTCGACGCCCGGCGTCAGCACTGCGGCCCCGCCGATCCGGCAGGCCCGCCGGAGCGTCGCCCCGCGCAGGACGTAGGCGTCGTCGTGGCGCGACATCGTGTCGTCGTTGGTCGTGCACGCCCCGGGGCCGACGAACACGTCGTCCTCGACCAGCGACCCGGCGGTGATGTAGACGCCGGTCTGGATGCGCACCCGGGCGCCGACCACGACATCGTTGTCGAGCACGCTGCCCCGGCCGACGACGCTCCCCTCGCCGACGGTGGTGCGCTCGCGCACGTAGGACTGGTCGCCGAGGATCGTCTCGTCGGCGATGCGGGCGCCGGCGAAGACGATCGCCCCGGCGCAGACGGTGACGTGGCGCCCGAGGCGCAGGCCCGCGACCGGCGTCCCGGCGGCGCTCGAGTGGCGGGCCAGCCGCGGGCGCTTGCCGAGGACGACGCCGTCCTCGATCGTGCAGCCGTCGCCGATCACCGTTCCCGCGTGGACGGTCACGTGGGCGCCGAAGCTGACGTCCGCGCCGATCTCCACCCCCTCGCCGAGGTGGAGGCCGGGGGCGCGGTCGTCGCGGCGGAGGATCATCGCCGCGACGCCTCGAGCGCCGACTGGAGCCCTTCGAGGACGCGCACCACCCGCAGGCCCGACTCGCCGCCCGACACCGGCGAGCGCCCCTCGCGGACGCACTCGACGAAGTGCTCGCACTCGAGGCGCAGCGGCTCGGTGTTGGCGATCCGCGGGCTGGTGACGTCGCCCGAGCGGGTGATGTACTCGCCGTAGCTCTCGGCCTTCTCGTCGAACCCCTTGTCGTAGATCGTCAGCTTGCGCTCCAAGGCCATGTCGTCGAAGGTCGCCATCCGGCGCGAGCCGACGACCGTGAAGCGGCGCTCCTTGTGGGGGTCGAGCCAGCTCAGGTGCATGTGGGCCGACAGCCCCGACGGGAAGCGCATGAAGGCGAAGACGACGTCCTCGACGCCGTCGCGCATGTAGGACTCCCCGCGGGCGTCCACCTCGTAGGGCTCCTCGCCGGCGAGATGCAGGAGGACCGAGACGTCGTGGGCGCCGAGGCTCCACAGCGCGTTCTCGTCGGCGCGGAGCTGGCCGAGGTTCAGGCGGTTGGAATAGATGTAGTGGATCTGGCCGAGCTCGCCGTCCTCGGCCAGCCGCTTGAGCATGCGCACGCCGGGGTGGTACTCGAGCAGGTGACCGACCATCACGATCCGCTGCGCCTGCGCCGCCGCCGCGACGACGCGCCGGGCGTCGGCGACCGATTGGGCGAGCGGCTTCTCGACAAAGCAGTGCTTGCCGGCGGCGAGGACCCTGATCGCGAGCTCGGCGTGGCTGGGCACCGGCGTGGCGAGGACGACGGCGTCGAGCGACGAGTCGGCCAAAACCTCCTCGAGCGACTCGCTGAACCGCGCGGCGCGGAAGGTCGGCTCGAGGCGGGCGCGGACCAGCGGGTCGGCGTCGCAGCACCAGCGCAGCTCGCAGCCGGCGATCGCGTCGAAGTTCCGGGCCAGGTTGGGGCCCCAGTAGCCGAGTCCCGCCACGGCGACGGAGACGCCTGCGCTCACAGGCGCAGGACGTTGGCCAGCCCGCGGGACCGGGTGGCCCCGCGGAGGTCGACCACGCAGGGAACGCGCTCGGCCAGGCCGTCGTAGTCCAAGCCCTTGTGGGCGGTGACGATCATCACGAGGTCGGCGCCGTCGAGCGCCGCGTCGAGCGCGACCGAGCTCAGCCCGTAGTCGGGGAGCGCCGTCACGTAGGGGTCGTGGTACACGACGTCGGCCCCCAGGCCGAGGAGCAGGGCGATGATCTTCAGCGCCGGCGACTCGCGCACATCGGCCACGCCGGGCTTGTAGCTCACCCCGAGCAGGACGATCCGCGAGCCGCGCACGGCGAGCCCGCGGTCGTTGAGCGCCCGCTCGACCTTGCTCACGCAGTGGTAGGGCATCTGCTGGTTGATCTTTCCGGCCAGCTCGATGAACTCGGTCGACATGTCGAACTCCCGCGCCCGCCAGGACAGATAGAAGGGGTCGACCGGGAGGCAGTGGCCGCCCATCCCCGGGCCGGGCTCGAAGCGCATGAAGCCGTACGGCTTGCTCGAGGCGGCGTCGATCACCTCCCAGATGTCGATCCCCATCCGGTCGGTGAGCAGGGCGAGCTCGTTGACCAGCGCGATGTTGACCGAGCGGAAGATGTTCTCGAGCAGCTTGGTGAGCTCGGCCGCCTCGGGTGTCGAGACGCGGATGATGGTGTCGCACACGAGGCCGTAGAGCTCCTCGGCGCGATCGGCGCACGCCTCGGTGAGGCCGCCGACCACCTTCGGCGTCGTGCGCAGCGTGAAGTCGGTGCGGCCGGGATCGACCCGCTCGGGCGAGAAGGCCAGATGGAAGTCGCGCCCGGCGGCCATGCCCGACTCCTCGAGCAGCGGCAGGAGGCGCTCGCGGGTCGTGCCGGGATAGGTGGTCGACTCGAGCACGATCAGCTGGCCCGGGCCGATCACGTCGGCGAGGCCGCGGCCGGCCTCGAGCAGCGGCGTCAGCTCGGGTTCGCGGTTGAGGGTCAGCGGCGTGGGCACGCAGATCAGGATCGCGTCGGCGCCGGCCAGGCGCCCATACTGCGTGGTCGCCTCGATCGACCCGAGGGCCTCGGTCAGCTCGGCCGAGTCGACGTCCTCGATGTAGGATCGACCGGCGGCGATCGCCTCGATCTTGCGCGTATCGGTGTCGACGGCGACCACCTCGGCGCCCGAGCGGGCGAACGCCACGGCGAGCGGGAGGCCGACGTAGCCGAGCCCGATGATGCCGACGCGCATGCTCTAGCGGCGGGTGTCTACGGCGAGGGCCATGTGGCCGCGGAGTGTAGTCAGGCGGGAACACCGCCACTTTTCGGCCGGTATTGCGTTCTAGGGACCAGGTGAGCGACATGTCGAGGATCACACCCACCTCCGGCTCGGTGCCGGCGCCCGCGCCGCTCCCCCAGGCCGACGTGCTCGGAATACCGCTCGCGCTGTCCGATTACGAGCGCACGATGGACTGGATCGACGCGATGATCGCCAGCCGCACCCGCGGGTACCTGACGGCCGCCGCGGTGCATCTGGTGATGGTCGCCCAGGAGGACCCGGCGACCCGTGACGCCGTGCTCGGCGCGACGCTCGCCGTGCCCGACGGTCAGCCGCTGGTCTGGGCGCTCCACGCGCTCGGCCACAGCGAGGGGTCCTCGCGGGTATACGGACCCGAGCTGATGGCCCGCTACTGCGAGCGGGGCGCGGCCAACGGCCTGCGCATGTACCTCTACGGCGGGCGCAACCAGGGCGCGCTCGTCGCGCTCGCGCGCAACCTCCGCGAGCGCTACCCGGGCATCCGCATCGTCGGCGGCTACGCGCCCTCGTTCAGCCCGCCGACGCCCGACGAGGACGACTGGATCGTCGAGCAGATCAACGCCTCCGGGGCCGACGTCGTCTGGGTGGGCACCGGCCAGCCCAAACAGGAGAAGTGGATGGGCCGGCTGCGCGAGCGCCTCGATGTGCCGATGCTGATCGGCGTCGGCGCGGCCTTCGACTTCCACGCCGGCCTGGTGCCGCAGGCCCCGGCCTGGATGCAGAGCCTCGGGCTGGAATGGACCTACCGCCTCGGCCACGAGCCGCGCCGCCTGTGGCGCCGCTATGCCCGCTACAACCCGCGCTTCGTGATCGGCTTCGCCCGCCAGTACGCGGCTCATCGCAGCCGCCCCGCCGCCGGCGCCTGACCCCGCCTTAGGGGCCGCCGAGAGGCGGCGGCGCGGTGCGCCGGCGCGTCGGGGCCGCCGGTATGGTTCGCGCCCGCCCGCCTGATGACGACCGCTCCCCGCCACCGGCTGCGCGCAGCGCTTCGCCGCCTGCGCGGGTACCTCGTCGCCCATCCGTTCGTCCTCGTGGGGCTGTTGCTGGCCGCACTCGCCCTCGTGCTCGTCTATCCGGCCGTGCTCGGCGGGAGGGTGCTCGGCCCGGAGGATTCGCTGCTGTTCAACGCTCCGCTGGCCTCAGTGCGCCCGGCGAGCCTGCTCCACCCGTCCAACTACCTGCTCACCGACGCGGTCGAGGTGTTCCACCCGGATCTCGAGTGGGCGCGCGCGGTGGTGCGCAGCGGGCACCTGCCGCTCTGGAACCCCTACATCTTCGGCGGATGGCCGGAGGTCGCCTCGCAGCAGACGGCGCCGCTGTACCCGTTGACGATGCTCGTCTACGTCCTGCCGTTCTGGCCGGCGCTCGGCGTGATCGCCGTGCTCAAGCTGGTGATCGCCGGGCTCGGAACCTGGTGGCTGGGCCGCCGCCTCGGCCTCGGACTGGCGGCGGCGCTCCTCGCCGCGCTGGTCTACAGCCTCGGCTCGTACTTCGTGATCTGGCTGGAGCACCCGCACACCAACGTGTACGCGCTGATCCCCTGGCTGCTCGGCACGATCGACCTCGTCTGCGCCCGCCGGCGGTGGCGCGACGCCGGGGCGCTGGCCGCGCTGGTCGCGCTCTGCCTGCTGGGCGGCCATCCGGAGAGCACGTTCATAGCAATGCTCGCCGCGCTGGCCTTCGGCCTGCTCTGCCTGACCCGGCCGGCCGCCGGGGCCGAGCGCCGGCGCGCCACCCTGCTCCTGGGCGCCGGGGCGCTGCTCGGGCTCGCCGGCGGCGCGGTGATGCTCGCGCCGCTCGCCGAGCTCGCCGGCCAGGCGCCGCGACTGGCGCGGGGCGGCGGATCGGGGATCCCCGACGACTCGCTGCTCGGCCTGCTGCTGCCCGACCGCTGGGGCCGCCCCGACGGCGGCTTCGAGGGCGCGGGACCGTCCAACTACGCCGAGCGCACGGCCTACATCGGCGCGCTTCCGCTGATGTTGGCCGCGGCCGGCCTCCACCGCCTGCGCGGCCGAAGCCAGTGGTTCTTCGCCGGGCTGCTGGTCGGCGCCCTGGTGCTCTCCGTCAACGTGCCCTGGCTCACCGGCGCGATCGACAACCTCCCGGTGCTCGACAACGTCAACCTCGCCCGCGCCCTGATCCTCGTCGCGCTGAGCCTGGCCCTCCTGGCCGGCTTCGGCCTCCAGAGCCTGCTCGAGGCCGCGCCCGGCCAGCGGCGCGTCATGCTCGCCGTGGCGGCCGTGGTCGCCTCGCTCCCCCTCCTCTGGCTCGCCGGTCAGGGACCGGAGCTCGCCGCCTTCCCCCACTTCTCGGACATCGCCCCGAGCCTGACCGCCGACCCGTCGTCCCTGGCCCAGGCCGGTGCCGCCGCGGTGACGCGGTGGACTGTGTTCGCACTCGCCGGACTGGTTCTGCTCGCCGTGCTGGCCGCGACCCTGCGCCGCGGGCGCTCCCGGGCGGCGGCGCTCGCGCTGGCGCTCGCCGTCGCCCTCGTCGCCGGCGACCTCGTCAGCCTGGGCAACGACTTCCATCCGGCGATCACCCAGGCGCTGGCCGAGCCCGCACCGACGCCGTCGCTGGTGCGGGCCCGGGCCCACCAGGGCGCGGGGCGCGTGGTCGGCTACAACGAGTACCTGATCCCCAACGCCCTGTCCCGCTACGGACTCAAGGACGCCCGGGGGCACGGGCTGCCCGCGCTCGGGCGCTACCTCGCGCTGTGGAACGCCCTGGGCGGAGCGGGGTTCCAGACCACGCGGCTGCGCCCGGGCGATCGCCGCGCCGGCCGGCTCCTCGACGACTTCGCGGTCAACGCGCTCCTCACGACGCCCACCGAGCCGCCGCCGGCGGCGGCCGCGGCACCGGGCCTCCACCTGGTCGCCCGGCTGCGGGACGGCGCGATCTACCAGAACGCGACAGCGCTGCCGCGCGCCTACGTGGCCACCACCTGGCGTCCGGCCGGCGGCCGCCGGGCGGCGCTCAGCGCCACCGTGGCGAGCACCTCGGCCGAGCTGCGGGCGGCGCCGGTGATCGAAGGGGCCATGCCCGCTCCGGGGCCCGCCACGGCCGCGATGGCGCAGGGCACGGTGAAGTTCGCCCGAGACGCCGCCGACATGGTCTCGCTCGGCGTCGAAGCGCCGCGGAGGGGCTACCTCGTGCTGCTCGACACCTACTACGCCGGTTGGAGCGCCACCGTGGACGGGCGGGCCGCCCCGATCCTCGCCGCCAACGAGGCGTTTCGCGCCGTGGCCGTCCCGGCGGGTCGCCACCGGGTCATCTTCCGCTACCGCCCGGCCGCGCTGGCCGAGGCCGCCGCCCTCAGCGGGCTCGCCTGGCTGGCGATCCTCGGGCTGATGATCCTCCCGCGGATCCGGCGGCGGCGCGGACGGCGCCCTAGGCGGGCGGCCGGGGCGCGCGGGCCCACGCCCAGCTCGCGCGCAGCCCGTCGTCGAGCTCGGTACGCGGCGCCCAGCCGGTCTCGGCCCGCAGGCGGGCGCAGTCGAGCTGGGTGACCGGGACGTCGACGCCGCGGCCCGGCCGGTACTCGACGCGGGCCGCCGCGCCCGAGGCCTGCTGGAGGCCGTCGAGGAGCTCGGCCAGCGACCACGACCGGCCCGAGCCGACGTTGTAGACGGCGGGCCCGGCGACGCTCAACCCGGCCAGCACGGTGGCCTCGGCGGCGTCCTCGACGTAGAGCATGTCGCGGCGGGTCGCCGGGTCGCCGTACACGTAGATCGCCTCGTCGCGGTGGAGCGCCTCGCACCAGGTGGCGATCACCCCCTGGCCGCGGCGCGGCAGCTGCCCCGGCCCGTAGGGGTTGGCGTAGCGGAGGATGACCGGCTCGAAGCCGTGATGGCGGGCATAGAACATGGCGTAGCGCTCGACGGTGAGCGAGTTGTGCCCGTGCATGCTGATCGGCTCGGTCGGATGGTCCTCGGGCGTGGGCAGGCGCGTGACGGCGCCGTAAACCGTGCCCCCGGAGGAGGCGAGGACGATCCGCCGGGTGCGGGTCGGGCGCATCAGGTCGAACACGGCGGCGGCCGGGACGACGAAGCTCGTGATCGAGCCGCCGGGGTCGGTGTGCGCCATCGTCGGCGTGCTCGCCCCGCCGAGGTAGAAGACGACCTCGGCCGCGGCGATCTCCTCGAGCAGCCCGTGGCCGGCGGGAAGCGTGCCGGTGACGCGGCGGATGCCGGCGCGGTCGCCGCCGAGCCAGGCGTTGAACGAGCGGCTGTAGACGGTCACGCGGTGCCCGGCGGCGGCCAGGGCGACGGCCACGTGCGAGCCGAGGAAGCCACCGCCGACGACGAGGCAGTCGGTCATATGCCGGAGTCGGACGTGGTCAAGGGGGCTCCGCGACCGCTGTGGCGCGTTCGCGAGTCTACGCGTTCGCTGCCGGGCGACCGCCCGGGCGGGCGGCGAGCCGGCGGGGCGCCCAGGCCCTCCGGTAGTAGCCTCCGCGGTCGATGAGCTACGACGTCTCGATCGTCGGCCTCGGCCGGGTGGGCCTGCCGCTCGCCCTGTGCTTCGCCGACCGCGGGCTCTCGGTGATCGGCATCGACAACGACCCGGCGCGCCTCGAGGCGCTGCGGGCCGGGCGCATGCCCTTCCGCGAAACCGGGACCCAGGAGCTTCTCGATCGCGTGACCCTGGCGCTGTCTGATCGGGTGGCCGACGCGGCGCAGGCCCGGCACATCGTGATCACCCTGGGCACGCCGTCGTTCTCCCACATCGAGATCGACATGCGCGACATCCGCCAGGCCCTCGACGACCTCCTCCCGGTGCTCCACGCCGACCACTCGCTGATCCTCCGCTCGACGATCGCGCCCGGGACGACCGACTTCGTGGCCGGCTACCTGCGCAAGCACCGCGGCTTTGCGATCGGCACCGAGGTCTTCGTCGCCCACGCGCCGGAGCGGATCGCCGCCGGGCGCTTCCTCGAGGAGATCGACAGCCTGCCGTGCATCATCGGCGGGATCGGGCCCGGCTCGGCCGAGGCCGCCGCCGGCCTGTTCGAGGTGTTCGCCGCGCCGATCGTGCAGACGACCCCGGTCCAGGCCGAGCTGGCCAAGATCTGGACCAACATCCTGCGCTACACGACCTTCGCCCTGCCGAACCTCCTGATGATGGACTGCGAGCAGCACGATGCGAACGTGTTCGAGGTGATCGACCTGATCAACCGCGACTACCCGCGGGGCGGGATCGCGCGCCCGGGGTTCACGGCGGGCACCTGCCTGCGCAAGGACTTCACCTTCTCCGAGGAGCGCTCGGCCGCCCCGGGCATGCTGCTCGCGGTCTCGCGGGTCAACGAGTCGGTCCCCCTGTTCCTCCTCAGCGGGGCCAAGCGCCGGCTCGGCGGCCTCGACGGGCGCAAGGTCGCCGTGCTCGGGCTGTCCTTCAAGGCCGACACCGACGACGAGCGCGACTCGCTCTCGCACAAGCTGATCCGCCTGCTCGAGCGGGAGCTCGCCGACGTCGTCGTGCACGACCCGATGGTCGAGACCCCGACGGCGTCGTTCGCCGAGGCCGTGACGGGAGCCGACGCGGTGATCGTCGCCACCAACCACAGCGTGTTTCGTACCGCGGCCGCGCTGGCGACGATCCCCGAGGAGGCGATCGTGATCGACCCGTGGAACTGCTGGGGAGCAGGGCAGGTGTTCGCCTACGCCGCCGAGCTGCGCGATCTGCTCGCCGCCCAGGCGGGCGGCGCGGCCCCGGCGCCGGCGCCGGTGCCGGCGCCGGCGCGGCGGCGGCGGCGGCGGTGCCGCCGAGTCGGCAGGTGGTGTGAGCCGGGTCCTGGTGACCGGCGGCGTGGGGATGATCGGCGCGGCGATCGTCCGCCGCCTGATCGGCGACCCCGACTACGAAGTGCGCGTATCCGATCAGCGCGATCCGCCGCTGTGGATGCGCGAGAGCTGCGAGGTGCACACGGGCGACCTGCGCTCACTCGAGGAGGCGCGGCGGGCGATGAGCGGGTGCAGCCACGCGATCCACTGCGCGGCGATCGTCGGCGGGATCGGCAACTTCCACCGGCTCCCCCACACGCTGACCGAGGTCAACAACGCGCTCTACAACGCGGTGATTCGGGCGGCCCTCGACGAGGACCTCGACCGCTTCGTCTACGTCTCCTCGTCGATGGTCTTCGAGCGCGCCGAGTTGTTTCCGACGCCCGAGGAGTACCTTCCCGACTGCCCGGTCCCGCGCTCGGCCTACGGCTTCTCGAAGCTCACCGGCGAGGTCTACTGCCGGGCCGCCCACGACGAGCACGGGCTGCCCTTCACGATCTGCCGCCCGTTCAACGCCTACGGCCCGGGCGAGGTCCCGACCGACGAACCGGGGATCGCCCACGTCGTCCCCGACCTGATCCGCAAGGTGCAGGCCGGCCAGCGCCCGCTGCAGATCTTCGGCAGCGGCGAGCAGACGCGGACGCTGACCCATGTCGAGGACATCGCCGGCGGCGTGGTGGCGGCGATGAGCTCGCCGGCCGGGCGCAACGAGGACTTCAACATCTCCGCCGCCGAGGAGCTGACCGTGGCCGAGATCGCGCGGATCGTCTGGACGGCCGCCGGGGCCGACCCCGAGCAGTTCGAGCTCGAGCACCTGCCGACCTTCGCCGTCGACGTCGGGCGGCGCTGGCCGTCGGTCGAGAAGGCGCGCCGTCTACTCGGCTGGGAGGCGCGCGTCGATCTCCAGCGGGGGATCGCCGAGACGGCGCGCTGGCTGGGCGGACAGCCGCTGGTCGCCGCGCCGGCCGAGGACTGAGCCCTATCCGGCGTCGCCGATCGCCCGCTCCATGGCCACCCCGGCGACGACCACCCCGTCGGGGAGCGTCAGGTCCAGGCGCCGGGTGGCGCGAAAGCCGCAGGCCCGGTAGAGGGGCTCGCCGGGGAGGGTGGCCATGAGCGAGAGGGAGCGGAAGCCCTCGGCGCGGGCGGCGCGCTCGCAGGCGTCGACGATCGCTCGGCCGAGGCCGCGCCGCGTCCAGTCGGCACCGACGAACATGGCCCGCAGGCGCGCGGGCTCGGCCGACGGGTCGAGCCGGCGCTCGTCGTCGTCGCCGGCCCCCGCCCCGGCGTAGAGCTTGGCCCGCCGGCTCCAGCCGCCGCAGGCGACGATCTCGCCGGCGAGGTCGTGCACGAAGTAGGTGCCGTCGGCGATCAGCAGGGGATCGAGCGCGGCGATGAAGCGCACGCCGCTCGCCGTCTGGCGCTCGTCGTAGTAGCGGGGAAAGAGACCCTGCGCCGAGGCTCGCATCAGCGCTGCTACGGCCCGAGCATCCGCGGTGGTGGCCAGGCGCAGCAGCGGCTCGCCCGTGGTCGGCACGCCGGGAGGAGCGCTCAGCTCAGCCGCCGGCGGTCAGGGCTTGGGCGCCGGCAGCGTCGCGGCCATGGTCAGCCGCAGGCCCTCGAGGAGCTCGGTCGACGCCTGCCAGCCGAGCCGCTCGCGCGCCCGGGTCACGTCGAGGCAGCTGTGCATGAGCTCGCCGAGCCGGGGCGGCTCGAAGATCGGCGCGAAGTCGCCGGTCGCGGCGAGCTCCCCCATCGCCTCGACGAGGTCGAGAACGGCGCTCGGGCGGCCGGTGCCGATGTTGATCGGGCCGGTCACCTCGGTGCGGGCGGCGGCGGCCAGGTTGGCCTCGACGACGTCGCCGACGTAGACGTAGTCGCGCGTCTGCCGGCCGTCGCCGTAGACGGTCGGGCGGGCGCCGAGCATCAGCCGGCCGCAGAACATCGCGACCACCCCGGCCTCGCCGAGCGGGTCCTGGCGCGGGCCGTAGACGTTGCCGTAGCGGAGCGTGACCGTCGAGAGGCCGTAGAGGCGGGTGTAGAGCTCGCTGTAGCCCTCGGCGGCGAGCTTGCTCTGCCCGTAGGCGGCCTCGGGGCGGGGCGGCGCGGTCTCCGGTGTGGGCAGGACGTCGGCCTCGCCGTAGATCGCCCCGCCGGTCGAGGTGTTGACGACGCGGATCCCCTCGACCCGGCGCGCGGCCTCGAGCACGTTGATCGTCCCGAGGACGTTGATCTCGGCGTCCCAGGCGGCGCGGGCCAGTGACTTGCGCACGTCGATCTGGGCGGCCATGTGGAAGACGACCTCGGGCTGGTCCTCGTCGAAGGCGCGGTTGACGTCGTCGGCGTCGAGGACGTCGAGCACCCGTAGGCGGGCGCCGTGCTCGATCGCCTGGTGGAGGTTGGCCTCGCGCCCGGTCGAGAGGTTGTCGATCACCGTGACCTCGGCCCCGGCGCCGAGCAGGGCGTCGACGAGGTTCGAGCCGATGAAGCCGGCGCCGCCGGTGACGAGGGCGCGCACGGTCAGCGGGCGCCGCGGGCGGAGGTGGGGGCGCCGGGGCGGAGCATCGCGACCATCCTACGAGTAGATCTCGGCCAGCGTCGGGGCGAGGACCTCGGGGGCGCTCAGCGACCGCGCGCGCGCGAGCGCCCGCTCGCCGGCGGCGGCGTCGCCGCGCAGGCGGCTGATCGCCGCGGCCAGGGCGGCGGGGTCGCCGGGGGCGACGAGCCCGTCGGCGCCGAGGAGCTCGGGCAGGGCGCCGACCCGCGAGGCGGCCACCGGGAGTCCGGCGGCCATCGCCTCGGCCGCGGCGAGCCCGAAGGTCTCCGCCGAGCGCGAGGGGACGACGGCCACGCTGGCGCCGGCCCGGAGCCGGGCGAGCTCGCGGTCGCTGACGCGCCCGACGAAGCGGGCGCCGGCGAGCCGGTCGCGCTCGGGGCCGTCGCCGGCGACGACGAGCTCCACGCCGGCCAGGCGGCAGGCCTCGATCGCCACGTCGACGCCCTTCTCGGGGGCCAGGCGGCCGACGAACAGGGCGTGGCGTCCGTCGGCGGCGCCCGAGCGGGCGGCGAACTCGCGGATCACCGGCGCGAGCACGTGGGTGCGGCCGAGAGGGGCGCCGAGCGCCGCCAGCCGGTCGCGCGCGAACCGGCTCGGGACGACGAAGGCGTCGACCTGGGCCGCCAGCCGCCGCTGCCAGAGCGCCAGCCCGGCGCCGTAGACCAGCGCCTCGGACGCGCTCCCCCGGCAGCCGAGCAGCACGCCGGGAAGGGTGTTGCGCCCGTGGCAGCGGGTGCACTCGGCGCCGCGGGTGAAGCACACGCCGACCGCGCAGACCAGGCGATACTGGTGGAGGTGGAGGACCACGCGCGCGCCGGCCCCGCGCGCCGCGGCCAGCGCGCGCCAGCCGAAGGCCGGGTTGACGTTGTGGGCGTGGACGACCCGCGCCCGGGTGCGCCGCACGGCGCGGGCGACCTCGCCGGGGTCGAGCCCGCCGCGGAGCATGCCCGTCGCCGCGGCGGCCCGGCCGAGTGCGGCCGAGTCCCGCTCCAGAATCTCGGCATCTTCGCCCAGGTGCTCGCGGACCAGCCAGAGGAGGTCCCGCGCCGCGCGCTCCTCCCCGCCGAGCGTGCGGTAGCGGTTGTGGAGGAAGAGGATCAAGGCTCGAGCCTAGACTCTCGGCGGGAGATGCCCCCCTCCGCCTCGATCATCGTCCCCACGCGCGGGCGTCCCGACTACCTCGAGGTGACGCTCGCTTCGATCGCCCCCCAGGCGGCGGCGGCGGGCGCGGAGGTGCTCGTCGTCGAGGACGGGCCGCGGGGGCCGAGCGCGGCGGTGGCCGAGCGCCACGGCGCGGGCTACCGGTCGCTCGGCGCCCGGCGCGGGCTCAACGTCGCGCGCAACGCCGGGGTGCGGGCGAGCGCGGGCGAGCTGGTGATCTACGTCGACGACGACGTCGAGGTCGGTCCGGGGTGGCTCGCCGCCCTGCTCGCGGCGGCGCGCCGCGAGCCGGGGGTCGCCATCTTCGCCGGGCCGATCCGCGCGCGCCTCGAGGGCGCGCCGCCGCGCGGCTGCGGGCGGGAGGGCCCGCCGATCACCTCGCTCGACCTCGGGCCGACCGACGGCTGGGCGCCGCACGCCTGGGGCGCCAACATGGCGATCCGCCGGGCGGCGTTCGCCGCCGCGGGCGAGTTCGACGAGGCGCGCTCGGGGGGTGGCGACGAGGAGGAGTGGCAGCGCCGCCACGGCGGGCCGATCCGCTACGTGGCGGCCGCCGGGCTCGACCACCGCCGCGCCGGCGCCGACGCCCGGCTGCCGGCGCTGGCGGGGTCGGCGTTCCGCCGCGGCGTCGAGGTCCGCCGCTTCGACGCCGAGCTCGGCGCGCCGAGCCTGGGCGCCGAGCTCCGCGTGCTCGCCGGCTGCCTGTGGCACGCCGCGCGGCGCCGCTGCGCGAACGGCCTCGTGATGGCCGCCCACAGCGGCGGCCGCGTCTACGCCTGCGTGCTCGCGGGTCGGTCCGTCTCCTCGGGGGGCGACGCCGGCGGATCGCCCGCCGCCGGCCCCGCCGCCGCGCCGGCCGCAGGCGACGACTTCCTCTCCGGCGAGAGCGGCACCGTCGGCGGCCGCCGCGACCTCGTGCGCGAGCTGGCCGACCGCCTGCTCGACTTCGAGCTCCAATGGCGGCTGCGGGCGGCGCCGGCCGCGGGGGCGCGCCGCCGCGTGCTCGTGCTCACCGTGGCCCGGCCGGAGCACCGCGCCCTCGTCGACCGGGCGGGCGCCGAGCTCGGCCGCACGGCGCACGAGCTGACGCGGGCGGTGGGCGGCCCGGGCGCGGGCGGGAAGTTCGAGAACGTCAACGCCCTGCTCGAGACCCACCCCCCGGGCGGCTACGACTGGCTGCTGATCGTCGACGACGACGTCGTGCTCCCGCGCGGGTTCCTCGACCGCTTCCTCGGCCTCGCCGAGCGCTTCGACCTGCGCCTGGCCCAGCCCGCCCACCGGCGGCGCTCGCACGCCGCCTGGCGGATCACGCGGCGGCGGCCGGGGAGCCTCGTGCGCGAGACGCGGTTCGTCGAGATCGGCCCGGTCACCGCGCTCCACCGCGACACCTTCGCGGCGCTGCTGCCCTTTCCCGCCCTGCGGATGGGCTGGGGGCTCGACGCGCACTGGGCGGCGCTGGCCGGGCGCCACGGCTGGCGGCTGGGGATCGTCGACGCCACGCCGATCGGCCACCGGGCCGGGCCCGCCGCGGCGGCCTACGCGCGCGCGGAGGCGATCGCCGAGGCCCGCGCCTTTCTCGCCGAGCACGCCTATCTGCCGGCGGCGCAGTCGCAGCGGACGGTGGCGGTGCATCGCCGGTGCGCGTAGCCGTCGTCGCCGAGTTCTACCCCCGCGCCGCCGACCCCGTGCTCGGGATCTGGGCCCACCGCCAGGCGGTCGCCGCGCGGGACGCCGGAGCCGAGGTGAGCGTCTTCGTGCTCCATCGGGTCGTCCCCCCCGCCGCCTCCTGCTCGGCGCGCGAGCTGCGCCGGCTGGTCGCCCAGCCGTCACTGGAGATCCGCGACGGCCTCCTCGTCCGCTACGTCCGCTACGTCTCCCCGCGGCGGGAGCGGGCCTACGCCCGCTGGGGCGCCTGGGCCGCGCCCGCGCTGACGCGCGCCCTGCGCCGAGCCGGCCCGTTCGAGGTGATCCACGCCCACAACGCGGTGCCCGCGGGCGATGCCGTGCTTCGCGGCGGCGGGCGCTCGCCCCCCCGCTCGTCGTCTCCGTCCACGGGGGCGACGTCCTGTGGACGAGCCGGCAGGTCCCGGGGGGCGCGGCGGCCGTCCGGCGGACGCTCGGCGCCGCCCGTCTGGTGCTGGCCAACAGCGGCGGGATCGAGCGGCTGGCCCGCGAGCAGGGGGCCCACGCGGCGCGGGTCGTGACGCTCGGCACCGACGTGCCCGCGGTCGCGGTCCGGGCGCCGGCCCCGCTCCTGGTCACCGTCGGCCACCTGGTGGCGCGCAAGCGCCACGCCGATGTCCTGCGCGCGCTGGCCCGGCTGCCGGGCGTCGGCTACCTGGTGATCGGCGACGGTCCCGAGCGCCCGGCGCTGGCGGAGCTCGCGCGCGAGCTCGGGGTGGCCGACCGGGTCGAGCTCGCCGGGCAGCTCGAGCACGCCGAGGCGCTGCGCCGGGCGCGGACGGCCTGGCTCCTGGTCATGCCCTCGACCGAGGAGGCCTTCGGGGTGGCCTACGTCGAGGCGATGGCCGCCGGGGTGCCGGCGATCGGCGCCGTCGGAGAGCCGGGGCCGGAGGAGATCGGCGCCGGGCTCGAGCTCGTGCCGCCCGGCGACCCGGCGGCCCTGGCCGCGCTGATCGGGCGCCTGCTCGGCGACCCGGCCGCGCTCGAGGCCCTCTCGCGCGCGGCGCGGGCCAACGTGCTCTCGCGCTTCACCTGGGAGCGCTGCGGTGCGCTGACGGTCGCGGCCTACGCCGACGCGGCGGCGCGATGAAGCCCGTCCTCTTCCTCACCGGGCACCTCCCCGAGGGCCGCCACGCCGGCCTGCGCGCGCTCCACGCCCGCGCCGGGATCGAGCTGGCGCTCTACGGCGGCCCCCACGCCCACGGGGCGCCGGCGGCCGGGGCGCCGGCCGGCGTGCCCTCCCGTGCCGTCGGCCAGCGCGAGGTCGCGCGCCTGGTCTCGGCCGGCGGGCACCGGGCGGTGATCGCCGGGACCGGCGGGCGCCTCGCCCTGCCGCTCGCCTTCGCCGCCGCCGCCCGCGCCGGGCTGCCCTTCATCTTCTGGGCCGCCCTCTGGCGGGCGCCGCGCACCCCGGCCCACCTCGCGGCCTATCCCCTGATGCTGCGGATCTACCGCGACGCGGCCGCGGTCGTGACCTACGGCGAGCATGTCAGCGGCTACGTCGGCGCGCGCGGGGCGCGCAACGTCCACATCGCCCCCCAGTCGGTCGATAACGGCTTCTGGTCGGCGGGGGCGGGCGGCGAGCGCGCGCCGGGACCGCTGCGCGCGCTCTTCGTCGGGCGCCCGACGCCGGCCAAGGGCCTCGCCGTGCTGCTCGAGGCCTGGCGCGCCGGCGGGCTCGCGGCGGCGGGCGCGACCCTCGCGGTGGCCGGTGCGAGCGCAGCGGAAGTCGGCGCGCTGCCGGCCGGCGCGAGCGCGGTCGGCCGGCTCGGACCGGTGGCGCTGCGCAACTTCTATGGGGCCGCGGACGTTCTCCTCTTACCGTCCATCCCCACCCGCGGCTTTCTCGAGCCCTGGGGGCTGGCGGCCAACGAGGCCATGAACCAGACGACCGCGATCATCTCCACCGATGCCGTCGGCGCCGCCGCGGGCGGCCTCGTCCGCGACGAGCGCAACGGCCTCGTCGTGCCGGCGGGCGACGTGGGCGCGCTGGCGGCGGCGCTGGTGCGCCTCGCCGGCGACCTCCCGCTGTGCGCCCGGCTCGGCCGGGCAGGGTCGCGCGACGTGCGCGCGTTCACCCCGGACGCCTGGGCGGACGGGTTCGCCGCGGCCCTGGCCAGCGCCGGGGTCGGCCGGGATCCCCTGCTAGCGTGGCCCGATGCCTAGGTCCCGCTCGCGCCCGCGCCGCCTCTCCTGGGCCGTCGCCGCGGCGACCCTGCTCGCCGCGGCGCTCGCCCCGGCGGCCGCCCAGGCCAGCCCGCAGGCCCTGATCCGCGACTGCTTGGACAACGGCCGGATCGTCGGCCACTACTCGCAGCAGGACTTCAGCCAGGCGCTGGCCAACCTGCCGACCGACGTCGCCGAGTACAGCGACTGCGCCGGTGTGATCCGGCGCGCGCAGCTGGCGGCGGCCGCAACCTCCGGAGGCGGCGGCGGCGGGGGGGCGGGCTCGGTGAGCCCGCGCTCGGCGACGATCCCGGCCCCGACGGCAGCCAGCGCCGCGGCGGCGGCCAACCCCCGGGCCGATCCGCTGAGCTTCGCGGCCCCGGCCGAGCGGGCTGCGCTCGTCCACGCGCGCCAGGCGGGGGCCTCGAGCATCGACGTCGGCGGGCAGCTGATCCGGCCGGGTGTGGTCGCGGCGCGCACGACGTCGATCCTCAACGCCCTGCCGACGCCGCTCCTGATCGCACTGGGCGCCCTGGCCCTGGTTGCCCTGGCGGCGCTCGGCCGCTACGCGAGGGACCTTGTCCGCACACGCCGGACCGGTTAGCCGCAGCCGCGGGCGGGTGGCCTCCCCGCTGGCCCTGGCCCCCGTCGGGGCCGACGCCTGGATGGCGGTGGGGATCGCCGCGGTGCTCAGCGCGATCTGCTTCGCCGCCGGCGGCGGCCTCGCGCTCGACACGCAGATCCCGGTCGAGATGGGGCTCACCCTGGGCGGGGCGGCGCTGATCGTCGGCGCGCTGGGGCTCGAGACGCGCACGCCCGTCCACGGCGGCGCGGCGATCGCCCTCCTGCTGGCGCTCGCCGGCTTCACCGGAGCCTCGGTGATCTGGTCGGTCGCCCCCGACGCCTCGTGGATCGAGGGGAGCCGGACGCTGGCCTACGCCTTCACCTTCATGGGCGCGGTGGCCCTCGTGCGCCTCGATCCGGCGCGCTGGCCGAGCGTGCTCGTCGGGGTCCTGCTCGCCGGGCTCGCCGTCTCGGCCTACGCCCTGGCCACGCGGGTCTTCCCGGGCGCGCTGAGTCCGGGCGACGTTTACGCGCGGCTGCGCGACCCGTTCGGCTACTGGAACGCCGTCGGGCTGACGGCCGCGCTCGCCGTGCCGCCGTGCCTGTGGATCGGGGCGCGGCGCGGCGGCCACGCCGCCGTCGGGGCGCTCGCCTACCCGGCGCTGCTGCTCCTCCTGGTCACGCTGCTGCTCGCCTACTCCCGCGGGGCGCTCCTGGCCCTGGCCATCGGCCTGGGGTTCTACTTCGCGACGGTGCCGCTGCGCCTGCGCTCGCTCAGCGTGCTCGTCCTCGGGGCGGCCGGCGCGGTGCCCGTGGTCGCCTGGGCCTTCTCCAAGGCGGCGCTGAGCGCCGACCACGTGCCGCTGGCGCCCCGCCTCCAATACGGCCACCTGCTCGGCCTGATGGTGGCCGGGGTCGCGGTGCTCGTCCTCGCCGGCGGCCTCGCCGTGCGCTTCGCCGGGACCCGGTGGCCGCCGGCGCCGGCGCTGCGCCGCCGGATCGGCCTCGCCACCCTCGTCGGCCTGGCCTTGATCCCGCTGGCCGGAGCGGCCGCGATGAGCGCGAGCTCGCGCGGCCTCGGCGGCTCGGTCGACCACGCCTGGCGCGCGCTGACCGACCCCCACGCCACCACCCCGCCCAACGACCCGAGCCGCCTGACCGCAGTGGGCAGCGTCCGTGCGCGCTACTGGAACGACGCGCTGAAGATCTGGCAGGACCACCCGCTGGTCGGCGTGGGGGCCGGTGGCTATCCGACGGCGCGGACCTTCTACCGCACCGACACGCTCGAGGTCGGGCACGCCCACGGCTATGTCGTCCAGACGCTGTCGGACCTCGGCCTGGCCGGCCTGCTCCTCAGCCTGCTCTTCTGCGCGGCCTGGATCGCGGCGGCGATCCGCGCCGCCCACCCGTTCGGCTGGGCCGCCGCCGGGCGCCGGGTGCCCGACACGCCCGAGCGGATCGGACTGCTGACGATGATCGCGTGCGTGATCGTCTTCGCCGTCCACTCGCTGATCGACTGGACGTTCTTCGTCCCCGGGGACGCGGTGATCGGGCTGCTGCTCGCCGGCTGGGTGGCCGGACGCGGGCCCGGGGCGGCCCCGCCGCGTGTGCGTGCCTCCTGGTCGGTCCTGACCGGGCGGCCGCTGCGCGCCGTGGCCGCGGTGGGGGCGCTCGGGCTCGCCCTGAGCGTCGCCTGGTCGCAGTGGCAGCCGCTGCGCTCCCAGCAGGCGGCGGCGACGGCCTTCGCGGCGCTCGCCCGCGGCAACTACCCGGCGGCGCGGGCGGCGGCGCAGGCCGCGGCGCAGCGCGACCCGCTCTCGGTCGAGCCGCTGTTCGACCTGGCGACGATCGAGACGGCCGCCGGACGGACGGCGGCCGCGCGGGCGGCGCTGGCGCGCGCGGTCCGGCTCACGCCGGCGAACTCGACGGCCTGGCTCCAGCTGGCGGCGTTCGACCTCCAGCAGCGGGGCGACCGGGCGCAGGCGCTCCGCGACCTCGGCCCGGCGCTCTACCTCGACCCCCAGTCGCACGCGGTCACCTCCCAGTACCTCGACACCCTGCGCGGGCCGAGCGCGACGCCGGCCGCGCGGGCCGCGCCGGCCGCGCCGGCCGCGCCGGCCGCGCCGGCCGCGCCGGTGCCGACCCCCCCAGCGGGTACAACATGAGCCTGCGCCGCCTGCTTGCACTCCTCCTGCTCGTCCTGCTCGCCGCGGCCCCGGCGGCCGTCGCGGCGCCCCCGGCGCCGCGGGAATCGACCTTCCAGGACGACAGCGGGCTCGTCTACAACACGCCGCTCGGGGTC
This sequence comes from uncultured Solirubrobacterales bacterium, assembly GCA_963763785.1. GTDB lineage: Bacteria > Actinomycetota > Thermoleophilia > Solirubrobacterales > Solirubrobacteraceae > Palsa-513. The sequence goes on along the minus strand of CAVXPW010000010.1, from coordinate 442,691 downwards.
TCCCAGACGCTCGACTCGCTCCACGCGCTCGGCGTCAACCGCGTGCGGGTCTCGGTCTTCTGGGCGCTCGTGGCCCCGTCGCCGAAGTCGAAGGTCCGGCCGAGCTTCGACGCCACCGACCCGAACGCCTATCCGGCTGGGGCGTGGGACCGCTACGACCGGATCGTGACCTTCGCCGCCGCCCACGGGATCGCGGTCAACTTCAACGTGACCGACCCGGCGCCGCTGTGGGCGACGGGCACGCCGCCGCGAGCCGACATCGCGCCGACCTTCGAGCCGCGGCCGAAGGACTTCGGCGACTTCGTGCGGGCGGTCGCCACTCGCTACGGCGGGACGTTCCTCGCCCCCAAGCCGGGCTTCGACGCCGCCCATCCGGGCGCGCCGACCGCGCTCCCGCGGGTCGACTACTGGGCGATCTGGAACGAGCCCAACCAGCCGGGCTGGCTCACGCCGCAGCTCGTCCCGGGCGGCGGGCGGCGCCTGATCGAGCGGGCGCCGACGATCTACCGCCAGCTGGTCGACGCCGCCTACGCCGCGCTCGTGGCCACCGGGCACCAGAGCGACACGATCCTCATCGGCGAGACGGCCCCGAAGGGCCTGAACACCAAGGGGCTGCCGCCGTGCTCGGCCGCGCGCCGGGCGAGCATCTGCACGGGCGCGATCAAACCGCTCCACTTCATCCGCCAGCTCTACTGCCTCGACGACGCCTACCGCCCGCTGACCGGGAGCGCGGCCTCGGTTCGGGGGTGCCCGGCCGACGCGGCGGGGACGGCGCGCTTCATGACCGACCATCCGGCGCTGTTCTCGGCCAGCGGCTGGGCCCACCACCCCTACGAGCTGATCTTCGCCCCCAACCACCCGCCGAACGACCGGGACTTCGTGACGATCGCGAGCCTCGGGCGCCTGAGCGACGCCCTCCAGCGGATCCTCGCCGCCTACGGTCAGAACCGGCCGGGGGGGATGCCGCTGTACCTCACGGAGTTCGGCTACCAGTCGAAGCCGCCGAGCCCGATCGGCGTGTCGCTCGCGCGCCAGGCGGCCTACCTCAACCAGGCGGAGTTCATCGCCTACACCAACCCGCACGTCCGCACGCTCTCGCAGTTCCTGCTGCGCGACGACAGCACGCTGGCCGGGGGCAGCGCGCTGGCCCGGGTCGGCGCCACCTTCCAGACCGGCCTGCTCTTCCACGGCGGCAAGCGCAAGCCGGCCTACGCGGCCTACCGCTTCCCGATCTACCTGCCGTCGGCACGAGTCCAGCGCCGCCACCGGCTCCGGGTCTGGGGGTTCGTACGCCTGGCTCCCTACGGGACGCCGGAGACGGTCGACGTCGAGCTGCGACGCAACGGCCAGCGGGCGTTCCGGAGGATCGCCGGCGTGCCGGCCGACGGCCTGCGCGGCTACGTCGACGCCCGGGTGGCGATACCGGCCTCGGGATCCCTGCGCCTGAGCTGGTCGCGGCCGGGCACCCATCAGGTGATCCGCAGCCGCGTGGTCGGCGTGGTCGTCGTCTAGGCTTGGGTCGTCCATGAGCGCCGTCCCCACCGCCGCCGTCGCCGGCCTCGGACTGATCGCGGGCTACGCCGTGGCCGTGTCCAGCGGGTCGCGCCCGCTCGGCGGCGTCGTGCTCCTGCTCGTCGGCCTCTGGTGCATACGGGTCTGGCTGCGCCGCGACGGCAGGCGAACGGCGCTCCTCCTCGGCGGGGTCGGCCTTGCCGCGTTCGCCGCCTCGCACCTGCTCGCGCTGGCCATCGGCGCCTGGCCGGCGGTGCTCGTCGCCGCGGCCGTCGTGGCCGCGGTCTGCTGGCGCGTCTCTGACGCGCCGGCGCAGCTCGGGCGACCCGCCGTGCCCTCCGGGCGCGCGCACCGTAAGGGGGCTTGACTTCCCATACCGTGGGTATGAGAATACCAACGGTACGCTGCCCGCGAGTCGAAGGAGCGCCGTGCCCCGCCAGGTCAAGTTCTACATGTTCCCCGGCTCGAACTCGGTGATGACCGGACGCCTGTTGCTCGAGCACAAGGGGCTCGACTACAAGGAGGTCAAGCTCTTCCCGGGAGCCCACGCCTTCATCATGCTGGCCCTCGGGTTCGAGGGGATGTCGGTGCCGGCGCTCAAGGTCGACGGCCGCCGGATCCAGGGGACCCGGGCGATCTCCCGGGCGCTCGACGAGATCGTGGCGGCGCGCCCGCTGTTCCCGTCCGACCCGGTCCGCCGGCGCGCGGTCGAGGACGTCGAGCGCTGGGGCGAGGGGTTCCAGAACGCCACGCGGCGCATCTTCTACTGCGCCGCCCGACGCGACCGCAAGGCCTTCGCCAGCGTGATGACCGTGGAGCGGAGCCTGCCGATGCGGATCGTCCTGCGGACGGCCGCCCCGTTCATCGTGCGCCTGGCCTCGGGCGCCCACCGGGCGACCGAGGACGCCGGGCGCGAGGACATGGCGCTCCTGGGCGAGCGGCTCGACCAGATCGACGCGTGGATCGCGGAGGGCCTGCTCGGGGGGCCCGAGCTCAACGCGGCCGACTTCCAGATCGCCCCGAACGTCGCGGCCCTCCTGCTCGCCGACGATCTCGCCCCGTTCGTCCGCGGCCGGCCGGCCGAGGCGCTCGCCGCCCGGGTGGCGCCGGGCTATGTCGGGCACGTCGTGAAGGGCACCGCTCCGGCCGACTGGCTCGCCCCGCTCGAGGAGCACGCCCGCCGCTCGCGGGCGGCGCCGCTGGTCGGCTCGGCACCGAAGGCGTGACGCGCCTGACCCGCACCGAGCGGGCGGCGCTCACCCGCCGCGGGCTGCTCGACGCCGCCGAGCGGCGCTTCTTCCTCGACGGCTACCACGGGACCTCGCTCGACGATATCGCCGAGCAGGCGGGCTACACCAAGGGAGCCGTCTATTCGGCCTACCAGAGCAAGGCGGGCCTGTTCCTGGCCCTGCTCGACGAGGTGATCGACCGGCGCCTGGAGGACATGCGCCGGGTGCTCGAGCGCCACGAGACCGGCGAGGAGAAGCTGGCGGCGCTCGCCCGCCAGCCGATCGACGAGCGCGACGCCAGCTTCTCCCTGCTGGCCATCGAGTTCCTCGTCCACGCCGCCCGCGACCCGACGCTGCTGGCCGACTTCGCCGAGCGCTACCGGCGGCTGCGGGCGAGCCTGGCCTCGCTCGGCCCGCCAGGGGGCCTCGGCCCCGAGCGGTGGGCGCTGGTCACCATCGCCCTCTCCAACGGCCTCGCCCTCGAACGGCTGATCGACCCAGCGGCCGTCCCCGACGACCTGATGGCCTCCGTCCAGGCGCGGATCGTCGGGTCGCGACGCTCGGAGCTGCCGGCTCAGCCGTAGAGCCGGCCTACGGCGCGGCGAGGACGGGCGGCGGGGCGTCCTGGTCGAGCAGCTCGGGCGGCAGTGAGCCGTGGCGGCGCATCGCGCAGACGCTCTCGAGCAGGCGCTCGTACTGGTCGGTGACCGATTCCCAGGTGTAGAGCTTGGCGCGCTCGAGCGCCTTGGCGCGGTAGTGGGCGACGAGGTCGGGCCGGTCGAAGCAGCGCTCGAGGGCCGCGGTCAGCGAGCGCACGCCGTCGGCGCCGGAGAAGGTCAGGCCGGCGTCGCCGATCGTCTCCACGTTCGGCGGATGGTCGTTGACCACGACGCAGTTGCCGGCGGCCAGCGCCTCGAGGATCACCGGGTGGGTCCCGCCGACCTCGGTCGGCGCGCAGAACACGTAGGCGTGGCGCAGGAGCTCCCAGTAGCCGCGGCCGAAGACGTAGCCCGGGAAGACGGCCCGCGGATCGCCCCGCCGGCGCACCTGGCGGATGTAGTCGCCGGCATACGGCGCGCCGCCGACGACCACCAGCTTCATCCCCCGGGCCCGTTCGGCCGGGATCCGCGAGAAGGCCTCGACCAGCAGGTGGGGGTTGTTCTCCGGCTCGAGGCGGCCGACGAAGAGGATGTAGCGGCGCGGCTCGAGCCCCAGCTCCTCGAGCTTGCGCGTGCCCGCGTGGCCGGGATCCTCGACGCCGTAGGGCACGACGCCGATCCGCGTGCCGTAGCGCTGCTCGAAGACGTCGGCGACGACGTTCGAGTCGGTCAGCGTGCAGTCCGACCAGCGCGGGGCGTTGCGCTCGGCGAAACGCAGATACGACTTGGCCAGCGCGGGCCACTTGCGCCGGTCGGAGTCGAGCCCGTCGACGTTGATCACCGTCGGGATCTGCGCCTGACGGGTGATCATGCACAACGGGCTGTTGCCGGCGATGAAGAAAAGGGCGACGTCCGGCCGCAGCCGGTGGGCCGCGTGGAGCGAGGCGAGGAGCGTGTGGGTGAAGGTGTCGAGGTACTTGTTGCGGATGGCCGGGAGGTGCACCAGGTGGGCGCCCCGCCACTCGGTCAGCCGGCGGTCGACGACGTGGGGGCGGCAGTACACATAGACCTCGTGCCCGCGGTCGCACAGCCGGCCGGCGATCTCCTCGGCCGCCGTCTCGAAGCCGGAGTAGGAGGCGGGGATGCCGCGGGTTCCGAGGATGGCGAGCTTCATCGGCAGGCGAGGGTATACGCCTCGATGTGCCGGAGCGCGCTGGCTCGCCAGCTGAACGCCCCGGCCCGCTCGAGCCCGGCCGCTCCGAGCGCCTCCCGGGCGGCCGGATCGTCGGCCAAGAGCTGCATCTGGGCGGTCAGCCCCGCGGCGTCGCCCGGCTCGAAGTAGCGGATCGCCGGGCCGCCGACCTCCTCGACCGCCGGGCAGCGGGCGGCGATCACCGGCGTGCCCATGGCCATCGCCTCGAGCACCGTGAGGCCGAACCCCTCAGTTCGGGCCGGGTGGACGAGGGCGATCGCCTCGGCCTGGAGCGCCGCGAGCTCGGCCGGCGAGACCGCCTCGCCGGCCCCGCCGGCGATCCGCAGCGGCGGCGCGCCCCGGCCGAGCCCGGCGTAGGCGGCGCGCAGCGTCGCGAGGTCCTTGCGCGGCTCGTCGTCGCCCACGTAGAGGTAGTGGCGCGCCGCACCGCGCCGCGGCGGGGGCTGCGGCGCCTGTCCCGGGCCATGATGGGCGACCACTCCGTCGATCCCCCAGAGCTCGACCAGGTCGCGGCGGGTCGCCTCCGACACGCAGATCACCGCGTCGGCCCGGCGGGCCGCCGCCCGGTGCGCCCGCGCCGCCCAGGCCGCGTAGCGGCGATCGAACAGCTCGGGGCACCGGACGAAGGCGAGGTCGTGGACGGTGACCACCTGGGGGCGTCCGGCCAGGTGCGAGTGGGCCGGGAGCGGATGGTGGATCACGTCGGCCCCGGCCGCCCGCGCGGCCCGCGGGAGCTCGAACGCGGTCCACCGCTCGTCGCCGGCAAGGTTGGCCACGCTCCCGAGCCCCCCGGCCCCCGGCGGGCGGCGGCGCAGGTTGCACGCCTCGACCACCTCGACCCCGGCCGCGGCGAGCCCGGCCGCGAGGTGCTCGAGGTAGACGCCGGTCCCGCTCGGCCCCCGCCGGGCGAACGTCGTGTCGAGCAGGACGCGCATCAGCGCTCCGCCCGAGCGAGCAGGGTGCCCCGGCGTCGCTCGATCTCGGTCGCACGCAAGCCGGCGTCCTCGAGCAGCCGGGCCAGCGTCCGGGCGGTGAAGAAGCGCACGTGGTCGCGGCCGGGGTCGAAGTGCGCCTCGAAGGCCCGCCGGCGCAGGGCGAGCCCGAGGACGAGGCGCCGGGAATGGTCAGGGGTCGAGATCAGGAGCCGCCCGCCGGGGCGCAGCACCCGGCTCAGCTCGTCGAGCAGCCCGAGGCCGTCGACCACGTGCTCGATCACCTCGCCCGCCCAGACCGCGTCGAACTCGCCGGCGGGGAAGGGGAGCGCGCCGGGGGCGTGGTGGAACTCGAGCCCGGGGTGGCGAAGCCGCGCCCGCCGCACGGGCTCCGAGGCCACCTCGACGCCCACCGGTCGGGCCCCGGCCTCGGCCAGCGCCGCGCTGAAGGCGCCCTCGCCGCAGCCGACGTCGAGCACGCGCTCGCCCGGCGCCACCCCGGACAGGAGGAAGGACCGCCGCAGGGCGAAGCGCTCGGGCACCGCGCCCTCGGGAACGCCCTCCCAGATCCGGTCGAAGTAGTCCATTGTCGAATTGCCCGCCGTTCACCACCCGCGGGAGCGTCCACCCGGCGGCCCAGCGTAGCCTGCACGGGTGAGCTCGTCCCCCCGACCCCCGGCGCGGCCGAGTCTCTGGGCGGTTTGCGCCACCAGCCACGCCGGGGGCGCCGAGGTCGGCCTGCTGCGGCTGCTGCGCCGCCTCGACTGGGAGGTGCTCCTCAGCACCCCGGCGGCCGGCCCGCTCGCCGATGCCGGCTTTCCCTGGACGCCGCTGGCCCTCGGCGGCCTGAACCGGCGGAGCGGGGCGCGCGCGGTCGCCGCCTGGCCGCGCGCCCGCCGGCTGGCTCGCGGCCGCGACGTCGTCTACCTCAACGGCACCGTCTGCGGGCGCCTCCTGCCGGCGCTCCGCGGCTCTCGGACGGTGCTCCACGTCCACGACATGGTCGACCGCGTCCCGGCCATGTGGCGCTCGGCCGATGTCGTCCTCGCCGACTCCCAGGCGGTGGCCGACCGCTTGGCCGGCCTCGATGCCCACGTCGTCTACTGCCCGATCGAGCTCGATCCGCCGCGCGCGCCGCCGCCCTGGCCGGCCGGCCGCGGGCCGGTGATCGCCTTCGTCGGGCGGATCGAGCCGCGCAAGGCGCCGCTCGACCTGATCGCCGCCGCGCCGGCGATCAGAGCCGGCGCGCCCGGCGCCCGGGTGGTGATCGTCGGTGCCGACCCCTTCGGCAGCGATCCCGGATATGTTGCGGCGGTGCGTGCAGCCGGGGAGGTTGAGCACTACGGATGGGTCGATGACGCCGCCGCTCTGATGTGGCACGTCGACGTCCTCGTCGCGCCTTCCCTCCAGGAGCCGTTCGGAACGGTGCTGTCGGAGGCGATGGCCGTCGGGACGCCGGTCGTGGCCACCCGCGTCGGCGGCCTCGCCGAGGTCGTCGAGGACGGGGTGACCGGGCGCCTGGTCGACCCGGGCCGCCCCGACCAGCTCGCCGCGGCGGTCCTCGACGTGCTCGCCCGGCGCACGGTGATGGGGGCCGCCGCCCGCCGAGCGGCCGCGCGCTTCGACGCCGACGGCTACGCCGCTCGCGTCGAGCGGCTGATCGCCCCGCCGGCCCGGTCATGAGGATCGCCTTCGACAGCCGCGCCCAGACCGACCGGCGCGGGATCGGCCGCTACGTCCGCTGCCTGCTCGGCTCCCTGCGCGAGACGGCCGACGACACGGCGGAGATCGTCGAGACCCACCGGCCGCGGCGCGCCGACATCTTCCACTCGCCGTGGATCGACGGGGCGCTCTTGCGGAGCCCGTGCCCCATGGTCGTCACCGTCCACGACGTCGTCCCGCTCAAGCGCCACGGCGAGTACCTGCGCACCGGCGTCCGCTTCGGCCTGCGCTACATGGCCGTGCAGCGGGCGGTGCGGCTGATCGTGCCCACCCACGCCGTGGCCGGCGACGTGATCGAGCGGCTGAACGTCGACCCCGACCGGGTGTGTGTGATCGCCGAGGCGGCCGCCGCCGCGATGTATCCCCGCCCGGCGGTCGAGATCGCCGCCGTCCGCGAGCGCTACCACCTGCCCGAGGAGTACCTGCTCTGGGTGGGCGGCCTCCAGCACCCGGACCCGCGCAAGCGGGTCGCCGCGCTGGCGGCGACCGCCCGGCACCTCCCCCTCGTCCTCGTCGGCCACGCCCAGCAGTGGGCGCACGAGCTGCCCGACGTGACGCTCACCGGCCACGTTCCCGACGACCAGCTCGCGGCCATCTACAGCGGCGCCCGGGCGCTCGTCTTTCCCAGCGACGACGAGGGCTTCGGCCTGCCGACGGTCGAGGCGCTGGCCTGCGGGACGCCGGTCGTGGCCTGCGACGTCCCGGCCCTGCGCGAAGTCCTGGCCGACCGGGCGACCTTCGTCGAGCGCGGCGATCTGCGCGGCCTGCTCGACGCCGCCGAGCACGTCCAGCGCCCGGCCCCCAAGCCGCCGCCCTGGTCCTGGGACGACGCGGCGCGAGCGACCTGGGAGGTCTACACGACGGCCGCCGAGCTGGCGTGAGAGTCTTGTCGTGGCGCCGCGAGGCGGCGCCGTCAACCCGAACTTGGAGATGGCCGATGATCCCGTTTCGCCGCCGCCGTGGACCGCTCAGAGCGGCCAAGAAGACCGCCCGCCGGACCGCACCGCGACGCTTGCTCGTCCGGCTCGTGTTCCGGGTCGCGCGACCGTTCGCCCCCGGCATGATCGTCGGTGCCGCCGGGTCCTACTTCCTGAACCGGTCGGCCGGCGGCGATCGCCGCAAGAAGGCGCTCGACCTCGTCGGCGGCCTGCGCGGCAAGAAGACCGACTGACGCCGCGCCCCTAGCCGAACTGGTCGGGCTCGGCCAGGCGCTTGAGCTTCTCGAGCGCCCGCGACTCGATCTGGCGGGCGCGCTCCCGGGTGACCGCGAGGGTGCGGCCGATCACCTCGAGCGTGCGCGGCTGGTCGCCGCCGAGGCCGTAGCGCAGCTGGAGGACGCGCCGCTCGCGGTGGGTGAGCTGGCCGAGCGCGGCACGGAGCGTCTCCAGCGTGAGGACCTTGGCCACGCGCTCGTAGGGGCACTCGGCTCCGAGGTCGGCGATCAGCTCGCCGAACTCCGAGCCGTCCTCGTCGCCGATCGGCTTCTCGAGCGAGATCGGAGTCTGGGCCGAGCGCTTGATCGCCTCGACCTCGGTTGGCGCCATCCCCGTTCGGGCAGCGACCTCGGCGCTCGTCGGCGGCCGGCGCAGCTGGGCCTCGAGCGCGCGCTCGACGCCGACGATCGCGTTGAGCTTCTCGACCACGTGCACCGGCATACGGATCGTCCGGGCCTTGTCGGCGAGCGCCCGGACGATCGCCTGACGGATCCACCAGGTCGCATAGGTCGAGAACTTGAAGCCCTTGCGGTAGTCGAACTTCTCGGCCGCCCGCACGACCCCGAGCGAGCCCTCCTGGATCAGGTCGAGGAAGGGCAGCCCCTGGTTGCGGTAGTTCTTGGCGATCGAGATCACCAGGCGGAGGTTGGCTTCGACGATCTGCTCTTTGGCGCGCAGGTCGCCGCGCTCGATGCGCTTGGCCAGGTCGACCTCCTCCTGTGCGGTGAGGAGCGGCACCTTGCCGAGGTCGCGCAGGAACAGCTGGAGCGAGTCGGTCGTCATGGCCGGCCCCGGCCGGCCGGGGCCGGCCCTCACCGGCTCGGCGCCGGGCGCCGGGGGCTCGGCCTCGTCGGCCACGGCGATCTCCCGGTTGGCAAAGCACCGCTGGAGCTCGGCGAGCTCGCCCTCGTCGAGGCCGAGATCGCCGATCGCCCGCTCGATTTGGGTCGTGGTGAGTACGCCGAAGCGGCGGCCCTCCGCGAGCAGGGCCCTGACCTCCTCGAGGTGCTCGACTTCTCCCACCGACACGGCTCCGCGGACGATACTCCGATCGCGGCCACGCAGCCCGGGTCAGCGGGGCGGCGTCATCCCGAACGGCACCCGCCGGTCGCGGGCGCGCCGCGGCGCGAGCAGCGCGCGGCGGCGCCGCGCGGCGGGGAGCAGGCGCAGGGCGTCCCGGTAGCCGCCGAGGAGGTGGCGCTCACGCAGGAGCACGTGGCCCAGGGCGAGCACCTCGTAGGCCAGGATCCGGTGGAGATCCCGCGCCAGGCCGGCAGCCGTCTCGTTCTTGGCGATCATCAGGTAGCGGTTGCGAAACTGGAGGCGCCGGTGTCCGGGGTCGAGCCCGGCGCGGGTCGACGGGCTGTAGAAGCGCACGTGCCAGGCGACGGCCGCCGGCTCGTAGATCGAGCGCCAGCCGAGGAGCTGGGCCCGCCAGGCGAGGTCGGCGTCCGCCGCCCAGAGCTCGAAGTCCTCGTCGAGCACCTCGCCACCCACCGCGCACGCATCGAGTGTCTCGCGACGGTAGAGGACCGCGGCCCCATCGCCCCCGAAGATCTCCGCCGACCGGGCGTAGGCGTCGCGACCGGCGTTATGCCCGACGAGGCCGTTCTTGCGTCGGCGGTCGACGGTCATCCCGGCCGCGTCGAGCACCTCGAGACGGTCGTCCGCCGCGACCGACCCGGAGCGGATCAGCTTCGGGGCCACCGAGCCGACGCCCGGATCCTGGAGGCGGGCCGTCGCCGCGGCCAGGAAGTCCGGGGCGAGCACGCAGTCGGCGTTCAGCAGCAGCACGGCCCCGCCGTCGCTGCCGGCGATGCCGGCGTTGACCGCGGCGCAGTAGCTGCGGCGCTCGCGCAGGCGCATGTAGCGGGCACCGTGCTCGGCGGCGATGTCGGGCGTGCGGTCGGTCGAGGCGTTGTCGACGACGAGGACGTCGGCCCCGGGCTGGGCGACGGCCGCCGGCAGCGAGTGCTCGAGCAGAGCCGCTTCGTCGACGCTCAGGATGACGATCGTCGTGCGCATCAGAGGAGCTCCCGGTAGACGTCGGCCGTCGCCCGGGCGGTCGCCCGCCACGAGCAGGCCGCCACCCGCTCGCGGCCCCGCGCGACCAGGGCCGCGCGCCGGTCGGCGTCGCCCAGGAGGCTCCCGATCACGTCGGCGAGGTCGCGCTCGGCGCCCGGCTCGAAGTAGGCCGCGGCCTCCCCGGCGGTCTCCGGCAGCGCCGAGGCGCGGGCGGCGACGACCGGCGTGTCGCGCGCCATCGCCTCGAGCAGCACCAGGCCGAAGCCCTCGTGGCGGCTCGGATGGACGAAGAGGTCGGCCCCCCGCATCAGCGCGTCGAGCTCGCCATCGCTGACGTAGCCGCACAGCTCGAGCGGCTGGCCGTCGGCCGCCTCGCGCAGTTGGCGCCCCTCGCCGGCGTCGGCGCCGGCGAGGACGAGGCGGTGGGGCAGGCCCGCGGCCCGCAGCCGCCGCCACGCGGCGACCAGCGTCGCGTAGTCCTTCTTGGCCCGCAGGTCGCCGACCCCCAGGAGATAGGGGCCCGGGGGCGTGGCCGCGGTGCCCCGGGCCAAGGACGGGGCGAGGCCGATCACCCGGACCCGCTCATCGGCGACGCCGTAGCGCTCGATCACGTCGCGAGCGGTGTGCTGAGAGACGCAGATCACCCGCTCGGCCGAGCGCGCCGCCAGAGGAGCGAGCCGGAGGTACTTGAGCCGCGTCCGTGGAGCGAAGTCCGCCGGGTGGGTCTCGAAGGCGAGGTCGTGGATCGTGACCACGCCGGGGCACGGCCGGCGCAGCGGGAGGAAGCAGTTCGGAGCGTGGACGACGGCCGACCCGCGCGCCCGGAGCGGCAGGCCGACCTGCTCCCAGGCGACCTCCGGGAGGCGGCCCCAGCCGGCCTGCGGCACGATCTCGAGCTCCCCGGCGGCCCCGCCCCGGAACGCCCGCAGCAGCTCGACGACGTAGCGACCCCAGCCCCGCGGGCTGACCCCGTGGGCGTCGCTTGCGTCGATCGTCACCTTCGCCATCGGGCGGGAAGGCTAGTCGGCCCCGCGGGTGCCATACGATGCGCCCCGGGGAGGGAGATGAGCGCCAACGGAAAAGTCTCGCCGGTAGAGGAGCCGACACCCGAGGGTCGCTCGCTGATCTTCGACATCCCGATCGCCCTGGCCCAGCCGGCGGAGATGCTCGTCCGGGTGACGAGCTGGGTCGGCGGCGGCGGGCCGCCGCGGCGGGTGATGTACGTCAACGCCCACGTGCTCAATCGCTCGCAGGAGTCGGCGAGCCTGCGGAGCGCGCTCGAGCGGGCGGACCTCGTCTACTGCGACGGCTACGGCGTCCGCCTGGCGGCCAAGGCGCTCGAGGTCGAGATCCCCCACCGGATGACCGGCGCCGACTGGATCTGGGGCCTGGCCTCGCTCTGCGAAGCCGGCGGCCATTCGATCTACCTGCTCGGCTGCGACCCGGGGATCGCCGCCGAGGCGGCCAGGCGCCTGCGGCGCCAGTATCCTCGCCTCCAGGTCAGCGGCTCCCACCACGGGTACTTCGAGATCGGCTCGCCCCACGACGAACGGGTGATCGAGGACATCAACGCCCGGCGGCCGGACATCGTGCTGGTCGGCATGGGTACGCCCAAGCAGGAGGAGTGGGTGCAGCGCAACGCCGACCGCCTCGACGTATCGGTCTGCTGGACGGTCGGCGCGCTGTTCGACTACGTATCGGGGCGCGTGCCGCGGGCGCCGGGATGGTTGGCTGACAATGGACTGGAATGGATCTTTCGACTCGTGATCGAACCGCAGCGCATGTGGCGGCGCTACCTGCTCGGCAATCCGGTGTTCCTCTCCCGGGTCTTCCGCCAGGCCCGCGGCAAGCGCCGATCCACCGCCTGACCCGAGCCGGCGCAGGCCTGCTGGCCTTCGTCGCGGTCGGCTACCTGGCCAACCGGATAAAGCTCGCCGAGGGGATCCACGCCCACGAGGCGCGCGGCGCGATCTACCCGGCCGTACGGGTGGCGCTCGCCGCCGCCGGGCTCTTCGCGGTGGCCGGCTTCGGCGTTGTGCGGCTCGCCCTGGCGCCGGCGCTGCGCCGCCACGAGTTGGTGTGGGTGCTCCCGGTCGGCGCGTGCCTGTCGGCGCTCGAGCTCACCGTGCTCGGCTTCGCCTTCGTGCCGCTCGACGTCTCGCTCGGGATCGTGCTCGCCACGGGGCTCGCCACGGCGGTCCTCGCCCTCCGCCGGCGCGACGACCACCCGCTGCTCGCGCGGCCGGTGAGCGCGGCCGTCTGGCCCCTCTACGTCGCCGGACTGCTCGCCGCCTTCGTGCTCGTCCCCCTCTGGCATTCGGGCTACCCGACGGTGATCGGCGACGGCTCAGACGCGCATCTCGCGGCGGGCACGGCGCACTTCCTCCAGGGCCACCCGCCGCTGGCCGAGGCGGGCGGGGAGCCGGTCGACAAGGTGCCGCTGGTCTGGCGCTCGAAGACGCCGATCTACTACACCCTGGCCGCGGTGTCCAGCCTCGCCGGGCTCCCGACCTGGGAGGCGCTGTCGCCGACGATGGCGGTGATCCTCGCCCTCTCGCTGCTCGGCTTCTTCCTCGCTGCGCGCGAGCTGTTGCGCTCGAACCTGCTCGGCGCGCTCGCCTCGATGGCGCTCGTCGGCCTCGACCGGATGGTCGTCCACACCACCGTCCATCCGTACTACAACCAGCTCTGGGGCTTCATGACGATGACCCCGGCGCTCGTCCTCGCCTGGCGGGCGGTCGAGGACCGGGGTCGCGGGTCGACGCGCGGGACGCTCGGCCTGCTGATCCTGTTCCTCGCCATCGGCGCCTTCGCCTATCCGCTGGCGCTGCCGATTCCGGTGATCGGGCTGGCCTGCTTCTATTGGCGCGCACGGCGCGCGCGCCGCGACGGCGAGGAGCCGATGCCGCCGCTGCTCGCCTCGGTCAGGCACCGCCTGGAGGGACGCCGGGCGCTGCGCTGGCTGGTCCCGCTCGTGCTCATCGTGCCCCTCGTCGGCGTCGCCGAGAAGCTCTCGACCGGCTTCGCGGTGGCCGTCGACCCGACGCGATCGCTCTACCCGTGGGCCGGCGACGTGAGCGCCTACTTCCCGACCCACCAGTTCCTCTCCGTCGAGTCGGCCACGCTGCTCTGGGTCGCGGCGCCGCTCCTGGCGATCGGGGCGGCGCTCGCGCTGCGGCGGGCGCCGCGGCCGGTGGCCTGGGGCCTCGCCGCGGTGCTCGTGGTCGGGGCCGCCGGCTCGTTCTGGTTCCACCAGCGCAACAACGGCCAATACTTCGACTTCAAGCTGCTCGCCTACATCGGCCCGCTGCTGGTCATGACGGCCGCCGTCGGCGCCAGCCGCCTGCCCGTCGTCGGGTGGGCGGCGCTCCTGGCCTTCGGGCTGACCGCCTTCCACGGGGCCGACACCGAGCTCGCCAAGACCGGCAACCAGCTCTCGCCAGACGTCCGCGCGGTCGGCCGGGTGGTCGCCCTGCTCGGGCCGGGCCAGTCGGTTCGCCTCGACATGAACGGCCCGCTTCAGATCTGGGTTGCCTACTTCCTCCACGACGAGCCGCTCTGCTCGCAGCGGCCGCTGTTCGGCACGAGCTATCCCCACGTCGCCGTCTCGCGCAAGGCGCGCTACATCCTCGCCGACCACTACACGTTCACCCCGGCCGACGCCGACGGACCGCCGATCGCCACCGTGGGCCAGTTCCTGCTCTACCGCGAGCGAGCCGACGTCCCCGGCCGCGACCGCTGCTCGCTCCTGCGGGTGCAGACGGTCCAGGGCGTGGCATAGAGGTCGTGTCGATTTCCGACGTCCACGTTCGTCGCCCTCAGTGAACGCTCCGAGCCCCCAACCGAAGGAGACGCGACGATGCGCTTCATGATCATCCGCAAGGCCGACGAGGAGACCGAAGCCGGCGTGCTACCCGGCGAGGAGCTCCTGGCGGCGATGGGACAGTACACCGAGGAGCTCGTCAAGGCGGGTGTCCTCCTCGCCGGCGAGGGTCTCCAGGCGAGCTCCAAGGGGGCGCGCGTCAAGTTCTCGAGCGGCCGGCCGACGATCACCGACGGGCCGTTCGCCGAGGCCAAGGAGCTCGTGGCCGGCTTCCTGCTGATCTCGGTGAAGTCGCGGGAGGAGGCGATCGAGTGGCTGATGCGCTGGCCGGCCCTCGACGGGCACGGGGCGGTCGAGCTCGAGCTGCGCCAGGTCTTCGAGGCCGATGACTTCGGAGCCGAGTTCACCGCGGAGCTCCGCGAGGCCGAGGAGCGCCAGCGCGAGCAGGCGGCCGGCAGCGCCTAGGCGTGGCCCGCGCCGATGCGCACCGCGCGATCGACGCGGTCTGGAGGATCGAGTCGGCGCGGCTGATCGCCGGTCTCACGCGGATGGTCCGCGACGTCGGCCTGGCCGAGGATCTGGCCCAGGACGCGCTCGTCGCCGCGCTCGAGCGGTGGCCGGAGTCGGGCATCCCGGACAAGCCGGGGGCCTGGCTCATGGCCACCGCCAAGCACCGGGCGATCGACGTGATGCGCCGGGGCAGCCGCCTCGAGCGCAAGCACCAAGAGCTCGGGCGGGCGCTCGAGACGCGCCTCGAGCCGGATCTCGACGCGGCGATCGACGACGAGATCGGCGACGACCTCCTCGGCCTCGTGTTCATCGCCTGCCACCCGGTGCTCTCGCGCGAGGCCCGCGTCGCGCTCACGCTGCGGTTGCTCGGCGGCCTGAGCACCGAGGAGATCGCCCGGGCGTTCATCGTCCCCGAGGCGACCGTGGCGCAGCGCATCGTCCGCGCCAAGCGGACGCTCGCCGCCGCCCAGGTTCCCTTCGAGGTCCCGCGGGGGCCCGCGCTCGCCGGCCGTCTCTCGTCGGTGCTCGAGGTCGTCTACCTCGTGTTCAACGAGGGCTACTCGGCGACGGCCGGGGACGACTGGATGCGCCCGGCGCTCTGCGAGGACGCGCTCCGCCTCGGGCGCATCCTCGTCGGCCTCGTCGCCGAGGAGCCCGAGGTGCACGGACTGGTCGCCCTGATGGAGATCCAGGCCTCCCGCTCGCGCGCGCGGCTCGGGCCGGCGGGCGAGCCCGTCCTCCTGCTCGACCAGGACCGCGCGCGGTGGGACTACCTCCTGATCCATCGGGGCCTGGCCGCGCTCGAGCGGGTGCAGCGGCTCGGTGGGACGCTCGGCCCCTACGCGCTGCAGGCCGCGATCGCCGCCTGCCACGCGCGGGCGGCCACCGCGGGCGACACCGACTGGGGGCGCATCGCGGCGCTCTACGACGCCCTGGCCCAGATCTCGCCCTCGCCGGTCGTCGAGCTGAATCGCGCCGTCGCGGTCGGGATGGCCTTCGGCCCGGCCGCCGGCCTCGAGCTCGTCGACGCCCTGGTCGGGGAGCCGGCCCTCCGGGGCTACCACCTCCTGCCGAGTGTCCGCGGGGTCCTGCTGGCCGAGCTCGGCCGCCACGCCGAGGCCGGGGCGGAGTTCGAGCTCGCGGCGTCGATCACCCGCAACACCCGCGAGCGGCGCCTGCTCGACGAGCGCGCCGCCGCCTGCGCCCGCCGCGCGGCTCGCGTCGGGCGTTAGGATCGACCCCGTGCGGCGCCTGCGCCCAATGGCGGATCGCCGCCGGTACTCGCTGTGCGGCGCGGTCGCGGCGGTGGCAGCGGCCGGATTGCTCGGCGCCCCGTCGTCGATCGGCGCGACGGCGAAGCCCTACGCGCTGTCCCCGACCCTGCGCCTGATGCCCTATCTCAGCGACGTCGGCTGGATCAACGTCCGCGTGGCGGGGACGCCGGGGAGCACGGTGGCCGTGGCCGAGCTCGGCCCGTCGGGGCCGGAGCCGCTCCTGCGCCTGAGGCTCGCCGCGCCGTCGAGCGCCCGGCGCCACGTCCTCGGACTGCGCTGTGACCGCCTCGAGCGGCATCTGGTGGCGAGCGCCACCCGGCCCGACGGCAGCACCGAGACCGCCGATGCGGTGATCCACACCGCCGCGTGCACCCACCGGCTGCGCGCCGTGGTCACGCCGGCGCGGCCGCGGGTCGGCTCGCCGGCCACCGTCTCGATCACCGACCTCTGGCACAGCGGTGACCTCGCCTTCGCGACCTGCGTGACGCCGCCGCAGGGTACGCCCCGCTGCCGCCCCCAGCGCCTGGCGCCCGGCGCGGCGGCGCTCGCCGTGCGCTTCCGCGCCGGGCGGATCGGACGCTGGCGCGTCGAGGTGAGCGACCCCTACCAGCGAATCAGCGAGTCGGTCGACGTCCGCCGCGGGCGGGTCGTCCTGCTGGCCACCGGCGATTCCGAGATCCAGGGGATCGACGACGACCTCGCCGCCGCGCTGCGCGGGCCGTCGGGCGCCCGCGTGATCAGCGAGGCGCACATCAGCTCGTCGATCTCGGGGAGCTTCTTCTTCGACTGGCCGGCCCACGCACCCCAGCAGGCGCGGGCCGACCACCCCGACGTGACGGTCATGTACCTCGGCGGCAACGAGGGCTTCCCGCTGCGCTCGCGGGCCGGCCGGCAGGTCCCGTGCTGCGGGCGCGACTGGATCGCCGCCTACGCCGACCGCGTCCAGAGGATGATGGCCGCCTATCTGCGCGGCGGAGCCGGGCGCGTCTACTGGTTCACGCTGCCGACGCCGAGCTCGAGCGCCTTGGCGCGGGTCCTGCGCGCGGTCAACCCGGCCATCCTGATCGCGGCGCAGCGCTTCCCGGTCGGCGTGCGGGTTGTCGACATCCGCCCGGTCTTCACCCCCGGCGGGCGCTTCCGCTCGTCGATGATCTACCGCGGCCGCAGCGTGGTCGTCCGCGAGCCCGACGGAACCCATCTGTCGCTCGGCGGGGACGCGATCGCCGCCAACATCCTCGTCGCGGACATGCGGGCCGACGGCGTCGTCGGCTGAGGCGGCCGCGGGCGCCTCCGGCGCGCGCTAATCCGATCCATCACGAATTCGACTGGTCTCGGGCGGGCGGATCGGCCATCGTTGCCGCCATGACGACGACCATCGAAGCCCTCACCGACGACTCCTTCCAAGCCGAGGTTCTCGAAGCCGAGGGCCCCGTGCTCGTCGACTTCACCGCCGCCTGGTGTCCGCCGTGCCGGATCATGAAGCCGATCCTCGCGGAGCTGGCAGCCGAGCACCCGGGGCTCCGGGTCGCGGCGCTCGACGTCGACCGCCACCAGCAGAGCGCCGCGACCTACGGCGTGCTGTCGATGCCGACGTTCATCCTCTTCCGCGACGGCCGGCCGGTGCTCCGACTCGTCGGCGCCCGCTCGAAGGCCAAGCTCGCCCGCGACCTAGCCGAATGCGGCGTGCAGGGCCGCGACGAGGAGCTCAGCCGCCGGTGAGCGAGCGGCCGACGAGGTGAGCACGTCGACCCGGTGGCGCGGTGCCGGGTCGGCCAGAGCCACCCCGACCACCTCGGGGCCGGCGTCCTCGAGCCACGACTCCGGAACGACGCTGACCCCGAGGTCGGCCTGCACGAGATGGCGCACGGTCGCCGGGTCTGAGACCTCGAAGAGCGGCACGGGACTGAAGCCCGCCGCCTGACAGGCGGCCATCACCGTCTCGCGCAGCAGGCTCCCCGGCTCGGCGAGGATGAACGAGCGCCCGCCGAGCGCGGCGAGCTCGAGGCTGGCGTGGCCGGCGAGCGGGTCGCCGGCCGCAAGCATCGCGCGCATCGGCTCCTCGGCGAGCTGCTCGACGGCCACGCCCGCGGGGACCTCGCCGCGGTAGCCGGCGACGGCGACGTCGACCGCCGCGGTCTGCACCAGCGCCAGCACGTCGGCTGAGGCGACGTGGCGCAGCGCCAGCTGCAGCTCGGGGTGCGCCCGGTGGAACGCCGCAAGGGCGCGCGGCAGCCGCGGCGCGTCGATCGTCGTGGCCGCCACCCGGACGCGGCCGCGCAGGACCCCGGCGTGACGATCGAGCTCCGCCCGCGCCGCGGATATCTCGGCCAGGACGACCTGCGCCCGGGCGAATAGGTCCTCGCCGGCCGCGGTCAGCTCCGCGCCCCGCGGCGTACGCTGGAGCAGCGTCACGCCGAGCTCGGCCTCGAGACGCCGGACCTGCTGCGAGAGCGCCGACTGCGTCACCCAGAGGGACTCGGCCGCGCGGGTGAACTGGCCGTGGCGGGCGATGGCGACGAAGTACTCGAGCTGGCGGAGCTCCACGCCCCCAACATACGGCCGGCGGCGGCCGGCGCGCTCGGTGGCGGCCGGCGCCGCGGGCGCCGCCGGGCCGAGGGGGCGCTCGGTCAGCCGCGCACCTCGAGCGCCGCCGGCCGGCGAAAGACGAGCCCCTCCGCGGCGGCCGGCGCGGCGAGCGCGAGCCCGGGGAGGCGGGCGAGGAGCTCGGCGATCGCCGTGCGCACCTCGAGGCGGGCGAGGTGGACACCGATGCAGACGTGCGGCCCGGCGGCGAAGGCCAGGTGGCCGATCCTGCGGTCGCGGTCGAGGCGAAGGCGATCGGGCTCGGCGAATGCCGACGGGTCGCGGTTGGCTGCGGCGAGCGAGAGGCCGACGAGGTCGCCCGCGGCGATCCGGGTTCCGGCGATCTCGAGCTCGCGGGTCGCGTAGCGATCGAGCAGCGCCGCGGCCGGCTCGAGACGGAGCGACTCCTCGATCGCCGCGGGCAGCAGCGGCTCGCGCTCGCGCACGGCGGCGAGCGCGTCCGGCTCGCGCAGAAGGGCGTGGACGGCGTTCAGGAGCATCCCCTCGGTCGTGTCGATTCCGCCGAAGAGGAGGACCGCCGCGTCGGAGGCGAGCTCCTGCGGCTCGAGCGTTCCCGCGGTCGCCGCGAGGCGCAGCACGGAGCTGCCGTCGCGGCCGAGCGCGCCGACGATCGCCTCGCGCAGCCGCGCCGATGCGGCCGCGCCGCTCGCCGGCAGCTCGGCGCCCGCGCTCAGCGCGCTGACCGCGGCGGAGATCTCGGTGTAGGCGGCCAGCAGCGCCTCGGCACCGATCGCCTCGAGCCCGAGTGCGCGCATCATCGTCCGCGCCGCCAGCGGGGCCGCCAGCTCGCGCCGCAGCTCGCCGCCGCCCCGCGCGGCGATCGTCGAGATCAGCTCGCGTGCGTCGGCGGCGACCCCGGCGGCGAAGCGTGCGCGCGTCGCCCGCGGTCGAAACGGCCCGACGAAGGGGGCGCGGTGGCGGGAGTGCTCGGCCCCGTCGCGGCTGAGCATGCTCGGCCCGAGCACCCGCGCGGTGCTGAACCGCGGGTCGTCGACGGTGAGCCGTTCGGCGTCGCGCAGCGCCGCCGCGACGCCGGCCCGCGAGGTGACCAGCCAGCCACCGAGCGCCGGCACCCAGGAGACCGGCTCGCTCGCCCGCAGGCGGTGGAGGACCGGATGGAGCGCTCCCGAGAGCTCCGCCAAGGTCAGGCGGCTCCCGAGCGGAAACCGCTCGGCGCGGTCATGCGCAGAGCTCATCTCCGTCGGGAAAGTACCGGGACCCTCCGTGTGCGCATGGCGCAAGCCTAACCTCGAGCCGGCGGCCCGAGGATGCACAGCACCCCGACCAGCCAGAGGCCGCCGAGCGCCCAGCCGGCCGCCACGTCGGTCGGATAGTGGACGCCGAGGTAGACGCGGGAGGCCCCGACGAGACCGGTCAGCGCGGCGAGGGCCAGCCAGATCGCCGGCCGCCCCCCGGGCGGCGCCCGCCGCGCGGCGAGCGCGGCCAGCACGCCATAGAAGGCGATGCTGCTCGACGCGTGGCCCGAGGGCCACGACGGGCTCGATACGGACACGAGGCCCCCGCCGGCCGGACGCGGCCGCTCGAGGATGAACTTGGTCGCGTTGGTCAGGAGCATCGCCCCGCCGGCGGCCACGAGGACGAGCACGGCGTCGGCCCGCCGCCCGGCGAGGAGCAGGGCGAGGACGACCCCGGCGAAGAGGACGTCGAGCCAGAGCCCGCCGAGGTTGGTGGCGACCCGCATCGACGCCGTCGCGGCCGGGCTCCGCTCCCCGGCGACCGAGCGCACCAGCGAGCCGTCGAAGCCGTTGCCCTCGACGATCAGCCCGGCGGCCAGCCCCGCCGCCAGGAGGCCCACCCAGACGGCCGCCAGGCGGACCAGCGCTCTCCCCGGCGCCGCGGTCACGCGGCGTAGAGCACCACGGCCGAGCGCTCCTTGCTCACCGAGAACCCCGCCCGCTCGGCACCCGAGACCTCGCCGTCGCGCGCGGTGCGCAGCGGCCCCTCGAGTGAGCGCACCTCGAGCCGGGCGGCCGACCACGCCTGCAGCCCCGGCGACGCGGCGGCGCGGCCGGCCAGGATCGCGGCGAGCAGGCGCATCCGGGCGAACGGCTGCTCGCCGTCGAGCAGCCGGATGTCGAGCAGCCCGTCGTCGAGCCTGGCCCGGACGCTCGGCGCCGGACCGTCCGGCAGGTAGCGGCAGTTGCCGATGAAGATCAGCCAGACCCGGCGGCGGCGGCCGTCGATCTCGAGGACCGACGGCTCGGCTCGCATCACGGCACGGACGCCGGCCACCGCCATCGCCGGCAGTTTGCCGATCCGGTGCTCGAGGTCCTCGCGCAGGGCGACGAACTCGGGATAGGCGCCGAGGCTCGCCGTGTTGATGAACGGCTCGCCGTCGAGCATCCCGACGTCGGCCCGGATCGCCCGGCCCGCGGCCAGGGCGTCGAGCGCCTCGTCGACGGTCTCGAGCCCGAGGTCGCGGCAGAGGTGGTTGAGCGTCCCGCCCGGGAGGACGAGCAGCGGCAGCCCGGTGGCCAGGGCCACACCGACCGCCGCGCTGGCCGAGCCGTCCCCGCCGCCCACCCCGAGCACGCGGGCGCCGCCAGCCGCCTCGCGCAGGAGCTCGCCGAGGTCCGCGCCGGCGCCGCATTCGACGATCCGGGCGGCCGGCAGCCGCCGGCGGAGCTCGTCGGCGTCGAGCGCCGACCCGGCGTCGGGGTTGACTACGAGGGCGAGCCCCTCGCCATCGGGCGCGGTCGGCGCCGGGGCCGGGATGCGGTCGACCGGTCCTTCTCCGGGCGTGATCGCCGGCAGCGGCCAGACGCGCAGCGACGCGCCGGCCACGGCCGCCCCGATCGCCGCGCCGGCGAGGACGTCGCCCGGATAGTGGACGCCGACGTAGACTCGCGACAGGCCGACCGCTCCGGCCAGCGCCGCCAGCGGCACCCGCGCGGGCAGCGGCAGCTCGGCGCCCGCGCCCACGGCGAAGGCGAAGGCCGAGGCGGTGTGGCCCGAGGGGAACGACGCCGAGCTCGGAGCGGCGCGGCGGTTGCGGATCCCCGGGACCAGCTCCATCGACGGCCGGCGGCGGCGGAAGACCCGCTTGCCCGGCTGGTTGGCGATCGCCGAAGCGACCACGATGCAGCCGAGGCCGCGCAGCGCCGCGCGGCGCCCCCGGCGATCGCCGCGCAGCGCCAGGGCGCCGGCGACGGCCGCCCACAGGACCGAATGGTCGGCGGTCCGCCCGAGCGTCGGCAGGAGCGGGCCGAGCGCCGGGAAGCGGGTGCGCGAGACGGCGTCGAACAGGCCCTGGTCGCGGGCGGCGAGCCATTCGAGGAGGCGGCTCGAACGATGGCGGCGGCGGAGCACGGCGTCGGTCTACCCGATGGAGCCCGCCGCGCCCCGCCCAACCGCCTCGACCGCCGCCCGCAGCTTGGCCGCGGTCTCCTCGGGCTCGTAGGCCTCGAGCCGCCGGCGGCCCCGCGCCCGCAGCTCGGCCCGCAGCTCGTCGTCCTCGACGGCCAGGTGGATCAGCTCGGCGATCAGGCCGAGATCGTCCTCGGCGCATAGCAGCGCCGCGTCGCCCGCCACCTCGGCCACGCCGCCCGAGGGGCGGCCGACCACCGGGACGCCGAAGTGGAACGCTTCGAGCAGCGGCACGCAGAAGCCCTCGTGCTCGGAGAGGCACACGAAGACGTTCGCCTCGCGGTAGCAGCGCCAGAGCTCGCTCGGGGCGATCCCGTGGAGGAAGGTCACCGCCCCGGGCGCCAGCCGGTCGGCCAGCTCGACGAGCGACTCCCCGTAGCGCGGGCTGAGCGGCTCGCCGACCAGCACCAGGCGGGCATCCGGCCGCCGGTGGCGGCGGTAGAGCGCGAAGGCGCCGATCAGCTCGTCCTGGCGCTTGTGCGGGGTCAGCCGCCCGACGAAGAGGATCGTCGGCGGCCCCGCGGGCTCCCCCCCGTCGGCCCCCGCGGGCTCGGGTGCCGCGAAGAGGATCGGGATCACCGTCGTGCGCTCCGCCCCGGCCGCCGCCAGCTCGGCGGCGTTGAAGTGGGAGACGGCCGCGGCGAGGTCGACGCCGGCGACGAAGTTCGGCAGCTGGCGGCGCCCGAGCGAGCAGTGGACGGCGATCGTCGGCTCGAAGTCCCAGAACCACCGGGCCGGAGTGACGTTGTGGTACTGGAGCATCTTCGGGTTCGGGAGCTCGAGCACGGCGGCGAGCTTGGGCGCGTAGGCCGAATAGTGGATCAGGAGGACGTCGTCGGCCCGGGCGTCGAGCGCCGCGAGCGGGGCCACCGCGCCGCCCAGGCGGCGGTCGATCGACGACGCGTGGTCGCGTCCCCCCCATCCCCACCCGGCGAACAGGCGGCGGTAGGCGAGCGCCTGCAGGGTGACCGCGTCGACCGGGCCGGCGCCGCTGAGGATCTGGTGGACGATCACCGGCGCCGGGAGTCCTCGAGGTCGGCGATCCGGTGGCGGATGTCGGCGAGCTGCTCCTCGAGCTCGGCCACCCGGCCCATCAGGTGGACGTTCAGGCGCGTCTGCTGGGAGGCGAGCTGGCCGGTGTACTGGCGCAGCAGGTGGACGAGCATCCGCTTCAGCCAGCTGATCGGCGCCCCGAGCCGCCGCGTCGATACGACGAGGTCGAGGTCGGGCTCGATCACCGCCCACTCGAGCAGGAGCTCGGTCGACGGCCGCTCGGGCGCCGTCACCCGGTAGTCGCCCTGGTCCTCGGCGTAGGCCCCCTCTGCTCGCCGGCGGGCGAGCTCGGCCCGCGCGCGGTCGACCGCCTCCTCGGGCCTCATGGCGCGGGGGCCGTTCCCATCAGGCGGTGGTAGAAGGTCATGCCCTCGTGGCCCGGCCCGTCGAAGACGACCGCCCCGCCGTCGAGCACGACCACCCGGCGGCAGGTCCGCTCGATCAGGTCGGCGTCGTGGGATACCAGCACCAGCGTCGCCCCGGCGGCGATCTGCCGCGCGATCCGCTGCTCGCACTTGCGCTGGAAGGCCTCGTCGCCGACGGCGAGGACCTCGTCGATGAGGAGGATGTCGGCCTCGAGGTGCGCGGCGATGGCGAAGCCGAGGCGCAGGAACATGCCCGAGGAATAGGTCTTGACCGGGGCGTCGATGAAGTGGCCGAGCTCGGAGAAGTCGATGATCTCCCCGAGCCGCGCCTCGATCTCGGCCCGCCCGAGGCCGTGGAGCGCCCCGTTGAGGAAGATGTTCTCCCGCCCGGAGAAGTCACGGCCGAAGCCGGCGCCGACCTCGAGCAGGGAGACGATCTTGCCGGCGCTGGCCACCGTGCCCGAGTCGAGCGGGATGATCCCGGCGAGCACCCGCAGGGTCGAGGACTTGCCGGCGCCGTTGCGTCCGACGATCCCCACCGTCTCCCCCGGCGAGATCGCGAGGTTGACGTCGCGCAGGGCCTCCACCGGCGCCGGGCCGTCGTCGCCCGAGCCGCGGCGGCGCCCGAGCAGGACCTCCTTGAGCGTGCGCCCGCGGTCGGCGCGGATGCTGAACGACCGCGACGCGTGCCGCAGGACGATCGCGCCCGGCGCCAGCGGCTCCGTCGCCGCCGCAGACGGCCGGGTCAGCTCGGCCGGGCTCATACGACCACGGCGAGCTCGCGCTCGAGGCGGCCGAAGAGAAACGTCCCGCCGGCCAGGGCGAGCGCCGACGCCCCGACCACATAGGCGCTGACGCCCCAGCCCGGCCAGGCGCCGTCGAAGGTCACCGTCCGGATCGCCTCGACGAACGGGGCCACCGGATTGCCCCAGCGCAGGACGGCGCCCAGCAGCTCGTTGTGCGCCGCCCCGGGGAAGCGGGTCGGCGGGTAGAAGATCGGGGTGACGAAGAACCACGGCAGCAACGCGGCCCCGAGGATCGGCGCCACGTCGCGGAAGTGGGCGTGGAGCACCGCTACCCCGAGCCCGAACCCGAGCGCGAAGACGTAGAGCAGGAGGATGTACACCGGGAGCAGAGCGAGCCAGCCGCTCAGCGACCCGTGGACGACGAAGACGATCGGCAGGATGAGCACGAGGATCGCGCAGAACGTCGCCAGCTGGACGGTCACCACGGTGGCCGGGATCGTCTGGCGGGGAAACAGCGCCTTGCGCACCAGGGCGCCCTGGTCGAGCAGCGAGGTCGCCGCCCCGAGCACGGCCTGCTGAAAGAAGGTCCAGACGACGATCCCCACGAGCACGAACAGCGCGTAGTCGTGGATCGGCGGCTCGAACTGGGCCTTGAGGACGAAGGTGAACATGACGGTGTAGGCGCCCATCAACACGACCGGGTTGACCAGGTACCACAGCACCCCGAGCGCCGAGCCCTTGTACTTCTGGCGCAGCTCGCGGCGCACCATCTGCTCGAAGAGGTAGCGGTAGCGGAGCAGGTCGCGCGGCATCGCGCGGATTATCGTCGGCCACCCGGGCGGCGCCGCCGCCCACAGGACACTAGAAGGCGCCGCGGCGGGTGAAGACGGCGGGAACCGTCTTGACCAGGATCGTCAGGTCGAGGAAGACCGACCATCGCTCGAGATAGAGGAAGTCGAGCCGGACGAGGTCGTCGAAGTCGAGCTCGGCGCGGCCCGAGACCTGCCAGAGCCCGGTGATCCCGGGGAGCACGAGGTAGCGCTTCATGTGCCAGTCGTCGAGGCGCTCGAAGTCGCGCTGGGGCAGCGGCCGCGGTCCGACCAGCGACATCTGGCCGCGGAGGACGTTCAGGAGCTGGGGCAGCTCGTCGAGCGAGAAGCGGCGCAGCCACTTGCCGACCCGGGTCAGGCGGGGGTCGTCGCGGATCTTGAACAGCGCCCCGCTCGCCTCGTTGAACGACTCGAGGTCGACCTGACGCTCGTCGGCGTCGTTGAGCATGGTGCGGAACTTCAGGCAGGCGAACGGCACGCCGCCGATGCCCGGGCGTATCGACCGGTAGAGGATCGGACCGCGCGAGCTGATCCGCACGGCGATCACGATGATCGCCAGCAGCGGGCTGAGCAGGACGAGCAGGAGCGAGGCGACGACGAGGTCGAAGGCGCGCTTGACGGCGAAGTCGACGCCCTCGAACACGGGCGGCTTGAGCTCGAAGAGCGGGACCGACTGCCCGGGCACGAACTCGGCCCGATGAATCAGGATCTCCATCGTCGACGGGGCGATCCGCACGCGCACCCCGCGCTGGTGGCACTGGTCGATCAGCTCGATCGCCTGGCGCTGGGGGAAGTCCGAGTCGGCGATGATGACCTCGTCGACCCGGTGGCCGGCGATCACCTCGCCGATCTCGGCCAGCGTGCCCAGGGAGCGGACGCCGTTGTCGGGCCGCGGCGTCAGCGAGACGAACCCGACGACGTCGACCGTCGGGTGCGGGCCGGCGCCGAGCGCGTGGGCGACCGCCTCGATGTGCCCGCCGGTGCCGACGACCAGCGCCCGCCGGCGGTAGCCCGCGGCGCGCAGCAGGAAGCCGGAGACCGACTCGTAGAGGAAGCGCAGCGAGGAGACGTAGACGAGCGCGAAGAGCAGCGACCCGTAGAACAGGTAGTAGGAGCTGAAATCGTCGCCGTTGACCACGGCGAAGACCAGCGCCACCAGGGCGACCTGGAACAGCGAGGCGAGGATCCGGGTCAGGCCCGGGCGGATCGCCCGGTCGGCGTAGAGGCTCGAGCGCGCGAAGAGGAGCACGGTGACCAGGTAGGCGAACGAGACAAAGCCCTTGGTCTGCTGGAACACGCCGGCGACGTCGAGGTGGCTGCGGATCGCCGCCTTGAGGCAGAGCGCGGTGAAGATGGCCAGAAAGACGCCGGCGAAGTCGAGCCCGAGCAGCGTCAGCACCCGCGCGACCCGCCGGAGCGTGTCGAGGCGCAGCAGGAAGGAGAGCGCCGGCGGGCGCCGGGCCCGGACGTCGCGCCGGCTGAGGTCGGCGCTTCCGCGCAGCAGGGCGGCCGCCGTCACCGGCGCACGGCCGGTCGGCGCGCGGCCGGACGCTTCCTCGACGGCTCGCTCCTGCTCAGGCACGACGGGGCTACTCCCAGGGCTGCTTGGCATCTCCCTCTTCCTAACGCGCAACTCTCTCACATGTAGCGCGAATCGCCGCGTCTACGGCGCCGCGTGGCCGAGCAGGCGCTCGTGGCCGGAGCGCTCGATGGTCAGGCGCAGGCCCTCGCGGAGATCGATCTCCGGCTCCCAGCCGAGCAGCTGACGGGCCAGCGTGATGTCCGGCCGCCGCTGCTGCGGATCGTCGGTGGGGAGCGCCTCGTAGATGATCTCCGATCGCGACCCGGTCAGCTCGATGACGATGTGGGCGAGCTCGAGCAGCGTGAACTCGTCGGGGTTGCCGACGTTGACCGGGTGGTGGTGACCCGATTCGGCCAGGCCGATGATGCCCCGGATCAGGTCGGTCACGTAGCAGAAGGACCGCGACTGGGAACCGTTGCCGAAGATCGTCAGCGGGCGGTCGGCGAGCGCCTGGCGCAGGAAGGTCGGGACCGCCCGGCCGTCGTAGGGGCGCATCTTCGGGCCGTAGGTGTTGAAGATCCGCACGATCGACGTGTCGACGCCCTGCTGGCGGTGGTAGGCCATGGTCAGCGCCTCGGCGTAGCGCTTGGCCTCGTCGTAGACCCCGCGCGGGCCGATCGGGTTGACGTGCCCCCAGTAGGACTCGGTCTGCGGATGCACCTGCGGGTCGCCGTAGACCTCGCTGGTCGAGGCGATCATGAAGCGCGCCCGGTGAGCCTTGGCCAGCCCGAGCGTGTGGTGGGTGCCGTAGGAGCCGACCTTCAGCGTGTGGAGCGGCAGGCGCAGGTAGTCGATCGGCGAGGCCGGGGAGGCGAGGTGGTAGACGAAGTCGATCGGCTCCTCGACGAAGTACGGCTCGATGATGTCGATGTTGAGGTGGACGAAGTCGGCCGGCGCGCGGATGTGCTCGATGTTGATCAGCGACCCCGTCTCGAGGTTGTCGACGCAGATCACGCGATTGCCGCGACGCAGCAGCTCGTCGCACAGATGCGACCCGAGGAAGCCGGCGCCACCGGTGACGAGGCAGGTGGCCATCGGCGCGGAGGATAGTCGCCGGGCTTCTCCCTACGGGCTCCGCCCCCTCCGGGGCTTCGCCGAATTGGCGCCCTCAGCGGCGGCGGAGCACGCGCGAGTCGTCCTCGCGGCGCCGGGTCAGCTTCGCCGAGTCGAAGTGCTCGAGCAGCGCCCGGGCGAACTTGCGGCTCGTGGCCAGCTCGTCGCGCAGGCGCCCGAGGGTGATCTGCCCCTCGCCCGCGATCACCAGGGCCACCCGCCGCTCGATCTCCTCGAGCGCGTCGGGGTGGTAGTGGAGCGCGGGCCCGACCCGCACCGCCCGGCCCGCCCGCCGGAGCGCCGCCAGGTCGGCCGGGTCGGCCTCGCTGTCGACCGGCGGCTCGAACCAGGCGTCGCGCAGCCGCGCCTCGAGGGCCGCGGCCCCCGTCGTGAGGGGCTCCGGCGCGGGCGGGGGCGGCGGGCTCGCCCGTCCCGGCCGCGGCGGCTCGGGCGGCAGGGGCGCATCGCCGCGATAGAGGCGCGTCAGGCGGACGATCACCTCGTTGGAGGTCGGGTGGCGCCGCGCCGCCGGGTCGAGGACGACCCCACCGCCGAGCGTGTCGGGCGGGGCGATGCGGCGGATCACCAGCCGGTCGCCCGCATCGGCGATCAGCGCCCGCTCGAGGCGCACCTGCCAGAAGCGCCCACCCAGGCGGTGCAGCCGGCCCGGCGCCTCGCGCGTCCCGTGGTGGACGGCCACCCGGACCCCGTGGTCGGGCTCGCGCTCGCGGTGCGCGCCGAAGTCGAGCGCCGCGTCGATCATGTGGGTCGTCCGCAGCCCGGCGTCGACCGCGGCGAGCACGTCACCCCGGGCCACGTCGCGCAGCGCCACCCCGCCGAGGTTGACCGCCACCCGCTGCCCGGCCGCCGCCCGCTCGCGCGGCTCGTCGTGGACCTGGACCGCCCGGGCGCGGACGCGCCGGCCGCGGGGCAGGAGGACGAGCTCGCCGCCGCGGACGATCTCCCCCGACCACAGCGTCCCGGTGACCACCGTCCCCGCCCCCTTGATCGTGAAGGCGCGGTCGACGTGGAGGCGGGCCGGACCGCCGGACGCCGGCCGCGGCGCGAGGGCGTCGACGACCTCCTCGAGCGCCGCCCGCAGCTCGTCGAGCCCGGCGCCGGTGCGGACCGAGACGGCCACCGCCGCCACCCCGGGGAGGAGTTCGGCGGCCTCGGCCCGCGCCCGCGCCGGGTCGGCCAGGTCGGCCTTGGTGATCGCCACCAAGCCCCGCTCGACGCCGAGCGCCCGCAGCACGGCGGCGTGCTCGCGGGTCTGGGGCATGACGCCGTCGTCGGCGGCGATCGTCATCAGGAAGGCGTCGATGCCCGTGGCGCCGGCGACCATCGTCCGGACGAAACGCTCGTGGCCGGGGACGTCGATCAACGAGACCCGCCGACCGCTCGGCATGGCCAGCGGCGCGTAGCCGAGCTCGATCGAGATGCCGCGCTCGCGCTCGGCGGCCAGACGGTCGGTCGCGACGCCGGTCAGCGCCCCGACCAGCGCCGTCTTGCCGTGGTCGACGTGGCCCGCGGTCCCGAGCGTGACCGGCCGGGCCTCGGCCTCCCGCCCTGGGCTAGCCAACGCCGCAGCCCCGCCGCGCGGCCCGGCCGCCGCCGCCGGCCACCGGACCCCGCTCAGCCACCGCGGCCCGCCGCCGCCGCCACGACGTCGGCGACCTCGTCGTCGGCAATGGTCCGCGGGTCGAGCACGAGGCGCCCCTCGGTGACCCGGCCGAGCACCGGCGGGATCCCTGCGCGCAACCGCCCGGCGAGAACCGGATCGAGCTCCACCACCGGACCCTCCAGATCGAGCAGCGGCAGCGCGCCCCCGCCGACCCGCCCCGCGGCCCGCCCGACCCGCGCCGGCACGCCCGCCGCCTCCAGCCCCGCCCGCAGCCGCTCCGCCCGCTCGGCGAGCTCGTCCTCGGAGGCGCGGAGCATGGCCAGGACCGGGATCTCGCCCCACGCACCGTCGCGGTGCAGGCGCAGCGTCGCCTCGAGCGCGGCCAGCGAGAGCTTGTCGACCCGCAGGGCCCGGGCCAGCGGGTGGGCCGCGGCGCGGGTGATCGCCTCGGCCCGCCCGACGAGCAGCCCCGCCTGCGGGCCGCCGAGGAGCTTGTCGCCCGAGCAGCAGACCAGCGCCGCCCCCGCCGCCACCGACCGGGGCAGGGTCGGCTCGTTGGCGTGGTCGTCGCCGAGTGCCCCCGAGCCGACGTCGTCGATCACCGGCGCCCCCAGCGCGCAGAGCTCCTCGATCGCCACCTCGGAGACGAAGCCGAGCGTCCGGAAGTTCGACGGGTGCACGCGCAGGATCGCGGCCGCGTCGGCCGCCTCGAGACCGCGCCGGTAGTCGTCGACGCGCGTGCGGTTGGTCGTCCCCACCTCGATCAGCTGCGAGCCCGACTGGGCGATCACCTCGGGGATCCGGAAGCCGCCGCCGATCTCTACGAGCTGGCCGCGCGAGACGACGATCGCCCGGCCCGGCCCGGCCAGCGCGGCCGCCGCCAGCAGCACCGCGGCCGCGCCGTTGTTGACCGCGAAGCCCGCCTCCGCGCCCGTCAGCTCACAGAGCAGGGCCTCGACGTGGACCCGGCGCGACCCGCGCCCCCCGCGCTCGAGCTCGAGCTCGAGGTTGCCGTAGCCCTCCGCCGCCCGCGCGGCGGCCGCCCGCGCCGCCGCCGCCAGCGGCGCCCGCCCGAGGTTGGTGTGGACGATCACCCCGGTCGCGTTGATCACCCGCCGCAGCGACGGCCTCCGCAGCGCCTCGAGGCCGGCCTGGGCGCGCTCGAGGAGGTCGCCGGCCGGGGCGGAGCCGGCCAGGAGCTCCGCCCGGCGCTCGTCGATCGCCGCCCGCGCCGCCGCCACCGCCAGCCGGTGGGGCGCGGCGAGCGCGCCGGCGAGCTGCGCGACCGACGGCAGCGTCTTCAGCGCGATCGGGTCGGGTCGGCCCATCAGCACACGCT
The DNA here is from genome assembly GCA_963763785.1 of uncultured Solirubrobacterales bacterium. Lineage (GTDB taxonomy): Bacteria > Actinomycetota > Thermoleophilia > Solirubrobacterales > Solirubrobacteraceae > Palsa-513. Next base: position 412,055 of record CAVXPW010000010.1, on the reverse strand, counting down.
AGCGCCGGGCCGGGCGAGGAACCGGTCCGCCAGCCAGCCGACGAGGGCCTTCGGGCCGTCGGCCGCGGCCACGGCCGACTGGCGCATGGCCCCGTTGCGCTCGGCCAGGGCGTGGGCGCGCTCGAGGTGGCGCTCGGCCCCGAAGGCCGCCCCCGCCGCGGCGAGGTCGTCGAGCAGGGCGTGGAGGCGCTCGCGGGTCGGCGCCGGCCGTCCGGTCTCGAGATCGGCCATCGACCCGTTCACCCCGTGGCGCGCCGCCGACCAGCGGTTCTCCCGGATCCGCCACTCCGCCGCCGGGGGCGGGAGCTCGCCGGCGTCGTGGCGCTCGGCCAGCCGGACGACCAGGGTGGCCGCGGTCGCGGCGATCGCCGCCGCTTCGGACACCGTGGTCTGGGCGTCGGGGACCCGGATCTCGAGCGTCCCCAGGCGCGGGTGCGGGCGAAGCTCCCACCACCACTCGCCAAGGCCCCCGAGCCGCTCGCCGGCCACGCCCCAGCGCAGATCGTCGGCGAACTGCTCCCAGCTCGCGATCGCCGGCGGGACGCCCTGGCGCGGGAGGGCGGCGGCGATCGTCGGGCGCACCGACGCCATCCCCGTCTCGCGCCCGGCGTAGAGCGGCGCGTTGGCGGCCAGCGCCGACAGCTCGGGCAGGTAGGCGCGGAGCGCGTTGTGGACGGGCAGCGCCCGGCCGGCTCCTCCCAGGGCGACGTGGACGTGGAGGCCGCAGATCAGCTGGAGGCGGGCGACCGGGCCGTATTCGGCGGCCAGGCGCTCGAGGCGGGCCCCGCCGTGGAGCTCGCCCTGGGCGCCGGCCGTCGGGTGCACGCCGGCGACGGCCAGGCGCACGTCGCCGTCGGTGGCGGCGGCCAGGGCCGACCGCGCCGCCCACAGGTCGCGTTCGATCTCGTCGACCGTCCCGGCCGGGTCGCCCGCGCTCTCGAGCTGCGAGGCCGGGAGCTCGAGCTTGAAGCGGCGGTCGCCCTCGAGGCCGGCGGCGGCCAGGGCCGCCCGCGCCCGCGGGGCCAGGTCGAGTGTCTCCGGGTCGAGGACCATGACCTCCTCCTCGACGCCCACGGTCAGCGGCCGCCCGGCGTCGAACAGCGCCGCCAGCTCGGTCGCCGTCGGGGTCGCCGTCCCGCTCACCGGTTTCCCCCGCCCGGCCGCGGGTAGCTCGGCCGCGTGCGCCTGCTCCGCCCCCCCGGTGTCCACCGGCCCACGAGCGACACCTGGCTGCTCGCCCGCGCCCTGCGCCGCGAGCGGCTCCAGGGCGCCCGGGTGCTCGACCTCTGCACGGGGACCGGGGTCCTGGCCATCACCGCCGCCCGTCGCGGGCCCCGCCGGGTCACCGCCGTCGAGCTCTCCCGCCGAGGGTCGCTCGCCGCGCGGCTGAACGCCCGCCTCAACGGCGTGCGGATCCGCGTGCGCCGCGGCGACCTGTTCGCCGCCGCCGGCGAGGAGGAGGTCGACGTCATCGTCAGCAACCCGCCCTATGTCCCGGCCGCGACCGACGCGCTTCCCCGCCACGGCGCGACCCTGGCCCTGGACGCCGGGCGCGACGGCCGGGCGCTGATCGATCGGATCTGCCGAGAGGCACCCGGTCGTCTTGCCCCGGGCGGCGTGATCCTGCTCGTCCAATCTTCGGTCTGCGGCGTCGAGGCGACCTGCCAGGCGCTGCGCGACGGCGGCCTCGAGGTCACGGTGGTCGAGCGTCAGCGCGGCGCGCTCGGCCCCGTACTGCGCGCCCGGGCCGCGATGCTCCGCGAGCGGGGGCTGCTCGGCGAGGACGAGCACGAGGAGGATGTCGTGGTCGTCCGCGGGCAGCGCCCGCCCGGCTTCTAGCCGGAGGCGCGCAGGCGCTGGAGCTTCTCGAGCGCGTCGCGCTCGAGCGCCCGCGTCTCCTCGACGGTGACGCCGAGCCGGCGCGCCACCTCGCCGACGGGCAGCGGGTCCTCGCCGTCGATCCCGTGACGCAGCTCGAGCACGCGGCGCTCGGCCTCGGTGAGGAGGGGGGCGCTTGCGCCGGGGGGTCCGGCGCTCGGCGCCGAGCCGACCGGCCGGTCGGCGACGTCGTCCTCGGCGGCTCGGCGCTCGTCGTCGTCGCGCCGGCGCTCCTCGTCGGCCGCCGGGTGGTCGATCGAGACCGGCGCCTGCGCCCAGCGCTTGATCGCCTCGACCTCCTGCTCGGGCAGCCCGGTCTTCGCCCCGATCTCGGCGGCCGTCGGATCACGGCGCAGGTCGGCGGCCAGGCCGCGCTCGGCCTCGTGGATCGTGTTGAGCTTGCCGAGCACCCCCGCCGACAGGCGGATCGTCCGCGACTTCTCGGCGACCGCCCGGGCGATCGCCTGGCGGATCAGCGGCGTCGCGTAGGTCGAGAACTTGTAGCCCTTGCGGTGGTCGAACTTCTCGACCGCCCGGACCAGGCCGAGCGTGCCCTCCTGGATCAGGTCGAGCAGCGGGAGCCCCTGCTTGCCGAACGGCTTGGCCAGCGAGACGACGAGGCGGAGGTTCGACTCGATCATCTTCGCCTTCGCCGCCAGGTCGCCGCGCTCGACGCGCTTGGCGAGCTCGACCTGCTCGCGGGGCGTGAGCATCGGCGTGCGGCCCATGTCGTTGAAGAACAGCTGAAGCGGGTCGACCGTCTTCTCCGGCTCGAGCCGGCCGCCGTCCTTCGCGTCCGATCGTCCGCCTGCCGACATGCGACCACTTTGGCAGCTTCGCGCCGCCCGCCGGCCGCCGGGCCCGCCCGACCCGGTCTCCTGGGCCCTGCCGGTCTATCCTTGGCCGCGATGGCCGTCGAGACGTCCCCCGATCCCGATCGCGACGAGCAGCTGACCGTCGCCCCGGTGGTCGGCCCGGAGGATCCCCGGCGCTTCACCGATTCCGGGATCGAGGTCAAGGGCCTCTACACCGAGGACGACCTCCCCGGTTCGCTCGAGCTCGGCGAGCCGGGCGGGTACCCGTTCACCCGGGGCCCGCACCGCGACATGTACCGCAAGCAGCTGTGGACGATGCGCCAGTACGCCGGCTACGCCTCGGCCAAGGAGTCGAACGTTCGCTACAAGTACCTGCTGGCCAACGGCTCGACCGGCCTCTCGATGGCCTTCGACCTCCCGACCCAGCTCGGCCTCGACTCCGACGACCCGCGCTGCCTCGGCGAGGTCGGGCGGACCGGGGTGGCGATCGACACGATCGACGACATGCGGACCGCCTTCGACGGCATCCCACTCGAGGTGATCTCGACCTCGATGACGATCAACGCGCCCGCCTGCGTCCTGCTCAGCCTCTACCAGCTGGTCGGCGAGGATCAGGGCGTGCCCTCGGAGAAGCTCCGCGGGACGACGCAGAACGACATCCTCAAGGAGTACATCGCCCGCGGGAACTACATCTACCCGCCGGCGGCGTCGATGCGCCTGACCACCGACCTCTTCGCCTACTGCGCCGAGCACGTGCCGCGGTGGAACACGATCTCGATCTCCGGCTACCACTTCCGCGAGAAGGGCTGCTCGGCCGTCCAGGAGGTCGCCTTCACCCTGGCCAACGGGATCGCCTATGTCGATGCGGCGATCGCCGCCGGGCTCTCGGTCGACGACTTCGCCCCGCGGCTGGCCTTCTTCTTCAACGGGCACAACAACGTCTTCCAGGAGGTGGCCAAGTTCCGCGCCGCCCGGCGGATGTGGGCCCGGATCATGTCCGAGCGCTTCGGGGCCAAGAACCCGAAGTCGCTGATGCTCCGCTTCCACACCCAGACCGGCGGGGTGACACTGACCGCCCAGCAGCCGATGAACAACATCGTCCGGGTCGCCCTCCAGGGGTTCGCCGCCGTCTGCGGCGGAACCCAGTCGCTGCACACCAACGGCTTCGACGAGGCCCTGGCCCTGCCGAGCGAGCGGGCGGCCAAGATCGCGTTGCGCACCCAGCAGGTGATCGCCCACGAGTCGGGCGCCGCTGACACCGTCGATCCGTTCGCCGGGTCGTTCTTCATCGAGTCGCTAACCGACGAGATCGACGCACGGGCGAGCGCGCTGATCGCCAAGGTCGACGAGCTCGGCGGCTCGGTCGAGGCGATCGCCTTCATCACCAAGGAGATCGACGAGTCGGCCTGGGGCTACCAGGAGCGCTACCGGATCGAGCAGGACATCGTCGTCGGTGTCAACAAGTTCGTCGAGGACCAGATCGAGATCGAGGACATCCTCCGCGTCGACCCGGAGTCCGAGCGCGACCAGCTCACCCGGCTCGCCGCCTTCAAAGGCGACCGCGACCAGGAGCTCGTCGCCCGCCGGCTCGACGAGCTGCGCGCGGCCAGCGAGGGGACGGGCAACCTGATGGTCCCGATCCGCGAGGCGCTCCGCGACCGCTGCTCGCTCGGCGAGGTCTCGGGCGCGATGCGCGAGGTGTTCGGGCGCTACCAGCCGCAGCTCTAGGCGTCCGGGCGGCCGCCGCGCCCGGCGGTAGGCTCCGGCGATGATCGGCGCCGTCACCTTCCGCGACCTCGTCCTCTCGGTCCACATCGTCGGGGTGGTCGTCGCCTTCGGTGTGCTCTTCGCCTACCCGCTGTTCGTCGGCCTCGGGCGGCGCCTCGACCCCCGTGGGCTGCCGTTCTTCCACCGCGCCCAGCAGCAGGTCATCCGCCGGCTGATCAGCCCCGGCCTCGTCCTCGTGCTCCTCGCCGGCATCTACCTGGCTGCCGATCTCGACGCGTTCGCCAAGTTCTACGTCCAGTGGGGGTTCATCGCCGTGATCGTCCTCGGTGGGCTCGCCGGCGGATATTTCCCTTCGCGGGAGGGCAAGCTCGCCGAGCTCGCCGAGCGCGATCTGGCCGCCGGCGGCGGCACGCTGAGCGCCGAGTACGACGCGCTCAGCCACCAGGTCCGGTCGGTCGCCGGCCTGGCCTGCGGGCTCGTCGTGGTCACGATCGTCGTGATGGCCGCCCACCTCGGGGCCTGAGCGCAACCGCCGAGCCGCCAGGAGGATTAGCCGGGTCGCAGACGAATCCGTGGTCGATGGCAGATCTCCAGGCCCAGCGAACCCTGGTCAAGTCACCCCCCGAGCTCTGGGCCGAGCTCAGCAACCCGGCCTCGCTCGCCCGGCGCCTGTCGGACTTCGGCGAGATCCGCATCACCCGGCTGGTACCCGAGAAGACCGTCGCCTGGGAGGGCGACCGCGCGAGCGGCACGGTCGAGCTCGAGTCCTCCGGCTGGGGGACCAAGGTCCGCCTCACCGCCCACGCCGCCGAGCCCCCGGCGCTCTCGCCGGCGATCGCCGCCGTCGACCGCATCACCGCCGTGATCGAGGAGGCGCCCGAGGCGGTGCTGGCGGCGCCGCGTCCAGCCGACGCCGCCGCCGCCCGAACCGGTCCGGCACCGGCGCCCCCGGCGACCGAGCCCGCGGCGCCGGCGCCGGCGCCGGCGCCGGCCGACGAGGCGTCCGGGCCGGCCGGCAGCAGCGACACCGATCCGCCGATCGAGGCTCCCCGGCAGCCGGGGCCGGCCGAGCGCTCGGCCGCACGCGCGGCGCGAAGAGCCGCCGCGGCGGCGGCACCCGATACGCCGACGGTCAGCTCGCCGGTCGTCGTAACCCCGGCCGCGGCCGCGACGCCGCCCGCGCCGGCGACGGCCGCGCCCCCATCCCCACCGCCGCCGGCGCCGGCGGCGCCCGCCGCGCGTCCGGGCTTCTTCGCGCGGCTCTTCGGCCGGCGCCGGGCCGCCCGCGCCGCGCCGGCGGCGTCAGCGGCCGCCCGGCCGGTCGTGGCGGCCCCGCCAGCGCCGTCTGGCACGCCGGACGTGGCGGCGCCGCCCGCCCCGCCGGCCACGCCGGCCCGCCCGGCTTGCGCCCCGCTGCCGCCGGCTCGCGCCCCGGCCCCGGCGGCGCCCGCGCCGGCCGCGTCCACCCTGCTTCCACGCCCGCCGGCGACGCCCGTCCCGACGGCGGCCGCCCCGACGGCCCCGGCGCCCGAGCTCCTCGCAGTGGCGCCGCCCCGGCCGCGGGTCGACGAGCCGGCGCCCACCCGGGCGCCGCCGGGGGCCGCCGGTCCGAGCGGGAGCGAGCCCGCCGCGGAGGACCGCTACGCTCCAGCGATGGCCGCCCCGCGCCCTCTGCGCCGATCCACGAGCCCGCGGCCGCGGGGGTCGGACACCGCCGCGGCGGCGGCGCGCGCCCCGCGGGAGCTCGACGCCGAGCAGACGATGGCGGTGCTCAGCAGCGTCCTCGACGACCTAGGCGCGGCGCACCATCGCCCCTTCTCCCGCCGATAGGCGCGCCCCACCGCGGAGCCGCAGCACGCCGCGCCAGCAGCGCCAGAAGGCGCCGGAGACCTTCGAGCAGAAGCTCGCCCAGCTCGAGGTGCTGCGCGCGGAGGCCGCCCACGACGCTGGTCCCGGAGTCGAGAAGCAGCACGTCAAGGGCAAGTACACGGCGCGCGAGCGGATCGCCAAGCTGCTCGATCCCGGGAGCTTCCAGGAGCTCGACGCCTTCGTCCGCCACCGGACCACCGACTTCGAGATGCAGAAGTCCAAGCCCCTGGCCGATGCCGTGATCACCGGGCACGGCACCATCGACGGGCGGCCGGTCTGCGTCTTCAGCCAGGACTTCACCGTGTTCGGCGGCTCGCTCGGCGAGGTGATGGGGCAGAAGATCTGCAAGATCATGGATCTGGCCGCCAAGATCGGCTGCCCGGTGGTCGGGATCAACGACTCCGGCGGGGCGCGCATCCAGGAGGGGGTGATCTCGCTCGGCGCCTACGGCGACGTCTTCCTGCGCAATGTGCGCTGCTCGGGCGTCATCCCCCAGATCTCCCTGGTCATGGGGCCGTGCGCCGGCGGGGCGGTCTACTCGCCGGCGATCACCGACTTCATCCTGATGGTCAAGGGGACCTCGCACATGTTCATCACCGGCCCCGACGTGATCCGCACGGTGAGCGGCGAGGAGGTCGATTTCGAGGAGCTCGGCGGGGCGATGACCCACAACACCCGCTCCGGGGTGGCCCAGTTCGCCGCCGAGGACGAGGACGAATGCCTCGAGGACACTCGCTACCTGCTCTCGTTCCTGCCGGCGAACAATCTCGAGCTCCCGCCCCGGGCGACGCCGACCGACGATCCCGAGCGGATGGACCGGGCCCTCGACACGCTGGTGCCCGACAACCCGAACAAGCCCTACGACATGCGCCGGGTGGTCGAGCTGATCGTCGACGACGGCGAGTTCTTCGAGGTCCACGAGCACCACGCGACGAACATCGTCTGTGGGTTCTCCCGCCTCGACGGCTTCGCCGTCGGGATCGTCGGCAACCAGCCGCAGTCGATGGCCGGGGTTCTCGACATCGACGCCTCACAGAAGGCGGCCCGATTCGTGCGCACCTGCGACGCCTTCAACATCCCGCTGATCACCTTCTGCGACGTGCCCGGCTTCCTCCCCGGCACCGACCAGGAGTGGAACGGGATCATCCGCCACGGGGCGAAGCTGCTCTACGCCTTCGCCGAGGCGACCGTCCCCAAGATCACCGTGATCACCCGCAAGGCCTACGGCGGCGCCTACGTGGTGATGTCCTCCAAGCACCTCGGGGCGGACCTCAACTTCGCCTGGCCGACCGCCGAGGTGGCGGTGATGGGGCCCGAGGGCGCCGTCAACATCATCTACCGCCGGGACATCGCCTCGAGTCCGACGCCCGACGTGCGGCGGGCCCGGCTGATGGACGACTACCGTGCCCGCTTCGCCAACCCCTACTCGGGGGCCGAGCGCGGCTACATCGACGACGTCCTCATCCCCCGCGAGACCCGACCGAAGCTGATCGCCGGTCTCCACGCGCTCACCACCAAGCGCGACGCCGGGCCGCAGCGTAAGCACGGGAACATTCCGCTCTAGAGATCGACGGTCAACCCGTCGATGCGCCCCTCCCGCCAGGCCGCGTAGACGCCGGCGCTGACGGCCAGGTCCTGGATCGCCAGCCCGGTCGAGTCGAACAGCGTGACCGCATCGGGTCCCGGTCGCCCGCCGGCCTCCCGGCAGAGCACCGCTCCGAGGTCGGTGACCTGCTCGCGCCGCACCTGGCCGGCGGCGACCGCTCCGGCGAGTTCGCCGCCGTGGGTCGCCTGCTCCCACTCGTCGCAGAAGAGCACGCAGGCGGCGACTGCGGCGATCGTCGCCTCGGCCTTACCGGGTCCGTCGGCCCCGAGCATGTTCAGGTGCATCCCCGGTCGCAGGGCGTCGCGGTCGACGATCGGGCTCGCGCCCGGGGTCACGCAGCAGACGATCTCGGCCTCGAGCGCCTGCGCCGGCGAGCCGACCGCCCAGCCGAGCTCGCCGGCCAGGGCGGCGGCGACCTCGGGGCGGGGATCGGCGCAAACCCCAGGGCCGTAGCCGGCCGCCACCAGGCAGCGGGCGACCCACGCCCCGTGGAGCCCGCAGCCGATCAGTCCGACCGTCCGCGCCGAGGGCTCGGCCAGGGCCCGGGTGGCCACGGCCGCCACCGCCCCGGTCCGCAGCGCGGTGACCGCCCGGGCGTCGATCAGCGCCAGCAGCTGGCCGTTGGCGGCGTCGGAGAGGGCGATCACTCCCGCGACGGTGGGCGGTCCGGGTTGGGGATTGCCCGGGAACGAGCAGATCCACTTGAGCAGGGCGAGCCCGTCGCCGCGGGCGGGCATGGCCCGGAAGTCGCCGGCCGGCGGGCAGGGAAGGTAGACCTTGGCCGGCATCTCCCAGTCGCCGCGGTGGTGGCGCCGGAAGCCGTCGCCCACGCGCGCAATCGCCTCGGCGGCACTGACCGCCGCGAGCACCTGGTCGTGGCCGATCACCGGCACCTTCATCGGCTGAGAACCCTAGCCGCCCGTGCAATGATGCACAGCCGTGACCCGTCGCCGCAAGCCTCGCTCGGCTCCCGTTCCCGCGGCCGCCCGCGAGCCCCGGATGACGCTGATCGCTCCGGGGGCCTCGCCCGAGGAGGCCGCGGCCATCGTCGCCGCCCTCGAGCGCTTCGTCTTCGACACCGCGCCGCCCCCGCCGCCCCCGGCCCGCCCGAGCCGGTGGCTGCGCGCCGCGCTGCTCGAGGGCATCGGCCGCGGCGAGCGCCGGCGCGGTTCCTGGGGAGATCCCCGTCCCTGACGGAAGGCGACCTTGCGGGTGACGGCGAAGGCCGACTACGCCGTCCGGGCGGTGGTCGAGCTGGCCGGGGCGCAGGAGGGGGCCCCGCGCAAGATGGACGAGGTGGCCGCCGCCCAGGAGATCCCGGTCTCCTTCCTGGAGAACATCCTCACCCAGCTGCGTAGCGGCGGACTGGTGCGCAGCCAACGCGGACCCGACGGCGGCTACTGGCTGAGCCGTCCGCCCGAGGAGATCACCGTCGCCCAGATCATTCGCGCCGTCGAGGGGCCGCTGGTCGGCGTCCGCGGCCGGCGTCCGGAGGAGATCGTCTACCGGGGGTCGGCCGCGGCGCTCCAGCACGTCTGGATCGCCCTGCGCGCCAACCTCCGCGCCGTTCTCGAGCAGGTCACGGTGGCCGATGTCGCCGCCGGTGAGCTGCCCGAGGCGATCCTCGCCCTGACGCGCGAGGACGACGCCTGGCAGGCGCGCTGAGGCGGCGTTTCGCGCGACCGGGACCGCGGGTACGCAGCCGGCTGTGAGAGGTTCGAGCCGCCACGGAACCGGCGCCTGATGCGAGTCGTCGTCACCGGGGCGACCGGTAACGTCGGGACCAGCGTGCTGCGCGCCCTGGCGGCGGATCCCGAGATCGAGGAGATCGTCGGCCTCGCCCGGCGCCTGCCCGACCTCGAGCACCCGCGCACGCGCTGGGTGAGCGCCGATGTCGCCGGCGATGACCTCGTCGACCACTTCCGCGGGGCCGACTGCGTCGTCCATCTCGCTTGGCTGATCCAGCCCTCGCACGACCGCGCCGCGACCTACGCCGTCAACGTCGAGGGCAGCCGGCGCGTCTTCGCGGCGGCTGCGGCCGCCGGCGTCACCAGCCTGGTCTACGCCTCCTCGGTCGGCGCCTACTCCCCTGGCCCCAAGGATTGCCGCGTCGACGAGAGCTGGCCGACCGACGGCGTCCCGACGCTGTTCTACTCACGCGACAAGGCCGCCGTCGAGCGGATCCTCGACGACTTCGAGGCCGACCACCCGGGGATCCGCGTCGTGCGCCTGCGCCCGGGGCTGATCTTCAAGGCGGAGGCCGCCTCGGGGATCCGCCGGCTCTTCGCCGGCCCGCTGCTGCCGTCAGCGCTCCTGCGCCGCCGGTTGATCCCGATCGTCCCGGCGATCGACCGGCTCCGCTTCCAGGCGGTCCATTCCCACGACATCGGCGAGGCCTACCACCAGGCTGTCGTCCGCGACGTCCGCGGGGCGTTCAATGTCGCCGCCGAGCCGGTCCTCGACCCCGCCGAGCTCGGCCGGCTGCTCGGGGCGCGACCGGTCCCGGTCCCCGCCCGGGCGCTGCGGGCCGCGGCCGACATCAGCTGGCGGTTGCGCCTCCAGCCGTCGCCCCCGGGCTGGCTCGACCTCGCCCTGGAGGCGCCGCTGATGGACGTCTCCCGCGCCCGGAGCGAGCTCGGCTGGAGCCCGACGCGCAGCGCCGGCGAGGCGCTTCTAGAGCTGCTCGACGCCATGCGCCGCGGCGACGGCGTCGCCACCCCGCCGCTGGCCCCCGGCGGTGCCGGGCCCCTGCGGCTGCGCGAGCTGCTGACCGGGGTCGGCGGCCGCTCGCGCTGATCCGACCGTCAGCCGCGCAGCGCCCCGGGAGAGCCGTTGCCCGCGTAGAGCTCGGCCACGGCGGCGAGGTCCTCCGTGAAGGCCTGGCGTTCGGCGTGGCGCGACGCTTCGTCGCGGGCGCGGAGGATCGCCGACGGGTGGATGGTCGCGGTGACCACCGCAGCGAGGTCCGACTCGATCCGCCGGCCGCGCGCGTCCCGCAGGCGAAAGCTCGCCCCGAGAAGCGCCTTCCCGGCGGTGGCGCCGAGGATCACCAGAACCTCCGGCCGGACGACGGCGAGCTCGGCCCACAGCCACGGCAGACAGGCGTCGACCTCGAACTTCTTCGGCGTCTGGTGGATCCGCCGCTTCCCGCGCTCCTCGAACTTGAAGTGCTTGACGACGTTGGTGATGTAGAGGTCGCCGCGGTCGATGCCCACGCGCTCGAGCGCCTTGTCGAGCTCGCGCCCGGCCGGCCCGACGAACACCCGGCCCTCCCGATCCTCGCGGTCGCCGGGCATCTCGCCGACCATGGCCAGCCGGGCCCGCCGCGGCCCCTCGCCGAGAACCGTCTGGGTGGCCGGCCCGTGGAGGTGGCAGCCGCGGCAGCCGGCGGCCGCCTCGCGCAGCGCCGCCAGGCTCAGACGCTCGGGGAGGAAGGGCGTCGCTCCGCCGTCCCGCTCGGCTCCCATGTCACGACGGTTACCCGGATCCGCGGCCTGAACCGCCGACTCTTGCGCGACGGGTAATCCCCCGCCATGCGAGCTCTCACCTGGCACGGCACCCGCGACGTCCGCGTCGACACGGTCACCGACCCGACAATCGAAGCGCCCACCGACGCGATCATCCGCGTGACCTCGAGCGGGATCTGCGGATCGGATCTCCACCTCTACGAGGTGCTCGGCCCGTTCCTCGACGAGGGCGACATCCTCGGCCACGAGCCGATGGGGGTCGTCGAGGCCGTCGGCGCCGAGGTCACCCACATCGCCCCGGGCGACCGCGTGGTGGTCCCCTTCAACATCTCATGCGGCCACTGCCACATGTGCGACCGGGGACTCCAATCCCAGTGCGAGACGACCCAGGTCCACGAGCAGGACACCGGCGCGGCGCTGCTGGGCTACACCAAGCTGTACGGCCAGGTGCCCGGCGGCCAGGCGGAGTTCCTCCGCGTGCCCCAGGCCCAATACGGCCCGATCAAAGTGCCCGAGGGGCCGCCCGACGACCGCTTCGTCTACCTGTCGGACGTCCTGCCCACCGCCTGGCAGGCGGTCGAATACTCGAACGTCCCCGACGGGGAGACACTGCTCGTGCTGGGGCTCGGGCCGATCGGCGAGATGGCGACCCGGGTCGCCCAGCACCGCGGCGTTGGGCGGGTGCTCGCCGTCGACCTCGTGCCCGACCGCCTCGACCGGGCGCGTGCCCACGGCGTCGAGACCCTCGACCTCAACGACTACGACGGCGACCTGCCGGACGCCGTTCGCGAGATGACCGACGGGCGCGGCCCGGTCTCCGTGATCGACGCCGTCGGCATGGAGGCCCACGGAGCGCCGGTCGGCAAGCTCGCCCACCGCATCGCCGGCGCGCTGCCCGACGCGCTCGCCCGGCCGATGACCGAGAAGATGGGCATCGACCGCCTGGCGGCCCTCCACATGGCCATCGAGCTCGTCCAGCGCGGCGGCACGATCTCCGTCTCCGGCGTGTACGGCGGCGCGGTCAGCCCGATGCCGCTGATCCAGATGTTCGACAAGCAGGTCAGCCTCCGCATGGGCCAGGCCAACGTCAGGCGCTGGATCGACGACATCCTGCCGCTGGTCTGCGGCGACGAGGATCGGCTCGGCGTCGAGGGCTTCGCCACCCACCACCTGCCGCTCGAGGACGCGCCGCGCGCCTACGAGATCTTCCAGAAGAAGCAGGACAACGCGTTCAAGGTGCTGCTCCAGCCCTGATCCAGACGAACCTTGGGCGGACCCGAGCCGTCGGCCACCGCCGGGCAGACGTCGTCGGGCGCGGCGAACTCGGCGAAGCGCTTGCTGACGGGTCGGGCTTCGGAGAAGAAGTCGGCGACGTTCGCCGGCGGCCCGGCGAGCAGGGCGCGGCTCTGGTCGCTCGACGGCCCGGCCGCGCCCGGCCAGTGCGATGGGCGACCTGGCGAGAAGCGAGACTCCGCAGCGCGCTTGGATCGCTATGTCCACTTTCTTGACGCATTTTGTGCGGATAGACTTCGCGCCCCCGCTTCACCGAGCCGGTCCCGGGAGCGAAATTACCATAAAGCCGCCCTGCTTTCGTGTGTTAGGCTCTTTCGGCCCCGAGCCCCACGCCAGGAGGTCTCCGATGGAGCCATCGACTTCAACCGCCGCAGCCAGGGGCTCGCTCGCCGACCCCGAGATCCGCACCGATGTCCCCGGGCACGTGATCCCGATCCTCGATCGGGAGTTCGACGACTTCGACACCGAGTCCGCCAAGTTCCTGCGCGGCGAGACCGAAGAGGTCAAGTTCATCGGCTTCCGCCTCAAGCAGGGCGTCTACGGCCAGCGCCAGGCCGAGCGCCAGATGATCCGGGTCAAGCTCCCCTTCGGCGGCATCAACCCCGAGCAGATGGAGGCCTTCGCCGATGTCGTCGAGCGATGGGTCCCGCTGCGCAAGGGCCACATCACCACGCGCCAGAACTTCCAGCTCCATCACGTCCCGCTGCCCGACGCCGCGGCCCTGATCCGCGAGATCAGCGCCGTCGGGCTGTCCTCCCGCGAGGGCTGCGGCAACACGATGCGCAACGTCACCGGCGATCCGTGGGCCGGCGTCTGCGAAGGCGAGCTCTTCGACCCGACCCCGTACGCCGGCGCCTACGTGCGCTACTTCGTGCGAAACGAGGTCTGCCAGTTGATGCCGCGGAAGTTCAAGACGGCGTTCAGCGCGACCGACGAGGACGTGGCCATCACCGGGATCCACGACGGCGGATTCATTCCCCGCGTGCGCGACGGCAGGCGCGGCTTCGAGATCCGGATCGGCGGCGGCACGTCGATCATGCCCCGGATCGCCCCGACCCTCTACGACTTTGTCGAGGCCGACAACGGCGAGTACCTCAAGGTGACCGAGGCGGTGCTGCGCATCTTCGACCGCCAGGACTGGCTGCGCAAGAACCGCGCCCGGGCCCGGATCAAGGTGCTCGTCGACAAGGTCGGGATGGACGCCTTCCGGGAGATGGTCGAGGAGGAGCTCCGCGGCGACTGGGTGGCCGAACGCGACTACAGCCTCGAGCCGCTGCTCTTCCTCCACGACGAGCGGCCCGGGCCGGCTCCCGCCGGCCCCGCCGGCTCGCCCAACGGCGACTCGCGCGAGTTCGAGCGCTTCCGGCGCGGCAACGTCCGGCCCCAGCGCCAGCGCGGCTTCGCCACCGTCGAGGTCAAGGTCACCCGGGGTGACCTCTCGCCCGAGCAGTTCCGCGGTCTGGCCGAGATCATGCGCGAGCACTCCGGGGGCTACGCGCGGACAACGGTCCAGCAGAACCTCGTCCTGCGCTGGGTTCGCGAGGAGTCGGTCTACGACGTCTGGCGCGCGCTGTCGGCACTCGAGCTCGGTGGCGCCGGCCCGCGGGAGATCGGCGACGTGGTCAGCTGCCCGGGGACCGACAGCTGCAAGCTCGGCATCACGGCCTCGATGGGCCTCAACCAGGCCCTTCAGGAGCGCATCGAGGCGATGGGCATCGGCGACGAGCTGTCCCGGCGGATCCACATCAAGATGAGCGGCTGCCCGAACGGCTGCAGCCAGCACCACATCGCGAACATCGGCTTCTACGGCGCGTCGATCAAGGTCGGCGAGCACACGATCCCGGCCTACATCCCCCACCTCGGCGGCCGCCACGTCGGCGGGGAGGTCGTCCTCGGCACCCGCCTGAAGGCCCGCCTCCCGGCCAAGCGCGTGCCCGAGGCGGTCGAGCGCTGGATCCGCCACTATCAGGCCGAACGCGCCGACGGCGAGGAGTTCAACGCCTTCGTCGAGCGAATCGGCGTGCCGGCCTTCGAGGCGCTCGTCAAGGACCTTACTCTGCCCGTCGAGTTCAGCCTGGAGACGCTGAACCACTTCATCGACTGGAATCGCTCCGAGCCCTACCGGGTCGTCCGGGGCGAGGGCGAGTGCGCGGTATGACCACCGAGACCAGGGCGCCGGATCTCGAGTCGCGCAGCGCCGAAGAGGTGCTCGCCTACGCCGTGGAGCGTTTCCACCCCGAGCTGGTGATGGCCTGCTCCTTCCAGAAGGAGGAGTCGGTGATGCTCGACATGCTGCTGCGGATCGAACCGGGCGCCCGGGTCTTCACCCTCGACACCCACGTCCTCTTCGAGGAGACCCGCGCTGCCTGGCGCGCCTTCGAGGCGCGGTGGGGCATCCGCGTCGAGGTCCACGACGTCGAGGACCCAGCCGGCGCGCCGTGGTCACGCGAGCATTGCTGCGCCCGGGACGGCGCCAAGGCCGACGGCCTGCGCGCCGCGCTCGACGGCGCCCAGGCCTGGATCACCGGGGTGCGCCGCGAGCAGTCGCCGACCCGCGAAGGCGCCCGCAAGCTCGAATGGGACGCGCGCAACCGCCTGTGGAAGCTCAACCCGCTGGCCGACTGGACCGAGCGCCGGCTGTGGGCCTACATCCACGACCACGAGCTGCCCTACAACGAGCTCCACGACGCCGGCTACGAGTCGATCGGCTGCGCGCCGTGCACCCTCCCGGGCAGCGGGCGCGCGGGTCGCTGGGCCGGCGCCGAGAAGACCGAATGCGGTCTCCACGGGGACGCCTGAGCACATGGACCCGCTGATCGTCCTCTTCGGCCTCGGGGTCGGCATCCTCGTCGGCACCACCGGCATGGGCGGCGGATCGTTGATGACGCCGCTGCTGATCATCGTGTTCGGCGTCAAGCCGGTGCTGGCCATCGGCACCGACCTCGTCTACGGCGCCGTCACCAAGACGGTGGGCGGCTGGCGCCACTTCCGGATCGGCACCGTCCACATGGGTACCTCGCTCTGGCTGGCGGTCGGTAGCATCCCCGGGGCGCTCGCCGGCGTGTTCGCGCTGAGCACCCTGCGCCCCAGCCACGGCGGCAAGAGCTTCGACAACCTCGTCCTCATACTGGTCGCCGGCGCCCTGGTGCTGACCTCGGTGGCCGTGCTCGGGCGCGCCCTGCTCGTCAAGCGCGTCGCCGAGCTCGAGCGCGAGGACTTCGAGCTGACGCGCCGCGACCACATCGTCGCCGTGATGACCGGAATCGTGATCGGCTTCGTGCTCAGCGTGACCTCCGCGGGCAGCGGCTCGCTGATCGCCGTCGTCCTCATCGTCTGGTTCCGTCTGACCCCCCGCCGCGTCGTCGGCACCGACGTCTTCCACGCCGCGATCCTCCTCTGGGTGGCCGGGCTCGCGCACCTCTTCGCCGGCAACGTCGACGTCGGCCTAGCCGCCAACATCCTCGTCGGCTCGCTGCCCGGCGTCTGGCTGGGCACCCACTTCTCCGAGCGACTCCCCGACGACGGCCTGCGACCCGCGCTCGGCGTCGTCCTGCTCGCCTCCGGCCTCGCCCTCCTCTCGAAGGCCGGCTTCGCGATCTCCCCGGTGGTGATCATCGGCGGCCCGGCCGTCGTCGCCGGGCTCGCCGTCGCCGTCCACCGCACCCGCGGTGCGGTGCTCCCGCCGCCGCCTCGCGCCCGGGGTGCCGCGCTCCCGCCGCCGGCGCCCGAGCACTCGCTGTGAGCCCGCCGGCCGCCATGCTCCGGCTCACCCACCTGCGCGCGCTCGAGTCCGAAGCGATCCACGTGATGCGCGAGGTCGCGGCCGAGTTCGAGCGCCCAGTGCTGCTGTTCAGCGGCGGCAAGGACTCGATCGTCCTGCTCCGGCTCGCCGAGAAGGCGTTCCGGCCGGGTCCCTTCCCGTTCCCGCTGATGCACATCGACACCGGCCACAACTTCCCCGAGGCGATCGAGTTTCGCGACCGGCGCACCGCCGAGCTCGGCGAGCGGCTGATCGTCGCCTCGGTCCAGGACTCGATCGATCGGGGCCGGGTGGTCGAGGAGCGCGGTCCGCGGGCGTCGCGCAACCAGCTGCAGACCACGACGCTGCTCGACGCCATCACCGAGAACCGCTTCGACGCGGCCTTCGGCGGCGCCCGCCGCGACGAGGAGCGCTCACGCGCCAAGGAGCGGATCCTCTCCTTCCGCGACGACTTCGGCCAGTGGGATCCCAAGAGCCAGCGGCCCGAGCTGTGGAACCTCTACAACGGCCGCCTCGGCAAGGGCGAGCACGCCCGGGTCTTCCCGATCTCCAACTGGACGGAGCTCGACGTCTGGGAGTACATCGAGCAGGAGCGGCTCGAGCTCCCGTCGCTCTACTTCGCCCACGAGCGCGACGTCTTCGAGCGCGACGGCATGCTCTACGCCCACCGCGAGACGCAGGAGCTGGCCGCCGGGGAGGAGGTCTTCCGCGAGACGGTGCGCTTCCGCACCGTAGGCGACATGAGCTGCACCGGGGGGGTCCGCTCGCGGGCGGCGACGATCGCCGCCGTGATCACCGAGATCGCCGCCACCCGGCTGACCGAGCGCGGCGAGACCCGCGCCGACGACCGGGTCAGCGAGGCGGCGATGGAGGATCGCAAGCGGGTCGGATACTTCTGATGCCCGGCCCGGCGGGGACCGCATGAGCCTCGATCTGCTGCGCTTCACGACGGCGGGCTCGGTCGACGACGGCAAGAGCACGCTGATCGGCCGCATGCTCTACGACGCCAAGCAGGTCTTCGCCGACCAGCTGGCGCACCTCAGCGACGCGTCCCGGCGCCGCGGCGGCGAGGGGGTGCTCGACCTCGCGCTGCTGACCGACGGGTTGCGAGCCGAGCGCGAGCAGGGCATCACGATCGACGTGGCCTACCGCTACTTCGCCACCCCGCGGCGGCGCTTCATCATCGCCGACTGCCCCGGCCACCAGCAGTACACGCGCAACATGGTCACCGGCGCGTCGACCGCCGACCTGGCCGTCGTCCTGCTCGACGCGCGCAAGGGGACGGTCGAGCAGTCCAAGCGCCACGCCTTCATCAGCGCGCTCCTGCGCATCCCCCATCTTGTCGTAGCGGTCAACAAGATGGACCTCGTCGACTACTCGGCCGAGCGCTTCGCCGAGCTCGTCGAGGAGTTCTCGGAGTTCGCCGAGAAGCTCGCCGTGCCCGAGGTGACCTACATCCCGATCTCGGCGCTCCGCGGCGACAACGTGGTCGAGCCCTCGGAGCGCCTGGGCTGGTACACCGGGTCGACGCTGCTCGGGTACCTCGAGGAGGTCGAGGTCTCCTACGACCATCCAGACGAGGTGCCGGCGCGCTTCCCGGTGCAATGGGTGGTCAGGCCGGCGGTCGGCGACTACCGCGGCTACGCCGGGCAGCTGGCGAGCGGAGCCCTGCGCACCGGGGACGAGGTCGTCGTCCTCCCGGGGGGCCGCCGGACGCGGATCGCGGCAATCGATACCTTCGACGGCGAGCTCGAGGAGGCGGTCGCGCCCCTGTCGGTGACGCTCCGCCTCGAGGATGAGCTCGATGTCTCGCGCGGCGAGCTGATCTGCCATCCCGGTGCGGCGCCCCAGGTCGGCCGTGAGCTCGAGGCCGACGTCTGCTGGATGGGCGAGGCGCCACTGCGGCCGGGCGCCCGCTACGCGATCAAGCACACGAGCCGGAGCGCCGCAGCGATCGTCGACACCCTCCACGACCGCGTCGACGTGCACACGCTCGAGCGCGAGGCTGCACCGGGCGAGCTCGCGCTCAACGACATCGGCCGGATCTCGCTGCGCACGAGCGCCCCGCTGGCCTTCGACGCCTACGGCGCCAACCGACGGACGGGCAGCTTCATTCTGATCGACGAGGCGACCAACGCCACCGTCGCCGCCGGCATGGTCGCCGCGCCGACCGCCGCCTGACCGCCGCCGAGCCGACCCGGCGGACGCCGCACTCGTACGAACGTCCAGCTCCCGGTAGACGACCTCGGGCCGCCGCCGCGGGCGCCCGAAGCCATGAGGGATGCACCCCTCCTCGACTCCCTCACCGCGAGTGCGCACGCTCGCCGTCCGCGCGCTCAGCCTGGCCTCGGTCGCCTGGCTTGCTCTCCTGCTGGGGCCGTCGCCCGCCGCGGCGAGGTCGACGCCGACCCTCCTGACCAACGCGTCGCCCAGCACGCTGGTCGGCCTCCAGGTCTTCGACCACACCAACCTGGGCGGCGTCTCGCCGACGGGGACGATCACCTTCCGCCTCTACGGCCCGGGCGACACGTCGTGCAGCTCACCGGTGTTCACCACCACGACCACCGTCTCGGGCACCGGCTCCGACGACTCCTCCGCCTACGCGACGCGCTCCGCCGGCACCTACAACTGGATCGCCGCCTACAGCGGCGACGCCAACAACAACCCCGTCAGCACCCCGTGCGGCAGCCCCTCGCAAGCGGTCGTCGTCAGCAAGTCGATGCCCGTCGCCTCGGTCGCGGCCGCCACGGCCGGCGGCGGCGCGATCCACGCGACCGCGACGATCTCCGGCGGGTTCGCCCCGGCCACCGGCCCGCTCACCTTCATCGTCACCGGCCCCAACGACCAGTTCTGCGGCGGAGCCCCCGTCTACACCCAGACGGTCGCCGTCAACGGCGCCGGCACCTACGACTCGGGCAGCTACACCCCGACCGCCGCCGGCACCTACACCTTCCGCATCCGCTACGACGGCGACACCAACAACTACGGCGTCGGACCGACCGCCTGCCTCGACTCCGGCGCCTCGGTCACGGTGAGCGCGAGCCAGCTCCGGTCGCCCCCGGTCAAGCCGCCGCTCACCAAGCCTCCCGCGGCCGCCGGTCCGGCCGGCACGGCGCCGTCAGGCACGGGGCCGGCCGCGGTCGGACCGCCCACCCCGGGGCATCCGTCGCCGGCCGCCGCCGGGCTCGTGTTCGGCGGGCCGGCGCACTGCGTGCGCGGGCCGTTCAAGGTGTTCGTCGGCGGCGGGCAGATCGGCTGGGTCGCCTACTACCTCCACGGCAGGCGTCTGCACAAGGTCTCGCGGGCGAGGTCCTCGGGGCGCTTCGTCGCCACCGTGAATCCCCGCGGGCTGCCGCGGCGCACCGTTCAGCGCCTGACCGCCCGAGTGGCGGGTCCCGGCGGGCTGCGCGTCCTCCACCGCGTGTTCAGCGTCTGCGCCTGACCGGTCGAGCAGCGGTCAGCCGATCACGGGATCGTCCATCAGCGGCGCCGGGGGCGGGGCCGGGGGCCCGTGGCGCGGGGCCGCACAGCATCCGGCGGGGCCCGGGAGCCTTAGCGTCTGGGCGGGCGCGCGATCGATGTAGGCGGTCGTACCGACGTGCAGGCCGGCGGGATGCCCGAGCGCCGCCGGCGCGACGTCGAAGACCGCCTTGACCGTGAGAGTGCCGTTCGCGGGGACCGCGGTGGCGGCAGTCACGGCGCCCCATTGGGGGTCGTTCAGCCCGATGTCGTCGGGACGGGACACGCCGTAGTACGTCCCGCCGGCCAGCAGCGTCAGCAGGTCGCTGGAGACGAGATGCCGGCGGCCGTCGGCCGCGCGGAGCCGGAGCTTGACGATCTCGAAGACGCCGCTCGCGTCGATCGCCCTTCCGCCGCGCTGTGGGATACGCCTGGTGACGCTGACCCCGACCAGCGCGTAGCCGACCCCGTCGAACGACACCTGGCCGGCGCCGGGGCGATCGGTCGCGGACGCGCGCTCGACCCCGCCGACCCGCGAGACCACGAAGGCGGCGAACGCCGCGAGGACGAGCGCGAGGCCGGCGCTGGCCCGACGCGGCGGGAGCATGAGGGCGCCGAAGCCCGACCGGGGGCGGGCCCCCGGCGTCCAGCGGCCGATCTCGGTCCGGTCGAAGCCGCGCGGCAGGCCGCCCCCCTCGCCGTACGGACGAAAACGGCCCGGAAGCGTCGCCCTCACTTGCTGCCCCCTGTTCGGTAGCCCTCGATGCGCCGCTGCCGCGGCGCATCGCCACATCCCGAGCGCGGGGTCAGTCCGCCGCCACTGGCGTCATACCCCACTGAGACGCATCGTGGCTGTCGCACCGGACGAAACGCCGGGGCGGGGCAACCGCGGGGAGAGGGGCGGCCTGCCGGGGCGGCGGCGGCGCCGCCCCGGGCGGGCTTCCCGGGCTACCGCAGTCCGGTCCGCGGGGCGGCGTTCAGCGGCTTGATCGGCAGGATCCAGCGCCCGAACGAGCCGAACATGACCTCGGCGAACGAGACGTACCAGGCGGCGGCGGCCGTCGCGAGGCCGAAGTAGCCGCCCCACTTGATCATGCCGGTGTCCGCTCCGGTGTTGCCGAAGCCGAGCAGGAAGAAGGTGATGGCCAGGAGCAGGAAGACGAGCATCACCCCGACCGAGGCGCGGAACGAGGCCACCCACATGTAGGCGGTGAAGATGCCCCAGCCGATCAGGAACAGCCCGATCGCGTCACCGGCGTCGCCGGCCGGGATCTGCTTGGCGTAGAACACGACGAGGGCCCAGAACGAGAGCCAGAACGCGCCGTAGGAGGAGAATGCGACCGCACCGAAGGTGTTGCCGCGCTTGAACTCCCACATCCCGGCCAGAAGCTGCGTGAGGCCGCCGTAGGCCAGGGCGAGGCCGAGCACCACAGGCTCGCCGCCCTTGCCGATCAGGTCGGCGTTGAACATGCTCAGCACGAACGTGGTCAGGGCGAACGCGGCCAGACCGAGGGGACCGGGGTTGGCGATGGCCGCCGGCGGCGGCGGCAGGGCAGCGACGGGCGCGGCGGGGCGGGGCGGCGGGGCCAGGGGCTCTCGTGATACTCCGGCTTCCATGGTCTCTCCTTTGGCGCCCCGCCGCGGCTTCCCTGATGTCTGCGCAGATCCACGCCGGGACATAGCGGTTGTGGCGACCCTTTACCCGGACCGGTGGGTGGCGATTCGTCGAGGTCGCCCGCCCGGGTCCGCGCCCGGGCGGCCCGGGAAAACAACTAAGCTCAGCGGCCGATGTTTGCGAAGGTCCTGGTTGCCAACCGTGGAGAAATCGCGGTCCGCATCATCAGCGCGCTCGACGAGCTCGGCATCGCTAGCGTCGCCGTCTACTCGGAGATCGACCGCGATGCGCTCCACGTCAAGCGCGCCGGCGAGGCCTACCTGATCGGCGCGGCACCGGCATCGGAGAGCTACCTCCACGTGGAGCGGATCCTCGACGCCGCGGCCCGGTCGGGGGCCGAGGCCGTCCACCCGGGGTACGGGTTCCTGGCCGAGAACGCGGGCTTCGCCCGGGCCTGCGAGGAGGCCGGGCTGACCTTCATCGGACCGCCGGCGAGCGCGATCGACGCGATGGGGTCCAAGACGCGCGCCCGCAAGCTGATGGAGGCAGCCGGCGTGCCGATCGTCCCGGGCACGACCGAGGCGGTGGCGAGCGTCGAGCGGGCGCGGGAGATCATCGACGCCGACATCGGCTACCCGGTGGCGGTCAAGGCGGCGGGCGGCGGCGGGGGCAAGGGCTTTCGCGTCGCGCCCGACGCCGAGCACCTCGACGAGGCGTTCGCCGGGGCAGCGCGCGAAGGCGAGAAGTTCTTCTCCGACGCGACCGTCTACCTCGAGCGCTACCTGCCCGACCCCCGCCATGTCGAGGTGCAGGTGCTGGCCGACGCCCACGGCCACGTCGTCCACCTCGGCGAGCGCGACTGCTCGATCCAGCGGCGCCACCAGAAGCTGATCGAGGAGTCGCCGGCACCGCCGTGGATCGTCGACGGGGCGCTCCGCGAGCGGATCGGCAAGATCGCGGTCGACGCCGCCCGCGCTGTCGACTACCGCGGCGCGGGGACGGTCGAGGGTCTTTTGGCCGGCGGGGAGTACTTCTTCCTGGAGATGAACACCCGCGTCCAGGTCGAGCACTGTGTGACCGAGCTGACCACCGGCATCGACATCGTAAAGACGGGGATCCGGGTCGCCGCCGGCGAGGCGCTGCCCTTCGGCCAGGACGACGTCGTCCTGCGCGGCCACGCGATCGAGTGCCGGATCAACGCCGAGGACGCCGCGAAGAACTTCGCTCCGGCGCCCGGGCGGATCGGCCGCTACCGCGAGCCGAGCGGGCCCGGGGTGCGCGTCGACTCGGGGGTCGGGCCGGGAGACGAGGTCTCGCCGATGTACGACCCGATGGTGGCCAAGCTGATCGTTTGGGACACCGACCGGGAGGAGGCGACCCGACGGATGCTCCGGGCGCTCGGCCAGTACGAGATCGAGGGGCTGCGGACACTGCTGCCCTTCCACCGGGCGCTCCTGGCCAGCGAGCAGTGGGCACGGGGCGAGACGTGCCGCGACCTGCTCGAGGACCGAGCGTGGCTGCGCTCGCTCGCGCCGCCGCCCTCACCGCCGCAGGACGGCTCCACGGAGGCCGACGGGGAGGCAAAGCTGGCGCGCGACTACACCGTCGAGGTCTCGGGGCGGCGCTTCGAGGTCCGCGTCGTCGGGGCGGCGCCGGCGCTCGGCGGCGATCCGCGTCCGGCCGCCGGCGGGACGGCGCGGCGGCCGCCCCGGCGCGAGCGCCGAAGCGACGGCGACGGCGGGGGCGGCGGCGACGGCGGGGGCGGCGGCGGCGACCAACTCCGCTCGCCGATGCAGGGGACCGTGCTCAAGATCGCCGTCGAGCAGGGGGCGTCGGTCGAGCAGGGGGCGCTGGTGGCGATCATCGAGGCGATGAAGATGGAGAACGAGGTGACCGCGCACAAGGCGGGAACGATCCGCGAGCTGCCGATCGCCGTGGGCGCGTCGGTCGCCTCCGGGGATACGCTGGCGGTGATCGAATCGACGTGAGCGGGCCGGCGGTGATCTGGCGGGCCGAGCCCCACGAGGCGCCGACGGTGGCTCGCCTCCTCGTCGAGTTCCGCGACTGGAACGGCCACGATTGGCCGTCGGCCAACGCCTTCCTGGCCTCGGTCGAGCGCCTGATCGAGCGGCCGGACACCGAGTTCCTGCTGGGCGCCGCCGACGGCGATGCCCCCCCGTCGGCGGTCTGCCAGCTGCGCTACCGCTTCTCGGTCTGGGTGGCCGCCGAGGACTGCTGGCTCGAGGACCTCTACGTCGCGGAGGGCTCGCGCCGGCGCGGCCTGGGCCGGGCGCTGGTCAGCGCGGCCATCGAACGCGCGGGCGGGCGCGGCGCCCGGCGGATCGAGCTCGACACCAACGAGACGAATTCGGGCGCGCTCGCCCTCTACGAATCGCTGGGCTTCTCCGCGCGGAGCAAGAGCGGCGGCGAGGGCCGCAACCTGTTCATGGGGCGGCGCCTGGACTAGGAGTGCCGGGCGACGTTCTGGGCGTGGAGGCGGCGTTGCTCGGCCCCGCGACGACCGGGCGGCAGGGGGACACCGCCGGGATCGGCGCGCAGCCCCTCGAGGTAGGCGCGGTCCTCGGCGAGGACGGCGGCCGCGCCGGCGCCGTCGAGCGGCTCGCCGTGACCGGGGACGACGAACGCGGCGCGCGCCACGAGCGCCTCGAGGCGGGCGAGGGTGGCCAGATAGGCGTCGAGTGAGCCGCCGACGATGGGAATCTCGACCGGCGAGATGTAGTCGCCGCAGACGAGGATGTCCGCCCAGGGGACCCACACGGCCATCCCGTCGGCCGTGTGTCCGTCGGCCGGGTAGAGCTCGAGCTCGGCCTCGCCGAGCGCGCAGAAGCCCGGGACGGGCAGCGCCTCGACCCGGCCGAGCGACAGCGGCGCTGCTCGGGAGACGTAGTGGCGCTCGTCGAAGTCCCGCAGGTCGCGCTGGGCGGCGGCCGGCTCGGCGCGCAGGCGGGCCGCCGTCGTTTCGGCCACCCCGAGCGAGGCTCCCGGAAAGGCCAGGCGCCCGAGCAGGTGGTCCCAGTCGGCGTGGGTGGCGAGCAGCCCGACCGCGCCGAACCCGGCCTGCTCGAGCAGCGTGGGCAGGGCGCCGAGCTCGTCGGGGTACACCGGGGAGTCGATCACGAACGCCTCCTCCCCCGAGCGGACGACGGCGCAGGTCGTCTGCCAGACGCGGCTCGTGATGGCGAGCACGTCGGCGTGCAGTCCGACCGCGCGCACCTCAGGCGCTTCGGCTCACGCGATGCCGAGCAGCTTGGCCGCCTCGCGCAGGTTGGGAACCTCGGCGGTCGGCTTCTTCTGGCCGGGCTCGAGCGCCTCCTTCTTGCGGTTGACCCAGATCACCGGGACCTTGGCCTTGAGGCACGGCTCCACGTCGTGGTAGTAGCTCGAGGCGATGTGCACCCACCCCTTCTTGCCGCCGACGCGGCGCGCGCACTCGGTGAAGTGGGCCGGCTCGGGCTTGTAGGCGCGCACCTGCTGGGCGGTGACCACGAGGTCGAAGTCCGACTGGATGTGGCGGCGCGTCTGGCCGAGCAGCTTGTCGTCGATGTTGGCGATCAGCCCAAGGCTGTACTTCTTGCCGAGCTTGTCGAGCTGGACTCGGGTCTCCTTGAACGGCGCCCAGCGCTGGACAGACTCGGGCAGGAAGCCCGACCGCGACGGCTCGAGCGGCCAGCCAAGGCGCTTGGAGATCTCGACCGCGGTCCGCCTGAGCACCTCGGCGTAGAGCTCGTAGGAGCCGGCCTGGATGTCGCGCTCGATCTCGTGGAACATCGGGATCAGCTCGTCGCGGGCGATCGTGAAGCCGTCGCGCTGCGCCTCGGCGGCAAACGCGTCCCAGATCCCCGTCTCCCAGTCGATCAGGGTTCCGTAGACATCGAAGGTGACGAAGGTCGGCTTGGCGGGAAGGGGCATATGGCGGGAGTCAGTCCTTTATCGGCGTGGCGCGGAGACGCATCGATTATGAACCTCCTTTAGAGTCAACGCCCGGCCGATGGATCTCCTCGAGTACCAGGGCAAGCAGCTGCTCGCCCGTCACGGGATACCCATGCAACCAGGGCGCGCCGCGCGGACCGTCGACGAGGCCGTCGCGGCGGCCACCGAGTTCGGCTATCCGAGCGTGATCAAGGCGCAGGTCCTGGTCGGCGGGCGCGGCAAGGCCGGCGGGATCAAGCTGGCCGCCGATGAGGCCGAGGCGCGCGAGCACGCGACGGCGATCCTCGGCATGGACATCCGCGGCTTCATCGTCCACGAGGTCTGGGTCGAACCGGCGGCGGCGATCGTCGAGGAGTACTACGCATCGGTCGTCTTCGACCGTGGCGCCAAGGCGCCGCTGGTCATGTTCTCGACGCGGGGCGGCGTCGACATCGAGACGGTGGCGGCGGAGGAGCCCGAGGCGCTGGCCACGGTGCACGTCGACCCCTTGATCGGCTTCCAGGCCTTCCACGGCCGCCAGCTCGCCTTCGCGACCGGCCTGGCTCCCGACCTCGTCGCGGGCCTGGCGGCCTTCCTGGCGCGGCTCTACGACGACGTTCGTCGCGCGAGGAGGCGATGCTCGTCGAGGTCAACCCGCTGGTCGTCGACCCCGAGCGCGAGCTGCACGCGCTCGACGCCAAGGTGACGCTCGACGACAACGCGCTCTTCCGCCACCCGGAGAACGCGGTGCTGCGCGACACGGCCAACGAGGACCCCCAGGAGCGGATGGCCCGCGAGCGCGGACTGACCTACGTCAAGCTCGGCGGCGACATCGGGATCCTCGGCAACGGCGCGGGCCTGGTGATGTCGACGCTCGACGTGGTCGTCCAGAACGGCGGCGCGCCGGCCAACTTCCTCGACGCCGGCGGCGGCTCCAAGGCGGAGGCGATCACCGCGGCGGTCGAGGTGATCCTCTCGAACCCGCGGGTCCGGGCGGTCCTCTTCAACATCTTCGGGGGCATCACCCGCTGCGACGAGGTGGCCCGAGGGCTGATCGAGGCGTTCGACCAGGTCCGGCCGACCGTGCCCTTCGTGGTGCGGCTCGACGGGACCAACGGCATCGAGGGCCGGGCGCTGCTGGGCCGGGCCGACCTGCCGAACGTGCACGCCGCGGCCTCGATGGACGACGCGGCCGAGCTCGTCGTCCGGCTCGCCCGCGAGCACGAGCAGGCGTTCGACGGCGGCACGCAGTGAGCGTGATCGTCGACGAGTCGACGCGTCTATGCGTGTCGGGCATCACCGGGAGCGAGGGGAGCTTCCACACCCTCAACAACCGCCGCTACGGCACGGTCGTCGTCTCCGGCGTCACCCCCGGCAAGGGCGGCCAGGACCTCGAGGGGATCCCGGTGTTCGACACCTTCCATCGGGCGGTCGACCAGACGGGCGCGAACACGGCGATGATCTTCGTGCCCGCACGCTTCGCGGCCGACTCGATCCTCGAGGCCGCCGACGCCGGCGTCGAGACGATCATCGCGATCACCGAGGGGATTCCGGCCCACGATGAGCTGCGCGTCTACACCCAGCTGCACCGCACGCCCGGGATGCGGCTGATCGGCCCCAACTGCCCGGGCGTCCTCTCGCCGGGGAAGGCGAACGTCGGGATCATCCCGGCCGCGTTCTTCCGGGCCGGCAACGTCGGCGTGGTCTCCCGCTCGGGCACGCTGACCTATCAGGTCGGCAACGAGCTCGCCGAGCGGGGCCTCGGCAACTCGACGATCGTCGGCATCGGCGGCGACCCGGTCCCGGGATCGAGCTTCGTGGACATCCTCGAGCTGTTCGAGGCCGACGGGGAGACCGAGCTGATCGTGATGTCCGGGGAGATCGGCGGCGATGCGGAGGAGCAGGCGGCGCGCTACATCGCCGCCCACGTCAAGAAGCCGGTCGTCGCCTACATCGCCGGCTTCGCCGCCCCGCCGGGCAAGACGATGGGCCACGCCGGGGCGATCGTCTCGGGATCGCACGGGACGGCGGCGGCCAAGGCGGCGGCGCTCGAGGCGGTGGGCGTCCGCGTGGGCCGCACGCCGACCGAGGTCGCCGACATCGCCCAGGAGATCCTCGGCGCCTGAGCGCCGACGGCGCGTCGTCCGGGAGGCGCCCCGCGTAAGCTTCGGGGCATGGAAGTCCGGCCAATCTCTTTTGCCCGCGGCGCTCCGTCGCTCGACATCATCGACGTCGACGGCCTGGCCGCCGCCGCTGCCCGCGCCTTTGCCAACGATCCGGCCGGGGCGACCGCCTACGGCACCTCGATCGGCTACGTCCCGCTGCGGCGCTGGATCGCCCACCGCCACGGGGTCGAGGAGGCGCAGGTCCTGGTGACCAACGGATCGATGCAGGCCGACGCCTTCCTCTTCGACGAGCTGATCGCGGCCGGCGACGAGGTGGTCGTCGAGCGTCCGACCTACGACCGGACGCTGCTGGCGCTCGGGCAGCGCGGGGCGAAGGTCCACGCGGTGGCGCTCGCGGCCGACGGGATCGACACCGTGGCGCTGGCCGAGCTCCTCGACGGCGGCGCCGAGCCGTCGCTGGCCCACATCATCCCGACCTTCCAGAACCCGGCCGGCTACACGCTGTCGCTGGCCAAGCGCTACGAGCTGCTGCGCCTGGCGGGCAAGCACGGCTTCACGATCTTCGAGGACGATCCCTACGTCTCCCTGCGCTTCCGCGGCGAGACGGTGCCGTCGATGCTCTCACTCGACGACGGCGGTCACGTTGTCTACGCATGCTCGTTCTCGAAGACGGTGTGCCCGGGGATCCGGGTCGGCTACCTCGTCGGCGAGGCGGGGCTGATCGCCAAGATCGCCAAGCGCGCGACCAGCACCTACATCTCGCCGAACATGGTCGCCCAGGCGATCGTCCACCAGTTCTGCCTCTCGGGCGCACTGGAGAGCTCGATCGAGACGGTCAAGGCGGCGCTCTCGGAGCGCGTTGACGCGCTCGGCGCCGCGCTCGAGCGCGAGCTGCCGCGAGCGCAGTTCGTCAAGCCCGAGGGCGGCTATTTCATGTGGGTGACGCTCCCGCCCGGCCTCGACGCCGCGGCGCTGGTCGCCGCCTGCGCCGAGCGCGGGGTCATCGTCCTTCCGGGCACCGACTTCATGGTCAGCGGGGGCTCGGACGCCGTGCGCCTCGCCTACTCGGGCGTCACGCCGGAGCAGATCGAGGAGGGTGTGGCGCGGATCGGCGAGGCCGCCCGGTCGCTCGAGCAGGCCCGCGTCTCCTGAGCGCCGCGCCCGGCGCCGCCGACCGCGGTCGATCCCCGGCCCAATCGATCACGCGGCCCGGCCGCCAACCCCTCAGAGGAGCCGACGGCGCGGGTCGCCCGGCCTCCGGGGCGCTCAGCGGCCGTAGCGCTCCTTGCCGAGCACGAGCTGCTCGGGCAGGGCGACGCGCGGCGGCGGCGACGGATCGGCGAGGACGGAGACGGTCTCGGCGACGCTGCGGGTGACCACGCAGGTCGGGCCGGCGGTCCGGAGCACCAGCTCGTCGGCGTCGCTTGCGGCCAGAGTCCCGACCAGGCCCGGCTCGAAGCCCGCCTGCTTGAGGTAGTGGAGGAGGTCCTCGGCCTCGTTCTCGAAACGGAGGATGCGAACGCTGGCGCCGATCTCGACGTCGGCCAGCGGGACCCCCTCGATCCGCGTCCCCGCCGTGATCGGGTGGCCGTGGGGGCAGGTCTTGACGTCCCCGATCGCCGCGAGCATGTACTCCTCGAGCACCGGCGACATGGCGTGCTCGAGTCGCTCGGCCTCCTCGTGGACCTCGTCCCAGGGAATGCCGAGGATGTCGGTCAGGAAGCGCTCGATCAGCCGGTGGCGGCGGACGACCTCGCCGGCGTGCTGCTCCCCGGAGTCGGTGAAGCTGATCGCCTTGTTCTGGGCTCGCGTGATGTAGCCGTCGCGCTCGAGGCGGCCGATCATCTCGTGGACGGTCGGCGCCGAGAGCTGCATCGCGCGGGCGACGTTCGCCCCCGTCATCGGCAGGCCGGCTTCGCTCAGCCAGAAAAGGGTCTGGAGGTACTCCTCCTCGGCCACGGTCGCCTGGTCGCCAGCCATCCGGGGATCCTACCGGCGGTCATCGCGGCCGCCGGCCGGGCGGCACCAGCCCGGTACGCTCCGGCCGTGGCCCTGCCCCTCGCTCCGCCGGTCCTCCCCCAGCTCGCGCGGCCGTCCGCCGCCCTGCCGACCGCGGTGGGATACGCCTTCGAGCCCAAGTACGACGGTTTCCGCGCAATCGTCTTCGTCGACGGCGAGGAAGCCGTCCTCCAGTCGCGAAACGGCAAGCCGCTGACCCGCTACTTCCCCGAGCTCGCCTTCCCCGGCGGGCGCTACGTCCTCGACGGGGAGATCGTGATCCATGCCGCCGGCGGCGGCGAGGAGTTCAACCTGCTCGGCCAGCGCATCCACCCGGCCGCCTCGAGGGTCGCCCGCCTGGCCACCGAGACGCCGGCCACGTTCATCGCCTTCGATCTCCTGGCCGAGGACGACGAGGTGCTCCTGCCCCTGGCCTGGAGGGAGCGACGGGCCCGCCTGGAGGCGCGCGAGCTCGGGGCGGTCGAGCTGACGCCGGTGGTCGAGACCGCCGCCGCCGCCGCCGACTGGCTGCGCACGGCCGAGGGCGTCATCGCCAAGCAGATCGAGGCGCCCTACCGCCCGGGGGAGCGGACCGGCATGCTCAAGATCAAGCGCAAGCGGACGCTCGACGCCGTCGTCATGGGCTGGCGCCCCGGCAAGGCCGAGGGGACGGTCGGCGCTCTCATCCTCGGCGCCTACGACGGCGGCGGGCGGCTGCGCGAGATCGGCCACTCGTCCGGCTTCAAGGCGGCTGAGAAGCGCGAGCTGGTCGGGCGCCTGAAGCCGTACGAGACCGGCCAGCGGGGTTCGGGCGAGCCGTCGCGCTGGACCGGCGCCCGGGACCTCGAATGGGTGGCCCTGCGCCCCGAGCTCGTCGTCGAGGTGACCTTCGACCATGCCTCCGACGGACGCATCCGCCATGGCGCCAAGCTCCTGCGCTGGCGCGAGGACAAGCCGCCCGAGGCGTGCAGCACCGATCAGCTCGCGCAGTGACGCAGGCGTGCAACTCCTCGTAGCTCCCGCTGCCTTCACGGGAACGCTGCGCGCGAGCGAGGTGGCCGCGGCCGTCGGTGAGGGCCTCGAGGCGGCCGGGCTGGAGCCGCCCGACCTCTGCCCCCTGGCCGACGGCGGCGCCGGCACGCTCGAGGTGCTGCTGACCCGCCTGGGCGGCGAGACCGCCGCCGCGCGGGTCGCCGATCCCGGCGGCCGCCCGCGCTCCGTCTCCTTCGCCCTCCTCGAGGGCGGCTCGACCGCGCTGGTCGAGGCCGCGGCCGCCAGCGGGACCCGCCTGGCGCCGGGGGCGGCCGGCACACGCGGGACGGGCGAGCTCGTCGTGGCCGCCCTCGAGGCCGGGGCCGAGGTCGTGGTGGTGGCGGCCGGGGGCGCGCTGGCCGAGGATCGCGGGGCGGGAGCCGTCGCCGCCGTCGAGGCGGCCGGCGGCCTCCACGGCGGCCGCCTCCTGGTGCTCACCGACCTGCGCCGGCCCGGCGGCCTCGCTGTCGGCCTGCGCGCCGGACTGGGGGCCGAGCTTCGGTCGGGCGCGCAGTTCGTGCTCGACGCCGTCGACTTCGACGCGAGGATGCGCGCGGCCTGGGCGCTGATCGTCGGCGCGGGGCGCCTCGATCGCTCATCCCTCGAGGGCAGCGTCGCCGGCGAGGCAGCCACGCGAGCCCGGCAGGCCGGGGTCCCGGCCCACGCGATCGTCGGCGAGAACGCCCTCAGCCGCTTCGACGCCCGGATCCTCGACCTCCAGCACATCCTGACCGCGCCCGACCGGGCCGGTATGGTGGCGGCGGGCGCCGCCCTGGCCGAACGTCTGGCCGGGCCCACCCACTAGTCTCGGGCGATGGCAGACGGCCCGTCCGCGCCGCCGGAGCCCTCTCGGGGCGCGGCTCGCCCCCAGTTGTCGCGCCCGCACCTGCCGGGGCCCAAGCGCGCCGTGGTGATCGGCGCCGGGTCGTTCGGCACGGCGATCGCCGTCCTCCTGGCCCGGGGCGGGCTGCGCACGACGCTGCAGACGCGGACCGAGGAGCAGGCCGCCGTGCTGATGGGCGACCGCGAGAACCTCGTCTACCTGCCCGGGGTGGAGCTCCCCCGCGATCTCCGCATCGAGCCGGTCAGCGCCGGCCTGCAGCGAGCCGACTTCGTCTTCCTCGGCGTGCCGTCGATCGACCTCGCCGCGGTCATCGCCGCCCTGCCCGAGGCCGGTCTCGGGCGGCGCACGGCCGTCGTCTCGCTCTCCAAGGGCCTCGTCGGGCCCGACGGGACGCCGCCCACCGTCGTGCTGCGCGAGCGCTTCGGCTCCGACCGGGTCGCCTGCATCGGCGGGCCGGCCCACGCCGAAGAAATGGTCACCGCCGGCGCCGGCCTGGTCGCGGCCTCGAGCGACGAGGAGCTCGCCGAGTCGCTGGCCGGCGTCTTCACCCGAGCCGGGGTCGTCTGCGAGCTCTCCAACGACCCGATCGGCGTGGAGCTCGCCGGGGCGGCCAAGAACGCCGCGGCGCTCGCCTCGGGGGCCACCGAGGCGCAGGGCCTCAACGCCGCGGGGGCCGCCGCCGGGCACATCTTCGCCGAGATCTGGCGCTTCGCGGAGGCCAACGGCGCGCGGCCGGAGTCGATGATCGGCCTCGCCGGCACCGGCGACCTGGTCGCCACCGCGCTGGCCCCGCAGAGCCGCAACCGCCGGGCCGGCGAGCTCCTGGCGGAGGGGGTGCCGGCCGGCGAGATCCACGGCCGAGTCGGCCAGGCCGTCGAGGCGCTCGAGTCGGTCCCGTTGATGGCGCGGGCGCTCGAGCGGGCCGGCTTCGACGCCCCGGTCACCGGCGCCCTGGCCCGGCTGATCTCGGGCGAGCTGCCGCTCGAGGAGTGGGTCGCCCTGGTCCGGGCCACGGTGCCGCCGCGGGCCGGCTGGGGCCGGCCGTCCTCGCCGGGATTCTGGCTGCGCTTACGCGACTGGATCGTCGCGCCGTTCCGGCGCGAGACGCGCCGGCGCGAGCCCCGCCTGGCCCTCGAGAACCCGCTGCCCCGGACCGAGCGCTTCCGCATGCCCGAGCGCATGCGCTGGCGCTTTCGCCCCCGCCGCTGACCGGGTCATCCGGCTCAGCCGGGCGGCCGCCCGAGGCGGGGCCCGGCGACCAGGGGCTGGGGCGGATCGTCGGTGCGGCGCTCGAGCATCCGCGTCGCGCGCGGCAACAGCCCGGCCAGGTAGGCGAGGATGGCGACGGTCGAGCCGGCGAGGAGTACCTCGACGGACCCGAACCCGCCGGCCAGCGGGCCGGCCACGAGGTAGCCGAGTGGGACGAGCCCGAGCGAGACCATCCAGTCGTAGGAGCTCACCCGGGAGAGGAGATGGGGCGGGATCCGCTCGGCCAGCGCCGTCTCCCACCAGACGTCGAAAAGGCCGACGCCGGCTCCCGCGAGCACGGTCACCGGGATCACCAGCCCGAGCGGCAGGCCGGCGGCGTAGAGGAGCACCGAGAGCGGCCAGAGCACGACCGAGAGCATCGCCATGCGCATCGGATAGCGCGGGCGCCAGCGCGCGCCGACCAGCGAGCCGATCACCGTCCCGGCGCCGAGCCCACTCGCCACCACGCCGAACGCGGCGAGGCTCCCGTACTGCTGGCGCGCGACCACCGGCCCGAGCACGAACCAGGGCGCCAGGCCGGAGAAGAGAGCGACGCAGAAGGCGGCGAGCGTGGCCCAGACCCAGGTCCGCGAGCGAACCTCACGGAAGCCTTCGCGGAGATCGGCCCGGAGCGTCGCCTGCCGCGGGCCGGCAGGCGCCGTGCCGCGGGCGCGCGGGCGCACCTGGGTCAGGAGCACCGCGCTGAGCAGGAAGCTCGCCGCATCGATCGCGAACGCCGGACCGGCGCCGACGCCGAGGACCAGCGCGGTCCCGATGGCTGGTCCGAGGAACTCGGCCACGTTGTCGAACAGCGCGCTCGCCGCCTTGGCCTCCTGGATCTCGGCCTCAGGCACCGTCTGGGGCAGGACGCCCGAGGCGGCCGGCCGGAAGAAGGCCTCCGCCGTCCCGAACAGCGCCTCGACCACGGCGATCTCCCAGATGCGCACCGACCCGGCGAGGATCAGCCCGGCGAGCAGCGCGTGGAGGACGAAGCGCGCGAGATCGGTGGTGATCATCACGCGATGGCGGGGCAGGCGGTCGGCCCAGACGCCGCCGATCAGCAGACAGGCGATCAGCGGCAGCGCCCCGGCGGCGAGCACGAGGCCGAGGTCGCTCGCGCTCCCCGTCAGGTCGATCACGAACAGGGCGAGGGCGATCGTGACGATCCGGTCGCCGAGCACGCTCGCTGACTGGGCGAGCCAGAGAAAGCGGAAGTCGCGGTGTCGCAGGACCCGCAGGAGCGTCAGCCGCCGCATCGCCGCGCGTGCGCCCCTCCCGCCGCCTCAGCGCCCGAGCGCCAGGGTCGTGATCACTGCCTCGTAGACGCCCGCCCCGTAGGCGTCCTCGGCCACGCGGACGTTCGGGCGCCCGGCGATCGTCGCGCGCAGCGTGGGGTCGCGGCTCAGCGCGTTGGCCACCAGCCAGAACTCGCCGAGGTGGGCCGAGGTGGCGAGGTCCTCGCGGGAGTCGCCGACGCCGAAGGTCTCGGCCCGCTGCAGGCCGCGGGCGCGCATGTGGGCGGCCACCGCGGCGGCCTTCGAGCCGCCGGCCGGGATCAGGTGGTAGCCGCGGACGTGGTCGAGGGCGGCGAGCGCCGCCGAGCGCCGGTGGACGACGCCGTTGTCGACGAGCCGCAAGTCGGCGTGCCCGTGCGCGGCGAGCACGGCGTCCACCTCGGCGGCGTCGACCTGGCCGCGGAAGAGATGCGAGATCTGGCGGCCGGTGTGCCACGGCTCGTGGTATTCGAGGCGCCCGTGGTAGCGCTCGAGCAGCAGCGCCGGCGCACCGGAGGCGGTGATCTGCTCGTGGACGGTCAGCTCCCCGGGCCGCAGGTCGCCCGTCAGCCAGTGCTCCTCGCCGTCGAAGACGAGCACGCAGCCCGCCTCGTAGATGTAGGACCGCCCGCCCAGCAGGCGGGCATCCTCGCCGACCTGAGCCGCGCGGCGGCCCGACATGAGGACGACCTCGACCCCCGCGCGCAGGCACGCCTCGACCGCCCGGACGCCGAGCAGCGACACGCGGCCGTCGCCGTCGTGGAGCAGCGAAGCGCCTCGACCGAGGAGCGTGCCGTCGAGGTCGAGGTAGGCACAGCGGGCGACCATCGGCGCCTACTATGGCAGCGGTGCCCCAGCAATCGACGACCGCGGCCCGCTGGGCGCGCGAGCCCGAGGCCTGGACCGCTCTGCTCGACGACGACCGGGTCGTCCACGAGGCGTTCGAGCACGCCCGGGCGGCGACCGAGACCGAGCTCCCCGAGGATCTCCATCCGATCCTGCGCGAGGCGCTGGGTCGGGCCGGGATCGGGCGCCTCTACGCGCATCAGGCGCAGGCGCTCGCCGCCGCGGCGTCCGGCCCGGTGATCGTGACGACCGGTACGGCCTCGGGCAAGTCATTGTGCTTCAACCTGCCTACGCTCGACACCCTGTGCCGCGACCGCCGGGCGCGGGCGCTCTACCTCTATCCGACCAAGGCGCTGGCCCAGGACCAGGCGCGGGCGCTCGCCGCGCTCGGCCTCACCAAGGAGGTCCGCCCGGCGATCTACGACGGCGACACCCCGCCGGGCGCGCGCGGCCAGATCCGCCGCACGGCAAACCTGATCCTGACTAATCCGGACATGCTCCACCTCGGCATCCTGCCCAACCACGGCGCCTGGGGGGAGCTCTTCGCCAACCTCGCCGTGGTCGTGGTCGACGAGGCGCACGTCTACCGCGGGGTGTTCGGCTCGCACGTGGCCAACGTGCTGCGGCGGCTACGCCGTATCGCCGCCGCCTACGGCACCGAACCGCGCTTCCTGCTCGCCTCGGCGACGATCGCCAACCCGCTGGAGCTCGCCGAGCGCCTGACCGGATTCGATTCGCTGGCGCTGATCGAGCGCGACGGGTCGCCGTCGAGCCGGCGGCGGATCGCCGTCTGGAACCCGCCGGTGGTCGACGTACCGCTCGGCCTGCGGCGCTCGGCCCTGGCCGAGGGCGCGGAGCTCCTGGCGCGGCTGGTCGCCGCCGGCGCCCGGACGATCTGCTTCGTCCGCTCGCGCAAGGGCGTGGAGATGGTCCACCGCATGGCGCAGCTCGAGCTCGAGCGACTCGGCGAGCCGGGGCTCGCCGCGCGGATCACGCCCTACCGGGCCGGCTACACCGCCGAGCAGCGGCGGGCGATCGAGGCGCGCCTGTCGGGGGGCGAGCTCGCCGCGGTGATCACGACCGACGCGCTCGAGCTCGGCATCGACGTCGGCGGCCTCGACGCGTCGATCGTCATCTCCTTTCCGGGCACGGTGGCCAGCCTGCGCCAGATGTGGGGTCGGGCCGGCCGGCGCACCAGCGGCCTGGCCGTGTACATCGCCGGCGAGGACGCGCTCGACCAGTTCTTCGCCCGCCACCCCGAGGAATTCCTCGAGCGCCCGGTCGAAGCGGCGATCCTCGACCCGGAATCGGAGCAGATCCACCTCCGGCACCTGGTCTGCGCCGCCCACGAGGGACCGCTCGACCCGGTCGGCGACGCCGAGTTCCTCGGCCCCCGCCTCGAGGCCTATGCCGAGCGCCTGGTCGGCACCGGAGACCTCCGCCGCAGGGGCGCGACGTTCGTGGTCCGGCGGCGGGAGCGCTACCCGGCGGGCGAGGTCTCGCTGCGTTCGGCGACGGCGGCCCGCTTTGCCATCATCGAAGCCCGGACCGGCGAGATCCTCGGCTCCGACGATGCCACCCGGGCCTACTCGACCCTCCACGAGGGGGCCGTCTACCTCCATCTCGGGCAGCGCTACAAGGTCCGCGGCCTGGATCTCGAGGCGTGCGAGGCCTGGGTCGAGGCGTTCGAGGGCGACTACTACACGCAGCCCAAGAGCGACACCGAGACGCTGATCGAGCGGCTCCTCGACCGCCGCGAGACGCTCGGCGTGCGTCTCTCGTTCGGACGGGTCACCGTGACCGACACCGTGCTCGCCTATCAGCGCCGGCGCATCAGCGACCACGAGCCGATCGACATCAACGGGCTCGACCTTCCCCCGTGCACGTTTGCCACCCAGGCGCTCTGGTTCGAGCTCGACGACCTCCTGCGCCCCGACTTCCCCCCCGACCTGCTGCTCGGGGCGCTCCACGCGACCGAGCACGCCCAGATCGCGGTCCTGCCGCTGATCGCGATGTGCGACCGGTGGGACATCGGCGGCCTCTCGACCAACGCCCACCCGCAGACCGGCGGGCCGACGATCTTCATCCACGACGGCCACGCCGGCGGCGTAGGCATCGCCCGCCAGGCGTTCCGCGAGTTCGAGATGCTGGTCGCGGACGCCCGCCGCCTGATCGCCGAGTGCCGCTGCGATAACGGGTGCCCGTCGTGCGTGCAGTCGCCCAAGTGCGGCAACCTCAACGAGCCGCTCTCCAAGCGGGGCGCGCTCGAGGTGATGGGGCGGATGCTCGACGCGGCCGGAGGCGGACGCGGACCCCAGGCCGGCGGCCGCTTCGGGCTGCCGGCTGACGGCGTAGACGAACCCCGTAGCATTACGCCCTAGCGTGGGTGCACAAGAAGCCATGCGGCCCGGCCGCGTGCTCCAGCGCGTGCTCGGCATGCCGGCGCGCGAGCGGCGCATTTCTCTGCTGTGGGCGGTGCCGGGGGTGGCGCTGGCGCTGGGCGCTACCGTCATCGTGGTGGCGCTGATCCTCTCGGCGACCAACGCCCGTCCCGACCCGATCGACGCGGCCCACCAGCCCTCGATCGCCGAGGGGCAGCCGAATCGCATGGCGCTGCGCGAGGGCTGGATCCTCGCTCGCGACCCGGCCAACCAGGGCTTCCGACTCGGCTACCCGCAGGGAACGTTCGCCGGCCACCCGGTCTCGGTTCCCCACGTGGCGAACGCCGCGCCGGTCACCGGCGTGGCGGGCATCAAGAACTTCGCCGGCTCGGTCGCCTGGTTCCGGACGACCTTCACCGTCCCCGGCGACGGCGTCTACGCCATCCGCTTCGAGTCGATCAACCACCGCGCCAACGTGTGGATCGACGGCAAGGCGCTCGGGAACGGGCACGTCGGCACCTACCTGCCCTTCGAGTTCCACTTCCACGCGACGCCCGGCCCGCACACGCTCGTCGTCCGTGCCGACTGGCGCGACCCCAACGCCCAGAGCGCGGCCGGCTTCCATCGGACGTGGTTCAACTTCGGCGGGATCAACGGCGAGGTGACGCTCCGCCCGGTCGGCCGCAGCGACCTCGGCAACCCGACGGTCAAGACGAGCCTTGCCCCGGCGTCGGACGGATCGGTCTCCGCGGTGGTGACGGTCACCGTAGAGGTCCACAACAACGCCCCCGACCGCGCGATCACCCCGACCGGCAGCCTGAGCAACGGCGACAACTCGGCTACCCTGAACTTCCAGCCGGTCACGGTGGCCGAGGGCCACATCGGGGTCGCGACGGCGCAGACGACGATCGACAGCCCGGCGCTCTGGTCGCCCCAGCACCCGAACCTCTACGACCTCGACCTCAAGGTCGGCAACGAGAGCGAATATCGGGTCAAGACGGGCCTGCGCGAGATCAGCGGCGACGGTGGCCACCTCCTGCTCAACGGCGCCCCGCTCGCGCTCCGCGGCGCCTCGATCCAGGAGGACATCCGCGGGTCGGGCGACGCGCTCACGCCGGCCGACCAGGACACCATCGTCGGTGAGCTGATCGCGCTCGGGGCCAACGCGACGCGCTCGCAGCACCCGCTCGACCTCGGACTGCTCGAGCGGCTCGACAAGGCGGGGATCCTCGTCTGGCAGGGGATCGGGCCGGTCGACTCGCCCGGCTACTGGACCTCGAGCACGCCGGCACTCGAGCGCCTGGCCGAGAAGCGGGCCCGGATCACCGTCCGCCAGGCGCAGACGCATCCGTCGATCATCGCGTGGAACCTGGCCAACGAGGTGGCCGGCAACGGGCACCCGGGTGGGCAGATCCCCTACATCGAACACGTGGCCGACTGGATCCACGCCAACGACGCCGGCCGGCTCGTGGCCCTCGACATCTGGGGGCCGCACCCGCCGAAGGTCGCCGGACCGACCTACGACAACATCGACGCGATTGGCGAGACCAACTATCTCGGCTGGTACGAGTCGCCCCTCGTGCCGCAGCCGGAGCTCGTGGCCAAGATTCGCCAGCGCCTGAACTCCCTGCACCAGACGTTCCCGCGCAAGGTGCTCATCGTCAGCGAGTTCGGCGCCGAGGCCAACTACCTGAACCCCGACCCGGTGCCCGGAAGCTACAGCTTCCAGTCGCGGTTGCTGACCACGCACATCTCGACCTACCGGACGCTGCCATACCTGAGCGGCATGCTCGTCTGGGACTTGCGCGACTTCGCCGTCTCCCCCGCCTTCGCCGGCGGCTCGATCCGCCACGCCGTCGCGCACATCACGCTCGTCCGTGGCCTCAACCAGAAGGGGCTGATCAGCTACGAGGGGGTCAAGAAGGACAGCTTCACGGCCGTGCGGAGCGCCTTCGCCGCGGCGGCGGCGGCCGCGAAGAACCCGAGCTCGCCCTAGAGGGTGCCGACCCGGCCGGGCGGCCAGTAGATCGAGACCGCCTGTCCGATCACCCAGGCCAGCGGCACCGGGCCCCAGAAGCGGCTGTCGTCGGAGTTACCGCGGTTGTCGCCCATCAGGAACACGTAGCCGGCGGGGACGGTGATGGGGCGCGGCAGGTCGCAGCCCTGCCCGTTGGCACAGGGCGCGATGTAGGGATCCGCCTCGACGGCCCCGTTGCGCAGGACATGCCCGGCGCGCACGGCGATCCGGTCGCCACCGACGCCGACCACCCGCTTGATGAACGTCTGCGACGAGGACTGCGGGGTCGGCCTCGGGCAGGGGCTCTGGTCGGCCGCGGCCACACCGCAGCGGGCGGGCATCAGATCGGCGCCGGTGGGCGGGTTGAAAACGACCACCTGCCCGACGTTGGGCTCGACTCCGAGCCGGTGGGAGAAGCGGTTGACGAGGACCCGGTCTCCCTCGTGGAGGGTCGGCTCCATCGACCTGCTCGGTATGCGGTAGGGCTTGACGGCGTAGGCCTGGACGCAGAAGGCGAGGCCGAGGGCGACGGCCAGGGTCAGAGCGAACTCGAGGAGCCCGCGGCCCCGTCCGCGCCCGGGCGGTTGCGGCTTTCTCATCCATCGATCATGCCAGGCCCGTCCCGGCGCCCGATCAGCTCAGGCGGTGTTGCCGCGGGCGATCCGGCGCAGATCGAGCGCCTCGTCGAGGACGTTGTCGGGGACGCCGTGCTCGCGCGCGACCTCGCGCAATGGGCGCCCGGTGGCCGTCGCGTCCTTGACGATCGCGCTCGCCCGGTCGTAGCCGATGTGGGGGTTCAGCGCGGTGGCCACGGCCAGGGTCGACTCGGCGCTCCGCTCGCAGCCGTCGCGGTTGGGCTCCAGCGCGGCAACGCACTTCTCGTCGAGGACGGTAGCCGCGCTGGTCAGCAGGGCGATCGACTGGAGGAGGTTGCGGGCGATCAGCGGGATGCGGACGTTGAGCTCGAAGTTGCCCTGCATGCCGCCGATCGTGATCGCCGTGTCATTGCCGATCACCTGGGCGGCCACCTGGAGGACGACCTCCGGGATCACCGGGTTCACCTTGCCCGGCATGATCGAGGAGCCCTTCTGGAGCTCGGGGAGCAGGAGCTCGGCGATCCCCGCGCGCGGGCCCGAGCCCATCAGCGCCAGATCCTGGGCGATCTTGGTCAACGACACGGCCAGGACCTTGAGCGCGCCCGAGAGCTCGACCAGGGCATCGCGATTGGCCTGCGCCTCGAAGGGATCGGCCGGGGCGGCGACGTTTAGCCCCGTGTCGGTCCGGAGCCGGTCGCGCACGCGGGCCGCGAACTCGGGGTGGGTGTTGAGGCCGGTGCCGGTGGCCGTCCCCCCGAGCGGGATCTGGGCCACGCGGGGCAGCGCGCCGCCGATGCGGTCCTGGGCCAGCCGGATCTGGGCGGCGTAGCCGGAGAACTCCTGGCCGAGGGTGACCGGCACGGCGTCCATCAGGTGGGTGCGCCCGGCCTTGACGATGTCCTCGAAGGCCGCCGCCTGCTCGGCGAACGCGCGCTCGAGGCCGCCGAGCGCCGGGAGCAGCTCGCGCGTGACCAGCTCGAGGGCGGCGAGGTGGACGGCGGAGGGGAACACGTCGTTGGAGGACTGGCCGAGGTTGACGTGGTCGTTGGGATGGGCGCCACCGCCGGCCAGGGCGGCGATCACCTCGTTGGCGTTCATGTTGGTCGAGGTTCCCGAGCCGGTCTGGAAGACGTCGATCGGGAACTGGTCGTCGTGGTCGCCGGCGGCGATCTCGGCCGCCGCCGCGGCGATCCGGCCGGCGAGCTCGCCGTCGAGCAGGCCGAGCTCGGCGTTGACGCTCGCGCCGGCGCCCTTGATCCGCGCCAGCCAATGCACCACCGCGGCGGGGACGGGCTCCCCGGAGATGGGGAAGTTGTCGATCGCCTTCTGGGTCTCGGCGCCGTAGAGCCGCTCTGCCGTCATCGCTCGTAGTCTCCCGGGGACTCCTTGGTGGGGTGGGCTGCCCGGGCCACGTTACACGCAGAAGGCGGACAGCTCCCGGGCGACGCCGACCGGATCGTCGTAGGCCAGGAGATAGCCGGTCCCGGCGAGCACCCGCAGCTGGGCGCCGGGGATGAGTTCGAGCGCCTCCTCGGCCAGCTCCAGAGGGTGGAGCGCGTCGGCGTCGGCCCACAGCAGGAGGACCGGCATCGTCAGCCGCGGGTAGGCTTGGCGCAGCTGGTCCTGGACACCCGACGGCCAGCGGGCCGCGAAGCGGGCCCACGAGCGGGCGAGCTTGGCGTTGCCGCCGACGTCGGCGAACGCATGACGGACGAGGTCGGACGCCTCGGGCGTCCCCCGCGCCGAGAGCTTCGGGCCGAGCTCGGGGCGGAACACGGCCTGGGCGCCGTAGGAGAGGACGCGGTCGAGGCCGGGGACGGCGGCGGCGCGGACCGCGATCCGCCACGTCCGCCGCAGGCGCGCGTGGCTGGAACGGCCGTGCATGCGGTTGGGCATGAGGACGATCCGCGCCGGGGCGATCAGGCCGTCGAGCGTCGCGTTGAGGACGAGCTCGGCACCGAGATCGTGGCCGCCGAGCATCGCGCGGGGCCCGAGGACCTCAGCGGTGAAGCCGGCCAGCACGTCGAGGAACCATTCCCGCGTGTACGGGTAGGCGGATCCGGCTTCCGAGTCGCCGTGGAGGGGGAGGTCGGGGAGGACGAGGCGGAAGCGGTCGGCGAGCGAGTCGACGATCGGCTCCCACTCCTTGTGCGAGAGCATCGCCGAATGCAGCAGGGCGAGCGTCGGCCCCGTCCCGGTCTCGCGGTAGGCGATCCGGGCGCCGTCGGAATGGTGGTAGAGGCGAAGCCTCATCCGCTGCTCTGACCGGCGAGGATCCCGCGGTGGAGCGCGGCGAGCGACGCCGGACCGCCGTCGCGGAGCGCCGCCGCCGCCTCGATGCGGTCGCGCAGCTGGCTGGCCACCCCGTTGGTGTGGGTGGCGCCGCGGCGCGCAGCCCCGACCAGGTAGCCGAGCTGGAGCGCCAGCGCCGGGCGGGTGGCCGCGCCGGCGGCGATCTGGTCGGCCACGCCGGTGAGGAGGCTCCCGACCTGCTGGAGCTGAACCTGGGTGCGGGCGCCGTCGACGCAGGCCGAGATCGGCGTGCCCCCGGGCAGCCGGACGGGGCCGGGAGCGGCCGTGAGCTCCTGCTCGAGCGCGGCCGAGCTGATCGCGCAGGAGGCCGGCAGCGGCGGCGTCCCGCTCCCGCAGGCGGCGAGTGCCGCCGCCAGGCCGATGGCGATCCCCACGGCGCGGCCCGGGCGGCTCCACATGCGGGCAATCGTATTGCCAGCTCGGCGAGGTGACCCGGCGGGATCGACCGCGCCGGCGCCCGAGGGA
This sequence comes from uncultured Solirubrobacterales bacterium, assembly GCA_963763785.1. GTDB lineage: Bacteria > Actinomycetota > Thermoleophilia > Solirubrobacterales > Solirubrobacteraceae > Palsa-513. Next base: position 369,495 of record CAVXPW010000010.1, on the reverse strand, counting down.
CCGCGCCCGGCGGCGCGCCGCCCGGACGGGAGGTGTCCGGCCGCGCCGTTAGCGTGGCGGCGATGGGTCTGGTCCCCGGCGATCCACTGGCACACCGCGCCCTCGACTCGCTGCTCCGAGCCGAGGCGAGCGTGCGGCGGCGGCTGTCGGTCGAGCTCCAGCGCGAGGGCGTCTCCGCGTCGGGCTTCTCGGTGCTCGTCGTGTTGAACACGGCGGGCGGAGAGCTCGAGATGCGGGCCCTGCGGGCGCGGCTGCGGATGTCGAAAGCCAACGCGAGCGAGGTCGTCTCGACCCTCGAATCGGCCGGGCTGGTCGAGCGCCGCCGCCTCCCGCGCGACCGGCGGGCGGCCAGCGTGCGGCTGAGCGCCACGGGCCGGGAGGCGGTCGACCGCCTGTTTCCCGAGCACACGCGGCGGGTGGCCGACACCTTCGCCGTGCTCGACGAGGCCGAGAAGCGCTCGCTCGCGCAGATCTGCCGCAAGCTGGCCGCCTGAGGCGCACCGCCTGACCTAACGGAACGCTCACCGGGCCGAGCGGTCCCGCCGACCTAGAATCCAGGGCGCCATGGCCTACCGGGCGGTCGATCCGCAGCAGTCGTTCCCCGATCTCGAGCGCGAGGTGCTCGAGCGCTGGCGCGCGCGCGCGGTCTTCGCCGAGTCGCTCCGGCGCCGGGCGGGCGCCGAGCCGTGGGTCTTCTACGAGGGACCGCCGACGGCCAACGGCCGCCCCGGGGTCCACCACGTCCTGGCGCGCGTGTTCAAGGACATCTATCCCCGCTACAAGACGATGCGCGGCTACCGCGTCGAGCGCAAGGGCGGCTGGGACTGCCACGGCCTGCCGGTCGAGATCGCCGTCGAGCAGCAGCTCGGCCTCGAGTCCAAGGAGGAGATCGAGGCCTACGGGATCGCCGCCTTCAACCAGCGCTGTCGGGAGTCGGTCTTCGAGTTCCTGGAGGACTGGAACCGGCTGACCGAGCGGATCGGCTTCTGGATCGATCTCGACCACGCCTACCGCACCCTCGACGACACCTACATCGAGTCGGTGTGGTGCGCGCTCGAGCAGATCCACGCCAAGGGGCTGCTCTACGAGGGCCACAAGGTCGTCCCCTACTGCCCGCGCTGCGGTACGGCGCTGTCCTCCCACGAGGTCGCGCTCGGCTATCGGGACGTCGTCGACCCGTCGCTGTACGTGCGCATGCCGGTCGCCGCCGGGCCGAGCCCGCTCGAGGCCGGCGACGAGCTCCTGATCTGGACGACCACGCCGTGGACGCTGGTGGCCAACGCGGCGATCGCCGCCGACCCCGACCTGACCTACGTGCGCGCCCGCCTCGACGGCACGACCTACGTGCTCGCCGAGTCGCTGGTCGGGCGCGTCCTCGGCGACGGCGCCGAGGTGGTCGATCGCTTCCCGGGTCGCACGCTCGACGGCGTCGCCTACCTCCCGCCGTTCGAATACATCCCGGGGGCCGCGTGGGGCGAGCGGGGGCATACGGTGCTGATGGCCGACTTCGTCTCCGACCGCGACGGGACCGGCCTCGTCCACACGGCGATCGCCTTCGGCGAGGACGACTTCCGCCTCGGCGCCGCCTACGGCCTGAACGTCGTGAACCCGGTGCGGCTCGACGGCACCTACGACGAGTCGGTCGGCCCCTACGCCGGCCGCCACGTCAAGGAGGCCGACGCCGACCTGACGCGCGACCTCCGCGCGCGCGGCCGCCTCCTGCGGGCCGAGTTCAAGGAGCATTCCTATCCGCACTGCTGGCGCTGCGGGACGCCGCTGCTCTACTACGCCAAGCCATCCTGGTACATCGCCACCACCAAGGTCCGCGATCGCCTGCTCGCCGCCAACGAGACGGTCGACTGGCATCCGTCCCACATCAAGCACGGGCGCTTCGGCGACTGGCTCAACAACAACGTCGACTGGGCCCTGTCGCGCGAGCGCTACTGGGGGACTCCGCTGCCGATCTGGCGCTGCGAGTCCGGCCACCACGTCTGCATCGGCTCCTTCGCCGAGCTCGAGCGGCGCTCGGGCACGCCGGTCGGCGACCCGCACCGCCCGTTCGTCGACGAGATCGAGTTCCCGTGCCGGGAATGCGGCCAGACGATGCGGCGGGTCCCCGAGGTGATCGACGTCTGGTTCGACTCCGGGGCGATGCCGTTCGCCCAGCACCACGCCCCGTTCGAGAGCGAGGCGCGCTTCGAGGAGGAGTTCCCGGCCGACTTCATCTGCGAGGCGCTCGACCAGACACGGGGCTGGTTCTACTCGCTGCTGGCCGTCTCGACGCTGCTCCACGACCGCGCGCCCTACCGCAACGTGGTGTGCCTCGGGCTGATCCTCGACGGCGAGGGGCAGAAGATGTCGAAGTCGCGGGGAAACATCGTCGCCCCTGACGAGATCCTCGATCGGTTCGGCGCCGACGCGCTGCGCTGGTACTTCTTCACCGCCAAGGCCCCGTGGGACGGCTATCGCTTCTCGACCGAAGCGGTCGGCGAGGCCGGGCAGCTGCTGCTGCGCCAGCTCTGGAACACCTATCACTTCTACGTGCTGTTCGCCAACGCGACCGGCGTCGCTCCGACGCACGGAGGCGGCGAGCCGACCGATCTCGACCTCTGGGTGCTCTCGCGCCTGGCGGCCACCGTCGCCGAGACGGGCGAGCGCCTGGAGGCCTACGACACGACCCAGGCCGGGCGGGCGATCGCCGCGTTCGTCGACGACCTCTCCAACTGGTACGTGCGCCGCTCGCGCCGGCGCTTCTGGGACGGCGACTCCGGCGCCTTCGCGACGCTCCGCGAGTGCCTGGTCACCGTCGCCCGCCTGCTCGCGCCGTTCACCCCGTTCGTCGCCGACGAGATCTACGACAACCTCGACGGCGGCCTGCCCAGCGTCCATCTCGAGGACTGGCCGGCGGCGGCGGCGCGCGACCCCGAGCTCGAGTTCGCCATGGCCACCGCCCGCGAGACCGTGCGCCTCGGGCGGGCGGCCCGGGCCCAGGCCAAGGTGCGCACGCGCCAGCCGCTACGCGAGGCGATCGTCGTGGCCAGCCCGCGGGAGCGGGAGGCGATCGAGCGGGTGACCGACCTCGTGCGCGACGAGCTCAACGTCAAGCGACTGCGCTTCGTGGCCGCCGCCGACGAGCTCGGCCGCCACCAGGTGAAGCCCAACTACCGGGCGCTCGGGCCGCGCTTCGGAAAGTCGATGCCCCGGGCGGCGGCGGCGATAGCCGGCCTCGATCCCGCCCATGTGGCCCGCGCGCTCCGCGAGGACGGCCGGGTGGCGGTCTCCGTGGACGGCCACGACCATGAGCTGCGGGCGGAGGACCTGCTCGTCAGCCTCGCGCCGCTCGAGGGCTATGGGCTCGAGCGCGAGGGCTCGCACGCGGTCGCTCTGGAGCTCGCGCTCGACGACGAGCTGCTCGCCGAGGGGCTGGCCCGCGAGATCGTCCACGCCGTGCAGGCCGCCCGCAAGGCCGCCGGGCTCGAGGTCGAGGACCGCATCTCCCTGACCCTGGGCGGTGATGTCGACCTGCTCGCCGCCGCGCGGGCCCACGACGACTACATCGCCGGCGAGACGCTGGCCACCGCGCTCTCGATCAACGGCATCGGCGCGGGCGAGACGGTCACCGTCGACGGCCGGGAGCTCGTCATCGCCCTCCGGCGGGCCTGACGAGCCGGCCGCGCCGGCCGGCTCTGCGTCCCTAGCTCAGGCGAGCGCCGGTTCGAGCGCTTCCACGATCCGCTTCTTCGGCTGGGCGCCGATCAGGGTGTGAACGGCCGCGCCGTTGCGGAAGAGGATCATCGTCGGGATCGAGAGGACCCCGAACTTGGCCGCGGTCGCCTGGTTGTCGTCGATGTTCAGCTTGACGATGCGCAGGTCCTCGCGCTCGGCGGCGATCTTCTCGAGCTCGGGGCCGACGACGCGACAGGGACCGCACCACGGCGCCCAGAAGTCGACGAGGACGGGGGTTTCAGATTCGATCACCTCCGCCTGGAAGTTGGCGTCGGTGACGGCGGCAAGGGTGCCCATGTGCTCTCCTTCTGGTCGACTTCGGCTCATTACTATACAAAGTGTAGTGGGTCTTCAGCCGAGTACGAGGGCGAACAGGTGGGGCGCCGCGTAGACCTCGAAGACGGCGGCGGCGAGCAGGATGGGCACCGCGATCGCCACGGTGACGAGCGTCGCCGCCAGCAGCTGATTCCACTCGCCGCGGCGGCTGGCGATGATCCAGGCGGCCAGGGGCAGGAAGAGCGCCGTGAGCTCGGGCACCGCATGCGGGAGGAGGGTGGCGAGCAGGACACCGGGGGAAGTGTGCAGGCCGGCGGCGACGCCGGCCGCCTGGGTCCCGATGACGAGCGCCTGGGCCGAGAGCGAGAAGGTGGTGGCGGCGATCACGAAGACGATCGCGAAGCGGCCGCCATGCTCGTGCAGCCACCGCCTCAGCCCGCGCTGGTCGCCGGTTTGGAGCGCGAGCGAGCTGCCGGCGATGAAGCCGGCGACGCAGGCCATCGCGTGGAGGGCGAGGACGAGCAGGTTTCGCCCGAGCACCCAGGCTACGTCGTCGAGGTGTCCGACGACGAAGGGCGGGCGGCTCACGAGGGCCTGGGCGGGGGTGGCCAGGCCGGCGATCGCCCAGACGGCGGTGAGCAGGCAGAGGGCCGCGGCGAGGCTGCCGAGCAGCCAGCCACGGAGCACCGACCAGGGCCGGCGGCGCCAGTAGGCGAGCGTCTGGCGGGTATGGCGGACGCCCTCGACGAAGGCGTAGGCGGACGGCACCGGTTGAGAAGTCTGCACCTCTCCGGCATCGGACGATTGAGGATGGCGCATGAGCCGCAGCGGCCGGTGAACCGTCAACCGTCCCGCTCTCGGGAGGACTGCACGTAGCGCAGCCGCGGGAGCATCCAGAAGGCCTCGATGGCGATCGCGGGCGACATCTTGCTGTGACCGAGGCGGCGATCGCGGAACACGACCGGCACCTCGGTGACCTCGAAGCCGCGGGCGAGCGCCCGGTAGGTCAGCTCGACCTGGAAGGCGTAGCCGTGGGAGCGGACGGTGTCGAGGTCGATCGCCTCGAGCACCTCCCGGCGAAAGCACTTGAAGCCGCCGGTCAGGTCGCGGATCGGCAGCCCGAGAACGAGCCGGGCGTAGGCGCAGCCGCCGCGGCTCAGCACCCGCCGCAGGAGGCCCCAGTCGGTCACCGCCCCGCCGGGCACGTAGCGCGAGCCGAGCGCGAGGTCGGCCCCGGCGTCGATCGCGGCGAGCAGCCGGGACAGGTCGGCGGGATCGTGGGAGAAGTCGGCGTCCATCTCGAGCACGCACCCGGCGCCGCCCGCCAGCGCGTGGCGGAAGCCGGCCAGGTAGGCGGGGCCGAGCCCCTCGCGCCGGGTGCGGTGGAGGACCTCGACGGCGTCGTGGGTGGCGGCCAGCCGGTCGGCGATCGCCCCGGTGCCGTCGGGCGAGGCATCGTCGACGATGAGCACGCGGAATCCGCCGGGCGAACCGGAGGCGAGGGCGGGCAGCGCGGCCGCGACGATCGCCTCGATGTTCTCGGCCTCGTCGAAAGTCGGCAGGATCAACCATGCGGGGCCGGGCATGGCGGCCTACCCTAGATGAATCGCCGCCACCTCAAACACCGCGATCGCCGCCGCGCTCGACGAGCTCGGCGACCTCTACGAGCTCGACGGGGCCGTGATCCACCGCGTCGTCGCCTATCGCAACGCGGCCAAGGCGATCCGCGACGCGCCGATCTCGGTCGCCGAGCTCGCGCTGGCCGGACGCGTCACCGAGCTCGCCGGGATCGGGGCGACGCTCGAGCAGAAGATCCTCGCGCTGATCGAGACGGGAACCATCCCGGCTGCGGTGAAGCTCCGCGAACGTTTTCCGGCCGGCCTCCTGGCCATGACCGCGCTCCCGGGCCTCGGTCCCAAGCGGGCCCGGCGGCTGTTCGACGAGCTCGGCGTCGATTCGCTCGAGCGCCTCGGCGAGGCGGCACGCGGCGAGCGCCTGCGCAAGGTGCGGGGGTTCGGCGAGAAGTTCGAGCAATCGGTGCTGGCCTCGCTGGCGGCCGCCGGCGACGGCGGCGCACCGAGCCGGCGGGTGCTTCTCGACCGGGCGCTCACGATCGGCGAGCTGATCGTCGGCGAGCTCCGCGCCCGAGCCGAAGATCCGGGGGCGCGAATCGAGCTGGCCGGGTCGGTGCGGCGACGGACCGAGACGGTCAAGGACCTCGACGTGATCGTCGCCGCCCAGGAGCCCGGCGCGCTGCTCGAGGCGCTGCCGGCGCTCGAGGCGATCGACACGGCTTCCCGGACGGGCGAGGGCGCCGCGCGCGGGGTGACGCATACGGGGATGCCGGTCGAGGTCCGCGCGGTCGCGCCCGGCCAGTTGGGCAACCTGCTCCAGCACCTGACCGGCTCCAAGCAGCACAACGCGGCGCTGCGCGAGCGGGCGGTGCGGATGGGGCTGCGCGTGTCGGAGTACGGCGTGCTCGCCGAGGAGACCGGGATCACCCACCGCTGCGCCACCGAGGCCGAGGTCTACGAGCTGGTCGGCCTGGCCTACGTCGAGCCCGAGCTGCGCGAGAACCGCGGCGAGCTCGAGCGGCCGCCGCCGCGGCTGATCGACCGGTCGGACATCCGCGGCGACCTCCATTGCCACACCGTGGCCTCCGACGGGCGCCACACGATCGCCGAGATGGGACGCGCGGCGGCCGAGCGTGGCTACGAGTACCTGGCGATCACCGACCACTCCGCGAGCCACGGCTTCGGCAACCACGTCTCGCCTGACGATCTGCGCCGCCAGATCGAGCGGGTCCGCGAGGCCGATGCGCGGATGCCCGACATCCGCCTGCTGGCCGGGAGCGAGGTCAACATCCTGCCCGACGGCTCGCCCGACTACGCGGACGAGCTGCTCGCCGAGCTCGACTGGGTGATCGCCAGCGTCCACACGGCGTTCGCGATCGGCAGCGACGCGATGACGGCGCGGATGGTCACCGCGATCGGTCACCCGCTGATCGACGCGATCGGGCACCCGACCGGTCGGATGCTCGGTCGCCGGGAGCCCTATCCGATCGACATGGACGCGGTGATCGCGGCGGCGCTCGCCGCGCGGACGCTGCTCGAGATCAACTCGAACCCGAATCGGCGCGACCTCGGCGAGGTCCACGCCCGGGCGGCGGCCCACGCCGGGGTGGGCCTCGTGATCAACTCCGACGCTCACTCGGCCGCCGGCTTCGATGTCCTGCGCTACGGCGTGTGGACCGCGCGCCGGGCCTGGCTGGGCCCAGAGGCGGTGCTCAACACGCTGCCCTGGCCGGAGTTGGCGATGCAGCTCAAGCGGCCTCGGTAGGAGGCGAACCGTCCGGCGGCCGGGGGAGCGGAGCGGTCGCCACCCCGAGCGCGGGGAGCACCCGCTCGGCGACGAGCCGGTCGACGCTCGCCGGCGAGAACGGCCCGAGCGCCGCGGCGGCCGCCGCGGCGTAGTCGCGGCGCGGAGCGTCGAGGGCCGCGCGCAGCCCCCCGGCAAGGTCGTCGCCGACGAGGCGGGAGTCGAGCCGGCGGGCGAGCTCGAGGGCGGCGTAGGGCCCCGGAGCGGCGTTGGTGACGAGCATGCAGCCGTCGGCCAGCGCCTCGAGCTGAGTGATCCCGTAGTCCTCCCGGCGGGGGGCGGTCACGTAGACGCGGGCCCGGCGCAGGAGGGCGCGGTAGGCGCCGCGGTCGATCGTCCCGACGACCCGGACACCCGGCGCGTCGGGTGTGGGGACGCCGGCCACCACGAGCTCCTCGCCGGGGCGGCGGGCCTGCGCCCAGGCGGCGAGCACGCGGTCGAGGCCCTTCTTGTGCGGGTGGGCGCCGTAGGTGACCGCCGCGATGTCGCGCCGCGCAGCCGGCGGACCGGACGCGGCGACCGCCACCGGGACGACGAGCGCGTCGCGGCCGCCGCGGCGGCCGCCGGCTTCGGCGAGAGCGCCGTTGCTCCAGGGCAGGAGCAGCGTCGCCTCGGCGAGGCGGCGGCGCTCGAGCGGCCGCTGCCAGACCCCGTGGCGGCCGGGGCGGTTGGCGGCGGCGGGGGCGTCGAAGCGGACCGCCCCGGGCACGGGCCAGAGCAGCGCGGCGGTGGTCGACGAGTAGATCACTGCCGCGGCCGACTCGCGGGCCAGGGCACGGCGAGCCGCCGCGCGGGCGGCGCGAGCCCAGGCGAAGTCGGTCAGCGCGAGGGTGCGGACCGCGGGCGGAGGGGCGGCGGCCGCCAGCGCAACCGTGGCCCCGGCGCGGCGCAGGGCGGCGACGAGGTCCTCGTCGGCGGATCGCAGCCCGAGCGTCGAGCCGAGCGAGACGACGAGGACATCGATCACGCAGCTTGTCCGTCGCGCTGCGGTAGGTAGGCCTTGAATCCGGGCGTCCGGGTCAGCGAGATCGGCTGGAGCGGCGAGGTCGACTCGACGTGGAAGCGGGCGCCGTCGCGCTGCTCGATGGCCAGCACGGCGGCGTGCTGGCGGCGCCAGGCGAGCGCCCAGATGATCGCGAAGCCGGTGGCGATCCCGGGAACCTGCGGCGCCAGGAAGCCGAGCACCCCGGCGACCAGGGTGAGGCCCAGGAGCGGCCAGAGACGGTTGAGGATCACGCGGGTCGGCTTCTGCTCGGGGAGCGTCGTCACCGCGCGGGCTCCGGCGAGGAGGCGAGCGATCGGGGGACTGGTCTCGTTGCGGCGGCCGATGAAGGCGCCGACGAGCGTGGCCAGGGCCCACCAGCCGAACGCGAGGAGGGCGATGCTCGGGGCGCCGGTTTCCCCGGCGCCGATCACGGTCACCGCGGCCAGCGCCGTCGCGGCGCCGGCACAGAGCAGGACCGTGGTCCGCAGAAAATCCACGAAGGACACCTAACGGTCGGGAAGCAGGCCGAGGAGGACTTCGCGCACACCCGCCGAGCCGTCGACCATGACGTCGGCCTGGCGCTCGAGCGCGGCCGGCGTCTCGTCGGAGAGGACGCCGACGCATACGGCGGCGGCGGCGCCGACCGCCTCGCGCAGTCCTCGAAAGGCATCGACGTCGGTCTCGTCGTCGCCCATGTAGAGGCCCCGGTCGGTGGTCGCGGCGCCGGGGCGGCGACCGGCCGAGGAGGCGAGGAGCCCGACGACGCCGCGGCCCTTGTCGATCTCCAGCGGCGGCCGGACCTCGAGGACCTTGCGCCCCCAGTGGACGTCGAAACCGCGGTCCTTGGCGCGCTGCTCGATCTCGCGCACCGCGGTGAGCGCCGCCTCCTCGTCGGGGACCCCGCGCCAGTGGAAGCCGGCGATCGGGCCTTTGTCCTCGCGGCGCACGCGCAGCCGGGCCAGGGCGTCGGCGTCGCCCTCCGCGGCGAAGGCACGGACCTTCTCGATCCAGGGGGCGACCTCGGGATCGAGCACGACCTCGGTGGCGGCCGGGGCGAGGAACTCGCAGCCGTGGTTGCCGACGTAGGCGATCGACCCGATGGCGACGATCTGCCGGGCCACGGCGGCCGGGCGGCCGCTGACGCAGGCGACGACGCCGTAGAGCTGTGCGATCTCGATCAACAGGCCGCGGGTCGCCTCGTCGACGCGGGCTTCGGAGGCGTGGCGCACGATCGGGGCGAGCGTCCCGTCGACGTCGAGCAGGACGGCCGATCGCGCGGGATCGGCGCGCAACGGCCCGAGCATTTCGGCCAGTGTGGCGGCGGTGGGCACGGCATCTAGTATGGCGCCCATGCTGCCCGCCCGATCGCTCCGGCTCGCGGCGATCGGGACGGCGGGCGGCCTGGTCAGCGGGTTGTTCGGCGTCGGCGGCGGAGCGGTGATCGTGCCCCTCCTGATCCTCTGGCTCGGCTACGGAGAGCGGGAGGCGACTGGGACCTCGCTGGCGGCGATCGTGCCGACGGCGGCGATCGGCATGGCGGCCCAGGCGATCTACGGGAACGTCCGTGTCGAGCAGGGCCTGCTGATCGGGCTGCCGGCCCTCGGCGGGGTCGTGATCGGGACCTACCTGCAGCAGCGCGTCCGGGGGCGGACGGTCTCGGTGCTGTTCGCCGGGCTGCTCGTCGTCGTGGCCGCCGAGCTCCTGATCCGGTGATCGAGATCGCGGTGATCGGGCTGCTCGCCGGGATCTTGTCGGGGATGCTCGGGGTCGGCGGCGGGGTGCTCTTCGTCCCGGGGTTGGTCTTCGTCGCCGGGCTCGGCCAGGTCGACGCGGAGGCCACCTCGCTCCTGGCGATCATCCCGGTCGCTCTGCTCGGGGCCTGGCGCCAGCACGGCTACGGCAATCTGCGCGTACGCGACGGCATCGTGATCGGGCTGCTCTCGGTGGCCGGCGCGGTCGCCGGCGTCGTCCTGGCCAACGTCCTCTCGGGTGCGACGCTGCGGGTGCTGTTCGCGCTGCTCATGCTCAGCGCCGCCTTCCAGCTCGTGCGCGGGGCACGACGACCAGCCGAGCCGGCTTGACGCCGCGCTATCCTGCCATCAGAGATGGGTCTCGACAATCCCACGCACATCGCGATCCTGGTCGTCGTGCTGCTCCTCGTTTTCGGCGCCAAGCGGATCCCGGAGATCGCCCGCTCGCTCGGAAGCGGCATGCGCGAGTTCAAGGACTCGGTCAGCGGCGGCTCCGGCAGCGAGCCGCAGGCGCTGACGCCGCCCGCCGCCCCGGCCGCGCAGCCGCCGCCGCCCCCCGCGGCACAGCAGGCCGCGCCGGTCGCGGCCGAGCCGGCAAAGGTGCCGGCCCCGGCGCCGGCGCCCGACTCGCACTGAGCGGGGCGCCGCGCGGTCGACCCGGGTGCCTCCCGTACGCATCGGCTGCTCGGGTTGGAACTACCGCGACTGGCGCGGTGACTTCTACCCGCCGAAGCTACCGGCCCGCCGCTGGCTCGAGGTCTACGCCGAGCGGTTCGACACTGTCGAGGTCAACGCGACGTTCTACCGACTGCCGACTCGCGAGGCGGTCGGTCGGTGGGCCGAGCAGGCGCCGCCGGGCTTCGTCTTCGCGCTCAAGGGGAGCCGCTACGTCACGCACGTCAAGCGCCTGGCCGGCATGGCCGAGGGCGTCGAGCGCTTCTACGAGCGCGTCGATCCGCTCGCGGTCGCCGGCAAGCTCGGGCCGGTGCTCTGGCAGCTGCCGGCGACCTTCCACCGCGACGACGCGCGCCTCGAGGAGGCCCTCGGCGCGCTCGCCGGGCGCGGCCGCCACGCCTTCGAGTTCAGGCACGAGAGCTGGTTTCACGCGGACGTCCTGGCGCGGTTGCGGGCCGCCGGCGTGGCGCTCGTGATCGGCGATCATCCCGAGCGGCCGTTCCAGTCCTACGAGCCGACGGCGGACTTCGCGTTCGTGCGCATGCACTACGGGCGCCGCGGGCGGGACGGCAACTATTCACGGCGCGAGCTCGAGCGCTGGGCCGAGCGGGTGCGCGGCTGGCGCCGAAGCTACGAGGTCTTCGTCTACTTCAACAACGATTGGCGGGGCTTTGCTCCGCGCAACGCACGAGACCTACGGCGCCTCGTCGAGCGCGAGCCCTAGCTCGTCCGCTGCCCGCGCGCCGGGGTCGTCCCGAAGACCCGGTCCCAGTAGGGGGCGCTCACCCCGAAGCCGGTCGTGTCGTCCTGGAAGTGGTGGCGCATGTGGGCCTCGCGAAGCACCCGACCGAGGCGCCGGGTGGGACGGCGGTGATGGACGTAGAAGTGGGTCATGTCGTAGATCAGATACCCGGCGATGAACCCGCCCTCGATGCCGGGGGCCAGCCGGGTGCCGAAGACGGCGAGGAAGGCCAGGTAGAAGACGATGGCCAGGGGCACGCTGACCGACGGCGGCATGACGAGCCGCCTGGGGTCGTTGGGATGCTCGTGGTGGATGCCGTGGATGATCCAGTGGAGCCGGGCACCGAGGCCGTCGACCGGCTCGAAGTGGAAGACCAGGCGGTGCATCCAGTACTCGGTCAGCGTCCAGAGGACGTAGCCGGCGAGGAACAGGCCGATCGCCTCGGGCGCACCGAGCCGACTCAAGGCGAGAGCGGCGAAGCCGAGGATGAACGGGCCGAAGATCGCCGGGGGCACTCCGGGGTGGACCCGGGAGAGGCGGTCGAGCAGATCTGATTCGAACATCCGCGGCGACGCGCGCAGTTGATCGGTTCTTCGAGGTGAAGAGTCCATGGCTCCCTCCGAGCGTCTCTGGACCAGCGAATATTGCGTTATTCGCGGGGCGCGTCAAGTCCGGGCGGTGCGATCGGTTCTCGCGCCGCCCCACCGTGCCGCCTCGCGGCTCTCGGGCGGGCCCGCCGGCGCCGGGCAGCGACAGCCGTCCGCGCCATAGGATGCCGCCCTGTCCTGGGTCCCGTTCTGCCGACGCGCCCCCCGGGCCATCGTTGATGACAGAGACAGAGCCCGCCAACGCCGCCCCCGGCCGCGACTCGACGCCGACCGACCGCCTCGAGCGGCGGGCGGTCGCCCGCCGCCGGCAGATCCGCAACCGGCGGCGATTCGTAGGGGCCGTGCTCGGCGCCGCCGTCGCCGTCGTCATCCTCGCGCTCCTGACCGGCGGGGGCGGCCGCGACCGCTCGCACGCCGTCCGGACGCCGAGCCGGGTCGCCGCGATCAGGCCGGGCGGGCCGCTCGCTCCGGCTTCCGCCGGCGGCCTGGCGGCGCTCTGGGCCCCGGCCAACGTGGTCGGCGTCCAGCCGGGGACCGCGAGCGCATACGCGGCGGCGTCGGGCCGCCCGGGATTGCCCGGCTATCTCCTGATCGCCGACCGGGGCAACAACCGGATCATCGTCGTCGATGCCCATCGCCAGATCGCCTTTCGCTTTCCGGATGCCCGCGACAAGGCCGCCGGCCGGCTGCTCCGGTTCAACGACGACACCTTCGTCGCCCCGGGCGGGGCGTCGCTGATCGCCAACGAGGAGGACAACCAGGCGATCGTCTCGGTGGGCGTGGCCGACCACAGCCTGCGCGTCCTGTTCGGCGTTCCCGGCCACAAGGGCGCCGGGGCGACCCACCTCAACACGCCCGACGACGCCTACCGGCTGCCCGACGGGTCGTTCACCGTGGCCGACGCCTACAACTGCCGGATCCTCTTCATCAGGACGGGACGGATCACGCGCCAGTACGGGCGGGCCGACACCTGCCGCCACGCGCCACCGAGGCTCCTCGGCGCCGTGAACGGCGACACGCCGACCCCGAGCGGCGGGGTGATGATCTCCGAGATTCCTGGCCACTGGGTCGACGAGGTCGGCCCCGACGGGCGCCTCATCTTCGCCGTGCAGGCGCCGGTCGGGTATCCGTCCGATCCCCAGCCGCTGCCGGGGGGCCGCATCCTCCTGGCTGACTACTCGAGTCCGGGACAGATCGTGATCATCAACCGCAGAGGCAAGGTGCTCTGGCGCTACGGCCCGACGGCCGGCGGCGGGCGTCTGGACCATCCGTCGCTGGCGATGGCCCTGCCCAACGGCGACATCGCGGTCAACGACGACTTCCGCCACCGCGTGGTGGTGATCAACCCGCGGAGCAACCGGATCGTCTGGCAGTACGGGCGGACCGACCAGCCGGGGACCGGGCCCAACCGCCTGAACACCCCCGACGGGATGGACTTCGTCCCGATCGGGCCGGACGGGCAGCCCGACTACGCGGCCGTAGTCCACCCCTGAGGAGACCCGCGACAACTCGTTGCGCGCGCAAGTAAGTGCGCTATGCTGGCGCCATGGAGCTGGGTCTCGCCACGTTCGCCGACCTCGCGGCGGGCACGACCCCTCGCCGGCGGATGCGCGACCTGCTCGAGGAGGCGGAGCTGGCCGACCAGCTCGGGCTCGACGTGTTCGCCGTCGGCGAGCATCACCGCCGGGACTTCCTCGTCTCCTCGCCGGCCGTCGTGCTCGCGGCGATCGCGGTCAGAACCGCGCGGATCCGGTGCTCGAGCGCGGTAACCGTGCTCAGCTCCGACGACCCGGTGCGGGTCTTCCAGGACTTCGCGCACGTCGATCTGCTCTCCGACGGCCGGGCGGAGATCATGGCCGGGCGGGGATCGTTCATCGAGTCGTTCCCGCTCTTCGGCTATGACCTCGATGACTACGACGCGCTGTTCGCCGAGAAGCTGGAGCTGCTGGTGAAGATCCGCGAGAGCTCGCAGGTGACGTGGTCGGGGCGGCTGCGGGCGCCCCTGAACGAGGCGGGCGTGTGGCCACGACCGGTGCAGGACCCCCTCCCGGTGTGGGTGGCCGTCGGCGGGTCCCCGGCCTCGGTCGTCCGCGCGGGCTCGCTCGGCCTGCCGCTGACGGTGGCGATCATCGGCGGCCAGCCCGAGCGCTTCGTGCCGCTGGTCGACCGCTACCGCGGGGCGTTCGCGGCGTCCGGGCGCGACACCGCGGAGATGAAGGTCGCGATCAACACCCACGCGTTCGTCGGCCGCACCTCGGCCGAGGCCGACGCGGCGTTCGCGTCACCGTACGTCGCGATGATGAACCGGATCGGCCGCGAGCGGGGCTGGCCGCCGTCGGGCAAGCGCGAGTACGAGGCGCTGCGCTCGCCGCGGGGCGCGCTGGCGGTGGGCACGCCGGAGCAGGTGGCCGAGAAGCTCCTCTTCGAGCACGAGCTCTTCGGCCACCAGCGCTACATCGCCCAGATGAGCGTCGGAGCCGTCGCCCATCGCGAGGTCCTGCGCTCGATGGAGCTCTTCGGCACCGAGGTGGCGCCGGTCGTGCGGGCCGAGGTGGCCCGGCGCGAGGCTCCGGCCGTCCCGTCGGCGTAGCTCACCGCGACCGCGGGCTCGACCGACCGGGCGCGTGCCGTTACCGTTTGGGGCTCGCCGACCGGAGAGGAGCAACGACGATGGCCAGCCGCTACATGCACACGTGTCTGCGGGTCCGTGACCCCGAGGCGTCGCAGCGCTTCTACGCGGCGCTCGACTTCGAGCCGCGCGGGCGCCTGAACTTCGAGACGGCCTACAACCTCTACATGGGACTGCCCGGCGACGGCGACGTCCTCGAGCTCACGGTGAACCGCGGCCGCGAGGAGCCGTACGACCTCGGCAGCGGCTACAACCACATGGCCGTGACCGTCGAGGACATCGTCCGGACGCTGGCCAGGCTCGAGCCCTTGGGCGTCGCTCCCGAGCAGCCGCCGTATCACCCGGGCGGCCGCGAGGACCTTCCGCTGATCGCCTTCGTCGCCGACCCCGACGGCTACCGGGTCGAGCTGATCGACGGCGGCGCCTTTCCAACCCCGCAGGATCCGCCCGACGAATAGCGGACCCGGGACCCGGGACGCCGAGAGAAGCGGCGAGGAGGGCGATTTCCTGGAGTCCTGCGGTCTCCCCAGAAGGTCGTGGGAACACGCGACCGACCTCCTCCCGGCGTCCCGCTTCGACCGTGCTGGCGGTGGCTAACCGGCCGCTCCGCGCACTCCTCACGCCGACGGCGAAACCGTCCGTGTCGTCGTCGACCCCGGGAACACCGATCTACATAGCGGTCGGTGCCCTGCCGGTGGGTGTGGTGGCCGTTCGCGCCGGCCGGCGTCGCTCAAGGCTGCTGGCCTGTAGCGCTGGACCCGGGTTGCCCGGCCGTGCCGATACCTGTGGGGGTTTCCGGCTGCTGCCCGGAGGTGGTGTTCTCGGCAGCGGCCCCGGCTTGGCTGGTCCCCGCCGGTTGGCCGGCGGCGCTTCCCGCATCGACCGAGGATTCCCCTGCTTGCGCGAGCGCCTCGGCACCTGCGGGGAGTCCGGGTTGCTGCCCGGAGGTGGTGTTGTCGGTGCCGCCGCTGGCTTGGCTGGCTCCCGCGGGTTGGCCGGGGGCGTTTCCGGCATCGATCCCGGGTTTGCCCTGCCCGCCGTGGTTGCGTTGCGTACCGTCGTGGCTGCCCGCGTTCGCGGCCGCGCCGCTTCGTTGTAGGTGCTGGCCGGCTGGCGTCGCCTCCCGAGGCGTGAGCGAGTTGGCGGGGGCCGCCTGGGTGCCTGAAGGGTCGGCCGCGGCGATTGCCGTGTGGTGGGGGCGGTTCGCGGAGTGGCGTGTGGTGAGCGCCTGGCCTGCGCCGAGCGCGGCACCGGCGACCGCGAGTACCGCGACGACCTTCGTCGCGGCGGCGGTGGCGCCGCCGGTGGCGCCCAGGCCGATCGCGCCCGAGGCCGCGGTGGCGGCCCCGCCGGTCGAGGTCAGCCAGGTGATCAGGGGCAGCGGGATGATCGCGGTGACGGCTGAGCGTACGCCGCTGCGGGCGCGGTACACGAGTTGACGCATCGCGCTTTCACTGATTCCCATCTCCAGGGCGGCGTCGCGCCCGCTGCGGCCGTCGATCGCGGTCAACGTGAGCGCGCGGCGCTGAGCTTCCGGTAGCGCCGCGAGCGCCGCGAGCGCTGCGGCGGCGCTCAGGCGACCTTCGGCGAGGTCGTCGGTGAGGTGCGGCGCGATCGACGTATCGGGGATCTCGCCGTCGTTGTAGCCGCGTCGGGTGAGGGTACTGAGCGCGGCGTTGTGAACGATGCGATGCAGCCATGGGCGCAGGTCGCTGACGTCGGCGCCCGCCAGCAGCGCCGTCCACGCCGAAAGGACCGCCTGCTGCACGAGGTCGTCGGCGCGGTCGGGTCGCACGATGCGGGCGGCGTGCGCGCGAAGCTCGCCCTGGTAGCGCTCGACGATCGCGGTGAACGCCGGCTGGTTTCCCTCGCGGGCCAGCGCGGCAAGACGCGCGTCGGTCTGCGAGCGCAGCACCACGCCCGACAGCAAAGGCCGCAGCCGCCGGGTGCTCCGCGGCTCGTTTGGTTTGTCGGTCATCGGCACCACGGTCTGCGCGAGAAGGAGCGCCGCGCGCCGCGTCGCCCGCGGCGCACTCGAAGCAGGGAGCGCTGAGCCTGCTCGTAGCACCAGGGCAGCGGCGTGGGGAGGCGAGCCGCCCAGACAGCGAGCCTCCATGGTGTCACAGCCGTCGCGGCGGCCCGCCAGCCGTTGACGAGCCGCCGCTTCGGCGGCTCGCGCAGCGCATCGGCCAGGATCGTCTCCGAGCGCACGTCGGGCGCGCGGTCGATCCACCCCGACTCGGAGGTCCCCGGCGGACACCCGGGGCGCCGGCGCTCACCGCCACCACTACCCGACGGCACGGCCGCGCGAGCGACGAATGATCGCCCGCCGGGCCAGTCGGTTGAGCGGGAGGAAGGGCACATTCTGGGCGGGCATCGCGGGAAACGGCCTCGCGGGGCGCCGTCCCACGGCGGATCGCCGTAGGACCGCGCACGTCGCTAGCCGTTCTGGTTGTTGTCCTGCCCGCCGGTCGCGCCGGTGTCCTGCCCGGTCTCAGCCGTACAGGTTCCGGTTTGATCGTCGTACTGGACGTTGTCCGTCAGGAGGCCCATACAAGCGATCGCCTGCGCAGGATTGTCGCCTTCCTGCTGACCGTCCTGACCCTCGCTCTGAGCGTCGGCCTGCTCCTTCTGAGCCTCAGCCGGAGAGTCCGGAGTGGTTACGTCGCTCTGCGCCGCGGCAGAGTCCTTCTTGGCGTCTTTGACGTCCTTGACCACGTCCGCCAGACTGGCGTGAGCATGGCGATGATGGCCCTTGGCCACGGCCAGAGCCGAGCCACTGATGGCAAGCACACACGCCATTAGGCCGAGCACGGCGAATCGAGAGATCCTTCTCATTGTGATGAGCTCCTTCTGAAACGAGTCCAACCGCCGGAAGCTCGCTTCGTCGATTGTCAGCGTCCTACTGACGACCATCCAGCGGCAAACTTGTAACGCAACCGATCCGCCGTCTCACGTCTTTATCGGTACCGCGCGGCGCCACTTGAGCGCTCGGGGCGCAGGGCGCTGCAACGCCCGACGCGTCCCGCAAACGATCCCCATGCGAACGCGTGAGTTCGACGGGCGACGAACGGCGCCGTGGCGCGGCGGCCGGCGAGATCGACCAGTCCGGCTTGAAGTCCCCAAAACGGGACGTCATCCAGCGCACTTGTCGAGGCCCGTCAGCACGGACGCGGAGGTCCTCATTCGCATCGGTGGCCCGGCGGCGGCCGCCTGCTCGCGGCCCGCCAGCCGATGAGCGCCACCGGTCAGCCCGCGGACCTGCCGCTCTTCGGCGTGCCGACCGCCCCGTCGGCGTTGTAGCTCCGCCGCACCCGATCGCCTCGCCCGCAGAGTCGACGTCGCGCCAATGCAATGCGGGCTGCTCGCCGAGACGCAGTCCCGTGAATGCTGCGGTCAGATATTCGGGACATGCCTTTCGATTGCGGTCTAGCGGCGAGCGGTGGGCCGGGGCGCAAGAGCGCCCGTTTTCCAGCAACGAAGCGGCGAAGGAATCGAACCTTCCAAGCGTGGGGTTGCCACGCCCTGCCGGTTTTGAAGACCGGATGGGCCACCAGGCCCCTGCCGCCCCGGGGCGGAGATTACGCGAGCCGCCGCGGGCCCGGCCGGACGTCGTAAGCAAACTTGATCCTTGTGTGACCAACGTCACACAAGGCTCGGCCGCGGCGTGCGAGTCTCGGTCAGCTATGCGCTACGACGCCGCCTTCCAGTCGTCCGCCCGCCAGCCGCGCACGCGCCGAATCGGCCGGTGCGCACGCTGCCACGCGCCCGTCCTCGCCGACGAGGAGCACTACGGGTACGGCGCGGCCCTGATCCACGGGGCCTGCGGCACCGAGCCGCTCGAGCCGGGCGCCGGACCGCGCCCGACTGCGCGCACTGCCTGTCCGGCTCCGCCGCCGGCACGCCGGCTTCGCCCGGCGACGCCCGCCCTTTGGAACCCGACGCCTGCCGCCCGCAAGCTCTGATCCGAAGGACCCGCCGACCGTGCTGACGCCTCTGACCGCGGACGCCCCAGGCCGAGTGCCGGCACCGGACGCGCCCGCCTACGCTCCGCGGCGCCGCGGCCGGCCGCCGCGGCTCTCGAAGGAGGTCATCCTCGGCAAGGCGCTCGAGCTGCTCGACGCCGAGGGGGTCGAGGCGCTCACCATGCGACGCCTCGGGGCCGAGCTCGGCGTCGAGGCGATGTCGCTCTACCGGCACGTCGCGAGCAAGAGCGCGCTCCTCGACGGCATCGCCGAGCGGCTGATGGCCGAGGTCAACGCGCACCGGGGGGACTTTGGCGGCGACTGGGTCGAGGCGGCCCGAAGCCTGTCGATCGGCTTCCGCGCCGTGGCCCTGGCCCACCCGGCGGCCTTCGAGCTGATCGGGCTCCGGCCGCTCAACAAGCGCGACTCCGTACATCCGCTCGAGGGCCTCTTAGCCGAGTTCCGCGCCGCGGGGTTCGCAGCCGACCGCGCCGTGGCCGCCTACCGTGTCCTCGCCAGCTACGTCCGCGGGTTCGTTCTCATCGAGATCGCCGGGTTCACCGTGGCCACCACGAACGCCGACCCCGACCGGCCGAGCGCGGAGGATGTCCGGGCCGACAGGAATCCGAACATCTCCGAGTTGTCGAGCGAGCTCGCCCGAGGGCCGACCGAGGTCCACTTCCGCGCCGGCCTCGAGACGATACTCACCGGGCTGCGCCAGGAGCTCGAGACCGCGGGAGCCGGCGGATCGCATCCTCGCCCGCCGGCCAAACCTCAAGACAAGGATCGCTGACCGTGCCGAAAGCCGACCGTCGACTGCGACCGGATCCGACGACCACCCGGTCGCCGACGCTGCGCCGGGCGCCGGCACGAGCGGCGGTGGCCGACGTCTCGCCCCCGAGGCCCCGTGGGCGGCCGGCCCGACTGTCGCGGCCGGCGATCCTCGCCAAGGCGCTCGAGCTGATCGACGAGCACGGCGCCGAGGCGCTGACCATGCGGCGCCTCGGGACCGAGCTCGGCGTCGAGGCGATGTCGCTCTACCGGCACGTGGCCAACAAGCGCGCCCTCCTCGACGGCGTCGCCGAGCGGCTGATGGCCGAGGTCGCCGAGGATCGCGGCGAATACGGCAGCGGCTGGGCCGAGTCGGCGCTCAGCCTCGGGCTCGCCGTCCGCGCCGTCGCGCGGGCCCACCCCGCGGCCTTCGAGCTCGTCGGGGCCCGAGCCCTGAACACGCCGGACACCCTGCGCCCGATCGACGCGCTCCTCGGCGACCTGCGCGCCGGAGGCTTCGCGCCCGACCGGACGGTCGCCGTCTTCCGGCTCTTGGCGAGCTACATCCGCGGCTTCACCCTGGTCGAGATCGCCGGCTTCACCCTCACGCCATCCGCCGATGACCACCGCCTGACCGCCGACCGGCTCTCGGCCGAGGAGTTCCCGACGATCCACGAGCTCTCCCGCGAGCTGACCCGGAAGGCGACCGACCGCCAGTTCCGCGCCGGACTGGAGACGATCTTCGACGGGCTGCGCCTGGAGCTCGCCCGCGCGGCGGGCGAGCAGCAGCCGCGCCTCACCGTTCGAGCCCGTGCTCGAGCGCGTCCTTGACGCTCGCCTCCAGTGCGTTGAGGCGGTAGAGAGCGAGCGCCTCGACGCTCGCGAAGCGCCGTCCCGGGGCCGCGTCGGCGCCGTGATGGCATAGCACGCAGTGGCCCAGGGCGAGCAGGCGCTGCTCGCCGAGGATCCCCGCCCCGCGAGCCTCGAGCAGCCGCAGGCCGAGCTGGACGTGGCCGATCAGCCGACCCTCCTCGCTGAGCCCGAGCGTCGCCCCGTAGGTGAACTCGCGCGTCTTTCCGAGATCGTGGATGATCGCCGCGGTCAGCAGCAGGTCGCTGTTGCACCGCGGGTGCTGGAGCGCCAGCTCTTGGGCCAGCGTGGCCACGGCCACCGTGTGCTCGAGGAGGCCGCCGAGGTAGGCGTGGTGGCCGGCGCGCGTGCACGGCGCCCGCCGCCAGGCGGCGCGGAGCTCGGGGTCGGCGAGCAGGGTGTCGAGCAGCCGGCGGTACTGCGGGTCGCACACCTCCCGCGCCAGGTGCTCGAGGAACCCGTCGAGCTCCTCGAGATCGCGGTAGGCCGCCGGCAGAAACGCGCTCGGCTCGACGTCGCCGGCCGGCGCCCGCTCGACGCGGTCGAGCTCGAGCTGGAGCTCGTCGCGGAAGCGCCCGACCCGCCCGACCACCCGCACGAGATCGCCCCGGTCGAAGCGGCCGCCGAGGAGGTCGGCGTCCCGGAAAGCCCGGCCCTGGATCGCCCCGGTGCGGTCGCGGAGCTCGACGGCCAGGTAGGGGCTGCCGCTGCGCGCGATCAGGCGCTCCTTGCGCGAGCAGGCGAACACGGCGTTGACGGCGTCGCCGTCGCGCAGCGTTGCGACGAGCTGTCCGGCCGCCGGCGATCCCAGCACGGGAGGGAGCATCGCCCCATGATGTACCTTGGTTCGGATGCAGCCGCTCGTTTGGGAAAGCCGCCCCGACGGTCTACGGGCCCCGGCGATGGTCTGCGCTTTCAAGGGGTGGAACGACGCCGGCGACGCCGCGTCAGCCGCCCTCTCGTTCGTCGGCTCCGCCCTCGGCGCCACACGCTTCGCGCGGCTCGATCCCGAGGAGTTCTACGACTTCCAGGCGTCGCGGCCGCTGATCCGCCACAACGACGGCCAGACGCGGGAGATCATCTGGCCCGGGATCGACATCTACCAGGCGCGCGTGCCCCGCGCCCCGCGCGACCTGATCCTGCTCGCCGGCCCCGAGCCGTCGATGCGCTGGCGGGGGTTCACCACGCTGATCGTCGACCTCGCCGAGGCGCTCGGCGTCCAGCTCGTGGTCACCCTCGGCGCGCTCCTGGCCGACGTCCCCCACACCCTCCCCGTCGTGGTCAGCGGCCTCGCCTCCGATCCCGGCCTTGTCGAGCGGGTCGGCATGGTCGGCTCCAACTACGAGGGCCCGACCGGCATCGTCGGCGTCCTCCACGCCGCCTGCTCGGACGCGGCGATCCCCTCGGCCAGCCTCTGGGCGAGCGTCCCCCACTACGTCGCCGCCGCACCCAACCCGAAGGCCGCCCTGGCCCTCGTGCGCCGCCTCGAGAGCCTCGTCGGCGTCTCGGTCGACGCCGGGAAGCTCGAGCAGGACTCGGCCGACTACGAGCGCCAGGTCGGGCTCGCCGTCCAGAGCGATCCCGACGTCCAAGCCTTCGTCGAGCGGCTCGAGCGGAGCGCCGAGAGCCAGGCGACAGAGGCGACCGAGATCCCATCGGGCGACCTCCTGGCCCGGGAGTTCCAGCGCTTCCTGCGCCAGCGCGGCGCCCAGCCCTGACCCCCGCCCCGCCCCGCCCCGCCCCGCCCGGCGCCGGCCGACCGCGGACTCGCGCCGGCCCCCGGCCGCGGCCTCGCCGCGGCCACCGGCCGCCCGGCTCAGCGCTCGGCCGCCGGACAGGCGATCCGGAAGTCGCACCACGAGCAGGCGGCCAGCGACGGCGTCGGCTCGAAGCCCTGGGCGAGGATCCCGGCGCCGACCTCGAGCACCGTCTCGGTAATCCACTCGGAGCCGTCGGGCGCGTCGGGCACGGCAATCCGCTCGTCGTCGAGCACGTAGTAGTAGGACCGCTCGGTCGCCTCGATCTGCCAGGCCTCGCGCGCCCCGACGGCGTAGAGCGCGAGCTGGACGTCCTCGCGCAGCTCCTCGGGGGTGCGCGGGACGCCGGTCTTGTAGTCGATCAGCCCGTATCCGCCGCCCGGAAGGGCGTCGATCCGGTCGACGCGGCCGCGGATGAGGTGGCGGCCGAGAGTGAAGGCGAAAGAGCGCTCGAACCACCGCGGCTCGATCGGCTCCTGCTCGAGGCGATCGCGGTAGCGCAGGAGGGCGATGCGCGCCTTCTCGCGGAGCTGGCGCTCCTGGTCTGAGTCGCCGAAGCCACCGCGCCACCAGGCGGCGTCGAGCAGGGCGAGCAGGGCATCGCTGCTCGTGGAGCTCGTCGCGTGGAAGCGCTCGAGCACCTGGTGGACGAGGATTCCGAAGCGCTGGTTGAGCGTCGGCTCCTGCGGGATCCGCAGGACGCGGGCGAACTTGTACTTCAGCGGGCACGTCCGGTAGGTCTCGATGTCGGAGGCCGAGAGCACGAGCCCGTCGCCGCGGCGCGGGAGGAAGGGCTCGAGCGAGGGCTCCTCACGCGCCGCCCGGGTCGCGGCCCGCCCGCGCTCGTCGCGGTCGGCGCCGAGCAGCTGCTCGTCGAGCGGGGAGGTCTCGAAGATCTCGCGCTGGAGCGGCGTCGCCGCCTGGGCCAGCCGCGAGTTGATGTCGGCGAGCGCCTCGTCGATCGGCTGGCCCTCGGGGCGCTCGAGCAGCGCCGCGAGCTTGACGAGCTCGAGGAAGCGGACCGCGCCGTGGGAGATGTCGAGATCGGTGTCGAGGCGCAGCTCGCCGAGCCGGCCACCGATCCGGGCGACGCTGTCGAGCAGCTCCTCGCGGAGCTCGCGAAACGTCGAGTGGAGGGCCTCGGCCGGTCCGAAGAGCTCCTCCTCGCGGTCCTCCCAGCGGGCGCCGAGCGCCGCGCGGGCCTCGTCGAGGAAGGGCGACGGCGAGAGGCCGGCCCCGCGGACCGAGCTCGCCGGATAGGCCAGGACGACGCCGCGCCGGGCGCGGGTGATGGCCACGGCCAGGAGCCGGCGCATGGCGTGGTCGTGGGCGGCCGCCGGCGCCGGCTCGGCGGCGAGCTCGTCGGGCACCGGGGGCGGGAGTCGATCGGAGGCTCCGGGCATTCGCCCGGCGTGGAGGCCGACGACGAAGACATGGTCGAACTCGAGCCCGGCGGCCGCGTCGAGCCCGAGCACGGCGACCGCCCGGGGGGCCGTGGCGGCGACCGCCTCCTCCTCGCCGAGCCCGGCCTCGGCCACGGCGGCGATGTAGCGGGCGAACTCGCGCGGCGTCGATTGGGGGGCGCGCCGGGCGTGGCTGGCGGCCAGCTCGCCCAGCTTCGCGAGGTTGACCAGCCGCTCGACGACGTCGGCCCGGGCGGTGAAGAGCTGCTGGCGTCGGAGGCCGATGCGGTCGATCAGGCGGTGGACGAAGAGGTCGGGGCGAGTGCTGTCGAGCGCCGCCGCGGCCGAGCGGTAGAGCCGCAGGAAGCCGGCGATCCGCTCGCGGGCCTCGGGCGGAAGCTGCGGCGACTCGGTCGCGGCGACCAACGCGGCAACCATGTCGAGCTTGCGCCGGCGGGAGATCTGCACGCACCGGGCCACATCGATCGAGTTGAGCTCGACCGGCGGCCGGACGAGGGCCCGGACGACGGCGCCGGCGTCGCGCGGATCGACCAGGAGGCGCAGCCAGGCGAGGACATCGCGGATCTCAGCGCGCTGGAAGAAGGCGTCGGAGCCGATCACTCGGTAGGGCACGGCCCGCTCGGCCAGGGCCACGGCCACCCCCTGGCCGTCCTCGGCGACCGACCGGACGAGCACGGCGAGGCGTTCGGGGGCGATCGATTCGCGGGCGATCAACCGCTCGAGCTCGGCGGCGACGCTCTGCGCCTGGGTCCGCTCGTTGGCGCAGCGCCAGAAGCGGACCGCCTCCGCCTCGGCAGCCGGTCGGGCCGCCGCCCCGGCCGCCCCCGCCGCCCGGGGGTCCCCGGCCGCCTCCCCGGCCTCGCCCGCCGGCGCCGGCGACCCGGCGCCGGACGTCCCCGACCCCGGACCCGGCCCGAGCACGGCGCGGGCGGCCCGCAACACGGCGGGCGGGCAGCGGAGGCTGGTGGTCAGCCGGATCAGGGTGGCCCCGTCGAGAGCCGGGGCGCCGCCGACGTCGTCGGCCGTCGTGGTGAGCGCGGCGCCGGCTCGCTCGAGGCGCCGGACGACCTCCCGCTCGCCGTAGGAGAGCTCGTGCCAGTCGTCGACCAGGAGCAGGGGCCAGCGCACGGCGGCGCGGGTCCCGGCCGCGCGGTCGCCGGCGAGGAGGCGGGTGGCGTGGAGCAGGAGGTCGCCGGCGTCGAGCGCGCCGCGCTCGGCGAGCATCCGGTCGTGGGCGAGAAAGATCTGGGCGAACTCGCGCTCACGGGTCGCGAGCGGCCCATCCTGCGACGCGGCCCAGGCGACGAAGCGCGGAGCGTCGATCAGCTCCTCCTTGAGCCGGTCGATCCGCCGGACGAAGCTCCCGAGCAGCGCCGCCGGACGGCCGCGGAAGTCGTGATGGCGCAGGTCGAGCTCGTCGACGCGGTCCTGGAGCATGGCCAGGCGGTCGGCCGCGGTGGTGGCCACGGTGAACGGATCGAGCCCGGCGGCGAGCGCCTCGTCGGCGAGCAGGCGGACGCAGTAGCCGTGGACGGTCTGCACGGCGGCCTCCTCGTGCGGGCCGCGCAGGGCGTCCTCGGCCCGGGCCCGGAGCTCGTCGGCCTTGCGCTCGCCGTGGGTCAGGAGGAGGACCTCGGCGGCGAGGCTGCCCTGCTCGATCAGCCAGACGAGCCGCCGCACGAGGACCTCGGTTTTGCCGCTGCCGGGGCAGCCGAGGATCAGCAGCGGCGCGCGGCGATGACGCACGGCGTCGCACTGGGCTTCGCTCAAGCCGGCCAGCGGCCACGCGGGTACGACGGCGGGCATGCCCTTAGGATATGGCGGCAATGGTGGGACCCGAGGAGGCGCACGCGCCCGACTGGCTGGGCGCCTCGCGGCGGATCACCATCCGCATGCGCGAGATGTTCGACGACCACCCGACGACGGCCCACCGGGCCGTCGAGACGGGGCGGGGCGAGGGCGGCGACGAGGCCCTGGTCATCGACCGGGCCGCCGAGCAGATCGTGTTCGACGAGCTCGACGCGCTCAGTCGGGCCGGCCACCGGTTCGCCGCGATCTCCGAGGAGCGCGGGACGGTCGCCTACGGCGCGCAAGCGCCGCTGGTGGTGATCGACCCGATCGACGGGTCGCTGAACGCCAAGCGGGGGCTGACCCACTTCAGCGTGTCGATCGCCGTCGCCGGCGGACCGACGATGGCCGACGTCTTCTTTGGGTACGTCTACGACTTCGGGGCCGAGGAGGAATGGTCGGCCCGCCGCGGCGAGGGCGCCTGGCTCGACGGCGAGCGGCTCGACCCGGAGCTGCCCGAGCGCCGGACCGCCGACGGGGCCCTCGAGATGCTGGCCGTCGAGTCGGCGGACCCGCAGTGGATGGCCGACTGCGCCCCGCGCCTGCTCGGGGTGACCCACCGCCTGCGCGCGATCGGGTCGATCGCGATCTCCCTGTGCCAGGTCGCCGCCGGCCGAGTCGACGGCATGGTGACGCTCTGGCGCTGCCGCTCGGTCGACGCAGCGGCGGGCCAGCTGATCGTCCGTGAGGGCGGCGGCCTGGTCGCCTTCACGGCGTTCGGCGACCCGCTGGCGGCGCCGCTCGACCTGGCCCCGCACTCCCCGGTGGTGGCGGCCCGGAGCGCGGCCGGGCTGGCCGAGCTGGCGCGAGTGCCATCATCTCCTCCATGATCGATTGGCGCACCGCAGAACGCGTAGCCGGATTCGTCAGCGGCGCCGCGGGCGCCGACCAGCCTCTCCCGGGCGACCTGACCGCCATCACCCGCGACTCCGAGACGCGGGTCAGGGCCTACACGGGGATGACGGCGGAGACGGCGATGCCGCCACCCGAGGCCGTCTCGCGCGGTGAGTGGATCACCGCCAACCTCACGTCGATGAAGCCGCTGCTCGACCCGCTGAGCGGCCGCGTGGCGGAGAACCTCGGGCCGCTGGCTGCGCCCCTGCGCGTGGCCACGGGCCTCGTCCTCGCCGCCCAGGTCGGCGCCCTGACCGGCTACCTGGCCCAGCGCGTCCTCGGCCAGTACGACTTGGCGCTGCTCGACGCGTCGGTGACGCCGCGCCTGCTCTTCGTCGCCCCGAACCTCAACGAGGCGGCTGGCAAGCTCGACGCCGACCGCGAGGAGCTGCTGCGCTGGGTCGCCTTCCACGAGGTGACCCACGCGGTCCAGTTCAGCTCGGTGCCCTGGCTGCGCGAGCACCTCGGCGGGATGCTGAGCGAGCTGCTCGCGAGCCTCGAGGTCAAGGTCGACACCCGAGGGCTGCTCAACCTGCCGCGGGGCGGCGACGTGAAGGAGCTCCTGAACATGATCCGCTCGGGCGATCTCGTCACCCTCGTCATGGGCAGCGAGCGGCGGGCGGTGATCGACCGCCTCCAGGCGACGATGGCGGTGATCGAGGGCCACGCCGAGCACGTGATGGACGCGGTCGGAGCCGAGGTCCTGCCCTCGCAGGAGCGCCTGCGCGAGGCGCTCGAGCGGCGGCGCGAGAACCGTCCGCCCCTGCTGCGGCTCTTCGAGCGCCTGCTCGGGCTCGAGCTGAAGATGCGCCAGTACCGCGATGGCAAGCGCTTCTGCGACCGCGTCGTCGAGCTCGGCGGCCTAGCGGCGCTCAACCGGGTGTGGAGCGCCCCCCGGGCGATGCCCAACCTCTCAGAGCTCGCCGATCCGGCGGCCTGGATGGCACGAACAGCTGTTCCCGTGCTGGCTCCGTAGCCCGGCTACTCCGCTCTCCAGAGCCATTTGGTAGCGCCGGTTAGGACCGGATGTAACAAATCTGGTGGCCCCGGGTACAAACAGATGTTCGATGCTATCGTGAACACGAACAGCGATAGAGACCACTTCAGTCCTCGATGCGAGGAGTTACGCATATGGCAACCACCGCCGGTACATCTTCTGCCAAGGCCAGCCCGCGAAAGCGAGCCGCGGCCAAGCCGGCCGCGAAGCGCTCCGAGCCGTCGACGGCCAGGAAGGCCAGCACCCAGACGACGACCGCCAGGCGCAACGCCACGGTCGCCGGCCGGGCTCGCTCCACGGCCGCTCGGGCCACCGTCAACGAGGCCAAGTCGGCCGGCGCCGTCGTCGGCACCTACGCCGAGCGTGCCGTCCTCGTCCCGGTCGGCGCCGCCCTGGCCGCGCGCGACCGGGTCGTCGAGATGGTCAGCGAGCTGATCGACACCTACTCGACGCGCAAGAAGACCGAGGCGCAGCTCAAGCGCTTCGAGCGCCGCGGCATCAGCGCGAAGGATCGCCTCGAGCGCGAGGCGCGCAAGGCCCGCACGCGGGTCAAGTCGATCGCCTAGATCCCCCTTCCCCCGCCCGACCCGGAGAGGTCGGCAGCGGGAAAGTCTGCCGGCCCATACCCCGCTGGCAGAAGTAGCACCCTCTCCTCCCTCGCCCCGGGGCGTCGCTTGCGGCGCCCCGGGGTCTTTAACGGCGCCGGCTGAGCCGGGCGGGTCGGCCGGTCTGAGACAATGGGCCGACGATGCCGACCGTCGAGGAGATCCGCAAGGCCCTGGAGGTGGTGATCGATCCTGAACTGCGGCGCTCGATCGTCGAGCTCGACATGGTCCGCTCGATCGAGCCCCACGCGAGCGGGGCGGTCGACGTGATCGTCTCCCTGACGACGTCCGGCTGCCCGATCCGGGGCCACTTCCAGACCTCGGTCCGCGACGCGGTGATGGGGCTGCCCGGCGTGAGCGCGGTGAACGTCGGCTTCGACGTACTCGACGCCGCCCAGAAGACCGAGCTGCAGCGCAAGCTCGGCCGGGTCTCGCTGCCCACCGGTGCGCTGGCCAAGGTCGCCAACGTCGTCTGCATCGGCTCGGGCAAGGGCGGCGTCGGCAAGTCGACGCTGACCGCCAACCTGGCCGCGGCGCTCCAAACCGAGGGCAAGCGGGTCGGCGTGCTCGACGCCGACGTCTGGGGGTATTCGATCCCGCGCATGCTCGGCCTCGGCGCCGAGCGCCCGGCGGTCTCCCCGGAGCGCCAGATCGTGCCGCTGGTCGCCTACGGCATCAGCGTCATGTCGATCGGCTTCTTCGTCGAGGAGGACGCCGCCGTCGTCTGGCGCGGGCCGATGCTCCACAAGGCGTTGACCCAATTCCTCGAGGACGTCGTCTGGGGCGAGCTCGACTTCCTGCTGATCGACCTGCCCCCGGGCACGGGCGACGTCTCGATGACGCTCGCCCAGCTGTTGCCGCAGGCGACCTTCGTGATCGTCACCACGCCCCAGCCGACCGCCCAGCGGGTGGCCCGGCGGGCGGCCGAGATGGCGAACAAGGTGTCGCTGGAGATCGCCGGGGTGATCGAGAACATGGCCGGCTTCGTCACCCCGAGCGGCGAGCGCTTCCAGATCTTCGGTGAGGGCGGCGGCCAGGCCCTGGCCGACGAGCTCGACCGCCCCCTGCTCGGCAAGGTCCCGTTGACGATGGCCCTGCGCGAGCAGGCCGACGCCGGGGTCCCGCTCGTGCTCTGCGACCCCGACGATCCGGCCGCCCAGGCGATCCGCCAGGCGGCGCGCGGCCTGATCGCCCTGGCTCCGCCGGTCGCCCCGGGCTCGCCGGAGCCGCTCGGCATGTCGCTCCCCATGGCCTAGCCCGCCCGCGGCCGGCGTGGACCTCGAGGCGACCGAGATCCGGGTTCTGGGGTGCCTGCTCGAGAAGCAGTGCACGACGCCCGACGTCTACCCGCTCAGCCTCAACGCCCTGCGCCTCGCCTGCAACCAGTCGACCAATCGCGACCCGGTCGTCGACTACGACGAGGCCACCGTCCGCGACGCGCTCCACCGGCTCGGACGGCGGCGCTGGACGCGCCTGGCCAGCGGCGCCGGCAGCCGGGCGCCGAAGTACCGCCACCTGCTCGAGGAGGCGCTGCCGATGGGGCGCGGCGAGCAGGCGATCCTCTGCACGCTGATGCTGCGCGGCGCGCAGACCCCGGGCGGGCTCAAGCAGCGGGCCGACCGGATGCACCCGTTCGACGACCTCCAGGCCGTCAACGACACTTTGGAGCGCCTGATCGGCCGCGGGCTCGTCGCCCGCCTCGACCGGCGCCCGGGCCAGAAGGAGGAGCGCTACGCCCAGCTCCTGGGCGAGGACGAGGCCCCCGGGGCCGCGCAGGCGGTCCCCGGGGCCGCGCTGGCCGCCCCCATAAGCGCGCTGGCGGCCGCCGCGACCGCCGGCCCGCCCGTCGCGGTCCCGGGCCCGATGGCCGCCGCGCCGGGAGCGCCCGAGGGCGGGGACCCCGACCCGCGCCCGCCGAGCGGGGCCGAGCGAACCGCGGCGCTCGAGGCCCGCGTGGCCGGCCTCGAGCGGGCGCTGGCCGCGCTCGGAGACGGGCGGCTGGCCCGCCTCGAGCGCGAGGTGGCCGAGCTGCGCGAGGCGCTCGGGGGCTGAGGCGCAGCGCACCGGCGACGCGGCGGGCAGGCGTAGAATCGGGCGATGCCACCGCCGCAGCGCTCGAGCCTGCGGACCAGCGCCCTTCTCGCGGCGGGGGCGCTGTCGCTGCACGAGCTTCGCTTCCTGATCGGCTGGGGCGCCGGTGCCGAGCGGGCGCTCGCGGGCCAGGGTCACGCCTACCTCGACTACGCGATGCCGGTCGCCGTCGGGCTGGTCGCCGCCGGGCTCGCCCAGGCGCTGCGGCGCCTCGGCCGGGCCCGCCGGGGCTCGGGCGGCGCGTCGGGGTCGTGGGTCGGCGCCTGGCTGGTGGCGAGCGCGGCCCTGCTGGCGATCTACACGACGCAGGAGACCGTCGAGGGGCTGCTCGCCCTGGGGCACCCGGGCGGCCTGGCCGGCGTGTTCGGCCACGGCGGGCTGGTCGCCGGGCCGCTGGCGCTGGCGCTCGGCGGGGTGATCGCGCTGGCCGAGCGGAGCGCCCGCGAGGGCGTCGCCGGCCCGAGCCGCCTGGCGGTGCCGGTGGCGCGCATCCTGCGCCCCGGACCCGCCCGCCGGGTGACGGCCGCGCCGCGCCGCCATCCCGGGGCGACGGCCGGCGAGCTCGCCCTCCACCTGGCGGGCCGCGCCCCGCCGGTCGCCCTCCGGTAGCCCCAGCAGAGCGGCCGCTGCGCCGCCATTGGATCAGCCAACTCGGAGGTATCCCCATGCGAAGCACACAGCGCATCGCCCTGGTCGTGGCCGCGGTCGCGTTAGTCGTCGTGGCGTTCGTCCTGGCCAGCTCGAGCGGTTCGAGCAGGTCCACGCCGCCGGCTGTCCGCCACCTCGAGGTGGTCGTCGCGGGCGGCAAGCCGGCGGGCGGTGTCGCGCAGCTCGCCGCCAACAAGGGCGACACGATCTATCTGACAGTGAAGTCGAACGTGGCCGACGAGATCCACGTCCACGGGTACGACTTCCACAAGACCGTCCCAGCCGGCGGGTCGGTCGTGTTCGGCTTCAAGGCGTCGATCGACGGCAACTTCGTGATCGAGCTCGAGTCGCGCAAGGAGCAGATCGCCTCGCTCACGGTGAAGGCGTGAGCCGGCGTGTGGCGGCGGCCGGCGGGGCGGCGGTCGCCGCCCTGCTGCTGGCGCCGGCTCCGGCCCTGGCCCACGGCCTGGTCGGCAAGACCGACCTGCCGATCCCGCGCTGGCTGTTCGCGTGGGCGGCGGCGGTCGTGCTCGTCGTGTCCTTCGTGGCGCTGGCCACGCTGTGGCCGAAGCCCCGCCTGGAGCAGCTGCGCGAGCGCGCGCTGCTGCGGGTACCGCGAGTCCTCGACCCGGTGTGCGGGCTGATCGGGATCGCCCTCTACGCCGTCGTCGTCTACGCCGGCTTCACCGGCAACCAGGAGGCGACGGCCAACCTGCTGCCGACGTGGATCTACGTGATCTTCTGGGTCGGGCTGGCGTTCGCGAGCATCCTCGTGGGCGACGTCTTCCGGGTGTTCAATCCGTGGCGGGCGCTGGCCCGGGCCGCGGCGCGGGTGCTGCCGGCCCGCAGCGAGCCGCTGCCCTACCCGGCGTGGCTGGGCCGCTGGCCGGCCGTGATCGGGCTGTTCGGCTTCGCCTGGCTCGAGCTCGTCTACACCAACAAGGACATCCCGCAGACCTTGGCCATCCTCAGTGTCGCCTACGCGGTGGTCCAGATCGTGGGGATGAGCCTCTACGGGATCGAGACGTGGAGCCGCCGGGGCGACGCGTTCTCGGTGTACTTCGGCCTGCTGGCCCGGCTGGCGCCGCTGCGCTGGGCGGACGGGCGGCTGCGGGTGCGCCCGCCCTTCGTGGGCGCCGCGGGGCTCGAGGTCCTGCCGGGGACGGTGGCGCTGCTGGGGGTGATGATCGGCTCGACGAGCTTCGACGGCTTCTCGGTCGGCTCGGTCTGGGTCGGCTCGGGCCAGCTCTTCAGCGACCTGCAGAACTTCTTCGTCGACGCGGGCGTCGCGGTCGAGCCGGCGGGCGAGCTCGCGAGCACGGTCGGCCTGCTGGCGATGATCGGGGTCATCGCCGGGCTCTACCACCTCGGCGTGCTCGGGATGCGCTCGCTGGGCGGCGGGCTGAGGACCGGGGCGCTGGCCGGGCGCTTCGTCCACTCGCTGGTGCCGATCGCCGCGGCCTACCTGATCGCCCACTACTTCTCGCTGCTGGTCTACCAGGGGCAGGCGATCGGCTACCTGGCGTCCGATCCGCTGGGGAGGGGGGACAACCTGCTCGGGACGGCGACGCAGACAATCGACTACACGGTGGTGGCGGCCAACGTGATCTGGTACGTCCAGGTCGCGGCGCTGGTCATCGGCCACGCGGCCGGCCTGATGCTGGCCCACGACCGGGCGCTGATCGTCTTCCGGCGTCCGAGCGACGCGACCAGATCGCAATACTGGATGCTCGCGGTGATGGTCGGCTTCACGAGCCTCGGGCTCTGGATCCTATCCTCGACCCAATGACCCCGATCCTCGCGCACTTCGGCCACTGGTACTTCCAGCTCCTCTACGCCGTCCCGGTGGGGGTGATCGTCGGCGCGCTGTGGTTCCAGGGCCGGCGGGAGCGGCGCCAGGAGGGGCGGCCCCCCGAGAGGGGCAGCTGAGCTAGCTGCCGGCCTCCTTGTCGAAGTAGGCGGCGTTGATCTGGATGTAGCTGCCCCACTCCTCGGGGAGCTGGTCCTCGGCGAAGCAGGCGTCGACCGGACACGCCTCGACGCAGGCGTCGCAGTCGATGCACTCCTCGGGGTCGATGTAGAGCATCTCGGCCGCGTCGTAGCCCGGCTCGTCGGGGGTCGGGTGGATGCAGTCGACCGGGCACACCTCGACGCAGGAGTTGTCCTTGGTGCCGATGCATGGCTCGGCGATCACGTAGGCCATT
The DNA here is from genome assembly GCA_963763785.1 of uncultured Solirubrobacterales bacterium. Classification (GTDB taxonomy): domain Bacteria; phylum Actinomycetota; class Thermoleophilia; order Solirubrobacterales; family Solirubrobacteraceae; genus Palsa-513. The sequence continues at coordinate 336,651 of CAVXPW010000010.1, read as the reverse complement.
GGCGTCTGTTTCCTGTCCTCGGGGTCTGTTCTCGCGTTAAGTATTGCGGGTCGGCTCGGCCGCCGAAGGCTCGTGGCCGGGCGATCGTGGCAGGTAGCCTTGGTCCATGCTGCTGCTGACCGGTGCGACCGGCCTCGTCGGTCGGGCGCTCCTGCGCCGGCTGACCGCGACGGGGACGCCGGTGCGCTGTCTGGTCCGCGACCCGCATCGGCTGGGACGCGAGCGGGTGCGCGTGCAGATCGCCCTCGGCGACCTGGCCGACCCGCAGTCGTTTCGCAACGCGCTGCGCGGGGTCGACGTCGTGGTCCACCTGGCGGCGACGATCCGCGACCAGCCGCGGGGGTCGATCGAGGAGCTCAACGGGATCGCGACGTGGCGGATGGTCGAGGCGGCCGGGCGGGCGGGGGTCGAGCGCTTCGTCTTCTTCAGCGCGCTCGGCGCCTCGACGCACGACCGGACGCGCCTGCTGCGGGCCAAGGCGGTGGCCGAGCAGGCGGTGCGCGACGGGCCGGTGCGCTCGGTGATCATCGCGCCGTCGCTGATCTACGCGCCGGGCGACCCGTGGCTGCGGATGCTCCAGCGGCTCGCCCTGCTGCCGGTGATGCCGATCTCCGGCCGGGGGCGGGCGAGCTACCAGCCGATCTGGGCCGAGGACGTCGCAGAGTGCGTGGTGCGGGCGCTGGCCGCGGATCGAGGCGGGCGATCGGCGCGCTACGAGCTGGCCGGGCCGCAGACGCTCAGCCACGAGGCGATCGTCCGCCTGGTCGTGCGGTCGTTCGGCAAGCGCCGGCTGGTGCTCCATGTCCCGACGCCGATCGTCTCGCGCGCCCTGCGGGCCGTCGAGGTGCTGGGCAAGAGCCGGGCATTTGCCACCTGGGATGAGGCCGAGCTGCTCGAGGTGTCGATGACGACGCCGGAGGGGAGCGCCGACGCCGAGCGTCTCGGGGTGTTCCCCCGGCCGATGGCCGCGGTGCTCGGGGTGGCCGCCGGCTAGGCAGGGTCGCGGCGAGGCGACTGGGGGGATGCTCTGGGGCGGCCTCCGGTTGCCGGCGCGGTGGGTCGAGGTCGGGGCGGCGGCGTCCCTCGGCCGCGCCGGGCTCAGGCGGGCGGCGCGCCGGCTGCGGGCGGCGGGCGGCGGGCGGCCCAGGGGTGGGCGGACTCGAGCTGGGCGGCGAGGCCGAGGAGGGAGCCTTCGCCGGCCGGGCGGCCGGCGAGCTGGACGGCGAGCGGGAGACCGTCGTCGCCGGGGAACAGGGGCAGGGCGATCGCGGGCTGGCCGGTCGCGTTGAAGATCGGCGTGAACGGCGTGAAGTAGCCCGAGCGGCGAAAGGTCTCGAGCGGGTCGGGGGCGGCGGTGTCGAGGGCGCCGATGGGGAGCGGGCGGAGGGCAAGCGCGGGCGTCAGCAGGGCGTCGTAGGGGTCGAGGAAGGCGACGAGCTGGCGGGCGATCTGCTGGAGCTGGGTCTCGAGCACGCGGAACTGGACGGCGGTGAGGCCCTGCGACATCTCCCAGAGGGCCCAGCTCATCGGCTCGACGTCACCGGGGCGGGGGGCGGCGAGGCCGGCGACGAGGGCGGAGAAGTGGATCCCGAGCGAGATCTGGGCGGCGAAGTAGGCGCCGAAGAGGTCGTCGATTCCCGGGAACTGCCAGGGGGGCGTGACCTCGGACACGTGGTGGCCGAGATCCTCGAGGAGGCGGCCGGCGCGGTGGGCGGCGTCGGCGGCGGCGGGGTCGACGGGGGCGTCCGAGATCGGCGGGGCGGTGGTCAGGGCGATCCGCAGGGGGCCGGGCGGCCGGCCCGCCGTGGCGGCGAACGGCTCGGACGGCGGCGGGGCCCAGGACCAGTCGCCGGGCTCATAGCCGGCGAGGACGTCGAGGACGGCGGCGGTCTCGGCGACGGTGCGGGTGAGGACGCCGTCGGAGACGAGCGCCGACTCGCCGAGCTCGGGGCCGCTCGAGGTGCGGTTGCGACTCGGCTTGAGGCCGACGAGGCCGCAGCAGGCGGCGGGGATGCGGATCGAGCCGCCGCCGTCGTTGCCGGAGGCGATCGGCACCAGGCCGGCGGCCACCGCCGCCGCCGAGCCGCCGGAGGAGCCGCCGGGAGTGCGGGCGGGGTTCCAGGGGTTGCGGGTCGGACCGAAGAGGGCGGCCTCGGTGACGGGGAGGATCCCGTACTCGGGGAGCGTGGTCGTCCCGACGACGACGAAGCCGGCGGCCCGGAGGCGGCGGACGGTGTTGTGGTCGTAGGGAGCGCGGAAATCGGCCATCAGCCGGCAGCCCTGGGTGAGGCGGAGTCCGGCGACGGCGCGGTTGTTCTTGATCGCGATCGGGACGCCGGCGAAGGGGCGGGGGTCGCCGGGAGCGATCCCGGCGGCGGTGGCCAGGGCGCCGGCGGCGTCGACCTGGGCGAAGGCGTTGAGGGCCGGGTCGAGGGCGTCGATCCGCCGGAGCGAGGCGCCGACGAGCTCGGTGGCCGAGATCTCCCCGGTCCGCACGAGGGTGGCGAGCTCGCCGATCGGCCGGAACATCAGGTCATCGGACACGGGCGGGAGATCCTATCCTCCACCCGACCCGATGACCTCCGGCCGAAAGCGAGTCAGATGACCGAAGTCAAGTCGGGCCTCGAGGGCGTCGTCGTCTTCGCCACCGAGATCGCCGAACCCGATCGGGAGGGCGGGTCGCTGCGCTACCGGGGCGTCGACATCGAGGAGCTGGTCGGGGCCGTCCCCTACGAGCAGGTCTGGGGCCTGCTCGTCGACGGGACCTTTTTGCCGGGGCTGCCGCCGGCCGAGCCGCATCCGCTCCAGGTGCACTCGGGCGACCCGCGGGTCGACGTCCAGTCGGCGCTGGCCATGCTCGCGCCGGAGTGGGGCCTGCACCAGCTGATCGACATCTCGGAGGCCGAGGCCCGTGAGGATCTGGCCCGGGCGTCGGTGATGGCGCTGTCGTTCGTGGCCCAGTCAGCCCGGGGGCCGGACCGCCCGCCGGTGGCCCAGGTTCGGATCGACGAGGGGCGGTCGGTCCCGGAGCGGTTCCTGATCCGCTGGCGCGGCGAGGCCGACCCGCGCCATGCGACGGCGATCGACGCCTACTGGATCGCGGCGGCCGAGCACGGGATGAACGCGTCGACGTTCACCGCCCGGGTCGTCGCGTCGACCGGCGCCGACGTGGCCGCCGCGCTGTCCTCGGCGGTCGGCGCCCTGTCGGGACCGCTCCACGGGGGGGCGCCGTCGCGGGTGCTGAAGATGCTCGCCGAGGTCGAGCGGATGGGAGACGCCGGCCGCTGGGTGCGCGAGGCGCTCGACCGGGGCGAGCGGCTGATGGGGTTCGGCCACCGGATCTACCGGGCCGAGGATCCACGGGCACGGGTGCTGCGCCGGACCGCCCGCGAGCTCGGCTCGGCGCGCTTCGACGTGGCGGCGGCGCTCGAGGAAGCGGCGCTGGCCGAGCTGCAGGCCCGGCGGCCGGACCGGGTGCTGGCCACCAACGTCGAGTTCTGGTCGGCGGTCGTCCTCGACCTGGCCGAGGTGCCGGCCGAGATGTTCACCTCGATGTTCACCTGTGCGCGGGTGGCCGGGTGGTCGGCCCACATCCTCGAACAGAAGCGCGAGGGGCGCCTGATCCGGCCGAGCGCGCTCTACGTCGGGGAGCCGCCGCGGCCGCTGGCCGCGGCCTGAGGTTACGCCAATGTTGTCTGCACGGCGCCGTGGCGGCGTGCGGCATATGCGCTGCTAACTTGGATGGTGCGTCCAGTCGCGGTGAGCAGTCATCCTGGGCGCCGAAGCATGGGGCAGCTGCGGCGGAGCCCCGAACGAACTCTCTCTTTCGGTTAGGAGCTCAGATGAGCAAGACGACACGCGATGTGATGACCCGTGGCCGTCCGCAGCAGGGCAGTGCCGCTGGCGTGATCGGCGCCGACGACTTCGTCGACGAGGCGCTGCGGGCGATGATGGAGCGCAAGGTGAACCGCCTGGCGGTGATCGACGGCCGCGAGATCATCGGCAGCGTCACGCCCGGCGAGCTGGCCATCTCGATCGAGGACACCCGGACCTGGAGCGCCCTGTGCAAGTGAGCTTGCCGACGCCGGGTCAGGGCGCCTGGACGTAGACCAGCCGACCGTCGGCGAGTCGGTAGACCGCGCCGACCTTGGTGCCGGACCCGGCGACCGTCTTACCGCTCAGCTGGACGGTCTTGATCTGGTCGCCGGTCTTGGTGATGATCGTCTGGCTGCTCGGCGTCGTGCGCAGGACGGTCACGTTGGTGTGGGTCAGCAGGTCGGTCAGGTTGACCGACTGGAGGGCGGCGAGCAGGAAGGCGACGGCGAGGACGATGCCGAGGTCGAAGAGGTTGACCAGGCCGTCGAGCGGATCGCCGCCCCGGTCGACGCGCAGGCGGGCGCGGGGGGTGACCGTGGGCTTCACGATCCTCCGTCCCCGAGACCGAGCTCGGTGGCGACGTACTCGAGGTCGGAGAGGTCCTGTGCGTAGAGCCGGTCGCGCACGAGGGAGATCGTAAAGGCCACGGCGCCGATCAGCAGGCCGAGGACGGTCACGCTGAAGGCGACCCGGAGGTTGTCCGAGAGCTCCTTGACGTTACCCCTGGCCAGGCCGGCCAGGGCCGGCGAGAGCGGGATCAGCGTGCCCATGAGGCCGAGCGCCGGACCGAAGCGGACGAGCATCCGGCTGCGCTCGAGCCTTCGCAGGGAGCCGAGATCGAAGTCGGCCAGGCTCTTGGCCATCCGGTCCCCGGCGCCCGGCTTGCCCCAGTAGCCGATCAACTGGGAGAGCGCATCGGCCATCGGGCCGCTCGAGGCGAGCGGCGAGAGGGCCTGGGCGGCGCCCTGGGCGTCGTCCTCCTCGAGGGCCTCGCGGGCGGTCTTCGACGCCGCCTCGAGGCGGCGGACGCTGTGGCGGCGGCGGCGGCGGGAGAGCTCGACCGAGAAGGTCCCGAGATCGAAGAGGACGAAGACGAGCGCGGCCAGGGCGGCGACGAACACCGGCACGCGGAGCGCGTTGGCGATCTGGAAGAGGAGGTCCTCGATGCTGGCTACGGCGATCATGCGGGGCGAAGGGTTACGCGTCGGCGCTCTCTGACGCCGCCCAGCGTAGCGATCGCCAGCGCCAGCGCGAGACCGCCGACCACGGCGGCCAAGCCGCCGGACCCGCCCGGGCTCTTGCGCGCGGCCCCCGGGCTGCCGGCCGGAGGCGGCGGTGAGAGCCGCAGGTCGAGCGGCGAGCCGATGTCGGCCAGGAGGATGCCCCGTACCGGTTGGCTGGCGGCGGCCCGGGCGGCGGCGGCGGCGGCCCTGGCGGCGGCGCCGGGCACCACCTTGGGCGTCGGGTGTACCGCGGGCTTGGGGGCCGGCTTCTTCTGGGTCAGGCCCTTGCCGGCGCCGGTGTGGTTGCCGCCGCCGGTCCCGCCCCGGCCCGAGCCGGTGCCGCCCGCCCCCGTGCCGGTCGCGCTCGTCGCCCCGAGGCCCGAGCCGGTGGCCGTCCTGATCGGATGGCCGACATGGATCTCCACGAGCGCCGTCGGCTGGCCGGCCGCCCCGCCCCCGGTGACCGTCACCGTGGCCTGGTAGTCGCGGTTGGCGGAATACGAGTGGGTCGGCGCCGGCCCGTCGCCGGTGATGCCGTCGCCGAAGCTCCAGGAGTAGCCGAGCTGGACGCCGGGCGGCGGGTTGCTGACGACGGCCGAGAAGACGACCGTCTCGCCGATCGAGACCTGGGTCGCCGAGGCGCTCGCGGTGACCTCGAGGTGGGTGCCGCCGGGGGTCGCGGTCGGCCGGGAGCCGGCGGTGACGACCACGTCGATCGGCAGGCCGGCCGGAGTCTGGATGCAGTTGGCCGGGCTGATCGCGGTAGGCCCGCTGGCCGGCGCGCAGTAGATCGTCTTCTGCGCGGCGACGGCGATGAACGCCGGGCTCGCGGGCGGGTTGATGATCTCGTCGACGGTCAGCGGCGCGGCCTGGGCGACCCTGACCGAGGTCACCTTGGTCAGGTCGACGCCGGCGGCGTCGAGCACCTGCTGGAGCGACATCGCGGTGACCGTGCGGCTGCCGAAGGTCGCCGACAGCCCGCCCTGGCTGATCTGGCTCCCGAGGACGGTGAACGGCCCGGTGGCCGTGTGGACGGTCACCCCGGCGCTGGCCTCGGCGCTCGCCGTAGCCCCGCAGAGGAGGACGGCGACCGCGAGGGCGGCGATCCCCCGGGGACCGCGCAGCCGCGCACGGCGCCTGCGCCGGGCGGTGGGGACCGGGGAAGTGATCGCCATACCTCTCAAGACACTCAAGCATCGACAGATCGCGGGAGTTCGTTTACCTCGCTCCATCCGCCGACCGGCGGCGATCGGGACAGCGAGGGTGGCGGGCGACCCGTCGAAGCAGGGCGAAGCTTATCGGGGGGCCACCCGTGCCGCGCTCGGTTGGGGCACTAGATTTCTCGGTGTGGACCTCGCGGGCATGCGCAGGCAGTACGAGCCGACGACGCGCCCGCTCGAGGCCGGCGATCTCGACTCCGACCCGGTCGGCCAGCTGCGGCGCTGGCTCGAGGAGGCCGCGGACGCCGGCGAGCCGAGCCCGAACGCGATGCTGCTGGCGAGCGTCGACGACGAGGGCCAGCCGCACGCGCGCTTCGTGCTCCTGCGCGGGCTGGACGCCCGGGGCCTGACCTTCTTCACCAACTACGCGAGCGCCAAGGGGCGTCAGCTCGACGCCCAGCCGCGCGCGGCGGCGACGTTCGGCTGGCTCGAGAGCCACCGGCAGGTCCGGGTGACCGGCCCGGTGGAGCGGCTCCCGGAGGTCGAGAGCGACGCGTACTTCGCCTCCCGCCCGCGGGCGACCCAGCTCGGGGCCTGGGCCTCGGCGCAGAGCGAGGTGATCCCCGACCGGGAGGCGCTCCTGCGCCGCCTCGCCGACGTCGAGCGCCGTAACGCCGGCGGCGACGTCCCGCGGCCGCCCCACTGGGGCGGCTACCGCCTGGGGGCGGAGGCGCTCGAGTTCTGGCAGGGACAGCCCGACCGCCTCCACGACCGGTTCCGCTACCGCCGTGACGGCGGCGGCGGCGGCGGCTGGATCCTCGAGCGCCTGAGCCCATGAGCTAAAGCCGCGCCGCCGTCCGGCCGATGCACTCTGCAGAAGGCCGCCACGGACGGCGGTCGGCTCCGCCCCCGCCCCGCGGCGGGCGAGAGCCGCCGAGCGACGACGCGCCGATGTCAGAGACCGAGGCGCAGAGCGGACCGCACATGAACCGCCACCACACCGGACCGAACCCCTTTCCGCACCGCGGCGGCACACTCAGGCCGTGGTCGGCGGCGCTCGGTGCCGCCGCGCTGCTGGCGCTGCTCGCGGCCCCGGCCGCCCAGGCCGGCCGGAGACACTCGCTCCACGGCGTGGTCGTCCACCTGCGCGCCGCCGATCGCGCCACCACCCGCCTGACCGCCCACCCCGGCGGTCCGCTGGCGGCGATGTACCTCGCACGGATCAGCCGGCAGACGGCGCTGGCCGCGGCGGTCGCCCGGTCGATCGCCGCGAGCGCCCACCACGGGGCCAGCGCCGAGCGCGCGGCGACCGTCCTCGGCCTCCTAGCCGACCACCAGACCAGCGAGGCTCAGGCGCTGACCAGCGTCCTCGGCGACATCTCCCCCGGGCTCCAGGCCGCGGTCGCCCAGGCGATCTCGACCGCCACCGGCGGGCGCGGGTCGGTGCTCGGGACGCTGAGCGGGCTACTCCCCGAGCTCTCGAGCCAGGCGAAGCCGATCGTCGCCCAGATCGTCGCCATGGAGTCGAGCCAGGGGGCCCAGGTCCCCGTCGAGCTCGCCGGCGTTCTCGGCGGCAACTCGCTGGCCTGCCCGGCGACCGGGGCCGTTCAGCAGGCGCTCGTCGTGGCCACCCAGGCCTTCCAGTTCGGACTCACCAACCTCGGCCAGGCCCTCGCCCTCGTTCCCGCCCCCGTCCGCCTGCAGGTGCAGAGTGAGATCGACGGCATCCCCAACCTGCTGCGCAACATCGAGGACCAGCTGCAGTCGGCGGTCCCGTGCTCGACGGCGTCGAGCACGGCCGGACCGGGCAGCCCGGCCCCGGTCACGGCGCTGAAGACGCCGACCCTGATCGGCGGCATGACCCAGCTGATCAACGGGATCCTCGGCCAGCTGCTCCCCGGGCTCGGTGCCGGCCAGACGCCCACGCCGGTAGCGGCGCCGGCCCCGCTGACCGGGCTTCTCGGCGGGTTCGGCACCGGGCTCTTCGGCGGCCGACTCTAGGCGCCCGGACACGCCGCCGCCGGCTCCCGGCCGCCGGCTCCGGGCCGCCGGCTCCCGACCGCCGGCTCCCGACCACCGGCTCCCGACCACCGGCTCCCGACCACCGGCTCCCGACCACCGGCTCCCGACCACCGGCTCCCGACCACCGGCTACAGGCCGCCGCTCCAGACCGCCGGCTCCAGGCCGCCGCTCCAGACCGCCGGCTCCAGGCCGCCGCTCCAGACCGCCGGCTCCAGGCCGCCGCTCCAGACCGCCGGCTCCAGGCCGCCGCTCCAGACCGCCGGCTCCAGGCCGCCGCTCCAGACCGCCGGCTCCAGGCGGCCGCTCTTAGGCCGCCGGGCGCGGGACGACGCGGCGGTCGCCCCGGTCCGGGCGCGGCTCGCCCGTGACCTCGGCCCGCCGGGACTGGTCCCACGGCTCGCGGTCGCGCCGCCGCCGGCGCTCGGCGCCGATGTCGAAACTCGGCAGCGAACGCTCGAGCCAGCCCGGCAGCCACCAGGTGTAGCGGCCGCCGGCCCGGAGGGCGGCCGGGAGCAGGAAGAGGCGGACGACCGTCGCGTCGAGCGCCACCGCGATGGCCAGCCCGACTCCCAGCTGGCGAATCGTGGCGACGTCGGCGGTGGCGAAGACGAGGAAGACCCCGGCCATGATCGCCGCCGCGCCGGTGATCACCCGGGCCGTCCGGGCGACGCCGTAGGCGATGCCCTCGCGCAGGTCACCCGTGTGCAGCCAGCCTTCGCGCATCCGCATGAGAACGAAGACCTGATAGTCGATCGAGAGGCCGAAGATCACCGTGAACATCGCGCTCACGGCCACCGCGTCGACGTAGCCCGGACCCCCGAGCACCGGGTGGGCGCCCCGGGTCAGCAGCGACAGCGTGCCGAAGGCGGCGCCGACCGTCGCCAGGTTGAGCACGACCCCGACGAAGGGCACGAACAAAGACCGGAAGATCGGCACCAGCACCAGGAAGGTCACCGCCACCAGGACTCCGATCAGGAGGGCGATCCGGCGCTGACTGGCCCCGGCGTAGTCGAGCAGCGCGGCCGCCGGCCCCCCGAGCGCGGTCTCCGCCCCCGCCTGGCGGGCGAGCACGTGGCCCGTCTGCTCGAGGCGGGTCCGCAGCCCGCGCGTCGCCGGGTCGGCGACGTTCGACCGCGGCACGATCAGCAGGCGCGCCGCTTGGCCGTCGCGCTGGATGTTCAGGGCGAAGGCAAGGCCCGAGCGCTGGTTGGGACGGGCCCCGTCGAGCGCGGCGAGCACGAGGTAGCCCGAGTTGAAGACGCCCGGCGTCCGGGCCAGGAAGGAGAAGAGGGCCGAGGCGTCGGGGAAGAGCTTGCTCTCCCGCTTGGCGCTCTGGCGCCCGGTGGACAGCGCGTCGGCCAGGACCTTCGTCTGCCGCTGCCCGCTCGCCAGTCCGGTGACCAGGCCGCCGGCGCCCCCCCGCAGCCCGGCCAGCTGGGCGCCGAGCTGCCCCGTGCCGTTCGACAGCTTGGTCAACCCGGCGACGAGCGTGTGGTCGCCCCGGGCCAGGCGGCCGATCCCCGCCGCGAGCTGTTCCTGGCTTTTGCGGAGGCGGACGATGCCGTCGCGCAGGGCATGGGCCCCGCTGCTCAGCTGGACGGCGGCGTTGCGCAGGGTGGTGACGGCTCCGGCCAGGTTGGCCAGGTCCGCCGCGGCCGCCCGCTCCTGATCGGCCAGGCTCCGCAGCCGCCCCGCCACCGCCGTCCCGCCGCCGCCGGTGTCGAGGCCCGCCGCCGCTCGGCCGACCGCCGCCGCCGCCGCCCCGTACTGCGGGTCGAGCCGTCCGACGGTCATCGCCGCCAGCGCGTTGCTCGCCCCGGCCAACTGCCGCCGCGCCGCGTCGATCGGGTCGGCCAGGCTCGTCGCCGCCGCGGCGCCGCTCTTCAGCTGGGTCGCGTTCGAGTCGAGCCGGGCCGAAAGCTGGCCGGCGATCGACAGGCCGGTGTCGATCGCCGAGGCCAGCTTCGCGGCTCCCCGGGCCGCCGTGCCGCTTCCCCGCGCGATGCGGGTGGCCGCGGTCTGGGCGCTGGTCAGCCCGCGATCGATCTGGCCGGCACCGCCGGTCGCGCTCCGCAGGCCGGCCTCGAGCTGGGCCACCGCCGCGGTGCCGCCGCCGCTCTTGTTGACCAGCGAGCTGATCGCCGTCGAGGCCGCGGCGAAGCCCGCCCGGACCCGCTCGGCCCCGGACGCCGCCAGCCCAAGATTCGCCTCGAGGCCCTTGACCTCCGTCGCCGTTCGCCGGAGGTTGAGGTCGGCCCGGCGCACGTCGCGCCGCGCGGTCAGCAGCGGACGCGCCTGGGCGGCGAGCGCCCCCGGCCCGAGCACGCCGGCGACATCCGGGTCGCGGCGCACCGCGCGCTGCGCGGTGGCGAGCGCGTCGAGCCGCGGCTGGGTCGTGATCGTCCCGTTGGTCACGACGCCGATCAGCTCGAACGGCGACGCCCAGCCGGCGCCGACGATCCGGGTGAGCTCGTTGAAGTCCTTGCGCGCGGCGCTCCCCGGCGGCAGCTGTCGGGCGTCGGGCGGCCCGGTGGCCAGGGACAGGGCCGGCCAGGCGAGGGCGACCAGGCCGGCGGCGACGATCCCCTCGAGCACCATCGGCCGGCGGAGGCTCCGCTCGGCGAAGCCCGCCCACACCCCCGGGCCTGATGCCGCGGTCCGGCTGACCCGGCGGTGGCGCCGGACGTTGCCGCCGAGAAGGACGAGGGCGGCCGGGGTGGCGACCACCGTCCCGAGCACCCCGAGCACGACCACCACCACCACGCCGAGAACGGCGGAGAGGAGAAGCGTGCCGGCCGAGACGATCAGCGCACAGAGCATCGCCACGCCGACCGCGCCCCCGGCGAACGCCACCGTCCGCCCGGCGCGCACGGCGGCCGCCGTCGCCGCCCGGCGGATCGACGCCGGATCGTCCGCGTCGCCGAGCTCGTCGCGGAAACGCGAGACGACGAGGAGCGAATAGTCGACGCCGAGGGCGAGCCCCATCATCGAGGCGAAGCTGATCGCCGCCTCGGTGATCGGAAAGAGCCGGCCGAGCAGGGCGATGACCCCGAAACCGGCGAGCACGGTTCCGGCGCCGAGGACGGCCGGGATGGCCGCGGCGGCGAACGACCCGAAGACGATGAGCAGGACCAGCGCGATGATCGGTACGGCGATCAGCTCGGCCCGGTGGACGGCGGCGAGCGACGACGCCTCGAGCTGGTCGCCGATCGCCGCCAGCCCGCTGACGTGGGCGGCGACCGGCCGGCGCGTGATCCGGTCGATCGTCTGCTGGATGCTCGGCTCGATCGAGCTCAAGGCGTTGGCCGGCGGCGCGTCGACCGAGACGATGATCAGCCCGGCGGTCGGAGTCGGTCGGAGCTGGCGCGAGCCCGGCTGGCGGTCCCACGGCGAGATGACCCGGGCGTTGGCCAGGGCGGCCAGCGCCCGGCTGAGCGCGGGCCCCTGGTGGTCGAGCGCGGAGGCCGGCCCTTCGAGCAGGATCGGGATGGTCACGCTGCGGCCGAAGCGCTGATCGAAGAGCTGGAACTCCCGGGCCGATTCCGAGCCGGCGACGCCGAGCGTGCTCGCCGAGAGGTGGCGCTGGACCGTCGTCCCGAGGAGGGCGAGGACGGCGGTGATCAGCAGCCACGCGATCAGCGCCGCGCGCGGTCGGCGGACGCCGAACGTCAGCAGGCGGCGCAAGTCACCGCGCCCGAGGGCACGGCATTCGGCAGCTCCCTCGACGCCCCGTTGCGCACCCCCGGCAGGGTACTCCCCCACCCGCGCGGGGCGCCACCCGGCGCGAGCATGGCAGCGCTTTGCGATACTCGTGCCTCTCAAGGCCTTCGGCCGACTCTCCATCGTGAAACGGAGCACCCCTGTGCAGCGACTCGCCGCCTCGATCGTGACCCTCGGCCTCGGGCTGTGGGCCGCCCTCCCGGCGGCAGCCGACACGGCGCCGGCTGGCACGCTGGTCGCCAGTCCGGCGTCCACCGGGGCCGCCTCCCACCTCGTGGTCGACGCGAAGGGGACGGGCGCCGGCTTTGGCGGGGCCTTCCCGCTCGGGGTGACCCTCGCCGTCTACAAGGGCTTCGGCCTCGACCTCGCGGCCGCTGGGCGCTGCGCCGACTCCGACGCCACGGCCGGGACGTGCCCGACCTCGAGCCGGGTCGCCACCGGCGTCGTCTCCGGCAGCGCCAGCCTGGCCGGGCTCTTCGCTCAGGCCGTGACCGTTCCGGTCAGCGTGTACCTCGCCAATCCGACCAACGGCGCCCTCGCCGACGTGGTCGTCGAGGTCGTCGTCCAGGGCACGACTCAGACCGCCCGCGGCCAGCTCGTCGGGGTCAGCGACCCGACCTTCGGCTACGAGTTCCGCTTCGATCCGCTGCCCGTCGTGACGCCGCCGGTCGGCACGACCGTCACGCTCAGCGAGTTCAAGCTCGACGTCGGCGCCAGCGCCACCGGACCCGGGACGGCACCGACGCCGAAGGTGAAGAAGTGCCGCAAGGGCTATCACCACCACAAGGGCAAGTGCGTCAAGACCAAGAAGCACAAGAAGAAGGCGACCAAGAAGAAGACGACGGCGAAGAAGGCATCGGCCAGTGCGACGGCGGCCGCTGACGTCACCCACAACCTGATCACCAACCCGTCGACCTGCACCGGCGGGTCGTGGCCGACCCAGCTGCGGATCCGCTTCGCCGACCACACCCAGACGCTCGACGCGCCGGTACCCTGCGGCTGAGTCGCCGCCGTTCGCCCCCGCCGGAGGACCGGCGGGGCCTTGGTGACAGCGCCGGCGCCGACCCGCCCGACGGCGGGCGGCGCAGGCCGGCGCGGGCGAGCAGCGCCCGGCGCTGACCGGGCGAATCGAGGCGCTACGCCTCCGGATGACCGGCGCGGCTGCCGGCAGCCACCCACCGACCAGCGCAACGACGCGCCGCACGCCGCCGAGGCGCCGGTGGGGACTCCCGAACGGTCAGTGGAGCACCGCGCCCGATGCCGCGCCGATGTGGAGCAGCATCGGCTGGCTGGCGCTCGCGACGTGGCTGTCCTCGATCGGCGCCGCGAAGACCCGGTAGTACCCGCCGTGACGGAGGCGGAGGGTCATCGAGTAGGCCGAGCTCCCGACCGTCGCCGGCACCGACGTAGTGGCGGTCAAGAGCCGCCACTGACCGCCGACGAGCCGCTGCACCGAAACGCGCCCGCCGACCTCGGCCGGGCTGATCAGGCCGCTGAAGGTCGCTGACACGTAGCCGTGGGACGTATGGCGCAGGCTGGCCTGCATGGTCGCCGTCAGCTCGACGTACTCGGTCAGTGTCGCGCTGACCGGCTGGCCGGGACCGAGGGTGACGACGAGGAACTGCGTGGTCACCGGGAGCGAGATCAGGTTGAACTGGAAGGTCCCGCTCGGTGAGGTCAGCTGGGGGTTGCCGACGTTCTGGAAGCCGCCGGTGAACGGGTAGGCGTTCGCCTGGAGGAGCACCAGCCGGCCGTCGGCGCCGCTCCCGCTCAGCGTGCCGCTCAGGCTGACCGGCGCCCCGAAGGCGACCGGGCTCGGCAGGCCGACGAGCGACATCGCCAGCTGGGTGCCCGCCGTAGCGAAGCTCGCGTCGGCGCCGAGGACCGTGCCCGTCGCGTTGACCGCGACCAGGCGATAGTGGTACCGCGCCTGGGGGAGGAGGGCGGTGATCGTGCTCGCCACCGCCACCGACCGGGTGCCCGCCGCCAGGCTGGACGGCTGACTCTCGCTCCCGTACTTGGTGGTGTGGCCGTACTGGAAGTAGTAGGCGGTGACCATGCCGCCCGGGTTGACCGTCCCGCCGAGGCTGGCCCCCTGGGAGCTGATGGCGTTCGCCGCCCCCGTCTTGACCGTGGTCGCCGGTGCTGAGGCCCCGGGAGCCGGCGTCGAGAGGGCGAGCCCGACCGCGAGCACACCGAGCACCGCAGCCGGCAGCCTGCGCACCCAGGAGCGTCCCGGCGCCCGCCGCGACGTGGTCGGTGTCTGCGCCATTTCCCCCCTTCCTTGACATCCCTTCGATGTCGGTGCGCGATTTCCCGCGCCCGGCCCCGCGGGCCGGACACGAGAAGTCTGCACGACACCGCGGACGTCACCCCGGAGCGCTCGAGATCTGCCTCGAGCACTCAAGCGTCCCTGACCATTAACCGACGAAGGGCCCGGCGGCTGCCGGGCCCTTCGCCTTACCTGTAACTGCGATCGGCGCCTGAGCGCTCGGCTACATCATTCCGCCCATGTCGGGCATCCCGCCGCCGTGACCGCCGTGCGCCTCGCCCTTGTCGGGGAGCTCGGCGACGATCGCCTCGGTGGTGAGGATGTTCTTGGCGATCGAGGCCGCGTTCTGCAGCGCCGACCGGGTGACCATGGCCGGGTCGATGACCCCGGCGGCGACGAGATCGACGATCTCGCCGGTCGCCGCGTTCATACCCCAGCCCGCCTCGGACTTGCGGACGTCGTTGACCACGACCGAGCCCTCCATGCCGGCGTTCTCCGAGATCTGACGGAGCGGCTCCTCGAGCGCGCGCAGCACGATCCGGGCGCCCGTGCGCTCGTCATCGTCGTCGTACTCGTCGAGCTTGATCGCCGACGCCGCCAGCAGCAGCGCGACGCCGCCGCCGGGGACGATGCCCTCCTCGAGGGCGGCCCGGGTGGCCTGGAGCGCGTCCTCGACGCGGTGCTTCTTCTCACGCATCTCGGTCTCGGTGGCCGCGCCGACCTTGACGACGGCGACGCCGCCCGACAGCTTGGCCAGGCGCTCCTGGAGCTTCTCACGGTCGAAATCGGAGTCGGTGTTCTCGATCTCGGCCTTGATCTGGTTGATCCGACCCTTGATGGCGGCCGGATCGCCGGCGCCGTCGACGATCGTCGTCGTGTCCTTGCCGACCACGACCCGCCGAGCGCGGCCCAGCTGCGAGACCTGCGTGTTCTCGAGCTTGAGGCCCATCTCCTCGGTGATCACCTCCGCGTTGGTGAGGATCGCGATGTCCTCGAGCATCCGCTTGCGGCGGTCGCCGAAGCCCGGCGCCTTGACGGCCACGCCGGTGAAGGTGCCGCGGAGCTTGTTCACCACGAGCGTCGCCAGCGACTCGCCCTCGACGTCCTCGGCGATGATCAGCAGTGGCTTGCCCGACTGGATGACAGCCTCCAGCACCGGCAGCACGTCGCGCACAGAACCGATCTTCTGGTTGGCCACCAGGACATACGGATCCTCGAGCACGGCCTCCATGCGGTCCTGGTCGGTGACCATGTAGGGCGAGATGTAACCCTTGTCGAACTGCATGCCCTCGGTGAACTCGAGGTCCATGCCGAACGTCTGGCCCTCCTCGACGTTGACCACGCCGTCCTTGCCGACCTTCTCGATCGCGTCGGCGATGACGTCGCCGATGTCCTCGTCGCCGGCCGAGATCGTCGCCACCCGGGCGATCTGGTCCTTGCCGCCGACCGACTTCGACTGCTCGCCGATGTTGGCCACGACCTGGTCGACCGCGCGCTCGATGCCGCGCTTGAGGCCGAGCGGATTCGCGCCTGCCGCCACGTTCTTGAGGCCCTGGCGGACGATCGCCTGCGCGAGCACGGTCGCCGTCGTCGTTCCGTCGCCGGCGACGTCGTTGGTCGCCGTGGCGACCTCGCGGACGAGCTGGGCGCCCTGGTTCTCGAAGACGTCCTCGACCTCGATCTCACGAGCGATCGTCACGCCGTCGTTGGTGATCGTCGGGGCGCCGAACTTCTTGTCGAGCACCACGTAGCGGCCCTTCGGGCCGAGCGTCACCTTGACAGCGTTGGCCACCGCGTCGACGCCGGCCTCGAGGCACTTGCGGGCCTCTTCGCTGTACTTCAGTTCTTTGTGAGCCATATCTTCTCCTGAATTCCGCCGGGCCCGTGGGCCCCGCGTGGTGAAAGGGGTTCGGGCGCGACGGGCGCCCGCGCTGCTCGAAGTCGGGGCCTAGGACTCGACGCGGGCGAGCACGTCGGACTCGCGCAGCACGAGGAGCTCCTCGCCGTCGACCTTGATCTCGGTGCCGCCGTACTTGCTGTAGAGGACTTCGTCGCCCTCGGCGACCTCGAGCGGGATGCGCTTGCCGTCATCGTCGAGCTTGCCGTCGCCGACGGCGAGCACCTTGCCCTTCTGGGGCTTCTCCTTGGCCGTGTCCGGGAGGACGAGACCGCTGGCGGTCGTCTCCTCCTCGTCAATGGCCCGCACGATCAGGCGATCGCCCAGGGGCTTGAGTTTCATGTTGAGACCTCCGCTGAAGAGATGAACAGACGTGATCCGTCGATCAGGGGTTGATCCTGGCACTCTCGGACCCCGAGTGCCAGCCCGTAGCCCGAAGGATACCACCCGCCGGCGCCAGGTCAACCCCGGTTGGCACTCCTCGTATGAGAGTGCCAACGAGGGGCGGACGGGCGCCGAAAAGGCGCCGGCGATGCCGGCGGGGCCGCTGGGCGCGCCGCACGCGATGGCCGCAGGGCTGACAATGGCAAGCCGAAGACGCCCGACAGAACCTTGCCCAGATCTCCATCAGACAGCTCCTCCGCCGACGCCCGCGATCCCGCGATCGTCTCGGCGGCCGGATGCGCCGTCCTCCGGGCCGACCCTCGGCGGCCCGAGCCCATGCTCGCGGCCGCCGAGAACACCGAGGATGACCGGTGAGCGTCGGGATCCTCGCCTTCGGCTCGATCCTCGACAGCCCCGGCGAGGAGCTCAGGCGGGCCGAGGTCGAGCGGATCCGGGGGGTGCCGACGCCGTTCCTGGTCGAGTTCGCGCGATCGAGCCGAACCCGCGACGGCGCCCCGACGCTCGTGCCGGTCGAAGCCGGCGGTGCCTCGGTGCGCGCGAGCATCATCGTCCTCCACAGCTCGATCGACGAGGACGCCGCCCGCGACATGCTCTACCGGCGCGAGGCGAACCGCATCGGCGACGAGGTCACCTACCGGTCGGCCGGCAGCCCGGCCTGGATCGGCGAGGTACGCAACTTCAGCAGCCTCGGCCTGTGCCTCTACTCCGCGCTCGAGCCGAACATCTCGCCGCTCACCGTCGCGAACCTCGCCACGGCGGCGATCCGCAGCGCCGCCGCTCCGTCCGGGCGCGACCGACGCGACGGGATCTCCTACCTCAAAGCGCAACTGCGCCGGCGCATCTGGACCCCGCTGATGCCCAGGTACGAAGCCGAGATCCTCGCCCGCACCGGCGCCAGCGACCTCGACGACGCCTGGGCACGCGTCGCTCTCGGCGGTGCCGATCACGATCCGCGGTGACCCTCGCCCCGGCCGGGCCGGCGCGGCCGGAGCCCCGGCACCACGCCACCGCCTGCGTCGCCCCCCAAAGAACCCCCCGACGGGGGTCCCCGTCAGTTCTGCGCGCCGCCGAACCCCTTGATCGCTTCCGTCATCCCCGCCGGCTTGTCGATGATCTGCGAGAAGCGCACGACGGTGACGGTGTCCTCGGTCGAGACGTCCCGTCCGTAGATCTGCTCGAGGAAGTGGACGAGCTCCTCGTGGCGGCGGAACTCCGGGTTGTCGTGCTCGATGTCGCGCGGGGAGAGCTCGCGCAGGCGCATGACCTCGACCTGGTCGATCACCGCGTCGAAGACCTTCTCCCGCGGCGAGTGCTGGTAGCCGATTGTGACGATGACGGCCTCGTTCTTGCGGTACTTGTGCGACTTGTCGCCCAGGCGGATGGTCGCCGTCTTGCGCCCGCGCTTGAGCTGGTCGGCGAAGATCGTCGAGTAGAAGTTGAGCACCTGCACGCGGAGCAGGCTATCGATCCGGCGACGATTGCGAAAGTGCGCGCCGAACCATTTGCCGCTCGCCCTCGTAGCTCAGCGCCGTCGAGGCTTGCCCCAGGTCCATCCACCGCGCCTCCTCGACCTCGTCGTCGTGGTCGGCCGGGTCGCCCGCCCGGTAGCGGAAGAGGTAGAAGGCGACCCGCTTGGGCACCGCCCGCCCCCGCCGCCGGTACCAGTAGCGGACGTCTCCGAGGTGGCCGATCAGGTCGGCCTCGACGCCGCCCTCCTCGCGCACCTCGCGTGTCGCCGCCTCCTCCGGCGTCTCGGCGTCATCGAGGTGCCCCTTGGGCAGCGCCAGGACCCGCCGCCCGTCGGCCGCCCGCCGGGTCGGCACGATGACGAGCACCTCGTTGCCCTCGCGCAGGACGACGCCGCCGGCCGAGAACTCCTCCACGCCGCCGGTGCCCTTCGGGGTGCTCAGAAGACGTACCCGTCGAGCGCCTGGGGCTGGTGGACGATCAGCTTGCCCCGGCCCTGGGAGATCACGCCGGCCCGCTCGAGCACGGCCAGGAAGCGGCTGGCCGATTCGCGCGAGGAGCCCGCGAGCTGGGCGACGTCGGCCTGCGTGGCGATGACGAGCACGTCCCCGGCCGCCGCCCCGTCCGCCCGCGCCTGGTCGACGAGCTGGCTGAGCACGGTGGCCACCCGGCTCTGCACGGTCTGGAAGTACTGGCGCGAGAGCCGCTCGTTGGTCTCGCGCAGGCGCCGGCCGAGCGCGACGACGAGCCTGATCGCCATCTGGTGGTGGGCAGCCAGGAGGCGGCGCATGTCGCCCCCGAGGATCGCGATCACGTGCATCGCGCTGGTCGCCTCGATCGTCGCCGACCGGCTCTCGTTCTCGAACATCGCCAGCTCGCCGAAGATGTCGCCCGGCCCGAAGTTGGCCAGCGTGATCGTCCGCCCGCCGGCGTGGGCCCGGACCGCCCGGGCATGCCCGACGCGGACGATGTAGCAGGTGTCGCTCGCGTCGCCCTCGCGGAAGACGACCTCGGCCGGCTCGAAGGACCGCGGCACCGAGACGTCGGCGATCCGCTGGAGATCGTCGGCCGACAGAGTCTCGAAGACCGGCACGGTGGCCAGGAGCTCGAGCGTCTCGTTGGCGTCAGCCGAGGCCATAGGAGGCATTCCACACCATCGCGCCGGCCGGCGCCACCCGCGAACGTCCCCGCTATCGTGGGCGCGGTGCGCATGATCGGAAAGCTCCTCGCGGCCGCCGTCCTCCTCGTCCCGGCGGCCCCGGCGCTCGCTGCCGCCAAGGCCAAGCCGAAGACGCCCTCGGTGACCGCCTCGCGCCACCTCTGGGCCACCGTCGACGTCTGCAACACGCCCTCGATGCCGCGGGTGATCGGGATCCGCGGCTCGATGCCCGGGACCGGGCTGACCAACGAGGTGATGTTCATGCGCTTCCAGGTCCAGTACCAGAGCGGCTCCGACTGGAAGGCCATCCCCAAGGCCGACAGCGGCTTTCGCAACGTCGGTCGCGCCGTCTACAAGGCGCGCCAGTCGGGCCAGTACTTCACGATCCCCGCGGTCGCCGGGACCTCCTACGTCCTGCGAGGCATCGTCACCTTCCAGTGGCGCCGCCGCGGCCACGCCGTCCTGAAGGCCGTGCGCACGACCACCGCCGGCCACATCTCGCTCGCCGGCGCCGACCCGGCCGGCTACAGCGCCGCCGCCTGCGCGCTGCCCTGAGGGGCGCCGGCCCGCGCCCGACGCCCTAAGCCAGCGCGAACAGGCGCGGGTCGTTGGTGATCACGCCGGTCACCCCGAGCCGCCGCAGGCGCCCGATCTCGGGGGCGTCGTCGACCGTCCAGACGTAGAGCTCGCCGCCCGCGGCGGCGATCGCCGCCACCAAGGCCGGTGAGACCAGCCGCCAGTGGGCCATGATCGCGTCGTAGCGCCCGGCGGCGATCGCCGCGGCGGCCCGGCGGGGGAGCGCCGCCCGGTAGCCGATGCCGATCGCCATGGCCAGGTGGCGGGTCCGCCGGTCGGCGGTGTAGTCGCGGCGCACCCGCGGCACCGACAGCCCGATCCGGACCGACGGCTCGGCGGCGCGGATCAGATCGAGGCTCGCGATGTACATCGAGCTGATCAGGGCCCGGCCGAGGAGGCCGGCCTCGCGCAGGGCCAGCACCGTCCGCAGCTCGTAGCCCGGGAGCTTGAGGTCGACGTCGAAGAGGACGTCGGCGAACGGCGGGGTCCGCAGGTGGTCGAGGGCCTCGCCGAGCGTCGGCGCCCCGTCGGCGCGGGAGTAGTCGTGGGCCACCAGCAGGTCGCCGCTTCCGTCCTGGCGGGCGCTCAGCACGTCGAACTCGATCATCTCGACCCCGGCGTCGAGGGCGGCGTCGAAGCTCGCCGGGGTGTTGCCGGCGACGATCCCGTCGGCCCCCTTGTGGCCGACCCGCAGCAGCCCGGTCACGACTGGCACCCCGGGCACCAGTAGGTGATCCGGTTCTCCTCGCCCTGGCCGGCGCCCTCGATCGTCGCCCCGCAGCGGCCGCAGGCCTCGCCGCGGCGGCCGTAGACGTCCCGGGGGCGGGCGAAATGGCCGTCGTGCGCCGAGCGCGCCATCCGCTCGCGGGCGCTCGCGACGATCGCCCGCGCCTCGTCGTCGCTCGTGCGCCCGACCGGGCGCCACGGGTCGACGGCGGCGGCGAAGCACGACTCGGCTTTCCAGACGTTGCCGATCCCGGCCACCGTCCGCTGGTCGAGCAGGGCGTCGCCGATCGTCCGCGTCGGGTCGTCCTCGCGCAGGCGGGCCAGGAACCGCCGCTCGTCGAAGCTCTCCCCGAGCACGTCGGGGCCGAGGCCGGCCAGGCGCTGGTCGAAGCGGGTCCGCGAGTCGGTGACGAGCTCGAGCACCGGGCCGTCGAACTGGACGACGACGGCGGAGCCGGCCTCGAGGACGAGCCAGGCCCGCCGGGCGGCCCGGCGCCAGGCCTGCCCGGCGCGGTAGACGGCCCAGGAACCGGTCATCCGCAGGTGGGAGTGGATCGTCAGGCTGTCCTCGAAGCGGAGGAACAGGTGCTTGCCGTGGGCGTCGACCGACCGCACCCGCCGCCCGGCCAGCCGCGCGGGCCAGCGCTCGCCGCCGCTGCGCGGCGACGGGGTCAGGATCCGGTCGGGCACCCGGTCCAGGAGGACCGGGCGGATCCGGTTGGCTGCGTAGTGGATGGTGTCGCCTTCGGGCATCGTCGTCGTCGCTTCTCGTCCCGGCCCCCCGGTAAAGGTACGCCCCCGCGGCGACGCGGACCGCTCAGGCGCTCAGCGTCAGACGCCGCGGCCCGGCCCGGAAGCCGAGCTCGATCAGCAGCGTCTCGAGCGGCGAGCCGATCACCGCCGCCCCGTCGACGCGCTCGAGGTCGAGCTTGCGGATCCGCCCGGCGCGCACGGCGCCGGCCAGGGCAGCGAGCGCCGGTCCCGGGTCCTCGGCGTAGGTCTGCAGACCGCGGCCGCCCTGCTCGACGAAGACGGCGAGCTCGGCCCCGACGAGCACCACGTGGGCGCCCGGCACCCGGGCCGGCCGGCGGCGCTCGCCGTCCTCGCCGCGCCGCGGCCACGCCAGGGCGGCTCCGTAGGGCTGGGCCGGATCGGTGGCGGCGAGGACGAGCGGCGGCGCGAGCTCGAGGCGGCGCTCGGCCCGCAGCCGCTCGACCGCCCCGGGGAGGGCGAACTGCGCCCCGCCGAGCCCCTCGATGAAGTAGCCGCGCCGGCAGACGCCGAGCGTCTCGAGGGCGACCAGGGAGTCGTAGAGGGCGGCGAAGCCGCCGGTCACCCCCTCGGCGAGGACGAGCTCGCGGGTGAGGATCCCGTAGCGCTCGAGCAGAAGCTCGGCCAGCGTGCGCCGGCGCGCCACCGGGTCCGGCGCCGGGGTGAATAGCGGCGCGGTCAACGACCAGCGCCCCTGCACCTGCGGCCCCGAGGCCGTCCGGGACGCGGGCGCGAAGCGCCGCCCCGACCGCGGCCGCCCCGCCGCTCGGGCCAGCGTCAGGCGGGGGGCGCGGAGCGGCGCCCAGGCGTCGTTGGTGGCCCGGCCCGCCCAGACGAGGTCCCAGAGCGCCTCGGCCAGGGCCGCCGGAGCGAGGTTGATCTCGGCCAGCAGATCGGTGAAGAAGCAGGGCGAGGCGCCCAGGCGGGCGAGGACCAGCGCGTGCGCGGGCTCGCCGGGCGCGGCCGCCCGGTCGGCGCCGGGGGGCGGGCCGATCGCGGCGGCGTCCTCGCGGAAGTAGAGGGCGACCCTCCCCGAGCGTCGGCCGAGGGCCCCGGCGCCAACCCAGACGAGCTCGCCGGCGGCGCAGAGCTGGTCGATCCAGGCCGGCGAGTAGGCGCCCAGACGACGGGGCAGGACGTCGCGCTCCCAGACCTCGGCGGTCAGGGCGAGGCCCTGGAGGGCGACCAGCGTCTCGCGCAGGCGGGCGATCCCCGCCCCGGCCGCCTGGTGGCGGTCGACGCCCTGCCAGGACGGGAGGAAGGCGGCGAGCGCGCGCTGGTCGGCGGGCTCGATCTCCCGCCGCAGGGCGGCCAGCGAGGCCCGGCGCAGGCGCCGGAGAACCTCGGGCGAGCACCACTCGCGCTCGGTCCCGCCGGGGCGCAGCTCGCCGCGGACGAGATCGCCGGCCGCCTCGAGCTCGCGCAGCGCGCTGCCCGGGTCGAGGCCGTAGCGGGCGGCGACCTCGCCGGTGGTGAACGGCCCGTGGCAGCGGGCGTAGCGGCGGCAGAGCTCAGACAGCCCGTCGGGCACGTCGACGAGGAAGGCGTCGGGGAGGCCCGACGGCGGCGCCGCCCCGACGGCGTCGCGGTAGAGGCCGGAGTGCTCGGCGGCGATCCACCGGGGCTCGCGGGCGAGGCGCAGGCGCACAGCGCGCCGCTCGCGCTCGAGCTCGGCGAGCATCGCCGGGGCGTCGAGGCCGGCGAGCACACGGTCGGAGACCTCGTCCTCGCGCAGGTCGCCGAGCGCCCGGAGCACGTCGTGGAGCTCGTCGCGGCCGGTGGCCTGAAACCGCGGCGAGCGCCGCTGGAGGTCGTCCTCGAGGGCGGCGAGCGCGCCCGGGTCGATCAGGTCTCGGAGCTCCTCCTGGCCGAGCAGCTCGCGCAGGAGGTCGCGGTCGAGCGCCAGCGCCGCGGCCCGCCGCTCGGCGTTCGGGGTGTCGCCCTCGTACATGTAGTTCGCCACGTAGTCGAAGAGGAGCGATGAGGCGAACGGCGAGGCGGTCGGCGTCTCGACGCAGGCGAGCGAGATCTCGCGGCCGCGGAGCGCCCGGAGCAGCTCCTCGAGGCCGGGCACGTCGAGGACGTCGCGCAGGCACTCGCGGTAGGTCTCGAGGACGATCGGGAAGTCCGGGTAGCGGCGGGCGACCTCGAGCAGGGTCTGCGCTTTGAGCCGCTGCTGCCAGAGCGGGGTGCGCCGGCCGGGGTAGGCGCGGGGGATGAGCAGGGCGCGGGAGGCGTTCTCGCGGAAGCGCGAGCCGAACAGAGCCGATCCGCCGAGCTCGGCGACGATCGCCTCCTCGACGTCCTCGGGCTCGGGGAGGACGAGGTCGGGACCGGGCGGCTCGTCGGCGTCGGGGAGGTGGACGATTATCCCGTCGTCGGACCAGATCGCGTCCGACTCGAGGCCGTACCGCTCGCGGATCCGCGCCGAGAGGGCGAGCCCCCAGGCGGCGTGGATCCGCCCGCCGTAGGGGGAGAGGACGCACATCCGCCAGTCGCCGATCTCGTCGCGGAAGCGCTCGATTACGATCGTCCGGTCGCTGGGGAGGACGCCGGTGGCGGCCTGCTGCTCGGCGAGGAAGTCGAGGAGGTTGCCGGCGGCGAGCTCGTCGAGGTCATAGTCGCGCTGGAGCGTGGCGGAGTCCTGGTCGACGGCCCAGCGGCTGAAGGCGCCGATCGCCTGGCCGAGCTCCTTCGGCCGGCCGATCGAGTCGCCCTTCCAGAAGGGGACCGCACCGGGGGCCCCGGGGGCCGGGGTGACGATGACGCGGTCGCGGCCGATCTCCTCGATGCGCCAGGCGCTCGCCCCGAGCAGGAAGGTCTGGCCGGGGCGGGCCTCGTAGACCATCTCCTCGTCGAGCTCGCCGACCCGCCGGCCGTCGGGGAGGGTGACGCTGAAGAGGCCGCGGTCGGGGATCGTCCCGGCGTTGGTCACCGCGAGCGCGCGGGCGCCCTTGCGGGCGGTGATCGTTCCGCCCAGCCGATCCCAGTTGATCCGGGCGCGGAGCTCGGCAAACTCGCTCGAGGGGTAGCGGCCGTCGAGCATGTCGAGGACGTTCTCGAGGAGCTCCCGGCTGAGCTCCGAGTAGGAGTGCGTGCGGGTGACCATCGCATGGAGGTCGTCGACCGAGACACCCGCTTGAGGCCCCCGGGGGCCCTCGGCGGCGGAGGCCGGCTCGGCGCTGGCGGCGATCGCGACGATCTGCTGGGCGAGGACGTCGAGGGCGTTGCGCGGGACGACGGTCGGCTCGATGCGGCCGTCGCGCATCATCTTCGTGAGCACGGCGCATTCGAGCAGGTCGGCGCGAAACTTCGGATAGATCCGCCCCTTGCTCGTAGCCCCCACCCCATGCCCGGAGCGCCCGATCCGCTGGAGGCCGCGGGCGACCGACTTGGGCGACTCGACCTGGATCACGAGGTCGACGGCGCCCATGTCGATGCCGAGCTCGAGCGAGGAGGTCGCGACGAGGCAGGGCAGCTCGCCGGCCTTCAGCAGCTCCTCGATCGTCGTGCGCTCCTCGCGCGAGAGCGAGCCGTGGTGGGCGCGGGCGAGCGGCGCAGCCACGGCAACGTCCGTGGATTTCTCGGAGCAGTCCCCGTCGGCGGCGGCGAGCTCGTTGAGTCTGAGGGCTAGGCGCTCGGCCGCCCTGCGGCTGTTGACGAAGATGATCGTCGAGCGGTGCTCGCGGACGAGGCGCAGCAGCTCGGGGTAGATCGCCGGCCAGATCGAGCGGCGGGTCGCCTCGGCGCCGCCGAGCCCGTCCAGCGAGTCGAGGCCCTCGGGCATGGCGCCGGCCTCGATCATCGACTCGACCGGGACGTGGATCTTCAGGTCGAGCGGGCGGCTCGAGCCGATGTCGATGATCCGGGCGCGGCGATGGGGGCCGACCATGAAGCGGGCGACCTCCTCGAGCGGGCTCTGGGTGGCCGAGAGGCCGATCCGCTGGAGCTCGCGCGGGCAGAGCTCCTGGAGGCGCTCCAGCGTGAGGGCGAGATGGGCGCCGCGCTTGGTCGCGGCGACGGCGTGGATCTCGTCGAGGATGATCGCCTCGGCCGGGCGGAGGATCTCCCGGGCGCGCGAGGTGAGCATCAGGTAGAGCGACTCGGGTGTGGTGATCAGGATGTCCGGCGGATGACGGACCATCGCCGCCCGGTCGCGCGCCGGCGTGTCGCCGGTGCGGATCCCGACGCGGATGTCGGCCTTCAAGCCGCGGAGCGGGACCCGGAGGTTGCGCTCGACGTCGTAGGAGAGCGCCTTCATCGGCGAGACGTAGATCAGCCGGGTTTGGTGCCGGGCGTCGGGGCCGGCCGCCGCCCGCTCGGCGACGAGGCGATCGAGGGCCCAGAGGAAGGCGGCCAGCGTCTTGCCCGACCCGGTCGGCGCGCAGATCAGCACGTTCTCGCCGGTGGCGATCGCCGGCCAGGCCTCGGCCTGGGCCGGGGTCGGCGCCTCGAAGGCGCCCTCGAACCAGTCGCGGACGAGCGGGGTGAAGGCGGAGAGCGGCACGGATATTCGACGTTAGCGGACGCCGCCCGCCAGGTCAGGCCGCGCCGCCGCCCGGGTCAGAGGCCGGTGGGGTGGCGCACGGTGAAGCCGTCGTTCGAGCGCAGATCGGCCTGCCAGCGCGTCCCGGCGCCCCGCTGCCCGCTCGTGTCGAAGCGCAGGCCGGCGACGACCATGTACATGTGGCCGCCGTTGGCGTAGATCGTCACCCAGGTGCCCGGGCCGGCCGATCCCCAGGCCTCGAAGTCGCCCGAGGGCATCGAGGCGGCGAGCAGGCCGGCGCCGTGGAGGGCGTAGGAGACCGAGCCCGAGCAGTCGTAGCCGGTGTCCTCCCAGGTCCCGTGGCCACCGCCGTAGACGTAGGGCTTGGTGGCGATCCGGTTGCCGGCGGCGATGATCGCCTGGACGACGGGCGGGGCGCCGGCCGGGGCGATGGCGAGGCCGCCGGGGCCGACCGTGGCCTTGACGCCGGGCGCGACCTGGGTGATCTGCTGGGGGGTCGGCGCGGGCATCGAGGCGCCGCCGGTGACGCTCGACACCGAGGCGATCGCGCTCCCCTGGACGATGACGTTGCGCAGCACCTTGAGGTCATCGGCGGTGAGCGTGCCGTCGGCCGGGAGGCGCTGGAGGCGCTCGAAGGCGGTCAGCGCGCGCTTGGTCGCGTTGCCAAAGGCGCCGTCGATCGTGATCGGCTGGCCGGCGCGATTGAGGAAGTCCTGGAGGATCTTGACGTCGTGGCCCTTGACGCCGGCCGTGAGCGGGAGGCGCCCGCCGAGGTTCCAGTTGGCGCGCTTGGCGGGGGCGGTCCCGCGTTTGGCGGCGGCGGCCAGGGCGCCGGAGGAAGCGGGCAGGAGAAACAACAGCGCCAGCGGGGCTACTAGTAGGCGGCACAAACGCAAACGCACGGACGACCCTCTCTTTCGGGGTGCCTACGGGGTTAGCTGACGGGCTCGCGCAGAAAGAGCAGCGCTACGCCGCGATCGCGGCGATTCGCCCCCGGGCCGCCTCGCGACGACCCAATTGGTTCCCCCGATCCTCCCGGCAAGGAGGATTCGGCTGATCGGACGCGCACAGCCTAGCGGAGGCCGCCGGCGTGCGCGCCATAACCCGGGCGGCCGTTCCCAGCCGATGATCCGCTGGCCCGCAGCGGACGTTTACCGGGTAGTGGCCGACCGTTATACCCTGGTGTCCATGGAGTCGAGCAACGAGAGGTCGCGGTAGATGCCGGTCGGGGATTCTCATCTCGCGTTCGCCGAGGCGGCGGCGCAGGACGGCGTCGCGCTCAGCACGTCGGCGCGGTTCGACTGGTTGACCGAGATGGGCCACCTGACGCTCGACGACGTCGCGGCCGATCCTCCGGCGAGCACCACCCCCGAGGCGTTGGGCGCGGCGGCCGAGTCGCTCGAGGGGATCTACCGCGGGCTCGGCGGCGACCTCGACGTGCTCACCGCGTGCCGGGCGACCTACGTCCTGCCCCTCGATCTCTTCCACGAGCCCAGCGGCACGATGATCGAGATCGACGAGGCCGAGCACTTCACCTCGTTCCGGCTCGAGACGCTCGACGCCTACCCGCCGGACACCCCCCTGGGGTTCGACCTCGACGAATACCGCGAGCTGTGCCGGGAGCACGCCGAGAAGATGGACCGCTTCCAGAAGAACCTCCCGGCCAAGGGATGGGGCTTCGGCGGGCTCCAGCGCGAGCGCGCCTACCGCGACGCGCTCCTCGACTTGGCCGCGCCGGCCATGGGCCATCTGCCGGTGGTGCGGATCGTCGCCATCGACGCCGACGGGGCCGCCGCCTACGCGCGCAACCAGGACTCGCTGCTCGACCGTCTCGGCGCCGCCCGGTAAGGGCTGGCGGCCGGCCGGGTGGAGGCCGCGGCGGGCGTCACGACGCGGCCGCCCGGTAAGGGGTGCCGGCCGGCCGGTTGGAGGGCGCGGGGGGCGTCACTGGAGACCGGCGAGCGCGCGGGCCTCGCTGAGGATCGCGTCGGTCATCTCCTCGGTCAGGCGCCCGGTGAAGGTGTTCTGCTGGCTGGGGTGGTAGCACCCGAGCAGGGGGCCGTATCGCGCGCCGTGCCCGAAGCGCGGCCGGGGGCGCGGCCGGGGGTCGCCGCGGAGGGCGAGCAGCCGCAGGGCGGCGTCCCAGGCGAACGCTCCGAGGCAGACGATCACCCGCACCTCGCCGAGCAGGTCGAGCTCGGCGGCGGTCCACGGCAGGCAGGCGTCGCGCTCGGCCGGCGTCGGGCGGTTGGCCGGGGGGGCGCAGCGGACGGCGGCGGTGATCCAGCAGTCGCGCAGCCGCAGGCCGTCGCCGCGGGCGCGGGAGGTTGGCTGGTTGGCGAAGCCGGTTCGATCGAGCGCGGCGAACAGCCAGTCGCCCGAGCGGTCGCCGGTGAAGATGCGCCCGGTGCGGTTGGCGCCGTGGGCGGCCGGGGCGAGGCCGAGGATCAGCACCCGGGCGGCCGGATCGCCGAAGCCGGGGATCGGACGCCCCCAGTACTCCTCGCCGGCAAAGGCGGCGCGGCGCTCGCGGGCGACCTGCTCGCGCCAGGCGACGAGGCGGGGGCAGCGTCGGCAGTCGACGACGGCCGCCTCGATCCGGTCGAGCTCGGTCTGGCGTAGGCTCTCGGGCATGTCCGGTCGCTTCGCCGTCATCGCCCTGCTCTTAGCAGGCGGGCTCGCCGGGTGCGGCGCCGCCCCGAGCTCGTCGGGCAAGTTCTCCGGCGAGCAGGCCAAGGTCGCCTCGGCGGTCGACGCGCTGGCCAGCGCGGCGAGCAGCAAGGACAGCGGCAAGATCTGCACGAAGATCTTCGCCCCGGCGGTGACCGACCAGCTCAAGAAGGCGGGCGGGAGCTGCCCGAGCGTGGTAACCAAGCAGCTCGACACCGTCGACACGTTCAACGTGACGGTGCAGAGCGTGACGGTCAACGGCAACAGCGCCCAGGCGAAGGTGGTGAGCCCGAGCAACGGCAAGGACCACACCGACAGGCTCAGCTTGATCCGCCTGGCCGACGGCAGCTGGCGCGTCGCCTCGCTGGGGGGCTAGCTTCGCCTAGCCCGGACTAAGCTAAGTCAGACCAGAATAGAGCTAAGTCCAGCTAAGTCAAGCTAAGCTAAGTCAAGCTAAGCCAGGTCAAGCCAACTAGGCGGAGGTCTCGGGCCGGAGCGCCGAGCCGTACTGGCGCTCGTAGTAGTCGCGGTACTCGCCCGAGCGAATCGGCTCCCACCACCAGGCGTTGTCGCGATACCAGGCGACGGTTCGGTCGAGCCCCGCCTCGAAGCCTGTCTGCGCCTGCCAGCCGAGCGCGCGGACCTTCTCGGAGCCGAGCGAGTAGCGGCGGTCATGGCCGGGGCGGTCGGTGACGTACTCGAGCAGCGACTCGTCGCGGTCGCAGAGGTCGATGATCCGGCGCACGACGGTGAGGTTGGTGCACTCGTCGGGGCCGCCGACGTTGTAGGCCTCGCCGGGGGCGCCGCGCTCGAGCACGTGACCGATCGCCGCGGCGAAGTCCTCGACGAACAGCCAGTTGCGGACCTGGAGGCCGTCGCCGTAGACGGGGAGGCGGTCGCCGGCGAGGGCGTTGAGCACCATCAGCGGGATCAGCTTCTCCGGGTACTGGTAGGGGCCGTAGTTGTTGGAGCCCCGGCAGATCACCGTCTCGACGCCGTAGGTCCGGTGGTAGGAGGCGACGAGCAGGTCGGCGCCGGCCTTGGTCGCGCTGTAGGGCGAGGACGGCTCGAGCGGCGAGCGCTCGGTGAACGAGCCTTCGGCGATCGACCCGTAGACCTCGTCGGTCGAGACCTGGAGGTAGCGCATCCCGCCACGCCGGGCCGCCTCGAGCAGGGTGTAGGTGCCCTGGCCGTTGGTACGCACGAAGGCGTCGGGCTCGGCGATCGAGCGATCGACGTGGGTCTCGGCGGCGAAGTTGACGATCGCCCCGACGCCGTCGAGCGCCCGGTCGACCGCCGCGGCGTCCTCGATCGCCCCGTGGACGAAGGAGAACCGGGGGTCGGAGGCGAAGTCGTGGAAGTTCTCGCGCCGGCCGGCGTAGGTCAGCTTGTCGAGCACGACGACCTCGTCGTCGGTCGAGCGCAGCCGGAGGCGGACGAAGTTCGACCCGATGAAGCCGGCGCCGCCGCAGACGAGGAGCTTCATCGCGCGGGCATCCGGCCGACCTGCTCGAGATAGGCGGCGACCCCGTCGCGCCAGGGAGCGAGAGTGATCGGATCGGCGCGCTCGCTGCCGAGCACGCTCCAGGAGGGCCGTCGGGCCGCACGGGGCATGTCCTCGCTCTTGGCCACCAGTACGCGGACGTCGACGCCCGCCCGGCAGAACGTCTCGTTTGCCAGCTCGTGCCAGGAGCAGTGCCCGGATCCGGCGATGTGGTGGATCCCAGCCGCGCCGCCTTCGGCCAGCTCGATCAGGGCCGGGGCGAGGTGGCCGGTGAAGGTCGGACAGCCGACCTGATCGATGACGACCGCCACCTCCTCGCGCCCGCTGTCGGCCAAGCCGAGCATCGTGGCCACGAAGTTGCGCCCGTCGACCCCGAACAGCCAGGAGCTCCGCACGACGGCGTGGCCGCCGCCGGCCTCGAGCACCGCCTGCTCGCCAGCCAGTTTGGTGCGCCCGTAGGCCGAGACTGGGCCGACCGGGTCGGACTCGACGTACGGCGCGGACGCCCGGCCGTCGAACACGTAGTCGCTCGAAACGTGGACGAGCTGGGAGCCGGCCGACGCCGCCGCGGCGGCGAGGATCCCGGGACCGGCGCCGTTGACGGCCAGCGCCGCCGTCTCGTCGGACTCGGCGCCGTCGACGTCGGTCCAGGCCGCGCAGTTGATCACCGCGGCGGGCCGGGCGTAGGCCACCGCCGCCGCCACGGCGTCGCGGTCGGTGATGTCGAGCGCGGCCCGAACGTAGGCGACGACGTCGTGCCCGCGCTCGGCGGCGGCCCGGACGACATCGCAGCCGAGCATCCCGCGCGCTCCCGTGATCATCAGCCGCATCAGGGGATGGCGATCTCGGAGTTGTCGCCGACCATGAAGCGGTAGGCCCGGGGCTGGAGGTGGTCGCGGCCGATGCGGACGTTGCGGCCGAGCAGCGAGGACTCCATCCGGCCGTGGAGGTCGCGGACCGAGGAGTCGGCGAGGAGGATCGAGTGCTCGACCTCGGCGCTGTCGATCGCGCAGCGCTCGCCGATCGCCGTATACGGCCCGACGTAGGCGTCGGTCAGCCGGGCGCCGGCGCCGATGATCGCCGGCCCGCGGACGGTCGAGCGCTCGAGACGGGCGCCGGCCTCGATGATCACCCGGCCGTCGACCTGCGAGTCGACGAGCTCGCCGTCGACCCGCGTCTCGATCGTGTCGAGGATCAGCCGGTTGGCTTCGAGCATGTCGTCGAGGCGGCCGGTGTCCTTCCACCAGCCGCGGACGATGTGGGGCTCGACGCGGGCACCGGCGTCGACGAGGTACTGGATGGCGTCGGTGATCTCGAGCTCTCCGCGCGCGCTCGGGGCGATCGCCCGGGCGGCGTCGTGGACGGCCGCGGTGAACATGTACACCCCGACCAGGGCGAGATCGCTCTGCGGGTCGGCCGGCTTCTCGACCAGCCGCACCACGCGGCCGTCCTCGAGCTCGGCGACCCCGTAGTGCTCGGGATCGTCGACCGGGGTGAGGAGGATCAGGGCGTCGGGCTCGTCGGCGCGGAAGCTCGCGACCAGCTCGGTGATCCCGCCCTGGAGGAGGTTGTCGCCCAGGTACATGACGAAGGCGTCGGCGCCGAGGAAGGGCTCTCCGGTCAGGACGGCATGGGCCAGGCCGCTCGGTTCGTCCTGGAGGATGTAGGTGATCCGCGCGCCGAAGCGCTCGCCGTCGCCGACGGTGGCGCGGATCTCCGCGCCGGTCTCGGGGGCGATGATGATCCCGATGTCGTCGATCCCGGCGGCGACGATCGCCTCGATACCGTAGAAGAGCACCGGCTTGTTGGCCACCGGCACGAGCTGCTTGGCGCTCGTGTGGGTGATCGGGCGCAGCCGCGTCCCCTTGCCGCCGGAGAGAATCAGACCCTTCATCGCCGGCCGCAGACTACTGCGGCCGCCACCGCCGACGGTCGCCGCGATCAGCCCGCAGCGGCCCGACGCAGGCGCTCGGCGGCGCCGAGCACCGCCGTGCGCGCCTGCGCCGGCGAGGTCACCGCGGCGTCGCCGGCCTCCTTGAGCACCTCGCGGACGAGCCAGTCGATGCCGGCGAAGCTGAGCTCGACGGTGATCGAGCCGTCGGCGTACTGCTCGACCACCTTGCGCTGCTCGCGCGCCCAGCGCGCCCGCTCGGGCGAGATCCAGACCCGCGCCGTGGCCGAGGCCGGGACGGTCCCGGTCCGCGGCCAGCCATCGACGTCGGCCGAGGGGTTGACCTCCGGGCGCGGCTCGAAATGGTCGCCGGTCACCACGGCGCGCTTGATCCGGTCGAGGCGGAAATGGCGCATCGCCTGCTTGCCCGGGTCGTAGGTGGCCACATACCAGCCCTCGCGCCCGTTCATCAGGGCGTAGGGCTCGACCGTGCGGTGGGAGAACTCGTCCTCGTTCTCCTTGTAGTAGTCGAGTTCGAGGATCTGGTGACCGGCGATGGCCTGGGAGACGACCCGCGCGACGCGGGAGTCGTCGCCGACCGACTCGGCGACCTGGAGGCCCTGCTCCATCGGGTCCTCGCCGAGGGCGGCGACGATCTTCTCGCGGGCGCTGGTCAGCGAGCCCTCGGGGATGTGCTCGCCGATCAGGTCGATCGCCGCGACGAGCGCCTTGGCCTCGACCGGGAGGAGCCGGGCCGGGCGGGCGAAGTTGTCG
The DNA here is from genome assembly GCA_963763785.1 of uncultured Solirubrobacterales bacterium. Taxonomy (GTDB): domain Bacteria; phylum Actinomycetota; class Thermoleophilia; order Solirubrobacterales; family Solirubrobacteraceae; genus Palsa-513. The sequence continues at coordinate 304,031 of CAVXPW010000010.1, read as the reverse complement.
CTGTAGGGCTCGGGGTCGACCTCGATCGTCCCGTCGAGGTCTGAGACCTCGGCGTAGAGGACGTAGGAGCCGCCGCCGAAGTTGACGACGTTGAGGACGCTGACGTCCTCGCGGAGCTCGGCCTCGGTGATCTGGAGGCGTTGGCAGAGCTCTGCGACCTCGAGCTTCTGCTCGGCGCGCCCCGCCTGGATGAGGATCGAGGCGAGCGTGACCAGGCGGGCGAAGCGCTCGGGCCGGATCGCGGCGTCGGCCCGGACCTCGCCGTTGCGGGAGGCCGGGGCGTCGCCGTTCTCGCCCGGGACGGCGGCCGGCGCCCGCGCCAGCGCGGCGGCGCTCGTCGGCGGCCCGGCGTCGGGGAGGTGGCGGGCGATCAGGAGCTCGACGCGGCGGCGGAGCTCGCCGGCGAGCTCGGGCGGGCCGAGCACGCGCGCGTGCTCGCCGAGGCCGAGCACCCAGGCCAAGAGCTGGCGCGCGCTCCCGTACTCGGTCACGAAGACCCGGTCGCCGGTGGCTCCGTCGGGCGCCGGGAGGATCTCGCCGTAGCGGCCGAAGTGACGCTCGACCTGCCAGGCGACGCGCTCGGCGATGAGGATCTCCGCCCGCCCGATCGGGTCCCCCGACTGCCACTCGGCGCGGTTGGCGTAGGCCCGGGGATCGAAATCCGTCGGGCGCTTGAAGTCGCGCTCGGCCTTGGTCGCGTAGGCGACCTTCCCGCGGATCCGCGAGAGCCGGAAGACGCGCAGGGCGCCGCGCTCGTGGGCGAGCCCGAGCAGGTAGAACTGGCCGCCCCGGTAGAGCAGGTGATAGGGGTCGACCCGCCGCGAACCGACCTCGTCGCGCTCCATCGTGTAGTAGTCGAACGCGACCGTCTTGTGGCGGAAGATCGCCGTCTCGATCTTGACCAGCCGCTGCGAGAGGTCATGGCCGCCGGCCGACGCCGTGATGCCGAGCGCGACCCCCTGCTGCTCGGGCGCGGCGAGCGGGCTCGGCCGGCCCCATGTGATCTGCTGGAGGGCGAGCCGGAGCGGCTCGGCGTAGGCGAACTCGCCGTCGAGCAGCGACAGGGCGGTGGCCAGGGCGGCGAGCTCGGCGTCGGTGAAGGCGATGGCCGGGAGATGGAAGTTCTCCGGCCGCAGCGAGTAGTTCTCCTGCTCGGCCACTCCGTCGACCGGCTTCTCGACGGTCAGCGGGATGCGCAGCGACTCGAGCTCGGAGCGGTCGGCGTAGAAGCGACGGGCGAAGGCGTCCTCGTTCATCCCGCTGTAGCCCTCGACGTCGCGCTTGATGTCGAGCGCGGTGACCGGGCGGCGCTCGGCCATCAGGTATGAGATCAGGGAGAGCTGGCGGATCAGCTTCTCGGTGTCCTTGGCCATCGGCCGCCAACGATAGAGCCCGTCGGCGTCGCGTCCGCAGGAACGGCCCGTATTTGGGGAGATTTATCGGCCCTTGGCCGCGTGGGGTCAGGCGGCTTCGCGCTCCTCCTCCCGCCCCGGCGCCGCGCGCGCCCCGAAGAACGCCCCGACCCCGAGCGCGCGGTCGAAGCTCGACCACCGCTGATGATCGGCCAGCTGCTTCTCGATCCGGTCGAAGCTGCCGAGCCGGCCGCCGAGGTTGTCGATCATGTGGACGAGCGTCGCCTCCCGCGTGCACGGCACGACCGGGCTCCCGTGCTCGAGCGAGCCGTGGTGGCTGAGGATGATGTGGAGCAGGGCCTGCTCGAGGTCGGCCGGGAAGCCGTCGAGGTCCTCGATCGCCCGGCGCACCCGGTAGTAGCCGAGCGGGATCTCGCCCTGAAGCCGACCGTCGTCGGTCATGGCGATGGCGTGATCCTTGGTCGCGTAGGCCTCGAGCTTGCCGATGTCGTGGAGCAGGGCTCCGGTCACCGCGACGTCGCGATCGATGCCGGGGAACGTCGCCGAGATCGCGCTGACCGCCTGGGCGACCGACAGGCAGTGCTCGAGCAGCCCGTGGCGGTAGGCCTGGTGGTAGTGCTTGGCCGCCGGAGCCGCGCGATAGGCGGCCCAGACCGCGGAGCGCTCGCCGAGCAGCCGCTCGAGGAGCATCCTCAGGTGGCGGTTCTGGATCGTCGCCACCAGGTCGCGGACCTCGGCCTCCATCTGGTCGGCCGTCCGCGCCGGTCCGTCGAGGAGGTCCTCGTAGTCGAAGGTTCCCGGGCGCGGCGCCCGGAGCGCCCGGAGGTTGATCTGGGGCCCCGAGGTCGAGTGGATCGTGAAGCGGCCGATCACCCGGACCGGCTCGCCGGGGAGGGCCAGGACCGTCGCCTCGGCGACGCCGTCCCAGACCATCGCCTGGACCTGGCCGCTGCGGTCGCCGAGCGTCAACTTGAGGAAGTCGCTCCCGTCGCGCTTGGCGTGGGGAGCGACGTCGCGTACGAGCAGGACCTGGTCGAGCTCGAGACCGGGGGTGAACTCGCGGATCAGCATGGAGTCACGGTAGACAAAGGCGCGGACGGCACCGCCGCGGACATGACCGATCGCGCGCCCTTCTTCAGTGGCACCGGGCCAGGGCGGCGGCGTAGAAGCCGAGGTACGCGGCGACGTGGCGGCGCCAGTAGGCGCCCTCGTGCCCGCCGGCCCAGACGTGGAAGCTCAGCGCGACGCCCCGCCGGCGAAGCGTCCCGGCCAGCTGAGTGTCGGCCGCCCGGAAGGGATCGAAGGTGCCCACGTCGATCCACATCGGGACGCCGCGGTAGGCATTGGTCCGCGCCGCGGCGGCGATCACGTCGTGGTGGGCGAAGTCGCTCGCCCCGTCGAAGGCCCCCGGAGCGGTGTCGGCCCCTTGCGTCCACAGCGCCGCCGAGTGGGCGCCCACGGCGCAGAAGCGGCCGGGATGGAGGCGCGCGACGTCGAGGGCGCCGAACCCGCCCATCGAGATCCCGCCGATCGCCACGCGCCGGGGATCGGTCCCGAAGCGGCGTATCGCGTCGGGGATCACCTCGCGGATGACGTAGGCGCCCCAGGCCCCGCTCGCCCTGTCGTGCCAGTAGGAGTCCCCGCCGCCGTTGGGGAAGACGACGACCGGCGCCCGCGGGCCGAGCCGCGCGAGCTCGGCGAAGAGCTCCGCGGAGAGGTTGGCGTCCTGCCCATCGGCGCCCTTGCCGTGGAGGAAGACGAGAAGCGGGCGGCCGCCGGGCACCGCACCCGGCGGGACGGCGGCGTTCACCGGCAGCGAGCGTTGGACCAGGCGACTGGCGATCGCAAAGCGCGCCACGACGACGCCGTGCTGATCGGCGGCGCCCGAGCGCGCCGCCCAGACGACGACCCCGACCACCACGAGGACCAGCGTCAGGTAGAGCGTTCGGCGACCGCGCGCCGCCGCCGGTAGGGGAGCCGCCCGCACTCGGCGAGCATGCCACAGAGCGCGGCCGCCCGGCGCAGGAATCCTTCCACCCCGGCCGAGTCGGGTCCGGCCCTCTACCCTTCGCCGATGCGCCACGCGCCGAAGTTACTGCTCCTCACCCTCGCCCTCTGCGGCCTCCCAGCCACAGCGGCAGCGCAGGGCACGTCGATCAACGCCGGGGTCAGCGCCGGCGGCGTCGACCTCTCCGGGCTGACCGTCGACGCCGCCGCGGCCAAGATCCAGCAGGTCATCGCGCCGACGCTCCAGGGCGACGTGATCGTCGGGGCCGGCGGGCGCCGCTTCCAGCTCACCGCGGCCCAGGCGGCCGAGACCCTCGACGCGGTGCGCACGGCCAAGCGCGCCCTCTACGCCACGACGACCGGGCCGGTCCCGCTCGCCCTCAGCCATGCCCATCTCGCCGTGCGCGCCTTCGTCGCCCGGATCGGCGCCACCGTCGCCCGCCCCGCGCGGGACGCCCAGGTCAAGATCACCCTGCTGCGCATCTACCGCCTCCCCGGGCGCGACGGCTTCCGCCTCGACGAGGCCCCCGTCGCCGCGCAGATCGACCAGGCGCTCGACACGCCCGGCGCCCCGCGGATCTTCCATCTGCGCCTCACCCGCACCAGGCCGCAGATCGGCCTGCGCCGGCTTCCCGGCGCCTATCCGACGGTGCTGACCATCGACCGCGGCCACTTCCGTCTACGCCTGTTCAAGCGCCTGGTCATGGTCCGCAGCTACGGGATCGCCGTCGGCCGGGCCGGCCTCGAGACGCCGTCTGGGCTCTACCACGTCCAGGAGCGCGAGGTCAACCCGTCCTGGCACGTGCCCAACAGCGCCTGGGCCGGGGCCCTCGCCGGCCAGACGATTCCGCCCGGTCCCAACGACCCGCTCGTCGCGCGCTGGCTCGGGCTCGGCGGGGGCATCGGCATCCACGGGACCAACGAGCCGTTCTCGATCGGCTCGGCCGCCTCCCACGGATGCATCCGCATGCTCCCGAGCGACGTGATCGCGCTCTACCCGCGCGTCCCGCTCGGGACGCCGGTGTTCATCCGCTAGGCGACGCTCCCGGCCCCGCCGATGTTCGCCGTCTACGCCGCCCGCATCGACCCCGACGACCCGCTCGGCGGCCTCGAGCAGGGCGACCAGCCCGAGCCCGCGATGCCCGCGGACTGGACGACGGTGAGCGTCCGCGCGACCTCGCTCAACCACCACGACCTCTGGTCGCTGCGCGGCGTCGGCCTAGCCGCGGAACAGCTGCCGCGGATCCTCGGCTGCGACGCCGCCGGCGTCGACGAGGACGGCCGCGAGGTCGTCGTCTACCCGGTCGTCACCGACCCCGTCTGGCAGGGTGACGAGACGCTCGACCCCCGTCGCTCGATCCTCTCCGAGCGCCACCCCGGGACGTTCGCCGAGCGCGTCGCCGTGCCCCGGCGCAACCTGATCCCCAAGCCCGCTGCCCTCTCCTTCGCCGAGGCCGCCTGCCTACCGACGGCGTGGCTGACCGCCTACCGGATGCTCTTCGCCCGCGGCCGCGTCCCGCCCGGCGCCACGATTCTCGTCCAGGGCGCCGGCGGTGGCGTTGCCACCGCGGTGATCGCGCTGGCCAGCGCCGCCGGCGTGCGGGTTTGGGCCACGAGCCGCAGCGAGGAGAAGCGTGCCCAGGCCCTCGAGCTCGGTGCCGACGCGGTCTTCCCACCCGGCGAGCGGCTGCCCGAGCGCGTCGACGCCGTGATGGAGACCGTCGGGGCGGCGACCTGGAGCCACTCGATCAAGTCGCTGAAGCCCGGCGGCACCGTCGTCATCTCCGGCGCGACGAGCGGCGCCGACCCGCCGGCCGAGCTCCGGCGGCTGTTCTTCCTCCAGCTCTCGGTCGTCGGCTCGACGATGGGCACCCGCGAGGAGCTCGAGCGCCTGCTCGCCTTCTGCACCGCGAAGGGAGTCCGCCCGGCGATCCACTCGGAGATCCCCCTCGCCGAGGCGCGGCGCGGCTTCGAGGCGATGGCCGGCGGCGAGATCTTCGGCAAGATCGTCTTCACCCTCTGTGGTTGATCCCTCCGGCGGGGACGGCCGTATACACCATCAAATGGGACTATCCAATCCACTCCACATAGCTGTTCTCGGCCTGATCATCCTGCTCATCTTCGGTGCCCGACGGCTCCCCGAGCTCGGTCGCTCGCTGGGCAGCGGCATCAAGGAATTCAAGGGCTCTCTGGAATCGAGCCACGAGGCTCCTGCCCCGGGGCTCGAGAAGCCGGCCCCGGCCGGCGAGCTCCGCTAGCCCGACCGCGGCACTGCCGGGCCGCCCGCGACGCCGGCCCGGCACCGCCGCATCGTTGACCGCGCGCCGCCCCCTGCCCTCCATCTTCACGCCCCGCCCGACGCTCGGCCGGTAGGCTCCCCGGCAGCCCATTGGGATCGGCTCAGTCTGACGGGCTCGAGCCCGAGACCGAGAAAGGGAGTCATGCCTCCCACCGACGCGTCCCCGTCCCCCCTCGCCGCCCCCCCGTGCTCCCCCCGCGCTGCCGCACGCATGCCCGCCAAGCAGACGCTGGCTCCCTACGCCCAGCCGGACGTCGGGCGCGCCGTCCTCGACATCGCCGCCTCGCTGGTCCCCTACGTCGGCCTCTGCGCGCTGATGTACGCCTGCCTCCAGGTCTCCTACGTGCTCGTGCTCACGCTCGCGGTGCCCGCCGCCGGGTTCGCGGTGCGGACCTTCATCGTCTTCCACGACTGCGGCCACGGATCGTTCCTTCCGTCCCGGCGCGCCAACGCCTGGGTCGGGGCGGTGGCCGGCATGCTCGTCTACATGCCCTACCTCTGGTGGCGCCACGACCACGCCGTCCACCACGCGACCGCCGGCGACCTCGACCGCCGCGGCGTCGGCGACGTCCAGACGCTGACCGTCGCCGAGTACTACCGGCTCTCCTCCCGGCGGCGCCTCGGCTATCGCCTGTTTCGCAATCCCTTCGTGATGTTCGGACTCGGCCCGATCGTCACCCTGCTGCTCACCCCCCGCGTCGTTTCCCGCTCGGCCCGTCCCCGCATCCGGCGCAGCGTGATCGGGACCGACCTCGCGCTCGCGGTGGTGATCGGCGCGATCTGCTGGGTGGCCGGCTGGCAGGCGTTCCTCCTCGTCCAGTTGCCGGTGTTCATGATCGGCGGCTCGGTCGGGATCTGGCTCTTCTACGTCCAGCACCAGTTCGAGGACACCTACTGGCAGAGCGCCGACGACTGGAGTTACGCCGACGCCGCCCTGCGCGGGAGCTCGCACCTGAAGCTGCCCAAGGTGCTCCAGTTCTTCACCGGCAACATCGGCGTCCACCACGTCCACCACCTCAACGCCCGCATCCCCAACTACAACCTCCAGCGGGCCCACGACGAGAACCCGGTCTTCCACGACGTCCCCACGCTCACGATCCTCGACGGCCTGCGAGCGGTCCGGCTCAAGCTGTGGGACGAGGACGAGCGGCGCCTCTTGACCTTCCCGCAGGCGCGGCGGCTCCACGGCCGCCCCCGCAGGGCCCGCGTGGCGCCGAGCCGGCAGCCCGCGAGCCGCTCGGCCTGAGACGCTCGCCCGGGCTCTCCTCCCCGGGGTGGTCGCTGCCGTGGCGCTGGGGTGCGGCGGCGCCGGGGCGCGGCCGCAGCCCCGCCGCGCGGGGCACGCGCCGGCCGTCGCCGCCGCGCTCGGGCGGATCGTCTTCGGAGCCTCGGTTCGAGGGCGGCCGCTCGTGGCCTGGAACCGCGGGGACCCGGCCGCCGCGCGGCGCCTGCTCGTCATCGGCCTGATCCACGGCGACGAGCCGGCCGGGCTCGAGGTGACGCGCGCGCTCCGCCCCCGCCCGGTGGCCGCGGGCGCCGAGCTCGCCGTCGTCAACGCACTCAACCCCGACGGGCGGCGGGCCGGCACCCGCCAGAACGCCCGCGGCGTCGACCTCAACCGCAACTTCCCCGTCGGCTTCACCGCCGCCGGCGCCCCCGGCGACGTCTACTACCCGGGACCGCGTGCGCTCTCAGAGCCCGAGACGCGCGCCGCGCGGCGGCTGATCCTCCGCCTGCGCCCGACGGTCACGATCTGGTTTCACCAGCACCTCGACCTGGTCGACGCGTCCGGCGGCGACGCGCGGATCGAGCGGCGCTTCGCCCGCGCCGTCGGCATGCGCCTCGTCCGCCTGTCCCCCTACCCCGGCTCGGCCACCCGCTGGCAGAACGCGCACCTGCCCGGGAGCACCGCCTTCGTCGTCGAGCTGCCCGCCGGGCGCCTCGGCGCCGTCCGGACCGCGGTCTTCGTCCGAGCGATCGCCGCGCTCGAGCGCGGTTAGCGGGTGCCGGTGACGATCGTCTTGATCGTGGCCGTCACGTCGTCGGCGACCTCGACCACCACCATGTAGGTGCCGACGTTCTTGATCGGCTCCTCGAGGTGGACCTTGCGCTTGTCGAGCTTCAGCCCGCGGGCCTCGCGGACGGCGTCGGCGATGTCCTGGGTGGTGACCGACCCGAACAGCCGGCCGTCGTCGCCGGCCTGCTGGGCGATCGTCAGCACCGTCTTGGAGAGCAGCGCGGCGTGCTCGCCGGCCCGCTCGATCGCCTCGCGCTGGGCGCGCTCGACCGAGGCGGCGCGCTGCTTGGCCGCGGCGATCGAACCGGCGGTGGCCGGCTGAGCGAGCTTGCGCGGGATCAGGAAGTTGCGCAGGTAGCCCTTGGACACCTCGATCACCTGGCCTCGCTCGCCGAGCGAGTCGACGTCGGCGAGGAGGATCGCCTGGGGCATCAGCGGTCGCCGCGATCGCGGCGACCGCCGCGCTCGGGAGCCTCGTTGGCGCCTTCGTTGACGTAGGGCAGCAGGGCGAGCTCACGGGCGCGCTTCACGGCGCGGGCGATCTGACTCTGGTGGCGGCGGCAGGCCCCGGTGATGCGGCGCGAGCGGATCTTCCCCTTCTCGGAAATGAACTTGCGCAGGGCCACGACGTCCTTGTAGTCGACCTGCTCGATCTTGTCCTTGCAGTGGTTGCACGGCTTGCGCCGCCCGCTGCCGGGACCGCCCTTCTTGTCACGCCTGCGGGCCGGCTTGGCCCGTCCACCACGCTGCTTTGCCATCTGAACCTTCGCAGTCTCTAGAACGGAATATCGTCGTCTCCGACGCCGACGCTGCTCGGAGCGGTTTGGAAGTCCCGCTCGTCGACCGGGACGTCGCTCCGGGCGCCGGCTCCGACCCCGGCTGTCGCGAAGCCGTTGCCCTGGGCAGCGTCGTCGCGACCGCCCAGGAATTGGACGGAATCGGCAATGATATCGACTGCCTGGCGCTTGTGCCCTTCCTGGCTCTCCCACTCGCGCCATTCGAGCCGTCCCTGCACGCCGACCGGGCGGCCCTTGCTGAGGAAGCGGGCGCAGTTCTCGCCCTGGGCGCCCCACACGGTGACGTCGAAGAAGTTGGGCTTGTCCTCCCACTCGCCGGTCGACCCGTTCTTGCGACGGGTGTTGACGGCGACGCGGAGCTTGCAGACCGACGTGCCGCTCGGCAGCGAGCGCAGCTCGGGGTCGGAGGTGAGGTTTCCGGTGATCACGACGACGTTGAGGTTGCTGGCAGCCACGGTGCTCCTTTCGGGCTCGGCCCCTCGAGCGGGGCGAGCGGAAACGCTTCTCTGGGGTCTGCCACCACTGTAGAGCCGCGCCCGGCGGTCACCGCCGAGGAGCTCCGCGTTTTGCGGAAAACCGCAGGCTCGGTGGGTCGCGCTAGGCGGGCGCGGCCGACGAGCGCGACGGAGCCGAGGGGGCTCCGGCGTCGGCGGCCGGCGGGCGCGGCGGGGACGGGGTGCCCGGCGCCAGCTTGATGAAGCGGTGGCGAACCACGCCGTCGGTGATCCGCAGCGTGTGCCCGAGTGTCGCAAGCAGCTCCGGGCGGGTATGGAACTGGATCAGGTGGTACTCGGCCGCCGCGCGGTGCTCGATCTCGTAGGCGAGCGCCCGCTGTCCCCACTCGTGGTGGCCGATCAGCGTGCCGCCGGCCTCGATCGCCCGCTTGGTGTCGGCGACGATCTTGGCCCGCGTCTCGTCGGTCGCGGCGAGGTCGAGCAGCAGCATCAGGTCGTATGTCGGGGCCTCGGCGGACAAGCGACGCGGGACTATAACAGCGGGCCCCGCCCCACCGGCCGGCTCAGATGCTGTCACACGCCTTCTTGTAGGCGATCTGGAGCACCTCGGAGCCGAACAGCGCGGTGAACACGGTGGCGATCCACCGCGTCGGGCGCGGCACGACGAGGAGCCCGGCGGTGAACGCGGTGGCGATCCACATCCCCAGGCAATGGGGGCAGACCATCAGCTCGCCGACGGCCCGGCGCAGGCCCCGGCCGCGCGCGGCCTCGTCGACCTCGCCCGGTCCGGAATCGCCCTGGAAGCTCGTGAACGGGGCCCGCAGCGCGCTCATCGCCCGCGACTTGGTGAGGATCCGCGAAGTCGTCTGGGTGGCCACGGCGATCAGCGCCAGATCGGTCCCGGCGATCCGATCCGGGAGCTCCCGCTCGGAGGTGCGAAACCAGGCGGCGAACGCTCCGGCCAGGAGCGTGAAGGTCCCGATGAGGAGGGCGTAGCCCTCGAGCGGGCGCTCCTGCTGCGGCGAGTGGCCGGCGTACGGTGCCGTCTCCTCGAGCGGCGTATGTTCGGTGGTCGTCATTGCCGGGGCCTACCCGGATCGGGCGCCGCCGACGCCCCCGGCCCGCGGCCGCCGGGCTAGACGGCCCGCCCCTTGGCGCGGATGTCGGCCAGCTGGTCGTCGATCCAGTCCCCGGGGTCGCGCGCGGTCACGATCGCCTTGAGCCCGGCCAGGCGCTCCCCCCGCTCCTGCGCGGGCATCGTCAGCGCGGCGTGGATCGAGTCGGCCAGCTCCTGGATGTCGAAGGGGTTGACCGACAGCGCGTACTCCCCGAGCTCCTCGTGGGCCCCGGTGTTCTCCGAGAGGATCGAAACGCCGCCCTGCTCGTTGAGGAGCGGCCCCTCCTTGGCCACGAGGTTCATCCCGTCGAACATCGCGTTGACCAGCAGCACGTCGTAGTGCTTGTAGGAGGCCAGCGCCTCCTCCAGCTCGTCGCGGAGCTTGAGCTGGATCGGCATCCAATCGGGCGTCCCGTGGCGGTGGTTGACGACGGCGACGACGGCCTCGATGCGCTCGAGGTACTCGGCGTATTCGGGCACGTCGGTCCGCGACGGCATCAGCTGGGCGATGAAGGTGATCTTCTCGACGAACTCGGGGTGCTGCTCGAGGAAGAGGTCGAACGCGGTGAATCCGCGCAGGACGTTCTTCGACAGGTCGGCCCGGTCGACCCGGAGCATGAGGTACTCGCGGCGGCGGGCGGCGAGCGTGGCCTCGAACTCACCCACCCGGTCGCTGGACGCCGCCGCCCGCGTGGCCGCCGCGTCGATCGGCAGCGGGTAGGCGCGCACCCACACCTCGCGGTCCTCCCAGAACACGATCCCCCGCTCGAAGTCGACCTCGAGGTCCATCAGGTCGCGGCAGCACTGGAGGAAGTTGCGCCGGTAGGAGCGCGTGTGGAAGCCGATGATGTCGTTGGCCAGCAGGCCCGAGTAGATCGCCTCGCGGATCCGCCGGGGCAGCACCCGCCAGGAGTCCGACTGGGTCCAGGGGATGTGGACGAAGTGGTGCAGGAACGCATCCGGTCGGGCCTCGCGAACCATTGCGGGCAGCGTGTAGAGCTGGTAGTCGTGGACCATGACCATCGGCTCCTCGACGCCCTCGATCTCCTCGATGACCGCCCGGGCCAGGTCCTGGTTGACCACGTTGTAGCCGAGCTCGAAGGCGTCGATCTCGTTGCGCCGCACGTCCGGCGCGTTCGAGAGGTCCCACAGGTAGTGCTGGATGAACCAGAGCATCGGGTTGGCGAAGACGTTGTAGAACGCGTCGTAGGCGTCGGGGTCGGACTCGACGAAGCGCACGAGGTAGGTCCCCCCGGCCGGCGAGCGGACGGTGAACGGCCCGCCGCCGTGCTCGCGCGAGGCGGCGACGTCGTGCTCGGTCATCGCCGAGGCGATCCACACCGCCGCGCGGTGCGAGGCCAGGCCGGTGAGCGCGGTGACGAGGCCTCCGCCCCCACGCTGCACGCGGCCGTCGGCCTCGAAGGTGACCGGGCCGCGGTTGGAGACGAGGACCAGCCGATTCTCCTGGGCCTCGCTCACCGGGCCGACGATAGCGTCTGCTCGCCGCCCGCGGATGCCCCGCCGAAGATGCCCGGCTACCCGGGCAGGCGCAGCGCGAACGTCGTCGCCCCGGGGCGGGATTCGACTTCGAGGCGGGCGCGCATCCGCTCGGCGAGCTCCCGGGCGATGGCCAGGCCGAGCCCCGAGCCCTGGACGCCGTCGGAGGTGAAGAACGGGTCAAAGATCCGGTCGGCCGAGCCGGCGGGGATCCCGGGACCCCGGTCCATCACGGCCAGGCTCGCTCCCGCCCCGTTGGTCCCGCGGGCGGCGGTGACGACGATCGACGTACCCGAGGGGGTGTGGAGGATCGCGTTGTCGATGAGGATGCGCAGGACCTGGGCCACCCGGTCGGGATCGCAGGTGGCTCGGACGGGGTCGCGCGCCAGGCGCAGCTCGAGCCGCGAGTCGTGCTGGTGGAGCGCCGGGATGAACTCCGACGTGACCGCCCGGGCGAGCACGCCGAGGTCGGTGGGCGAGGGGTCGAGCTCGACCGACCCGGCCTCCAGCCGCGAGAGGTCGAGCAGCCCGGTCGCGAGCTTGCCCAGGCGAGCGACCTGCTCGCGGACCTGGCCGACGAACTGGCGCCGCGTCTCCTCGTCGAGCTCCTCGTCCTGGATCAGCTCGAGGAACCCGCCGAGCGAGAAGATCGGCGTCCGCAGCTCGTGGGAGGCGGTGGCGATGAAGCGCTTGCGCGCCGTGTCGAGCTCCTGCAGCTGCTGCTGCATCTCGTCGAGCGCCGCCGCGAGCTGGCCGAGCTCGTCGCTCGAGTCGACGCGGAAGCGACCGCTGAAGTCGCCGCCGGCGACCCGCCGCGCGGCCCGCTCGAGCCGCTTCACGCGCAGGCTGAGGGCACGGGCGACCATCGTCCCGGCCAGCAGCGCGAAGCCCAGCGCGGCGAGGCCGGCGATCAGCACCTTGCGTCGGATCAGGGCCACCGTCGTCTGCACGTCGCCCAGGGGCACGCTGAACAGCGCGACCCGGACGACCCGGCCGGCAAAGAAGATCGGCAGCGCCACGGCCCCGGTCCCGTCGCTGCCGTCGGAGACCTTGCCGCTGACCGCCCGGCCGCGCGCGGCCGCGCGCATGACCAGCGGCAGCCGGTCGGGCGAGGCCCGGTCGACGGCGGCGCCCGACTCGGAGATCGGGTACGCATAGACGCCCGCCGACCCCGAGCTGATCCCGAGCAGGGTCAGGTGAGCTCCGGCCCGATCGGCGGCGTCGCGCACCGCCCGGTCGACCCCGGCCTCGTCCACCGTCGTGCCGACCGTCCGCGCCAGCGGCGGCAGGGCGGCCGCCGCCTCGGCCTGGAGTGCGGCGAGCTTCTGGCGGCGCAGGCTCGTCTCCAGCGACGGCGTCACGTAGAAGTAGACGCCGGCGATCGCCACCAGGGTGATGACGAAGAAGAAGAGCGCCAGGCGGTTGCGGATCGATTTGGCCACCCGCGGGCGCACCCGCCCGATCGCCTCCCGTGCGCGGCCGGGAGGCGCGCCGCGCCCCGACCGCTCGAGCCCGGCGCCGGCCATCACCGCTCCCTCAGCGCTCGGCGTCGTCGCGGAAGCGGTAGCCGACCCCCCGCACCGTGAAGAGGTACTCGGGCTCCTTGGGGTCGCGCTCGAGCTTCTCGCGCAGGTGGCGGATGTGGACGTCGATCGTGCGCGGGTCGCGGTAGTCGGAGTCCCCCCAGACGTGCTCGAGCAGCGCCTCGCGGGTGAACACCCGGCCCGCCTCGCCCAGCATGGCGGCGAGGATCTCGAACTCGACATAGGTCGTCTGGACCGGCTCGCCGCGCACCCGCACCGAGCGCTTGGCGGCGTCGAGGGCCAGCTCGCCGGCCCCCAGCGTCTGCTCGCCGCCGACCGGCTCGACGGGCTGGGCGCTCAGCGACGCCCGCCGCAGGGCGGCCTTGACACGGCTGCGGAACTCCCGCATCGAGAACGGCTTGGTGATGTAGTCGTCGGCCCCGAGCTCGAGGCCCAGCACCTTGTCGATCTCCTCGGACTTCGCGGTCAGCATGATGATCGGCACCGGGCTGATCGCCCGCAGCCTCCGGCACGCCTCGAGCCCGTCGACGCGCGGCATCATCACGTCGAGCACCACGAGGTCGAAGTCGCTCTCGCCGAACCGCGCCAGGGCGTCGGCCCCGTCGACGGCGGGGACGACCTCGTAGCCGTCCTTGCGCAACGGGTAGGACAGCAGCGTGAGGATCGACTGCTCGTCGTCGACGAGGAGGATCCGCGGAGGGCGCTCGATCACCCGGTGAACGGTTGCAGATCGGGCCGGCGTTGCCGCCGGCCACGATCACTACGCTGCGGTCGTGGTCGATCTGCGCCTCTATCGAATGGCGTTCCTGCCCTTCGCCCTCGTCCTGATCTTCGTCGCCTTCTCGCTGACCGCGCGGCCTCGCCCGTTCACCTCGACGCTCGCCCCCGACGCCTTCGACGGCGGCGCCGCGATCAACACGCTCACCGCCCTCGAGAAGGCCTACCCCGCGCGCCAGCCGGGGTCGCCGGGCGACCGGCGGCTGGCGGGCAAGCTGGCCGCCGCCTTCACCGACGCCGGCTTCACGACCACGACCACGACCTTCACCGGCGACACGGTGGCCGGCCGGCGGAGCCTCGAGACGGTGATCGGCCGCCGCCAGGGCCGGGCCGGCGGGTCCATCGTGATCGTGGCCCACCGCGACGCCCGCGTCCCCGGCTCGCAGGCCGAGCTCTCGGGCACGGCGGCGCTGCTCGAGCTGGCCAACCTCTTCTACAACCGGGTGACCCAGCGCACCCTCACGCTCGTCTCGACCAGCGGCGGCAGCGGCGGCGCCGCCGGAACGGCCGACCTCGTCCGCCACCTGGCCGACCCGGTCGACGCGGTGATCGTCCTCGGCGACATCGCCGGGAGGCGGTCACGGCGCCCCTACGTGGTCCCTTGGTCAAACGGCGCTCAGATTGCGCCGATCCGCCTGCGCCGAACCGTCGAGTCGGCGCTCCAGACCCAGTTCGGCCGCAGCCCCGGGGGAACCGCGCTGAGCGACCAGCTGGTCCGGCTGGCCTTTCCGCTGAGCGTCGGCGAGCAGGGCCCGCTCGGCGCCGCCGGACTGCCGGCGGTGCTGATCCAGCAGAGCGGCGAGGTCGGTCCGCAGCCCGGTGACGCCGTGTCCCAGCAGCGCTTCCAGGACTTCGGGCGGGGCGTCCTGCGCGCAATCAACGCGCTCGACACCGGCCCCGACGTCGGGGCCCCGACGCGCGACATCCTGGTCGCATCGCAGGTCCTCCCGGCCTGGGGGATCCGCCTCCTCGCGCTGCTGCTGACCCTCCCGGCGCTCGTGACCGGAGTCGACGTGCTCGCTCGCATGCGCCGCCGACGCGAGCCCGTGGCGTCGTGGTTTCCCTGGCTCGCGGTGGCGGCGGCGCCCTTCGCTCTGGCCGGCCTGTTCGCCGTCCTGCTCGGCCGCAGCGGCCTGCTCGCGGCCGCGCCGACCGGCCCGGTCACCGCCAGCCAGCTCCCGCTCGGCACCGCCGGCCGGATCGCCCTGGTCGCCGTGGTGCTCGTCTTCGGCCTCGGCTGGCTGGCGCGCTCGGCGCTGTGGCGCCGCCTGGGCGCCGGCGCGTCACCGGGCAGCGGCGGGGCGGCGGCGGCGCTGATCCTCACCGCCTGCACGATCGTCGGCCTCGCCTGGCTGTCGGATCCCTACGCCGCCCTGCTCGGAATCCTGCCCCTCCATCTCTGGCTGCTGGCCACCACGCTCGACCCGGCGCCCCCGCGCGCCGCCGCGGTCGCCGTCGTCGCGGCGGCGCTGCTGCCGCTGGTCGCCCTGACTGCCTTCTACTGCGCGCGCCTCGGCCTCGGGCCGCTCGCCCTGGCCTGGAGCGGCCTGCTGCTGGTGGCCGGCGGGCACATCGGCCTGCTCTCGCTGGCGCTCTGGAGCCTCGCCGCCGGCTGCCTGGTCGCCGCGCTGACGATCGTCGCGGCGCGCGACCGCGACCGGATCGGAGCCGAGCCGCAGGTCACCGTCCGCGGGCCGGTCAGCTATGCCGGCCCGGGCTCGCTGGGGGGGACCGACTCGGCCCTGCGCCGGTGAAGCAGCCCCACACTCGGCGAAAGGCCGAGACTCGCGGCCGCCGCGCGAAGGCGCGAGCCCGCGCGCCGATGACGCTCAGAGCATGCGCCTACGACGCCTCCGAGCCCAGGTCGAACACGGTCGCTACAGGGTCGACGCCACGGCGGTGGCCGCCGCGATCATCGCCCACCCGGCCGGGCGTCGCCTGCTCGGGTTGGAGGCCCCAGGCGATGCTCGAAGCCGACCGCGGCCAGCGTCCCGCTCGGGCCGGTCAGGCAGGCCCCGGCCGGGCGATCCGCGCCCGCCGCGGCGACGTGCCCGACCCACGTGAGCGCGGGCACGGCGCGCTCGGCGCGGAGGCGGTCGGCGGCGGCCACGCAGACGCAGAGCTCGTAGTCCTCGCCGCCGGCCGCGGCCAGCGCCGCCGGGTCCCTGCCGAGCCGGGCGGCGACCTCGGCGACGCCGGCAGCCAGCGGCAGAGTGGCGAGGTCGATCTCGAGCACCACGCCGCTGCGCCGCCCGACCTGGGCGGCGTCGCCGGCCAGGCCGTCGGAGAGGTCGATCAGCGCGTGGGCGCCGAGCCGGCCGAGCGCGCGGCCCCAGGCGAGCCGGGGGATCGGGCGCCGGTGGCGAGCGAGCAGGGCGGCGGCGTGGGGGCCTCCGTCGGCACGGCCCTCGAGGACGGCCAGCCCCGCCGCGGCGCCGCCCAGCTCGCCGGTCACCCCGACGAGGTCGCCGGCGCGCGCGCCGTCGCGGCCGACGAGCTCCGCCTCGTCGTCGGCCCACCCGACGACCGTGACCGAGACGATCGGCGTCGGCGAGGCAACGACGTCGCCGCCGGCGATCGTCGTCCCCGTCGCGGCGGCCAGCCGCTCGGCGCCCCGCATCAGCTCGAGCGCGCCCTCGGCGCCCAGCCTCCCGCCGGCGGCGAGCGAGACGTACGCCTCGCCGGGGGCGGCGCCCATCGCCGCCAGGTCGGAGAGCGCCCCGGCCAGAGCCCGGTGGCCGACCTCCTCGGGGCTGCTCCGGTCGAGCCGGAAGTGGACGCCCTCGACCATCGTGTCGACCGAGACGACGGCGAACGGCCGCGCTCGCACGACGGCGGCGTCGTCGCCGATCCAGCGCCTCACCCGCTCGCCGCGCGGCTCGAGCGCGGCGGCGATCGCCTCGATCAGGCCGTGCTCGTCCGTGCCCTCACCCACCCCGCGGCCGACGCCCGGCGCCCGCCGGGTTCAGCGGTGGCGGTAGACGATCCGCGCCCGGTCGAGGTCGTAGGGCGACAGCTCGCAGCGGACGCGGTCGCCCGGGAGGATCCGGATGCGAAAGCGGCGCATCTTGCCGGCGACATGGCCGAGGACCACGTGGTCGTTGTCGAGCTTCACGCGGAACATCGCGTTCGGCAGGGCCTCGATGACCTCGCCCTCGAACTCGACCTTGTCTTCCTTCGCCACGGTGGGATCCTCGCACGCCCCTCGCGGGGCACCGGGTCGCGGGCGCCGCGTCTGGCGCCCTGTCGCTGCTCACGGTAGCAAGCCGGCACGCAGCCGGGCGGTTCCCGCCCCGGGGCCGCCGCGGCCGGGTCAGTGGGTGGGCGCGGCCACCCCGCCGGGCGCCCCGGCGCCCCCCGTGGGCGCCGCCGGCGTCACCGTCGCCGCCGGCGGGAGGTTCTGGTGCTGGGGGACGATCAGCTTCGGCGTCGTGGTCGTCGGCGCGTTGACCGTGCCCGGCGCCGGGACGCCGCCCGGGTTGGACGGGACCGTCAGCGTCGGTCCGCTCTGCGTCGTGGTCGTGTTGTAGTTCTGCTGGGAGCCGCTCAACGACCCGCCCGAGCCGCTCAGGTAGCGGCCGGTGAAGGACTGGTAGTGGATCGGCGTCGTCGGCTTGGCGAAGTCGGTGCAGTCGCCCTTGGTGGCGACCTGCATGTAGTCGTGCCAGATCTGCGCCGGGAAGGTGCCGCCGGCGACCGCGATCCCGTGGACGCTGGTCATCGGGATCTTGCCCTGCGGGTAGCCGACCCAGACGACGCTCGACAGGTGCGGCGTGAAGCCGTCGAACCAGGCGTCGGTGAAGTTGTCGGTGGTGCCCGTCTTGCCGGCCGCCGGGCAACCGTAGTTGGCGGCGACGCCGGTGCCCGAGAGGACGTTCTGGTGGAGGATCTCGGTCGCCGCGGCGGTGACCCCGTCGGAGAAGGCCCGCACGCGCTGGGGGGCCGCGAGGTCGTCGACGTGGCCGTCGGGGAAGACGACCTTGGTCACCGCGATCGGGGTGTTGCGAAAGCCGCCGGAGGCGATCGTGGCGTAGGCGTCGGCCATCTCGAGCGGCGTCACGCCGACCTTCAGGCCGCCGAGCCCCTCGGCCGGGAGACCCTCGAGCGGCGACTGGACGCCCATGTCGATCGCCGTCTGCCTGACGTTGCGCGGGCCGAGGTCGAGGTCGAACTGCTGGTAGATCGTGTTGTCGGACTGGAGCGTCGCCTGGACGATGTTCTCGGTGCCGGAATAGGTGTTCGAGTAGGTCTGCACCTTGATCGGACCCCAGATCGGGTCCCTGAAGTCGAGCGGCATCGAGGTGTAGGTCGTCGAGTTGGGGTCGACGCCGCGGCGCAGCCCGGTCATCAGGACCACCGTCTTGAACGTCGAGCCCGGCTGACGGTGGCCCTGGGCGGCGAGGTTGAACTGCGAGTGGTCGTAGCGCGGCGACTCGGCCATCGCCTTGATGTAGCCGGTGCGGGGATCGATCGAGACGATCGCCGAGGCGGGGTCGCCCTGCTGGCCGAGGATTCGCTGGATCGACGCCCGCGCCGCGTTCTGGAGGTTGAGGTCGAGCGTCGTGTAGATGCGCAGGCCGCCCTGGAGGACGGTGTTGGCCCCATAGCGCGCGATCAGCTCTTGGCGCACGTAGTCGAAGAAGAAGGGCTCGCGGTGCGTGGTGTAGTAGGTGCCGTGCTGGGCCCCGAGCGGGGAGGACTCGGCGTCGACCGCCTGGACGCCGGTGATGTAGCCGAGCTGCGCCATCTTGTCGAGCACCTGGTTGCGCCGCTTCATCGCGCTGGCGGGGTCGTTGAACGGGTTGTAGAGGCTCGGCGCCTGGGGCAGGCCGGCGAGCAGCGCCGCCTGGGGCAGGGTCAGCTGACCCGCCGTCCGGTTGAAGAAGATCCGCGCCGCCGCCTGCACCCCGAGCGCGTTCTGGCCGCCGACGGCGCCGTAGGGGACGGTGTTGAGGTAGTCGGTGAGGATCCAGTCCTTGGGGTGCGCCTTCTCGAGCTGCTGGGCGAGCACCGCCTCGCGGATCTTGAACTTCAGCGACCGCTGGGCGTTGCTGATGTAGAGGTTGTGGACCAGCTGCATGGTCAGCGTCGAGCCGCCCTGGAGCGCCTTGCCCGAGCTGACGTCGGTCGCCGCGGCGCGGATGATCCCCTGGAAGTCGACGCCGCTGTGCTTGTAGAAGCGCTGGTCCTCGATCGCCACCGTGGCCTCCTTGAGGATGGCGGGGATCTGCGCCGAGGGGATCGGCGAGCGGAGCTTGTCGGAGAGGATCACGCCGAGCTGCGTGCCGTCGCCCGCGTAGACCGACGAGTTGGCGCCGTTGTTGACCGGCGTCAGCGTGCTCAGGGCCGGGACGCTGTTGGCGATCGAGACGACGTAGCCGACGACGATACCCAGGGCCACCACGCCCGATCCGAAGATGACGCCGAGCCCGATCAGCAGCAGCCGGGCTGGGTCGCTGCTGTGGCGCCGGCGCCGGCGCTGTCGTTCACGGGCAGTCATCGCTTGGGCTCACAGCGCTCCTGGAACCGCGGTGCGGCGCGGTGGTGGCCGGATTCTCGCACACAGGCTGATTCGCTCGCGCCGGGGCCATCCCTTTCGCCGGGCCCCCGGAGCGGCGTCGGCCGCGGCCGCGGCTGCGATCATCGGCTGCCCCGATGGACGCCCGGACGACCACCCTGGCCGGGGCGCCGGCCACGCCGCCCTGCGCCCCGGCGGCCACGGCGCTCCGCGACGACCCGGCGCTGCGGGCCGCCGCGACCGGCGTCGCCCTGACCCTCGCCATCGTCCTCGCCGCCGGCCTCGGCGCCTACCTCGCCTTCGGCCCGGTCCCCCACGGTGGCTTCGACCCCGCCGGCCTGGTCGACCACCTCGGCGCAGCGCGAGACGCCCTGACGGCGCCGTTCGCCCGCTGGGACTCAGTCTGGTACCTGACGATCGCGCGCGACGGCTACCACCCGGGGACGGAAGCGGCGTTCTTCCCGCTCTACCCGCTGCTCGTCGCGCTGGTCGGAGCCGCCGGCCCCGGCGTGCTCGTCGGCGGGGTCGTCGTCTCGCTCGTGTCGCTGCTGGTCGCCCTGCGCCTGCTCTGGCGCCTGACCGACCTCGAGCTCGGCGGCGAGCACCCCGACGCGCCCCGCCTCGCGGTGCTGGCCACCGCGCTCGGCCCGATGGCGTTCTTCTTCACCGCGGTGTACAGCGAGTCGCTCTATCTCGCGCTCTCGGTGGGCGCCTTCCTCGCCGCGCGCCAGGGCCGGTGGGCGCGGGCGGCGGGCCTGGGAGCGCTGGCGGCGGCGACCCGCTCGCAGGGCGTGCTGCTCGTCGGCGCCCTGGCCCTGCTCCTTATCGAGCAGCGGCGCGGGTGGCCCCGCGGGCGGCGGCCGGGCCGGGCGCTCGCGGCGGCAGAGCTACCGCGCCCGCGGCGGCGGGACGCCCTATGGCTGGCGGCGATCCCGCTCGGCCTCGCGGCCTACCTCGGCTGGCTGTGGGCGATCGGTCTCGACCCGCTCGCCCCGTTCACCGCCCAGCAGGCGTGGTTTCGCCACTTCACGGGCCCGATCGAGGGCGTCCGCCAAGGCGCCCAGGCGGCGCTCGGCGGCGTCCGGCAGCTCCTCTCCGGACAGACCCGGACGATCTACTTTGCGCCGGCCGGCGGCGACCCGATCGTCGCCGCCGAGCACAACGTGATGCTCTTCGCCTTCCTGCTCGCCGCGCTCGCGCCGCTGGCCGGGGCGCTGCGCCGGCTGCCGCTCGCCTACGGCGCCTACGCCGCGGCCGCCATCGCCCTGGCCATCTCCTACCCGGTCACCCCACAGCCGCTGACCTCGCTGCCCCGCTTCCTCGTCGTCCTCTTCCCGCTGCAGATGGCGGGCGGCCTCTGGCTCGCCCGGCGCCCGCGGCTGCGCGCGCCGCTGCTCGGCGCGAGCGCCGGCTCGCTCGCGCTCTGCGCCGGGCTCTTTGCCACCTGGCACTGGATCGCGTGAGCTCGGCGGCACCGGCCCGGGCGATCCTCCTCGACGCCCTCGGCACGCTGGTCGGCATCGAGCCGCCGTGGGGGCCGCTGCAGCGTCTCCTGGCCGAGCGCCACGGCGTCGTCGTCGCCCAGGACGACGTCGTGCGGGCGCTCCGGGCCGAGATGGCCTACTACCGGACCCACTGCCAGGCGGCGGGCGACGCAGCCGCCCTGGCCCGGCTGCGCGACGCCTGCGCCGCGGTGGTCGCGTGCGAGCTCGGCGAGGCGGTCGCCGGACTCGACCGTCGGGAGCTGACGCGGGCCCTGGTCGACGCGCTGGCCTTCGCCGCCTACCCCGAGGTCGCGGACGTCCTGGGCCGGCTGCGCGCCGGCGGCGCGCGCCTGGTCGTCGTCAGCAACTGGGACATCTCACTCCACGACGCGCTTGCCCAGGCCGGGCTCGCCCCGCTCATCGACGGCGTCGTCTGCTCGGCGGCGATCGGCGCGGCCAAGCCGGCGGGCGCGATCTTCGCGGCCGGGCTCGCGTTGGCCGGCGTTCCCGCCGACCGCGCGCTCCACGTCGGCGACAGCTACGAGGAGGACATCGTCGGCGCCCGGGCGGCCGGCATCGAGGCGGTCCTCCTCGCGCGGGCGCCCGCGGGCCCGGGGGGCCTGCTCGCCCCCGGAGGGGCGTCGCCGCCCGCTGACGTGCGGACGATCTCGAGCCTCGCCGAGCTGCTGGATCCCTAACCTCACCGCATGGCCGTCGCCCCCCAGGTCGCGCCCCAGCTCGCCCCGGCGCGCCCGTGGCCGGCGGTGCTGGCACCCGTCGCCCTGGTCGCCGG
The DNA here is from genome assembly GCA_963763785.1 of uncultured Solirubrobacterales bacterium. Taxonomy (GTDB): domain Bacteria; phylum Actinomycetota; class Thermoleophilia; order Solirubrobacterales; family Solirubrobacteraceae; genus Palsa-513. Next base: position 282,353 of record CAVXPW010000010.1, on the reverse strand, counting down.
CTTCGGCGGCGCGCTCGCCGGCGGCCTCGTCGTGGCCGCCGTGGCGGCGATCGCCGGGGCCAGCCTGACCCACCCGCCCCCGGTCGTCAGCCTGATCTCGACGATCCTCCAGGACGTCGCCTTCGTGGCCAGCGCGCTCTTCTTCGCCGCGCAGATCGCCCGGCCGCGGCCGGCCCAGTTCGGCCTGCGGAGCACCGCGGTGGGGCGGGCCGCCGGCGCGCTCGCCCTCGGCTACCTCGCCTTCTACATCTTCTCGACGGCCTGGGTCAAGGCGCTCCACATCACCGAGAAGGAGAAGGTCGTCGACCAGCTCGGGGCCAACAACGGGGCGCTGGCGCTGGCCGGCGTGTGCCTGCTGACCTGCGTGATCGCCCCGATCTGCGAGGAGTTCTTCTTCCGCGGCTTCTTCTTCACCGCCGTGCGCACCCGCTGCGGGCCGTGGCTGGCCGCCACGATAACCGGAATCGTCTTCGGCGCCATCCACTTCGGCTCGGCGCCCCCGAGCTACCTGGTGCCGCTGGCCTTCTTCGGCTTCGTCCTCTGCATCATCTACTGGCGGACCGCCTCTCTGTACCCGTGCATCGCCCTCCACGCGGTCAACAACTCCGTCGCGGTCGGGCTGACCGAGCATTGGTGGTGGTGGCAGGTCGCGATCCTGGTCGCCGCGGCGCTGACCGCCGCCGCGCTCGTGCTCGCCGCCGTTGCACGGCTCGCTCCGGCGCAATAGTCTCGTCGCCTTGGGCCGGATCGCTCGCCTCCTGCTGATGCCGCTCGCCGCGGCCGCCGTCGCGCCGTCGGTCGCCGCGGCGGACGTCGCGGCGCCGTCGGCGAGCGGCGCGGGGCCCGCTCCGATTGCGATCAGCGCCACCCTGACCAACCAGTCGGGGCTCCCGGTGGCGACGATCATCTCGGAGGGACAGCTCCGCGTCGTCGGCACGGTGCGGCCCTACGTCGACGGCCAGGTCGTGGTCGTCCGGACCTTACGCTTTGGCACCGAGCTCCAAGCGCGCCAGGCGTCGGTGGTGAGCGCGGGCAACGGCAACGGCCGCTTCGTGGTGCTGATCGGCGTGGGGGGACGGCCGGCGATCGTCGCCGTGCGCGTGTCACACCCGGCCACGCCGCTCCAGTCCGGCCTCGACCTGCCGGCGCGGTCGGTGGCGGTGGTGCGCCCCACGGTGCGCTTCGGCCAGACCGGGGCCGCCGCCCGGCTGCTCCAGCAGGAGCTCGCCGCCCTCCATTACGCGGTCCCCCGCTCCGGGCGCTACGACGACGCCACGGCGCGCGCGGTGATCGCCTTCCGCAAGCTCACCGGCCTGGCGCGGACCGACCAGGCCAACGCTGTCGTCTTCCAGCGGCTGGCCGCCGGGTCGGGCGCCTTCCACGTCCGCTATCCGGGTCAGGGGCCGCACTTCGAGGGCGACCTGACCCACCAGGTGCTGGCCGAGGTGCTCTCGAGCGGCCGGGTGCGCCAGATCTTCGAGATGAGCTCGGGCAAGCCGTCGACGCCGACGGTGATCGGCAACTTCAGCATCTACCTGAAGACGATCGGCACCAACGACAAGGGAATGGTCGACGCCAACTACTTCATCGGCGGCTACGCGATCCACGGCTACTTCGACGTCCCCATCTACCCGGCCTCGCACGGCTGCCTGCGCATCCCCATCCCCGACGCCGCCGGCGTGTACGCCTGGGCGAGGTTCGGCTACCCGGTCGACGTCTACTACCGCACCGGGGGCGGCAGCCACCGCGTGCGCAGCAACGCCGGGCCGTAGCCGGCGCGGCTCAGAAGTGCCCGACGGGCGCCGGAGCGCGCCGGCGGGCGAGCCCGGCCCCGCGAGCGATGATCCCGAGGCCGAGGCCGTAGAAGAGCAGCCCGAAGGCGAGCTCGAAGCCGCGCGCACCCCAGGAGCCCGGATGCCCGGGAGCGAGCGAATGAACCGGGCGCAGGAGGGCCCGGTCGGTGTCGTCGAGCACCGCGCGCACCCCGGTCTCGGCCCCGGCCCCGCGGAGCGCCGGGCCGACCGTCTGCGCCCCCGAGAAGCCGATTTCGGCCTGCGCCTGCTGGGAGGCGCCGCCAGCCTGGTCGAGGGCGAACAGCGAAAAGCTCGCCAGGAGCACCAGCGAGGCGAGGACGGCGACGGTGCGCAGGAGGGCGGCGAGCATCTTGGGAGCGGCAACGGCAGCGCGGCGCGCGCAGGCGAGGACGCCGACCGGGGATCGACGGATGTGCGAGTAGGATCCCCGCCGCCGATGACCGCCCGCGACCGACTGATCGGCGAACTGCGCGAGCACGCCCTCGTCATCGGCGAGGTTGTCCTGACCAGCGGGCAGACCGCCTCCTATTACGTCGACGCCAAGCGGGCGATCCTCCGACCGGCCGGCTTCGCCGCCCTCGGCGAGCTCGTCGCCGAGCTGGTCGCCCGCTGGCAGGCCACCGCGGTCGGCGGGCTGACGATGGGCGCCGATCCCGTGGCCTGCGCGGCGCTCGCCGCCGGGGCCCCCTGCACGGCCTTCTTCATCCGCAAGGAGACCAAGGCCCACGGCCTTCAGCGCCGGATCGAGGGACCGCCCCTGTCGGACGCCGACCGCTGCCTGGTCGTCGAGGACGTCGTCACCACCGGCGGCTCGACGCTCGCCGCCATCGACGCGCTCCAGTCGGCCGGACGCGAGATCTGCGGCGTGGTCAGCGTGCTCGACCGCCTGGCCGGCGGCGGCGCGGCGATCGAGGCGGCGGCCGGGGCGCCGTACGTCGCGCTCACCACGATCGACGACATCTACCCCCACCGCCCCGCCTGACGCGCACGCGCTCCCCCTGACGCGCACGCGCTCCGCCCGACGCGCACGCGCTCCGCCCGACGCGCACGCGCTCCCTTTGACGCGCACGCGCTCCCCGTGACGCGCACGCGCCCGGCCTGACGCCCCCGCCAGGAATCGAACCTGGATCTGCCGCTTAGGAGGCGGCCGTCTTATCCGTTGGACTACGAGGGCAGCGGTGTCATTCTGACCAACGCTTGACTCTCCAGTCGGTGGAGACCGGAAGATGGCCCGATGACCGCCAACCAGCCACTGCGGACGATCGGCGAGCTCGCACGCCTGAGCGGCGTGAGCGTGCGGAGGATCCGGTTCTACTCGGACGCCGGGCTCGTCCCGCCGGCCGGTCGTACCGACGCCGGCTACCGCCTCTACGACGAGACCGCCCTAGCCCGGCTCGAGCTCGTGGGCACCCTGCGCGAGCTCGGCATCGACCTGGCCGCCACCCGGCGCGTCCTCGCCCGCGAGCTGACGCCGGCCGAGGTGGCCGCGACCCACGCGGAAGCGCTCGACGCCCAGATTCGTGTGCTGCAGCTGCGCCGCAGCGTCCTCGCGGCGGTCGTCCAGCGCCAACCCGACCCTGAGGAGATGAAGCTTATGAACAAGCTCGCCCGGCTGTCTGGCGAGGAGCGCCAACGTATCGTCGACGAGTTCCTCGACCACGTCTTCGACGGCCTCGACGTCGACCCGGGGATCGTCGCGCGGATGCGCGGGACCCGCCCGGCGCTCCCCGCCGACCCGACCCCCGCCCAGGTCGACGCCTGGATCGAGCTCGCCGAGCTCGTCCGCGACGACGACTTCCGCCGGCGGGTCCGCGGGATGGCCGAGCACGGCGCGGCCGACCGAGCCGAGCCTAGGGGCGATCGCGCCGCGGCGCCGACCGACCCGGCGCCCCAGGCGATCAACGCGGCGGTCGTCGAGCGGGCCGGCGGGGCGGCCGCCGCCGGCCTCGACCCGGCCTCGCCGGAGGCCGGGCCGGTGCTCGAGGAGCTCCTCGCCGTCCTCGCCGAGGCCTACGGGCGACCCGACGACGATGCCATCCGCGGCTGGCTCATCCAGACGATCGAGGACTTCTCCGACCGGCGCGTCGAGCGCTATTGGGAGCTCCTCGGCACGATCAACGGCTGGCCCCCGCGGCCGAGCAGCGCCCCTGCCTGGGGCTGGCTGCTGAGCGCCCTGCGGGCCGCCGGAGGCGACTGACCGGCGGGGCGGGCGCTCGCGGCCGGGCGTGTCTCGCCCGGGGGCGGCTCGGGCGGGCCCGCGCCCCGACCGGGCCGGCTCAGGCGAGCGTGCGGCCGGCCGGGCCGGCTCAGGCGAGCGTGCGGCCGGCCAGGGCCGCGTGGGCGGCGACCCGCCCGGCGAACTCCGCGAAGTCCGCCGTGGCCAGCTGCTGGGGGCCGTCACAGTGGGCGTGGGTCGGGTCGTCGTGGACCTCGACCAGGAGCCCGTCGGCCCCGACCGCAGCCGCCGCCGCCGCGAGCGGGCCGACGAGACGCCGGTCGCCGGAGGCGTGCGACGGGTCGACGATGACCGGCAGGTGGGTCCGCTGGCGCAGCGCCGGGATGGCCGAGAGGTCGAGCGTGAAGCGGGTCGCCGTCTCGAAGGTCCGGATGCCCCGCTCGCAGAGGATCACCTGGTCGGTGCCGCGCAGGAGGTAGTCGGCGGCCTGGAGCAGCTCGTCGATCGTCGCCGAGAGACCGCGCTTGAGGACGACCGGCATGCCCATCTGGCCGATCTCGCGCAGCAGGGTGTAGTTCTGCATGTTGCGCGCACCGATCTGGATTACGTCGACGTGGTCGCGGAAGAGCTCGGCCTGGGTGATGTCCAGCAGCTCGGAGACGATCGGCAGCCCGGTCAGCTCGCGGGCCTCCGAGAGGATCTCGAGCGCCTCCCGGCCGAGCCCCTGGAAGGCGAACGGCGAGGTGCGGGGCTTGAAGGCGCCGCCGCGGAGCATCGAGGCTCCGCCGGCGGCGACGCTCCGGGCGACGGCGAAGGTCTGCGCGCTGGACTCGACCGTGCACGGCCCGGCGATCATGCAGAACGTGCTCGGGCCGATCTCGCGGCCGCCGATCTCGAGCGTCGTCGGCTCGTGCATCGTCGCCTCGATCGAGGAGAGCTTGTACGGCCGGCTGATCCGCACCACCCGCTCGACGCCGGGGAGCTCGGCGAGCTCGGCGTCGAGCTCCTCGCGCCCGGCGGTGTCGCCGAGCGCGGCGACGATCGTCTGCGTCACGCCGACGGTGGTCTGGGCGACCAGGCCGAGGTCGGCGATCCGGACGGTCACCGCCTCGATGAGGGCGCTCGGGGCGCCGGGCTCCATGATCACGACCATGGCGGAACCGTACCGCCTGGCCGGCGGATCCCGGGCTCGCCTGGCCGGCGGATCCCGGCCTCGCCCGGGCGGCGGATCCCGGGCTCGCCCGGGCGGCGGATCCCGGGCTCGCCCGGCCGGGGCCCCCGGCGCGGGTCAGGCGTCGGGCGGCCGCTGGGCGACGAGGCTGGCCAAACCGCGCGCGCGGCCGCCGCGCGCGACCACGCCCTCGCGGTAGTGGCGGACCAGGAGTCCGGGGAAGGCGCCGACGAGCTCGTTGGGCCCGAGCACGAAGCGGGGGTCCAAGCGGTGGCCGAGCTCGCGGACGTGGGCCTCGGCGAACGTCTCGAGGACGAGAAGGCCGCCCGGGCGCAGGCGGGCGGCGAGCCCCGGGAAGAGGTCGCGCTGGAGGAAGTTGAGGTTGACGATCACGTCGTAGGGGCCGGCCGGGAGGGGCTCGGCCTCGAGGTCGACGACGAGCGCCTCGACGGCCAGGCCCTGCTCGGCGGCCGCGGCACCGAGCGCGGTGATGGCCACGTCGGAGACGTCGATCGCCTCGACGGCAAAGCCCCGCTCGGCGAGATAGCGGCTGTTGCGCCCGTCGCCGCAGGCCACGTCGAGCGCTCGCCGCACCCCGCCCTGCGCCCGGGCCCCGTCGCCGAGGAGGTCGGCGTTCTCGACCAGCCAGGCGGCCGGCCCGTCCGGGAAGGGGCTGAACCCCGGCTCCGCGTAGCGGCGATTCCACTTCTCGCGCGGGGCCGGGGCGTCCTCCACCGCCGCCAGACTACTAGTGCGCTCGTTCAGGGCCGCACGAAGGTCTCGGGGTCGGGCCCATGCCGCTCGCCGGCGTCGAGGGCCTCGATCGCCTCGCGCTCGGTCGGGCTGAGGTGGAAGTCGAAGACGTCGAAGTTGGCCTCGATCCGCTCCGGGGTGACCGACTTGGGGATCACCACGTTGCCAACCTGCAGATGCCAGCGGATCACCACCTGGGCCGCGGTCTTGCCGTGGGCGTCGGCAATCGCCGTGATCGCGGGATCGTCGAGGACGCGTCCCTGGGAGAGCGGGCTCCACGCCTCGGTGACGATTCCGGTCTCCTCGTGCACGCGGCGCAGCCCGGCCTGCTGAAGTCGCGGGTGGAGCTCGACCTGGTTGACCGCCGGCGTGACGCCGGTCTCGGCGGTCAGCCGCTCGAGATGGGGCGGATTGAAGTTCGAGACGCCGATCGCCCGGACCACTCCCTGCTCCTGCAGCTCGATGAACGCCTTCCACGTCTCGACGTAGCGGTCGTGCGCGGGCACCGGCCAGTGGATCAGGTAGAGGTCGATGTAGTCGAAGCCGAGCCGGTCGAGGCTCGCCTTGAAGGCGTGCTTGGCCTGCTCGTAGCCCTGGTCGTCGTTGGCGCACTTCGTCGTGACGAACACCTCGCCCCGCTCGAGGCCGGCGGCGTGGATCGCCTGACCGACGCCGGCCTCGTTGCCGTAGGCGGCCGCCGTGTCGATGTGGCGGTAGCCGGCGAGGAGAGCCCGGGTGACGACCTCGACCGTGTCGTCGGGCGCCACCTGGAAGACGCCGAAGCCGAGCTGGGGGATCTCGACTCCGCCGCGAAGCGGGATCTGCGGAACGTCGGTTAGCGATGAGGTCATGCGTCTGGAGTGCCCGCTCGCCGGCCGTCCAAACGTCGGGCGCGCCCCTCGGCGAGCACCGCCGCCGACCGACTACTCTTACGGCGTAACGAGGAGCAGAGGACGCAAGCAGTGAGCAACCCCAACGAGCAGGCGGACGAGACCCTGATGCTCCGCGTACAGGGCAACGATCCGCGCGCGTTCGAGGCCCTGTACGACCGCCACCGCAACGCGGTCTTCTGGCTCGCCCTGCGCATCCTCGACGACCGGGGCCTGGCCGCCGACGCCACCCAGGAGGCGTTCATCAGCCTGTGGCGCAACCGCGACCTCTACCGCCCGGGCCGCGGCAAGGTCAAGTGGTGGCTGCTGCGGATCGTCCGCAACGGCGCGATCGACCTCCAGCGGCGCAACCGCGACGTCGTGCTCCGCGGCGAAGGCGTCTTCGAGCTCGTGCCCGCGCCCGACTCGACCGAGAACGAGGTGCTGGCCGAGGACGAGCGCCGCGAGCTCGCCGTCCTGCTCGAGCAGCTCCCGTCCGAGCAGCGCGAGGTGATCGAGCTCGCCTACTTCGCCGGCCTCAGCCACGCCGAGATGACCGCGCGCCTCGGCCTGCCGCTCGGCACGATCAAGGGCCGCATCCGACTGGCCCTCGAGAAGCTCCGCCAGGCCCTGCCCGACGACCGCACCCAGATCGCCCGCTAGGACGGGGCCCCGCGGTCGCGCTCCGGCCGGGCCGCCGGCTCAGCGCCGGGCTACTACTAGTGCTGGTCGGGTGGGTCGAACGGATGCGCGAGGCTGCGCGCGGCGAGGAAGTGCCAGATGTTGCGCACGCCAGAGATATTGCTGTGACCGGAGCTGATCTCCGACCCCGGGGCGTTCGGCAGGCCGTGGCCGCTGCCGTAGATGCGCAGGTGCTCGACGATCACCCCCGACGCGCAGCCGCTCCAGCGGTAGCGCACCGTGTGGGCGGCGACGAGCGTCTTGGTCGGCGTCGGGCCGCACCGGTCGCGCTTGGCCCAGGCCTCGATGTACGGGAGCACCGCGCCGTCGTAGCCCGGCCCCTGTCCGTGGTAGGGCACCGTCGAATCCGAGGTCCCGTGGATCTCGAGCACAGACATCGGCCGGTCGACCCGGCAGGCGTTCAGCGACCGGTAGCCGCCGGCCACGAGCACCAGCGCCGCGATCCGCTCGCTCAGCTCGCAGCCGACCCGCGCCGCCATCCCGGCGCCGATCGAGACGCCGGTCGCGAAGACCCGCCGGTGGTCGATGCAGGCGCTCGACTCCACCCGGTCGATCAGCTCCGACGCCAGGCCGACGTCGCGGTCGAGCGGCCCGGAGATGATCCACTTCGAACCGACCGCGCTCGGGTAGACGACGGCGTAGCCGTACTGGTTGGCCAGCGTCGAGAGGCCGCTGTCGACGGCGAAGGCCGGCCCGTTGCCGCCCTGGCCGTGGAACGCGACGATCAGGGCGAGCGGCTTGCCGGCCGGCGCCGCCGGCAGGTGGAGCACGGCGGTGCGCGTCAGGCCGCCGCTGGTCAGGACGATCGAGGTGTCGCCGGAGACCGGCGCGGCGCCGCACGGATCGGGGGTCGGCGGGGGCGCGGGCGGGAGCGGCGCCGGCGGCGCGCCGCCGCCGGTGAGGACGCCGAGCAGCCCGGTGACGACGCCGCCCACGGTCGGGGTCGACCCCTGGGCCTGGGCGGGGCCGGCACCGGCGCCGAAGCTGCCGACCGCCCCCGCGAGAACCAGGGCCCGCAGCAGCGGGCGGCACCATAGAGATCGCATCCCCGGGCATTCAACAGCACCGGCCGCCCGGCAAGCCCCGGTCGCAACCGCTCGGTCAGCCGACCGGCGCGAGGCGGGCCGCGGCGTCGGGCCCGACTGAGGCCCGCGGGCCCGACTCAGGCCGTGGTGTCGAGCTCGAGCTGGTGGGGGGAGGGCTCGAGGCGCCCGGCCACGGGGCGGGGACGCCCGCGCTTGGCCCAGTGCCCGACGACCTGGCGTGAGCGGCACGAGAAGCGGTTGACGCTCCGCTCGATCGGCGTGATCGCCAGGCCGTCGGGCGCCGGCCCGGCCACGATTGCGAAGAAGCGCCGGCCGTGGACGTCGACCTCGACCACGTCGCCCGGTTCGATCCCCTCGAGCTTCACCCGGCGGCCGTCCTTCAGTCGAGGTAGCGGACGATGGCCGCCGGCTCGGCCCGGGGCGGCGCCTCGCGCTCCTGGCGCGGCGGGCCAAGGTGGATCAGGCCGAGCGTCAGCTCCTCCGGGGCGATCCCGAGCGCCGCCCGCCCGGCCGTGGTCCGCAGCACCGCCGGCGTGCGCCAGTAGCCGGCGAGGCCACGGGCGTGGGCGCCCAGCAGGACGATGTACACCGCGCAGGCGCCGGCGCAGACGTCCTCGAGGCGCTGGTCGAGGTCGCCGGCCTGGACGACGCTCGCCGCCACCAGGGTCGGCGCCCGATCGAGCTTGCCGGCCTCGGACGGGCCCGCCGCCTCCTTGAGCGCGGCGAGCGCGCCCGGGCCGAGGACGCGAAAGCGCCACGGCTCGGTCAGGTGGTGGTTGGGCGCCCAGCGCGCCAGCTCGAAGAGCTCCTCGAGCGCCCCCCGGGCGACCGGATCGGGCCCGTAGGCCTTGTGCGTGCGGCGGGTGCGGATCGCCGCGTCGACCGGCCCGCTCCCGCTCACCGAAGCGGTCGGGTCCACGGCGTCGGTCGGGCCGCTCGCCGCCACTACTCGTAGAGCGACTCGCGCGCCAGCTCGTCGCCGGCCGCTGAGTAGAGGCGAACCTCGAGCAGGTCCCCGCCGTAGTCGTCGGGGGCCAGCAGGGTGAAGCGGTCGTCCTCGAGCGCGCACTGGTCGACGTCGACCCCGCCGAGCAGCGCGGTGGCCAGCGTCCCGCCGCTGACCAGGGACCGGCCCCAGACGAGCGTCATCGCCGCGACCCGGTCGCCGTGGCCGTGCCAGCTGCCGACCACCTCGTCGCTGAGGTCGAGGTCCCAGTCGGGGTTGCGCTCGGCCGTCTCCTCGGTGAAGTCGGCCTGGGCGAGGAAGGACGACGGGCCGTCGCCGTCGCTGCCCGGGGCGAAGGCGACGTAGCCGTAGATCTCCATGCCGGCGGCGGTATGCGCGCTGGCCGGGACGAAGGTCCGCCCGTGCCAGCTGCGATCCGGGTAGAAGACGACCTCGCCCGGCTCGCCGGCGTCCTCGGCGATGCCCTGGGCGGCTCCGAGGAACTCGGCGCGCAGGCGGTCGGCCCAGCTGCCGGTGGGTACGCCGTCGTGGGGCGGCTCGGCGGCAAAGCGCGGGACCAGGCGGCTGGCGGGCGGCATCGGCGCGGAGCTTACCGGCGCGACCCGACCAGCCTCGGGCCGCGAGCCGCGAGCCGCGAGCCGCGAGCCGCGAGCCGCGAGCCTCGAGCGGCACGGGTGGTCAGACCTCGAGGAGCAGGGTGACCGGACCGTCGTTGACCAGCTCGACGGCCATCCGCGCGCCGAACACCCCGCGCCGGGCGCCGAGTGCCTCGCAGAAGCGCTCGTACAGCGGCTCGGCGACCGCGCCCGCAGCCGCCGCCGCGTAGCTCGGCCGGTTCCCCCGGCCGGCGTCACCGTAGAGGGTGAACTGGCTCACGCAGAGCACCTCGCGCTTGCCGAGCGGCTCGTTCATCCGCCCGTCGGCGTCCTCGAAGAGGCGCAGCCGGCGGACCTTCTCGGCGAGCCGCTCGGCGCGAGCGGGGTCGTCGTCGTGGGTCACGCCGAGGAGGACGAGCAGGCCGGGACCGATCGCCGCCACCTCCCGCCCGTCGACGGCGACCGAGGCCCGGGCAACGCGCTGTACCAGTGCTCGCATCAGAGCAGCAGGCTAGCCGCGAGCGCCCCGGCGAGAACGAGGACGGTGCTCCAGCCGATCGCCGCCGCCGCGAGCGGGAGGTCGAGACCGTAGGCGTGGGCGACGACCAGCGAGTTGACCGCCGTCGGCATCGCCGACTGCAGGCGATAGGTGTCGGGCACCCCGAGCAGTGCCGCCGACAGGGCGATGAGGACGAGCGGGGCGAGCGCGAGGCGGAGTCCGAGCGCCGCTCCAAGCGCCCGCCCGCGCCCCCCGCCGAGCGCCCACCCGCGATGGGCGGCGAGGTTGACGCCGACGACGAGGAAGCCGAGCGGGAGGAGGGCGAGGACGATCCCGTGGGCGACGTCGAGCAGCCACCCGGGCGCCAGCGCCGGCCCGGCGAGGAGCCCGGCGACCAGGGCGACCAGCGGCGGGTTGCGCGCGGCGAAGGCCCGCACGCGCTCGCCGGCGCCCTCACCGGCCCGCGTCCCAAAGGCCGCGCCGACGCCGAAGCCGGCGATCAGCAGCGTCGGACCGGAGACGAGCTGGTCGTAGAGGACGGCGGTCGGCAGACCGGCGCTGCCGAGCAGGGCGGCGGTCAGCGGCAGGCCGAGGTAGCCCGTGTTGGCGAGGATCCCGGCGCAGATCAGCGCCCCCGTCTGCGGGCGCTCGAGGCGGAGCACCCGCGCGCCGAGGAACCAGCCGGCCAGCCCGGTGACCGCCAGCGAGGCGTAGCCCAGGCCGAGGCCGACGCCGATCTGCGTGGTCAGCCGCAGGTGAGCGACGTTGGCGAAGGTGACGACCGGGAAGAGCACGTAGAGCATCGCCGCCAGCACGTAGCGGGCCACCCGCTCGGACCCGACCCAGCGCCGGCGAGCCGCCATCCCCACGGCGCCGGCCGCGAGCACGACGAGCACGACGGCGATCACGCGGCCGCGCTCACGCCTCGCGCAGCTCGGCCGCCGCCCGCTCGGGGGCGACCGAGTTGAGGTGCACGCCGGTCCCGAGCTCGAGCCCGCCGAGCCCGGTCAGGCGGGGGAGGATGTCGATCCGCCAGCAGAAGTGGTCGGCCCCGCGCGGGGCCGTGCGCACCCACAGGTTGAGCGGCGGGCTCGCCCCGAGCAGCCGCGCGAGCCGGCGCAGGCCGTCGTGGAGCGCCGCCGCTCCGGTCGGCCCGGGATCCTGGAAGCGGGCCCGCGGCCGGCGCGGGAGCACCGCGAGCTGGTAGGGCAGGATCGAGGCGAAGGGGGCGACGAGCACCGCGTCGTCGTCGATGGCGACGATCCGCTGGCGGCGGCGCACCTCCTCCTGGAGGAGGTCGGCCTGGAGGTTGTGCCCCATCGTCCGCGTCGCGTAGGCGCCGAAGCGCTCCCGTTCCCGGGCGACCTCGGCGGGCACGAAGTCGAGCGCGAAGAGCTGGGCGTGCGTGTGCGGCCGCGAGGCGCCGGCCTCGGCGCGCTCGTTGACGATCAGGTGCAGGCAGGCCGCCCCGTCGTGGACGACCATCCGCTCGCGCCACACATCGAGTGCGCCGGCCACCTGCTCTACACCGAGGTCCGCTAGCGACGAGGCGGACTCGGGGGCATTGACGATCAGTTCATGGGCACCGCTCGCGGGGAGGACGGTGAACAGATCACGGTTGTGCTCGGGCTCGGCCGCCGGGCTCCGCGGATCGAGCGCCGGATAGCGGTTGGGCACAACCCGCACCGTCCACCCGGGGCTGTCGGGCGGCCCGCCGCCGGGGCGCACGGCGTAGAGCTCGGGCGGCGTCTGCGCCTCGTGGCCGGGAGCGAACGGGTCCTCCCGCGGGTCGATCGGCGCGGCCGGCTCGGTCCGGAGCTCGGCCCCCGGGCGCTCGGCCCGCCCCGCGGCCACGATCGCCCGCCGGCCGGACAGCGGGTCGACGCGTACCTCGGGCACCACGAAGACCTTATTCCGTCCGCCGGGTGCCGTCCTCGCCCCGGTGCGGCCGGCGCGGCGGCCCGGCCCCGGCCGGCGCCGCGGCCGACGTCGCCCCCCACCGAATCGTCCTATGCGCGCGCTACGCCCCGCCGTAGGTGCGCGCGTCGGAGACCAGCTGGCTGACCTCGAGGTAGGGGCCCGCGTGGGTGTAGGCGAGCTTGCCGGTGCTGTCGTAGAACTGCGTGGTCGGATAGTAGGAGCCCGCCCCGAGCGCGAACGCCGTGTGGGCGCCGGGGTCCTCGTAGCTCGGGTAGGTCACCGGGAACTGGCGCAGGAACCCGCGCGCGCTGCCGGCGTTGTCGTTGACATCGAGGCCGACGAAGGCGACCCGGCGGCCGAGGTCGACCGCCGCCTGCTGGAAGATCGGGAACTCGCTGCGGCACGGGCCGCACCACGAGCCCCAGAAGTTGACCACCGCCGGGTGTCCGCGGAGCGCGGCCAGGCGCGCCTTGACCTGCCCGGTGGTGGCCGGCAGCAGCTGGTCGGCCTGGGCGTGGAGCGCGGCGAGGGCGGGCGGCGATCCGGCGAAGGCGGTCTTGACCTGCTGCGGCGTCGGAGCCGCGCTGCGCGGTGTCGCGCCGCACGCGGCGAGCGCCGCGCAGGCGAGGATTACGACGATCGCGGTGGCGGCGGGGCGCATGTTTGCCGCCGCAAGTTTGGCATTCCGCGATGTTGCGGTATCCTTAACAGCGTAATGCGGGCACGCCTTCCCGGCGCGCTCACAGGCAAGCCGATTGCACCCCGAGTCGCGCAGACGTATCGCCTGCGACTCCCCCTCCGTCGAAGTCGAGCCTCCATGGCTGATTCCATCACAGCGGCCGCTAGGGCCCTCCCCAGTTCTGATGACGTCGCGCGAGCGGAGGCGCTCACGCGAGAGCGCTTCCTCCACGAGGGCGAGGATCCCGCCGTCGCGCTCGCCCCGGGCACGCCGCGTCGCCGGGCGCTCGACGGCGCGATCGCCGAGCTCGCCGACGGCCGCACCTATCCGTCGCCGGCCTGGCGTCGCGAGTTCTCCCTGCTCTTGGGGCTCGAGCGCGTGCTCTCCGACGACGAGCCGAAGCTCGTCGACGGGACCGTCCTCTCCGCCCACCAGGTCGACGCCCTCTCCGGCACGCTGACCGCCCTGCTCGCCGAGGCGCAGTCGCGCTCGAACGGGAGCGGCAACGGCGCGGTCGACGTGCTCGCCGGGGCCTCGATTCTCGGGGTCGACGAGGACGAGGACGACGGCCTCGGCGACGAGGAGATGGCCGGCCCGGAGCCCGAGGACGACGACGAGGACGACGACGACGAGGACGACGACTTCGCCCGGGCGGCCGTCGCCGAGGACGACGACGAGGACGACGACGAGGACGACGACGTCACCGCCGAGCTCGAGGCCGAGCTCGACCGGGCCGAGCTCGAGGCTCCGCCCGAGGACTGGGACGAGGAGGACGAGTCGTCCCAGGACGGCGAGGATCAGCTCCCCGAGCAGGACGAGGATCCCAACGCCGCCAAGCGGTTCTGGTTCGAGCACGCGACCGGCGCCGGCAAGACGGTCGCCGCGCTCGGCTTCGTCGAGGCGTCGCGGACCGGCGGCGTCCTCATCCTCACCCACCGCCGCAACCTGGTCGACCAGTTCCACGGCGAGCTCAAGGACCGCGGCTACAAGAAGCGGATCTGCCCGGCTCTGCTCGCCGACGAGGACCGGGCCGACGGACCGGTGACCGTCGAGACCTACCAGTGGTTCGTGCGCAACGCCGGCAACATCTCGGGCGCCTACACGATCGTGATCTGCGACGAGGCCCACACCGCGCTCGGTGAGAAGACGTCTGCGGCGATCCGCGCCTGGACCGGGCCGATCTTCGTCGGCATGACGGCGACCGGCGCCCTGATCGCCCGCCACGTCACCGACCTCTTCCCGACCCAGACCTCCCGCTTCGATCTCGCCCAGGCCGCCCGCCGCGGGGTCATCTCCCCGCTGCGCTGCGTGCGCATCCCGCCCGGCCCCGGTGTCCGGACGATCGCCAAGGTGCCGCTGCGCCGGGGCGAGGTCGACACCGAGTTCGACCAGGAGATGCTGGCCGAGCTGCTCGACCAAACGCCGTTCAACGTGGCCATGGCCGGGCTCTACAAGACCCGCTTCAACGGCGTGCCCGGCGTGGTCTACGCCGCCGGCGTCCGTCACGCCTACAACCTGGCCGAGGCGTTCCGGGCCGAGGGCTTGAAGGCGATGGCCGTCTCCGGGGAGACCAAGAAGCGCGAGCTGGCCTCGATCCTCGCCCGCTACGAGCGCGGGGAGATCGACGTCCTGATCAACGCCCAGCTCCTCGCCGAGGGGTGGAACTCGCCGCGGGCGACCGTCTGCATCCACCTCGCGCCGACCGCCTCCAAGCGGATCTACCAGCAGCGGGTCGGCCGGGTCACGCGCCGCCACCCGGGCAAGGAGGCGGGCCTGGTCGTCGACTTCGTCCACCCGGCGACCAAGAACGACGATCCCGTCGTCACTCTCCATTCCCTGCTCGACCGCGACGTCTACCGCGGCGGCGCCATCGTCGTCGGCCCGGTGCGCCGCGGCCGCGGCCGCCGGGTCCGGGTCGAGCGGCGCGTCCTCCCCGTCTGCGCCGATCCCGACCGGCGGGCCGAGGTCTTCGAGCGGGAGCTCTGGCGGATCGCCGTCGAGCACCTCGACTACGGCGAGCAGCACGTTTGGGCGGCCTTGGCCGGGGCGCGGGTCCAGCCCCACGGCTGGCGCCGAGCGCGGGCGATGCTCCACTTCGACCGGACCGGCGAGCTCCGCCGGCGCTTCCTCTCGACCGCCGTCCAGCGCAACAAGAACCCCCAGCTGCGCCTGAAGGCGCTGGCCGAGATCGCCGCGATCCGCGACGCCGAGGCGTTCGACACGGCGATCGACATGATCGGCGGCTGGACGCGCGAGGAGCGGCGCGAGGGGTCGAAGATCATGCTCCAGGCGATGGTCGACAAGCGGATCGGCCGCCGCGACCAGGCCAACGCCTGGATCTGGCGGATGGCCGAGTACACGCGCGAGGTCCACGAGGAGTACGCCGTCCAGCGCTGGCCGGAGACCAAGCGCCTGCTCGGCCTGCTCGTCAACTCCTCGGGCGCCGCCCATGCCCGCAACGCCCGGCGCCTGGTCCAGGCCGCCCGCAAGCAGGACCGCCGCCTGGCGGCCGCCCTGCTCGCCTCGGCGGTCGCCCACTCGCCCGAGGCCGAGGAGGTGCTCCGCGGGGCGCGCACCCGGATGGCGCGCAAGCCGCCGGCCCTCGCCCGCGAGCTCCTGCGCAACTTCCCCAAGCGCCGCGGGCGCGGCAAGCGCCGCCGGCGGCGGGGCGCAGCCAACGGAACCGACGCCCAGTCCAACGGGACGGAGCTCGTCCTCCCGAACGGGCACGGGTCGCCGACGACGCCGGAGGGTATCTCGCCGCCTCAAGATCCGCGGCCGCGCGAGGAGCGCTCGGAGCCGGCCGCCGTCCGGGCGTCCTCGCGACGCCGGAGCCGGAGCAACGGCGCCCGGGCCGTGCCTCCGCTCGCGCCGGCGCCGTTCTCCGCCCCGGAGGACCCGGCGGCCGCTGATGTGGCGCCGCCGGTCGCGGCAGAGCCTGGGTCCGACGCCGAGCCGGCGGCCAAGCCGGCGCGGCCACGCCCGACGCCGACCGCGGCGGACGCCCGGACCGAGGAGGCAGTCGCCGAAGCCAAGCCGGCGCGCCGTCGCCGAAGCACGAAGGCCGCCGCCGGCGCGCCGGACGAGCCGGCGGCCGAGGCGCCCGCGCCGCGCCGCCGCAGTGCCACGACGATCGCCGAGGAGGCTCCGGCCCCGGTCAAGCCGGCCCGCCGCCGGCGCACGCCGGCGGCCCAGCCCGTCGAGGACTAGAGCTACCAGAGCCGAAGGGCCTCCGGAAGGCCCGGGGGTGCTCATGCCAGCAGGATCCGCCCGACCGATGAGCCGCTACTAGCGCGGGGTGAGAGCCCGCCGAGGGCGCGCCCAGGAAGCTCCCAGGAGCGCCCCAGGAAACGCTTGGCCGCGGGGCTTAGCTTGCTCTCCATGAACCCCACCTCACCCACACCGCAGCAGCGCATCCAGGCCCGATTGCGGCGGAGCGCCGTCATCCGCCGCCGGGTCACGGCGGCGGCTCTGACGACCTTCGCCCTGGCCTTCGCCACGATCAGCGCGACCGGCTCGGTCGGCTCGGCGGCGACGGCGACCGCCGTCTCCGCGCCGGCCGTCGCGACGTCCTCGACCGAGTCGACCGCGCCGGCCGCTCGTCACCACGCGGCAGTCCTGACCCCCGGCGCGCCCGGTCTCGGTCGCGCGGCCCGGGCCAGCCCGGGCCGGCCCAGCGGTCGGGGGCGCGGCTGAGAAGGATCAGGAGCGGACCTCACACCGGGAGCCGGGTGGCCGTCTCATCATCATGGGCGCGATGAAGACTGCATCCGCGGTGCGCGGACGGCGCGTGGGCGGGCTGGCCCCGTTCGAGGAGGTCGTCGAGCTCCACGCGGCCGACGTGTGGCGCTTCAGCGCGTCGCAGGTCGGCCGGGAGCGAGCCGACGACGTGTTCCAGGAGACGATGCTCGCGGCACTGGCGGCCTATCCGTCGCTCCGCGACCCGCGGGCGGTGCGGTCGTGGCTGCTACAGATCGCCGCCCGCAAGGCGATCGACGCCTTCCGGGCGGGAGCCCGGGCGCCGGTGCCGGTCGGCGAGGTCGGCGAGATCGCCGGCGAGGCGCCGCCGCCGGAGCCGCGCGAGGAGGAGCTGTGGACGCGGGTTCGGGCGTTGCCGGAGAAGCAGCGCCGGGCCGTGGCCCTGCGCTTCCTGCTCGATCTGGCCTACGCCGAGATCGGCGCGGCCATGGAGACGACTGCGGAGGCGGCCAGGCGCAACGTCTTCGAAGGCCTGCGGACCCTGCGACGATGAACGGAGGCGTCCCGATGGACACGCCGAGTCTGACCCAGCCGATCGCCCGGCGGGTGGCCGCCCTGCCCTGGCCCGAGCTCCACGCCGAGCTCGATTTCCGCGGGTTCGCGCAGACCCCGGTCGTCCTCACGCCGGACGAGTGCGGCGACCTGTCGGCCCGTTACGAAGGCGACGGGTTTCGCAGCACGGTGGTGATGAGCCGCCACGGCTTCGGCTCGGGCGAGTACAAGTACTTCGACCAGCCGCTGCCGGCGCCGGTCGGCGAGCTCCGGGCGGCGTTCTATCCGCCGCTGGCCGAGGCGGCCAACCGGTGGGCCGGGCTCCTCGGCGAGGAGGTCCGCTATCCGGGGGAGCTCGAGTCGTTCCTCGAGCGGTGTCACGAGGCGGGCCAGCTGCGCCCGACGCCGCTGATGCTCCGCTACGGCCCGGGCGACTGGAACGCGCTCCACCAGGACGTCTACGGCGACGTGGCGTTCCCGCTCCAGATCGTCGCCCTGCTCGACCGACCGGGCGTGGACTTCGAGGGCGGCGAGTTCGTCCTGGCCGAGCAGCGGCCGCGGGCGCAGAGCCGGGCCCACGTCCAGCAGCTGCGCCAGGGGGCGTTCCTGATCTTCACGACGCGGCAGCGGCCGGCGCCGGGCAGGCGCGGCTACCACCGGGCGGCGATGCGCCACGGGGTGAGCACGCTGACCCGCGGGCAGCGGACTACCCTCGGCGTGATCTTCCACGACGCGCGATGACGAGCCTCACACACCCGGATGGCGGGCCGTCCCATCTGGGCAAGGTCACCGAAGATTGGAACCGAAGATGAACAACCTGGAAGAGCGCCTCACCCGGAGCATCGACAGCCCGCCGGCCGATCGCCTCGCCCGCCTGCGGCGGCAGCTGGCGGCGGCGGCCGAGGCCGACGGCCTGCTCGACGTCGCCTACACGTCGACCGAGAGCCCGTTCGGGCCGCTGATCGTGGCGGCGACGGCGGCCGGGCTGGTGCGCGTGGCCTTCGAGAGCGAGGCGCAGGACGCCGTCCTCGGCGACCTGGCGGCGCGGCTGTCGCCGCGGCTGCTCGAGGCCCCGGCGCGGCTCGACGGGGTCCGCCGCGAGCTCGACGAGTACTTCGCCGGACGGCGCGTCGAGTTCGACCTGCCGCTCGACTGGTCGCTGACCCGGGGGTTCCGCCGGACGGTGCTCGAGGCGACGTACGCGATCCCCTTCGGCCGGACCGAGACCTACCGGTCGGTGGCGACGGCGGCCGGCAACCCGGCGGCCGTGCGGGCGGCGGGATCGGCGCTGGCGACCAACCCGATCCCGATCGTCGTCCCGTGCCACCGGGTGCTTCGGACCGACGGCGGCCTCGGGGGCTACCGGGGCGGCCTCGAGCTGAAGGCCGCGCTCCTGCGCCTGGAGGGCGGCGACCGGTGACCGGCGGCACGCCGGTCGGGGCCCGGCGGCCGGGCGGCTCCAGTTGCTCCTGCTGAGCTGGAACGTAGCCGGCCGGGTGGCGCGCCTCCCGGAGCAGGTCGCGCGGGTCCTGTCAGTCGACGCCGACGTGGTCTGCCTGCAGGAGACGACGGCGAAGACGGCGCCGCTGTGGAAGCGGGAGCTTCTCGAGCACGGCTACGAGGGCGTCGCCTACCCGGAGCTTCCAGCCTCCGGCCGCCCGCTCGCGGTTCTCACGGCGAGCCGCGGCCCGGTCGAGCGCGTGCCGGTCGCCGACCTGCCCCTCCCGGAGCGGGTCCTCTCAGTGCGCCTGGAGGACGGGACCGGGGTGGTCAACGTCCATTCGCCGATCAGCACGCGCCCCGACCTGGCCAAGGTCCTCACCCACGAGGCGGTGTACCGCCACCTTGCGGTCGGGGCCGGCCAACCGCGACTGCTGTGCGGCGACCTGAACACGCCGCGCAAGGAGCACGCCGACGGGCGGATCTGGACGTTCGCCCGCGACCAGCACGGGCGCCTGCGGGAGGAGCGGGGCGAGCGGTGGGACGAGGCGGAGCTGGCGCTGATCCGCGGCCTCGAGGCTCACGGCTTCGGCGACGCCTTCCGGGCGGTCCACGGCTACGAGCACCGGGAGCTGAGCTGGGAGTGGCCGCGCTACTCCGGCGGGTACCGCCTCGACCACTTGATCGTCTCGTCGGAGTTCGTCGTCTCGGCTTGCGCCTACGAGCACGAGTGGCGCCGGGAGGGGCTGTCCGACCATTCGCCGCTGCTCGCGCGGGTGCGGGTGGGCGGCTGACGGCGGACGCGGCGACCGGTCGGGGGGAGGGTGGCCTTGGCTCGTGCCCTTGGATACGGTGAGCTCTGCCTTCTTCGGGGCGGCCGCCGGCAATCAAGAGGAGGACGGGGATGAGCGAGCGCTTCTACTGGGGCCAGGCGGGAAACACCTACTACGCGGTCGACAACCGCCAGATTGTGGCGCTCCTCTACTGGGACTCGGCGGGCGTCGAGGCCGGACCGGACGGGGAGCCGGTCATCACCGAGGCGGGCTGGTTCTGGCTGCCGAGCGACGCGCCGGACCGGCACTTCCCGATCGACGCCCCGGACCCGTCGCCCGGCATGGGCGAGGCCGAGCTCGCCGCCGTGATCGAGGTCGCCCTCGAGGCGGCGGCCGAGGAGGTCCTCAAGTACCTGGACGGCCACGGACGCCTGTAATCGGCGGCCGCGGACCGGGCCGCCCGCCGACCAAGGCGCGGGAGCACCGCGGTCGCGTGAAGCTTCCGATCACGCGATGACGACCCGGCGAAAGCTTCAAAGAGACGATAAGGACCCTCGGCCCGCACGCCGGTCGGCGCTGCCGCCTCGCAAGAGCTCGCGGACCGAAGTCCTGCCGCCCTAGCCCCGGTGTCGAGACGGCACGACCAAGAGGGCTTGGCGCCGGGAATCCGTCGCCGGAGGCGACGGTCTTGAGGTTCAGTTGGGGATCGCGATGAGGCCGGCGACCCCGACGATGTAGA
Source organism: uncultured Solirubrobacterales bacterium (assembly GCA_963763785.1). Classification (GTDB taxonomy): domain Bacteria; phylum Actinomycetota; class Thermoleophilia; order Solirubrobacterales; family Solirubrobacteraceae; genus Palsa-513. The sequence goes on along the minus strand of CAVXPW010000010.1, from coordinate 261,958 downwards.
GGATCAGCACCGTGATGCTGTCCAGGCCGAGACGGGCGTGCTCCTTGGCGGGCCGGAACAGGAGACCGCCCATGTAAATCACGGTCAGGAGGCCGCCGAGGCCGGTGAGGTATATGTCGGATGGATGGGCGTTGGGAAGAACGGCCTTGCCCGAGACGACGGTGGCGAGCAGAAACAGGACGGGCAGGAAGGCGTTCCCGCCGAAGATGTCCCCGAAAGCGAGCTTGTAGTCGCCCTGGCGTACGGCGGTGAGGCCGGTGCTCAGTTCGGGCAGCGAAGTCGCGGCGGCGAGTACGGTCGCACCGAACAGAACGCCCGACAGACCGACATGACTGGCGGCGGCGGTGCCGCTCTCCTCAGCCGTCGCTCCGGTAAGCAGGGTGGCCAGCGCAGCGGCACCGAACACGAGCGCGGCCCGAAGCGTGCTCACACCTCGCCGCGTCGCGTCCTGAGCGCGCTTCTTCTGGGAGTGGCCGCGGGGCTGTGGCTGACTGTCGGGGGCGTCGCCGCTGTTTGACCAGCGAAGCTCCCGCCCGGCACGCTGGGTGAGCACGAGGCCGACGATCCAGACAACCGCGATCAAGGCGACGTCCGGGGTCAACCGAAACCGGATGAGCGTCTTCGGAAGCTGGGTGCCCATGATGACCGCGAACAGGACGGCCACGACGACGGCGCCTTCCAGGACCAGCGTCAGGCTCGCCGCCTGGTAGGTCAGTGGCCGGCGCTGACGAACACCAAAGCCGTCAAGAGCGACAAGCACCACCGTCTGGATCGCGATCCCGCCGAGGATGTTGCTCACCGCGACGTCAAGCTGTCCACTCGATGCGGCGCTGTAGGTGATCGCGAGCTCCGGCAGGTTCGTCGCCACGGCCAGCAGGATCAACCCCCCGAGCGCCTGCCCGAGATGGAGCCGGTCCGCTAGGACGTCGGTGGTGTTCGACAGGAAGATCCCGGCGACCCAGATCGTGGCCGCGCTCGCGATAAAGACCAGGAGCTCCGCCCAGAGCGGAAGAGCAGGAAGAAGACCCACCTTCGCACCGTTTCCCGCCAAGTTACGCGCGAAACGTCCTTACCAGTTCAGGGTGTGGATAACGCGCGGAGTTCACGAGCAATGAGCGCGCACGTCCTTTCTACCTACCGCGAAGGGGCCGGCCAACGGGTGCTGCCGATTACCTCGCCGAGTCGACAGGGAACCCGGCCACAGCGTCGGCGACGTTCTCGACAGCCACCACCAAGACCAGCGCCGGCAAGCGCCGAAAGGCGTGAGCTCCGGGACCGTGGGCATACCCCACAGGCCGCGGCGGAGGGCTGGGAACCAGCCCGCGTGGGCGACCAGAAGAACGGACCGGTGGTCCTTTGCCAGAAGTTGCAATAGACGCGTTGAGAGACCGTCTGGCCACGGACGAGCGTGGTGGCGAAGGTGTGGCGCAGGACATGGGTGGTGACCTCGTCGTCAAGGTCGGCGTTGGCGGCGATGCCGCTGACCATGCCGCGGAGAGTGATCCGCCGCGCCCCGGCACCACCCACTCCCGCGCCATCATCGCCCGGATCGGCGGCAGGGCTAACCGCAAACCCCCCGGCCGCGGCTCAACCGGCCAGGTGCACCTCCCCGGACTGCAGCGCAACCCGCCCGCCCTCGGCCAGCCGCACCAACAGCCGCCCCTCCCCGTCGATCCCCTCCCCGACGCCCCGCCCGGCCGGCCACGCGACCTCACGCCCGAGCAGCGCATCCCGCTCCCGCCAGGCCCCGAGGATCTCGTCCGGCCCGGCCTCGAACCACCGCTCGAGCCGCTCGAGCAGGTCCGTCAGAACCTGCTCGATCTCCTCCACTGGCTGCCCCAGCGTCCCCGCTCGCGACCAGAGCTCCCTCGGCAGATCCGAGACGGCCACTGCCACGTTCACCCCGATCCCCAGGACCGACCACCCCTCGGCCGGGCGGCCCTCGACGAGGATCCCCGCCACCTTGCGCCCCCCGACCAACACGTCGTTCGGCCACTTGATCATCGCTCCGGCCCCGCCCACCTCCGCCACCGCGACCGCCGCCGCCAGCGGCAGAAGCCGCGGCCGGTCGCGCAGCACCAGGCTCATCAACAGAGCGGTCCCCGCCGGCGCACTCCACAGCCGCCCTTGACGCCCCCGGCCGGCGGTCTGCTCGCCGGCGGTGACGAGCGTTCCGTGTGGTGCCCCGGCCGAGGCCAGGGCCCGGGCTCGGTCGCTGGTCGAGTCGGTCCGCCGCAAATGCACCCGCGGCCACCCCAGGCCTGACGGCAGCACCCCCCGGCCCGACCAGGGCGGCGAGGGCGGCGGCGGCCGCGACGACGGCAGCGGGGCCGGCGGCAGCAGCGACCACCTCCAGAAAGGATGACTCGGGGAGCGCCGCACCGGCGCCCGCCGAGTCTAGCTTCTCCGCTCGCGGCCGGTCCCTCAGCCCGTCAGGCGAACACGCACCTCCGAATCGAGGCCGAGGTCGAGCCGCTCGGCCGCCGACCCGCGGTTGACGGCCACCGCCAGCTGCTGGTGGGCGTCCTCGTAGAGCAGGAGGTCGTCGGGCGCCGCGTCGGCGAAGGCGCTCACGTAGTTCGTCGGGAACCGGCCGTCGACGACCTCGATCTCGAGCGCCGCCCCGATCGTCAGGCCGAAGGCCACGAGCTCGGCGTGGTCGACGTTCAGCTGGCTGTTGCCGAACACGTCGATCGCCCTTACCTGGGCCACCAGCGCCCCGTCCTCGACCCGGCTCAGCGGCAGCTTCAACTGGACGAGCTCGACCGGCGCGAACGGCTCACCGACGCCCGAGAGCCCGGCGCCCCCGGCGAGCGCCGCCGCCACCGGAGCGAAGATGTCGCGCCCGTGGAAGGTCGCGCACACCGGCTCGAGACGATGCGGCGACTGCCCGATGTCGACCGCCTCGACCACCCCACCGAGCCGCTCGGCGGCCAAAGCCAGGAGCCCGTTGTCAGGCCCGACGAGCAGGTGGTTGCGCGACGCCGTCCGCAGCGCCACCGCCCGCCGGGCCGGCCGGCCGACATCGGGGTCGACCACGGCCAGGTGCACCCCCGGCGGCATGTAGGCGACCGCCCCGCGGAGCGCCACCGCTCCGGCCCGGACGTCGTGGCGGGCGATTCCGTGTGTGATGTCGATCACCTGCGCCTGGGGGCACCAGGTGGCAAGAACGCCATGACAGACGCCGACGAACTCGTCGTTGTAGCCGTAGTCGGAAAGGAAGCTGATCACGCTGATGCCCTGCAAGCTAGCGCGTGCCGGAACGCCCGGCCCGCCGCGTCCGTCCCGGCCCGCCGCGTCCGCCCGGGCCGGCCGCGTCCGTCCCCAGCCCCCCGCGTCCGTCCAGGCCGGCCGCGTCCGTCCAGGCCGGCCGACTCACCCGCCGCGGGCGCTCGCGTCCTCGACCAGCGCCGCCAGCAACCCGTCGACGTCGTGGCGCGCGGCCTCGACGTCCGGCTCGTGCCCGTGCTCGCGGAGCGTCGCGCTCGTCACCGGCCCGATCGAGACGATCCGCGTCGAGGGCCCGAGCTCGCCGACGTCGAGGAAGAAGCGCACGGTCGAGGACGAGGTGAAGGTGATGTAGTCGGCCCCCCGCGCCGCCGCCAGCTGCTCGGCCGCCAGCGGCTCGGCCCGGGTGTCGTACAGGGCGACGACCTCGACGTCGATGCCCCGGGCCGTGAGCGCCGCGGGCAGCACATCGCGCGCCTGGGCCGCCCGGGCGATCAGCGCCCGCCGGAACAGGTGGCCCTCGAGCGAGGCCGCCAGCGACTCGGCGACGAAGCGCTCGGGCACGACGTCGGCGAGGATCCCGTGCTCGGCCAGCGCCCGCGCCGTCCCCGGCCCGATCGCCGCGACCGTGGCCGCCGCGAGCGCCCGCGCGTCCTCGCCGCGCTCGGCCAGCCGGTCGAAGAGGATCCCGACCCCGTTGGGGCTGGTCAGGCAGACGAGGTCGAAGCCGGCGAGCGACGGCAGCTCGACGGCCCGGGCCTCGATCCGGATCGCCGGCGCCTCGATGACCGTGGCGCCGAGGTCGCGGAGCCGCCCGGCCAGGCCGCTCGACTGCGACCGCGCCCGGGTCACCGCGACCGTCCGGCCGCTCAACGGCCCGGCCGCCCCCGCCAGCCAGGCGAGCTCCCCGCCGAGCGCGGCCACCGCCCCGACGACCGTGATCGCCGGCGCCCGGACCGAGGCCTCTGCCGCGAGCAGGGCGATCGTCTCGAGGCGCCCGTGGATCACCCGCTGGTCGGGCAGCGTCCCGCGCTCGATGACGGCCGCCGGCTCGTCGGGCGCCCGCCCGGCCCCGATCAGCCGGGCGCCGATCGCCTCGAGCTGGCGCACCCCCATGTAGAAGACGAGCGTCCCCGGGAAGGCGGCCAGCGCCTCCCAGTCGAGCGCGCTCTCGGGCTTGCCCGGATCCTCGTGGGCGGTGATCAGCGCCACCGCGCTCGCGTGGTCGCGGTGGGTCAGGGGGATCCCGGCGTAGGCCGCCGCGGCCACCGCCGCGGTGATCCCGGGCACGACCTCGAAGTCGATCCCCGCCGCCCGCACGGTCTGGGCCTCCTCGCCGCCCCGGCCGAAGACGAACGGATCCCCGCCCTTCAGCCGCACGACCAGCGATCCGGCGGCCGCGCGAGCCACGAGCAGCTCCATGATCTCCTCCTGGGGCACCGACGCCCCCCCGCCCTCCTTTCCCACGTAGCGCAGCTCGGCGTCCGAGCGCGCCCCGGCCAGCGCCTCGGCGGGGATCAGGCGGTCGTAGAGGATCACGTCGGCGGCGGCGATCAGCTCGAGCGCCCGCGCGGTCAGGAGGCCGGGATCGCCCGGGCCGGCGCCGACGAAGCAGACTCGTCCGGCCGGGCTCAGAGCATCTCCCCGGCCCCGGCGCCGAGCAGCCGCGCCGCGAGCTCGCGGCCGAGCTCGGCCGGATCCCCAGCCCCGACCAACTCGTCGCGGATCCAGGCCGACCCGTCGGGCCACCCGACGAAGGCGCGCAGCTCGAGCCGGCCGTCGACCGCCCGGGCGTGGACGCCGAGCGGCGTGCTGCAGCCGGCGCCGAGCGCTGAGACCACCGCCCGCTCGGCGGCCAGCGCGGCCTCGGCCGGTCCGTCGCGGAGCCCCGCGATCGCCTCCCGGGCGCCGGCGTCGTCCGCGCGCGACTCGAGGGCCAGGGTCCCCTGCCCGGGCGCCGGGACGAGCTCGTCGAGCGGCGCCCCGCCCTCGCGCCCGAGGCGCTCCAAACCGGCCATGGCGATGACTATCGCGTCGAAGTCGCCGGCGGCCAGACGCCGCAGCCGGGTGTCGACGTTCCCGTGGAGCTCGCAGACGTCGAGATCGGGCCGCAGCGCCCGCAGCTGGGCGGCCCGGCGCAGGCTGCTCGTCCCGACGCGCGCCCCGCCGGCGAGCTCGCCGATCGACGCGGCGCCGCAGAGCGCGTCGCGCGGGTCGGCCCGCTCCGGCGAGCCGATCAGCTCCAACCCGGGCGGGAGCTCGACCGGCAGGTCCTTGGCCGAGTGGACGGCGAGGTCGATCTGCCCGTCGAGCAGCGCCTGCTCGACGCCCGCGACCCAGCGGCTCTTGTCCTCGACCCCGGCGGCCGGACGGTCCGAGCGCGTGACGATCTCGACCGGGCGGACCCTGCCGATCGCCACGGCGACGGCGCGGGCCTGGGCCAGGGCGAGCGGGCTCGATCGGCTGCCGAGCCGCAGGACGCTCACGCGCGCTGGCGGCGCGAGAGCGGCAGCACGTTCTCGGCCTCGGCCGGCTCGGCCGTCGCATCGCCGGCGCCGAGATCGAACAGCTCGCGCACGAGCTTGACGCTGCCGTGGCTGCGCTCGGGGTCGAGCTCCTTGAGGCGGACGGTCGGCTCGTGGAGGAGCCGGCTCATCACCGCGCGCGTCATCGCCTCGACCCGGGCGACGTCCCGCGGCGAGGCGGACTCCCAGCGGCCGGCGTTCTCCTCGAGCACCGACTCGACGATCGCCTGGCCGCGCCGGCGCAGCGCCGACACCGTCGGGCGAACGTCGATCTGCCCGAGCCAGACGGCGAAGCGCTGGATCTCCTGCTCGACGATCTGCTCGGCCTGCGGGACGTCGCCCTGGCGAGTCGAGATGTTGCGGGCGACGACGGCCTGGAGGTCGTCGATGTCGCGCAGCGTGACCCCGTCGAGGTCGGCGCAGGCCGAGTCGATGTCGCGGGGCACGGCGATGTCGATCAACAGCAGCGGGCGCTCGGGCCGCGCGCGCATGACGAGCTCGAGCTCCTCCTGGCCGACGATCGGATGGGGCGAGGAGGTCGACGACAGCACGATGTCCGCCTTCTCGAGCTGAGCCGGCAGCCGGTCGAGACTGATCACCCGGCCCCCGAATCGTTCGGCCAGGGAGCGGGCCCGGTCGGCGTGCCGATTGGCGACGAATATGGTCGTCACCCCGCGCTCGGCCAGGGCCCGGGCCGTGAGCTCGCTCGTCTCGCCGGCGCCGATCACGACGACCGGGCGCCCGGCGAGATCGCCGAGGAGGTCGTGGGCGAGCTGGACGGCGACCGACGAGATGCTCACGTGGCTCTGGCCGATCTGGGTCTCGGCGCGAACGCGCTTGCCGGTCTGCAGGGCGGCGGTGAACAGGCGGTCGGTCAGCGGCCCGGTCGTGCCGGCGGCGACCGCCGTCTCGTAGGAGCGCCGGACCTGACCCTGGACCTCGTGCTCGCCGACGATCATCGACTCGAGGCCCGAGGTCACCCGGTAGAGCTGGCGGGCGGCGTCGCAGTTGCGCGGCGAGTAGATCACCTCGGCCAACTCGGTGGGACGGATCCCGGCGCGCTGGGCGAGCAGGGCGAGCACGCTGCTCTCGGCGGCGATCGCGTCGCCGACGACGAGGTAGAACTCGGTGCGGTTGCAGGTCGAGATGGCCACGGCCTCGTCGACGGCGGCGTGGGCGGTGGCCGCCCGCAGGAACTCGGTGGCGTCGTTGCCGCCGAGGGCGACCCGCTCGCGCAGGGCCACGGGCGCCGTCTTGTGGGAGACGCCGAGCGCGAGGAGCTCGCTCACGTGCCGTCCTCCCCCGCGCGCTCGCGCAGGGCGAGCTCGGTCAGCTCGCCGAGCTCGCGCTCGATGCGGCTGAGCTTGGCGGCCATGATCGCGACGTAGATCAGGACGAGGGCGAAGAAGACGAGGTAGGCGGCAGCGACGTAGCCGTCGTTGGCGGGAAGGTTGGACACCGTCGGGATGGCGCTCACGAGGGGGCGGTCGGCGGTGCGAGCGCCGGCGCCGCACTCCGCCCGCGCCGCTCCTCCTCGCCGCCCAGCAGGCGCTTGAGCCGGCGCAGCTGGGAGGAGGCGTGCTTCGAGGTCATCTCGTACTTCCAGAGGGTCACGAACAGGAGGGTCATGCCGAGCAGGGAGACGTAGAAGGTCAGCCGCACCGGCCCCGGGAGGTTCGAGCCGATGTTGCCGAGCACCCGCGGGTGGGTGTAGGCCTGGGCCAGGCGCACGGCAAGGAAGTTGAGCGGGACGAAGGCGCCCGCGGTGATCGCGAACACCGAGGCGTAGCGCGCCTGGCGCTCGGGATCCTCGATCGAGAAGCGCAGCGGCTGGTAGGTCGCGTAGAGGAGGAAGACGATCAGGAAGGAGACGAGCGTCGGCTCGTCCCACACCCACCAGTGGCCCCACGACGCCCGGGCCCAAATCGATCCGGTGACCAGGACGCCGACTCCGAGGATGATCGACAGGTGGATGGCCACGTAGGAGCGCATGTCCCACCGCGAGTCGCCGGTGCGCAGGTGGGCGACCGCCATCAGTCCGCCGGCCACGAAGCCGCCGAGGGCGACGATCGCCATCGGCACGTGGACGTAGAAGATCTTCTGGACGAAGCCCTGGTCGGCGTCCAGCGGCGCGTAGAAGAAGGCGAGCGCCAGCGCGCCGGTCAACACGACGGCGGTGGCGATCGAGAGGGGGCGGAGCCCCTTGCCGTACATGGCTCTCTAGTCCTCCAGCAGGAAGTCGAACACGGCGTAGGCGACTAGGCCGAACACGAGATCATAGAGACCGAGCATGGTCAGCCAGCGCAGCGGGATCGCCCCGGGATGCGCGGCGGCCAGGAGCGGAGCGGTCGCCCGCGACCCGCCGAGGACGACCGGGACCAGGAGCGGGAGGGCGAGCAGCGGGCCGATCAGGTCGCGCGTGCGCGAGCGGACGGCGATCGCCGAGACGAGCGTGCCGACCGCGGCGAGGCCGAGGTCGGCCAGCCCGAGGACCGCGGCAAGACCGGGGAGCGCGGGTCCGAGCGCCGGCCCGAGGAGGAGCAGCCCGAAGGCGGGGACGGCGACGAGTTCGAGCACGACCAGGTAGGCGAGCAGGGTCACCGCCTTGGCGATCAGGAGCGCGCTGCGGTCGACCGGGGCGAGCAGGAAGCCGTCGAAGCCGCCCTGCTCCTCGTCGGCCACGAACAGGCGGTTGACGGCGAGGATCGCGGCGAAGAGCAGCGTCACCCAGAGGATGCCGGCGGCCAGGTCGCCGTCGACCGAGCCGCGGTTGAGCCCGAAGTGGAAGAGCACGAACGTGGTCAGGGTGAACAGCGTCATCGCCGGGACCGACTCGAGCGTGCGCAGCTCGACGCGAAGCTCCTTGCGCAGCAGGGCGCCGACCGCCGCCCGGGTCGACGGCCCCGCGGGGGGCGGGCTCACCGGTAGAGCTCCGCGATCCGCGCCGGGTCGAGGCCCGCGGCCGCGGCGTAGAGGTCGGGACGCCCGCCACGCAGGCCGAGCACCACGTCGGCTTCGGCCAGGCCCCCGGTCGGGTCGTGGCTGGCGATCACCCGGGTGCGCCCCGAGCTCCGGCCGATCAGCGGCTCGACGAGGTCGCCGGCGGCCGGGTCGAGGTTGGCCTTCGGCTCGTCGAGGAGGAGCAGGGCGGGCTCGTGGAGGACAGCGCGGCAGACGGCCAGGCGCTGGACCATCCCGCGCGAGAGCGAGCGGACCGGCTCGTCGGCGCGGCGGGTCATCCCGACCGCCTCGAGCAGCTCGCCGATCCGCTCGGCGACGACGCCGTGAAGGCGGGCGTGGTAGCGGAGGTTCTCGCGCCCGCTGAGGTCGCGGTAGAGGAGCGGCTCGTGCCCGAGCAGGCCGATCCGCCCGCGCACGGCCCAGTCCTCGCCCGGGAGCGCGCTCCCGAGCACCCGGACCTCGCCGGCGTGGGGGCGCAGCAGTGTGGCCAGGACGCGCAGGAGGGTCGACTTGCCGGCGCCGTTGGGACCGAACACGACGAGCGTCTGGCCGGGCTCGAGCTCGAGGCTGACGTCGGCGAGGGCGGGCCGCTCGCCGTAGCGGCGGACCAGGCCGACCAACTCGAGGGCCTTCATCTGACCGGGGATCTGCTCGGGGCCTACGGGCCGCCGACGGCGGCGGCGCCGTGGGCGAGCTGGGCCGCGGCGACCAGCTCGCGCACGGCATCCTCGCGTCCGGCGCGCAGCAGCTCGACCGGGTCGGGCCGGCCGTTGACGATCGACTCGAAGAAGAGCCTGCGGTCCTGGTAGGTCGGGAGCGTCGACTTGGCCCAGCCGCGGACGTCGTTGAGGATCACCGCGAGCCGGGCGTAGGGCTCGCCGAAGAGGTCGCCGATCTCGCGCTTCATCCGCTTGGCCAGGGCCGGCGACGCGCCGGCGGTCGAGATGGCGATGGCCAGCGGCCCGGTACGGACGATGGCCGGGAGGATGAAGTTGCACAGCGGCGGGACGTCGACGACGTTGACGAGCATCGCCCGCGCCTCGGCGTCCTCCCAGACGCGAATGTTGATCTCGGTGTCGTCGGTCGCGGCGATCGCCATGAACGCCCCCTCGAGGTCGACGCGGTCGTACTCGCGCGCCTGCCAGTCGATCGAGCCCTCGCGGGCGAGCGCCTCGAGCTCGGGCACCGCCGCCGGCGCGATCAGCTCGACCCGGCCGTCACAGGCGAGCAGGCCCTCGACCTTCTCGAGCGCGACGGCGCCGCCGCCGATCACCAGGCAGCGCCGGCCCGACAGCTTGAGGCACGCGATGTAGAACGGCGTCTCGAGCATGCCGCGCACGCACGACTGGTCGCAGATCCCCAGGCGCAGCTGGCAGACGCATTCCTTTCCGACGTAGGCCTGGGCGGGCATGCTCAAAGCTTAAGGGGTGCCCGATCGGGCGGGCACCCCGACCGTAATCCGAGCCGGTGCCCCGGGCGTAGAGTTACATGGCATGGAGTATTTCGACGACGACTCGATGATCCGCCGAGTCCACCGCGAGCACGTGGTGCGTCTCTACGGCCGCCGGGCCCTCCTCATGCAGGCCGCCCACCCGCTCGCCTTCGCCGGCCTGATGGCCCATACCGGCTCGATGGACGAGCCCTACCGCCGCCTGGCCCGGACCGCGCAGGTGATCAACACCGCGACGTTCGGGCCGCGGGCCGAAGCCGACCGCCTGACGCGCAGGGTGCGCACGATGCATCGCCGCGTGCGCGGCGTCCTCGCCGAGCCGGCCGGGCGCTTCCCGGCCGGGACGCCCTACGCGGCCGACGACCCGCCCCTCCTGGTCTGGGTTCTGGCCACGCTGGCCGACTCGGGGATGGTCGTCTACGAGCGCTACGTCCGGGCCCTGCGCCCGGCCGAGCGCCTCGACTACTGGGAGGACTACCGCCAGCTCGGGCGCCTCTTCGGCCTGAAGTACGCAGATATGCCCGAGTCGCTGCCCGGCTACATGCAGGACATGCTGCGCGGACCCGACCTCGCGGTGACCGACGAGGCGCGCCGCCTCGCCGTGAAGATCGTCCTCCACCCACCGGTGCCCGCCCTCGCCCGGCCGCTGCTCGAGGTGGCCAACTTCCACACGATCGGGCTGCTGCCGGCGCGCCTGCGGCGCGAGTACGGGCTCTACTGGGATCCCGCGCGGACGCTCGTCCTGCGCGGCGGGACCGAGTACGCCAAGCGGCTCGTGCTGCCGCTGCTGCCCGCCCGCCTGCGCTTCGCCGGGTAGCCCGTCGACGCTGCTCGGGGTCACCTCGCCACGAGGTGCCGTCCGGCCATCCGCCGCTTTTCCTGGCCCCGCCGATCCGGGTCGCCGCGAGCGGTTACGACGACGCACCGCTCGAGCTCAGCTGGGATCCGACCGCGCGCCGCCGATCGCAGAATGGCGGCGGGGTTTGGACATCCGGGCCAAGCCGCTCGCCGGGCGAGTCGTCGACAATCGGCCCACGAAACCTCGCGGCGACATCCCCTGCGCGCCCGAGCGAGGGGCGCCCGCCGAGCCCGGCGCGGCTGGAGGTGCCGCCGCGCCGCGACCCGGCGTAAGATGGCGCCGCGCCCGCCGCTCGACCGAGCCACGGCGCACGGAAACGGTCCGAGTATCTCTGGAGCTCTTGGCATGACGGTGAGACGGGCGCGGCTGGCCGCGCTCGAGACCATGCGCGATCGGCGCCAGACGCTCGACTCCATGCCGATCGACCCGTGGCGGCTGGTCTCGCGGAACTTCCCGGCCGAAGGTCGCGGCGAGTCCGAGACGATGTTCGCCGTCGCCAACGGCTACATGGGGATCCGCGGGACGCACGACGAGAGCGTGCCCTCCCACGACCCGGCCTACTTCGTCAACGGCTTCCACGAGACCTGGCCGATCCCCTACGGCGAATCGGCGTTCGGCTTCGCGACCACCGGCCAGACGATCGTCAGCGCCCCCGACGGGTCGATCATCCGGCTCTACGTCGACGAGGAGCCGCTCGAGCTCGTCGAGTCAAAGCTCCTGGCCTACGAGCGCACCCTCGACATGCGCGCCGGGCTGGTCGAGCGCACCGTCCGCTTCCGCACCGCGCGCGGAGCGGTCGTGGCGCTGAAGTCCCAGCGCCTCGTCTCGCTCCACTGGCGCCACCTGGCGGCGATCTCCTACGAGGTGACGCTCGTCTCCGGACAGGCCGATCTGGCGATCTCCTCGGAGCTCGTCACCCACCTCCCGCGCCCCACGGGCGACGACGATCCCCGCGTCGGCGTGCGGATGACCGATTCGGCGCTCGAGCCCGTGAGCCAGTCGTGCGACGGCGAGCGCGTCGTCCTCGAGCTGCGCACCCGCTCGAGCCGGATCGGCCTGGCCTGTGGTATGGACCACCACATCGAGACCGAGCTGCGCCACAGCTTCGAGTCGCACGTCGAGGATACCGAGGGCCGGGTCGTGTACTTCCTCGACGCCGAACCGGGCATCCCGGCGCGGGTGACCAAGCTCCTCGGCTACCACCACGCCGACCAGGCCCTGGCCGGAGACCTCGTCCGGCGCGTGCACCGGACGCTCGACCGGGCGGCCGGCGACGGCTTCGAGCTGATCGCCGAGGTCCAGCGGGAGCGCCTCGACTCGTTCTGGGGGCAGAGCAACATCGCCATCGAGGGCCCCGGGGACATCCAGCAGGCCGTCCGGTTCAACCTGTTCCAGGTGCGCCAGGCCTCGGCGCGGGTCGAGGGCCACGGGATCGCCGCCAAGGGGCTAACGGGCCGCGGCTACGAGGGACAGTACTTCTGGGACACCGAGGTCTACGTGATCCCCTGCCTGACCTACACCCAGCCCCACGTCGCCCGGCGCCTCCTGCACTTCCGCTACGAGATGCTCGACGCCGCCCGGCGCCGGGCCCGGCAGCTCGGCCACCGCGGGGCCCTGTTCCCGTGGCGGACGATCAGCGGCGAGGAGGCGTCGGCCTACTACGCCGCCGGCACCGCCCAGTACCACATCAACGCGGCGATCTCCTACGCCGTGCGCCAGTTCGTGCGCGTCACCGGCGACAGGGAGTTCCTCGCCCGCGAGGGCGTCGAGATCCTCGTCGAGACCGCGCGCTTCTGGGCCGACCTCGGCTTCTTCTCGGCGCGCCGCGACGGCCAGTTCTGCATCCAGGGCGTGACCGGGCCGGACGAGTACTCGGCCGTGGTCGACAACAACGCCTACACCAACCTGATGGCCCGCGAGAACCTCGCCGCCGCCGCCGAGTGCCTCGAGCTGCTGCGCAACACCGATCCCGCGGCCCACGCCCGGCTCGTGGCTCGGCTGCAGATCGAGCCCGGGGAGCCGCTCGAATGGTCGCGGGCCGCCGAGCGGATGTTCGTGCCCTACGACGAGCGCTCCGGCGTGCTCCTCCAGGACGAGCACTTCCTCAACCGCAAGCGCTGGGACTTCGAGGGGACGCCGCTCGAGAACTACCCCCTCCTGCTCCACTACCACCCGCTGAACATCTACCGCCACCAGGTCATCAAGCAGACCGACGTCGTGCTCGCCATGTTCCTGGCCGGCGACCGCTTCACCCTCGAGGAGAAGCGCCGCGTGTTCGAGTATTACGACCCGCTGACCACCGGCGACTCATCGCTCTCCTCCTGCGTGCAGAGCGTCATGGCCTCCGAGGTCGGAGATACCCAGACGGCCTACGAGTACTTCCTGATCAGCGCCTCGGTCGATCTCGCCAACCTCGCCGGCAACGTCCGCGACGGCATCCACGTCGCCTCCTGCGGCGGCGTCTGGATGGCCCTGGTGAACGGCTTCGCCGGGCTGCGCGACATCGAGGGCCACGACCTGCGCTTCGTCCCCCGGCTGCCCGTCGAATGGGCCGGCATGAGCTTCCGCCTGACCGTCCGCGGCAGCCGCCTCGAGGTCGAGATGACCCCACTGGCCACGACCTACCGCCTGCTCGACGGCGAGCCGCTGTCGTTGATCAGCGACGGCGAGCACTTCACCGTCTCGACGGCCGCCCCGGTCACCGTGCCGGTCGCGCGCGACGAGGTCGGGCTCGCGGTCGTCGGTCCCTGACGGCGACCGTCACGCCCTCCCGACGAGGCGCCCCCGCGCGAGCTCGTCCTGGGCGACGTCGTCGAGCGAGGTGACGACGAGGTCGGCGCCGGCCGCGGCGAGCAGCGCCGCGTCGTCGGCGCGGGCCAGGCCGATCGCTGCCATCGCGCCGGCCTTGGCCGCCTGGACGCCCGAGGCGGCGTCCTCGATGACGAAGCACCCCTTTGGCGGGAGACCGAGCTCCGCCGCCGCGGTGAGGAACATCTCCGGATGGGGCTTGCCCTGGGCGAAGTCGCGGCCCGAGACGTCAGCGTCGAAGAACTCGAGCAGGGTCTGGCCAGGCCCCAGGAACGCGTAGTCGAGGCCCTGCTCGGAGGCGAAGGTGTCGAGCCGGATCTGCTTGAGGAAGAGCCCCGCGTTCTTCGACGACGACGCCGCGGCCACGAGCAGGCCGGCCGCCTTGGCGGCCAGGATGAAGCGCAGGGCGTCGGGGTAGGCGGTGAACTCGCCCGCCTCGATCAGCTCGATGACCATCGTCTGCTTGCGCTCGGCGTAGACTTCGGCGCGCCGCTGCGGGTCGGGGACCTCGAAGTGCTCGAGCGCGGCGCGGGCGCCGCTCATCCGCGGCTTGCCCGACATCACCGCGTGGTAGACGTTGGGCGTGAAGGCCTCGGGCGACCACGTCGACGCCCCGCGGATGTCGCTCCACGGACCCTCCATGAGCTCGCGCAGCGCCTCGCGCCAAGCGCGCTCGTGGGGGGAGTCGACGAGCACGCCGTCAACGTCGAAGATCGCTCCGGAGAACGCGCTGGGCATGGTGGTGTCACCTCTCATGGTCGTCGACGGGCACCGCCGCCCGTAGCGCGAGCCTGAACGTGTGGCGGTCGCCCGGGCAAAGCTCGTGGACCTCGCCGCCCACGCTGATCGAGATCGGCCGGCTCGCGCCCTCGCGCGCCGCCGCGACGGTCAGCGCGTCGTCGGCGAGCGTGACCCGGATCGGCATGCCGCGGAAGCGCATCGGGAACGACAGGCCGTCGAGCCGTTCGCGCAGCCCCGGGGCGAAATGGAGCACGCCGTCGCGGATCTCGGTGCCGGCGTAGGCGCGCTGGATGAGGTACAGCGTCCCCGACATCGCCCCGATGTGGATGCCCTCCTTGGTCGTCCCGCCCTGGACGTCGCCGACGTCGCTCTCGAGCGCGACGATGAAGCGCCGCCAGGAGTCCGCCGGGTCGCGGTGGGTGAGCACGGCGGCGTGGGCGACGAAGCTCAGCGTCGAACCGTGCGAGGTGCGGGCGTCGTAGTAGGCGATCGTCCGCGACAGATCGTCGGCTGAGAACTCGTAGCCGAGTCGCCCGAGCAGCGCCCGGAGCTCGTCGTCGGGGAAGAGGAAGGGGAGCATCACCGTGTCGGCCTGCTTGGCCAGCTTGTAGCGGTCGGGGTCGTCGCCCTCGGAGCGGAGGATCCGATCGAGCCGCTGGATGTTGGGGTACTTCTCGCGGTAGGCATCCCAGTCGAGCTCCTCGAGGTCCTCGTAGCCCTCGAACTGGCTGATCACGCCGTCCGGGTGGAAGGGGACGAACATCCTGTGGCTCATCGCCGCCCACGTCGCGATCTCGTCCTCGGTCAGGCCCAGCCGATTGAGCAGCGCCTCGCGGCGGGTCTCCGGCAGCAGCGCGAGCACCTCGAGCGCCTTCTCGGCGATCCAGGCGACCATGACGTTCGTGTAGGCGTTGTTGCGCAGCCCGCCCCGCTGGGCCCCGGGGTACTTCTCGTGGAACTCGTCGGGGCCCATCACCCCGTGGATCTCGTAGCGCTCGCGCTCCGGGTTCCAGTGGGCGATCGAGGCCCAGAAGCGCGCGATCTCGAGCATCATCTCGGCGCCGTTGTCGCGGATGAACTCGAGGTCGCCGGTCGCCTGGAAGTAGTGCCAGACGTTGTAGAAGATGGCCGCGTTGACGTGGCGCTGGTTGTGGGACAGATCGGGCTCCCAGCGCCCCGAGAGCGGGTTGAGGTGAACGACCTGGGTCTCCTCGGTGCCGTCGGAGCCGCTCTGCCACGGGTACATCGCGCCCCGGTAGCCGCGGGCGGCGGCCGCCGCCCGCGCCTCGCCCAGGCGCCGGAAGCGGTAGCGCAGGAGCGCCCGGGTGATCTCGGGCACGCGGAAGTTCAGAAACGGGTAGACGAAGAGCTCGTCCCAGAAGACGTGGCCCCGGTAGGCCTCGCCGTTGAGGCCGCGGGCGGGGACGCCGGCGTCGTGGTCGACCGTGTGGCGCGAGCAGACCTGGAGCAGGTGGGAGATGTGCAGGCGCAGGAGCAACTGGACGTGGCGGTCGCCGGGGACCTCGAGGTCGGAGACCCGCCAGAGTTCGTCCCACGCGCCCCGGTGGCGAGCGAGCGCCTCGGCGAAGTCGGGATAGCGGCGCACCGACGCGCCGGCGTTGCCCAGCGGCTCGTTGATCGCCCGGTCGCGCGAGGTGTAGAAGGCGACGAGCTTCTCGACCCGTACCGTGTCGCCGGCGGCGACATCGAAGGCGAGCACCTGCTGGATGTAGTCCTCCATCTGGTAAAGGCTCCGCGTCACCGCCAGGGGCGCGCCGCGGCGGAAGGCCCGCGTGCGCGCCGCCTGGGCGACGAAGATCTCCGACTGGCGCGTCTTGACCTTGAGGGCGATGATCTCCGGGCCGAACGTCCGCGGCGAGACCGGATCGAGGTGGCGCCCCTCGAGCGCCCGGTAGCGCGCGACCCCGGAGTTGGTCACCCGGCCGTCGAGGGCGGAGACGACCTCGACGCGGCCCGACCAGTTCTCCGCCGTCAGCGTCCACTCGATCGCCGCCTGGTGCATGTGGGCCATGCTCACGAAGCGGCGGCTCACGAGCACGGTCTCCCGCCCGGCCCGGTCGCGGAAGCGCACCCGCCGCGTCACCATCGCAGTGCGGACGTCGTAGCCGTGGCGGTACTCGAGCACGTCGACGCTGTCGAGGCGCACCGCGTCCTCGTCCTCGATGCGCAGCTTGAGCACGAGCCAGTTCGGGAGGTTGACGAGGTCCTCGTTGAGGACGGGCCGCCCGCCCATGATCGTCGTCTCGCGGTTGTAGCCCCCGTGGCAGTAGGTGCCCGGGTAGTGCTCGTCGTCGGGGTCCTCCCACTCGGCCGCGCCGCGGGCGCAGAAGTAGCCGTTGCCGGTCGAGGTCAGCGCCTCGCGAAGGCCCTCCTGGCGGGGCTCGTAGCCGTCATAGCTGAGGATCGCCTCGTCGCTCACCGGACCCGGCCCTCGGGGAATCGGCGGATCTCCATCGCGCGGCGCATCCTAAAGCCCCCGCGGGCCACGGGCCGCGCGCGGTCGCCCTTTACCTGGGCTTGGGAACTTCTTAGCCGGCCTTGAGCCTCGCCGCGCATACTGGCGGAGCGACACATACCTCGCACCGCATCTCCTCCCAGAAATGCACCCGCTGGCGCCCCGCTCCCCCCGGGGCGTCAGCTCCTTAAGGGCCAGGGTCACCGGCGCCGCGCGCTGCGGATCGAGCGGCCCGCCACCCGCACGAGGGCGATCGACCCGTGGCGCAGCGCGCGCTGGCGATCGCTGTCGCGCATCGAGCGCAGCTCGGCCAGCGCCCGCGCCGCCCGGCCGGTGTCGGCGTCGTAGGGATGCCACCAGAGCGAGCGCCCGAGCGGCGGGTCCCAGGTGATCAGCTTCGGCGCGACGCACGCCCGCAGCCCGTCGGCGCCCTGGCTGCGCCAGATGCTGCCGCCGGTCATCGCGCTCCACGGCGGCCGCCCGACCCCCGGGCTCGGGAGGTGGTCGTTGATCCACACCGTCCCCGCCCGCAGCTCCTGGGCGATCCGGGCGCCGTGGTGGCGGTCGGCCGTCCACACCGACGCCCCGAGGCCGGGCGGACCGTCGTTGGCGAGCGCGATCGCCTCGGTCATCCCGCCCACCGCCATCACGGCGATCACCGGCCCGGCCACGCGGTCGTCCATCAGCCGCACCCCCGGCCGGACGCCGCTCAGCACGGTCGGCGACTGAAAGGCGCCGGCCAGGCCGGCCGGCGCCACCGGACCCCCGCAGCAGAGCTCGGCGCCGGCGGCGACGGCCTCGGCCACCGCGACGCCCAGCCGCGCCAGGCGCTCCGGATTGGCGACCGGGCCGAGCTGGGTGCCCGGCTCGAGCGGATCGCCGACCTCGAGCCCCTCGGCCGCCCGCACGAGCTCGGCCAGGAAGCGACCATGGAGCTCCCGCGCGACGAACACCCGCTTGACCGTCCCGTGCGCCTGCCCCGCCCCCGCGCACGCCGCCCACAGCGCCCCCGCCGCCGCCCGCGGCACGCTCGCGTCGATGGCGACGATCATCGGGTCGGCCCCGGCCAGCTCGAGCGCCGCGCTGCGCCCCGCCGCCGCGCACACCCGCGCGACCTCGCCGCCCGCGCGGACGCTCCCGCTGAACAGCACCCGGGCGACGCCGTCGGCCCCGGCCAGGGCCTGCCCGAGTTCCCCATCCCCATGGACGATCCTGACCAGACCTTCCGGCAACCCGGCCCTGGCCAGCAATCGCGAAAGTCGCTCGGCGGCGAGACTCGCCCGCGGCGCCGGCTTGTAGATCGCCCCGTTGCCGCCGATCAGGGCCGCCGCGATCTGGCACAGCGGGTGCGCCAGCGGCGCGCTCCCCGCGCCGATCACCCCGACCACGCCGACCGGCTCCTGGGCGATGCGGGCGCGCTTGAGCGGGTGGAGGGCGCGCGCCACGCCGATCCGCTTCTCGCCGAGCAGCTCGACCCCGTAGCCCGAGAGCCAGCGCAGCGTGTCGATCGCCGGCAGCTGCTCGAGCGCTGCCACCTCGACCCGCGGGCGCCCGCTCTCGGCGGCGACGAGGTCGCCCACCTCGTCGTACTCGTCGATCACCGCCTGCGCCGCCCGGCGCAGGTAGCGCGCCCGATCCTCGAGGCGCAGCCGCGCCCACAACGTCTGGACGCTCGCCGCCTGGCCGATGATCGCCGCGAGCTCCTGCGGCCCGGTCGCGGGCACCGTCCCGAGCGGCTCGAGCGTGGCCGGGTTTCGCGCCTCGATCAGGCCGGCCACGGCGCCGCTGTCGTCAGGCTCATCCCCCGGGAGTATCGCGACCCCGCCCGGTGCGCACCCGCTCGAGGGCGGCGGCCATCGCCGGCTCGGCGCCGTCCGGGTCGTAGAAGCGCGTCCCCGCGACGGTGTCGGGCATCAGCTCCTGAGGGCTCAGGCGCCCCGGGCGCGCGTGGGGATAGTCGTACTGCTGGCCTCCGTGGCTGCGCAGATACCGCGGGATCGCCCCCGCCCCGTGCTCGCGCACGTGGGCCCGCGCCGCCCCCAGGGCCACCCCGGCCGCGTCCGACTTCGCCGCCAAGGACAGGTAGATCGCCGCCTGGGCGAGGGCGAACGTGCACTCGGGCAGTCCAACGTGCTCGACCGCGGCGGCCGCCGCCGTGGCCACCACCAGCGCCTGCGGGTCGGCGTTGCCGATGTCCTCCGAGGCGAGGATGACCATCCGCCGCACGATGAAGCGCGCGTCCTCGCCCGCCTCGAGCATCACCGCCAGGTAGTAGAGCGACGCGTCCGGGTCGGAGCCGCGGGTCGCCTTGATCCAGGCCGAGATCGTGTCGTAGTGCTGGCCGCCGGCCCGGTCGTAGCGCAGCGTGGCCCGGTCGAGCGCGGCGTCGGCCTCGGCGACGCCCACCGCGGCGCTCGTCGCGCAGGCCAGCTCGAGCGCCCCCAGCGCGACGCGCGCGTCCCCCCCGGCCCGGTGGGCCAGGAGCTCGAGCGCGTCGTCCGCCACCTCCGCCGCCCCGCACTCCCCGGCCGCCCGGGCCCGGCGCAGCAGCTCGAGCACGTCGGCGTCCTCGAGCGGCTCGAGCTCATAGACCCGTGCCCGCGAGAGGAGCGCCGCGTTGACCTCGAAGCGGGGGTTCTCGGTCGTCGCCCCGATCAGGGTCACTACGCCCTCCTCGACGGCCGGCAGCAGCGCGTCCTGCTGGGCCTTGTTGAAGCGGTGGATCTCGTCGAGGAAGAAGACCGTCCGGCACTGGCGGTGGCGGGCGCGCTCGATCACCGCCCGGACCTCGGCCCGGCCGGCCGACACCGCGCTGTGCTCCTCGATCTCCGCCCCGGCCGCCTCGGCGATGATCCGCGCCAGCGTCGTCTTGCCGCTCCCCGGCGGCCCGTGGAGGATCATCGAGTGGGGATGACCCTCCTCGATCGCCCGCCGCAGCGGCGTGCCCGGGCCGAGGAGCCGGGCCTGGCCGACCAGATCCTCGAGGCGCTTCGGGCGCATCCGCGTGGCCAGCGGCACGCCGGTGACCCGCTGGTCGGGGTCGAAGAGGCTCATCCGCCTCCGACCGGCGGCCCGGCCCGGCCGCGCTCTGGTGATCCCGGCATTGCAGGAAAAAAGGTACCGCGTGAAGCCCCGGTGAACTACATTAGGACATAGGCGCCGGTCGGGTGAAATGAGCCGGCAAGTCTCGAGGAGGAGGGTCACGTGTATTTGTCAGGGAAAACGGTCGGCCGGGCGCTTGTCGCCCTCGCCGCGGCCGGGGCGCTAACCGCCTGCGGGAGCTCGTCGTCATCGTCTTCGAGCTCGAGTTCGACGGGCACCGGAGCGACCGGGACCGCCACCACCCCGGCAAAGGCCGGAGCCGTCACGCTGGTGGCCGGCACCGCGCCCGACTATCTCGATCCCGGCCTCGGCTACACGACCCAGGCGGCCAGCCCCGACTGGCTCTCCTACACCGGTCTCTACACCTATGCCCACAAGAACGGCACCGACGGCGGCGCCGTCATCCCCGGCCTGGCCACCGCCCTGCCGCAGATCTCCGCCGACGGCAAGACCTACACGATGACGCTCCGCTCGGGTCTTACCTACTCGAACGGCGCGGCGGTCAAGGCGAGCGACTTCGCCTCCACGATCCAGCGGTCGATCAAGCTCAACTGGGGCGGCAAGTCGTTCTTCGTCTCGAACATCGCCGGAGCGGCGGCCTTCGACAAGGGCACGGCCAAGGCGATCTCCGGGATCACCACCGACGACGCGACCGGCAAGATCACGATCACCCTGGTGGCGCCCTACGGCGCCTTCGCCAACGTCCTGGCCTTCCCGGCCGCCGGCCTCGTCCCCGCCGGGACGCCGATCAGCAACCAGAGCAACAAGCCGCCTCCCGGCGTGGGCCCGTACATGATCACCAACGTGGTCCCCAACCAGTCGTTCTCGGCCGTGCGCAACCCGAAGTACACGCCGCTCCCGGGCATTCCCGCCGGCCACGTCGATGTCAACGTGAAGATCAACTCCAACACGCAGACCGAGGCTGAGTCGGTGCTCAACAACTCGGCCGACGCGTTCGACTACGCCGACACCCTCCCGCCGGCGCTCGTCTCGCAGATCCAGAGCCAGGCGGCCAGCCGCTTCGCCAAGGAGCCGTCGGTCTCGACCTTCTACTTCTTCTTGAACACCAAGGTCAAGCCGTTCAACACCCTCGCGGCCCGCCAGGCGGTCAACATGGCCGTCGACCGGAGCGCGGTCTCGCGGCTGAGCAGCGGGACGATCCAGCCGGGGTGCTTCTTCCTGCCTCCGGGCATGATCGGGCACCCGACCGGCCCTTGCCCCTACGGGAGCACGCCCGACGTCGCCAAGGCCAAGGCCCTGGTCACCTCGGCCGGGCTGGCCGGGACGCCGGTCACCGTCTGGGGCCAGATGCGCAGCCCCCGCCGGGAGTACATCGACTACTACACGAGCGTGCTCAACCAGATCGGTTTCAAGGCGACCGAGAAGATCCTCGCCGACTCGACGTACTTCCCGACGATCGGAAACCTCAAGCTCAACGCGCAGACCGGCTTCGCAGACTGGAACCAGGACTTCCCCAACCCGTCTGACTTCTACCTGCTGCTGGACAAGAGCTCGATCCAGTCGACCAACAACCAGAACTTCTCGCAGGTCGCCGACCCCCACGTCCAGAGCGAGCTCGCCGCGCTGAACAAGGTCCCGGCCACCCAGCTCAAGTCGGTGGCCGCCCGCTGGGCGGCGCTCGACACCTACGTGGCCAAGCAGGGCTACGTGGACGTCTACGGCTCGCAGCTGCAGCCGAAGTTCCTCGGCACGCGGATCGACTTCGCCTCGGCGATATTCCACCCCGTCTACGGGAACGACTGGAGCAGTTGGCAGTTGAAGTAGCCTGAAGGCTGGGCGGGGTCGTCCCCGCCCAGCCCTTCGGTTTTCGCCACTGATGGCCATCGACCCAGCCACCGACGCCGGCGCGTTCGGGACCGAGATCCCGGCGCTGGCCGGGGCCGAGCGCCGGGACGTTCCGCCCGGGATCGGTCCCTACCAGCTCGCCTGGCGGCGGCTGCGCCGAAACAAGGTCGCGCTCGCCTTCGGCGTGCTCTTCATCCTGATCGTCGTCCTCTGCCTCCTGGCGCCGGTCTACGCGAACCAGATCGCCCACACCGGACCCAACGACAACCACGTGACGGACGTCGTGCACTACGGCGGCAAGGCGCTCAACGTCGTCTCGCTCGACGGGATCCCGATCGGCCCGACCTGGCACGGCAAGTTCTTCCTCGGCGCCGACCCCAACGGCCGCGACATCGCCGTGCGGCTGCTCTACGGCGGGCGCAACTCGCTCGAGATCGGCTTCGTGGCCACCCTCCTGACGATGATCCTGGCCATCGTCATCGGGGTCTGCGCCGGGTACTTCCGCGGCAAGCCCGACGCGATCCTCTCACGCTTGCTCGACCTGATCTGGGCCTACCCGGCGGTGCTGCTGGGCGTCGCGCTGGGCACGGCGCTCGCCGTCGGCGGCCTCGACCTCATCCTGTTCCAGCTCTCGGGCAACTCGCTGCTGGTCTCGGCGGTGATCATCGGCGTCGTCTACGTGCCCTACGTGGCCAAGCCGCTCCGCGGCCAGGTCCTCGGCCTGCGCGAGAAGGAGTTCGTCGACGCCGCCCGCGCCCAGGGCCTCGGCCAGGTGCGGATCATGGTCGGCGAGATCCTTCCCAACGTCGCCTCGACGATCATCGTCTTCCTCCCGCTGATCCTGGCCAACGCGATCCTGCTCGAGGCCGGGCTCTCCTATCTCGGGGCCGGGGTCCAGCCGCCGAACGCCTCCTGGGGCACGATGATCAGCGACGGGATCCGGCTGATCCCGAGCGCGATGCACCTCGTCTTCGTCCCCGGGCTGATGCTCGTGTTCACCGTGCTCGGGATCAACGTCTTCGGCGACGGCGTCCGCGACGCCGTCGACCCGCGGGCCAAGGTGCGCATCGAGGCGCCCGCCGGCGCGGCCACCGCGGCCGACGCCTGATGCTGCGCTTCTGCGTCCGGCGCCTGATCTCGACGGTGCTCGTGCTGTTCGCGATCTCGATCCTGACCTTCTTGATCTTCCAGGCGATCCCCAACGGCGACCCGGCGCTGCGCCTCGCCGGCCGCCTGGCCCAGCCGCAGCAGATCGCCGACGTGCGCAAGCAGTGGGGCTTCGACAAGCCGATCTACGTCCAGTACGAGAAGACGATGGGGAAGATCATCGACGGGAGCATCATCTCCTACACCCAGCAGATCAACGTCGAGGACCAGATCAAGGCGGACCTGCCGGTGACGGTCTCGCTGGCGCTCGGAGCCGGGCTGATCTGGCTCTTCTTCGGGATCGTCTTCGGCGTGCTCAGCGCGATGACCGCCGGGCGCACGCTCGACCGCTTCCTCACAGTGCTCTCGCTGGTCGGCGTCTCGACGCCGGTGTTCTTCCTCGGGGCGGTGATGCTCTACTTCCTCGGCTACAAGTGGAACCTGTTCCCACTCGGGGGCTACGTCAAGCTGACCGACGACCCGTGGGGCTGGTTCACCCACCTCCTGATGCCCTGGTTCGCGCTCTCGGTGCTGTTCATCGGGGTCTACTCGCGCGTCCTGCGCTCGACCGTCCTCGACACGCTGAACGACGACTTCGTCCGCACCGCCCGGGCCAAGGGGATCAGCGAGCGGCGCGTGATGATCAAGCATGTCCTGCGCAACTCGATGATCCCGATCATCTCGCTCTGGGGCCTCGACTTCGCCGCGGTGGTCGGCGGCGGCGCCCTGCTCACCGAGTCGGTCTTCAACCTCAACGGGATCGGCCAGTACGCGGCCCAGTCGATCGGCCGGCTCGACATCCCGCCGGTGCTCGTGATCGTCATGCTCGGCGCCGGGGCCGTCGTCGTGATCGGCGCGCTGGTCGACATCATCTACGCCTCACTCGACCCGCGGATCCGGCTCTGATGGTTGCAGGCGGGGGGCCGCTGCTCGAGGTGGACGATCTCCACGTCTCCTTCCGCACCGAGGACGGCGTCATCGCGGCGGTCGACGGCGTCTCCTTCAGCGTGGGCCGGGGTGAGGTCGTGGCTGTGGTGGGGGAATCGGGGAGCGGGAAGTCGGTGACCGCGATGACCTTGATGGGACTCACCCGGGGGCCGAATGCGACGTTCTCGGGCACCGCCCATCTCGAGGGCCGCGAGCTCGTCGGCGCCAGCGACGCCGAGCTGCGCCGGGTGCGGGGCGCCGAGATCGCGATGATCTTCCAGGACCCGATGACCTCGCTCGACCCGGTCTACCGGATCGGCACCCAGATCATCGAGCAGATCCGCGCCCACGACCGCGAGATCTCCAAGGCCGCGGCGCTCGACCGGGCGGTATCGCTGATGGAGCGGGTCGGGATTCCCCACGCGGCCGAGCGGGCCCGCGCCTTCCCGCACGAGTTCTCCGGCGGCATGCGCCAGCGGGTGATGATCGCCATGGCGCTCTCGTGCTCGCCGCGCCTGTTGATCGCCGACGAGCCGACGACGGCGCTCGACGTAACGATCCAGGCGCAGATCCTCGCGGAGCTGCGGACGCTGCGCAACGAGAGCGAGGCGGGCATCATCCTCGTCACCCACGACCTCGGGGTGGTGGCCGACATCGCCGACCGGATCATCGTCATGTACGCCGGCCGCGTGGTCGAGCAGGGGACCCTGGACGAGCTCTTCTACGATCCCCAGCACCCCTACACTTGGGGCCTCCTCGGGTCGATCACGCGGATCGACGGCGACCGGCGGGCCCGCCTGCCGGCGATCCCCGGGCTTCCGCCGTCGCTCATGTCCCCGCCGCGCGGCTGCCACTTCCGCCCGCGCTGCCCCCACGAGTTCGCCCAGTGCGTCGAGGTGCCCGCGCTGATCGCGCGCCTGCCCGGGACCCCCGACCACTGCGACCGGTGCTGGCTCGACCCCGAGGACAAGCGCCGCCTGCGCCGCGTCGGCGCCGGCGCCGGCGCCGGCTTCGGTCTGGCCAGCGACGAGACGGTGATCGCGTGAGGGCAGCCGAGGCCGTCGACCGGGTCGACGCCCCGCCGAACGGGGCGCTGCTCGAGGTCTCCCACCTCGAGGTCCACTTCCCGATCCGCGCCGGCGTGCTGTTCGACCGCAAGGTCGGCTACGTCCACGCGGTCGACGACGTCTCCTTCTCCCTGCGCGAGGGCGAGACGCTCGGCATCGTCGGCGAGTCGGGCTGCGGCAAGACGACGCTGATCCGGGCCCTCGTGCGCCTGCTCGACCCGACCGGCGGGAGCGTCAAGTTCCGCGGCGACGAGATCACCAAGGCCGGGCGCCGCCAGCTGGGACCGGTCCGGCGCGAGATGCAGATGGTCTTCCAGGACCCGCAGGCGTCGCTGAACCCGCGCAAGCGCGTCGGCCAGATCATCGGGACGCCGCTGCGCCTGACCGGGGTCGCCGGCGACCAGGTCGATCGCCGCTCGCGCGAGCTCCTGGCCCAGGTCGGGCTCAACCCCGAGCACCTGGCGCGCTTCCCCCACGAGTTCTCCGGCGGGCAGCGCCAGCGCATCGGGATCGCCCGGGCGCTGGCCATGGAGCCCCGGCTGATCGTGCTCGACGAGCCGGTTTCGGCGCTCGACGTCTCGATCCAGGCCCAGGTCATCAACCTGCTCGAGGAGCTCCAGGAGTCGCTCGGGCTGACCTACGTGTTCGTCGCCCACGACCTGTCGATCGTCCGCCACATCGCCGACCGGATCGCCGTGATGTACGTCGGCAAGATGATGGAGCTCGCCCCGGCCGACGAGCTCTACGTCAAGCCGATCCACCCCTACACGGCCGCCCTGCTCAGCGCGATCCCGATCCCCGATCCCCGGGAGAATCGCGCCCGGGTGCGCCACGTCTTGGAGGGCGAGCCGCCGAATCCGATCTCGCCGCCGTCGGGCTGCCGCTTCCACACCCGCTGCCCGCGGGCCACCGACGTCTGCGCGACGGTCGAACCGCCGCTGGCCGCCTACGCCGGCGGGCACCTCGCCGCCTGCCACCACCCGCTGAACGTCACCGACGCCGAGGTCGCCGCCGCGACGCGGTCGGACGCCAGCCCGCTGGCCGCCGGCCCGCTGCACCCCGGGGCGGACGGGAAGGGCCGGGTGCGAGGCTGATCGCGCGGGGCTAGTCTCTGCGTCATGAGCGACGAACTCCAGGAGGCGGCGACGGAGCTGCTCCGCCGCCTGATCCGCTTCGACACGGTCAACCCGCCCGGCAACGAGCGCGCGGCGCAGGAGTATCTCGCCGGCCAGCTCGGCGGCGCCGGCTTCTCCTGCGAGCTGCTCGGGCGCACCGAGCCGCGCCCCAACCTCGTGGCCCGGCTCGACGGCGGCGCCCCCGGGCCGACGCTGTGCCTGCTCTCCCACGTCGACACCGTGCTGGCCACGCCGAGCGAGTGGACCCACGACCCGTGGTCGGGGGACCTCGCCGACGGCTTCGTCTGGGGCCGGGGGGCGCTGGACATGAAGGGCCAGACCGCGGCCGAGGTCGCCGCCGCGATCGCCTTGGCCCGGTCGGGCTGGCGTCCGGCGCGGGGGACGCTGCTCGTCGTCTGCGTGGTCGACGAGGAGACCGGCGGGTCAGAAGGCGCCCAGTGGCTGACCCGCACCCATCCCGAGAAGGTCCGCTGCGATCTCCTGCTCAACGAGGGCGGCGGCGGGATCCTCGAGTACGGCGGGCGGCGCCTGTGGTGCGTGGGCTGCGCCGAGAAGGGCGTCTTCCGCTTCCGGCTGCTGACCGACGGCATCGCCGCCCACGCGTCGATGCCGCGGCTGGGCGACAACGCGCTCCTGAAGATGGCGCCCCTGCTCGAGAAGCTCGGCGCCCGCCAGCCGGGCTATGACGTCGGGGCCGAGGGGCGGGCCTTCCTCGAGGCGATCGGCGAGCAGGGCGACGGGGACGCGTCGGCGGCGCTCGAGCGGATCCGCGCGGCCGAGCCGCGCCTGGCGCCGCTGCTCGAGCCGATGCTCGGGGTGTCGCTGGCTCCCACGCGGATCACCGCGTCGGCGAAGATCAACGTGATCCCCTCCGAGGCCGCGCTCCAGGTCGACTGCCGGGTGCCGCCGGGACTCGGCGCGCAGGACGCCCTGCGCCGGATCCGCGAGGTCCTGGGCGAGGACGGCTACCGCCTCGAGTTCACCGAGCAGGTCGTCGGCAACCGGTCGCCGCTGCGCTCGCCGCTGAAGGACTGCATCGAGAAGTGGATCGCCGAGCAGGACCCCGACGCCCTCTGCGTCCCGGTCGTGCTCCCCGGCTTCACCGACTCGCGGACCTTCCGCGACGCCTTCCCCGAGTGCGACGCCTACGGCTTCTTCCCCCACCTGCACCAGACGCGCTACGACGCCGATCCCCTCGTCCACGGGGCCGACGAGCGGATCGACGTGCGCGACCTCGGCTTCGCGACCCGCTTCTTCGGCGACGTCGCCCGGCGCATGCTCGGCTGAGTTTTTCGCGTCTGGGGGCTCAAGCCGGCGGCCCAGGCGCCGATGAAGGTCATCTGGTGATGAATCTCTTCGTCGGGACGTTCGTCTCAGACCTCCAGAACGGCGCGTCGAACTGGATCGGCGTGGCGACGATCGTCTTCATGGTCGCGATGGTCACCTTGATCTTCCGCACCATGCAGCTGATGCCGCAGAGCAAGCCGCAGGAGATCAAGCCCTCCTCGGACTCGGCGGTCGGCTGGGACGACATCGCCGGGGTCGTCGAGGCCCGGGCCGAGCTCGAGGAGATCGTCGAGTTCCTGCGCGACCCGGCTCGCTTCGCGGCGCTGGGCGCCCGCGTCCCCCGGGGCGTGCTCCTCCACGGACCCCCCGGGACGGGCAAGACGCTCCTGGCCAAGGCCGTCGCCCACGAGTCGGGCGCCCGCTTCTACTCGCAGTCGGCCGCCGGCTTCGTCGAGATGTTCGCCGGGCTCGGCGCCTCGCGGGTGCGGCGGCTGTTTCGCATCGCCCGCAAGCACCAGCCGGCGATCATCTTCATCGACGAGCTCGACGCCGTCGGCGGCCGGCGGGGGATGGACATCTCCGGGGAGAAGGACCAGACGCTCAACCAGCTCCTGATCGAGATGGACGGCTTCCATACCGGTGGCCGCGTCGTGGTCATCGCCGCCTCCAACCTGCTCGAGAAGCTCGACCCGGCGCTGCTTCGGCCCGGGCGCTTCGATCGCCAGATCTTCGTCTCCCCGCCCGACGTGCGCGACCGCGAGGCGATCCTCGAGGTCCACACGCGGGGCATGGACCTCGACGGCGTCGACCTCGAGCTGATCGCCCGCCAGACGAGCGGTCTGACCGGCGCCGATCTGGCCAACATCTGCAACGAGGCGGCGATCTTCGCCGCCCGGCGGGGCGCCGGGGAGATCGGCGGGGGCGACTTCGACTCGGCACTCGAGCGGGTCATCGCCGGGGCCCAGTCGCGGCGCGTACTCAGCGACCACGAGCGGCGGGTCGTCGCCTACCACGAGGCCGGACACGCGCTGTGCGGCGAGCTCCTCCCGAGCGTCGACCCGGTGCACAAGATCTCGATCGTCCCCCGCGGGCGGGCGCTCGGCTACACGCTGAACCTGCCCGACGAGGATCGCTACTTGAAGACTCGCGACGAGCTCGTCGACTACATGACGATGCTGCTCGGCGGTCGCGCGGCCGAGCAGGTCGTCTTCGGCGACGTGACCACCGGCGCTTCCGACGATCTGCGGCGGGTGGCCGACATCGCCAACGCGATGATCTCCGACTATGCGATGGGAACCTCGGGAGCGGTGATCGGGACCGACTCGGGTGCCACGGTCTCAGACCTGACCCTGCGCATCCGCGACGAGGAACGCGAGCAGTTAATTCACGAGTCGCGCCGGGCGGCGCGCGAGCTGATCGAGAGCCACCGCACGAAGCTCGACGAGCTGGCCGGCGAGCTCCTGGCCAACGAGGTGCTCGAGCGGTCGACGATCGACCGGATCATGGCCGGGGTGGCCCGCCGGCCGTCGATCGCCGCCTTCCGCCGCAGCGGCGGGACGGTCGGCGGCATCGAGGAGTAGGCCCGGCGGAGCCGCCGGAGCGGGCGACTCGCGTCAGCGTTCACCTCAGCGCGAGGCGGTGCGGGCGAGCAGCTCGTCGAAGCGGGCGTAGGTCTCGTTGAGGCCGCCCTCCATGCCCGAGCCGAGCATGCCGTCGCGCTCCTCGGTCGTGTGGAAGATCGACGTCGTGGTCAGCCGCGTGCGGTTGCCGAGATCCTCGAAGCAGGCGGTCTCGACCGATACGTGGCCGGGCATGCCCTCCCACTCGAAGGTCTGGACGATCCGCTCGGGTGGGGTGACCTCGCGGTAGACGCCGCGGAACGCGGTCTCGCTGCCGTCGGCCGAGCGGATGACGAACCGCCAGCTTCCGCCGGCCCGGACGTCCATCTCATCGACGACGGCCGTCGTCTCCCGCGGCCCCCACCACTCGGGGATCAGCTCGGGGTCGGTCATCAGCGCGAACACCCGGTCGCGGGGCGCGTCGAACTCGCGCACGATGCGGATCTCGCGGTCGGTCGGCTTGGTGATCGTGGCCGCCTGGGGGGCCTGGGCGTTACTCGTCATCGTCGGGCTCCTTTGTTCGTTTCGATCAGCTCCCCGAACCGGTCGAGGCGTTCGTCCAGCATTCGCCGGTACATCTCGATCCACATTTGGACATCGTCGAGGCGCCGCGGGCCGAGGCCGCACCGGCGTGACCGTCCGACCTTCTCGGTGGTGACCAGCTCGGCTTCCTCGAGCACCCGCACGTGCTTCTTCATGCCGGTGAGGGAGATCCCGAACGGCTCGGCGAGCTCGGTGATGGTCGCCGAGTCCTGGCCGAGGCGCTCGAGAACGCCCCGCCGCGTCGGGTCCGCCAGCGCGGCGAAGGTCCGGTCGAGGTGTTGCACATACTGAACCATTGGGTTCAGTATAGCCGCGCAGCTGTCGCGTGGCAAGGCCCCCGCGGATCGCCTTCTTCAGCGAACGACGCGGTACTCGACGTGGGTCGCGGCCGGGCTCACGGCGTCGCGCCGTCGGGTCGCTCGCCGCAGTCACGCAGGTAGTCCTGCCAGTTCCACGAGGCGAGGAATCGCTCGGCGGCGGCCATGCCGTTGGCCAGCACCGTCGCCCGCTGCTCGGGCGAGGCATCGAACTCGACGATGCCGACCGCCCGGGTGTCGACCGTGATCGTCCGCCGCCGCACGCACGGGAGCTCGGGGTAGGTCTGGTCGTGGCCGACGATCGCCGTGGCCAGGACCTGCTCGAGGATGCGGACCGGCGCCAGCCGGGTCAGCCGGGTGTCGGGGAAGAGCTCGCCCGCCGCGGCCGGGAGCTCGGGGAAGATCCGGACGCCGAACGTCGGCCAGCGCGGCGAGCGATCGTCGGCTCGGTCGAAGATCTCGATCGGGAAGTTCGAGAGGACGCCGCCGTCGACGAGCTGCAGGTCGGCGCCGGCGGCGTCGCGCAGGACGACCGGCTCGAAGTAGAGCGGGATCGAGATCGACGCCCGCACCGCGTCGGCGACGACCTGCTCGTCGGGGTCGAGGCCGAGCATCGCGTAGTCCCACGGCAGCCGCAGGAGGCGCCCGTGGCTGATGTCGGTCGGCATTACGACCAGCTTGTAGCGCCGATACGGCGGCACTTCGCCGTCTGCCGCGGCGTCGTGGTTGCGCAGGTCGCCGAAGGTGACGACGCCCAGGCGCGCGAGCTCCTCGGCCAAGTACTCGCGGATGTAGTCCCCCTTGTAGGCCCCGCCCGTGCCCAGGAGCGAGATCGCCTCGCTGACGTGGGGGATCTTCGGCGACGCGCGGTCGGGGACGCGCGCGTAGTCCAGCCGCGCGGTGGCCGCCGCCAGGGCCGGCTCCTCGATGCCGGCGGCCAGGAGCGCCGCGACGACCGCCCCGGCCGAGGTTCCGGCCACGCGCGGGAAGCGGTACCCGGCCCGCATCAGCGCCCCGACGGCCCCGCTCAACCCGAGTCCCTTCATGCCCCCGCCCTCGAGGACGAGGTCCGCATTCGGCATCGCAGCCGGACGATGACAGACTGCGCGCCCGGCGCCCAGCGGAGTTCGCGGGCGCTGCCGCCGGCCCCGCTCCGGCTAGACTCCACGCGGATGTTCGAGCGCATCGATCACATCGGCGTCGCCGTCAGCGACCTCGAGCCGGCGATCAGCCTGCTGTCGGGGGTGTTCGGCATGCCCCTCGTCCACCGCGAGGTGGTCGAGTCGCAGGGCGTCGAGGCCGTCCTCCTCGACATCGGCGAGAGCCACGTCGAGCTCCTCGCGCCGCTCTCCGAAGATACGCCGGTCGGGCGCTTCCTCGCCCGCAGCGGCCCCGGCCTCCACCACGTGGCCTACGCCGTGAGCGACGTCGACGCGGCCCTGTCGAAGCTGAGCGACGACGGCGTGCGCCTGATCGACAAGACGGCGCGCATCGGCCTGCGCGGGTCGCGCGTCGCCTTCGTGCACCCGGCCGCGTGCAGCGGCGTCCTCACCGAGCTCGTCGAAGCGCCGGCCCACTGATGGCCGCGGCGAAGGCCCAGCGCATCTCGATCGGCTTCATCGGCGGCCAGGTGATCGCCACGCGCGTCGCGTCCGACCAGCTCGAGGCCTTCCAGCAGGCGCTCGAGGTCCGCGATGGCGGCTGGTACGCGCTGGTCTGCGAAGACGCGACGATGCGCCTCGACCGCAGCCAGGTCTGCTTCGTCCGGATCGACTCGGACGAGCAGCGCGTCGGCTTCGGCACCTGACTGAAGCGATGCTCCGAGGCCCGAGCGGCCCGGCCGGCCTCGAGGCCGGGCTGGCGCGAATGCTGCGAGCCGGCGACGGCGCTCCGGTGGCTGCGCGCTTCTCGCGCCTGGGCGAGCACGGGGCGATCTGGCTGGCGCTCGGGGCGACGATGGCGACATTCGGACCGCCCGCCCGGCGCCCGGCCTGGCGGCGGGCCACCGTCCGGGTCGCCGCCGCCTACGTGCTGAACACGACGATCAAGCTGATCGTCCGCCGTCCGCGGCCGGTCGGCGGCCTGAGCTCAACCCTCACCCAGTTGAGCTTCCCGAGCGCCCACGCGGCGACCTCGTTCGCCGGGGCGCGCGGCTTCTCCCGCTCCGGGGCTCCGGCGGCGCCGCTCTACGCCCTGGCCGCCGCGCTTGCTTTGTCGCGCCTGCGCCTCGGCGTCCATCACCCGAGCGACGTCCTGGCCGGGGCCGTGCTCGGGCTCCTGGTGGCCGGACGATGAAGATCGGCATCGTCGGCATGCCGAACGCCGGCAAGTCCTCGCTCTTCAACGCCCTGACCCGGGCCGGGGCCGAGGCGGCCAACTATCCGTTCACCACGATCGAGCCGAACGTCGCCGTCGTCCCGGTGGTCGACGACCGGCTCGCCCGGGTGGCGCGGACGCTCAAGGCGAGCTCGCTCGTCTACGACACGATCTACTTCCACGACATCGCCGGGCTCGTCGCCGGCGCGTCCTCCGGCGAGGGCCTCGGCAACAAGTTCCTGGCCAACATCCGCGAGACCGACGCGATCATCCACGTCGTCCGGGCGCACGCCGACGCCAACGTCATCCACCCGGAGGGGCGCGTCGATCCGCTCCACGACATCGAGACGGTCGAGACCGAGCTGACCCTCGCCGACCTCGAGCAGGCCGAGCGCCGCCTCGGGCGGGTCGTGCGCGACGCGCGGGGCGGCGACCGGGCGGCGATCGCCGAGCAGCAGTGGCTCGAGCGCCTGGTCGAGGCTCTCCAATCGGGCCGGCCGGCCCGGTCGGTCCCCCCGCCGGAGGACGCTCTTGGGGCGATGCGCCTACTCGGCCCGTTGACCGCCAAGCCGGTCCTCTTCGTCGCCAACGTCGACGAGGGCGACGGCGAGGTGCCGGCCGTCGTGGCCGAGCACGCCGGGGCCCAGGGCGCCGGCGCGGTGGCCGTGTCGGCGCGGATCGAGGCCGAGCTCGGCGAGCTCGACGACGACGAGGCGCAGACCATGCGCGAGGAGCTCGGCGTCGGCGAGTCGGGGCTCCAGCGGGTGGTCCGCGGCGCCTTCGAGCTACTTGAGCAGATCGCCTTCTTCACCGCCGGGGAGGACAAGCCGGCCCAGTCGTGGCACCTGCGGCGCGGCCGGAGCGCCTGGGACGCGGCCGGGCAGATCCACTCCGACATCCAGCGCGGCTTCGTCCGCGCCGAGGTGATCAACTGGGAGGCGCTCGTCGAGGCCGGCGGCTACGCCGGCGCGCGCGACCGGGGAACGCTGCGCCTGGAGGGGCGCGGCTACCCGGTCGCCGACGGCGACGTGATCACCGTGAAGTTCACCCCGTAGGCCGACGGCTCGCGTCCCGCTCGCTACTCGGGCTCGCGCCAGTCGAAGAGGCCGCGGGTGGCGGTCACGCGGAAGATCCGCTCGACCCCGGCAGGCCCCGGGACGAGGGAGAGGCGGTGGTGGTTGCGCTTGGCGTCGTTGCGCAGTCCGATCAGCGCGCTCAGGCCCCGCGAATCGAGGAAGACGACCGCCCGGAGGTCAATGACGACGCTGTTGCACCCGCTCCCGCAGTGGCGGCGAACCTCGCGCTCGACCAGGTGGGCGGAGGCCGAGTCGAGCTCGCCGGACGGGGCCACGACGAGCTCGGAGCCGACCGACGCCACCGAGACCGAGAAGTCCTTGTACGGCGGTGTCTTGGGCGCGTCCAGTGCGGGCATTGCCTCTCGACGTCCGGAGGTCTGAAGCTCGGCTGCCCCTCGCCGGGGCCGACGAAACGTTTCGGACCCGAACGTCACTCTCCGTTGACGGATGGGCTCGCCCGCGTCAGCCAACGTTTGGCGGATGCCGGGCCGCCCCCTCCTTGACGGCGCAATCTGCGTCACGAGGTCTCCGACCCCGGGCTTCCATTTTGGTTTATCCGGAACCTCTGCGAACATACGTTCGTGACGAGTCAGGGCTCACCCTACGGCCGGTTTCGGCGGGCCCTCCGGGCCGGCAACCTCACCCAGGCCCACGCGGCGGCACTCGAGCTGCCGCAGATCGACCTCGTGGACGCCCTCTGCATCGTCCTGCTGATGAGCTCGGCCGACGACGAGCGCTACGACCGGGCGGCGACGCGGTGGCTGGCCCGGTTCGCGCTCGAGCGGCCGTCGGCCCGGCTCGAGGACCTCCAACTCGGGCTGCACGCCCTCGAGGCGCTGCCCTACAACGAGCAGGCCGCCCGCCAGACGATCCGCAGGCTGTGCGAAGCCCACGGCTTGCGCCGGGTCGCCGACGCCCTCGGCTGAGGTCCGGGTCATCCGCTTGGGCCAGATCAGCTGATCCGCTACGGCCAGAGCAGCCGCCAGCGGACCGCTCCGCCGAGAACCGGGCGAGCCGGCGGCGAAGGGGGTGATCTCGAACGGGCATCGACCCCGGTCGCATCTGGGGCCTTAAGTGGTCACGCCCCGTCCCGGCGGGCTATGAGGCCGGGTTGCGGGGCGTGACCGAGGGAGGAGAGGGGCTGCCCGCCAAAGGATGGCCCCCCGCGCTCCTGATGTCCAAGACGAGTCTCGCTACCAATCTATAGGCTTGGCTTATGGAGCTTCGACAATTGCGCTACCTCGTCGCGCTCGCCGAGGAACTCCACTTCACCCGCGCCGCCGCCCGCGAGCACATCGCTCAACCCGCCCTCTCCCAGCAGATCCGCCGCCTGGAGGACGAGGTCGGCCTCCCGCTCGTCGAGCGCACGACACGACGCGTGGCGATGACCGACGCCGGGGCGAGCCTCGTCGCTCGAGCCCGCCGGATCCTGGCCGAAGTCGACGCCGCGCACGACGAGATGCTGCAGCTCAGCGGCGTGGAGACCGGGCGAGTCACCGTCGGCGCCATGCACACGATGGGACCGGTCGACATCTCCACCGCGCTGGCCATCTTCCACGAGCGCCACCCCGGCGTCGAGCTCACCGTCCGCGAGCAATCGAGCGAGGAGCTCGCCGAGATGCTGCGCGTCGACGAGCTGGACCTCGCGTTCCTCTCGGTCACCGAACGCATCGAGAGTCACGGGCTGGGGCTGCAGCAGCTCGTATCGGAGGAGCTCGTCGCCGTCCTCCCGCGAAACCACCGTCTCAGCGCGCGTGGCCGGGTACGCATGGCGGAGCTCTCGGGCGACGAGTTCATCAGCTACCGCGACGGGGCGAGACTCCGCGAGCTGCTCATCTCGGCCGCCCGCGAGGCGGGCTTCCAGCCGCGCGTGAAGCTCGAGTCCAACGAGAGCCGCCGCATCCGGCAGCTGGTGGCCCAGGGCCTCGGTGTCGCCATCCTGCCCCGTTCGGACGCCGAGGGACCCGGCGCCGACATCGCGGTCGCCCACCTCGTCGGACCCGCGCTCACGCGCGACATCACCCTCGCCTGGCGCGCCGAGCGCCGCCACGCCCCGGCCGCCCTCGAGTTCATCCAACTGGCCCGAGACATCTACACCGACCCCGAGCACAGCTGAGGTCCCGCTGGCGCCGCGGCCACTCGCCGTACGCCGGATGGTCGAGCGCGCCTCCCGCGGGCGCCCCCGGGCGCCGTCTACGGCTTGGTGGCGTAGCCGAACAGCGAGCTGTCGATCAGCCACTCGACCGGAGCCCGGTCGTCGGTGTAGACCGCGCCCCCGCCGGGCGGCGGGCCGAGCCGACGCGCGATGAGGTCGGCCAGCGGGCGCAGCGTCGGGTCGAGTCCCGGCGCCGCCGCCCGGATCAGCCCCGGGTCGAGGGGGTGGCGGCTGGCCACGACGAACACGTTGGTCGCATCGACGACGTCGTGGCCGACGTAGGGGAACACCGCCCGCAGGGTGGTCGCGATCACCCGCTCGAGCTCGCCCGAGGTCGACGGGTGGCCGACGTTGACCATCACCATGCCGTCCGGCTCGAGGCGCGCCGCCGCCTCGGCGAAGAACTCGCGCGTGGTCAGATAGAAGGGAATGTAGGGCTGGCGGTAGGCGTCCACCTCGATCGCGCCGTAGAGCGGACCCGGCCGGCGCAGGAACGGCCGGGCGTCGGCGGCGATCGTGTGCAGGCGCGCGCCGCCCAGATCGAAGAAGCGCCGGCCGATCGCCGTCAGCGCCCCGTCGATCTCGACGGCGTCGACCGTCGTCTGCGGGAAGTAGTGGCCGTAGGCGCGGGCTGTCGTTCCGGCCGCGTCGCCGAGAATGGCCAGCCGCCGCGGCGGCGCCCCGCGGCTGGCCAGCGGCAGGATGAGCGGGTCGTCCCAGTAGTTGTCGGTGAGAAACGAACCCGGCCGCAGCAGCGAGTGGATCGCCAGGCCCTCGTTGAGCTCGAGCCAGCGCTCGCCGTCGGGCCGCCGGATGACCCGCACGTGCTGGTAGGTCGTGTCGGCCTCGTAGATGACCCGGCCGTCCGCGGTCTGGCGCACCTGCCGCGGCGGGAGGGCGAGGATCACGACGAGCGCCGCGGCCACGGCGATCGCCCACCGCGGAGCTCCGCGGATCGCCACCAGGGCGAGCGCCAGCGCGAAGCCGAGGAAGGTGTCGCGCGTTCCCAGCCACGGGATCAGGACGAGCGCCGAGAGGAAGGTGCCGCACAGGGCGCCGACGGTCGAGATCGCTGAGAGCCGGCCGCTGACCCGGCCCGAGTCCTCGACCCCGCTCAACGAGAGGCGCAGCGCGAACGGCGTCACCGCCCCGAGCAGCAGGAGGGGGATCGCGCAGAGGATCAGCACCCCGGCCAGCGAGCCCACGAAGGCGGCCGCCGACACGGTATTGAGCGACCGGCTCGCGGCCGACAGGAAGGGCGGGGCGACGAAGGGGACGGCGGCCAGGAGCGCGGCCGCCGCGACCACGATCCGGCTGAGCATCGCCAGCGTCGGGGCGCGGTCGGCCAGGCGGCCGCCGATTGCGTAGCCGGCGCTCAGGGCGAGCAGGACGACGGCGATCGTGTTCGCCCAGACGATCGTCGACGCGCCGAAGTAGGGCGCGAGCAGGCGGGCGGCGGTGATCTCGGTGCCCAGGCTGGCGCTGCCGACGACGAAGACGAGCAGGCGCAGGCCCGCCGCCGGCCGCCCCGGCCCGAGCGGCCCCGGGCGCTCGGGGGTCGGGGCGTCGGCGTCCGCGACCGGGCCAGCCGCTCCCGCCACCGCCTAGCCGGTCCGGCGCGTCGCCTGCTGGTCGAGCCGCGCCGCCAGACGCTCCATCCCCAGGCGGCGCGCCGCCGCGGCCCCACCGGCCAGGTCGGTCGGCGTTTCCGGTGGCAACTCGACCTCGACGGCCACGAGGGTGGCGATCGCGAGGAAGTCGCGCAGCTCGGCGGCCTGCTCGCGGAGCGCCGCCCCGATCCGTGGGCGCTGCCGGTTGGCCGAGGCCAGCACCGGCTCGAGCGACCCGTGCTCGCGCAGGAGATCGGCCGCCGTCTTGGCGCCGATCCCCCGCGCTCCCGGAAGCCCGTCGGACGGGTCGCCGCGGAGCGCGATGAGATCGGGCACCTGCTCGGGCGAGACTCCGTAGCGAGCGCGCACCGCGGCGACGCCGAGCTCGACCGGCGGCTCGTTCTTCTTCATCTCGAGCACCGAGGTCCGCTCGTCGACCGCCTGGTAGAGGTCGCGGTCGCCGGTGAGGATCAGCGTCCGCCCGCCGGCCCGGCCCTCCTCCCGCGCGAACGACCCGAGCAGGTCGTCGGCCTCGAGCCGCTCATGGACGGCCACGGTCCAGCCGAACGCCGCGAGCAGGGCCGGAGCCTGCTCCCACTGGGCGCGGAGCTCGTCGGGCATCGGGTCGCGGTGGGCGTGGTAGCCCGAGTAGAGGGCGACCCGGTACTCGGCCTCCTCGGCCCCGAAGCAACAGACCACCGCCCGGGGCCGGCAGGCGTCGACCGCGGTGAGGATCGTGTTGACGGTGCCGAGCAGCGCCCCCGTCGGCCGGTCCTCGCTGTCGCGAATCGAGCGCGGCAGGGCGAAGAACGCCCGATAGAGCAGCCAGGGCGTGTCGATCACCAGCAGCGGCGCCGGCGCCGGGTCGCAGTCCACCTCGCGGAGGATAGGGGCGCTCACACCCCCGGCGGCGCCCCCGCGCCGCCGGTCGGTCCGCTCGGCGGGGCCCCGGCGGGCTGCGAGGGCGCCGGCGTCGGCCCAGAAGAA
This sequence comes from uncultured Solirubrobacterales bacterium, assembly GCA_963763785.1. Classification (GTDB taxonomy): domain Bacteria; phylum Actinomycetota; class Thermoleophilia; order Solirubrobacterales; family Solirubrobacteraceae; genus Palsa-513. The sequence continues at coordinate 223,816 of CAVXPW010000010.1, read as the reverse complement.
CCGGGGGTCATGCACGCGGCGTCCCACCCGGCGGGGGCCCGGCCGCTCGCCCCGGTCACCACGAAGCACGCCCAGGTGTCGGGCAGGCCGAATGCCGACTCGAGCTGGGAGCCGCTGACCCGCGTCGAGCCCGCGCTGCCCACGACCACCGCCCGGATGATCCGCGGGGAGGCCCCCCGGCGGATGACGACGATTCGCCGCAGGGCGCCGCGCACCAACCCGCCCAGCCGCGACTGTGCCTGCGCGAGCGACAGCTTCAGCGGACCGAAGCGGTGACGCGGCGAGAGCGAGTCGTAGGGATCGTCGACCGAGACCAGCCACGGCGCCGGCGGGCTCCCCAGGAAAGCGTTCTGGATGCTCTCGGTGCGCCCGCCCGAGGTGTCGAAGTAGAAGGTGATCACCGGGCGTCCCTGATAGGTGACGACCTGGCCGGCGGTCATCGCCACCGCCCGGTCGGTGGACGGCGTCTCGGCCGCGACGCCGGCGTAGAGCTGCGACCGGGTGTCTGCGTAGACGTCGAAGCCGGAGTGGCCCGTATCGGTGATCGCGTAGGTGCGCGTGGCCACCGCCTGAGCCTCGAGCTCGGCCAGGGGCCAGGACGGGTCGCTCTCGACCGATACGACGCCCCGGGCGTAGTCGTCGAGCCCGACCGCGTCGATCACCTCGAGGCCGCCGCCGCTCGGGCGCACCTCGAGCGAGCCCCGGTAGCGGCCGTTGCTGCGGCCGTTCTCGGCGGTCCCCGCGAGCTTCACCGCCCCGGCGGCCGGAGTGACCACCAACGGCGCGGCCACCGTCGCCACGAGCCCGCGCGGACCGGAGACGCTGACCCGCCCGCGCCCCGACGCGGTGGCCGTGTAGACCGCGCGTGCCGCCAGGCGCCGGCCCCCGGCGCGGCCCGCCCCGCTGAAGGAGACGCTCCCCGCCCCCTGCTGCATGAGCACGCGCACCAGACGCCCGGTTGGTGCCTGGCCGATCGTGGTACCCGTGTAGTAGTGCGCCAGGATCGACCTATAGTCCGCGCCGTGGAGGGCCAAGCCGTAGGCGCCGTACTGGCTCATGCCGACCCCGTGGCCGCTCCCGCCGCCGTCGATCAGCAGCAGCGGGGCGGCGAGCGCCCCGGCCGGCGCCGCCACCGCCGCGAGGGTGAGGCTCGCTGCCACGATACGCCGCACCGCTCGCACGGTAGCTCACGCCGATGACCGAGGAGGAGGTTCTTGGCGCGGTACCCAAGCAACTGCTGATCGGCGGGGCCTGGCGCGAGGCCACCGGCGGCGGACGGCTGGCGGTGACCGACCCCGCGACCGAGGCCACGCTCTGCGAAATAGCCGACGCCGGCGAGGACGACGCCCGGGCCGCGCTCGACGCCGCCTGTGCGGCGCAGGGGCAATGGGCGGCCACCGCCCCCCGCGAGCGGGGCGAGATCCTCCGGCGGGCCTTCGCGGCGATCGCCGCCCGGACCGACGAGCTCGCCCTGCTGATGACGCTCGAGATGGGCAAGCCCCTGCGCGAATCCCGCGCCGAGATCGCCTACGCCAACGACTTCGTGCGGTGGTTTTCCGAGGAGGCGGTTCGCCTCGACGGGCGCTACGCGACCAGCCCGAACGGCGCTGGTCGATTGCTCACGATCAAGCAGCCGGTCGGGCCCTGTCTGCTGATCACGCCGTGGAACTTCCCGCTCGCCATGGGGACGCGCAAGATCTCCCCGGCGATCGCCGCCGGCTGCACGATGGTGGTCAAGCCGGCGCGCCTGACGCCGCTCTCGATGCTCGCCTTCGCGGAGATCCTCGGCGAGGCCGGGCTCCCCGACGGCGTGCTCAACCTCCTGACCACCAGCCGCTCGGGCGAGGTGACCGACCCGCTGTTCGACGATCCCCGCCTGCGCAAGCTCTCCTTCACCGGCTCGACCGAGGTCGGGCGAAAGCTGGCGGCCCGGGCGACGGACCAGCTGCTGCGGGTCTCGATGGAGCTCGGCGGCAACGCCCCCTTCCTCGTCTTCGCCGACGCCGACCTCGCCGCGGCCGTCGACGGGGCGATGATCGCCAAGCTGCGCAACATGGGCGAGGCCTGCACCTCGGCCAACCGCTTCCACGTCCACGCCTCGCTGGTCGACGAGTTCGCCGACCGCCTCGCCGAGCGGATGGCCGCCCTTCGCCTCGGGCGCGGCACCGACGCCGACACCGACATCGGGCCGCTGGTCGACGAGTCCCAACGCGACATCGTCGTCGAGCTCGTGGCCGACGCCACCGCGCGCGGCGCCCGCGTACTGACCGGCGGCGAGCCGGGCAAGGGACCCGGGCACTTCTATCCGCCCACGGTGCTCGTCGACGTCCCCGGCGACGCCCGCCTCCTGCGCGAGGAGATCTTCGGGCCGGTCGCCCCGATCGTCAGCTTCGAGACCGAGGAGGAGGCGTTGGCCGCGGCCAACGACACCGAGTACGGACTCGTCGCCTACCTCTATACCCGCGATCTGCAGCGCGCGCTGCGCGTGGCCGAGGGCCTCGAGACCGGCATGGTCGGCCTCAACCAGGGGATGGTCTCGAACGCCGCCGCCCCCTTCGGCGGGATCAAGCACTCGGGCTTCGGCCGCGAGGGCGGCTACGAGGGGATCAACGAGTACCTCGAGACCAAGTACGTCGCCGTCGCCATGTAGGCAACGGTTGAGCCGGCGGGCTCAAGATCGTCGAAAGGTTGCGTCGAGGCAACAAGCACAGGCGCCCCCCGAGCTCCCGGGCGAGATGCCGGCCGATCGGACGCAGGGCCACCACATCGCCCGGCCGGCGCCGCTGCGCACCGCCGGCTCGCCGGTGCTCGAAGCCGCGCGGTGAAGCGGGCGCCGGCGCCGGCGCCGGCGCCGCGGTCACGTCGGTCACCGGCGCGGCGGAGGCACCCGCGGCGTCGGTCAGCGGCGCGGCGGAGGCACCCGCGGCGCCGACGACGCGCAGGCGAGACAGAGCACGCCGTCGGGCATCGCCTCCAGGCGCGCCCGGGAGATCGGGGCGCCGCACGTGTCGCAGATGCCGTAGCTCCCCTCGTCGAGCTTGGCCAGTGCGCGCTCGGTGCGCACGAGGGCGTGCTCGAGCGAGCTGCCGACGCCGATCTCGGTCAGGCGGCTGATCGCCTCGACCGTGCCGTCGCCGATTCGCTTGCCGAAGCCCTGCGCGCTTCCCCGCTCGGGCCGGCGGGCGAGCTGCGCCACGCGCGCCCGGGTCCCGTCCCGACGCGTTTCGAGCACGCTGCGGAGGGCGTCGAGATCGAGATCGTCCGGGCGCTCTGCCATGCCGCCGTCCTACCCGCTCCGAGCCGACCGAACGGCTCGCGGATCGGCGGCGCGTTCCGAGACCGGCCCGGGACCGGTCCATCGGCCGCGGCCGACTCGGGTCAGGCGGCGGGGCTCCCGCGGCGGGAGAGGCCGTCGCCGCCGCCGGTGAGCACGACGAGCGGACGCGCGGCGACGCGACGCGGCGCGGCCCAGGCTACGCGCGAGGGCCGGCGGTCGCGGTGAAGTAGCGGTGAAGTTTCGGACGCCCGGAGGCCTGACGAGGGCGCCTGCCACCGTGATACGCTCGATTATGCGTGCCTGGGCCTCGTGGGCCGGCGTGCGCGCGGCAAAGGAAGTGGACGCGCGACGCCTGGCAGCGGGCCGTCGGCGGGACTACTTCTCGTTGTGACCAGCACTGCCATCGAGGAGCCGTTCCCGATTCCCCCCGCCAAGACGAACCTCGCCGCCGCGACCACCGACACGCGTGAGCCCCCGGCGCGAGCGCGTACGCGCACGGCCCCCAACTTCGCCGGCTCGCCGCCACCCGACCCCGGCATGAAGACCATGGAGAACGAGACGGCCGACCGCGTGGCCAACGCGGTGGTCACGATCCTCCCCTTCCTGCTCCTGTTCGTCGCCGGCTGGCTCGCCTGGGGCGGCCTGCTCCACTGGCAGGATCTCGTCGTCATGGCAATCACCTATCTGCTCACCGGGCTCGGCATCACCGTCGGCTATCACCGCCTGTTCACCCACCGGAGCTTCAAGACCGGCAAGGCCGTCCGCATCGTCCTCGGCGTGCTCGGCTCGGCGGCGATCGAGGGCTCGGTCATCGAATGGGTCGCCACCCACCGCCAGCATCACCGGTTCTCCGACCGCGAGGGCGACCCCCACAGCCCGCACGTCGGCCACGGCCACGGCTGGCGCGGCGCCCTGCGCGGGCTCTACCACGCCCACGTCGGCTGGACGTTCCGCGGCGTCGACCGGGCGTGCACCGAGCACTACGCACCGGACCTCCTCGCCGACCCGGTTGTGCGGTTCGTCGACCGGACATTCGCGCTGTGGATCGTCGCGGGACTCGCCTTCCCGGCCCTGCTCGGCCTGGCCCTGACCGGCACGCTGGCCGGCGCGCTCACCGGTTTCCTCTGGGGCGGCGCGGTCCGGGTCTTCTTCCTCCACCACGCGACGTTCTCGATCAACTCGCTCTGCCACTTCTTCGGCCGGCGCCAGTTCGACACCAACGACTACTCGCGCAATCTGCAGTGGCTCGCCGTGCCGACCCTCGGCGAGGCCTGGCACAACAACCATCACGCCTTCCCGACGTCGGCCCGCCATGGCCTCGGACGCTGGCAGCTCGATCCATCGGCCGGCGTGATCCGGGCGCTCGAGCTGACCGGGCTCGCCTGGGACGTCGTGCGTATCTCGCCGGAGCGCCAGCGCGCCAAGGCGCTCGGCGGCTCGGCCCCCGCCTAGCGGCGCCGCGAGCCGCGCGGGCTCCCGTGTCGGTCGGCCGGCGTCAGGCGCTGTGCGCGGCCAGCCAGTTCTCGATCGCGGCCACGCGCTCCTCGAGCGCGGCCAGCCGATCGACCTCGAGTGCGCCGGTCCCGGCGACGTCGGCCGCGCCGGCGGCTCCGGCGGCCGCGATCTCGGCGTGGGCGGGGGGCCGAGCGTCGGCGGCCTCACCCTGGTCGGCCACCAGCTGGCGGGCCTCGGCGACCTGGGCCGCGGCCGCCTCGGTCTGGTAGCGCACGAGGCGGGGCGAATGCGCGTCCGGGTCCCGCGGCGACTCGAGGCCGTAGTGGCTGAAGAGCGCGGCCTCCTCCTCGGCGGTCAGTTGGCCGTCGGGATCGACGCTTGGCGCCCGCTTGATCTGGTCGGCGTCGTAGGCCACGCGGATGTGGTCGCGGGCCATGCTCGCCCCGGTGAGCGGGACGAACGACAGTCGCCGCCCGAAGAGACCGGTCTTGACGCAGGCGAAGCCGGGGCTGCTCGACTGCTTGTCGTAGTAGATCTCCTCGAGGCGACCGACCCGGTGGTCCTCGGGATCGAGGACATCCTGGCCACGCCATTCGCTGATTCGCTCGATATCGAACATCGCGCTCCCTTCTTGAGCGTCCGTCGTCTGGGATCCGGCTACCCCCGGCCCGGCGGTGTCAATCGTCCGGCGCTCTGCTCCGGCGGCGAGCTCGGGCGCCGCGGCCGATCGCCCGGGGCGGAGAGGCTCCCCCCTTCAGGCAGCGACCGCACGAGAGCCGCGGCCCGTCGGCGGCGCCCGTCCGTCGCGGCGGCGGAGCGCCGGGACGGGGCTCTGCGGGACTGGATTAACGGGCGAATTGAACGGTGCGCACCCTTGCTGCTTCATCGACTCCGTCAGGGTCCGCGTGCTGCTGGAAGCGCACGCGCGCGAGCGTCACAACGGCCATCAGCTGCGCATCGTCGGGAGCACCGACCAGGCAGCGCCTGTTCAAGCTCGGCGGGATATGGCACTGAGCGGTAGGTCAGACACCGTGGGTTCGGTGCAACCGACCTAAACACCCATGTCGTCTGCCCTTTGCGCGACACTGCGCGGGTGAGCGTCGTGCCTGCGAGCCGTGCGGCCATGAGGCCATCGCTGAGCCGTTCGTGTGCTGAGGTGGGCGGGTAGCGCGTGCCCCGCCCACTCCAACCTGGGCGCCGGTACGTGCCCGGTCTGGACGGCATTCGCGCGCTGGCGGTGCTGAGCGTAATCGCCTTCCACGTGAACCTGTCCTGGGCTCAGGGGGGGACGCTCGGGGTCGGCGTCTTCTTCACCCTCTCGGGCTATCTGATCACCGATCTCCTCCTCGAGCACTGGCGCCGCCACGGCGATCTCGGCCTGCGAGACTTCTGGCTTCGGCGGGCGCGGCGACTGCTCCCTGCGCTTTTTTTGATGCTGATCGCGGTCAGCGTGTGGGTGGCCTTGTTCGAGGCCGACGAGCTCGGGGCTGTTCGCCGGCAGGTGGTGACGGCGGTCCTCTACGTCGCGAACTGGTCGACGATCGCTCAACATGGCTCGTACTTCGCTCGTTTCGCCGACCCGCTACCGCTCGACCATCTCTGGTCGCTGGCGATCGAGGAGCAGTTCTACCTGGCGTGGCCTTCGCTGCTGCTGCTAGCAATCTGGACTTTGCGCCGCCGCCTTCCGCTCGCTCTCCTTACCGTCCTCGGGGCGATGGTCTCGGCGCTGGTGATGGTCCTGCTCTACCGGCCCGGCTATGACCCTACGCGCGTCTACGAAGGCACTGACACCCGCGCCTTCGGCCTGCTGCTCGGAGCCGCGACGGCGATCGTTTGGCCGACCCGCGTGCCACGCCTGGCCTCCCGCCCTCTCGTCCGGGACCTCCTCGACGCCGGGGGGCTCTTGGGGCTTGCCGGCATGGCGCTGCTCGTGTGGCGGACGGACGCCTTCTCACCGTTCCTCTATCCGTTCGGGTTTCTCCTCCTTTCCTTGGCGACAGCGGCCCTCCTGGCCGCCGTGGTCAACCCGGCCAGCAGGTTGGGGGCGCTCCTCGGGTGTCGTCCGCTGCGCTGGATCGGGGTGCGGTCCTACGGCATCTACCTGTGGCAGTGGCCGATCATCGTCCTCGGCGGGACCACCGCAGGCGGCAGCGCCTGGGTGCGGCGTGCCCTCGAGGTCGCAGCCACCTTCCTGGCCGCCAGCTTGTCCTGGCGCTACGTCGAGGAGCCGGTCCGCCGCGGCGTCCTCACACGTCCGCGGCGACAGATCCGCTCCGGGGCCGGACGCCCGCACCAGCGGCCGCTCGCCCTCGCCGGTCTGGCATCCGCCGCCGCCCTGACCGCTGCCGGGCTGGGCCTGGCCGGGGTGCTGCCGGCGGTGTCGGGCAACCTGGGAGCGGCGAGCGGTGCGGCCACGCTTCGCGCGACCGTCGAGCGGCCGCTGGGCGGTCCGGCCAAAAGCGCCGTGCCGCCGGCGCCGACTCACACCACGGCGGCCAGTCCCGCCCGCACCGGCTGCCGCGCCGTCGTCTACATCGGCGACTCGACCTCCGAAGGCGAGATCTCCACCGACTATATCCCCGACGCCCGGCTGCGCCTCGCCGCTCAGTTGGCAAGGGTCGGAGCCACCTCGACGCTGGCCGAGATCTCCGGCGCCCGCTCGATCGTCGAGACGTTCCTGGGTCAACCGGACGCCGCCACCATCGCCCAGCGTCATATATCCCAGGGCTTCGAGGGTTGCTGGATCCTCGCCCTCGGGACAAACGACGTCGACAACGTCCACGACGACTCGACGATCGGCTTTCCCGCCCGCATCGCCCGGATGATGTCAATCATCGGTCGCCAGCCAACCCTCTGGATCGACGCCGTGACCCTGCTGCGCTCAGGACCCTACTCGGAGGCGGCGATGCTGCGCTGGAACCAGGCCCTCCTCGGAGCCTGCCCCAGCCATCCGAACATGCGCATATTCGACTGGGCGGCCTACGCCAAGCCCCGTTGGTTCATCCCAGACGGAATCCACTATTACTCGCCCGGCTACGTCGCCCGCAACCACCTCATCGCCCACGGGCTGGCCCGGGCGTTCCCGACGAGAGCGCCGGCCAGCGCGAGCTGCGTCGTTCGCTGAGCCCACCCGGCTTCTCTCCCGCGGTTCCATCATCTGCACGCCCGAGGACCTGGCTCATCGCCAGGGGAGCAGCGATTCGCCAGCAGCACACCGAAGCGCACACCGCAGCTCCGGTGAACTCCCTCCGGCGCGTCTCCGTGCCCTGACCGGGGGGCGCCGTGGGCAACGCGCGAGCTTGAGGTGGTGGTCAGTGGTAGGCGATGGCGCTCAGCACGTCGAGGCGCGCGGCGCGCCGGGCCGGCGGAATCGCGGCAAGCACGCCGAGCGCGACCGTCAGTGCCGCGAGGCCGGCGACGGCGAGCACGGGAACCGAGAAGCGCAGGCCCTGGTCGCGGAGGGATGCGGTCACCACGGCGGCGAAGAAGATGCCGAGCGCGAGGCCGACGGTCCCGCCGATCGCCGCCGTGATCACGCTCTCGTAGCGGACGATCCGCCGCAGCGTCCGGCGCGAGGCTCCCAGGGCGCGGAGCGTGCCGAGCTCGCGGCGGCGCTCGTGGATCGAGAGGGTGAGGGTGTTGACGATGCCGAACAGCGAGACGAACACGCTGATCGCCAGAAGGGCGTAGAAGAGGTAGAGGATGCTGTTGAGGCTGTTTGCCTCCACATCCTTGAGCTGCTGCTCGGATCGGGCCCGAGCCTCGGGGAACGCCGCGAGGGCGCTGTTGACCTTGCGACCGACGACGGCGGCGTCCGAGCCGGGGATGAGCTTGACGAGGACGCGGCGGGCGCGCAGCTCGTGGAAGAGATGGTCGAAGGTGGGCAGGCTGACGCTGTAGCCGCCGAGGAGCGCCCGATCGCGGTAGATGCCCCGCACGGTGAGCTCGGTCTGCTGGCCGGCGGGCGTGGTGACCACGAAGTGACTGCCGACGTGGAGATCGGCGCTCATGGCGAGCGTCGCCTCCACCAGGGCGCCGTTGGGACCGAGCAGCCCGAGCAGCGAGTCGTCGCCGTCGACCCAGTCGAAGCGATAGACGTTCCCGAGTGTCTGGGTGTCGATGCCGTTGACGCTCTGCGTCCCGGCCACGTCGAGGTGGGAGTCCGAGCGCTTGAGCACGGACACGGTCTGGACTCCGGGCACCTGGGCGACCGCTTTGGCCGCTGCCGCCGGGATCGGCGAGAAGCCGTCCTGGTTGGTCACCGCGAGATCGCCGGCGAAGCTCCGGGCGACGACGTCGCGGATCGCGCTCCGCGCCTCGGCGGCGAAGATCGTCACGAACAGGACGAGGGCGAGGCCGACCATCAGGGCGGCCGCCGTGGCGGCCGTGCGCCCGGGGTTGCGGGCGGCGTTCTCGCGGGCCAGGCGACCGATCACGGCGGTCCGTTCCTCGAGCGGCCAGGCCGCCACCCGGGCGGCGAGCGGCACCAGGCGGGGGGTGAAGATGGCCAGGCCGACCGTCAGCGCAATCGCGCCGGCCGCGGTCTCGGCCACCGCGGAGCCGGTGCTCATGCCGTCGAGCGTCAGCCCGACGCCGGCCGCGATCAGCGCGAGGGCGATCCACGGGAGCGCCGGTGCGATACGCCCTCGGGGGAGGGCGACGCCCTCACGCAGCGCCGCCAGCGGCGGCACCCGGGTCGCCCGGAGGGCCGGGAGGAGCGAGCTGAGCAGGGTGACGGTCATTCCGACGCCGAGGCATACGAGGACCGTCCGGAGCTCGAGCACCGGGCTTGTCGACGGCAGGCGCAGACCGAATGCGTCGAGCAGCGACCGGATCGCGCCGGCCAGGCCGAAGCCGAGCACGGTGGCCAGCAGCGAGCCGACAACGCCGATCGTCAGGCCCTCGACGAGCACCGAGGTGAGCAGCTGTCGGCGAGAGGCGCCGAGGGTCCGGAGCAGGCCGAGCTCGCGCGTCCGCTGGGTGACGGTGATCGAGAAGGTGTTGAAGATCACGAAGGCGCCGACGAACACGGCGATCAGGCCGAAGGCGAGGAGGGCCTGGGTGAGGAAGGACAGCTCGTTGAAGATCCGGTCGGTGTCCTGCCGGGCCTGATCGGTAGCCGTCCGGACGACGAGACGCGGCCCGAGGAGCGGCGAGATCTCCTTGACCAGCGTCGCTGGCGCGATCCCGGGACGGCCGGCGACGTCGACCGAGTCGACCTCGTGGGGCTTCAGGAAGAAGCGCTGGGCAGCGGCGAGATCGAAGGCCAGCAGCGTGGTTCCGAGGTTCGAAGCGCCGCCGAAGCGCATCAGGCCGACGATCTTGAAGGGCCGGGCCGGGCGGAGGGTGGCGATCGTGATCCGCTGGTTGACATGGTAGTGCTCTAGTGCTGCCGTGTCGGCGTCGACCACCACCTCGTGGGGCTGGCGGGGCGGCCGGCCGGAGACGATCCGGATGGCTTGGAATGGCGGTCCGACGAACGAGAAGGCGCGGGTGCCGCCGGGGCCGATGTGGACGATGCCGCCCTTGGCGCGGACGATCGACGCGACGTCCGAGATCTCGCCCTGGGCGCGCTCGACATCGGGGAGCTTCTGGATCTTCGCCAGCACCGTGGAGGAGACTGCGGGCGCCTGGGTCGTCGAGTTGAGCGGGGCACGGCCGGTGACTACGGCGTCGGCGCCGTGGGCGGCGTCCGACACCGCCCGAGAGACGGCCCGGTTGATCGTGTCGGTGAAGACGAGGGTGCCGGAGATCACGGTCACGCCGAGCAGGACCGCCGCCGCCGTCAGCGCCGAGCGCAGGCGTCGCGCCAGCATGCCGCGGAGCGTGACCTCCCTCATCTCTTTCGCAGCACCTCGCGAGCCGGGACACGGTCGGGGTTGGGCCGGTCGTCGATGATGCGGCCGTCGGCGATCGAGACGATCCGGTCGGCGTGGGCGGCGACGAGCGGGTCGTGGGTGACCATGACCACGGTCTGACCGAACTCATCGACGGCGCGCCGCAGCAGCTTCAACACCTCCTCGCTGGTGACCGAGTCGAGGTTGCCGGTCGGCTCGTCGGCGAAGACGACATTCGGCTTGGCGACGAGGGCGCGGGCGATCGCGACGCGCTGCTGCTGCCCGCCCGAGAGCTCGGCCGGGCGGTGGTCGCGTCGGTCGGAGAGGTCGACGGCGCGGAGAAGCGCCTCCATCCAGGCCGAGTCCGGGGTCTCGCCGGCCAGACGGAGGGGGAGGGCGATGTTCTCCTCGGCATCAAGGGTGGCCATCAGGTTGAACGCCTGGAAGACGAAGCCGACCTGCCGGCGGCGGAGCTCGGTCAACTCGGTGTCGCCGAGGTCGGCGAGGATCCTCCCGCCGATCTCGACCGTCCCGGCGGTCGGGACATCGAGCCCCGCCAGCAGATGCATCAGCGTCGACTTGCCCGAGCCGGAAGGGCCCATGATCGCGTTGAAGCTGGCCCGCTCGAAGCTGACGTTGACGCCGCGGAGCGCCTCGACGGCGGCGGGCCCGTCGCCAAAGCGCTTGATCAGGTTGCGCCCGGCTACGGCGGGGGCCTCGGGGACGACGTAGGGGCGCACGGCGGCGCTGGTCGGCGGCCGCCACTCCTCGTCCCGGCCGGCCTTCTCGGGGAGGGGCTTGCCGCGCAGCCGCAGCTGGAGGCGCCAGCCGGCGCGGCCGAGCGCCCGGGGCACGCGGAGAGGGAGCGTCACCAGCCGCCGGAGCCGCCCGCGGCGGGCGGTCGGCGGCGACGCCGGCGGCTCGCGGCGGCGCAGGCGCTCCCGCCAGCGCCGGCGCGGCTTCTCCTGGGCGCCATCGTGGCGCCAAAAACGGACCCTCCCTCGGAACTTCATGTGCCGGGCAGCCTAGTACGCCGACTCGCTAGCATCGGGCGCCGCACGGCGAGATAGCTCAGTTGGTAGAGCACACGACTGAAAATCGTGGTGTCCCCGGTTCGAGTCCGGGTCTCGCCATTCGGAATCGCCCGGTATCTCCGCGCCCGCGGAGGCCTGCCAAGATCCACCCCGCGCATGCCTTCGCCGTCAACCGCCGATCCCAAGACGATGCTCGCTCGCCGCGTGCTGGCGGCCGCGGTAGTCCTCGTCGCGCTCGGCTTGCTCGGCGCACCGCCGACGACCGCCTCGGCCCGGACGCCGTCGTCGCTCGATCTCGCGCTCCGCTTCCAGCCGCATCTCTTCTTCGACTCGGCCGAGCGCTGGCGCCCGGTCGGCGTCGACGCGTTCCTCGCCGAGCCCGGGCATCGGGTCTGCCCGCTCCCGGCGAGCGGGCTGCCGTGTGTCCCCTTGACCTCGGTCGACCAGCTGAGCTCCCCCGCCGCCTACATCGACCTCCGCGGCACCCGCGCCGACGGTCTCGACGCCACGGCCCCCGACCTCGCGACCTGCGCCAAGTCGAAGCCCGGGCTGCTCGATTGCGACGAGGGCCGGCGGTCGCTGATCTACGCCCACGTCAGCCGGGCCGGACGGCGCGTGGCGATCGACTACTGGTGGTTCCTGCGCTACAACGCCTTTCTCATCGATCTGCACGAGGGCGACTGGGAGGGCGTGACGGTCGTCGTCGATGCCGCCGGCCGGCGGGTCGAGTCGGTGCATTTCGCCGCACACGCGAGCTCTTGGCGCTACCCCGCCGGCGTGCCGCGGATCGACGGCGGGCGCCACGTACGGGTCTACGTCGCCGAGGGCAGCCATGCGGCGTACCCACGGCGGTGCGTCCGGACGTCGTGCCGTCAGACCGAGAGCACCCTCCCGGAGGGTCGCTCCAACGGCCGCGCTGCCTGGGTGGACAACACCCGCGCCGCGTGCGCCCGTCGCTGCGTCCGGCTGTTTCCCGGGGTCGGCGGCAACCCGGCCTCGTGGAACGGCTGGAACGGGCTATGGGGCGTTCCCCAGTCGGCGTTCTTCCCGCCACCGCGGACGCCGGCCTTCCAGAACCGCTACCGGCACCCTTTCGCCGCGACGACCACCCGGCGTCGTAGCTTCTGATCATCGGTGGCTGCTCGCGGGCCGAGGTCGGCCGATGAGTCTTGCGCGGACCGGCGGTCCTTGACGCGACCCCCGAGAATGGACCCGACCGATGCCTCCCTCGCCCTCTGAGATCCCCGCCGCGATCAGGCTGCGCGGCGTGGTCAAGCGCTTCGGCGCGCTGACCGCCGTCGCCGGGCTCGACCTCGACGTCCCCTACGGGACCTGCGTCGGCCTGCTCGGGCCCAACGGCGCGGGGAAGTCGACGACGATGAAGGCGCTGACCGCCCAGGTCATCGCCGACGACGGCGAGCTCGATGTCCTCGGCTTTCGGCTGCCCGAGGACTCCAAGCAGGCGCGGGCCCTCATGGGGGTCGTGCCCCAGCTCGACAACCTCGACGTGTCGTTGACCGTGGAGCAGAACCTGCTCGTATTCTCCCACCTCTACCGCGTGCCCAAGGACGAGCGCAAGGCCGCGATCAACCGGGCGCTCGCCATGGCCAACCTCGGCGATCGACGAGGGTCGAAGGTCGACCAGTTGAGCGGCGGGATGCGGCGACGGCTGCTGATCGCGCGCGCTCTGCTCCACCAGCCGCGGCTGCTGCTGCTCGACGAGCCGACGGTCGGACTCGACCCGCAGGTGCGCCAGGAGCTCTGGGCGCTGATCGACCTGCTCCGCTCGGAGGGCGTCTCGATCCTGATGAGCACGCACTACATAGAGGAAGCCGAGCGGCTCTGCGACCGGGTCACGATCATGTCCCACGGCAGGGCCGTCGCCGTCGGCTCTCCGAGCGACCTGATCCGCGAGCACGCCGGGCCGGAGGCGGTCGAGGTCTACGGCTCGCCGGCACGGCTGACCGAGATGGAGGCGATCGCGCAGGCCGAGGGCTGGCGCACCCGACGGACGGGCACCTCGGTAGCCGTCCTGCACGCAAACGGCGCCTCCCTCGACGGCGAGCGCCGCGTGACCAACCTCGAGGACGTCTTTGTGCTGCTGACCGGCGAGGAGATCGCCTGATGGCCGTCGCCCGGGCTCCGCGCCGCCTGCACCGCCTCGAGCTCCCCGCCGTGCGCGGTGTGATCGTCCGCGAGGTCGTCAACTTCTCGTCGTTCTGGCGGTCGTCGACCTTCTCCTCGACCGTCGACCCGACGATCTACCTCCTCGCTTTCGGCTTCGGCTTCGGTTCGCTCGTCAGCCGGGTCGGCGGCCACAACTACATCGAGTTCGTCGGCACCGGCATCGTCGCGACGACCGTGCTCTTCTCCGGGGCGTTCCCAGCGATGTACGGGACTTTCGTCAAGTACTCCTTCCAGCACACCTACGACGCGATCCTGGCCGCGCCGGTCGACACCGAGGAACTCGTCACCGCCGAGGCGCTCTGGGTCGGGGCGCGAACCGGGATGTACGGGTGCGTCCCCCTCCTGGTCGCCATGGCCTTCGGGCTGCATCCGAGTTGGGGCATGCTGCTGGTCCCGCTGATCGCGGCGCTGGCCGGCTTCGGCTGGGCGGCCACGGGCATCTTCATCGCCGCCCGATCCAACCGGCTCGAGAGCTTCTCCTACTGGCAGAGCGGCCTGCTGACGCCGATGTTCCTGGTCGCCGGGACCTTCTTCCCGCTCACCCGCCTGCCTGAGTGGGCGCAGGTGCTCGGAAACTTCAACCCGCTGTTCCACTGCGTCCAGCTCGTACGCCACGCCGTCTTCGGCTTCCAGGGCGTCGCGGACCTCGGGCACCTCGCCTTTCTCACCGTGTTCGCGCTCGTCATGTGGCGGGCCGCGATCCGCTACATGGAGCGCAAGCTGATCCTTTGAGCAAGCGCGGCCGTCCGGCTCCGACGGGCGGCGTCGCTTATCGGACTGCCGACCGCCGGACTCAAGTTCCTGCCGGATGGCCGATCGGTTTCGTCCTCCCGGTACTCGTCCTTCTCGTCCTGGCCCGGGCGTTCATGCCACCGCGGTCGACCGCGCGCCCCCGGCCGCGAGCTCGAATGTTCGGGCGGCTCAGGCCACGGCGCCGGGCGGAGCCAGCGCGCCGGGCGGAAGCACGTAGCGCCGCGGCTGCGACGGGCCGGTCCGGCCGCTGGTGGCCAGGCGCGCGCTGTGGAGGCCGCGACCGGAGGCCACCGGAGCGGACGCCTCGGGCTGACCGTCGTGGCCGACGATCCAGGCGAGGATCGCCGCGCAGTCGGGGCCGGCGGCAAGGATCGCCGCCCGCTCGATTACCTCCCCGCCGGAGGGGTGCGGCCGGGAAAGGCGTGTGACCAGGGTGCGGATGTCGTCTTCGTCCATCAGTCGAGGCTACTCCTCCTGCGCGGCGACGGCTCGGTCGTCGCCGGCGACGACCGGCCGGTCGACCCGCCGGCCGCGGCGCCGGCTGCCCCGGCGGGGCGATGGTCCTCGGCGGCGGTGGCACCAGAGGCGGTCGCCGCCGGCCCAGACGGCGAAGCACAGGCCGCCGACGATGCCGGTCGCGGTGAGCAGGACTCCCGCGGCGGCGGCGGCGGCCACGCCGTTGCTGCCGAGAATGAGAACCGCCGCCGCCGCCCCGACGCCCGGCCCGATCGGGAGCTGCCCGAGCGCGACCAGGGCGATCAGCACGGCGACCGCGTCGAGGAGCGAGGCGTGCACGCCGACGGCGTTCAAGAGCAGCCAGTTGCGCAGGATCTGGGCGAACACCGCGACGAGCACGAAGCCGATCAGCCGACTTCCGTGGGTGGCGCTCCGGGCCACCGCGAGCCCGCGCCAGAGCTCGCGCCCCTTGCCGAGGGCGAGGTGGCGCAGCCCGGCGCTCGCCAGCCCGATCACCGCGAGCGCGATCAGCGGCAGCCACCACGCGAGCCCGAGCGGCGCCACGAGCGTGAAGGAGGTGAGCGCGGCGAGCATGGCCTCGACGGCGAGGATCGGGAGCTCGGCCGCGATCAGCGTCGGCACCTGCGGGCTGACCCGGGGTGAGGATCGCCGGAGGGCGGCGATCCGGGCCGCCACCCCGAGTTGGCCGTTGAGGATGCCGCCGAGGACCTGCATGCTCGACGCCCGGTAGAGCACCCGCCGCGCGACGCTGCCGCCGGCCGCCTCGATCGAAAGGTGCCACGCCTCGCTGCGGGCGACCAGGGCGACGATCTGGAGGAGCACGGTCATGACGAGCACCCACGCCGCCGGGCCGGCCAGCGCGGCAGCGAACTCGTGTCGCCGCCCGGCCAGCACAAGGGCGAGAACCGCCAGGGTGGTCGCCGATCCGAGGACCGTCAGCGGGAGGCGCCGGCGGCGCCCGAAGGCGCGGATCCGCCCGACCCCGCCGGCGACGCCCGCCTCGGCCACCGACCCGATCGGTTCGCCGCCGATGGCCGACGCAGCCACTCCCGAGGACCTGACCCGCACCACCCCGAGGCTACAGGCCGGTCCGCGGTTTCGGCGGCCCGCTCGACCTCCACGATGAGACCGGGCCGGGGCCGCCGGCCGGCCCGACCGCCCGGCGCCGCGACCTCGTCGGGCGGCCGGGCGGGCTCGGACGCGCCTCGGAGCGGCCGAGGGCCGCCGGCGGGGGCGGGCAGCGCCCGGTCCGGGCCCGACCCGGGCTGACTCGGGGACCGCGAAAGTTGACCCCCTGAGCGCCGGCAGCTAGGTAGGATGCGGCCCGTCCGCATCCGGGGGAAGTACCCGCGACACAAAGCCAGAGGAGATTCAGATGCCAGCAGCCACCGCGTTTTACTTTTCGCTCCACGGAAACATCGTCGCCCTCATCGTCCTGGCCGTCTGCCTGGTCGCCATCGCCGCCATGATCGGCGTGATGCTCAAGGACTAGCGGGCTCCGCCGCCCGTCCCCTGAGTGAACGTCCGGGACGTCGCCGCGGCGTGGGATCTCGCGCCGCATCCTGAGGGCGGCTACTACCGCGAGACGTACCGGTCCGCCCTCGCCGTCCGCCCGGCCGGTTGGCCCGGTGACCGCGCCCTGGCCACGGCGATCCTCTACCTCCTGGCCGCCGGCGAGCGATCGGCCTGGCATCGCGTCCGCGGCGACGAGCTCTGGCTCTGGCAGGGCGGCGCGCCGATGGAGCTGGCCGGGCCGGGCGCCACGCGCCTGCTCGGTCCCGACTGCGCGGCGGGCCACGAACTGCAGCTCCTCGTCCCGGCGGGGGATTGGCAGTCGGCGACGCCGGGGGCCGAGCCCGGGACGCCCGGGTGGTCGCTCGTCGCCTGCCTGGTGGTCCCCGGCTTCGACTTCGCCGACTTCGAGCTCCGCCCCGGCCCTCGACCGGAGCCCTAGTCGCCGAGCGGGCGCACGGACTCGGCGATCCACTCGAGGTAGGGCGGGTTTCCGGCCTCGATGTCCAGGGCGACGAGCTCGAAGTTCTCGTAGGGATGCACTGCGGCGAGCGCCCGGGTCAGCGGCTCGACGGCGGGGCGCGTCGTCTTGATCACCAGCAGCGACTCGTCGTCGTGCTCGACCGCGCCCTTCCACCGGTAGATCGACTCGACCAGCGGGATGATGTTCACGCACGCGGCGAGGCGGCGCTCGACGATCGCCGCGGCGATCTGGCGGGCGCGATCCGGCGGCGCGGTCACCAGGCACACCACCTTCCCCGCGTCGGTGCCCCGGGTAGCCACCCGGCAGATCTAAGCCATCGGCGGCGCCGCGGTCAAGCAGCGCTCCGACCGCGCCGGCGCCACCGGGCGATGCCAGGCAGACTCCGCGGCTGATGGGTCAGGCCGAACTCCTGATCGCCGGCCTGCTGGTCGCCGTGGCCGGCCTGAGCGCCCTCGCGCGCCGGCTGTCGATTCCCTACCCGGTCGTCCTCGTCGTCGGCGGCGCGGCCTTCGGCTTCGTGCCGGGCGTTCCGGCGGTGAAGCTCGACCCGAACGTGGTGCTCGTGTCTTCCTCCCGCCGCTGCTCTACGGAGCGGCCTTCTTCGCCAACCTGAACGACATCCGAGCCAACCTGCGGGGCATCACGCTCAGCTCGGTCGGCCTCGTCCTCGCGACGCTGAGCGCCGTCGCCGTGGTCGCCCACGACCTGATTCCCGGACTCCCGTGGGGAGCCGCCTTCGCCCTCGGAGCGGTCGTCTCGCCGACCGACCCGCTGGCCGCCGCGGCGATCATGCGGCGGCTCGGCGTACCCCGCCGGCTGGTCAGCGCCGCCGAGGGGGAGGGCCTCTTCAACGACGCCACCGCCCTGGTCGCCTACCGCGTGGCGATCGGCGTGGTCGTCGGCGGGAGCTTCTCCCTGGCTGATGCCGGGCTGAGCTTCGTCGCCGGGGCGGCGGGCGGCGTGGCCATCGGTCTCGTCGTCGGCTGGCTGATCGCCTTCATCCGCGAGCGGACCGCCGACGCCCAGGTGAGCATCACGATCTCCCTCCTGAGCGGCTACGCCGCCTTCATCCCCGCCGACGCGGTCGGCGCCTCGGGCGTACTCGCCGCTGTGACCACCGGCATCTACATGGGCATCCGCGGACCGAGCATCATCTCCGCCCGGACCCGGCTCCAAGCCCTCTTCGTCTGGGACATCCTCGACTTCCTGGTCAACGCGAGCCTGTTCGTGCTCGTCGGGCTCCAGCTCCGCACCGTGGTCGACGGCCTTTCCGGGCGCTCAGCGCCGGAGCTCGCCGGGTACGCCGTCGCGGTGAGCGCCGTCGTCCTCGTCACCCGCCTGCTCTGGTTCTTCACCGTCCCCTATCTGATCCGGGCGCTCGACCGCCGGCCAGCGCAGCGCCTGCGGCGGGTCGGGGCCGCCCCGCGGCTCGTGCTCGCGTGGAGCGGCATTCGCGGCGGCGTGTCGCTCGCGGCCGCGCTCGCCCTGCCGCTGACCACCCACGCCGGCGCACCCTTCCCCGATCGCGACCTGCTCGTGTTCCTGACCGTCGCCGTGATCTTCTCGACCCTCGTCATCCAGGGCCTCACGCTCCCGATCGTGATCCGCCGCCTCGGGGTCACCGGCGACTGGTCCGAGGACGCTGAGGAGCTGCGGGCCCGGCTCGTGGCCACACGGGCGGCCCTCGCTCACATCGACAGCCTCGCCGAGGAGGATTGGACCCGCGAGGACAGCGTCGAGCGGCTCCGCGCCGCCTACGAGTACCGTCGGCGGCGCCTGTCGGCGCGAGCCGGCAAGATCGCTGACGACGGCTACGAGGATCGCTCGCACGCCTACCAGCGCGGATGCTGCAGGGCGTGCTCGCGGCGCAGCGCGACGCGTTGATCGGCCTGCGCAACGAGGGTGCGATCTCCAACGAGGTGATGCACCGGGTCGTCACCGAGCTCGACCTCGAGGAGTCCGCCTCGAGCTCTGACGCCGACCGCCGCCTCCTGGCGTCGGAGTCGCCCGCCCCTATGGCCCGAGTCACGAGCCGATCGGGGTCATAGCTCATGGTCGGTCGGGCGGTCGCCGAACTCGCGCAGGCACGCCGGGCACAGGCAGTCGCCATATGCGGCGGCGAGCCGCCGGCGATCGGCGGTGCTCAGCACGAGCTCCTGGCACCAGCACGCCCCCGACCCGGCCCGGCAGCCGAACGCCCGCCCGCACCGCTCGCAGACCGCTTCGCCTCTGCCTGTGCGAACCGTCGAGATGGCCGGAGTCTAGCCGCGCCGGCCGTGCCGCCGCAGCGACCAGCGGGCCACCGCAGCGCCCCATTCTTGGGACCACTCGTCCATGGCCTTCGACACGCCCGCCGCCCATAATCGTTACCTCCAGACCGCGCCGCCCCGCCCTTGTTGGGAGACCCGGCGTGATCCTCGAGGAGACTCATGGGACACCACGTCATCCGGCCGGTCGAGCGCGACTGCATCTGCCCGACACGCCCCCCGATCGCCCACTCCCCGCAGTGCGAGGAGGCCTTCCGGACAAAGTTCTTCGGTGCCTGGAACCGCGAGCGCGACCGCTTCTACGGCCCCGGCGTCATGCCCGACATCGACCGCCGGCCCGCCGTCGCGCCGAACCAATCCGCGCCGGCGTAGCCCCGCTGGCAAGGCCCGGCGCAGCGAGCAGCCGGGCCAGTTCTCACGCGTCCCGCCCATAGGGCCGGGGTAGTCGCCGGCCCCGGCTCTGTCGCCCGCAGAAGCTCGGCGTAGCATGTGATGAGTGCGCCGCGTCAACCTCGCCGAACCGGCGTTCACCTACGACGGCAGCGACCCGGACGGCTTCCGCGCGGGCATGTTCCGCTTCGGCCCCACCCTCGGGGCCGAGCGCACGGGCGCGAGCGTCTACGAGCTCCCGCCCGGACAGGCGGTGTGCCCCTACCACTACGAGTACGGCGAGGAGGAGTGGCTGGTCGTGCTCAGCGGCCGGCCGTCGGTCCGCCACGCCGAAGGTGTCGTGCAACTCGCGCCGCTGGACACGCTCTGCTTCCCGATCGGACCGGCCGGCGCCCACCAGGTCCGCAACGATTCGGCCGAGGCCGCGCGAGTCCTCATGTGGTCGACCGTCGTCGTGCCGACGGCGACCGTCTATCCCGACAGCGACAAGATCGGCGTTTGGACCGGCAACAAGGAGGACGACGTAATCGTCGAGCGGGCGAGCCGCCGCGATTACTGGCATGGCGAGCGGGACGCCGGCGCTCCGCCCGCCCGGTAACGCCGGCTCAGCTCGCCCAGGGCCCGACGCCGCTGAGGCGCTCGGGCGTGATCCGCGCGACGTAGCCGGCCGGCGGATCGTCGATCGGCGGGAAGCGCACCTCGGGTCCGAGGTAGACGTGCGCCAGCCGCTCGAGCAGCTCGGCCGCCCCGCCCTCCTCGATTCGCGCCCGCCCGCGCACCACGAGGTACTCCTTGAGCCCCCGCTCGTCGAGCTTGTCCCCCTCGAGTGAGAGGCTGACCCGCGGATCGCGCTCGAGGTTGCGCACCTTGAGCGAGCGGAAGAGGTGGGCGGTGACGATGTCGTCGCCGTCGACCCCGGCCCAGACGACGGTCACCTGCGGGCTGCCGTCGGCGTTGAGGGTGACCATATGGACGAGCGCCGCCGACTCGAGCAGCGCCCGCGCATCGGGATGGAGCACAGCCACGAGGCGGAGCCTACCGCCTGCGCCACCGCACTACAGCCAGCCGCGGCGCTTGAACATCAGGTAGAGGAAGAGCGCGATGCCGACCATGATCGCCACCGAGGCGTAGAGGCCCGACTCCCTCTGGAAGCCCGGGTAGGGAACGTTCTGCCCGAAGAACCCGGTCACCGCGGTGGGCACGGCGATGATCGCCGCCCAGCCGGTCAGCTTCTTCATCGTCTCGTTGAGCCGGTTGCTCTGGATCGTCAGGTGGGTCTCGAGGATCGTGGTGACGAAGTCGCGCAGGCTCTCGGTCCACTCGGTGGCGCGCAGCACGTGGTCGTAGACGTCCTGGTAGGCCGGGGCCATGGCGTCGTCGACGACATCGAGGTTGCGGCGCATCAGGGCGTTGACGACCTCGCGCATGGGCAGGACGACCCGGCGCAGGCGCACCAGGCTCTTGCGCAGGTCGAAGCTCCGGCGCGGCACGTCGTAGCCGCTGCGGCGGTCGACATCGAAGAGGTGGTCCTCGAGCTCCTCGAGGGCGTCGTCGAGGGCCTGGACGACGGTGAAGTGGCTGTCGACGACGAGGTCGAGGAGGCCGTGGAGCAGGAAGCCGACGCCGCTCGTCGCCAGGTCCGGGCTGGCGTCCCAGACGGCGAGCAGGGTGTCGACGTCGAAGTGCTCGTCCTTGCGGACGGTGATCAGCGCGCGGGCGGTGACGAAGGCGGCGATCTCGCTGGTGTCGAGCTCCCCGCTGGCGACGTCGAGGTAGGTCGAGTAGAGGTTGAGGAAGAGGTGGTCGCTGTAGCGGTCGAGCTTGGGCCGCTCGCGCGTGGCGATCGCGTCCTCGACGGCCCGGGGATCGAGCGAGAACTCCTCGGTGATCGTCTCGAGGTCGGGCTGGGTCGGCTCGGCGAGGTCGAGCCAGACGACGGTGGACGGCTCCTCGAGCCGATCGCTGATCTCGGTGAGCGGGAAGCCCTCGGCCGCGAGGACGCCTTCGCGGTAGAGCCGCGTGCGCGCTGTGGCCACGGTGGGCGCGTTCCTGCAGACACTCGGATGGGCGCTACCCACGGCCGCAGTGTCTCATGCGCGACGGCGCCGGCCGGCGCCGAGCCCCCGCTACCCTTGACGGGAGGTGGATGCCGAGGCCACGCACGAAGTCGAGGTGGCGCTCCACGTCAACGGGGAGGAGCGCCGGCTGACCCTCGACACCCGGGTTACGCTGCTCGATCTCCTGCGCGAGCACCTCGGCCTCACCGGGGCCAAGAAGGGCTGCGACCACGGGCAGTGCGGCGCCTGCACGGTGCTGATCGACGGGCGCCGGGCCAACAGCTGCCTCGCCCTGGCCGTCGCCCACCAGGGCGCCGCGCTGACCACCGTCGAGGGCCTGGCCGACGGCGAGGACCTCCATCCGCTGCAGCGGGCGTTCATCGAGCACGACGCCTTCCAGTGCGGGTACTGCACCCCGGGCCAGCTCTGCTCGGCGACCGGCATGCTCGCCGAGGCGCAGGACGGCCATCCGAGCGCGGTCACCGGCGACCTCGCCGACGCGGCGCCGAGGCCGCTCGACGGCAGGGAGATCCGCGAGCGGATGAGCGGCAACCTCTGCCGGTGCGGCGCCTACGTGAACATCGTCGCGGCGATCGCCGAGGTCGCCCGCGGATGAAGCCGTTCGCCTACGAGCGCGCGGCCGACGCCGAGGCGGCGCTCCGGGCGCACGCCGCCCACGGCGGCGGGGCACGCTACCTCGGCGGCGGGACGAACCTCGTCGACCTGATGAAGCTGGGCGTCGAGACGCCCGACCTGCTGATCGACGTCAGCCGCCTCGGCCACGACCAGATCGAGGAGCTCCCGTCCGGCGGCCTGCGGATCGGCGGCGGCGTCCGCAACAGCGACCTGGCCGCGGCTCGGGTCGTTCGCGAGCGCTATCCGATGCTCGCCGTCGCCCTGCTGAGCGGCGCCTCGGGACAGCTGCGCAACCTGGCCACGGTGGGCGGCAACCTGCTCCAGCGGACGCGCTGCGCGTACTTCCAGGACGCGGCCAAGCCGTGCAACAAGCGCCGCCCGGGGTCGGGCTGCCCGGCGCGCGAGGGCCACCACCGCGATCTGGCGATCCTCGGCCACTCGGCGGCCTGCGTGGCCACCCACCCGTCGGACATGGCGGTGGCGCTGGTGGCGCTCGAGGCCGAGCTGACCGTGCTCGGAGCCGCCGGCGCCCGCCGGATCCCGGTCGCCGAGCTCCACCGCCTGCCCGGCGAGCAACCCGAGCGCGACACGACGCTCGCGCCGGACGAGCTCATCGTCGCCGTCGAGCTCCCGCCGCCGGCCTTCACCCGGTCGACCTACCGCAAGGTCCGGGACCGGGCGTCGTTCAGCTTCGCCGTGGTTTCGGTCGCCGCCGCCCTCGAGCAGGGCGACGGCGTCGTGCGCGAGTGCCGGATCGCCCTCGGCGGCGTCGCCCACGCGCCGTGGCGGGCCAGGCGCGCCGAGGCGGCCCTGCGCGGCGCCCCGGCCACCGAGGCGAGCTTCGGCGCCGCGGCCGACGCCGAGCTCGAAGCGGCCGAGCCGCTGCGCGACAACGCCTTCAAGGTGCCGCTGGCCCGCGCGGTGATCGTGCGGGCGCTCGCAGACCTGGCTGAGGCCGGCTGATGGCGACTGTCGCTCCGGCGGCGATCGGCACCCCGATGCGGCGCGTCGAGGGCCGGGCCAAGGTCACCGGGCAGGCGCGCTACGCCTGCGAGCAACCCGTCGAGGGAGTGCTCTACGCCGCGGCCGTCGCCTCGACGATCGCCGCCGGGCGGATCGTCGCCGTCGACGCCGCCCGGGCGCTGTCGGGCGCCGGGGTGGTCGCGGTGATCTGGCACGAGAACGCCCCCGCCCTGGTGCGCGTCGCCGACGGTGAGCTTGCCGTCCTCCAGGACGCGACCGTCGCCTACCGGGGCCAGCTGGTCGCGGCGGTGGTGGCCGAGAGCATCGAGGCGGCCGAGCGGGCGGCCGCGCTGGTCGAGATCGGCTACGAGGAGCGGACGCCCGACGTCCTCCTGCGCGCCGACCACCCCGGCCTCTACGCGCCGGAGACGGTCAACGCGGGTTTTCCCACCGACACCGCGCAGGGCGACTTCGCGGGCGCGTTCGCCGCGGCGGCGGTGACCGTCGACGCGACCTTCCAGACGCCGACCGTCCACAACAACCCGATCGAGCCGCACTCGACGCTGGCCCGGTGGGAGGCCGGCGACCTGACGATCTACGACTCGAGCCAGGGGGCGCCGCGGGCGCGGGAGACCCTCGCCGAGGTGTTCGACCTCGACCCGTCGCGGGTGCGCGTGATCTCCCCGCACGTCGGGGGGGGCTTCGGCGCCAAGGGGACGCCGCGCCCGCAGGCCGTGCTCGCCGCGATGGCGGCGCTCGTCTGCGGGCGCCCGGTGAAGCTCGCCCTCAGCCGCCGGCAGACCTTCTCGATGACCGGCTACCGCACGCCGACGATCCAGCGCGTCCGGCTCGGCTCGGACGCCGACGGGCGCCTCGAGGCGATCGGGCATGACGCGATCCTCCAGACCTCGACGATCCGCGAGTTCGTCGAGCAGGCGGCGACGCCGACGCGGACGATGTACGCCGCCCCCCACCGCCGGACCAGCCATCGCGTGGTCGCCCTCGACGTGCCGACGCCGTCGTGGATGCGGGCGCCGGGCGAATGCCCGGGGATGTTCGCGCTCGAGTCGGCGATCGACGAGCTGGCCGTGGCCTGCCGCGTCGACCCGGTCGAGCTGCGCATCCGCAACGAGCCGGAGACCGAACCGGAGTCGGGCCTGGCCTTCAGCTCGCGCAGCCTGGTCGCCTGCCTGCGCGAGGGCGCCGAGCGCTTCGGGTGGGCCGGCCGCGACCCGGCACCGCGGCCGGCCGCCGGGCGCTGGCTGACCGGGACGGGGGTCGCCGCCTCGACCTACCCGGCCTACCGGAGCGCCTGCCGGGCGACCGCGCACGCGTCCCCGGACGGGCATTTCACCGTCCGCGTGGGGGCGGCCGACATCGGCACCGGGGCACGGACCGTCCTCACCCAGATCGCCGCCGACACCCTCGGCGTGACGGCCGAGCGGGTGACCGCGGAGATCGGCGACAGCGCTCTGCCGCGGGCGCCGGTGGCCGGCGGCTCGATGGGCACGGCGTCGTGGGGCACGGCGGTCGTCCGTGCCTGCGAGGCGCTCGTGGCCGACCTCGCCACCCACGACGGAGCCGTCCCGGCCGGCGGCCTCACGGCGAGCGCGGACACCGAGGAGGAGGTCAAGGCCAAGGCCGAGCTCGCCCGCCACGCCTTCGGCGCGCAGTTCGTCGAGGTGCGGATCGACCGCGAGACCGGCGAGGTCCGCGTGCCGCGGGCGCTCGGCATCTTCGGCGTGGGGCGGATCATCAACCCGCTGACCGCGCGCTCCCAGCTGATCGGCGGGATGACGATGGGCATCTCGATGGCCCTGCTCGAGGAGACGATCGTCGACGCGCGCTTCGGCGACTACCTCAACCGCGATCTGGCCCAGTACCACGTGGCGACGATCGCCGACGCCGGCGACATCGAGGCCGGGTGGGTTCCCGAGGAGGACAGCGAGCTCAACCCGATGGGCTCGAAGGGCATCGGCGAGATCGGCATCGTCGGCACGGCGGCGGCGGTCGCCAACGCCGTCCACCACGCCACCGGGGTGCGGGTCCGGCGCCTCCCGATCACCGTCGAGACGCTGCTGCCCTGACCGCGGCGGACGCCGCCGCCTGAGCCGATCATGGGGGCGACGCGATCCACAGCGTGGTGAGGTGGCGGGCCGCCGCGCCGGCGTCGAGCCCGGTTACGACCTCCACGGCGCCGGCCGGGTCGCGGACGAGGCGGGGGCGGCCGCCGGCGGCGGCGAGGCGGCCGGGGACGGTGCGCACGAGCTCGGGGTGGACGAGGGCGATCAGGGCGACGGCGTCGTGGACGTGGGCGTGGCCGCCGCCGCGCTCGAGGCTCGCGGCGAGCAGGGGGCCGACGAGCGGGTTGGCGGCCTCGCGCGCGATCGCGGCGACGGCGGCGGCGGCGAAGCGCACCTGGCGGGTGACGTCGATGGGGACGACGGTCACCGCGAGGCCACTCCCGAGGACGCGCGCGGCGGCCCGGCCGTCGTGGGCGAAGTTGAACTCGGGCGGTCCGGCGAGGCTCCCGCCCATGGCGAGGACCCGCGTGCCGGGCGCCGGGTCGCCCACCGCGTCGAGCGCGGCCGCGAGGTTCGTGAGCGGCCCGAGGGCGAGGATCCGCTCGCCACCATGGCCGAGCCGGCGCGAGTGCTCCAGAACCCCACCCGACGACCATCGCTCGGCGGCTGCCTCACCGGCCACCCCGGCTAGCCCGTCGGCCCCGTGCCGTTGCCGGGCTCCGGCCTCGCCGCCGCCGGCGCGCACCGGGGTTCCCCGCAGGGCGCTGCGCCGGACGAGGAAGGCGGCGTTGCGCGCGGTGCGCTCGACCGGGGCGTTGCCGGCGACCGCGGTGACGCAGTCGACCCGGGCGCGGCCCCGGCGGACGAGCTCGGCCAGGGCCAGGAGGGCCAGGGCGTCGTCGATCCCGGGATCGCAGTCGACGATCAACCGGCGAGCGTCGCCTTGATCAGATCGAGGATGTGTCGCTTTCGCGTTTCGATGAAGGCCGGGTCGCGGGGGTCGAGGCCGAGTCCGGCGAGCAGCGGCCGGTGGGCGAAGGGCCACTCGCAGAGGGCGACGCAGCTGATGAAGAGCTGACGCGGGTCGTGCCGGTCGTAGCCGCCGCGCTCGAGCTGGGCGGCGAGCTGGCCGACCGACTCGCGCAGACTCCGGAGCTGGGCCTCAGAGGCGTAGAGGTGACCGCCGCCGGCGAGGCTCTCGCGGTCGACGAGGGCGAGGAAATGGCGGTCGGCGGCGAGGAAGTCGAGGTAGGTGGCGACGAAGTCGGCGATCGTATCCGCCGGCGGCTGGTTGGCCCGGGCGGCGCGCTCGCCGATCTCGGCGACGAGGTCGCGCCGGGTGGCGATGGCCCGGTCGAGCACGGCCCGGTAGAGGGCCTCCTTGGAGCCGAAGAAGTACCCGGGCGTGCCCCGCGAGACGCCGGCCGCGGCGCCGATCTCCTGGAGGCTCGTCGACTCGAAGCCGCGCTCGGCGAACAGCCGCTCGGCGGCGTCGAGGATGGCCTGGCGGGAGCGCTCGGCGTTGCGGCGAACCGGATCGGGCGGGGAGAGGTTCGGCGGGGCGGACACGAGAGCGCGTGGGTGCTACGGCAACTTGCCGGATATCCAGGATAGTCCGCCGAGGTAGCTTTGCGCCCATGACAATCGAGTGTGCGCATCGCGCACAGGGCTGAAACGCGGTGAGCGTCGCCGTCCACCACGAGGTCTCGGGGCCGGCCGGCGCGCCGGTGCTCGTGCTCGGGAACTCGCTCGGGACGACGCTCGCCATGTGGGACGAACTGCTCGCGGCGCTCGGCGGCGAGCTCCGGGTGGTGCGCTACGACCACCGCGGCCAGGGCGCCTCGCCCGAGCCCGAGGGCCCGTACTCGATGGCCGACCTCGGCGGCGACGTCCTGGCCCTGCTCGACGGTCTGGAGATCGAGCGCGCCGCCTACTGCGGCGTCTCGCTCGGCGGAATGGTCGGCCTGTGGCTGGCCGCCCGGGCACCCGAGCGGATCGACGCGCTCGTCGCCTGCGGAGCCTCGGCCTACCTCGGCAACCCCGACGCCTGGGCCGAGCGGGCGGCGAGGGTCAGGGCGGCCGGGAGCACGGCGCCGATCGCCGACACGGTGGTCGCCAAGTGGCTGACGCCGGGCTTCGCCGCCCGGCGCCCCGACGTCCGCGCCGGCCTGCGGGCGATGCTGCTGGCCAGCCCGCCGGCCGGCTACGCCGCCTGCTGCGCGGCGCTGGCCGACCTCGACCTCCGCGGCGAGCTCGGCGGCATCCGGGCCCGGACGCTTGTGGTCGCCGGCGCCGAGGACACCTCGATCACGCCCGACCAGGGAAGGGCGATCGCCGAGGCGGTGCCGGGAGCCCGCTTCGAGCTTCTGCCCGGGGCGGCGCACATCCCGATGGCCGAGCGGCCGGATGCCGTGGCGGCCCTGGTCCTCGACCACTTGCGGCGGAGCCGGTGAACCACCGAAGTGGTCGACCGCCTCACCGCCGGTGATCCGGCCGATCGGCTCGTGTCGGCAGGAGGCCAGGTCCGCTATTCCAGACGCGGCAACATGCATGTTGAATGCCAACGGCGGCTACAAGTGAAGTAAAACCTTTGACGCAGTTTCCAACGGAGGTCCGAGATGCCAGAGCTAGGCCAGTTGACGACAGACGAGAAACACTCATGGGACGGTAAGATATGGAAGGCGGTGAACCAGCCAGCAATCGGAGAACGCACGAGCGATGACGGGCACTATTGGGCCAAGGAGATGAGGTACAAAGCCGTCGCCTGGACGGTCCCAAAGAGCTACTTCCTGGTCATCATGGTGCTGTTATCGATCCTTGTCATCATGATTGCGGCCAGCTTGTGGGGCGTTACCCCGCGGCCCGCCGCGCTTCCGACCGAGGTGATTGGGCTTGCATCGA
Source organism: uncultured Solirubrobacterales bacterium (assembly GCA_963763785.1). Taxonomy (GTDB): domain Bacteria; phylum Actinomycetota; class Thermoleophilia; order Solirubrobacterales; family Solirubrobacteraceae; genus Palsa-513. The sequence continues at coordinate 195,562 of CAVXPW010000010.1, read as the reverse complement.
CGATCGTCGGTGGCTTGATTGGGATACTGGTTCCTTCGCCCATCAAGCGGTAAGCCGTCTGAGACAGCGACGGCCGTCCTCACCGGTGTTAGGCGATCCTGCGGTCAGGAGGGGATCGACGAATCTGTTCGCCGTCGCCCATCCTGAGGGAGGCCCAGTGATCGAGTTGCATAGGGGAAGCACAACGCTACGCACGCCCTAAAGGGCCCAACGCGAGTAGCGAAGGGCGCGCAAACCGACACCGCGGCCTCCGCCGCCGCGGACCGGCCCTCTACCGCGTGGGGCGGGACGGAGCTTCCGAGATGTCTCCTGCCTCTGCCCGGACTTCGGACGTCCGCGCTTTGCTGACCGCACACGCCGCGCCGATAGCCAAGCGCGCTCTACTCGGCGACGAACTTCTCGAGCGTTGCCTTCATGCGGCCAAAGACCTCTGTCAGCTCAGCATCGAGGCTGGTTCGAAAGTCCCTGGGCTGTGCGACCTCGCCAAGGTTCTGCCCGCGGTAGCGGATGCGACCCAAGAAGCGCGTGGCCTTCGGCCCGGCCTTGGTGGCAGTGCTGATAACCGTTGCGCGATTGCCGCGCCAACTTTGGCTTGCTTGTTTCGGCTTCTCGTCGGGATGGCGATGGAGGATCGCCAGAAAGTCCATGCGGAGGATCGACCAAGCGGGGTCGGCGTACTCCAAGACCAGAGCCACCCAGTGCTCATCACCTGGGTCGCGGACTTCGGCGCGCCATCGATGGCGCTCGCCTTGACCCAGACTGATCGTATAGTCCAAGTCTTCCACCTGAATCCTGCTGTCGCTGAGACTCGAGTGCTGCCTCAGGGTCACACCGTCTGCCGGGCTGCCGCTCAGCAGTCGCGTCTCGATATAGAACACCCTCACGTCCGCCTCGCCTGGTCGATCGGCCTCCTCGGGCTCGGATATGACGGTCGCCAGCGTAGGCATCGTCTGGGCCAGCAGCTGCCGTCGCTGCTCACGCACCGCAAGGAACGTGAGAGCGGCGTAGATGGCTGTGATTATGACCAGGGCGACAGTCGAGGCCGCGGTCACCGAGCCGCCGTGCTTATCCAGCCAAGTGACAAGGCTCTCTGAGCCACCCGGTCGCACCCGGGTTGAGCCAAGGTCTTGAGCCAGCTGTTGGGCCGCGCTCCGGCCCTGCTGCGCAAGCAGTCCAAACATTCGAAGTCCTGGGCTGAAGGGAGTTCGGGGCGACGTCGCGTAGCATGCCATCCGTAAGGGCACTTCGGGCGCCGCCCCTTCCGCGATCAGCGCCGCCGCGAGTCGACCGGACCGTCCCGAGGAGCGCGGCGCATGGACCGGTGCCGAAGTGGCGGCCCTCGCCGCTCGTTCGCCAGGGCAACGCGGCGCGGAGGCTCACGCAATCGAGCGATGAGCGTAGATCCGTGGCGATTGGCAGCGCCGCGCGCGGCCGGCGGCCGGCTTCCGCGGCGCCCGGGCTAGACCGCGCGCAGGTGGCGCACACCCGGCTCGGCCAGCTCCGGGAAGCCGCGATCGCCGCCCAGCAGGGCGCCGGTTGCGGCGGCCGCGGCGGGCCGGGCGAACAGGTAGCCCTGGCCGTAGTCGCAGCCGAGGCGTCGCAGGGCGCGCAGCTGGTCGGCGTCCTCGATCCCCTCGGCCACGGTCTTCAGCCTGAGGGTCTCGCTGAGCGCGACGATCGTCCCGGCCAGGGCCGCCTCCTGGGGGCCGCGGGCGATGTCGTCGACGAACTCCTTGTCGATCTTGACGATGTCGACCGGCAGGTGCTTGAGGTAGCTGAGCGACGAGTAGCCGGTGCCGAAGTCGTCGATGGCCAGGCGCACGCCGAGCGCCTTGAGCTCGCCGAGGCGGGCGATCGCGGCGTCGGTGTCGTTCATCAGCACGCTCTCGGTGATTTCGAGCGTCAGGTCCGCCGGGGCGAGACCCGAGCCGCGGAGCGCCGCGGCCACGCAGTCGACGAGGCCCGGCTCGTGGAGCTCGCGGGCGGAGAGGTTGACCGCGATGGTCAGCCGGTCGCCCTCGTGGCCGGCCTCGAGCTGCCAGCCGCGGGTGGCCTCGCAGGCCGTGCGCAGAACCCAGTCGCCGATCGCCCGGATCAGGCCGGTCTCCTCGGCGAGGGGCACGAAGTCGAGCGGCGAGACCATCCCGTGGACGGGGTGGTTCCACCGCACGAGCGCCTCGAGGCCGTGGATCCGGTTGGCGGCGATGTCGACGATCGGCTGGTAGTGGACGACGAACTGGTGCAGCTCGATACCCCGGTGGAGGTCGTCCTTGAGCTCGAGGCGGCGGACGATCTCGTCGTGCATCCGCTGCTGGAACACCTCGTAGGCGTGCTTGCCGCCGGTCTTGGCGATGTACATGGCGACATCGGCGTTGCGCAGGAGCGAGTCGACGCTGATCTCCTCGTCACCGCGCAGGGCGATGCCGATGCTCGCGTGGACGAAGACCTCCTTGGCGGCGAGCTTGAACGGGATGTCGAGCGAGGCGAGGATGCGCTCGGCCGTCCGCGCCGCGCCCGCCCGGTCGATCCCCTCGAGGAGGATCCCGAACTCGTCGCCGCCGAGCCGGGCGGCTGTGTCGGCGCGCCGCAGAACCTCGCGCAGCCGGGCGGCGACCTCGACGAGCAGCTCGTCGCCGGCCGGGTGGCCGAGCGAGTCGTTGACCGTCTTGAAGTCGTCGAGGTCGACGAACAGCACGGCGACGCCGTGCCCGGCCCGGCGGGCGACCTCGAGGGCGTGCTCGACGCGGTCGACGAAGAGGGCCCGGTTGGCGAGATCGGTCAGCGGGTCGTGGAAGGCCTGGTGCTTGAGCTCGGCGGCGGATTCCCGCTCGCGCTCGAAGGCCTCGGTCAGGCGCTGGAGTGAGAGGTCGAGCTGCCGGTTGGAGTCGGCGAGCTGTGCCGTGCGCTCCTCGACGCGCTGCTCGAGCGACCGGCTGAGCGTCTCCACCTTGGCGAACCCCTCGGCGTTTTCGAGCGAGGTGGCGGCCATGCCGGCGACGAACTCGGCGAGCCGGTGCTCCTCGGGCCCGAAGGGCTCGGCTCGCTCCGGGCGGTCGACGTAGATGCAGGCGTTCACCCGCTCGCCGAAGCAGATCGGCGCGCAGATCGCCGCGCCCACCCCCCCGCGGAGCATCATCGCCCGTCCGATGCCGGGCTCGGCGGCCGCGACGGCGACCACCTCGCCCCGGGCCGCCGCGCGTTCGGCGAGCGAACGGCAGACGCGGGCGAGCGACTCGTCGCAGGCCGGCGAGTAGCCGCTGACCAGTGGATCGCCGGGGCCGCCGGAGATGTGGACGATGACCACCCGCTCGCCCTGGAGGAGCGGCGCCGCCACCTCGCGGACGGCGTCGAAGATCGCGTCACGCGAGAGCGCGGCCGAGATCCCCCGGCCGCCGATCAGCAGCGTGGCCAGGCGCGCGTCGATCGAGGCCGCTCCGGCCGCCGGCGCCGCGGCCCGACGCCCGGCGGCCGGCTCCGGCCGCAGAGCAGACGGTGTGGCCGCAGCGACCGGGGCGAGCTCCGAAAAAGCCGGCGCAGGGGTTCTCTCGGGCCGCTCGACGCGCACCGGCTCCGCCCGCCCGAGCGCGCCGGCGGCGCCCGTGCCGCCGGCCGCGAGGCCGAGTTCTCGAGTCGCGGCCAGCGTGTGGTCGACCTCGGCGGCGGCCGCCTGGCGCTCGGCGACCCGCAGGCTCCGGCGCAGCCGCCCCCGGGCGCGCCGGGTGCGCCCGGCGACGGCGTCGATCCGGCCCTGCTCGCGAAGGGCCTGGGGCAGGTTGGTGCGGCTGGCGCGCGCCGCGCGGACGGCGCGACGGGCCGCGACGCGGGGATCGCCCCCCAAACCGTCCTCCGCCGCCAGGCGCAGGGCGCCGGCCAGCCACGCGCGTGCCGACGCGAGCGCCTCGGGGTCGCCGGCCGCCGGCTCGGCGGTCGCCCGTTCCAGGACGCCGATCGCCGCCTCGAGCTCCCCGGCCGCGAGCAGCTCGAGTCCCCGGGCCTCGAGCCGAGCGACCGACGCGGGTCGGGCGTCGGCGCGATCGCCCGTCGGGCCCGGCGCTCCACCCGCCTTGAGCCACAGCCCGAGCGCCGCCCCGGCGAGCTCGCCGGAGTCGGCGGTCAGCGCCCGCCGCCGGACCAGGTCCGCGATCTCGCGGGCCCGGTCGCCCGCGCCGAGACGGTAGGCGCAGAAGCCCGCCCCGAGGACGGCCGCCTGCGCCGCTGGGGCGTCCGGACCGCCGGCGAGGGCGGCGCTGCGCTCGAAGCGCTCGGCGGCGGCGGCGACCATCCCGGCGGCATAGAGGAGCTCCCCGGCAACCAGGAGAGCGCCGGCGGTGAGCTCGTCGTCGCCGAGCGCGGCGGCCGTCCGCTCGGCGGCGGCGGCGGCGGCGACGGCCCGGCGGTGGCGGCCGGCGTCGCGCAGGAGTTGCGCGTGGACGGTCTGGCATTCGACGAGGCGCGGGCTCGGGGCGCTCGACTCGGCGAGGCGCAGTGCGCGCAGAGCGGCCCAGGCGCCGGCGAGCCGCCGGCCGTCGTCGGCGTAGCAGCGCGCGAGCAGCGCGTACTCGCCGGCCGCGGCGGCGGCCGTGCTCCGATCGTCGGCGGCCGACCGGGGGCAGCGCGGGCGCAGGCGGACGAGGAGCTCGACCAGGAGGAACGCGCCGACGAGGACGGCCGAGGACCCCGGGAGGTGGCCGCCGCGGCTGCTGATCGCGGCCTCGGCGGCCGCCGAGGCCGCGGCGTGGTCGCCGCGCGAGGCGCCGAGGCGGGCGAGCGACGCGCTGATCGCGGCCTGGTGGACCGGCTCGTGAGCCAGGCGCGCGGCCGCGGTCAGCTGCTCCTCGGCGAGATCGGGGCGCCCTTGGGCCAGGTGGACAGCGGCAAGGTCCTCGACGATCTCGAGCGACTGGCCGGGGTCGAGGACGCCGGCCTGGCGGCGGGCCTCGCGGAGATAGTGCTCGGCGACGTCGGGCGCCTGACGGGCGTTGGCGGCCCGCGCGGCCGCGAGTGCCCGGGCCATGGCGCGCGCACGGTCGCCGCAGGCCAGCGCGTGCCAGGCCGCGCCGTAGACCGAACCCGCCTGGGCGAGCACGTCGCAGGCGCGGGCGTGGAGTCGGCGGCGCTCGGCGAGCGGTACCCCGCCGAGGAGCGCCTCGCGGACACCGTCGTGGCGGAAGCTCAGGAGCCGCTCGCCGGCGTCGGCGGAGACGACGAGGAGGCGGCGCTCGGCATCGGCTCGCGCAACCTCGGTCCAGGTGTCGCCGCGGCCGAGCATCGCCGCGGCGAGGTCGAGCGGAAAGTCGCGACCGAGGAGGGCGCCGGCGCAGAGCAGCTTGTGTACGGCATCGGGGAGCGTCTCGACGCGGCGGGCAGCGAGATCGGCGGGCAACGATGCGGGCTCGCCACCGGCCTCGTGCAGGCAGGCGGCGGCGAGCTCGGCCCGCGCCGGGTTGCCGGCGGCCGACGCGAGGACGACGCGATCGGCCGCGGGTCCGGCCGGGGCCCCGGCGGCGCGGGCGATCTCGATGACGTCGCGGTCGTCGAGCCGGCCGAGAGCGAGGCGGCCGATCGCCGCGGTCTGGCGCAGGGGATGGTCGGCTTCGAGGCCGTCGGATCGGTAGGCGGCGACGAGCGTCGCATGGTGCGCAGCGCCCGGGCCGGCGGCGCCGCTCCAGGCGGCGACCAGCTCGAGTACGGCGACGTCGGCCCACTGGCAGTCGTCGAGGACGACGAGGACGGGCGCGCCCGGGCCGCCGGCGGCGGCGAGCGCGCGGGCGAGGATCGGGGCGCCGGCCCAGCGCGCGGGCGGGGCCCCGCGCGGGCGGGTCGGGTGGTCGGGGAGTCCGAGCAGGGAGCGCAGTGGGGGGAAGAGGGTGCACAGCGCGGTGGCATCGACGCCCGCCGCGACGGCCCGCAGCCGAGCGAGCACTTCGGGGTCGCGCCGGGCGAGATCGCCGAGGCGGCCGACGACGCCGTCGAGCGCGGCGGCCGGGGCGGGGGGGTACACGGGCGCCCGGCCGCGCAGGACGATGGCTCCCTGGGCGCCCGCCTCCCGGCAGAGCTCGTCGAGGAGCCGGGTCTTGCCGCTGCCGGCCGGTCCCTCGAGGAGGACGGCCGAGGCGCGGCCGGCGGCCGCGGCACCGACGCGCGCCGCGAGCTCGGCCAGCTCGGATGAACGACCGAGCAGCTCGCCCCCGCCGGGAGGCCGGCCCTGGCCACGGCGGGGCGCGCGCGACCCGACGCCTTCGAGGGCAGCGAGGACGGCGCCGGCATCGGCCGGGCGGTCGGCCGGCTCGACCGCGAGCATGCGGAGGATCTCGGCCTCGAGCTCGGCCGGGACCTCCGGGCGTTCGCCGCGCAACCCGGGCGGCCGGTCGGTCAGCCGCCGGCGGAGCAGCTCGCCGTCGGTGTCGGCGACGACGGCCGGCCGGCCGCCGAGGCATTCGTGAAGGACGAGGCCGAGCGAGTAGAGGTCGGCGCGGTGGTCGACCGGGCGGTCGAGCACGCCGGCGCGCTCGGGGGCGGCGTAACGGAGGTCGCCGGGCTCGCCGGTGAGGCAGTCGCGCAGCCCGGCGGCACCGAAGCCGACGAGGGTGGCACTGCGGACCGGGCCGCCCGGGTTGACCATGACCGTCGCGGGTGAGACCGACAGATGCGCGAGGTGGCGCTGGTGGGCGACGGTCAGAGCGCGCAACGCGTCGCGCGCGACGTCGAGGGTCGCCTCCGGGCTGAGCGGCCCGTGGACCAGGCGCTCGGCGAGGGGGACGCCGTGGACGAGCGGGGCGACGAGGATGTACCAGCCGCCGTCGCGCCCGGCATGGACGGGTCCGGCGCCGCCGGGGAGCCCGGCGAGCTCGGCGACGTGCCGGTCGATCAGCCCCGCCGCGGCCGGGCTCACGAGCCCGGCATCGACCGCGGTGATGACCACGCTGGCCCGGGTGGCGATGTCGCGTCCGAGCAGGACGCCGCCCTCCCGCGGGCGGAGCACCTCGAAGCGTCCGGCCAGCAGCGTGCCGGCGGGCGGCTGCTCGGTCGGCGATCCCGGCTTGGGGGTGGCGGTCTGGTGTGGCGGCATCGATGGCATGGCGATCGGCGGGCGGGCGGGCGGGCGCGCGACGCCCTCGGCCGAGCCCCTCCCATTCACATCGGCATCGCCGAAGCCTGCCTTGACGGGGCACCATGCGCGGTCGACGAGCGGCGCGTCCGGTGCGGGGGCGATCCTGAATTCATGCGGAGCATGCGGCCAGGCGAGCTCCCGGAACCCAGGCCCGATCTAGACTCGCCCACCCGATGAGCACACCCACCCAGATCCTTCCGCGCCCGCGCAACGGCGGCCCGGAGGGGATGACGCCGCCCCACAACATCGAGGCCGAGCAGTCGGTGCTGGGTGCGATCCTCCTCTCCGACCGGACCATGTACTCGCTGGTCATCGAGGAGGCGCTCCGGGCGGAGGACTTCTACCGCGAGCGCCACAGCGTGATCTACCGCGCGATGCTCGAGCTCTACGAGGTGAGCGAGCCGATCGACCTGCTGACGGTGAGCGAGCAGCTGCGGCGGACGGGCAAGCTCGAGGACGCCGGCGGCAGCGAGGCGGTCGACGTGTTGGCGGGGACGGTGCCGAACGTCGCCAACCTTCGCCACTACGCGCAGATCGTCCGCGACGCGGCGCTCATGCGACGGCTGCTGGGGGCGACCTACGCGATCCAGACCAGCGTGCTCGACCAGCGCGAGCCGGCGCGGGAGATCGTCGAGCGGGCCGAGAAGGTGGTCCTCGAGGTCGCCCACGGCGACGCCGCCCAGGACTTTCGCGAGATCGGCAAGGTGCTCCACGACGAGCTCGACAAGCTCCACCGCCTCTCGCTCGAGGAGACCACGCTCACCGGGACGGGGTCGGGGTTCCGCGACCTCGACGCGATCACCGGCGGCTTCCAGCCGGGCAACCTGATCGTGCTCGCGGCGCGGCCGTCGATGGGCAAGAGCTGCCTGGTGACGAACATCGCCGAGAACGCGGCGATCGAGTACGGCAAGCCGGTCGCCCTGTTCTCTCTGGAGATGTCTGAGGCGGAGCTGGCCCAGCGGTTCATCGCCTCGCAGGCGCGCATCAAGGGCGACGAGCTCCGCAAGGGCCGGGTCGGCGAGGACCGCTGGCCGAAGATCATCAAGGCGAGCCAGCGGCTCGCCGGGTCGCCGCTCTGGGTCGACGACTCGTCGGACATCGGCCTGCTCGAGATCCGCGCCAAGACGCGCCGCCTGCATTCCCAGCACGAGGAGGGCCTCGGCCTGGTCATCGTCGACTACCTCCAGCTGCTGCGGGCTGACTCGCGCAGCGAGAACCGGGCCGAGATCATCGGCCAGATGTCGCGGGGCCTGAAGCTCCTGGCCCGCGAGCTCGAGGTGCCGGTGATCGCCCTCTCCCAGCTCAACCGCGGGGTCGAGCAGCGCCAGGACAAGCGGCCGCTCCTCTCCGACCTGCGCGAGTCGGGCGCGGTCGAGCAGGACGCCGACGTGGTCGTCTTCATCTACCGAGACGACTACTACAACCCCGACGATTCCGAGCGGCCCGGCGAGGCCGACCTGATCATCTCCAAGCACCGCAACGGGGCGCTCGGCACCGTGACGCTCACCTTCCAGCCCGAGTACCCCCGGTTCATGAACTACACCAGCGGCGACCGGTTCGGGTAGCCGACGGGGGTGCCCGGCCTCGTCGACCGGACGAGCGGTCGGACCGGCCGGCCAGTGTCCAGGCGACGCTCAGCGTGCTCGGCGCGCCAATCCGGCATAGCCACGGCTTCGGGCTGCTCGGCGGCGAGGTCACCTGCGCCTCGTGCCTCGACCGCGCGGCGGTGCGCGAGCCGCCGCCCGCCGCCCGCCGCCCGGGGCAGGGTGCGCCGCCCACGCCGCCCACGCCGCCGGGCCGGGCGGGGGCGGGGCGCCCGCCGTCAGGCGCCGGCCGCCAGCGGCTGACCCTCGCCGCCCGGGGCCCGGCGGCGGGCCCCGCTCCCGGCGGCGGTGCGCTGGGCGGCGAAGGCGAGGAAGCCGACCCAGACGGCGATCGAGCCGCCCCAGACCGTGTAGGCCAGCGTCGCCGGGAGCGGCGGCCCGGGCTTGGCCTCGCGCAGAAGGACCTTGGTGTCGCGCACGAAGGCCACGCTCCGCCGCGGGACGGCGGGTATCGCCGAGGCCCCGATCGCCCGGTCGGCGGGCAGGTAGATCGGCGCGGCCATGACCTGGGTCCCGCGGTCGAGGACGACCATCGACTTCCAGGTCCCCTCCACGGGGACGGTGCCGTCGGAGACGTAGTGCCCGGGCCGTACGGAGTGGAACGTGGTGCGCACGCGGCCGCCGCCCTGCCAGGAGAGGATCCCGAAGGCCCCGGCGCCGCGGGCGGCATCGGCGGGCTGGAGGGCGACCTCGACGTGGGCTCGCCCGACCGTGCGATCGAGGCGGATCACGGCGTGGACGTTGCCGACGTGGCGGGGGAGCGGGATGAGGAGCGCGGCGACGAGCACGGCGCAGGCGACGCCGATCGCCGCCGTCGGGATCCGCTGGTCGCCGTGCGAGAAGGCGCGGGCCAGCCCGGCGCCGAGGAGCGCGGCGGCGAGCGCCGCCGGCGTGGCCAGGAGCACGGTGGCCGGGATCAGCGAGGCGGACACCGGGCCGTAGCCCGAGAGCCCGACGAAGGCGAGCTCTCCGGCCAGGCCGACCGTCCCGACCAGCGCGCCGGCGACGAGGGCGAAGCGCAGCCGCCGGCCGGTGCCGACCCAGAGCGCGGCGCCCTCGACGGTCAGCGCGGCGACCAGGTAGAGCGGGAAGCGGGGGAAGGTGTGGTGCAGCGACCCGGCGACGACGAAGGCGATCACGCCGCGGAGGATCAGGTAGACGAGCGTGGCCCCGACCGCACCCCCGCGACCGAGCGCGATCCGCGCGAGCACCAGGGTGAAGCCGGCGGCCGCGGCGAGGAGGATCGGCAGGTAGACGAGCTGGAACTGGGGGACGCCGTAGTCGAACTCGCCGAGGAACACGCTCATGCCGACGAGCGCGGCCCCGAATGAGAGCACGACGACCGAGCGCCCGACGACCGTCGGGCGGGCGTCGGGCAGGGTCTCGGCGATCAGCAGGAGGACGGCGAGGGTGCCGAAGGCGCCGCCGGTGACCAGCTGGAGGTGGGACGGGCTCCAGAGGGTGATGTCGAGTCCGTAGGCCTTGTGCCAGAGGTTGTCGATCGGGAACGCGGTCATCGCGACGACTCCGAGGAGGGCCATGAGCAGGGCCGAGCGGGGGATCCGGATGTTCTCGATCATCGCCATCACCGCCGTCACCGCACCGGCGAAGGAGATTCCCCAGAGGCCGACGAGGATCATCACGTGGGCCGGGGTGAAGACGTTCTTGTCGCGCCCGTAGTCGATGTGCCAGGCGACGTCCCAGTAGAAGCCGATGACCGCGATCAGGAGGAACAGGAGGGCGGTGAGGATGCCGCCCATGGCCCAGCCGGGAAAGCCGGTCAGGCGCTTGAGGCTGCTCGAGATCTGCAGGAACGGGAAGGCCAGCATGCTCGGGTTGCCGGACGTCTTGCCGAAGACGAAGAGCAGGGAGACGCAGACGCAGTAGAAGGCCAGCAGTCCGACCAGCCAGAGCCAGTCGCCGGTGGTCGTGGCCCGGCTCAGCAGGACGATGCTCATGCTGTTTCCTTCCCTCCAACCGCAAGCCCCGAACGAGGCCGGGCCTCGTTCCTTACCGCCGGTAACCTTACCAGAAGTAAAGTCCCCAGCGAGGATGATGTCGAAACGGGGCGAGACAGCCGAGGACCGCCCGGTCGCCGGGACCGAGGACCGCCCGGTCGCGGGCAACGAGGACCGCCCGGCGCGGGGCAAGGTCCCGCGGCCGGTGCGCGAGCGGCAGATGCTCGAGGTGGCCGGGCGCCTGTTCGGCCAGCGCGGCTACCACGACGTCTCGATGGAGGAGATCGCCCAGGAGGCCGGGGTGTCCAAGCCGATGGTCTACGCCTACTTCGAGTCCAAGGAAGGCCTCTTCCTGGCCTGCGTCGAGCTCGCCACGACGCGGCTCGTCGAGACGCTCGAGGAGGTCACGCCGACCAGCCTCCCCCAGGACGTCCGCCTCTGGCGGGGCCTGCTCGCGGTGTTCACCTTCATGGAGGAGCACCGCGAGTCGTGGATGCTGCTCTACCCCCACGGCCCGCAGAGCGGCGGCCCGTTCGCGGCGGGCGCGGCCCGGGCCAACGAGGAGATGGGCCGGCTGCTGACCGGGATCTTCCGCGAGGCGGCGCGGGCCGAGGGGCTCGACGAGCGCCTGGCCGCCGAGTCGAGCGAGCCGCTGGCCCACGCCCTGGTCGCGGCGGTGGTCGGCCTGGGCTCGTGGTGGATGCGCCACCCCGAGCAGCCGAAGGAGCTCCAGGCGCTGCGGCTGATGAACCTGGCGTGGATGGGGCTCGGGGAGATCTCCCGGGGGAGGTTCTGGACGCCCGAGTCCGGCGATCGGTAATGATGTCCGGGTGAGCCCGCACCCGCCCTGCCGGCCCGGCCCCGCCACCTTCCGGCGCCGGCGGACCCGCGCCGCGTGAGCCCGCCGCGCACCACCGGCGAAGCGGCCGGTGAGATCCGCCAGATCGTGCCCGACATGGGCTCGCTGGCCCGGCGGCTCTCAGAGGTCAACTACCTGGTCGACGAGGGCCTGGCGGCCGGCGTCTTCCTCAGCCTGCGCCTGCCCCTCCCGCTGCTCCTCGAGGGCGAGGCGGGGGTCGGCAAGACCCAGCTCGCCAAGGCCCTCGCCCTCGTCTTGGAGACGCCGCTGATCCGCCTGCAGTGCTACGAGGGCATCGACGCCGGCGAGGCGCTGTACGAGTGGAACTATCCGCGCCAGCTGCTGAGCATCCGCATGTCCGACACGAGCGGGAGCAAGCTCGGCGAGCACGAGCTGTTCGGCGAGAACTACCTGATCCGCCGCCCCCTGCTCCGGGCGCTCGAGCACCCGGGCCCGCGGCCGGCGGTGCTCCTGATCGACGAGATCGACCGGGCCGACGACGACTTCGAGGCGTTCCTGCTCGAGCTGCTCGCCGAGTCGACGGTGACGATCCCCGAGCTCGGGACGATCCGCGCCACCCACCCGCCGATCGTCGTGCTGACCTCGAACCGCACGCGCGAGATCCACGCGGCGCTCAAGCGCCGCTGCCTCTACCAGTGGATCGACTACCCCGACCTGCGCCGCGAGGTCGACATCCTGCGCCGCCAGGTGCCCGGGGTCTCGCCGAAGCTGACGGTGGCCGTCGCCACGGCGATCGCGCGGATGCGCCAGGCCGACGTGATCAAGCCGCCGGGGGTCGCCGAGGCGATCGACTGGCTGGCGGCGCTCGCGCTGCTCGGCGTCGAGCGCCTCGACGCCGCGGCGATCGACCGGACGTTGGGCTCGGTGCTCAAGTACACCGAGGACCACGAGGCGGTTCGCGCCGCGGGGCTCGAGGAGCTCATCGGCAGCCGTTCCGCCGCCGCCTGACCCAGCCAGCTCAGGCGTTGCGGGCGTGCACCAGGGCGACGCCCCGTGGGGCGAGCGGCTCGGCGAGCTCGCCGGCGACCCAGGTCAGCGGATCGACGTGCCAGGCGGCGCGGGCCCGTTCGACCCGCCAGCCGGCGAGCAGCTCGTCGAGGCCGGCGGCGTCGTAGACGCGCTCGAAGTCGTCGACGCTCGGCTCGCCGAAGGGGACCGTCAGGGCCAGGACCCCGTCGGGCCGCAGCCGGCGGCGAAGGTCGGCCAGGGCGGCGAGGTCGAGCCGGCCGCCGGCGTCGGCGCCGTAGTGGCCGAGGCCGAAGTGCTCGACGGCCGAGAGCGCGACGGCCCCGTCGAACCCGCCGAGCGCCGGGTCGAGCTCGTCGAGGCGGCAGGCGGCGGGGCTCAGCCGCGGGTGGGCCAGCGGGTAGCCGCGCGGGTCGACGACCGTGACGTCGTGGCCGAGCGCGGCCAGGCTCAGGGCGACCGTGCTCTCGCCGCCGCCGAGATCGAGCAGGCGCGCCGGCGGCTCGAGCTCGGCGAGGGCGGCGAAGACGAACGGCGGCTCGACGATCCGCTCGCTGACGCTCCGGGGGGCGACGCCGCCGGGACGGTGGTCGAGTGCGATCGGGGGGTTGAACCAGAGCTCGGCCTGGGCGGCGTAGCCCTCGTGGCCCTCGGCCCAGTTGAGGAAGCGCCCGAGCTCCTCGGTCAGGACGTGGGTCCCGCGCCCGAGCATCTCCTCGACGCGCAGGGCGGCGAGCTTCTCGTGGAGCCCGCTCCGCTGGTCCTCGAGCATCCGCTCGAGCAGCTCCATGTGGCGGTGGAGCGCGGCCGTGCGCTCGTCGAGATGCTCGTTGACGAGGTTCGCCGTCCAGCGGACCCGCTCGTCGAGCAGCCGGCGCGCGGGCCAGCCGAGAAGTCGGCCGAGCGCCCGCCCGGCTGGAGCACGCTCACCCACCACGACGGCCAAAGCTAGCAGCGCGGCGCCGGGCCGCGGGGGAGTTTCTTCTGGAGCCCACCCGGGGTTCCGGCGGGTGGTCGCGGGGCCGGGGCGGGTCGTCGGTCGGCCGCGTCATTAGAGTGTCCGCCATGGCGGTGACCTGCTATTGCGGCTGCGACCGGGAGGTCGAGGGCGAGGATCTCGAGCTCTCGGAGACCGGCCAGAACATCCGCGAGATCCTCGACGTGCTGCGCAACCTCTCGCTCCCGCTCAGCCAGGAGATCCCCGAGGCCAAGGAGAAGATCACCAGCCTGATCAGCCACGGCGAGCGCTTCGACGAGCTGGTGGCCGGGATGATCCACGGGACGATCGAGCCGCCGCCGGCCGACGTCGCCCGGCAGATGAGCGCCTGGCTGCAGACGGCGGGCTCGGTGGCCGACGCCCACATGCGCCTGCTCGGCCGCAAGCGCAAGGGCTCCAACGGCAAGGCCTGAGCCCCGCGTTCAGCGCGGGGGGAGCGCGACGCGGAGGAGGTCGCGGACGGGGACGGCCGGGGGCACGGTCGTCCGCCGGAACTCGTCGAGCATGTCGCCCCCGAAGGAGGCGAAGTCGGCGATGACCTTCGCCTGGTAGCCGCGGCTGATCACCGCCCGGCCGGCGGCGCGGCCGTCCTCGTAGCGGCGGCGGGCATCGGGTGTCCCGACGTAGGCCCAGACCGGGCCGGTGAAGGTCGCCGTGAGCAGGGCGCGGACGTCGCGGCGGCGGTAGTTGCGCTCACGGTCGTCGTAGCGGTCAAGCAGCCCGGGACCGACCTCGAAGACCACGCCGTTGACCTCGGCCCCGGCGTCCTCTGCGATGTTCAGGAAGGTCACGAAGACCGGGGGCCGCTCGCCGGTCTCGGGGTCGACGTAGAACTTGTAGCCCGGGAGGTCGCGGCCGTTGTCCATCGCGACGTCCCAGCGGCGGCGGTAGCCGCGCAGCCGGCAGGGCGTCTCCCCGATCGGCGCGTCGCCGCGGCGCAGGAGCGAGCCGTAGCCGAAGATGTAGACGGGTTGGGTCGGATCCACGGTGGCCGCCCAGAGCGTAGGCGACTGCGCAACGTGGGGAGAACCGCCGCGGCGCCCCCCAAAGGCGGCCGGTCGGTGCCCTACCCTGAAGCGAGCCCGCGATGACCGCCGACCTCGACCGCCACCGCCCGCCGCCCCCGAGCCGCACCCGCTGCGAGCTCGACCTGTGCGACGGGAGCGGCTTCCTGGTCGACGAGGCGACGCGCTCCTCCCGCGACTGCCGCTGCCGGGCCCTGCGTCTCGCCGCGACGCGGGCGCGCCGCCTCGAGGGCCGCATCCCCAAGCGCTACCGGGAGATCTCCTTCGAGCAGTCGGAGGTGATCGACATGGAGCGGCGCTTCCCGACCCAGGTCCGCGAGCTCCGCGCCTACGTGCGCGAGATCGACGCCAACCTCGACGCCGGCCGGGGGCTCTGGCTGGCCGGCGGCCCGGGCACGGGAAAGACGGCGCTCGCGATGATCGTCTCCAAGGCGGCGATCGACGCCGGGCGGACGGTGGCGATCTACTCGTGCCCGCGCCTCTTGAGCGTGATCCGGGAGTCGATCGACTCGGGCGGGGTGCTCGACTTCCTCGACCGCCTGGCCGGAGCCGACCTGCTCCACGTCGACGACCTCGGGGCGGAGCATCGAACCGAATGGGTGCTCGAGCAGCTCTACTCGATCATCAATGCGCGCTACGAGGAGCAGCGCGCGACCCTGGTGACCTCGAACCTCGACCACGGCGCGCTCTCGGCGCAGCTCGGCGAGCGGATCGTCTCCCGCCTGGAGGGGATGTGCGGGGACCCGCTGCCCTTCTACGGCGAGGACGCCCGTCGCGTCACCTACCCGCTCCCCGCGGGCCGGTCCTGAGCGCTCGCCCGAGCCCGCCGTCCCCGTAGACTCCGCCGGCATGCCAGGCATCGTGATCGTGGGCGCCCAGTGGGGCGACGAGGGCAAGGGCAAGATCACCGATCTGCTCGCCGAGCGGGCCGACGCCGTCGTGCGCTTCCAGGGCGGCAACAACGCCGGGCACACGATCGTCCGCGGCGGCGTCGAGTGGAAGCTCCACCTGATCCCGTCGGGGATCCTCTACCCGGGCAAGCGGTGCATCATCGGCAACGGGGTCGTCGTCGACCCCGGGGTGCTGATCGAGGAGATCTCGGCGCTGCGCGCCCGGCGGATCGACGTGTCGGGTCTGCGGATCTCGGCCAACGCCCACCTGATCATGCCCTACCACCTGTTCCTGGACACCGCGGGCGAGGCGCGCCTGGGCAAGCTCCAGATCGGGACGACCAAGCGGGGCATCGGTCCGTGCTACGCCGACAAGGCGGCGCGCCTGGGGATCCGCGTCCAGGACCTGCTCGACGAGAAGATCCTCAAGAAGAAGATCACCGCCGCGCTCGAGCCCAAGCGGCTGTCGCTGCGGCCCTACGCCCGCGACCCGGCGCTCGACCTGCACACGATGACCGAGCAGTACCTGACCTACGGCCACCAGCTCGAGCGCCACATCGCCGACACCTCGCGGCTGACCTGGGACCTCCTGGACGCCCGGCGGATCTGCCTGTTCGAGGGCGCGCAGGGGGCGATGCTCGACATCGACCACGGCACCTATCCGTTCGTCACCTCGTCGAATCCGGTCGCCGGGGCGGCGTGCACGGGATCGGGTGTCGGCCCCAAGGACATCGACGAGATCTGGGGCGTCTGCAAGGCCTACACGACGCGCGTCGGGTCGGGGCCCTTCCCGACCGAGCTCGACGACGAGGTCGGCGACGAGCTCCGCACCAAGGGCGGCGAGTTCGGCACGACCACCGGGCGCCCGCGGCGGACCGGCTGGCTCGACCTGGTCGCGCTGCGCTACGCGGCCCGCCTGAACACGCTGACCGCGCTGGTCATCACCAAGCTCGACGTGCTCTCGGGCTTCGACGAGATCCTGGTCTGCACCCGCTACCGCGGACAGGAGGGCGCGGAGTTCGAGCACTTCCCCTACCACCAGTCGGTGCTCCACCACGCGACCGGCGAGTTCCAGCCGCTCGAGGGCTGGCGCGAGGACATCGGCGACTGCCGCGGCGAGTCGGACCTCCCCCAGGCCGCGCGCGACTACCTCGCCTTCATCGAGGACCACGTCGGCGTGCCGGTCGTCCTCGTCGGGGTCGGCCCCGGCCGCGACCAGAACGTCTGGATGAAGTCCTCGACCGGGACGCTGATGGCGCGCTCGGCCCAGACCGCGGCCTGACCGCGCCGGGCTAGAGGGAGCCGAGCGCGGCGACGACCCGCTCGCCGGCGCGGCCGTCGCCGTAGAGCGCGGGGCGCTCGCGCGGCGGCGCGGCGGCCAGGGCGGCGCGGACGGCGCCGGCGTCCAGCCCGACGAGGGTGTTCCAGCCGGCGGCGACCGTCTCGACCCACTCGGTCTCGTCGCGGAGCGTGAGGCAGGGCACGCCGGCCAGGTAGGCCTCCTTCTGGACGCCGCCCGAATCGGTGAGGACGGCGCGGGCCTGGCAGAGCAGCGCCGTGAAGTCGAGGTAGCCGAGCGGCGGGCAGATGCGGGCGGCGGCGCCCAGGCGGGCGGCGAGGCCGGCCGCCTCGGCCCGGGCCCGGGTGCGCGGGTGGAGCGGGAGGACGACGGGCTCCTCGACGGCCTCGAGCAGAGCGACCAGCCGCTCCAGTCGTGCCGCGTCGTCGACGTTGGCCGCGCGGTGCGCGGTGGCCAGGACGTAGGCGCCTCGTCTGACGCCGAGCTCACGCAGCGGCGCCCGGCGGCGGCGGGCCCGCGGCTGGACCTCGAGGGCGACGTCGACCATCACGTCGCCGACCTCCTCGGCGCGGCCGGGGACCGCCTCGCGACGGAGGTTCTCCATGGCCACCGCCGAGGAGCAGAGCAGGAGGGCAGCCAGCTGGTCGGTGAGGACCCGGTTTCGCTCCTCGGGCATCGCGCGGTCAAACGAGCGCATCCCGGCCTCGACGTGGACGACGGGGATCCCGCGGTCGGCGGCGGCCAGCGCGCCGGCGAGGGTCGAGTTGGTGTCGCCGTAGACGAGCGCGGCGGCCGGGTCGGCGCCGGCCAGCAGCGGCTCGAGCGCCCCGAGCATCCGCCCGAGCTGCGACGTGTTGCTCGCGCCGCTCACCCCGAGCCAGTGGTCGGGGGCCGGGAGGTCGAGCTCGGCGAAGAAGACGGCCGAGAGCTCGTCGTCGTGGTGCTGCCCGGTGTGGACGAGGATCTCCTCGTGGGCGGCGCGCAGCCGCCGCGAGACGGCTGCGGCCTTGACGAACTGCGGCCGGTTGCCGACCACGGTGACGACGCGCATCAACCGAGGACCCGCTCGGCCCCGGAGTAGACGTTGACCCGCTCGCCGCGGGCGAAGCCGGCCAGGGTCATGCCGCGGTCGGCGGCCAGGGCGACGGCGAGCGAGGTCGGGGCGCCGACGCCGACGAGGATCGGCGCCCCGGCGACCGCGGCCTTCTGGACGAGCTCGAACGAGAGGCGGCCGCTGACGCAGAGGATCCGGCCGGCCAGCGGCAGCCACCCGCAGCCGAGCGCGTGGCCGATCACCTTGTCCATCGCGTTGTGGCGCCCGACGTCCTCGCGGACGGCCAGGAGCCCCCCGGCGCCGTCGAACAGTCCGGTGGCGTGGAGGCCGCCGGTCCGCTCGAAGCCGGGCTGGCGCAGGCGCTCGGGAAGGCCGGCGAGGAGCGCCCGGGCGACGACCGGGCCGGCGGGCGCCGGCCGGGCGCTGACGGCGACCTCCGCGAGGGCGCCCTTGCCGCAGACCCCGCACGAGGAGGTCGTGTAGAAGCGCCGGGCGCCCGGATCGCGCCGCAGCGGGCCGGTGACCTCGATCACGTTGGCCGCAAGATCGTCGGTCAGGCCGGCCGGGTGGGGCGCCTCGATCAGCGCCTCGCCGTAGAGGAAGCCGAGGGCGAGCTCCTCGTCGTGGCCGGGCGTGCGCATGGTCACCGTCAGCGGCCGGCCGTCGACGCGGATCTCGAGCGGCTCCTCGACGGCCACCTCGTCGGAGCGTCCGTCGTGGACGACGCGCGCCAGCATCCGCGGCGCGAGCTCCGGCCCCGCCGCGGCGGGATCCGGCCCCGGGTCAGGGATGGCCGGGCGTGAGGCCGGAGGAGCGCATGGCCAGGGCGAAGCCGGTGAACTCCTGCTGGAAGCCGGTGAGGGCGAGCGGTTGGCCGGCGCCGTCGGAGGCCGCCGACGGCGCGCCGAGCTGAGCCTGGCGCAGGGCGCGGGCGGCGGCGCGCCATTCCTCGAGCTTGCCGTGGAGGTCGCCGTGGTCGGGGATGTCGGTGCGGACGTCGCCGAGGACGCCGCCGAGGTGGGGCGAGGCGGCCACGCGGGCGCCCATGGCGCCGACCGCCGCGGCCGGGTCGGCGGCGAAGCGCAGGAGGATCGTCTTGATCAGCGCGGTGTGGTCGAACTGGTCGTGGCAGACGAACTGCCGTACCCGCGGGCCGACGAGGATGGCGGGCACGCGCACCCCGTAGGTGGAGTAGCCCGACCCGTCGTTGACCGGCGGGGGGGCGACGTGGTCGTAGAAGCCGCCGTGCTCGTCGTAGGTGATGATCAGCAGCGTGTCGTTCCAGTTGGGGCTGTTGATCAGGGCGTCGTAGACGTCGAGCACGAGCTGCTGGCCGGCGAGGATGTCCGACGGCGGGTGGTCGTCGTTGGAGTTGGGATCGAGGACGCTCAGGTCGATGAAGTTGGGGTCGATCCACGAGACGTCGCGCAGCGTGCCCTTGGCGGCGTCGTCGAGGAAGCTGTCCTGGCCGACGATCAAGCTCTCGGCGGCCTGGGTGGCCACGCTGACCGCCTTGCGGTCGAAGTAGGAGAAGTTGTCGAGCTTGAGGTCGGTGACGTCGCGGTAGTCGGCGTCGGCGGCGCGGAGCGTAGCCGGGTCGTGGGAGTACCAGCGCCACTGGTTGTCGGCCAGCTGGCGGGTGAACGCCGCGACCTCGTAGATCGGGATGTTGGCCAGCGCGCCGGCCTGCGCCGTCTGGGCCAGGTCCTTGAAGAACGGGTGCTGGCTGGCCACCGACGGGGCTTCGGTGCCGGCCAGCGAGTAGAGGCGGTTGGGCCAGGTGTCGCCGGGAATCGAGCTGTGCCAGGCGTCGCAGACGCAGAACTGGCGCGCGAGGTGGTCGTAGACGGGGACGTGCTCGGCGGTGTAGTGGCCCATCGGGAGGCTCCGCCAGGCGGCCGGCGGGTTCTTCTCGGTGACGAAGTTCTTCACGAAGCCGCCGTTGCCGTCGGCCAGCTGCACAGCGACACAGCGCGGCGAGTGGCACGGGTCGAGGCTCTTGTCGGTCGCCTGGCCCGGGGCGTGGAAGGCGGTTTGGTCGTCGCCGAACTCGAACACCGTATGGACGGTCGTCCCGTCGGGGTCGAGGTTCGACTCCTGGCCGGTCAGCCCGTCGACGTCGGCCATGCCGTTCTGCGTGAGGTAGCCGAGCATGTGGTCGAACGACCGGTTCTCCATCATCAGGACGACGATGTGGTTGATCTGCTCGAGGACTCCGAGATCGCTGCCTGAGGCCATCACGCGTTCCTTTGTCGGTTGGTCTCGCCGACACTACGACTCAGGCCCGGGCGCCGTCAAGCGCGGCGGCCGGGCGGGCAGCGCGCCGGCCGAGCCCGGTGCCCCTCGGCCCCGCCGGTCCGGATCGACTACCTTGAGCTGCTCCCGAAAAAGAGGGATCTGACGCTCGGGTGGACGACGAACTTGAACGCCTTGACCGCCTGCTCAGCCAGCTCGGGCGGATGCTCGACGCTCCCGGCGACGACGGCGAGTTGTCGGCCGAGTGGACCTGGCAGAAGCTCGACCTGCTCGAGCAGTCGATGGGCGCCGACGCGCTGACCGCCCTGCTGCGCCGCCAGGGCATGGGCCGCGCGACCGTCGAGGAGGCGCTCGGGGTGCTCGCCAGGCGTCGGGCCGCAAGCTCCTGAGTTTCGACCTGCGCTCCCCGAGCGCCCGGCTCAGCGCGGCGGGCGATGCCGGAGCCCGGTACGCTCGTTCCACGTAAGAGCGCGTGCCGCTCGCGACGCGACTTCCGCTGCGGGCCAATTCCGCGCGTCGCCCCGTGCTTAGAGAAGAGAGGTCGCCGTGTCCCGCCTGTCGCCCATCGACGCGTCGTTCCTGCACCTGGAGTCGGCGCGCGCCCACATGAACGTCGGCTGGAGCGCGTTCGGGACGGTGCCCGCCGGCACCCGGCGCCCGACTGTGGCCGCGCTGCGCGCGCGGGTGGCCAGCCGGCTCGGGTACATGCCGCGCGTTCGCCAGCGCGTGCAGTTCCATCCGCTCGGACTCGGCGAGCCGCACTGGGTGGACGACGAGGACTTCGAGCTCGAGGCGCACGTCACCGAGCTCGGTCCGACCGGCGAGCCGTTGAGCCTGGAGCGCTTCGCCGAGCTGCGCGACGAGCTCCTGTCGACCTCGCTCGACCGGTCGCGACCGCTCTGGCAGATCGCGCTCGCGCCGCGCCTGGAGGACGGGCGCATGGGCGTGGTCGGGCGCGTCCACCACGCGATGGCCGACGGGGCGGCCGCCCTGCAGATCGCCGCGCTCGGACTCGACGGCGACGGCGACGGGCCGGACGGGCCGCCGGCGTTCCCCCCGTGGTGGCCGCAGGCCCCGCCGGGCGTTTTGCTCCGGGCCGTCGACCCGCTGCTCCAGGGCGTGGAGGGCGCTGCGCGCATCGTCGCCGGGGTCGCACGAGCGGCGCTGCGCCCGCGCCTGAGCGCGCGGGTCGTCCTTCGCGACGCCCAGCGCGTGGTCGGCGCCCTGACCGAGGATCTGCTCCCCCGCGCGCCCCAATCGCAGCTCAACCTCGAGCTCGGCGCCCAGCGCACCCTGATCAGCCATCGCGAGCCGCTCGCCGACCTGCGGGGGATCGGCCCGGGCACGCTCAACGACGTCGGGCTCGCCATCGTCGCCGGGGCGCTCCGGGCGCTCGCTCTCGAGTGCGCTCGCCCGGCGCAGCCGCTGAAGGCGCTCGTCCCGGTCGACGTGCGGCAGGCGCACGAGCACGGCACGCTGGGCAACCACGTGTCACTCGCGGCCGTCTGGCTCCCGCTGAACCTTCGCTCCCCGGCGGCGCGCCTGGCCCAGATCCGCGAGGCGACCGAGCGCTTCAAGCGCAGCGACCGCCCGGCCGGCACGAGCTCGGTGGTCGCCGGCCTCGGGCTCCTGCCGTCCGGGCTGCGCGGCGCGCTCCTGCGCGCCGCCCAGCCGGGCGCCTTCAACCTCTCGGTCTCGATCATCCCCGGCGCCCGCCGCCCGCTCCACATGCTCGGGGCCCGCCTCGACGAGATCTACCCGGTCCTCCCCCTGCCCGAGGAGCAGGCCCTGTCGATCGGGATGCTGCGCTACCACGAGCACCTCCATTTCGGCCTCAACGTGAACCCCGAGGCCCTTCCCCAGGCGGCCCGCCTGCCCGAGTTGTTCGCCCAGGAGGTCCGGGCGCTGGTCCGCAGCAGCCACGGCGCCGCCGGCTTTGCCCGCGGCCTCTCGTGACTGGGAGCCTGTCGGGGCGGGCGCGGCGGGGCGCGTCGCGCGCCCGGTCCCCGCGTCAGACGCCGTCGGGCGCGCCGGCATCCGGCGTCGCCGCCAGCGTACTCGCGCTGGCCAGGAGCTGAAAGCGGACGAAGCGATCCTGGCGGACGTCTCCGAGCGGGGTGGCCGCCGCGAGGTCGACGAGCGCGCTGATCGAGCGGCACAGGTGGGCCTGCGGCGCCTGGTCGCCGACCACGCAGGCCAGGCGCGCCAGGTCCATCATCTCGACGGCGTCGATTCCCTGGGTGGTGAGCGCGCTCGCCCACGCCAGGTAGAAGACGATCCGCATGAGCAGCGGGTCGCCGCGCCCCTCGGCCGGCCCCGGCGGCGGGCCGCAGTCGAGCGGGTCTTCTCCGGCGAGGAGACGCGTCAGCTGCCCTCCGGCCACCGCCTCGAGCGCCGCCGGGGCGACGCCCGCCTGGAGGGCGCAGCGGAAGGTCATGATCCCGGTCTGAACCGGGGATCCGTAGGGGAGGTCGGTGGCGTAGAGGATCTGGCCGGGCGCGACCAGCGTGAACAGCGCCAGCAGGTCCGGCGGGCTCATCCACGCGGTGTCGAAGAGGAGGTTCGGGTGCCGTCGGGCCTGGTCGACCAGCCAGCTCAGGTCGCTGACGCCCGCATGGGCGAGGATCAGCGGCACGCGCGGGAACTCGGCGGTCAGCGCCAAGGCGTACTCGCCGAGCGCCGGAATTCCCCGCCCGGCGTGAACGAGAACCGGGACGCGGGCCTCGCTTGCCACCGCGAAGAGCTCGCGAACCTCCGGCTCCCCCATGCTGAACTGCTCGGCCCGCGGATGGAGCTTCAGACCCTTGGCCCCCGAGGCCAGGCAGCGCTCGAGCTCGGCGCGTGCGTCCGCGCGCGGGTTCACCCGGCAGAACGGGGTCAGGCGGCCGGCCGACGCGGCGGCCGAGGCGATCACCCAGTCGTTGGCCTCGCGGTAGCCGTTCGGCTCGTGCATCGGAAAGACGACGGCCCGGGAGCCGACCGGCTCGAGAGCGGCGATCAGCTGCTGCGGCAGGCAGCGGAAGCCGTCGGGGTCGTGTTCGCCGATGTGGGTGTGGGCGTCGAGCAGCGCCACCGGCGGCAGCAGCTCGAAGACGTGTCGATACCAGGCGCCGAGGAGGTCGTCGGCGTGCACGGTGGCGAGTCTAGCCCGCTGTGGCAGAATCGGGTCTGTGACCGACCCGGCCGCCTTCCGGGCGCAGTTCCCGGTCTTCGAACGGCTGGCCTACCTGAACGCCGGCGCCGTCGGCCCGGTCGCGCGGCGGGCCGCCGCGGCGGCGGCCGAGGCGATCGCCGCCGAGACGGCCGCCGGCCGCGGCCTGCGCCCCGCCTTCGAGCGACGCCTGGCGGCCGTCGCCGGGCTCCGCGCCGGCTATGCCCAACTGCTCGGGTGCGCCGAGGATGAGGTCGCGATCACCCACTCGACCACCGACGGCGTCAACACCGTGCTCGCCGGGCTCGACCTCGCCCCCGGCGACGAGGTCCTCAGCACCGAGGAGGAGCACCCCGGCCTGCTCGCCCCGCTGGCCGTCGCCGGCGCCCGCCGCCGGGTCGCGGTCCGGCTCGTCCCCTGGGAGGAGCTCGCCGGCGCGGTCGGCCCGCGCACGCGCCTGGTCGCCTGCTCCCACGTCTCCTGGGCGACCGGCAAGGTCGTCGACGCCGCCGCTCTGCGCGCGACCGGCGTGCCGTTCCTGCTCGACGGGGCCCAGGGGCTCGGGGCCGTGCCGGTCGACGTCGGCCGGCTCGGCTGCGACTTCTACGCGGCCGCCGGCCAGAAGTGGCTCTGCGGCCCCGACGGGTCCGGCGTCCTCTTCGTCGCCGCCGCCCGCCTCCCCGAGCTCGCCGTGTCGTGGCCGGGCTATCCCTCGCTGGAGGAGCCCGGCCGTCCGCTCGAGCTGATCCTCCGCCCCGGGGCCGCCCGCTACGACGCGGGCTTCCCGGCGGGGCCGATGGTCGACTGGGCGCTCGCCGCGCTCGCGGTCCTCGGCGAGGCGGGCTGGCCCTGGATACTCGAGCGGGCGGCGACGCTCGCCGCCGGACTGGCCGAGCGCCTGCGCGAGCGTGGGATCGAGGTCGCGCCGCGCGGACGGTCGACCCTCGTCTCCTGGGCGGCACGCGACGGCGACGCCGATGCCGCGGTGGCGGCGCTCGCCGCCCAGGGCTTCGCCGTGCGCAACCTCCCGGCCTTCGGGGGGCTCCTGCGGGCGTCGGTCGGCGCCTGGAACTCCGAGGAGGAGCTCGACCGGCTCGCGACCCTCGCCTGAGCCGACGCGCATTCGCCGCGGCGAGCTCCCGCCCAACAGCGCCGGCGTCGGCTCGGGGGCGTGCCTACCCGGGCGCTCGGCGGCCGGCAAGACCCTCGCCGGCGTCGACGTAGAGCCGCTCGGGCGGACCGGGATCGGCCGGGGCGCCGTCGTCGACCGGGGCGAGCAGCAGCTGCCACCAGGAGACGTCGCGCCAGGCGCCGGCCTTCCAGCCGATCCGGCGGTAGGTGCCGACCCGCTCGAAGCCGACGGCCTGGTGGAGCCCGACGCTGGCGTCGTTGGGCACGGTGATGCCGGCGCAGGCGACCCGCAGCCCCTGGCGGCGCATGAGCTCGAAGAGCGCCGGGTAGAGCAGGCGGCCGGAGCCGCGGCGGCGGTGCCCGGCGGCGACGTAGATCGCCACGTCGGCCGCCCACCGGTAGGCGGCGCGGGAGCGGTGGGGCGAGGCGTAGGCGTAGGCGACGACCCGGCCGGCGTCCTCGATGACCAGCCAGGGGTGGGTACGGCTGGTCTCGGCGATCCGCGCGGCCATCGCTTCGCCGTCGGGCGCCGGCGGCTCTTCGAAGGAGGTGGCGCCGTCGGCCACCGCCGGGGCGTAGATCGCCGCGCAGTCGGCGCCGTCGCGGGCGGGGTCGGCGTGGCGGAGGATCCCGTTCGTCATTCGTGCTACGTATGATGAATCATCAGCGCTTCCTGGGCTCACCATCCGGCGGACCTGCGCTTGGAGAACCGGCCGCTGAGCGAGCGGGCTCTCGAGGCGCTGCTCGGCGCGATCAACGACGACGCCTTCCCGGGCGGGCGACTCCCGCCGGAGGCCGAGCTCGCCGGGATGCTCGGGGTGAGCCGAACGACGCTCCGCGGGGCGCTCCACACGCTCGAGGCCGACGGCCTGATCTCGCGGCGGCGCGGACGGGGGACGTTCGTCAACAGCCACCTGCTGCGCTCGACGATGCGGCTCAACCGCCTGGTGCCGTTCACCACCCTGATCGCCCACTGCGGCCACGAGCCGTCGGTCGACCGGCAGACCGACCGCCTGGCCGCCGTCTCCCCGGCGCACGCCTCGGCCCTCGCCGTCGAGCCGGGCTCGCCGTGCGTCGAGCTGCGCCGCCTCCTGCGGGCGGGGGGCATACCGGTCATGGCCGTGTGCGACATCGTCCCCGTCGACCGCCTCGCGGTGGCCCCGGACAAGGTCGGCGACGCCGAGACGACGTTCGCCTTCTTCGCCGAGAACTGCCACGACACCGTCGACTACGCGACATCGGAGATCGTGCCGCGGGTGGCCGGCGCCGGGATTCCGGCCGGGCTCGGGCTCGAGCCGGGCGAGCCGTACATCGAGCTGGTCGAGATCCTCTTCTCGCGCGACCACGCCCCGCTCGGCCTGTCCCAGGTCGGGGTGAACGACCGTCTGGTGCGCCTGTCGCTGCTGCGGCGGGACTCGTGATGTCCGCGGGGGCGCGCCCGCTTCTGCTGTGCTTCGACGGCTCGCCCGACGCCGCCGAGGCGATCCGCCGGGCCGGAGCGCTGATGCCCGGACGCGAGGCGCTCGTACTCAGCGTGGCGATCCCGGCCGAGGCCGGATTCCCGCTCGAGCCGCTCGGCGAGATCGTCGGACGCCTGAGCGGCGTGTACGACGAGTGGGACGAGATCGCCGCCGAGGTCGCCGAGCGCCACGCCCAGGCCGGCTGCGCCCTGGCCCTCGCGGTGGGGCTCCAGGCGCGGCCGTTGACCGCGATCGGCAAGCCGGCGGCGGCGATCCTCCGCGTCGCCGCCGAGTACGACGTCGGGCTCATCGTGCTCGCCCCGGTGCGTCACGGACCACTCGACGGGCTGCTCGGCGGAGTGACGATGCGCGTCGTCCAGCAGGCCGACCACCCGGTGCTCCTGATCCCGCGCTCGCGCTAGAGGAGCTTCCCGACCGCGTTGACGAGGGCGCTGCCGAGCGTCAGCTCGAGTCCGACCCCGGCGACGCCGACGGCGACCCCGACCACTACGACGAGGAAGTCCTCGAGCAGGACGCCGAGCGAGAGCAGGACGACGCCGAGCGAGGGCAGGGTGTCGAGTCCGGTGAACGGCGGGGCGAAGAAGGCGCCGGCGGAGCCGCCGATCACGAGCAGCCCGAAGACGATGTTGCTGAGGCGATGATCGAAGAGGAAGCCGAGGCGGCGCCGGGAGAAGCGCTCGAGCCGGCGGATCATCTTCATCAGGGCGCCGAGGAAGCGCTGCTGCCGGGGGCCGGCGAGCTCGAGGTTGCGCCAGCGCTGCGGCAGCCAGATCTCGTCGCGGCCGGCGATCAGCTCGAGCGCCAGCAGGACGGCGATGATCTCGAAGACGTGGGTGGCGCCGCCGGTCGGCAGGGGAAGGGCCGGGACGCCGAGCAGGAGGACGAAGAGGACGGCGAAGCTCTTCTTCTCGAAGAGCTCGATCAGGCTGCCGAGCGACTTCTCGCCGTCGCGGGTCAGCCAGCGCTCGAGCTCGTCGCTGACCTTGCTCGCCTCGCCGGCGGGGGCTCCGGCGGGGGCGGTGGACGGCGGAGACTCGGAGGGCGGGAGCATCTCCGGCCTACCATAGTCGGCGGGCCCGGGCCGTCAGCTCGGGGCCCGGGCGCGGTCCGAGCACGCGGCGGCCGACCGTCTGTCCAGCCGATCTTGGACCGACGGTCCAAAGACGTGGGCCGAACCCGCACCTATGGTCATACCTATGACCAGCCCTCCGGAAGTCCTCAGCGCCCCATCCGATCGCGACAGCGAGGACCTGGCCGCGCTCGGCTACACGCAGCAGCTGCGCCGCCGGCTCGGCCCGTACGCGTCCTTCGCGGCGGGATTCTCCTTCGTGTCGATCCTGACCACCGTGTTCCAGCTGTTCGCGTTCGGCTTCAGCTTCGGCGGGGCCGCCTTCTTCTGGACGTGGCCGCTGGTCTTCGCGGGCCAGCTCCTGGTCGCCGCCTGCTTCGCCGAGCTCGCCGCCCGGTGGCCGATCTCCGGCTGCATCTACCAGTGGTCGCGGCGGCTGACCAACCCGACCTTCGGCTGGTTCACCGGGTGGTTCATGGTGATCGCGCAGATCGTCACCGTCTCGGCGGCGGCGATCGCCCTCCAGGTCGTGCTCCCGGTGCTGTGGTCGGGCTTCCAGCTCGTCCCGGGCGACCCGTCGCTGGCGACGAGCAGCGGGGCGACCAACGCCGTCCTGCTGGGATCGGCGCTGATCGCGGTGACGACCCTGATCAACGCGCTCGGCGTGCGCCTGATGTCGCGGATCAACAGCATCGGCGTGACGCTCGAGCTGATCGGGGCGAGCGCGCTGATCGTGCTCCTCTTCTCGCACGCCGAGCGCAGCCCGGCGGCCGTCCTGCACCGGTCGGGGGCGGCGCCCGGCGGCTACCTCGGGGTCTTCCTGGCCTCGGCGCTGATGGCCGCCTACGTGATGGTCGGCTTCGACAGCGCGGGCGAGCTCTCGGAGGAGACCCGCGACCCGCGCCGGACGGCGCCCCGGGCGATCATCAAGGCGCTACTGGCCTCGGGGATCGGCGGCGGCCTGCTCCTGCTCGCGGCGATCGTGGCGGCCCCGAGCCTGACCGACGGGAAGCTCGCGGCCGGGGGCCTCCCGTTCGTGCTGACCAGCCGCCTGGGGACGACGGTGGGCAAGATCTTCCTGGCCGACGTCGGCGTGGCGATCTGCGTGGCCACGCTGGCCATCCAGACGGCGGCGACGCGGATGACCTTCTCGATGGCCCGCGACGGGGTGCTGCCCTTCTCGAGGGTGCTGGCCCGGGTCAACCAGCGGACGGGCACGCCGATCATGCCGGCGCTGGTGACCGGCGTCCTGGCGGCCGCGGTGCTCCTGGTCAACGTCGGCCAGCCGGCGCTGTTCACCGACCTGACGAGCGTCGTCATCGTCATGCTCTACGGCGCCTACCTGATGGTCACCGTTCCGCTCCTGCGGGCGCGGCTGCGGGGCCTGCCCCCGGTCGAGGCCCGGGCGGCCGACGGCGGCGCGCTCTTCTCGCTCGGCCGCTTCGGGCTGCCGGTCAACATCGCGGCGGTCCTCTACGGCGGGCTGATGATGATCAACATCGCCTGGCCGCGGGCCAGCGTCTACGACCCGGCCGGGGGCCACTGGTACCTGCAGTGGTTCTCGGTGCTGTTCGTCCTCGGGACGCTCGGCGTCGGCATCCTCGCCTGGCTGCGCCAGCGCACCGAGCGCGCGGACGAGTCGGCGGCCCCGGCGCCCTCGCTGGGTGTGCTCCGCGCCCGCGAGGCCCTCCGCGCCCGGGCGGCCTGGGCCGAGCGCGCGAGCATGCAGAGCCCGGCCGAGTGACCCCGGGCACCGAGACGGCCGGCGGCGCCCGGGCCCACGCCCGAGCGCAGGCCGGGGCGCGCGCCGAGGCGATGCCCGTGCTCCCGGCCTCCTCCTGGCCGGACCCGCCGGCGCGCGTGACGCCCGAGCGCCTGACCTGGGCGGAGACGATCGCCGGCGGCGGGTATGCGTCGCGGGTCCTCGCCGCCGGGACGATCCTCCGGCTGCGCGACCTGCGGGGCGAGGCGTGCGCCCATGTCCTCCTCTACAACGCGCTCGAGCCGTGGGAGCGGCTGAACGTGGCCGACACCGTCAAGGTGCTCTGGCAGGCCTACCTCGGGGCGGGCCACCTGCTGCTCTCAGACCAGGGCCGGGTGCTCGCCTCGATCCTGGGCGATGACTCGGGGCGCCACGACGCCCTGTGCGGGACGTCGACCCGGGCGGGCAACGACGCCCGCTACGGCGACGGGGCGGCCCACGGCCCGACCCCGGCCGGGCGCGAGCTCCTCCTCCTGGCCGCCGCCAAGCACGGGCTCGGTCGCCGCGACCTCGGGCCGAGCTGCTCGTTCTTCCAGGGCGTGCGGGTCGCCGCCGACGGCGCCGTCGAGCACCGGGGATCGGCCGGAGCCGGAGCGGCGGTGACGCTCCGCGCCGAGCTGCCTCTGATCGTGCTGATCGCCAACGTCCCCCACCCGCTCGACCGGCGCGTGGACTACACGTGCTCGGCGCTCGAGGTGCTCGCCTGGGGGGACGCGCCGACCGGGCCGGGGGATCCCCTGTGGAGGGCGACGCCGGAGGGCGAGCGGGCCTTCCTCAACACGGCCGACTACGCCCGGGCGCGAGGAATCCGATGACGAGCGCGGCGGCGGTGGACAGCCGGAGGATCGTGCGCGACGACCTCGTCGCGGCGCGGGCGCCGTGGTCGGCGGTGGTGGACGCGGGCCAGGAGCTGACGATCGTCGACCTCGGCGGCAACCAGGCGGTCGACTGCCTGCTCTTCAATGCCGCCGACACGGCCGAGCGCTACAGCGCGGCGGACACGATCGCCGCCCAGGGGAGCATCTTCCTGACCACGGGCAGCGTCCTGCGCAGCTGCGAGGGGCGGCCGCTGATGACGGTGACCGCGGACGACTGCGGGCGCCACGACACGATCGGCGGGGCGTGCAGCAAGGAGTCGAACACGCTGCGCTACGGGTATCACACCAAGCACCAGCACGCGTGCGTGGAGAACTTCCTCCTCGAGGGGGCCCGCTACGGCCTGGGCAAGCGCGACCTGGTGAGCAACATCAACTGGTACATGAACGTGCCGGTCGAAGCGGACGGTACGCTCGGCATCGTCGACGGCGTCTCGGCACCGGGGCTCGCCCTGACCGTCCGGGCCGAGATCGACACCCTCGTGCTGATCTCGAACTGTCCGCAGATCAACAACCCGTGCAACGGCTTCGACCCGACCCCGGTGAGGATGATCGTCACCGGGGGCGAGCGATGACGCGAATCGAGGTCGTCCGGCCGGGGACGATGACCACGGTCCAGGACTGGCCGGGGCGGCTCGGGCTGTGGCGGGTCGGGGTGCCGCCGTCGGGCCCGATGGACGACCGGTCCTTCCGGCTGGGCAACGCGGCGATCGGCAACCGGGGAGGGGCGCCCGGCCTCGAGTGCACGCTGGTCGGCCCGCGGCTGCGCTTCACGGGGGCGACGACGATCTGCGTGACCGGCGCCGAGTGCCGGCCGACCGTCGACGGGGGACCGGTGGCGGCGTGGGAGCCGGTTGAGGTCGCCGCCGACCAGGTCCTCGACATCGGCCCGGCGAACGGCCGCGGCCTGCGGGTCTACGTGCTCGTCGCCGGGGGGCTCGAGGTGCCCGAGTACCTGGGGAGCGCGTCGACGTTCACGCTCGGGCGCTTCGGGGGCCACGAGGGTCGGGCGCTCCGGACCGGCGACGTGCTGGACGTGGCGCCGGCCGCCGGCGGCGCGATCGGATCGGTGGCCGCCGCGGTCCGGCCGGAGCTGACCCCGTCGTGGCGGATCGCGGTGACCGAGGGACCGCACGCGGCGCCCGACTTCTTCACCCGGGAGGACATGCGGACGTTCTACGCGGCCGATTGGGAGGTCCACTTCAACTCGGCGCGGACCGGGGTGCGCCTGATCGGCCCGCGGCCGGAGTGGGCGCGGGCCGACGGCGGCGAGGCGGGCCTCCACCCGTCGAACATCCACGACACGCCGTATGCGGTGGGAACGGTCGACTTCACCGGCGACGTGCCGATCATCCTCGGGCCGGACGGGCCGAGCCTCGGGGGGTTCGTCTGCCCGGCGACGGTGGTGGCGGCTGAGCGCTGGAAGCTCGGCCAGCTGCGCCCGGGCGACACGGTGCGCTTCGTGGCCGTCTCGGATGCGACGGCCGGGCGGCTGCGGGGTGGTGCTCTGGAGCAGCTCCGGTCGGAGGGCCTGGCGGGCGAGGACCGCGACGACGGGGTGCTCGGCCGCCGGGAGGCGCGGGGCGAGGACCCGGCGGTCTGCTACCGGCGCTCGGGCGACGACAACCTGCTGGTCGAGTACGGGCCGATGGTCCTCGACCTGCGGCTGCGGATGCGCGTCCACGCGCTCGCCGAGCGGGTGGCGGCCGAGGACCTGCCCGGCCTCGTCGAGATGACCCCGGGGATCCGATCGATACAGCTCCATGTGGACCCGGATGTGCTGCCGGTGCGGCGACTGGTGGACGTGGTGGCGGGGCTCGAGGACGACCTGCCGCCGACCGGGGAGCTGAGCGTCCCGAGCCGGGTCATCCACCTGCCGCTGTCGTGGGACGACCCGGCGACGCGGGAGGCGACGGCGCGCTACATGTCGGGGGTGCGCTCGGACGCGCCGTGGTGCCCGTGGAACATCGAGTTCATCCGGCGGATCAACGGGCTGAGCGACGTGGGCGAGGTCGAGCGGACGGTCTACGCGGCCGAGTACCTGGTGCTCGGCCTGGGCGACGTCTACCTGGGGGCTCCGGTGGCGACGCCGCTCGATCCGCGCCACCGTCTGGTGACGACCAAGTACAACCCGGCGCGGACGTGGACGCCGGAGAACGCGGTGGGGATCGGCGGCGCCTACCTGTGCATCTACGGGATGGAGGGCCCGGGGGGCTACCAGTTCGTCGGGCGGACCACGCAGATCTGGAGCCGGTCGCCGAGCGGGGGGCTCTTCGAGCCGGGCTCGCCGTGGCTCTTGCGCTTCTTCGACCGGATCCGGTGGTATCCGGTCGGGGCCGAGGAGCTGCTCGAGCTGCGGGCCGACTGCGAGGCGGGACGGCTCGATCTGACCACCGAGCTGGGTTCCTTCAGCCTGGCCGGCCACGAGGAGTTCCTCGACCGCGAAGCCGGGTCGATCGCGGCGTTCCGGTCCGGCCAGGCCGAGGCGTTCGCGGCCGAGCGGGCGGCCTGGGCGGCGTCCGGGGAGTTCGCCCCGGCCCGGGGTCCGGGCTGATCGGCATCGACCCGAGCCAAGTCCGCCGTGGCTCGGGTGAGCGTGATCGGGCCGGCTGCGCGCGGTACGTCGCGTCCGATGCGTCACGGGTTGAGGCTGGCCGCCGCGGTGCTGCGTCCGGGAGGGCAGCCGCGGGGTGGCCGAGGTGCTTGAGGCGTTCGAGTTGGTCCCAGTGGCGGGCGATGCGCTGCTTGCCGGTCGAGGTGAGGGCGGCGTTGGTGTTGGGCTTCTTGTGGACGAACCGCTTTCGGATCTCTACAAGGCCGGCTGCTTCGAGCTTGGTGAGGTGACTCGAGAGGTTTCCCTTGGTCAGCCCGGGGTTCTTCGGGGACCCGAACGTATGCACGAAGAGGCGGTGGTCGAACACTCCGCAGACCATGTGGGCCGCTCCGATGATGACGAGGCCGATGTTGCCGGGGTCCGCGCCGTTCCAGACCGGGAGCGCTCCGGCGAGGAGGACGGCGCCCCAGATGATCGTGTGGTGGGCCTTGAGGCCCACGCCGATGGCGTAGAAGATCAGCACAGACAGGGCGACGGTGACCGCCAGGGCATTGACCGGCAGATCGAGCGACCAGGCGGCGCGGCTGCGCAGGAGCAGCGACCCGCCGAGGATAGGGCGACGCCGACGGCGGTGACGGCGGACGCTCGGACCTGCCGCCCCGTCGACGGGTGCAACCTCCCGTAGTTCTCGTTGTAGTAGCGGGCGGCGACGCCGCGCCCCGCGCTCGCGGCGCGCGGGCGGGCGCCCGTCGGTGATGACCGCAGAGGAGCTCCCGTCGGTGATCACTGCGCAGAAGCTCCGTGTCGCGCGCGAGATGGGTGGCCTCGGGCCGGCACTCGATGGACTCGGTCGCAATGGCGGTCGGGGTGGGCCACGCCATGCTCTAGGAGAGACACAGCGCGACGCCGGCCGCCGGCTGACATCGTTCCCCGATGGCGGACGGCCAATTGATCCTGATCACCGGCGCGCTGCTCGCCGCTGGCCTGCTCGCCTCGCTCGCCGCCGGGCGGCTGCGCATCCCCGGGCTCGTGCTCTTCCTCGGCGTGGGCATGGCCGTCGGCTCCGACGGGACCGGCTGCCGAGCCGCGGCGGCACCGCCGCCCACTCCCGGGCTCACCGAACTGACCATCCTCGTCGACACCCGCGAGCGCTACCCCTACAAGTTCACCCAACAACAAGCCACAACCGAGCGCCAAGCGCTCCCTACCGGCGACTACGCCGTCGCGCGCGACGGCAAGATCGTCGCGGTCGTGGAACGCAAGCCTCGCCGACCTCGTCCACCGCCTGATCGAAGGTCAACTCACCTACGCGCTCGCCGACCTCGCCACGATCCCGCGCGCCGCCGTCGTGATCGAGGACCGCTACTCCAGCCTGTTCAAGCTCGAGCACACCCAACCCGGGTTCGTGACCGAGATGCTCGCCGCGCTCACCGTCCGCTGCCCAACCGTGCCGATCCACTTCGCCGAGACCCGCCCGCTCGCCGAGGAATGGACGTACCGCTTCCTCGGCGCCGCGCTCGCATACCACCAAGCCGATCACACTTGACAGGATCACCCGCATAATGACCGAGCTGTGCGCTGGATCACGATCAGCGAAATCCCCTCGCGCGACATCTCAACCGCATGCGCGTGCCGCAATTGATGCGGCGCGAAGCGGCGGCGCACGCCGGCCTGTACGGCGATGCGTCGTAGCTGTGTGCGGACGGCACCGGGCGCCCAAGGCCTGCCGCGCGTCGGTCGTCGACAATGCAAAACAGGTGCCCGACGGGGAGCCCGGTGCGGGCGGCGGCCCACGGCCGAAGTTGTTCCCAGCCCCAGTCGTCCATGCCGACCTCGCGGCGCTTCCCGCCCTTGCCGTGGCGGACGAGGAGCGCGCCGCGGCGTTCGTCGAGATCGCTCTCGGCGAGGTCGAGCGCTTCGCCGATCCGAAGCCCGGAGCGCCACAGCACGACGATCAAGCCGCGTAGGCGGTCGCCGTGGATGCCTGGTCCGGCATGGCGCATCACGGCAACGATCTCCTCGACTCTCGGCGGATCGGCCGGGTAGTGCAACCCCTTGTTACGCGGTGGGCGCCCGGCGTGGTAGCCAGGAAGCGTAGCCGGGGAGCGTCGCCGGCCGGCGACGTCAAGTAGGGCTGAGGCGGTCACTGCTCCTCCAATCATCGAGTGCACACACGACGGCCTCTATCACGGGCCAAGCCAGGTCGGCCCAGATCGGCCTCGGGTCGCTGATCGGCGCGGTAGCCTTAACGCTGTGGATACCGAGCCGGTCACAACGCAGACGACCGACGACGCGCCCGTGCAGGTCGCCACTCCGGCGGCCTCGCGGGTCTCGACTGCCACCGCCGTGCGCGAAATCGTGCGCCGGTACCGCGAGACGTTCGAGCGCCTCGGCCGCTGACGCGGACATGCCCGAGGTATGGCGGCCGGCGCTAGCCGACTTCGTTCAAGCCGCGGCGGTCATCCTCGACATCGAACCCGACCGGATCCTGCGACTCCCCGGCCTCAGGCTCGCCGAGTCAGCCCTGCAAGCGCCATTCTCAGGCGTCGGCGAACAGGACGCGTATCCCGAGCTATCCGAGCGGGCCGCCGTACTGATCGAACACCTCGCGCGAAACCACCCGCTCCCCGACGGCAACAAGCGCGTCTCGTTCGCCCTGATGATCCTCTTCCTCGAACGCAACGGACAACGCTGGGGCGAGCCGGACCACGACCGAGACGCGCACATGGTCGAGCAGATCGCCAGCGGGCACGCCAACCGTGGCGAGGTTCTGGAATGGATCGCCGCCCGCCTCACGTGACCCGCGCGAGCGACCGCAGTTCGCGCTTAGTAACAGCGTTCCGCCTGGGCTCTGCGTGTCCGGTTGCCGGCGTTTGTCATGTGGCACGCTTCGGTGGTGTCTCGCCGGCCTGATCGTCGACCGTTCGGGCCGGGGCCTTACATCCGCGGCCTCGCGTTCCGGGAGGGCGGTCCTCCGCATGCCGGCTACCCGTTCCTTCCTGCCGTTCGCGCGCTCGCCGAGCTCGACGTCGACCCTCGCGTCACGCTGCTCGCGGGCGATAACGGCTCCGGCAAGTCGACGCTGATCGAGGCGATCGCGCTCGCCAGCGGCTTCAGCTCGCAAGGCGGCTCGCTCAGCGGGGAACTGGGTCGCCCTGAGCGACTCGACGCGAGCGACTTAGCCGCGCACGTGGAACTCGAGCCCGGCCTCAACCGGCCTCGCATCGGGTTCTTTCTGCGGGCCGAATCGTTCTTCAACGTCGCCAGCTCGATCGATGCTCAAAATCTGTTCGAGGTCTACGGCGGCCGGCCGCTTCAGCACCAGTCCCACGGCGAGTCGTTCCTCGCCCTCGCGGCCAACCGCTTCGGCGCGGAAGGGCTGTTCATCCTCGACGAGCCAGAGGCTGCGTTGTCGGTCACCGGCCAACTCGCGCTGATCGCCGTCATTCACCGCGCCGCGCGACAAGGATCACAGTTCATCCTCGCCACCCACTCCCCAGTCCTGCTCTGCTACCCCGAGGCAGCCGTCTATCAGCTCAGCGACGACGGAATCGCCCGCGTCCAGCCCGCGGACACCGACTCAGTCCGCCTGACCCGCGACTTCATCGAGGCCCCCGAGCGCTTCCTGCGCCACGTGATCAGCGACTAGCCGCGCGCGCCGCAACGCTATCGTTCGAGCGCCCGCGCGGACACGCCGAAAGTCCCTCGACGGCGGCTCCCCTTCGCGCAAAGCGGTCCTGCGCCACGAGGCGCCATCAACCGGGTGGGATGAAAGGACCCACCTCCGGTCGCCGCGACGGCCGGGAGAAGCTGAGGGGCAGCCTGATGTCTGAGGTGAGGCGGAGGGTGGGAGCAGCCCCTGACAATCGAGCGACGGTTCGCCGCCAGCGAGCCGGGTGCGGTAGCAAGGCAGAAAGGTGTAGGGAAACCGAACCAGTGGTTGAAGCCCCGAGACAGCGCAGCAACCCCGAAGCTGGCGGGTATGGGTTGTTGGGGCGCTCGGTCCTCGTGGTTGCTGGGGATCGTCTTGTCCGCCTGGTTGTTGGTCGGGCGGGTGAGGCCGTGCGGCGTGTTGCGGTGCTGCACGGCGATGCCCCCGGGGTACAGCTGGACGCCGGCCCTGCCGAGCGGTTGATGGTGAACGTGGGAAGCGTCCCGGCGGTGCCCGCCGAACCCCGTTGGGGTTTGGGGCAGGCGCACCGTCCGCTGTTGCCGCCGGGGCGTGGCGGAGGACCCGTAGTAGTCGGAGGCCGGGAAAGCCGGCCACATGGCGAAGGGGTCCAGTGAGCACGCGGCACGACTGGATGAGAGGAGTTCGCCGGTGAATACTGGCGCTCCGCTGCCGAGCGTCGAGGTGGCGCAGCAGCGGGTACTTTACTACCAGCGAAAGCTGCACGAGTGGGCATCTGAGGATGCCGAGCGCAGGTTCTGCGATCTGTGGAACCTGGTCTGCGATCCGGCCACGCTGGTGGTGGCCTGGTCGCGGGTGAGTCGCAACCGAGGGTCCCGGACAGCCGGCGTTGACGCCCAAACTCGCCGCCACGTCGAAGTGCGTGGCGTGGAGCAGTTCCTCACGGGGCTGCGCGGCGAGCTGCGAGCGGGAACGTTTCGGCCGCTGCCGGTCCGCGAGCGGCTGATTCCCAAACGCGACGGCCGGATGCGTCGCCTGGGGATCCCGACGCTCAAGGACAGGGTGGCGCAGATGGCCCTCAAGCTCGTCATGGAGCCGATCTTCGAGGCCGGCTTCTACCCATCGAGCTACGCCTACCGGCCCGGCCGCCGGGCCCAGGAAGCGATCGCTGAGATCGTCCACTTCACCAAGGCCCCCTCGCACTACGAGTGGGTCGTGGAGACGGACATCGAGGCGTGCTTCGATCGCCTTCCACACTGCCTCATCGTTGAGGAAGTTGGGCGGCGGGTTGGGGATAAACGCGTGCTTGGGCTCGTGCGCTCGTTCCTGCGGGCGGGCTTGATGGCAGAGACGGGTGGCCTGCAGCGAACGGTGACGGGGACCCCGCAAGGCGGGATCGCCTCGCCGCTGCTCGCGAACATCGCCCTCTCCGCGCTGGACCGCCCCTACCAGGCGGACTGGCGGGAGACAAGCCGCTACAAGGGACAGCGCAAGCGTCTGCGACGAAAGGGTCACGCGACCTACCGGCTGATCCGGTATGCCGATGACCTGGTCTTGCTCGTAAAGGGAACCCGACCCCAGGCGACAGCGCTGCTCGACCAGCTGGCCGGGCGGGCGCAGGCCCTCGGCCTGTCGTTGAAGGCCGAGAAGACCGCGATCATCCACATCGACGAGGGCTTCCAGTTCCTTGGTCAGCGGATCGTCCGCCGGCCCCAGGGCAAGAAGCGCTACGTCTACACCTTCGTCCCCAACGAGGCGCTCGCCTCGATCAAGGCGAAGGTGAAGGCCCTCACCGGGCGCTCCACGACCAACCTGGCGTTGTCCGAGTTGATCGCCGCGCTGAACCCAGTCCTTCGCGGCTGGGCGAACTACTACCGGCACGCCGCGGCCAAACGCACGCTCGCCTACCTCGACTACTACGTCTGGTGGCGAGTCGGGCGGTGGCTTCGCAAGAAGCACCCGCGGCTCACCTGGAAGCAGCTCAACCGGCGCTACCTCAACGACGACTACACCTTCCAGGACGGCGGGGTCGTGCTCTACAAACCCGGCAGCCTCAGCGTCACACGCTACCGCTACCGGGGAGCCCGTATCTCGAACCCGTGGACCGAACCGACTGCCGCCCCAACCGGGCTACGCGCCCTACGCGCCCGCCACGAGGAGCAGCAGACGATCGAACGCGTCCAGCAGGCGCTCGCATGAACCAGAACCGACCCGATGTGCCCACGGAGAGCCGGATGCGGTGGAAGTCGCACGTCCGGTTCGGAGTGGCGGCGGCGAGGAAACCACCGGCCCAAAGGCCGGCACAGGCGCCTCGCCGCCGACCCTGCGCCCTCTGGCTCCTATCTCGGGCCGACTGGCGGCGGAATACCGAGGTCCTTGCAGATCTTGCGCGCCAGTCCGAACGCGATCTCGCGATGCCGCGGGACGGCGGTCGAGCGTTCGGCGTCAAGTCCCCAGAAGCTGTGGTTCGCGCCCTCGCGGAGAAGACGGGCGCCGTGATCGCTGAGATGGCGCTCCAAGTCGCGGCGCTTCACGCCGCGATGAGCAGCTCGAGCGATTCGCTGTCTGGCGCCGGCTCAGCGAGAGCGTGCTCGCCGAAGCGCAGCTCGAGGATTCCGTGCAGCGCATCGATGACGTTCTCGCGGGCCTCTTCACGGCTGCGGCCCTGGCTCAACGCGCCGGGAACCTCTGGGACCGACGCGACGATCCAGCCGTCCTCGTCGGGCTCGAACACGATCGTCAGACGCAGCGACTGGCTCACCCCGCCAACGCTACTCCTCGTTGCGCGATCAGCCAAGACCGCGTTCGCGCTCCGCCGGCCACGGCCGCCTATCGCGCAAACCGACAGCGCTCCACGTGCCGTCTCAGGACTCCGAAGACACGACCCGCAGGCCCGGCACGCGTCCGAAGTGCGCGGTGTTGCGAGTCGCGACGCCCAGTCCGTGCGCGATCGCGGTCGCGGCGATCCAGAGATCGTGGGATCCGATTGTCTCGCCGCGCCCGGCCATCTGAGACCAGATGTCGGCGTGTGCACGCGCGACGGGCTCGGTGATCGGGATCGCCCGCAGGCCGGCGAGGAGGTGCTCGACAAACGCTCCGCGGCGGGCCCGGGTTGCGCCGGTGGCCCGCAGAACGCCGTGGAGAAGCTCGCTCACCGTGATCACGCTGATCGCCCGTTCTTCCTCTCCCAGCACCCGCTCTGCGTCGGGTCGTCCTCGCTCGAGGTCGATCAGGAGATCTGTGTCGATCAGGACGCCCATCGATCCTCGGGCGCATGGACGTCACCGCGCAGGATTCGCAGGTCTTCGCCGAAGTCGTCGTCGGCGCGAGGGGCGGTGGCGATCAGGTCTCGGAACCGGTCCGCCGACAACAGGTGGGCTCGAGGCGGGGTGATCACCGCGACCGGGGCACCGCTGCGGGTGACCTCGACCTCCTCCCCGCCGGCGACGCGGTTGAGTACGTCCGAGAAGCTTCGTGCGGCTTCGGTGGCGGTCATCCGAGACATTCCGTAACTGTATCATATAAATCAGATCCTCGCCTGGGTGTGGGCAGCTTCTCGGTTCTCCTGCTCGCGCGGAGCGACAGTGTGAGGGATTCGACGTGGCAACCCGCTGGCGGCGGCCCTCGTAGCGTCGGCGGCGGGCGTGGTCGCGACCTACTCGGGCTCGCCGCCGCAGTCGACCCATGTAATCTCGTTGTCGGGGCGGCCGCGCTTCTGGTGCGCGCCGGGGGACGCTTCGCCCAAGTACGTCGTGAACTGGCTGGCCTGCCTATCTGCGCTCTTGAACTCGGCCGGCCACAACGGAAAACGCCTGCCAAACCGCGCCCCCGGGGACGCCAGCGGTTCGTAGACGATCTCGATCACCGTGTCGGGGCAGCGGCGACGGCGACGGACCTCGAGCACTCGGACCGAGTAGACGTTCTCGGCCCATGTTCCGGGCACCAACTCGGCGGCTGTCCGGGACCGCCGCGCCAGGCGGGACCGAGCAGCTCTCACTCCACTGCCGCCCGGACCGCCTCCTCGAAGTTCTCCGCCGGAAGCTCCACGTCGTCCGGCGCGACCGTGCGGAGGCGGATCAGCGACCACTTGACGATCGGCATGCGGGGGGGCACCGCCCACCAGGCCGACCAGTGCAGATCGCGCTCTTGCGCGTTGCGCGGCTCAACCTCGCGGCGCGCGGCCTGCTCATCAGCAACGAATACCTGCTCGAACTCATCGGTCACCCCGTCAGCGTGTCACGAACCGGAGACGTCGTGGGACGCACGGCCGCCGACGGCGGCCGTCTCTGGTCAGCTTCCGAGGGCTAGGTGACGAGCCCGGGGACCTTGCGAACGCGGTGAGGTAGGAAGAGGTCCGGGCCTACCGAGAGGCTGTGGGTGTCGAAGCTCACGATCTCAAGGAGGCCCGGAGTGCCGCACCATAGAGCCAGCCACACGCCGTTGGGTCGCTCGGTCGTTGTTCGTCGAGTCGTTGAACACGGCGAGACGTTCGCGCAAGCAGCGGCCTGCGCGGGCGTCTCGAAGTCAACGGTCTGGACGTGGGTCCAGCGCTGGAAGACGGCGACCGAGGCGGAGCGCGGTCGAGCGGCTCCTGCGGCGCCTGCGGCTCCCCTACATGCGTCGCGCCGCCCCCGACGTCGTCGCGACCGCCGCATCGCAGCGCTGGGACCCCGCCGAGGTACTGCGCGACCTGCTCACCGAAGAAGCCGCCGGACGCGACCAGGCGACGATCCAGTCCCGACGCAGGGCGTCCCAGTTGCCCGCCGGGAAGACGTTCGATGCGTGGGAATCCGCCGCGAGCTCTATCCCCAAACAGACCCAGCAGGCGCTGCGGACGCTTGAATGGATCGGCCGCGCAGAGAATCCTTGCGTCGCCGGGCCGAGCGGTAGCGGCAAGAGCCATTTCGGCGTAGCGTTGGGGCACCTGGCGATCGACCACGGCAAGACGGTCGCCTGGCACACCCTCGAGACGCTCGCCGGACTGCTGCGCCGCCACCGCGTCGACGACAGCGTCAGCAAAGCGATCGGCAAACTGATCCGCGCCGATCTCATCCTGATCGATGACGTCGGCCTACTCCCCGTTTCCCCCGACGCCGCCGAGGCGCTGTTTCGGGTCGTCGACGCCGCCTACGAGAAACGCTCGATCGCGCTGACGTCGAACCTACACCCCGCCGGCTTCGACGAGCTAATGCCAAAGACGCTCGCCACCGCGACGGTCGAACGGCTCCTGCACCACGCGCACGTCCTGCTCACCGACGGACCAGAGAGCTACCGCCTCACCCAAGCCACCGCCGGCAAAGGAGTGATGCCCCTCGCCTGAGAAGCCGCGCCGCGGTCTCGACTCGTCGGGTAGCCGGGGCGGTTGCCAGCCCCGGCTCCCACAGAACCGTGCTTGTGCTGTTCACACACGGCTCCTCGGGACGGCGGGTTGCGAACCCCGCCGCCGGCCGCTTTCAACGACCTTGGTCTATCCCCACTCCATCGCGAACTGCTCGTGGGTGGGGGCGACGATCTCTTCGTGCCAGGCTCGGTGCAGCTCCACTAGCGAGAGAAGCCCGCGGTCGGTGAAGTACCGGGGCCGCAGCGCCCTATCGACTTGTGGAACGTGGCTGAGCGCCCACAGGGACCTGCGTCCCGAATAGACGGCCTGCCATGCTGCCCGCGGCTTGATCCCGAGGGCGATGAGGTTGCGTACGATCGTCGGTCGGCGCTTCCAGTGGTGCAGCAGGATCGCGCGCAGACGACGCCTGATATGGGCGTCGAGAGCGCGCAACACGTACTCCTCGCCAGGCTCGCAGCTCCGGAAGAACTGATGCCACCCGATCACAGCCACGCGTTGAGTTCGCAGGATGCACGCTTGCAGCGTGCGTCCCCACGGTCGCGGCGTGAGATCGCGGATCCTGCCCATCGCGTTGCGCCTGGTGCGCACCGAGAGCAGCGCTTCCACGTTCCCGGTCTGCGGATCTAATCGCAGCCGGAACCCGAGGAAGTGACGGTCCTCCGGACGAGCGACAGCCGACTTGGACCGGTTGATCTTCAGGCGCAAACGCCCTTCGATGAACTCGGTCAGGCTGGCCATCACCCGCTGACCGGCCCGCTCGCTGCGCACGTAGACGTTTCCGTCGTCGGCGTAGCGGACGAACCGGTGACCACGCCGGTCAAGCTCCCAATCGAGCTCGTCCAGCACGATGTTTGACAGCAACGGCGATAGCGGCGAGCCCTGGGGCACGCCTTCGTCGTTACCGACCACGACACCGTCCGGCAGCACGATCTTGGCCTTCAGTAACCGTCCGATCAGCATGAGCAGCCGCCGATCCCCGACTCGCTGCGCGAGCCGGGACATCAGTCGCTGGTGGCAGACGCGATCGAAGAATTTCTCCAAATCGAGATCTACGCACCACTCATAGCCGTCCTCCAGGTACTGCTTGGCCTCCTCGACTGCCGTGTGGCAACTGCGGCCCGGTCGGAACCCGTGACTCGATGGATGGAACGTCGGCTCGAACACCGGCTCGAGTACCTGGCGCACGGCCTCACAGACCACCCTGTCGGACACGTTCGGGATTCCCAACCCGCGCTTCCCGCCTCCTGCCTTCGGGATCTCCACCCGGCGCGTCGCGCCGGGTCGGTAGCTCCCATCCAGCAGGGCGGCGGCCAGCTTCGGGCCAGCAGTCGGCCACTGCATCAACAGCTCGCCGACCGTCAGCCCGTCCGGGCCAGGTGCTCCCTTGTTCGACACCACCTTCAACAGCGCCGCCGACAAGCGGCTGACAACCTCCTCCATCGTCACCGGCGTGACGCTCTCCACGCTGCGTCGCCTACGGCACCTCGCCTTCCGCTCCGTCGAACTGGTCCACGGACGCTTTGCGAGCGGCCCCCTTCTCGGGGTTTTCTGCTGTCGCGATCGGCAGGCGAAGCTGTCCCGCCGTTTGCTCAACCGGGATCGCCTTCCCTCGCGAACCGGGACTCGACCCGGCCCGCTCAGCGGGCATTACCCCGCCTTCCAGTAGTACGCGATCCTCCGACTTCTGCCGGGCCATCAGCCTCCGTTCTTTCACTCTCGGACATACCGGCCTTCCGACCGGAACCCGGCAGATCTCCTGGGGTAAGACGCTGAGATTTCGACGCGATCACGTCGCCAATACGCTCCTCGGGACCAACAGGAATCGGGCATCGCTGCCGGCGGCCAGCTCACCCACCCGAAGGACGCCTTACGGCGCTTCACTCTCGTTCGCGACCACGCCACATCTATGGCTTCCTTCAGACCCGCCCTCACGGAAGCCCCCGCAGCGCCAATCCAGGCCGCACTGGAGACCGCCCGGTGAACTCCGGGCCGCGCCCTTGCCTCGTCGATGTCGGGTTCCCCCTGTCAGGGCCCCGGGTCAGGACTTCCACCTCCGATCTCAAACGTCATGCCCAGCACACCGCGAAACCCCTGTCCTGTCCTGGCCGTGGGGAATTTCATGGCCACCAGCGGGGAGACAACATGGCCGCCGGCGGGGAGAACCGATGGCCGTACCTGGGGAGAACCCAATGGCCATTGACACCCGCCGCCATCTCCGCCAGCTCTTCAGCAAGACGCTCATCCATCGCCCCGCAATCCTAGGCGCCCTGGGCTCGCGATCGAGGGACTCAAGCGTCCCCGGCGAAGGTCAGCGAGACTCTCGGGCGTGACGCGGCGGTCAGGTGAACTCGTGACGCCCAACCTCGCTGGCAAGCTGGTGTGCCTGCGAGCGTGGCGTCCTGGGGAGGGACCGGCGCTCGAGCCCGTTTGCGTGGACGAGGGTATCGGTCGCTTCACTTCCGTCCCCCGCGCCTACAGCGCTCTTGATGCCGAGGCTTGGATCGCGCGTCAGGAACGGCGCCGGATCGCCGGAGAGGCGATCGTCCTGGCGATCAACGAGCGAGGCACCGCCCGCCCGGTGGGGATGGTCGGCCTGTTCGGCCTGGACTCGCCGGACCAGTGCGGGCGGCTGGGGTACTGGCTCATTCGCGGCTGGCGCGGACGCGGTCTCGCGCGCGAGCAGTCGGACTCCTCGCGTCTTGGGCCTTCCGCGAACTACCACTCCGCGTGCTCCACATCGACATTGAGCCAGCCAACTCGGCTTCGCGACGCCTCGCAGAAGCGCTGGGCGCGCAACCGATCGGCAGCCTGCACCAAGACCTCTTAAGCGAGGAGGTCGCGCTCACCCGGTTCATCCTCACGAGCGCACCCCGCCGACTCAGGCGTAGGCGTAGGCGCGACTCCTTTCGCGTGGAAGCAGCCGTCGTGCTGGCGGGTCGTCTGGTCCCATTCGCGGAGGAGGGACAACTACAGAGAAGACCCATTCTCTGTAGTACACTCCCGGCGTGGCTACAGAGAACGCGAAACCGCGACCCCGTCTGGCAGCCGGAACCGCTACAGAGAACACGACTGCCCCTTCCGGGCGGCGCCGCGGAACGGCGCCGATTGCCCTGACGGCGGCCTACGCCGCAGTCCTCGAC
Source organism: uncultured Solirubrobacterales bacterium (assembly GCA_963763785.1). Classification (GTDB taxonomy): domain Bacteria; phylum Actinomycetota; class Thermoleophilia; order Solirubrobacterales; family Solirubrobacteraceae; genus Palsa-513. The sequence continues at coordinate 151,386 of CAVXPW010000010.1, read as the reverse complement.
GACTACGCCGCGGCCCTCCGATCGGCGCCATTGTCTGGCCAAACGCGGCGGACCGACGCCTCCAAGGTCCGCCAGTTCCTCGCCTGGCTCGCCAGCGCCGACCTCGACGCCGACCCGCTCACCAGCGCCGACGGCCGCGACTGGGCGGTCCGCGACTACCGCACCCACCTCCAGACGGTCCTCAAGCGCCGCCCCGCGACCGTCAACAATGCGCTAGCCGCGGTCGATGACCTCTACATCCGGCGCGGCCTCGGGCCCGCCAGCGCCGCCCGCGTCGAGATCGCCGCCGCCGCGCCGCGCGCGCTCGATCAACGCGCTCAGCTGCGCTACATCCGCGAAGTCCAGCGCTGCGCCTCGCCGCGCGACCAGGCGCTCGCGCTCGTCCCGTTCTACGCCGGCGCCCGGATCAGCGAGATCGTCGCACTCGACGTCGACGACATCGCCCGCTCCGCCCGCAAGGGCGTCCTGCAGATCCTCGGCAAAGGCGAACGCGTCCGCCACGTCCCCATCCACCCGCAGCTCCGCGCCGCCCTTGCCGGCTGGCTCGACGAACGCGACGACTGGCCCGGCGCCAAGACCAGCCCGGCGCTGTTTCTCAACCAGCGCGGCGGGCGCCTCAGCGTCCGCGGCGCCCACGACATCGTCACCGGCATCGCCGCAGCCGCCGGCCTCGACGACCCCGCGACCGTGCATGTCCTCCGCCACACGTTCGCGACGACGCTGGTGCGCGGCGGCACCGACCTCGTCATCGTCGCCGAGCTCCTCGGCCACGCCCGCCTCGAGACGACCCGCGGATACACCCGCCCGAGCGCAGAAGACCGCACACGAGCTCTCGACCTCCTTCTCGTCGACGAATAGCCGCGATCACGGCCGATCGGCGAGCCTATTACACCTTTCGGGCTTATCTTGGCTGCACCCCTGGTAGTCAAGCGCCCACACGTGATCAGGCCGCTCGGCCCGCAACCGCCGGGCTGGGACGGTCGAGTCGCCCAGACGCTGGCGCTTGCGCCGCCGGCGCGGGACGCGCAGGCCCTCCTCGCGCCACAGCCGCTGCACCCGCTTGCGGTTGACCTCCCAGCCTTCCTCCAGCAGCAGGGCGTGCGCCCGCCGGTACCCCCGCCGCGGCCGCTCCCGCGAGATCTCGCGCAGCCGGCCCCGCAGCGCGTCATCGTCGGGCGCGCGCAGCGGCTCGCGACGCTGGGTTGAGCGATGCTGACCGACGAGCCGGCAAGCCCGCCGCTCCGAGAGGCCCTGGCGATCCATCAGCATCAGGACCGCCGAGCGTCGACGCGACAGGCTCAGAAATTTCCCTTGGCGATCTCCTTGAGCGCGTCGATCTCCAGCGCCTTGTCCGCGACGATCCGCTTCAGCGACTGGTTCTCCCGCTCGAGCTCCTTCAGCCGCTTCACATCGTCGGCCTTCATCCCCCCGTACCGAGTGCGCCACCGGTGATACGTCGCCGCCGAGACCTCCAACGCCTTGGCGACCTCCGGCACCTCCGATCCCCCGCCCAACATCCGGTCGGCCTCGCGCAACTTCCGCACGATCTGCTCCGGCGTATGCCTCCTGCCCTTCATCACGGTCCTCCTCTGGCCCATTCTGCTGGACCGGTAGGACTCTCATACGCGTCGGCCCGAACCTAAGGGGTCGGTCCAGGTCGGCTACACCCGACGCACAGCCCGATCGTGGAGTGCGGTATCTCCACGCGCTGCTGATCGGGGCGATCCTCGCCCACCTGGACTTTCTCGACGAGCAGATCGACGGGCTCTCCGACGCGATCGAGCAGCGCATCGCCCCTTTCGGGGCGGCCGTTGAGTTGCTGTGCAGCATCCCTGGCGTTCAACGGCGCACCGCTGAGGTCATCATCGCCGAGACCGGCCCGGACATGAGCGTCTTTCCCTCCGCACGGCACCTGGCGTCCTGGTCCGGACAATGCCCCGGCAACGACCGCTCCGCCGGCAAACAACGCTCCGGGCGCACCCGCAAGGGATCCAGGTGGCTCAACGCGGCGCTCAACGACGCGGCGATGGCCGCGATCCGCACCAAGAACAGCTATCTGCGCGCGCTCTACGAACGCCACCGCTCCCGGATCGGGCACGGCAAAGCGCTCGGCGCCGTCAAACACTCGATCATCGTCGCCGCCTGGCACATGCTCACCAACGGCCAGTTCTACCAGGACCTCGGAAGCGACTACTACCGCCGCCGCGACCCCGCGCGGACGACCAAGCGCCTCATCGCCCAGCTCGAAGCCCTCGGGCACGCCGTCACCCTCCAGGAAGCAGCCGCATAGGGCGCGAGCGCATTTTCCCCTCAGTGGGCGTCGATGCCGAAGCGCCCGCCCTCGACCGGCCAGACCGACAGCCGATCCGGCGCCCACGTCGGCCCGGTCTCGGCCGGCAGCGCCGTGTAGTGGACGAGGTCGGCGCGGGCCGCCCGCGCGGAGATGCTCGTCCGCGCCGACCACGCCCGGTCGTCCGGCGGGGGATCGGTCTGCGGAGCTGGTCGTCGCCGGCGCGCCACCCGCTGATCGTAGCCGCGCCGCTAAGGCCTGTGAGACGCCGAGGCCCAGTGAAACGCCAAGGACCCATGAAACGCCAAGGACCCGTGAAACGCCAAGGACCCATGAAACGCCAAGGACCCATGAAACGCCAAGGCCCGTGAAACGCTGCCAAGGACCCATGAAACGCCAAGGCCCGTGAAACGCCAAGCGCCGTGAAACCCGATGGCCGCCGCTCCCCCGGGGGAGGCGACGGCCGCAGGACCCGAAACCGGGGTCGGAGCTACTTGACCTCGACGCTGGCGCCGGCCTCGAGGAGCTCCTGCTTGAGCTTCTCGGCCTCGTCCTTGTCGACGCCCTCCTTGATCGCCTTCGGCGCCTCGTCGACCAGGGCCTTGGCCTCCTTGAGGCCGAGGCCGGTCGCCGCGCGGACGACCTTGATCACCTGGATCTTCTTGTCGCCGGCCGCGAGCAGCTGGACCGTGAAAGCCGTCTGCTCCTCGGCCTCCTCCTCCTGGCCGGCGCCGGCGCCGCCCGGGGCCGGGGCGGCCACCGCGGCGGCCGACACGCCGAACTCCTCCTCGAGCGCCTTGATCCGCTCGGCGAGCTCGAGCACCGAAATGCCCTTGAGCTCCTCGATCCATTCCGCAGTGCTGGTTGCCATCAGGTGCTCTCCTTGTGTGTGGGCTCGTCAGTCGCCGGTGCTTCGTCCGCCGGGGCTGGCTCGGCTGACGCCGCTCCGGCCTGGGCGGTTTCCGCGCCGGCGACTTCCTCGCCGGAATCTATGGTTGCGGCGGGTGCTTCGGGCGGCTCTGCTACGGGCGGATCGGACACCGTCGACTCCTCGGGGGGGTCGTAGGACGCCGCGGCCAGCGTGATGCCCGGATCGGAGACGTCTGCCGTCTCAGCGGGTTCCTCGGACGCCGGCGCCGCCGCGACGCCCGGGTCTGAGACGACCGCCTCCCCGGCCGAGTCCCCGGCCGGCGCCTCCGCGGCGACCGGCTCCTCGACCGGTGGCGGCTCCGAGGCAGCCGAATCGGCCGCCCGGGCCGGCTCCTCGGGATCCGGGGTCGACGCCGCCGCCGGCGGATCGCCGGCCGGGATCTCCCCCGACTCCTTCTTCTCGAGGATCGCGCCGAGCTGGATGGCCAGGCCGCCGACCAGGGCGTTCAGCGTCCGGACGAGGCCGGTCAGCGGCGAGGCGACGAGCCCCACGAGCTGACCGTAGAGGGCCTCGCGCGAGAGCAGGCGGGAGATCGCCTGGACCTGCTCGGCCGACAGCGCCATCCCGTCCATCACGCCGCCCTTGAAGGCGAGCCGCTGCGTCGCCCGGCCGTAGTCGGAGATCGCCTTGGCCGTCGTCGCCGCGTCCCCGCGGACGAAGGTCAGCGCCGTCGGCCCGGCGAGCAGCCCCTTGAGCTCGACCATCCCCGCCCGGTCGGCCGCCCGCTCGGTCAGCGAGTTCTTGACGACCCGGAACGACGCGTCGACCGCCCGGAGCTTGTCGCGGAGCTCGGCTGCCTGGGGAACCGTGATCCCGCGGAAGTCGATCGCGAAGATCGCCTGCGAATCCTGGATGTTGGTGGCGATCTCCTCGATCACCACTGCCTTCTGATCTCTGTTCATGCGGCTCCTGTCCCGGGCTTAGCTTGGTGCCGGGGGTCTCTGGTGGCCTGGTGGACGGCTACGCGGCGGCTGCGCTCGCGGCGGCCTCCTCGAGGATGTCGCGGGTCCGGCTCGGGTCGACCTTGACGCCCGGCCCCTGTGTCGAGGCCAGCGCGATCGTCCGCAGGTAGCGACCCTTGGCGACCGGCGGCTTGGCCCGGATCAGCTCGTCGATGATCGCCGCGTAGTTCTCGAGCAGGGCCCGATCCTCGAAGCTCGTCTTGCCGATCACCATGTGGACGATCGCCGTCCGGTCGGTCCGGTACTCGACCTTCCCGGCCTTCGACTCCCGGACGGCCCGGCGGACGTCCATCGTCACCGTGCCGACCTTCGGGTTGGGCATCTTCCCCTGCGGCCCGAGCACGCGGCCGAGCCGGCCGACGATCGGCATCAGGTCCGGCGTCGCGATGGCGACGTCGAAGTCGGTGAAACCCTCCTGGACCCGCGCGGCCAGATCCTCGGCGCCGACGAAGTCCGCGCCGGCCTCCTCGGCCTCGCGCGCCTTCTCCCCCTGCGCGAAGACCGCGACCTTGACGTCCTTGCCCAGGCCGTTGGGCAGCGCCACCGTCCCCCGGAGCTGCTCGTCGGCGTGGCGCACGTTCAGCCCCGTCCGGACGTGGACCTCGATCGTCTCGTCGAAGCTCGACCGCTTCAGCTGCTTGACCAGGGCGATCGCCTCGGCCGGCGTGTACTCGTGCTCCCGGTCGACCTCCGACCGGGCGGCGAGGTATGTCTTTCCGTGCTTGGCCATCTAGATCACGTCCACGCCCATCGAGCGGGCGGTCCCGGCGACGATCTTGCTCGCCGCATCGAGGTCGTTGGCGTTCAGGTCATCCATCTTCTTCTCGGCGATCGCCCGGATCTGGGCGGCGGTGATCTTGCCCACCTTCACCCGGTGCGGCTCGCCCGAGCCCTTGTCGATGCCGATCGCCTGGCGGATCAGCACGGCCGCCGGCGGGGTCTTGGTGACGAAGCTGAACGAGCGATCCTCGTAGACGGTGATCACCACCGGGATCACCGTCCCGGCGTCGCCCTGGGTCTGGGCGTTGAACGCCTTGCAGAACTCCATGATGTTGATCCCGTGCTGACCCAGGGCAGGCCCGACCGGCGGGGCCGGCGTCGCCGCGCCGCCGACGGTCTGAAGCTTGATCGTGGTTAGGACTTTCTTGGCCATGTTGACTGGTTACCTCGAGCCGGCCGCCGAGGGCCCGCTCCTTGGAAGATACGCGAGGCGGGCGCCCACTAGAGCTTCTTGACCTGATCGAAGCCGACCTCGACCGGGGTCTCGCGCCCGAAGATTGATACCAGCACCTTGAGCTTGGACGCGTCCTCGTTGATTTCCGAGATCTCGCCCGAGAAGTCAGACAGCGGCCCGGAGACCACCTTGACCGACTCGCCGATGGCGAACTGCGCGCGGGTCCGCTCGCGCACCGCGATCGCCTTGTGGAGCAGCCGGTCGACCTCCATCTGCGTCAGCGGCACCGGCTCGTTGGACGCGCCGACGAACCCGGTGACCCCCGGCGTGCCCTTGACCAGCGTCCACGAGTCCTCGTTGAGCTCCATGTTGACCAGCACGTAGCCCGGCATCGTCCGCTTCTCGACGGTGATCTTCTGGTTGTCCTTCATCTCCGAGACCGACTCGGTCGGGACGACGACCTGTTTGACCGCCCGCTGCTGATTCATCGAGACGATGCGGTGCTCGAGATTCTGCTTGACCTTGTTCTCGTGGCCGGAGTAGGTGTTGACGACATACCAGCGGAACATTTATCGGGACCCAGTTTCAGAAGTTGACTTAGAAGATCGACGCGACGCGGGCGCCGGTGGAGCTCTGACCGCGGCGGTTCACAGGATCGCGTCGACGAGGGTCGACGAGATCAGGTCGGCCAGGCCGAGGTAGCCGCCGGCGATCACGACGAAGCCCAGCACGACCGCCGTCGCCTGACCGACCTGGCGCCGGTTCGGCCACTGCACGCGCTGGAGCTCGGCCCAGCTCGCCCGCAGGAACGCGGTGACCCGGTTTCCGCCGACCTTGGCCGGCGGTCGGCCCTTGACGTTCCGGGCCGCCGGCAGCAGCTCGTCCTCGGCGTCGAGCTGATCGGCCTTGGACGGCGCCCGTCCCGACCGGGGCGGCAGCGCCTCGGCGGTGCGGGCCGGATCGTCGTCGACCAGCTCGACCGCGTCGTGGTCGTCCTCCGGCGCAAGCTCCCCGGTGACCAGTGCCGCGACCTCCTCCGGCTCGGGCGGCGTCCGGCTCGGGGCGCCCAGATTCTCGGGCGGCGCACCGATCGCCAGGTCGACCTCGCCGAGCGTCGGCCCGTCGGGGTCGCCGAGCAGCGGCGGAGGTCCATCCTCGACCGCGTCGACCGGGGGCGGCGGCGGGGGCTCCGGACCGTTGGGCGCCCGTGGAGCCTTGTCGGCCGGCGCCGGCGGCTTGCCGGCGGCCGGACGCGGCCGCGCCCGCACGGGCTGCGCCTGAGGGGCCCGGCGTCGCTTGCTGCGTTTCTTAGGAGGAGCCACGGCACGCCGCCTGCTTAGCGCGTCTCCCGATGCCCGGTGTGACGCCGGCACCAGCGACAGTACTTGCGCAGGGTGATGCGATCGGGGTTGTTGCGCTTGCTCTTATTGGTTTGGTAATTGCGACGCTTGCACTCCTCACAGGCGAGGGTGACAGCGATACGCACGTCTCCGCGGGCCATGAGCCATCCAGGTTCGTGATCGATCTGTCGGTTGCCGGGCAAGGAAAAACCCCGCCGCGGCGCGAGGTATCCGGAGTTTAGCGCGCTCGACCCACCGCGGCTCCCAGGTCCGGCGGGGATGCGACCATGCACCGCGTGGACGAGCACGCCAACCGTCTACGCGCCCGCCGCGCCGCCCGCGCGGCCGAGCTCCGCCGGCGGCGCCTCGGCGCCGGGCTCGTCGGCCTGGCGGTCGTCGTCGTTCTGGCGATCGTCCTCGCCGGCCTCGTCGGCGGCACCGCTCGCGCCCCCTCCCCCGCCTCGGCGCCGCCGCCGCTGGTCGGCCGGAGCGCCCCCGGCGCCACCGGTGCCGCCGCCGCCACGCAGTCGGCCGCCCTCACCCGCCTCGCCGCCCTCGGCCTCCCCGTCTACTGCGGCGGGCGCGGCAAGCCGCTCGTGGCCCTGACCTTCGACGACGGCCCCGGCCCCTACACCAAGCTCGCGATTAAGAAGCTTCGCCAGCACCACCTCCAGGCGACCTTCTTCCTCGTCGGCAAGTCGATCAACAGCTACCCCGGGCTCGCCCGACTCGAGCGCCCGGTGGGTGCGGTCGGCGACCACACGATGACCCACCCCTTCCTCCCCGGCCTGTCGCTTTCGGGGATGGCCCGGGAGATCGCCGACGCCCGCCCGCTGATCGAGCAGAGCAGCGGCCAGCCGGTCGCGGTCTTCCGCCCGCCCTACGGCGCCCACAACCCGGCGATCGACGCCGAGGCCAGGTCGCTCGGCCTGGTCGAGGTGATCTGGACGGTCGACAGCGCCGACTCCCTCGGCGCCGACTACGCCGGCATCTCCCGCAACGTGATCGCCGGGCTGCACCCCGGGTCGATCATCCTCATGCACGAGAACCGCGGCCAGACGATCAGGGCCCTGGCCACGATCATCCCCGCCCTCGCCCGCTCCGGCCTGCGGACGGTGACGCTCCCCGAGCTCCTCGCCGCCGACCCGCCGTCGCCGGCCCAGTTGCGAGCCGGCGCCCATGGCTGCGGCGGCGGCCGGACGGCGGCGACCGGGGCATGAGACCCGCCGCTGGGAGCTGCAAGCCGATCAGGCTGTCCGACTCGTCGCGGTTCTCGAGCAGGCCGGCGCCGAAGAGCTGGTCGGGCGTGACGCGGACCGGCCGGGCCGAGACGAAGCGGTAGAGCCGGAACGACCGCTGCCCGGCGCCGGCGATCAGCCGGAAGCCGCGCCCCGGGGAGACGGGCTGCGGCGGCGGCGAGGTGTCCGAGAGATCGTCGCGGACGTCGAGCTCGTCGATCTCGCCGACCCACGCCCCCCGGTCGGGCATCGGGCGGACGCTCGGCAGGTAGACGGCCTGGAAGGGAACGAGCGGTGGTACCGGCGACGGGTTGTTCGTCGCCGGTCCGTAGACGATCGCCCGCGGGACGGAGGCCGGCCCGAGGGCCGCGGCCGCGCCGCGCCAGTCCTCGCGCTGGAGCAGCGGGTCGCTGAGCACGAGGACAAGCGCCCACGAGCACAGGGCGACGGCACCGGCGAGGGCCAGGACGCCGACCCGACGGAGCCGCGCCATGCCGAGGGCGACGGCGACGACGAGCGCCGGGACGACGCCCAGCAGGTTGCGGTCGATCACGATGTGCAGGCCGGAGGCGTCGACGAGCGCCGGCAGGCCAGGAGCACGGCCCGCCGGCGCTGGTGTCCGCCGGCGAGGACGACGAAGGCGAGCGGCGCGACCATGACCAGGCCCAGGCCGAGAGCGAAGAAGTGGTAGAGCGGGCGTCCCTCACCGAGGAGCAACTGCGGCGGGATGTCGAGCAGGCGGTCGCCGAGCGGGATCTTGTCGATCCAGTCGGTTCCGCCGCTGCCGTGCTGGCGGACCGCGAGGGGCAGGAGGCTCGCGCCGGCGAGGCCGACGGCTCCGCAGGCGATCAGGACGCCGCGGCGGCGCGGCCCGGCGAGGAGCAGCCAGAGCGCCTCGGGGGCGACGACGAAGACCGCGAAGTAGTGGCTGGCCAGGGCGAGCGCCGACACGAGCGCCCACATCGCGACCGGGGGCGGCCGGCCGCGGGCGTCGCGCACGACGCGCAGGACGTAGAGCAGCGATCCGGCGCACGTGAGCACGAGCAGGGCGTAGGAGCGCGCCTCCTGCGAGTACCAGACGAGCCCCGGGCTGATCGCGGCGAGGGCGGCGGCGATCGCCCCCGCCCGCCGTCCGCCGCCCTCGAAGCCGGCCACGTAGAAGACCGGGATCGTCGCCACGCCGATCAGCGCCGACAGCGAGCGGATCCCGACCGGACCGATCCCGGAGACTCGGGTCCAGACCCAGGCGAGGATGTAGTAGAGCGGCGGAGTCGACTCGGTCTGGGATCGCCCGGAGCATCCCGCCGAGCGAGTGGTGCATCAGCCAGACGGTGACCGTCTCGTCCTCGTCGAAGCTCTGGAGTCCGAGCGTCGCGATGCGCAGGGCGGCCGCGACGACGACGATGGCCGCGACGAGGACGCGCCCCCGGGCTGAGCCTGTGGCTACAGCCCCGGCCAATGGCGGACGACGAAGCCCGCGAGCGAGCGGGGAGCGGTCTGCCACCGCGAGCCGAAGACGCCGCTGCGACCGCTGGTGTCGTAGCGAAGGCCGTCGACGTACATGAAGGTGTGGCCGGGGTTGGCGAAGACGGTCAGGTAGCGGCCGGGGCCGGGCACGCCCCAGGTCTCGAGGTCGCCCGAAGTCAACGGCTGGTCGAGCATGCCGCCGGCGGCCAGCGCGTAGCTGACCGATCCCGAGCAGTCGTAGGCGGTGTCGACGAACGAGGCGTGGCCGCCGCCGAAGACGTAGGGGAAGTCGGCGATCGCGTTCGCCCCGTTGATCACCCGAGCAATCGTCGCCGGGCCGGCCTTGGGCGGGGTCACCGTGCCGGTGGCGCTGATCGTGCCCGGCTGGGCGGCGGCGCTCGCCGCCTTCTCGGCCGCCGCCATCTGGCGTAGCTCGGCCTTGACCTGGGCGTCGGTCGGGGCGCCCGGGCTGACCGAGCTGGTCAGGGCCGCCTGGTTGGGGGTGATCGCCGCCGCGTGGGCCGGCGACCCCGCCGGGAGCGGAGAGCTCTGCGCCGCCTCGGGGTCGGCGACCAGGCCGGGGGTCGAGCTCGTCGCCGCCAGCAGGGTCGGGCTCCGCGTCTTCTTCCCGCCGGTCCGAGCGCGCCCGGCCCCGCCGGTCGAGCGCGCCGACGGACCGGACGCCGAAGATGCGCCGCTCGCCCCGCCGCTCCCGGCGCCGCTCCCACCGCTGCGGGCGCCGCCGCCGAGGGTCAAGACCACGCCGGCGACCAGGGCGAGCGCGACGACCGCTCCCAGGGCGAGCGCGGCGAAACGGCGTGGGCGGTTCGGGCTACTCATAGAAGCGTGATGGCGGCCAGGATGACATAGATCGCGACCAGGGCCCACGCCCGAAGCCGTGGGCATCGCCGCGATATGCCAGGGTTAGCCGCGTGAAGCTCGCCACCTTTCTCCCGTCCGCCGGCGGCCGGTCGCTGGCCGGCGAGATTCGCGACGACCGGGCGATCGCCTTCGCCGAGGAGGGCGCGACCGTCCGCGACCGGCTGGCCACCGGCGACCGGTCGCCGGCGGCGGGCGAGTCGTTCGCACTCGCCGAGGTCGAGCTCCTCGCACCGGTGCCCCGGCCGCGGGCGATCTTCGGCATCGGCCTCAACTACCGGGCCCACGCCAGCGAGCAGGGGGCCGAGCTGCCGGAGCGGCCGATCGTCTTCATGAAGCTCCCGAGCTCGGCCGCCGGCCCCTTCGCCCCGGTCGACTGCCCGGCGGTCGTCCGCCGGCTGGACTACGAGGGCGAGCTCGCCGTGGTGATGGGCGCCCACGGCGAGGTCGCCGGCTACGCGGTCGCCGACGACGTCAGCGCCCGCGACCTCCAGAAGGCCGAGCCCCAGTGGACACGCGCGAAGGGGGCCGACGGCTTCTGCCCCTACGGGCCGTGGATCACCACCGCCGACGAGGTGCCCGACCCCCACGACCTCGCCCTGAAGACGTGGGTCAACGGCGAGCTCCGCCAGGACGCCCGGACCAGCGACCTGATCTTCGGGGTGCCCGAGCTCGTCGCCTTCATCGGCGAGACGTGCACGCTCGAGCCCGGCGACCTGATCCTGACGGGCACGCCGAGCGGGGTCGGCATGTCGATGAAGCCGCGGCAGTTCCTGGCCAGCGGCGACGTCGTGCGGATCGAGATCGAGCGACTCGGCCTGATCGAGCACGCCGTCGCCTGAGCGACCGGCCCGGTCGGGCCGGTCGGCGCCGGGGCGGTCAGTTCTCGCCGGCGATGATTTCCATCAGCAGGCAGTCGTGCCAGGCGTCGCCGTCGACCTCGCGCTCGGATTGCCGCATCACCCCGACGGTGCGGAAGCCGGCCTTCTCGTAGGCGCGGACGGCGGCCAGGTTGGCGCAGGCCGGGTCGATCGTGACCCGGTGATGCCCGCAGTCTGAGATCAGGTACGCGACGGCCTGGCGGACGGCCTCGGTCCCGAGGCCGCGTCCGTGGAGGGCCGGGTCGAGGAAGACGTCGATCGCCGCGTGGCGATAGCGCGGCTCGGTCTCCTCGGTGAACTGGATCATCCCGGCCACGGCACCGTCGACGACGATCGTCAGCCGGGTGGCCTCCGGCTCGTCGGTCAGCGGGAAGGCGTCCTCGGGAAGGTCCCACCAGAAGGCGACCTCGGGAGTCGAGTGGATGCGGCGGAGCTCTGCCACGTCCTCCTCGGCCAGCGGGCGGAGGATCAGCTCGGAGCGGGCGGCCACCGGTGCGGCTCTAGTGCGAGGAGATGACCCGGTCGATCAGGCCGTAGGCCTGGGCCTCGTCGGCCTTGAAGAAGCGGTCGCGCTCCATGTCGACGTGGACCTCCTCGACCGGCCGCTCACAGTGGCGGGCGTAGATCTCGTCGATCCGGGCGCGGGTCTTCAGGACCTCGCGGGCGTGGATCTCGATGTCGGTGGCCTGGCCCTCGAAGCCGGCCGACGGCTGGTGCATGAGGATCCGGCTGTTGGGGAGCGCCATGCGCTTGCCCTTGGCCCCGCCGGCCAACAGCAGCGACCCCATCGACATCGCCACGCCGATGCACATCGTGGCGACGTCGGGCTTGATGAACTGCATCGTGTCGTAGACCGCCAGGCCGGCGTAGATCGATCCGCCGGGCGAGTTGATGTAGAGCGAGATGTCCTTCTGGGGGTCGGCCGCCTCCAGATGGAGCAGCTGGGCGACGATCACGTTGGCCACCTGGTCGTCGACCTCGCTGCCGAGGAAGACGATGCGCTCGTTGAGCAGGCGCGAGTAGATGTCGTACTCGCGCTCGCCGCGGGCAGTGCGCTCGATGACCATCGGAACCATTGGCATGTCCCCCAGCCTAGGCGATCGGCCGCGCCGGCCGACCGGTCGCGCAACGGCGGCCGCCGTCCTGTCCCCGCGATCGAGCCGACGGATGCGTCGTGACGTGGCCGGCGGTCAGAGGTTGACGCTGGCCATCCCGCTCGGGTCGTAGCGGTCGCCGGCCGCCGCGCCGACGACGTCGCCGATCCGGGCGAGCTCGTCGGCCGAGAGCTCGATGTCGGCGGCGGCGAGGTTCTCCTCGAGGTAGGTCCGCCGCTTGGTCCCGGGGATCGGCACGATGTCCTCCCCCCGGGCGAGCACCCAGGCGAGGGCGAGCTGCCCGGGGGCGACGTCGTGCTCGGCGGCGAGCTGCTTGACGCGCTCGACGAGCTCGCGGTTGCGCTCGAGGTTCTCGCCGGTGAAGCGCGGGCCCTGGCGGCGGAAGTCGCCTTCGTCGAGCTCCTCAGGCGAGCTGAAGCGGCCGGACAGGAAGCCGCGGCCGAGCGGCGAGTAGGCGACCAGGCCGATCCCGAGCTCGCGCAGCGTCGGCAGGATCTCGTCCTCGACGTGGCGCGTCCAGAGCGAGTACTCGGTCTGGACGGCGGCGATCGGGTGGACGGCGTGGGCACGCCGGATCGTCTCGGCGCTCGCCTCCGAGAGCCCGAGGTGGCGGACCTTGCCGGCGGCGACGAGCTCGGCCATCGCGCCGACCGTCTCCTCGATCGGCGTGTTCGGATCGACCCGGTGCTGGTAGTAGAGGTCGATGTGGTCGACGCCGAGCCGCTCGAGCGACGCGTCGCAGGCGGCGCGCGCGTAGTCCGGGCTTCCGTCGACCGACCGAGCCACCGGCGGCCCCATCTCGATCTTGATCCCGAACTTCGTGGCCAGGACGACCTCGTCGCGGCGGTCGGCGATCGCCCGCCCGACGAGTCGCTCGTTCGTGTGCGGTCCGTACATGTCGGACGTGTCGAGGAAGTTGCAGCCGAGCTCGAGCGCCCGGTGGATCGTCGCCGTCGCCTCGGCCTCGTCAGTCGAGCCGTAGAAGGCCGACATCCCCATGCAGCCGAGCCCAATCTCCGAAACCTCTGGTCCGTCCCTACCGAGCATACGAGTCTTCATCAACGTCCTTCCAAAAGGTTGCGCAAACAACCTCCATCGTATCCGTCTACCGTAGGAGCCATGCCCGAGTCCGCTTTCAGTCGCGCGCAGTCCAGCGGTACGAGAGCTGGCGCACGGGAAGGGACCGCGTGAGCCGGCCCGAGCGGAGCGAGCCAGCCGGCGAAACGCGGGCGCTTTCCGTGCGACAGCTGACGAAGCGCTACGACAGCGGCCTTCTCGCCCTGGAGGACTTCGATCTGGACGTCCCGGCCGGGGCGTTCTTCGGCCTCCTCGGCCCGAACGGCGCCGGCAAGACGACGCTGATCTCGGCGATCTGCAACCTGATCCGGGTGACCGGCGGGACGATCGACGTCTTCGGCGCCGGCCACGACACAATGGCGGCGCGGCGGATGATCGGCCTGGCCGAGCAGGACGTGAACCTCGACCGCTTCCTCGACGTCGAGGAGACGCTCGTCTACCACGGGGGCTACTACGGGATGCGCCGGCCGGCGGCGGTCAAGCGGTCGCGGGAGATGATGGAGATCTTCGAGCTGGCCGGCAAAGCCAAGGTCAGGGCGCCGGCGCTGTCTGGCGGCATGCGCCGGCGGCTGCTGCTGGCCCGGGCGCTGATGCACGAGCCGCGCCTGGTGATCCTCGACGAGCCGACCGCCGGGGTCGACTTCGAGCTGCGGATCGAGCTCTGGCGCTACATCCGCCGCCTCCACGGTGAGGGGACGACGATCCTCCTGACCACGCACTACCTCGAGGAGGCCGAGGAGCTCTGCGAGGAGATCGCCCTGATCAACGGCGGGCGGCTGCTGGCCCGCGACAGCACGGCGGGGCTGCGGGCGACCTACGAGGCCGACTCGCTGGCCGACGTGTACGTCAAGGCGATGGCGGGGTCGCGGGCATGAGCCCGGGCGCCGCCGCCCGAGCCGGGGCCGGCCGCCTGGCCGAGCGCCATCGCGGCCTCTCCGCCCTCGCCGGTCGCGAGGTATTGCGAGTGCTCAAATTATGGACGCAGACAATCGCGGCCCCCGTCTTTTCGTCGTTCCTGTTCATCATCGTCTTCGGCCTGTCGCTCGGCAGTCGGATCCACCCGACCGGGGGCGTCGATTACAAGGCATTCATCGTGCCGGGGCTGATCACGATGGCGATGGTGCAGGCGGCCTACTCGAACAACTCGTCGTCGGTCTTCCAGGCCCGGTTCGACCGCTATCTGCACGACGTGCTGGCGGCGCCGATGCGCAACTGGGAGGTCAACCTCGGGCTGTCGCTCGGGGGGGCGGTACGGGCGCTGCTGATCGGGGTGGCGCTGTTCGCGGCGGCGGAGCCGTTCACCGGCGTTCCGCTGCGCCAGCCGGTCGAGCTCGGGCTGGCCGTGGCTCTCGGGCTGACGCTGTTCTCTTCGCTCGGCGTGGTCATCGGGATCTACGCGGAGAGCTACGACCACCACACGTTCGTCAACAACATCGTGATCCTGCCGCTGACCTTCCTCGGCGGCGTCTTCTACTCGGTGGGCCGGCTGCCGTCGCCGTGGCACGAGCTGTCGCACGCGAACCCGATCTTCTACCTCGTCCAGGCGGTGCGCTACGGCTTCCTGGGGACGAGCGACGTCAATGTCTGGCTGGCGCTCGGGGTCACGGGGGCGCTCGCGGGAGCGACGGTGATCTGGAGCGCGTTCCTGTTCCGCACAGGTCGCCGGCTGAAGCCGTAGCCCTCCGGGGGTCGGCCACGCCGTCGCAGCGGCGGCCGGGATGACGCATAATCGCGGGCGGCATGTTCACGCTGAACTGGCCCAACTTCCTCACCGTGGCCAGGATCCTGCTGGTGCCGGTGCTGGTCGTGGCGCTGCTCGACAACACGCACGACGGCGACCTTCTGGCGGCGATCGTCTTCGCGGCGGCTTCGCTGACCGATTTCGTCGACGGCTACCTGGCGCGGACGCGCAATTCGATCACCACGTTCGGCAAGCTGATGGATCCGCTGGCCGACAAGCTGCTGATCATCGCGGCGCTCGTGGCGCTGGTCTCGCTGCACCGGCTGGCGGCGTGGGTGGCGATGGTGATCATCACGCGGGAGTTCGCGGTCACGGTCCTACGCATGGGGGCGACCCAGGCCGGGGTGGTGATGGCGGCGAGCATGTTCGGCAAGATCAAGACCTGCGTTCAGATCGCGACGATCATGGCGGTGATCGCCGTGCCGGGGCACCCGCTGTGGGTGGCGCTGATGATCTACGCGACGGTGGTGGTGACCGTGCTCAGCGGCCTCGACTACTTCTTCGGGCTGCGCAAGCGAATCAACGAGGCGCAGGCCCAGGCCAAGGCCAAGACGGCAGCGAAGCTGGGCGACGCGCCGAGCCGGCCGACCTAGCCGTCGAGCCAGTCGCGGAGCGTGGTGTGGCGGGCGAGCGGCCGGCAGGTGGCGATCTCGCGGCGGAGCTCGCCGAGGGTGCCGTGGCGCTCGGCGAGGACGTTGTGCTGGTGGATCGTCTCGAGGTTCTCCTGGCGGGCGGAGACGAAGGCGTCGTCGGCCAGCTCGGGGAGGTCCTCGACCAGGCCGCGGAGCATCTCGCGGACGCAGTCCTCGACGAAGCGGGGGCGGCGGTGGGCCTTCTCGACGACTGCGGCCTCGTCGGTGCGCTTCATCAGCTCGTAGATCTCGGCCGACATCGACTGCTCGACGATCGACAGGAGCTGCCGGGCGTCGATCTCGAGCGGGTTGCCCTCGGTGGCGCCGACGTGGAGGGTGCCGAGGCCGCGCTGGTTGTGGGTGGCGACGGGGACGGCGGCAAAGATCCGGTCGATCTCCTCGTCGGCGAAGCCTTCGACGGCGAGGCGGTCGCGGGCGTCGGCGGCGATCAGCTGCTGGGCGCACGGGCAGGCGGTGATCCCGGCGGCGGCGACGCCGACCAGCCGGCGGGTGCCGCGCTCGGAGGCGACGGCCGATCCGAAGAGGGTGTAGATCTCCTGCGACATGATCCCCGAGACCGGGGCCGGCTTGTGCTCGGGGTAGCGGGCGGCGATCGTCACCTCGGCGCGGCGGGCGCCCTGGCGGTCGCGGACGAGCTCGGCCACCTGCTGGGCGAGGTTCTCGGCGCGGAAGGTGGCCTCGCCGATGATGACCTCGCCGATCGCCTGGTTGACGACCTCCTCGAAACGCGACATGTGGGCGCCCTTCTGGCGGGAGCCGAGGTCGACGAAGCACTCGAGCTTGGCGTAGAAGAGCTGCTCGGAGCCGTTCTGCATGATCCGGATGACCTTCTCGACGCCGGTCACCCCGACCCGGGAGAGCCCGATCCGCAGGCCGGGGAGCTGGGCCTGGACGTCGGGTGCGGCGGCGTTGAGCTGGGTGTCGGCCATCGGGTCTCCGCCCGGAGGGTACCTGGGGCCGAGCGCGGGCCGGGCGGCCGGCCCTTGTGCTTAAGGTCACGCATCTGAAATCGGCCGTCGGTTGTGGTATCACTCCGCCAGGTTCGTGGCCGACCTCCGTCGCCGTACGAGAGGACTCGCCGGCCCCGCCCCATCGCGCCCGAGGCGCGGAGCCGTGACATAGGTGCAGTGAGGGGCAGCGCCCCGTCGGCCCTCGGGTTGCGGGGAGGCCGACGGCCACGACTTTGGGGGACGCAAGGATGAGCGACGAGGGTCAGGCGGTAGTTCAACTGGATCGGCCCGTGCCGGAGGTCGCCCCGGAGGAGGCGCCGCTAGCGGAGCTCGAGGAGCTCGCCGGGGTGATCGCCGAGGGCCACGAGCGAGGGTACGTGGCCTACGAGGGGATCGCGGCGGCGCTCGAGGACGTCGAGGTCACCAAGGAGCAGATCGCCGACCTCTACGCCTACTTCGAGGAGCACGCGATCGACCTGGTCGGCGCCGAGGCGGCGGCGGCGCCCGAGGCGGCCAAGGTCGAGGTCCTGCCGGAGCAGATCCGCGACAAGAAGGTCGCCCTGGATCTGAGCGTCGAGCCGAGCCTCGACTCGCTGCGGCTCTACCTGCGGTCGATCGGGCGAGTGGCGCTCCTGACCGGGGGCGAGGAGATCTCGCTGGCCAAGCGGATCGAGCGGGGCGACATGTGCGCCAAGCAGCAGATGGTCGAGGCCAACCTGCGGCTGGTCGTCTCGATCGCCAAGGGCTACCTCGGCCGGGGGCTGTCGTTCCTCGACCTGATCCAGGAGGGCTCGCTCGGGCTGATCCGGGCGGTCGAGAAGTTCGACTACCGGCGGGGTTACAAGTTCTCGACCTACGCGACCTGGTGGATCCGCCAGTCGGTGACCCGGGCGATCGCCGACAAGGGCCGGACGATCCGGATCCCGGTCCACATGGTCGAGAAGCTCAACAAGGTGATCCACATCGAGCGCCAGCTGGTGCAGGAGCTCGGGCGGGAGCCGAGCCCGGAGGAGATCGCGCGGGAGCTCGAGTGCACGTCGCGGGAGGTGCGCGACATCCTGCGGATGTCCCAGCAGCCGGTGTCGCTGGAGAAGCCGATCGGCGAGGAGGAGGACTCGGCGCTCGGGGACTTCATCGAGGACGCGACGGCCGAGTCGCCGTTCGAGATCGCCTCGAAGACGCTGCGCGACGAGAACGTCAACCGGGCGTTGGCGGTGCTGCCGCGGCGGGAGCGCGAGGTGATCGAGATGCGCTTCGGCCTGACCGGCGGGCGTCCGCGGACGCTCGAGGAGGTCGGCCAGGCGTTCAACGTGACCCGGGAGCGGATCCGCCAGATCGAGAACCACACGCTGAAGAAGCTCGAGTCGCTGCCCGAGGCACAGCGGCTGCGCGACGCCAGCTGAGCACGGTTCGGCCACAGCCCCGCTGCGACCCGATCGCGGGGCTCGGCCCGACGCCGTGCGAGTTCAGGTCACGATGTCGCCGTTTCGCGACGAGCGCCGGGAGGTATGCCCATTGCGCTCGGCGGACCGAAGTGCGCTTCGTTCGAAGTCGAGCGCGGGACGCCGTCCTGGCCGGCGCTCGAAGCCTGACCGGCTACGCTACACCGCCCGGCGGGGTTCCGGAGCGGTCAAACGGGCTCGGCTGTAAACCGAGTGGCTCTGCCTTCGCAGGTTCGAATCCTGCCCCCGCCATAAGAGACGTCAAGCAGGGTCCGCGCGCGTCCAACGGACGCGACCGGCCGCCGGGCAGCCGCCCGACGCAAGGCGCGTGGCTACCACTTCTCGAGCCGGTGCCGGGGTGGACGGTCGAGGATCCGGGTCGAGCGTACGGTCATCTCCCGGTCGACATGGAGCAGGTGACCGGGCTCGATCTGTCGCCAGCCGGGATCCTCGTCCATGGGCTCGCTGGCCACGACGAGGGCGGGCGCTTCGACGAGCTCGGGCGAGCGGACGCGGGTTCCGAGGGCGCTGGCCTGCTCGAGGTGCCGGGCGCCGGACCGGCCGCCGGCCGGACGCTCGAGGACGAACAGGTCGTCGGTCTCGGGGTAGCGGAGGGCCCAGAGCGCTCCGGCCGTGACGAGCACGAGGTTCAACGAAAGGACAGGAAGCTCGTCAGCGATCCAGCGCGCGGCTCGCGAGATCCCCTCTGTGACGTCGCCGGCGGCGGCCTGGATCTCACGGGTGATGAGGGCGAAGTAGCGCTCGGAGTCGGTGTCGCCAACGACCAGCCGGCGGTCTTCGCCGAGATGCTCGTCGAGCCGGTCGAGGCCGCCGATCACGCCGTTGTGGGCGAAGAGGCGACCGGCCTGCTCGAAGGGGTGGGTGTTGCGAAGGGCGTGGGCACCGGTCGTGGCGAAGCGGACGTGGGCGACGAACGTCGGCGATCTGCGGTCGCGCGCAGCGGCGGCGAAGGCCTGATCTTCGTAGGCGGCGATCGCCTGCTTCTCGACGTGGGGGGCGCCGGAGGCGTCGAACCAGCCGAGGCCGGTGCCGTCGGGCTCGCGGCGGCTCTGAACGGTGAGGTTGTCGGGCGCCTCGAGCAGCCAGAAGGTCGCCGAGACCTCCCGCCGGCCGGCGGTCATGCCAAAGAGGCGGCACATGGCTCGGGCATTTTCCTTGAACCTCCACCACCCGCGAAGATCTGGCGATGCTCGGTGAGACGATGCTCCTCAGCGCCGCCGCGGCCGGGATCCTCGTCCTCGCCGTGTGGCTGGCCAGCCTGCGCCTCCACGACGCTTCGATCATCGACGTCTTCTGGGGGGTCGGGTTCGTCGTGATCGGCTGGCTGTGCCTGGCCGCCGGCGACGGCGCCCCGGGCCGACGGCTGGCACTGGCGGTGATGGTCAGCCTGTGGGGCCTGCGGTTGGCGCTCCACATCGGCCGGCGCAACCACGGCCGGGGCGAGGACTTCCGCTATGCCCGGCTGCGCGAGCGCGACGGGCGGCGCTTCTGGCGGACCAGCCTCTACCGGGTGTACCTGGTGCAGGCGGCGCTGATGTGGGTCATCGCCCTCCCGGTCGCGGTCGGCTCGGCCCACGGCCGCCACGCGGGCCTCGGGCCGGTCGACTGGGTGGGGATCGCGGTCTGGGCGGTGGGACTCGCGTTCGAGACGATCGGCGATCTGCAGCTCGCCCGCTTCAAGGCCGACCCGGCGAGCGCCGGGCAGGTGATGGACCGGGGCCTCTGGCGCTACACGCGCCACCCGAACTACTTCGGCGACGTTGTCGCCTGGTGGGGCGTCGGGATCGTCGGCCTCGGCGCCGGCGGCGCCTGGTGGGCGCTGGTGGGTCCGGCGGTCAACACGGTGATCCTCGCGCGCCTGACCGGCAAGCCGCTACTCGAGTCGACGATCGCCGAACGACGGCCGGGCTACTCCGACTACATCGACCGGACGAGCGGCTTCGTTCCGCTGCCGCCCCGCCGCCGGCCGAGCCGGTGATGCCGCGGGGGATGACCGGGCTCGAAGCGAGACCAGGTCGGCCGCGAGCGGCGGGTCTCGGTCGGATAACCTTGGCCGTCGCGCCCTCTTAGCTCAGTTGGTAGAGCACTTCCATGGTAAGGAAGGGGTCTCCGGTTCGAGTCCGGAAGAGGGCTTCAGCCGAATCGCCTGCAAATCTGCCGGTTTTGCGGTTTTGGAGCGGCGGGTGGGAGAGCTCCGACGGCGGCGACTCGCGCCGGGGAGGACGTCACGCCTCGTAGAGCTCGGCTTCGGGGATGACCGGCTCGACGGTCAGGGGTTCCTCCCGGCCGGCCCGACGCCGCGCGGAGAACCTCGCACCCCGGGCGGGCATCGGCGGAGCGAAGCGCGCGAGGCCGGTGGCGGCGGCACCGCTGTCGTCATAGATCGGGTCGATTCCCCCCGCATGAAGTAGGCCTCATGCCAGAAGCCGGTGCCGCCGGCGTCGCGCATGAAGTCCTGCCACCAGCGTCGCTGCGGCTCCGAGCGCGTCCAGCGCTCGAGGCTGTCGAGGTCGCGCCAGCTGGCGCATCCCGACGTGCGGCGGGAGGAGCGACCAGACGATGTCCTCGTGGAGCAGGAGTCCGTCCGGCTGCGCCCTCCAGGACTTCTGGATCTGCGGCCCGATCCCGAGGAGGGCCAGCATGCCGCGAGGGCGACGTACCCGCATGCGGAGGTAGACGACGACGAGATCCGGATAGCCGGAGAGATCCAACTGCCTTACGCTCGACGCGCACCGCGCTTCCTGCCGATCAGGTCTCGCCGCCGGGCCGCAACGCCGACGATACGCCTCCGGCTATGACTGGACACTCGCGGCGTCGGCGGATCCGGATCGGCTTGTCGAAGCGATCTGGATCCTCGGCATCGCGCCGAGTGTCGCGCACTCGGTCCGGCTCGCCGGTGGGCCGGCGAGACAGGCCATGCGCCGGTCACGAGCCGGGCTCGTAGCTCGAAGCGGTACCGCTCGCCGCCGACCTCGGCGAAGGGGTCCCGGACGCGGCGGTGCCCGGTTCTAGAGGCCCTGCACGAGGATGACGATCAGCACGACCAGCGCCAAGAGCCCGAAGATGCCGCCGACGATCGCGACCTTTAGCAGGAAGAAGAGGACCGCGATCAGGATGAGCAGACCTAGCAGGCCTCGTGCGTACGACAAAGCGACTCCTCGGGCTCAGGTGGCAGGCGCGCCACGGGTCGGGGGGCATCGATCTCTACCGGCGTCTACGTCCCTCCCCGTCGATCAGCTCAGGCTCTCGCGCCGGTATTGGACGCTCCGCCACGACGATCGCCTCCTGTCTCTGGGGATGGTCTGGAGTCCAAACCTACCGGGCGCCGGACCGGGCCCGCGGAGCGCAGCCGGGGACGATCGTGATCGGCACGCCCGGCCGGTTCGTCAGCGATTCCGAGGACGTGTCGTCATGCCGGCGGCCGTGAGCCGTCCGGTCGAGATCTCAGACGGGTGGTGATCGGAGGGTGGTCGTCCGGCGCCGGAGACGAACCGTGACCGCTGGGCGACTCGCCTACCCGCCCGGCCCGGGCGTGGCGGGCGGGAAGATCCGCGGGTAGATGCCGACCCCGAGTGCGTCGGGATCGATGCCGGCGAGCTGCCCGACGATCTCGCGGGCTTCGCGGCCGGTGCCGGCACCGACGTTGTTGACGTAGGTCGGCCGCTCGCCGTCGGTGGCTGGTGGCTCGACCCAGGTGCCGTCGAGGCCTTCGAGTGCCTGGCGCGTCTCGTCGGATAGCTCATGCCAGTGGGGGATGCCGACCTGGAAGAGATGCTCGTAGCGGACTCCGTCGAGCGCCGCGTGTACCCGGTCGGCGCTCACGCCGTAGCGCTCGGCAATCGCCTTGGCCTCGCGCCTGTCGAAGTCGCCTTCGTGGTCGGCGATGTAGTGGCAGGCGTCCCAGGTCGCCAGGTCGCAGAGATCTCCGAGAAATGCCTCGTACGCCTCCGGGCCGTCGATCGGCGAGTCGACGCCGAAGTTCGAGACGGCGCGCTCCGCCTGCCCGCCCGGCCACGCGAAATGTCCGTCGTCCAGGTGATGGCGCAGCAGGTGGCAGGCGTAATAGCCCCGAGCGTGGATCTCGCGATCGGCGGTCACGGCGAGCTCGTCGAGCGCTTCGGCGTTGCGGAGGTGGCGGGGATCGTCGGGATGGGCGGCCGCCAACTCGCGCCGACGCAGGGCCTCCCCACGAAAGACGTCGCCGAGCGCGGTATGGGTCGGCGTTTCGTTACCTGGACTCAAAGTGTCCGTTCCTCTTGTCGCATCAGCGCCGCCCGCGGGGCGCAACGCC
This sequence comes from uncultured Solirubrobacterales bacterium, assembly GCA_963763785.1. Classification (GTDB taxonomy): domain Bacteria; phylum Actinomycetota; class Thermoleophilia; order Solirubrobacterales; family Solirubrobacteraceae; genus Palsa-513. The sequence continues at coordinate 128,934 of CAVXPW010000010.1, read as the reverse complement.
GGCGATCGCGCGGTGCCGTTGGCTTTGGTCTCAGCAGGCGAACGCGCCGAGCTCGAGGCTATCGCGCGCCTCGGCGAGCCGTCGCGACTAACGACGGCGCCCTGGGACGACGATCGTGCCCCGCGTGACACCTGGCGAGCGCCGTCTTGACTCGGGCCCGTTATCGATCGCGGCGGTGCGGCGATCCGACTTGGTGGGTCGGCATCGCGCTGCGGCGGCCCGGCCAGGCACCAGGCGGACGCGAAGGGCCAATGGCCGAAATCCGATAGTCCGCTCTCCGCGCCTTCCGCCCGAGAACATCGGCCCGGTCGCACGGCAGAGTAGGCTCGAGGTGTGAGCGACGACGACGACTGGGTCGGCACCCCGCCGGAGGGCCACTACACGCGCGATCGCGCGAAGCCCGACTTCTGGCGGCAACAGTGGCAGGCGAGCGTCGCCGGCGGCGTGGTGATCCTGATCCTCATCGTCCTGGTCCTCGCCCTGCTGCTTCGCTGAGCCCCGGAGTCAGTAGCCGGTGGTCCAGTCGAGCACGAAGCGGTTCTCGCCCTCGCGGATCGCCAGGGTCAGCTCCAAGTCGGCCGCAAGATCGCTTCCGACCTCGACCTCCTCGCCCTCGGCCTGCTCACGCCAGGAGCCGAGCGTCCGCCCTTGGGGACGATCGTCCCGGGCGCCTTGCCCAGCGCCCCGGCGGCCGCGACCGGCACCTTCATCCAGAACCCTCCGTCGCTCTCCAGGGCGGCGTCATCCAGGCGCCATGCGACGACCACGAGGCGCACGGTTCCCGGTCCCAGGGCCGCGACAGCTCGACTCACAAGGCGACTGTAGGCCCTCGACCCTCGCTTGCGCCCGCCGGGTGCCCTCCCCCTATGCTGCGCAGCCAGTGATGTCGCGCCGACTGAGAAGACAGAGACTGCTCCGCGACGCCGGCAAGCTCGCGGCCATCGTCGTCCTCGCCGGCGGCGGCGGGGTCGCGCTCGGGGAAGGCCTGTCGCGTCTCTCGGGGGGGAGCACCGCCATTACCGGGACGACTGCCGCCCAGCCGGCGACGACCGTGGCCACCGCCTCCACACCGACCGCCCCCGTAGCCGGCCCGCGCCCGCCGCCGCCTCCTCAGGGGGTGTTCAGGAACATCAACGTGCGCGCCCTGTCCGCCGTGCTCCGCCCGGCGGCGACCGCCGTCGGGCGCCAGCGCAATCGCGCCCGCCTCACCGTGCGGATCGTCGTTCAGAACCGCGGCAAGACGCGGGTCACCCCCCCGCGCCCGTCCCTCATCGCCGCCGGCGCGCGGGTGCCCACCGACTTCCACGCCGATGCCCCCGCAACCCGCCTCGGCCCGCTCGCCGCCGGGGCGACCGCGTCGGTCGGCCTCGTCTTCGAGCTGGCCGGCGCGGGGACCATCCAGCTGACCAAGCAGCGGAGCGTGCGGATCTTCGTCGCCGGACACGCCGTCCAGGTCCCCGTGGCGGTCGGCGCGCCCGTGGTTGGGCCGACGGCTGCCGCGACCGGCACCACCGGAGCGGCGACCACGCCGTAGGCGTAGCGCGCTGGTCCCCGGCTCAGCGCACCGACCGAGCCTCGAAGAGGAGGAAGTGTCCGACCCGGCGCAGCCGCCGCTCGCGCGTCGCGACCGAGCCGCTCCCAAACCATCCGCCGCCACGGCTGCGGCAGGGGCACGAGATCGACGTCGATCCCCTGAACCGACGTCTGCGCTTCCTCGAAGAAGGCGAGCAGGAGATCGCGCCACTGGTCGGCCGGATAGAAGCGCGCGGTGAACCCGTCGGTGTTCCGCCAGAGCGCCTCGTCGACCGAGTGCGTCCGCCAGTGGCCGGCGAGGATCCAGTCCCGCACCAGCGCCACCGGCAGCCGGCTCGAGTCGCGGTGGTAGACCATTCCGGCGAACGCCCCGTCCGGGCGCAGCCACCGCCCGACGTTGCGCACGATCCGCGCCGTGTGGGCCGAGTGGTGGAGCACGCCCCAGCTCCAGACCGCGTCGAACCGACACTCGAAGTCGGCCCTTCCCTGCTCGGCATCCCAGACCTCGAACGTCCCGTCGATGCCCCGCTCCTCGAAGCGGCGCCGGGCTAGCTCGACCGACGGGGCGGCGAGGTCGATGCCGGTGACCCGGGCTCCCCGCCGGCGCAGAAGCTCGGCGTGGTAGCCGGAGCCGACGCCGATCTCGAGCACTTCGCGCCCCTCGAGCGCGGCGTCCCCCAGCAGGGCGAAAGGGTTCCCGGGCTCGAGAAAGTGCGCGTGCTGGGCGTCGCTGCGGCGGTCCTGGTCGTCGAACCACGCCGCGGTACCCGGCTCGAGCAGCCCGCCGTCCGCGCGCCAGTCGTAGGTCATCGGGCTGGCCTCCCACCACGCTCGGTTGCCCGCCTGGACGTCGACCAGGGGGTCATCGCGGCGGCGCTTCTCGCCGTGCCGGCCGCCGCCCGGACGTCTCATGGCAGCACCGACTCGAGGCAGCGCTCCATCCGGCCGACCGCCACCTCCCAGGTGAAGTCGCGCTCCGCCCGGCGGCGGGCCCGCTCGCCGAGCGAGTCGGCGAGCTTAGGGTGCTCGAGCAGGCGCAGCGCGGCCGCGGTCACCGCCGGGACCGACAGCGGATCGACGAGGAGCCCGGTCTCCTCGTCGACGACGGCGTCGGGAACGCCGCCGGAGGCCCCGGCCAGGGCCGGGCGTCCGGCCAGCGCCGCCTCGAGGTAGCCGATCCCGAACCCCTCAAACAGCGCCGGCCGGCGCGATTGGCGCGAGACCATAACGAACGCCCGGCAGCGGGTGAGCAGGGCCCCCTTGGTCGCCTCGTCGACCGCCCCGAGCATCCGCACAGCCGGGCCGACCCCGAGCTCGTCGGCCAGGCGCGCCAGGTCGGCGGCCAGCGGCCCGTGACCGGCGATCACGTAGAGGAGGTCGGGATGGCGCTCGCGGAGGGCGGGCAGGGCGCGCAGGAAGACGTCATGCCCCTTGTGCGGTTCGTCGAGCCGGCTGACGGTGAGGAAGAACGGCACGACGGCGCCGTCGCTGACCAAGCCGAGCGCCTCGACGATCTCCCCGGCCCGCCCGGGCGCCGCCGGCCTGGCGGCGCCGTTGGGGGTGACGACGATCCGTCCCGGCCGAAACCCGGCCCGCCCGGCCTCGAGCGCCGTGAAGCGGCTGACCGCCATGGCGCGCTCGACCCGTCGGCCCAGGACCCGCGCCACCAGCCGGGTGCGGGGGGCCCAGAGCTCGCTGCCGTGAGCGAGGACGACCTTCGGTCGCGGGGGCACGGCGGCAAACAGCGGCGGGAGGGCGTTGAGGTGCCCGGCCAGGAGGACGTCGGCCGGCGTCCGGGCCACCATCAGCGCCATCTCGCCGAGGACTCCCAACGCCGACCCGTGCCAGTCGCTCCGGGTGCGCAGCACCCGGAAGGACGCCGCCTCGTCGTAGCTCCGGGCGTCCCCGTCGGCCGGGGCCAGGACGATGATCCGCCACCGCGCGGCCAGCCGGGAGGCGAGCTCGTGCAGCAGCCGCTGGATGCCGCCGTGGCGGGGGGGGAAGTCGGTCGTGGCGATCAGCAGGCGAGGACGTTCGCGGTCGCGCATGGGGCGAGAATAGCCGCGAGACCGCGCCGTGGAGGTCCCGCCCGGGCCCGCCGGGGCACGGCTGTGGACGGGCGCGCGATAGGCTCCGCCGGCCATGGTGGTTCTCGATCGGTTGCGGCACGCGAACTCGACGCGGCTGGTCAAGAACCGGATCGCCGTCGCCACCTACCCGCAGATCTACCGGCTGCGCGCCCGGATCCCGCGCTACAGCCTCCGTGACGAGGCGAAGACGTTCTCACGACTGGCCGCCGAGCGGGGGCTCGGCGATGTGCGGCGCTACTACTGGTACCACACGGTCGACCTCGGCGGAGGCCTCGTCACCCCGGGCACCCACGACTACCGGCGGAGCCTCGACGCCTTCGCCTTCCCCGCCGACATGAGCGGCATGCACGTGCTGGACGTCGGCTCGGCGACCGGCTTCTTCGCCTTCGAGTTCGAGCGCCGCGGCGCCCATGTCGTCTCCGTTGAGGTCCCGTCGCTCGAGCAGGTCGACCGCTTTCCCTACGAGCAGGCAACGGGGACGGTCAGGAAGCTCGCCGCCATGACCGCCGGCCAGTCGGCCCACACGAGCGACGACGATCACCGGTTCGACACCGCCGACGAGGGCGACTTCTATCACTACGTTCTCGACGGCCCGTTCCGGTTGTGCCACCAGGCGCTCGGCTCGCAGGTCGAGCGCCGGTACGCGGCGATCTACGACATCCCGGAGACCGACCTCGGAATCGCCAGCTTCGACCTCGTCTTCCTCGGCGACCTGCTCCTCCATACCCTCCACCCGCTCAGCGCGCTCGCCGCGGTGGCAGCGCGATGCAGCGGAACCCTCGTGATCTCCCAGTACATGCCCACCGTGCTGGGGTCGCGCCCGGCGGTTCTCTACGTCGGCGGCGACACCCCGGGGACCGACACTGCGACCTGGTGGTATCCGAACCAACCGTGCTTCGAGCAGCTCTTAAGGAAGCTCGGCTTCGACCAGATCGAGGTCGTCGGGCGCAACACCGGCGTCGCGCGCCCGGGCGGTGAGTACTTCGACCGCCCGGTCCTCCACGCCCGGAGGTGAGCGTGATCTCGACCAGCGGCTGATGGCCGGACTCCGCGCCCTGCCCGACGCGCGGGGGAAAGCGAGCCTCGCGCTCGGCTGGAAGCGGCTGCGGGAGCGGCGGGGGGCGCTCGACGGCGATTGGCCGCTGCGTCTCTGGGACGGATCGGTGGTCCGCCTGCCCCGCGGGTCGGTGATGACGTGGGCGGTCGCTGCCACCGGGCAATGGGACCGCCACCTCATCGAGTTCCTCAGCCCCTACGTCGATCCCGGAACCGTCGCGCTCGACGTCGGTGCATCGCTTGGGCTCTGGAGCCTGCCCCTGGCGCGCGTGGCGCGATCGCGCCGCTCGCGCCTCTGGTGCTTCGAGCCCAACCCGAGCAACGTCCCCCGGCTCGAGGCCAACCTCGAGCGCAACGGGCTCCACACGGTCGCCGCGGTGCGTCCGGTGGCCCTCGGAACGCGCCCGGGCGTCGCCCGCCTCGGCTACCGCGAGCGCGGCGGCGGGAACGGGGCGCTGCTCGACATCGCCGATCCCGACGCGGTCGAGGTGACGGTCGAGCGGCTTGACGACGTCGAGTTCCCGCTGCGCGTGAGCTTCGTGAAGATGGACGTCGAGGGCTTCGAGCTCGAGGTGCTGCGCGGCGGGCGAACGCTGCTCGAGCGCGACCGACCGGTGATCTTCGGTGAGTTCAGCGCCGCCTGGCTGGCGATGCGGGGGGCCGATCTCGACGCCGAGCTGTCGGCGCTGACCGAGCTCGGATACGAGGTCTTCGAGCTGGCGCAGCGGCGGTCGGCCGGCTGGCGGCCCAACGACGTGGCGAGCCCCCGCCGCCTCGAGCCGCCGTTCGCTTCGGCGGAGAACCTACTGCTGCTCCCGAGGCCCGCGGCCGGCTGACGGGCCGCTACCAGAAGGGGCGCCGGGGTGGCGCTCGTAGGCGGTCCGCGGATTCGGCAAGGTCGGCCGGGTCCGGGCCGCCGCGGCTCAGCGCGACTTGACGAGCAGGCCGACCGCGGCGTTGTGTCCGGGCGGCGCCATCAGGTAGGGTTTCTCGCCCACCTCCCCGGCGAACTCGACGAACGCCGGATTGGAGACGTCGTCGGAGATCAGGCAGGCGCCGCCGGCCAAGTACGGCCAGACCTCGCGGTACTCCTCCTGCTGGCCGGCGTAGCTGTGGTCGCTGTCGTGAACGAAGAGATCGAACGGGGCCAGGCTCCGGACCAGACCGGGCAGGAGCGTTCGCGAGGGTCCGAAATGGAGCGTCCACCGACCGCGCAGCTCGTCCGCCCACCACCTCGCCGACGAACTCGGCGGCGTTGACCTGGAGCGGCGGCAGGTCGATGCTGTGGAGCGCCCCGGCCTGGTTGACGTCCATCGCGGCGAGCATCACGGCCGTCGAGAAGCGCATGGCCACGCCGGTCTCGATGACGACCGACGGCCGTCTGAGGAGGACCACCGATCCGAGGAGGTTGAGGATGTCCTCGCCGCCGCCCCAGACGGATCCGGCCGGCGCGAGGGGGATGCGGATCCGCGACTGGAGCGAGCGGTACTCGGTGGCGCTGACCCCGAACGCGTCGGCGAGCGCCTCGGCGACGCTGCACAGGTGCTCAGGGTGGTCGGCGGGCGAGAAGCGGCGGTCGCGGTCGGCACGGGCGCGGAGCTTGGTGCGCACGGTCTCGCGAAGCCAGGCCGGGTTGCGGATGGCGCGCTGAGTAGCGTTCGCGAGCTTGCGCGACACCGTGCCTTGCTCGGCCATCACGCCACAGCATAAACGCGGCCGGCCGGGGCAGAGTCCGTCCGAAACCCGCCCCGGGGCGGCCGTATCCTTCGGCCAGTGCAGACGCCGCTTGGAGTTGAACCCGACGGCGCCGCCCTTTCCACCGTCGCCTCTCCGCCGCCCGGGAACTTCGCGTGGGTCGTCGGCCGGCTGTCGAGTGTGAACGCGATCGCCATCCTCGCCGCCTTCGTGACCGGCCCGATCACGGCACGGGCGCTCGGCGTCCGCGGCCGCGGCGACCTCGCCGCGATCACCGCGGTGCTGACGCTGACGCCGTGGCTGCTCGACCTCGGGCTCTCGCAGTGGCTGGCGCGCGAGCGCGCCCGCGGCGGACGGCTGCCGGAGCTGCTCGGGGCCGCGCTGCCCGTCGCCCTGGCGTGCTCCCTGGTCGGCGTGGCCGCGGCGATCCCGCTCTCGAACGCGCTCGGCCGCGGCCGGCCGGTCGTCGTCCTCTACCTCCAGATCGGGCTGTTCCTGGCGCCGCTGAGCGTCGCGCTCCAGACGCTCGTCGGAGTGGCGCTCGGCGAGTCGCGCTGGCGCATGCTCGTGACGACCCAGGTCCTCGCGAGCGTGCTGCCCGCCATCGCGATCACCGGGCTCGCGGTGGCCGGCGAGCTGACCGTCGGCACGGCGGCGGCCGTGTACCTGCTCAGCGCGATGGCCAGCCTCGCCGTCCTCCTGCCCGTCCTGCGGGGAACGCGCCGGCTCGTGCTCGACCGGGCGCGGTCTCGCGCGGCCGCGGTCTTCGGGACCAAGAGCTGGCTCAGCACCGTGGCCGGAGTGGCGAACGTCCGCCTCGACCAGGTCCTCATGGCCGGTCTCGTCGCCTCGCGCGAGCTCGGGCTCTACGTCGTCGCCGTCTCGATCGCGTCCCTGACCTACGGCCTCAGCGTCGCCGTGAGCAGCGCGCTCTACCCGCGCGTCGCCGAGGGCGAGGCCGCCCTGGCCGCGCGATCCTGCCGCGTCACCCTAGCCATCGTCGCCGTGGCCGCGTTCGGGCTGGCCGTCCTGGCCCCGCCGGGGATCCCGCTTCGTCTTCGGCTCGGCCTTCGCCGACGCCGGGCCGATGGTCGTCGTGCTCCTGCTGGCCAGCATCCCCCTCGCCGGGGTCACCGTCCTCGCGACCGCGCTGAACGCGGCCGATGATCCGGCGGCCACGATGCGCGCCGAGCTCGTCGGGCTCGGCCTGACCGTCCCGGCGCTCGTTCTCCTGCTCCCCGGACTACGGGGGGATCGCGGCCGCCTACATCAGCCTGGCCGCCTACAGCGCCCGGCTGGCCATGCTCCTGCGCTCGGCGCGGCGCCGGTTCGGCGGCCGGTGGTGGACCTTCCTCGTGCCGACTCGCGCCGATCTGGCCTGGGTGGCGCAGCGGGCGCGGCGCCGGCCGGCGAGCTCGCCCGGGACCTGAGGCCCGCCCGACCGGCCGGGCGTCCATATCCTCCGGCGCGGGATGCTTGCCGACGGCCTCTACGCGGCGTACCTGGCGCTCTGCAACGCGCTCCTGCGCCTGCCGGGCCACGCGCTGCGGATCGCCGTCCTGCGACAGGTCGTCGGGGCCGACGTCGGCGAGCGTTGCGCGATCGAGCGCGGCGTGCGGGTCACCGTGCGGGGCGGCCTGCGAATCGGAGAGGGGACGAACATCAACGGCGGGGTCCTCCTCGACGCGCGCGGTGGGCTGACGATCGGGAGGCGGGTGAACATCTCCCCGGAGGCGGCGCTGCTGAGCGCCGACCACGACCCGCAGTCGCCGAGCTTCGCCGGCCGCGGCCGACCTGTCTGCGTCGGCGACGGCGCCTGGATCGCCTACCGGGCAATCGTGCTGCCGGGGAGCGAGCTCGGCGACGGCGTCGTCGTCGCCGCGGGGGCGGTGGCCCGGGGCCGCATCCCGGCGCAGACGATCGTCGCCGGCAACCCGGCGGTCGCGGTCGATCGGCGCGACCCGGCGGCCCAGGGCACCCTCGAGCGCTACCGGCGCTTCATGCACTGATCCGCTCGGCGGGCTGCCGCTCGAGCGCGGCCGGAGCGCTCGGCGCGTAGCGCGCGAGACTCCAGAGGACGGAAGCCGTGCGGCTCGTCTCGCCCGAGCGGCGGCCGAGCGCGATCGCCTTGGCGGCGCGCAGCACGAGCCCGGCGCGGGTCACCGCGGCGAGCGCCCGGGCCGATCCCCTCCCGTGGTGCTTGAGGAAGAACAGGTAGCGGCTGCGGAGCATCTGCTGCTCGACCCGGAGGTTCAGCGACGCCTGCCCGGTCGTTCCGTGGCGATGGTGGACCAGCGAGGCGCTCGGGCACACGGCCAGCCGCCATCCGGCCCGGACCAACCGCAGGCAGAGATCGGTCTCCTCGAAGAAGAGGAAGAACGACGGGTCCAGGACGCCGACCTGCGCGAGCGCCGCGGCGCGGACGAGGATCGCCGCGCCGTTCAGCCAGCCCGAGTCCGGCGCCGGACGCGCGGTGCGCCGCGGGAGCATCGCGCCGAGCGTCGCCTCGCGAAGCGTCGGCCAGGCGTAGCGGTCGGGCTCGCGCCGTCCGGCGCCGTTGCGGATGGCCGGGCTCACGGCGCCGATCCGCGGGTCGGCGTCGGCGTGGCCGACGAGCCGGGCGACAGCCTCGCCGTCGAGCTCGGTGTCGTCGTTGAGGATCAGGACGTAGCGAGCCCGGCGTCCGTCCACCAACGGCCCGAGCACGAGGTTCTGGTTGGCGGCGAACCCGCACGGCCCGTCGCTGCGCACGACCGTGGCCGGCAGGCCGGCGAGGAGCGGCCGGAGATCGAGCCCGCGGGGCGAGTTGTCGACCACGGTGAGGGCCCAGGTGACGCCGGCGCAGGCCGCGGGCAGGCCGACTGCGCACCGGGCGAGCTGGCCGACGTCGCCCAGGGTGACGATCGAGATTTCTACGTCTAGTGACGCGGTCTCGGCGCCCATCGCCCTACCCGGTGGTCCGCGGGGGCCCGTCCTTCAGGGCGCAGAGCACGTACTGGGGCGCCAGGAAAGGGTGCAGCGGCGTCTTGGCCGCCGCCTGGCGCCAGCGGAGGTGCCACCCGTGGGTCCAGTACCGCGGCTCGACGGTGGTCGGGCGCAGGCCGGCCTGGCGCAGGAGGTCGAGCCCGTCGTCGAGCGTGAACCACCGCAGATGGGTGCGGTCGAACACGCCGGCGTCGTCGCGCGGCCAGCGTCCCCGGCGGAGGAGCCGCCAGATCCCGGCGTAGTGGGCGACGTTCGGCAGGCTGACGACGACCGTGGCCCCCGGGGCGAGGAGGTCGGCGGCGCGCCGGAGCGCGCGCCACGGGTCGACGAGGTGCTCGAGGACGTCCGCGGCGACGAGGCAGTCGAAGGGAGCCTCGGGGGCGCCGGGCCGTCGAGCGCCCGCTCGACGTCGCCGGCGACCACGCGGTCGAGTCGGGCGGCGGCCTGCGCGGCGTAGCCGGGGTCGAGCTCGATGCCGACGACGACCGCGTCCTGCCGGCGCTTCAGCGCCGCCCCGAGCGCTCCGGTGGAGCAGCCGAGGTCGAGGATTCGCCGGGCGTCGCGCGGGACGTGAGCCTGGACGTCGGGGCGTTCGGTTTCGTAGCCCGCCGCGTGCCGCACCCGGGCGGCGTCTCCAACGGCGCTCGCCGGGGCGCTCACGGCCCCAAGCATAGCGTCCGAAGTGGCAGCGGTTGCCAGGAGCCCATAGGCGGCGAGCTGGGCTCGCGCGTCGCAGTCCTCGGCGAAACCTCGCGGCCGCGCCGGCACGCACCGAGCGTCTACTCTTCACCGGACCGGACGTCGGAGCCGGCGTCCCGCCATGACGACAGACGACAGCACAGAGGACGAAACGAACACGGCGGCGGTTGCCCCGGCCGAGGTCTCCCTCATCGTGCCCGGCAGTCTTGCCGATGACTACCTCAACCTCCTGAAGGGCGCGCTGACCGCGACCGTCCACCAGGAGGTCTACACCAAGCCCTACCCGGGGACGTCGCCGCTGAAGAACGCGGCCATGCAGGCGGTCACCCGGGTTCTGCGGGCACGTGACTGGGAGCTTGCCCGGCGCTGCGCTCCGGCGAGGCTCGCCGAGGGCCGGGTGTGGCCGCTGACCGGCGAGACGATGATCGGGCTGGCCCGCCTCGAGAACCTCCAGACCTGCGTCGAGCAGATCGTCCGCACGGCGGTGCCGGGCGACCTGATCGAGACGGGCACCTGGCGCGGCGGCGCGTCGATCTTCATGCGCGGGGTGCTCCGGGCGCTCGAGGTCAGCGACCGGACGGTGTGGGTGGCCGACTCCTTTCGCGGGCTGCCCGAGCCCGGCGAGGGCTTCCCGGCCGACGCGGGGGACGAGCACCACCGGTTCTCCGAGCTCGCCGTCCCGCTCGTCGCCGTCAAGGACAACTTCCGGCGCTACGGGCTGCTCGACGACCAGGTCCGCTTCCTCGAGGGCTGGTTCGGCGAGACGCTGCCCAGCGTCTCGGGCGTCACGTGGTCGCTGATCCGCCTCGACGGGGACATGTACGAGTCGACGATCGACGCCCTCGAGAATCTCTATCCGCAGCTCTCCCCCGGCGGCTTCGTCGTCGTCGACGACGGGGCCCTCGGCCCGTGCCGGCAGGCCGTCGATGACTACCGCACGCGCCACGGAATCGACGACCCGATTCAGTGGATCGACTGGACCGGGTTCTTCTGGCAGCGCGGCGCGGCGTGAGCGCTCCGCCGGCCGCCGCGCTGGCCGAGCGGCTCCGCGGCAAGGTCGGGCGGGAGGCCAAGCGGCTCGAGCTCCGCGCCCGGCGACGTCGGGCCGGCGCCGAGGTGCTGTGGGTCGACTACGGATGGGCCGAGCTTCCGTTCACCGACGACGGCGACGACCAGGAGGTGCTCTACCACCTCCGCCAGAAGGAGTGGCTCGCCCAGGAGCGGGCCGTCCTCGGACCGCTCGTCGCCGAGGGTGCCACTGTCTTCGACATCGGCGCCAACCTCGGCTTCTACGCGGCCATGTTCGCCGCCCAGACCGGTTCGGGCGGGCGCGTGGTCGCCTTCGAGCCGGCCCGGCGGGCCTTCGCCAAGCTCCGGGCTACCATCGAGCGCAACCGCCTCGACCAGGTGGTCGCGCTCAACCTCGGCTGCGGAAGCGCCGTTGCCGACGCGGTGCTCCATCAGGTCTCGCGGAGCACCGGCAACGCGTCCTTGGTCGGCGGCGGCGACGGCGCGGGCGAGCCGGTTGACATCCGCCGGCTCGACGACATCCCCGAGGCCCGCGAGCGCCCGCCCGAGCTCATCAAGATCGACGTCGAGGGGTTCGAGGCCGAGGTGCTCGAGGGGGCGCGGTCGATCCTGGCCGAGCACCGGCCGGTCCTCTACATCGAGCTCTGCGGCGAGTACGCGACCTCGACCGAGCGGAGCGTCGCCCTCCTCGGGGAGCTCGACTACGACGTCCGGGCGCTGTCGGGGCTCGACTGGGCCGAGGTCCCCAACGGCTCGAACTTCGTGATCCTCCCGGCGGCCGCGGGCGCTTGACGGCGGCACTGCGGCCCGGCCTGGTCGTGTACCGCAAGTCGGTGCGCGCCGACGCGATCGACGAGTACTCCCGCCGGCTGGTGGACGCCCTCTGTGAGTCGGGCGTGGCCACGCGATACGTGGCCGACGGCCTCGCCAGCGCGCGAGCGCTGGTCGCCGACCCGCGGTGGATCCTCCTCCAGTACAACCCGTTCGCCTACGGCCGCTGGGGCGTCGCGCCCGGGCTCCTCGCCGAGGCGATCAGCTTCCGCCGTCGGACCGGCGCCCCGCTGGCCGTCTCGGTTCACGAGGCCTGGGTCGGCCCCGGCGACCGCGGCCGGGCGAGCTGGCGCTCGGCGCTGATGGGCTCCTACCAGCACGCGCAGCTCGCCGCGCTGCTGCGAGTGGCCGACGTCGTGCTCGCGGCGACCGAGGCCCTCGTCCGCAAGGTCGGGCACGACGCCGTGCACGTGCCGGTCGCCTCGAACATCACGCCGGTCGAGATCACCGGCGCCGACGCGCGCGGCCGCCTGCGGCTTTCGGGCGATGCGATCGTCGTCTGTCTGTTCGGGACCGGACACCCGAGCCGGGCCCTCGAGTTCGCCACGGCGGCGATCGAGCGTCTCGCCGAGGCGAGAGGACCGGCTGCGGTCAAGGTGCTCAACCTCGGGCTCGGTGCGCCCGAGCTCGACCTGCGTCCGGAGATCGCCGTGGAGACGCCCGGACACCTCGACGGCGACGAGCTGTCGGTCCGGCTCCGCGCGGCCGACGTCCTCCTCCTCCCGTTCACCGACGGGCTCTCGACGCGGAGGACCACGCTGATGGCGGGGCTCGCCCACGGCCTCCCGGTGGTCGGCCTCTACGGCCCCGAGACCGATCACGTCCTCACCGGCAACCCGCGGGCGCTCACGCTCACGCCGGTCGGCGACATCGACGCCTTCGTCCGCGCCACGCTCGCTCTGCTCGACGACCCCGGCCGGCTGCGGGCGAGCGCCGAGGCCGGGCGCGAGCTCTACGCGACGCGCTTCGACTGGCCGATCATGGCGCGCCGGGTTGCCGCGGCGTTGAATGCCGATCCGCCGAGCCGGTAGCAAACGCGGCCACGAGCGGCCGCATTACCGGTTCGCCGCCCGGAGGGGCTTCGATGGTGAGCGTGATGGCGTCACCGTCGTCGCGCAGGTCCAGCGACAGGAACCCGCAGCACTCCGCCTCGGCGGCGACGATCGCCGTCAGGCCCGAACGCGTGGCGTCGGCGGCGCGGAAGCGCAGGACGGCGCGCTCAGCGCCGACCTCTCGGTCGGCGAGGCTCTCGCGACCGATCGCGGTGATCAGCGCGACGCGCGGCGCCAACTCGGCCGCCGGCAACGCGCAGGCGGGCGACCCGGCTGTGCCCAACACCTCTGGCTGAGGCTCGGGCGTCGCAGGAGAGCACGCGCAACTCGCGGGCGGAGCAGCACTGCCGCAGCAGTCGTCCTTGGCCCCGGGGTCGCAGCACGTCGCCAGCGCGGTGGAGTCGCAGCACGCCGACGGCGCCGGCTTGCGCGCGCGGATGATCGCCGAGGCGGCGTGCTCGTGCACGCGATGCGTCTCGCGGATGTCGACGTCGGTGAAGCCGGCCGCCTCGAGCGCGGCGCGGAACTCCGGGTCGGTGAGCGCGCCGGCGACGCAGCCCGTCCAGGCGGCCATGTCGGCGCGGGTGGCCTCGTCCATCGCGGCGTCGGCGATGACGTCGGAAACGGCGAGGCGGCCGCCGGGGCGCAGGACACGGGCGGCTTCGCGGATGACCCGCGCCTTGTCGCCGGAGAGGTTGATCACGCAGTTGGAGATCACCACGTCGACGCTCGCGTCGGCGAGCGGCAACTGCTCGAGGTAGCCCTTGACGAACTCGACGTTCTCGACGCCGGCCCGCGCCGCGTTGACACGCGCGAGCGCGAGCATCTCGTCGGTCATGTCGAGGCCGATCGCCCGGCCGGTCGGTCCGACCCGACGCGCCGAGATCAGGACGTCGGCGCCGGCGCCCGAGCCGAGGTCGAGGACGATCTCTCCCTCGTGGAGGTCGGCGACCGCGGTCGGGACGCCGCAGCCGAGCGAGGCCGCCACCGCGGCCGCGGGCGTACCGGCGGCCTCCTCGTCGCCATAGAGCACCCCGCCGAAGGCGACGCCGCCCGCCGTCGGAGTGTCGCCACTGCCGGGTCCACAGCAGCCGGTCTCGGCCTCGAGCGCCCGGGCGCCTCCGTAGGCACCGCGGGCAGCCGCGGCGGCGGCGCGGGCGTAGCGGGCGCGGACGGTTTCGCGGATGTCGGTCAGCTCAGCCATGCGGACAGCTCCTCCAAGGCGTCGGGGATGACGTAGTAGTAGGCCCAGAGGCCCTGGCGCTCGGAGCCGACGATGCCAGCGTGACGGAGCACCTTGAGGTGGTGGGAGACGGTCGGCTGACCGAGGTCGAAGAGGGGCACGAGCTCGCAGACGCAGACCTTGCCGGCGTGCTTGCGCAACACGTCCACCAACTGAAGGCGCACCGGGTCGCCGAGCGCCTTGGCGACCCGGGCCAGCGACTCGGCCTGCTGGCGCTCGACCTCCGGATAGACGATCGGCTCGCAGCACCGCTCGCCCGCGGCGCGCTTCTGCTTCGGCGAGAGCTGCAGATCGATGCCCATCAATGCACGTATATCGCTTGAAGTGACGATTGTCAATGGATACAGTCGGCCGCGCGATGCCCGTCCCCTGGCGCCCCCTCTTCGCGGAATGGCTCGGCAGCGCCTTCCTCGCGGCGATCGTCGTCGGCTCGGGGATCGCCGCGCAGCAGCTCTCCCCCGGCAACACCGGCCTCGAGCTGCTCGAGAGCGCGGCGGCGACCGCGGCGGGCCTCTACGCGATCATCCTCATGTTCGGGCCGGTCTCCGGCGGACACTTCAATCCGGTCGTCTCCTTCGTCGACGCCGTCCTCGGCGGCCTCTCCTGGCACCGCGCCGCCGCCTACCTCGCCGCCCAGGTCACCGGCTGCGTCACGGGCACGATCGCCGCCAACGTGATGTACGGAGGGGCCGCGGTCAGCATCTCCGCTCACCACCGCGTGACCGGCGGGCACCTCCTCGGCGAGGTGATCGCCACCCTCGGCCTGCTGCTCGTCATCTTCGCGCTGACGCGGACCGACCGAGCCGCATCGGCGGCGGCCGCGGTCGGCGCCTACATCGGCGCCGCCTACTTTTTCACCAGCTCCGCCAGCTTCGCCAATCCGGCGATCACGATCGGGCGGATGTTCTCCGACACGTTCGCCGGCATCGCACCCACCTCCGCCCCGGCGTACATCGCAGCCCAAGTCGTCGGAGGCGCGGTCGCCGTCGGGGCGATTCGAGCGCTGTACCCGCGCCTGACGCCGGACGAGGCCGCGGCGATCCTCATGCCCCACCCGCCAGAGCATTCCCGGCCCCAGTGACCGGCGCTCGGCCGGATGAGCGACGCCGGAGTCGTTCGTAGCGCACCCGCGCAGACGAGGACCTCGGGAATATCTCCCCTTCTCAGCAGAGCCGCAGCCGCCGGTAGGCTCTGCGCGTGCGAGAGCGGATCAAACGCCTGCTCGGACGAGGCCCGGAGTTCACGATCGATCCGGCGACCCGCGCGCCCACCGGGAGACTTCGACTGGACGAGGCCGTCACGCTAGGGCTCGCCGCCGTCGGCCGCCACTCCTACGGCACGTGGATGTCGCCGGCGATCCACGTTGTCGCCAGCGAAGGCCCTCGCCCGAACATTCAGATCGGCGGGTTCTGCTCCATCGCGCCGGGAGTCCAGTTCCTCGCCGGTGGTCGCCACCACTCAGAGTGGATCACCACCTTCCCGCTGCGCATCGCGTTCGGAATACCCGGCGCCGGCGAAGATGGCCACCCGTTACCGCCGCGGCCGATCATCGTCGGAAACGATGTCTGGCTCGCGCGCGACGTCACCGTCATCGATGGCGTGACCATCGGGGATGGCGCGATCGTCGCAGCCGGAGCTGTCGTGACCGCCGACGTGCGGCCCTACGCCATCGTCGGAGGCAACCCGGCTCGCGAGATTCGACGCCGCTTCAGCGACGCCGAGATCGAGCGACTGCTCGCGCTGCGGTGGTGGGACTGGTCGGACGAAAAGATCCGGGCGAACGTCGACACGCTGTGCTCACCGAACGTCGAAGCGCTCCTGTCGCCGTCAGAGGACGGTCATCGCGCATTTCCCAGCTAGTCGAGCTGCCGGGGCGGCGGGCGCGGGCGAGAATGCGCACGCCGCCGCGCACCTCGCCGCGGCAGCGCGACTGTCGAGCGTCAAAGCCGGCGCAGCACCACCGACGCGTAGTGTAGGTGGAGATCGCCGGGTGTCGCAGCCGCAGCGCCTGCCGCGACAGCGCGTCGGCCGCCCGCTGGACCCGCGGGAACCGCTCGTAGTAGCGATGCCCGACGAGCACCACGTAGTCGACGACCTCGAAGCCCTCCGACGCCAACCGCCGGTACTGGCGCCGCGACGGCCCCGCGCACCAACGGTAGTAGGCCGGGAACGGCCGCTCGCGGCCGCCCCGGCCACGCGATCCCGGCTGCAGCAGCTCGAGGAGACGCCGGCTCGGCGCGCCGCTGATCAGCCGGTTGACCGCGTACGGCGGAGACGGCAGGGTCGGGAAGAAATGCGCCGCCAGCCCGCCAGGCCGCAGGGCCCGCCAGACCGCTGCGTGGAAGGCCGCCGGGTCGGCCACGTGCTCGGCCACGAACTTGCTCACCACCATGTCGAACGGCTCCCCGCCCAGGTCGGCCCCCGGCGCCATCAGGTCGACCACCCGCGGTCGAGTAGCCCTCCGGCGTCTTGGCCAGCTCCTCGGCCTATCGGTCGACGATCAGGTAGCGCAGGCCGAGCCGCTCGACGAAGTCCAGAGAGAGCACCGGGTTGGCGCCGCCCCCGAAGTCGCAGACCGACCGGACGCCCTGCTCCTCGACGAGCCGGCGCACCATCGGGATGAACGGATGGCCGACCTCGGCGGTGAGGAGGTACGTCGCCCCCGACCGGCGGCCGCTCACCCCCACCGGCAGCTCATCCCGGCCGCGCCGGCGACGATCGAAGGACCGGCTCGCGCCCGACCGGCGCCGGCCGCCCGGGACCCACCGCCGGCGGCCCCCCACGCTCCCCCCCACCCGCACCGCCGCCACCCGCACCACCCGGTCCAGCGCCGCCCGCACCGCCCGCACCAGCGCCGCCCGCACCGGCACCGCCCACACCCGGACCGCCCGCCGCCGCCCCCGCCACCGCCGACGACGCCTCGACGCGCCCGGCCCCCAGCAGCCAGTAGCTCAGCACCCCGGCCACGAACCAGAAGTACGGCGCCGGCGGGACCGACGCCGTCGTCACCCCGGCGAACCCGGCCACCCCGAGCCCGAACAGCGGCGACGCCAGCGCCGCCAGCCGCAACCGCATCGCCGGGTCGGCGACCCGGCGGATCCGCGTCAGCGCCAACCCCATCAGCCGGAGGTTGAGCAGCACGTACAGCCCGAGCCCCGCGATGCCGACCTCGATGACCAGGAAGTTCCACTCCGTCTCCGTGTTGAGCGTCTGCCCCCCCGGGTGACTGCCCAGAGCCACCGCCGCCGGCCCCACCGACCCGACTCCCAACCCGAGCGGGTAGCTCGACGCGTAGTCGCCGAACTTGCTCACGCTGCTGCCCCGCTCCGAGGAGAACGTCGAGACGATCTTCCCCGGGCTGATGCTCTGCGCCCGCCGCGCCGTGCTGTTGCTCGGGCCGAGATAGGAGAACGCCGCATAGATCAGGAGCGCCACGATGGCCAGGCCGGCGACCACGCGCCCGGCATTGCGCGACGCCGCGGCGATCACCCCGAAGGCGAGCATCGAGACGACGACGGTGACCAGCGCCGCCCGCGTCCCCGAGGTCGCGATCGCCAGGCCGATCCCCCCGGCGACCGGCATCAGCCAGAGCCGCGTCCGGGTCCTCGCCACCATCAGCAGCGCGATCAGCGCCGGCAACGCCAGGTCGGCGGCCACCGCCCCGCCCCCGAGGTCCGACCCCAGCCCGAACGGCCGCACCGAGGCATTGCCCGCCGCGTCGAAGGAGACCCGGGCTGCCCCCGCGAACGGACCCGTGCCGAGCACCCGCTCCGCGTAGCCCGGGCCCCACGCCGCGAGCTGGTCGGGGGTGAGGCGCGACTGGATCAGGCTGACGACCCCGCCGGCCGCCGCGCACACCACGAGGATCACGAGCAGCTTGTGGACCTGGGTGTCCTCGCGCATGAACGCGAAGCCGAGGAAGAACAGCGGCACGAACTCGAGGTGCTGGCGGATCCCGCCGGCCCCGACGACCAGGCCGGGCCCGGCCGGGTTGAAGAGCTCGACGATGACCACGGCGACGAACCCGAGCACCAGGCCGCCGAGCGGCGGCAGCGGGAGCTGGCGGTGGGAGACCAGTCGCCCGCAGCAGCGCCCCCCCGGCGATCGCCGCCACGAGGACGTCGCGGGCCAGCGTCAGCGCCGAGCTCCCGGTCCGGAGCTTCAGGTAGCCGTCGAGCAGGCCCAGGTAGAGGCCGAGCGCGGCCAGCGACACGTCGACCCGCCGGTTGCTGAAGCACCACGCCGCCAGGTAGAGAAAGAGCAGCACGGCGACGAGCACCGGCCCCGACAGCCCGGAGCTCATCGGCCGGAGTCCTCCTCCAGATGCGGGTGAACGGGCACGGACCGGTGATCTTACGAGCGCCGCCCCGCGACCGCCCGAGCGCCGGCCGATCCGCCCGGCTCCTACGAGCGGCGGCGCCCGGCGAACGCCCCGATCCCACGCGCGGCTGCCCCCGCGCTCCCCCTCCGTCGGCCAACCGCCGCGCCGCGACCGCCTCGACGAGCACCGCGGTCAGCCGGCGGCGGAACGTCTCGCGCGAGAACCTCACCGCCTGCCGGGCGATCTCCTCCGGCGCGGTCGTGATCGCGTCGGCCCGGCCGATCGCCGCGAGCACCGCGTCGACCGAGTGCCGGGCGAAGAAGGTCCCGGTCACGCCGTCGGCGACCGTCTCGAGCGCGCCCCCCCCGGCGAAGGCCACCACCGGCTTGCCGGCGGCGTTGGCCTCGACTGGGGCGATCCCGAAGTCCTCGACCCCCGGCAGGCAGAAGGCCCGGCACGCCTCGAAGAGCGCGGTGACCTCGGCATCGGGCAGGCGCCCGAGAAACCGCACGGTCGGTCCGGCGCGCCGGCGCAGGTCGGCTAGGGCCGGCCCAGTGCCCACCACATCGAGCCCGATGCCACCCCGCGTAGCCGCGTCCACGACGAGATCGACTCGCTTGTAGGGCAGCAGGCGCGAGACCACGAGCAGCCGCTCGCCGCGCGGCCGCGGGGTGAAGCGCTCGATGTCGACCGGCGGGTAGACGACCGGCGCTTCGCGCCCGTAGCGCCGGCGGATCCGGTCGGCCACGATCTCGCTGATCGCGATGTAGAGGTCGGCCCGCCCGGCCGAGCGGACGTCGAGGCGGCGGAAGGCGCCGGCGAACGGCGCCAGCAGGCGCTCGCCCATCCCCCCCGACGGGTACTCGCCGTAGAGCCAGCGCGCCGGCGTGTAGCAGTAGACGGCGTGGAAGGCGCGCGGCGTCGTGCGCACCCCGTGGGCCCAGCCGCTCGAGCTCGAGATCACCAGCTCGGCGTCGATCGACCCCAGCGAGAGGAAGGCCGCCGGGTAGAGCGGGAAGAGCATCCGGAAGCGGCCGTCGATCGGGATCCGGTCCATGAAGGTCGTCCGCACGTCGAGCGCCGCGAACTCCGGGAAGGTCGACCCGCTCCGGTAGAGCGACGTGTAGAGCGGCGCCGAGGGGAAGATCCCCGCCAACTCGAGCGCGACGCGCTCGGCTCCGCCGCGCTGGTTGAGGTAGTCGTGGACGAGCACGACATCCTTGGGAAGCCCGTTGGCGGGCGGATCGTCAGGCATGGCAAGGCTCCGCGGGGGCACGGGTCCCGCTGCTATCCTCCGTCGGCTCGCCGGGTCGATAAACGCGCGTTCCCGTGACGCACGGATCCCGCGGGCGGCGGCGTCGGCGCGTTCCGGTCACACTTCTCCTCGGACCACACTGATGAGCGACACCCGCCAAGGCACCTTACGCGACTACCTGCGTGTCCTGCGCTACAACCGCTGGACGATCGTCGCCGTCACCGTCCTCTGCGCCGGGATCGCCGCCGGCCTGAGCTTCTCCCAGAAGGCCAAGTACGTCGCGTCCGCCCAGGTGAGCTTCCAGGAGGAGAGCAACAACAACGCCGCGGTCGGCCTGAACTCGCTCTCGACGCTGACGGCGGCGCAGCTCGCCGCCGAGGGCGCCTCGACGATGACCTCCAACAGCGTGCTCGCGCGCGTGCGCCAGGACCTGCGGACCCCGCTCACCCTCGCCCAGCTCCAGGCGCTGCTGGCCACGAGCGTCGACGCTTCGAGCACCCTGGTCACCGTGCAGGCGACGGCCGGCGACCCGAGCTTCGCCGCCGCCCTGGCCAACGACGTGGCCAACGTCGCGGTGGCCCGCCAGACCGGCAGCGAGCGCGCCCGCTTCGCCGCCACCGCGCAGAGCGTCCAGCACCAGTACCAGACGCTCCGCAACACCGGCAAGCCCGGAGCCGGCACCGACCTGGCGCTCGGGAGCCTGCTCGACCGCTTCACGACGCTGCAGACCCTGAGCACGAGCGCGACGCCGGCGCGGCTCGCCAACCCGGCCACGGTCCCGTCGTCGCCGTCCTCGCCCAAGCCGGTGCTCAGCACGATCTTCGGCGGCCTGATCGGCCTCATCCTCGGGATCGGCGTGGCGTTCCTGCGCAACTCGCTCGACCGGCGGCTGCGCGACCTCGGCGAGGTCCAGGACACGCTCGATATGCCGGTCGTCGGCTCGGTCCGCGTCGAGGCGCTCGGCAGCGCCGCCTACATGGCCAACGGCCAGGGCCCGATGACCGAGCAGGACGTCGAGAGCTTCCGCGTGCTGCGCACCAACATCGCCTTCCTCGACGTCGACCGGCCGATCAAGACGATCCTCGTCACCAGCCCGCTCCCGGCGGAGGGCAAGTCGACGGTCGCCGCCTCCCTGGCCGCCGCCAACGCCGCCGCCGGCAAGGCGACGCTGCTGCTCGAGTGCGACCTGCGCCGGCCCGTCCTCGCCGACCGGCTGCCGATCGCGCGCAGCCCGGGGATCAGCGAATACCTGGCCGGCGAGGCCACGATGGCCCAGATCGTCCAGACCGTCGCGCTCACGCAGGCCGCGGCGACGACCAACGGCGACGGACCCGCGGTCGATCGCGGCGCCGGCAGGCTCGCGGTGATCGCCTCGGGCGGACAGTCGATCCGCCCGGCCGAGCTGCTCGGCTCCAAGCGCTTCGGCGACCTGCTCACGGAGCTGTCGCGAACCTACGAGTCGATCATCCTCGACACGCCGCCGCTGCTGTCGGTGTCCGACACCCTCGAGATCATCCCGCTCGTCGACGGCGTGCTGCTGTGCATACGCGTCGACCAGACGACGCGCGACCAGGCGCGCGCGGTCAAGGAGGCGCTGTCGCACCTGCCGAGCCGGACGACCGGCGTCGTGGTCACCGGCCTCAAGCCGGGCCGCGAGTCCGACTACGGCTACTACTCCTACGCCTACGAGGAGACCTGATCCCCGCTTACGCCGGTACCTTTGCGCGTCGTGTGCGGCATCTGCGGCTCCAGCGCTGATCCCCGGGGCACCGCCGTTCGCGCGATGAACGGCGCCCTCGTGCATCGCGGGCCCGACGACGAGGGCACCTACCTCGACCCCGACGCCGGGCTCGCGCTCGGCGCGCGGCGCCTCTGCGTGATCGACGTCGCCGGCGGCCACCAGCCGCTGGCCAACGAGGACGCCTCCGTCTGGGCCGTCCTCAACGGCGAGATCTACAACCACCGCGAGCTCCGCGACGGGCTACGCGGGCGCGGCCACCGCCTGGCCACCGCGACCGACACCGAGGTCCTCGTCCACCTCTACGAGGAGCAGGGGCCGGAGCTCGTCCACGCCCTCGACGGCATGTACGCCTTCGCGATCTGGGATCGCCCGCGGCGGCGGCTCCTGCTCGCGCGCGACCGCTTCGGCGAGAAGCCGCTGTTCTACGCGGCGGCGGGCGGCGAGATCACCTTCGCCTCGGAGCTCGGAGCCCTGCGCGGCGGCCTCGCCGCCGACCCCGCGCTCGACCCGCGGTCGATCGGCGCCTTCCTCACGCTCGGCTACGTCCCCGGTGAGCTCAGCGCCCGCCGGGGGATCGCCCAGCTCGCCCCGGCCCACCGCCTGGTGTGGAGCGCCGAGCGCCCCGAGCCGGTCGTCTCGCGCTACTGGTCGCTGCCCGACCGCGAGCCGGCGGCCAACGCGCCGCTGGAGACGCTCGTCGACCAGGTGTCGGGCGCCTTCGCCGAGTCGATGCGCCGGCGGCTGATCGCCGACGTCCCGCTCGGGGTGCTCCTCTCCGGCGGCCTCGACTCGACGCTCGTCGCCGCCTTCGCCGCCCGAGCGAGCGCCGAGCCGGTGCGGACGTTCACCGTCGGCTACGACGCTGGCGCCGTGTCGGAGACCGGTCGGGCGCGCCACGTCGCCGAGGTCCTCGGCACGCGCCACCGCGAGGTCAGCCTGACCGGCGACGACGTCCGCGAGCGGCTCCCGGCGGTGATCGGGGCCCTCGACCAGCCGCTGGCCGACCCGGCGCTGATCGCGCTCCACGCCGTATCGGCCCTCGCCCGCGAGGATGTGACGGTCGCCGTCGGTGGTGAGGGGGCTGATGAGCTGTTCGGGGGCTATCCGCGCTACCGCTGGCTCGAGAGGTCGGTGGCGCTCGGCCGGGTGGTCCCCGCCCCGGTGCTCAGCACCGGGCGCGCGGGTGATGGAGCAGCTCGCGCTGTCGGGGCGGGGCCGGCGGCTGGTCGACGTCGTGCGCCCGGCCGAGGCGGTGGACCGCCACCTGCGCTGGGTGACCGACGGCCGCTGGCCGGACATGCGCGGCGTCTGGGGGCCGGCGCTGCTCGACGCGCCGGGGTTCGACGCCGCCGCCGACGCGCTCGGGGTGATGGGGCGCTCGCAGGCGAGCTCGACGAGCGGCCGGTTCATGGCCCTCGACCGCGGCCGGTGGCTGGCCGACGACGTGCTCGTCAAGGCCGACCGGGCGAGCATGCTCGTCTCGCTCGAGCTGCGCACGCCCTTCCTCGACCGCCGGCTCGCCGAGCTCGCGGCCGGCGTCGCCCCCGCGCTCCACACCGGCGGTGGCGGCAAGCGCGTCCTGCGTGCGCTGCTGGCCCGGGCGGTCCCCGAGCTCCACGAAGGCCCGGCGAAGACCGCGTTCCGCGTGCCGACCGCCGACTGGCTGAGCGGGCCCCTGCGCGAGGCGCTGACCACGCACCTGCTCGACGGGCGGGCGTGCCGCGACGGCTGGCTCGACCGCGGCGCGCTCGGCGTCGTGGTCGACGAGCACCTCGCGGGCGTCGGCGACCGGACGCCGACGCTCTGGCCGGCGCTGACCCTCGGCCTGTGGCTCGAGGCGCAATGACCGCTCTGAAGGTCCTCCATGTCTCCCACACGGCGACGATCAGCGGCGGCGAGCACTCGCTGCTGACGCTGCTGGCCGCGATGCCGCCCGAGGTCGAGCTCGGCGTCGCCTGCCCGGAGGGCCCGCTGGCCATCGCCGTGCGCAACCTCGGCCTGCCCGTCCACGCGATCCCGACGACGACGGCGAGCTTCCGCCTCCACCCGGTGCGCACCGGGCGGGCGCTCGCGGAGATCGGCGCCGCGGCGGTCGCGGTGAACCGGATCGCCCGGGCGCAGGGGGCGAGCGTGCTGCACGCCAACTCGGTCCGCGCCGGGCTGATCACCGGCCTCGCCGGGGCGCTCGGCGGCCGACCGGCCGCCGTCCACGTCCGCGACGTCCTGCCGATGAACACGACCGCGGCCGCGGTCAAGCAGACCCTGCGGCGGAGCTCGGCCGAGCTGATCGCGATCTCCGAGTACGTCAAGGAGCGCTTCGGGAGCGTCAACGGCTACTCGCTCAGCGTGATCGACAACGCGGTCGACCAGCGGCGCTTCGACCCCGCCGCCTACGACCGCGACGAGTGCCGCCGCCGGCTCGGCGCCGGGCCGCAGGAGCCGCTGATCGGGATCGTCGGCCAGATCACGCCGTGGAAGGGCCACGACACCGCCGTCAGCGGCCCTGGCCCACGTCCGCCACCGCCACCCGGCGGCGCGGCTGCTCGTGGTCGGCGACGTCAAGTTCTCCGGCCCGGAGACGAGCCTCGACAACCCCGGTTTCCTGCGCGGCCTCCACGAGCTGGTCGGCAGCCTCGGCCTGGCCGGCGAGGTCGCCTTCCTCGGCGAGCGCGACGACATCCCCGAGGTGCTCACGGCGCTCGACATCCTGATCGTCCCCTCGAGCGCCGAGCCCTTCGGGCGCTCGGTGGCCGAGGCGATGACGATGCGCACGCCGGTGATCGCGACGTCCGAGGGCGGGCCGGCCGAGCTCCTCGAGCACGGCGTCACCGGGCTCCTGGCCCCGCCCGGCGACGCCGACGCCTGGGCCGAGGCGATCGACCGGCTGCTGGGCGACCCGGCCGCGGCCCGGCGGATGGCCGACGCGGCGCGGAGCGTCGCGCTGGCGCGCTTCGCCACCGCGCGCCACGTCGGCGCGGTGCTCGGCGTCCTCGATGCCGCGGCGACGGGCGCGGCGGGCACGGGCTCCGCCGGCCGATAAGCGGGGCTGGTAGGCTCGCGGGCGCGTCGCCACGGGCCCGGGGACCGACTCGATCCCGAGGCCGGGCTCACGTCGGGCGAGCGGCGACTCCTATGACCGGTCGAAGCCTTCGGAGCGCAGGGATGCGGAGAGACGGGGGGGCAGTGAATCTAGGCGTAGGGCCCGCCGAACCGACGGTGCGGCGGCGGCGCTCGGCGTCGGCGCCGCCGGCGTCGGCGCGCCCGGGGGGCGCCGTCCGGGGAGACCTGGCCACGCAGGCCGCGCTCGTCGTCGGGGTCGCCGCGGTCACGGGCTACCTCGGCTTCAGCGGCGGGGGCTACTTCCCCGACTCGATGTCGCTGGTCGCCGTCGGCCTCGACGTCGCGCTGATCCTCCGGGTCGGGCTGGCCCGGCATCCCTTCGAGGGCTTCAGCCGGCGCAGCGGCGTCGCGGTGGCGGCGCTCGGGCTGTTCGTGATCTGGACGCTGATCTCCTCGAGCTGGTCGCACGCCCCGGGCCGAGCGGTGCTCGAGGCCAATCGGGCGCTGCTCTACCTGACCGCGCTCGTCCTCTTCGGGTCGCTCGTGCGGCGCCGGGGGCGGCTGGCGGCGATCGCCGGGGGCGTCGGGCTCGGGTGCGTCGTCGTCTCGGCGGCCGGGTTCCTGACGCGGACGCTGCCCCACACCTTCCCGACGGTGGCGCCGTTCGCCAACTACCGGCTCTCCTACCCGGCGAGCTACTGGAACGCGGCGGGGATCCTCGCCGCGCTCGGCATCATCCTCTGCCTCGGTCTCTCGGGCGCCGAGCGGGTCTCCCGGCCGCTGCGCATCGCGCTGGTCGGGGCGGTGCCGCTGCTCGCCGCGACGCTCGTCCTCACCTTCTCGCGGGGCGCGATCGTCGCCGGGATCGTCGGGCTCGTCGTCCTCTGCGCCTTCTGCCGGGCGCCCGCCCTCTTCTCCTCGCTGTTGGCCGGCGCGGCCGGCGCCGCCTTCGCGTGCGCCGGGGCCTACTCGGCGACGGCGCTCGCGGGCGCCGACCCGACCGGCGCCGCGGCCGTCGTCCAGGGCCGCCACCTGGCGATCGTCGTCGGCCTGAGCTGCCTCGGGTCGATCGTGCTCCGCGCCGTCCTCTCGAGCGCGGACGCCCGTCGCGGGTGGACGGGCCTGACCCCCCGCACGAGGAAGGTGGTGGGGTCGGCGTTCGTCGCGGTCCTGGTCGTCGGCGCGGTCGGGGCGGCCGTCGCCTTCCACCTCCCCCACCAGGTCGCGGCGCAGTACCACCGCTTCCTCTCGTCGAAGCAGGCCGGGACCGGCCAGCCGATCCGCGACCGGCTGGCCGACCCGGCCAACGAGGACCGCCTTGCGCTGTGGGACGTGGCCGCCGACACGTGGAGCGCCGACGCCCTCCACGGCTCGGGCGCGGGGACCTACCAGGTGCGCTGGGCGGTTCACCGTCCGAACGCCCTCGACGTGGTCAACGCCCACTCGGTCTACCTCGGGGCGATGTCCGATCTCGGCACGGTCGGCCTGGCCCTGCTCGGCGTCTGCCTGCTGACGGTGGTCGGCACGCTTGGCCTGCGCGCCACCGCCAAGCGCGGCCGCCGCCCCGACCGCGCCGTCGCGGCGGCCCTGTTCGCGGCCGGGATCTGCTGGATGATCCACGCCGGCGTCGACTGGGACTGGGAGCTCACGGCCACGACCTGGTGGCTGTTCGCCGCCGGCGGCCTCGCGCTCGCCCGGGGCCGGCGGACGCGTCCCCTCCTCCCCGTGCCGAGCCGGCTGGCGCGGATCCTGATCATGGTGGGGATCGCGGTGGCCGCCGTGCTTCCGGCCCAGGTCGGCCTCTCCCAGCTCAACCTCAACCACGCGGCCTCATCGCTGCGCGCCGGCAACTGCCACGCGGCGGTGGCCAGCGCACTGAAGTCGATCTCCTACGTCGGCGCCCGGGCGGAGCCGTTCGAGATCCTCGGGTACTGCGATGCGCGCTACGGCCACCGCCGGCTGGCGACGACGCAGATCCAGAACGCGATCAACCGCGACCCGCAGAACTGGGAGTACCGCTACGACATGGCGATCGTCCGGGGAGCGACCGGCCTCGATCCCCGGCAGGCCGCCCGGGACGCGGTGGCGCTCAACCCGCTCAACCCCCTGGCCACGAGCCTGGCGGCCGCGCTGCGCGGGCACAACCGGAACGCGTGGCGCACCCGGGCGTTCGATGCGCCGCTGCTCGTTCCGGGGCGCCCGAGCCTGCGCTCGGGCCTGCCCCGCGCCTGACGCCTCGCGCGCGCCCGGCTGCCTCTAGCTCAGTCTGGGTGGGACCGTCCTGGCGGCCGGAGACGCGGCGGGCGTAGAGCCCGGCGATCAGGAGGCCGAGGCCGATCAGGGCGATCGGGATCAGCGCGAGGCCGGTGAACGGAAGCTCGGCGGAAGAGGTCGTGCCCTCCTGCTCGACCTGCTGGCCGGGCGCCACCTCGGTGGCGTTGGATCCGTTCGTGCCGTTGAGACCGTTCGTCCCGTTGGTGCCGTTCGTCCGTTCGTACCGTTGGTGCCGTTCGTCCCGTTGGTGCCGTTGGTGCCGTTGGTGCCGTTGGTCCCGTTCGTCCCGTTGGTGCCGTTCGTCCCGTTGGTGCCGGGGGTTCCCTGCGGGCCGGGAGGACCCTGCGGGCCGGTGTACTGGGCGATGCTCGCGCTGCCGCTCAACCCCAGGCCGGAGAGCCCGATCGCGGTGGCGCCCGACGTCATCAGCAGGCCGGTGGCGATGGCGGCGATGACGGCGATGCGCGAGCGGACGAAATGGGCCCAGGCGCCCGAGCGCCGACGCCGGTTGGCGCGGGCGCGAACGCTGGCCTTGACGCGACCGTGCGCGGGGGGGACGGTCCCGTCGTGGAGCTCGCGGAGCATCGTGATCTCGTGAGCGAAGTCGTCGGGAACGTCGTGGGAAGGTTGGCTCATGCCGGTTAAGACGAACGGCGGCCGGGTTTCCTTACCGGATTAAAGATCCAGCGATCGACGATGCCGACTTCGAGCGGTTGTACGACGAGCACGCCGACTCCGTGTTCCGCTTCCTGGTGTACCGGACGGGGGACCGGTCGCTGAGCGAGGACCTCCTGGCCGACACCTTCGAGAAGGTGCTCCGCAGCCGCGGCGGGTCGCACCGCAGGGCCGGCGGGGAGAAGCCATGGCTCTACGCGATCGCCCTCAACTGCCTGCGCGACGGGGCCCGGAAGGGGAAGGTGGAGAAGCGGGCGCTCGAGCGCCTGGCGGCCGAGCCGGTCGTCCTCCACGCCGAGGCGGGCTCGGCGGTGGACACCGCCGACGAGCGCGAGCGGCTGCGCGAGGCGCTGGCCGCCCTGGCCGAGGAGGAGCGCGAGGCGATCGGGCTCCGCTTCGGCGCCGACCTGAGCGTTCCGGAGATCGCGCGGCTGCTCGGGCTGCCGCTGACCACCGTGGAGGGTCGCGTGTACCGGGGCTTGCGAAAGCTCCGGGAGCTGATGTCCTGAGGCGGGGTCGGCGGGGAGGGCGCTCACATCCCCTGCCGCGCCAGCAGGGTACGGCACCGTGCGGAGGAGGAACTTGACGTCGAACCAGAGCGACCAGCCGGCGACGTAGAGGTAGTCGTGCTTCACCATCTCGGCCAGCGGGACGCGGGCGCCCTGGATCTGCCCGTGGCCGGTCATCCCGGACGTGAGCGACAGCCGCGAGCGATCGAGCCCCATGATCTGCTCGTCCTCGTCGGCGACCAGGGGAGGGACATCGATCGTCCGCCCGGGGGCCTCCGTCGGAGGGCGTCCGGCGTCCCAGACTGGCTCGCCGTATATCCTCGCCCGGCTCACGGTGGCGCCACGCAGGCGCCGTAAGCGGTCGCCAAGGCCGCGCCCGCGAGCACGAGGCACATGGACGTCCGCGGAACCCACGACAAGCCGACCGCCGATCGCAGCTCCCAGCTCGCGTCGTCGCTTGACGCGGCGCCGGACCACGAGGACCGCGCGGGCGCCGCCGCCGGGGGCCGATGAACCGCCGCCGAGCCTTGATCACGGGCATCGCCGGACAGGACGGCAGCTACCTGGCCGAGCTGCTGCTCGAGAAGGGCTATGAGGTCCACGGCATGGTGCGGAGCTCCTCGACGGAGTCGTTCGAGCGGCTCGCGCACATCCGCGACCACATCACGCTGCGGACCGGCGACCTCCTCGACCAGTCCTCACTGGTCGACGTCCTTCGCGAGACAGAGCCCGACGAGATCTACAACTTGGCCGCGACGTCCTTCGTCGCGACCTCGTGGACCCAGCCGGCGCTCACCGCCGAGGTGACGGGAACCGGTGTCGCGCGTCTCCTCGAGGCGACGCGAACGGCCGTGCCCGAGGCGCGGTTCTACCAGGCGTCGTCTTCTGAGATGTTCGGTAAGGCCAAAGATGTTCCGCAAACCGAGTCGACTGCCTTGCATCCGTTTTCCCCGTACGGTGCGGCCAAGGCCTACGGCCATTTCCTCACCGTGGCCTACCGCGAGAGCTACGGACTCTTCGCATGCTCGGGCATCATGTACAACCATGAGAGCCCGCGCCGCGGACTCGAGTTCGTAACGCGGAAGGTGACCCAGGCGGCGGCCGCCATCAAACTGGGGTTGGCCGACGAGCTCTTGCTCGGGAACCTCGACGCCGAGCGCGACTGGGGCTACGCCAAGGACTACGTCGAGGCAATGTGGCTGATGCTCCAGCAGGACGAACCGGAAGACTACGTCATTGCGACAGGGATCCCGCACAGCATCGGGGACCTCGTCGAAGTTGCTTTCGGCTACGCTGGGGTCGATCCGGGGCCATATGTTCGGCAGGATCCGAGGTTCATGCGTCCTGCAGATGTGTTCAACTTGATTGGGGACTATGCCAAGGCCGATCGCCAGCTGGCTTGGCGTCCGCAGACGGCATTCGACGACCTTGTGCGGCTGATGGTCGACGCGGACATCGCGCTGCTGTCGAGCGGTGTCCCGCAGCAGTATGCGAGTTAGCCGTTGCGGCACTTCGCAATACCCCGCAGATCCGGGTCACTATCATCGCGCGCGCGGTTCGACGGCGAGTTGCGCGGCTTGTACGATCCCGTTCGCCGCGCGTTCGATGGACCAGTCGTCGCTGATCTCGCGACTCACAGCGACATCGAGGCCTTCGCCGCCGCCCGCGGCGAGGCCTACCGGCGGCGGCTCGGCGAGAGCGCCCGGCGCGCGGCGTCACCGGTGGCGACCGGCTTCGGCCAGACGACCGTGACCTGCGCGCCCGCGGGTTGCTGCTCGCGGGCGTCGCCCTCTCCATCCGGGCCCCGACCGGCGAGGTCGCCGACGTCGTGCAGGAACCAGCTCCCGTCTTTGCGGCGGACCAGCCGGCCCTGGTCGGCGAGGCTCTTCAGCGCGAGCGTGATCGTCGGCCGGCGGGCCCCGATCAGCCGACCGAGCGACTCGTGGGTCAGGGCGAGGGGAAGGACGATCCCGGCCCCGGTCATGCGGCCCCAGCGCTCGGCGAGCATACGGAAGAGGACGACCAGCCGATCTTCGACGCGCGGCTGCTGGGAGATCGCGAGCTGGAGGATGGTCGAGTCGTGGTTCTCGCTGGCGCGCTCGAGGAGGGCGGGCAGGAGCCGCGGCCAGCGACGCACGGCCTGGAGGAGATGGTCGTCGAGGATGGCCAGTGCCGTCGGCTGCGCGGCGCTCAGGGATTGGACCCGGCAGATCAGTGAGCCGTCGAAGCCGGGAGCGTGGATCAGGTCGCCGGGCCCGAGCAGCCGTAGGGTCGGGTGGCCGAGCGAGCGGACCTCACGCTCGACGAGGCCGCTGACGATCATCGCCCCGAACGGGTTGGTGCCCACGCGCATCGCGTCGGCCGGGAACGGTCCGCGCCGAACCGACACCAGCGGCAGCCTGACCGCGCGACGCGCCTGGTCGAGCTCGGCCGCCGGGATGTATCGGGCAAGCTCGGGGTCGACCGTCAGGAGGGCGATCGCGCGGAGCCCAGCCTCGTCGTCGACCGCTCGCCGGTGGAGCGCGACCTCGCTCATACCCGCGTCTCCCCGACCGCGCTCGGCGAGCCGGCTGACCGGGCGCGCAGTCCAAAACTCCGGCAGCTCAGATAGGCCATGACTTCACTTTCGCTACGACGCGTGGGAGGCGATCGGGTCCGCTGCCCCGGCCGCTTGACCGCCCCGGGCTCGTCCCCACGATCAGCGGGGCGGAAGAGCTACGCCGGGCGCCGCCCTTCCGAGTCTGCACCTTCTTGATACCAGAGCCCGGGCGATCTCAAACGCCTGCTTGAGGCGGATGAACGGTGTTCAACAGGAACGCGGGCGACCGCGGGGGAAAGGCTCGAGCGCCCCTCGAGAGGCTGCCCGCCGGCATGTTTGTCGTCGAAGATCCTGGGTATCGGCCTGGCCACCGTGGCCGGCGCGCTGCGCCCGCTCCTCGCCGGGCAGAGCGGGCAGCCGCCGGTCGAGCCGCTCAAGGCGATGGTCCCGGTCAGCACGCGCCGCCTCGGCGACACCGACGCCGGCAACCAGATCTCGATGGTCAACATCCCCCTCCCCGTGCACCTCGAGGGCGCGCGCGAGCGGCTCGACTGGGTGCGAGAGCAGACCGACCTGCTCAAGCACACTGAACGGCCCGCCGGAACGCAATCGCTCTACCAGGCCGCCGGCCTCCTGCCGCCGCCCCTGCGCTCGCCGGTCGCCAGGGCGATGGCCGCACCGCGGCAGTTCAACCTCACCGTCTCCCAGTCACCGGCGCCCCGCGGATCGCTCTACCTGCTCGGGTGCGAACTCGAGGAGGTCTACTCGGTCGTACCGATCGCCCAGGGCCACGCGCTGGCGATCGGCATGGTCCGCTACCGGCAGGAGCTCTTCTTCGGCTGCTACGCCGACCCCGGCGGGCTCCCGGAGGTTCACGCGCTCCCGGCGCTGCTCGAGGCCGAGCTGCGGACCCTTGGCGCCCTCGGCGGCCGAGACTGACCCGCCGACGACTGCGGGTCAGTCGGGCGCGGCCGCGCGATAGGTGACGATCCGAACGACGTCGAACTTGAGCACCTCGTCGTCCCAGCCGCTGGCCGGACCGACCGCGGTGACGAGCGGGACCACCGTGACTGTCACCTGATCGCCGGCGGCGAGCGCCTTCTGGACGACGGCCTCGTCGGCGATCACCACCTTGCGGGCACCGGTCAGGTGATGGCCGGGCCGGGGGTCGAAGATCCGCCGCGGCCTGACGTCGCAATGGCCTTCGTCGCCGAGGCAACCGCCGTGGCCGAAGATGTAGTACGAGCCGACGTAGCCGGCTTCGGCCACGCGCCCGGTTTGCCCGTCGGCGGCCGGGTTGTTGACGTAGACCCGCCCCTCGTAGGACGAGCCCGAGTGATCGACATTGAGGAACTCGATGTCGACGCGGGAGAAGGCGGCGTCGAGCTTGTGCGTCTCGAGCGTCGCGGTGAACGGGGTGGCCATCGCTATCAGGCTCCTTGGACGGCGGAGGGACCGGCCGCGGTGGCCGCGACCGAGGTGGCGTAGTCGTAGCCCAGCGAGCGGACGTCGAGGACCTGCTGGACGGTGAAGTTGAAGGGGGCGAGCACCTTGCCGAGGTAGTTGGCCGGGATGTTGTGGGGCCCGTGCTGCAGCTGCCAGAGGTACCAGATGCGATCGATCATGCAGTGGTGCGAGTAGAAGATCGGATCGAAGGCCGAGGTCGGGATGCTCCCCATGTCGCCGCCGACCCAGCCGTGGACCGCGTCGTGAACCGTCTGGAGCTGGTTTGAGAAATCGACGTAGCTCGTCAGGTGGAGGAGGTAGTTGATGCTGTGCAGCCCCGGTCCGAGCGCCGGATCGGTCTTGGTCATCGACGGGAGGTCAGCCGGCGCCCCCGGCGAGCGCTGCGTCCGGCGCGCCGGAGAGCCGTTGATCGCCGGCATCGGCCCGCTGGCCAGCGGGTTGTCGTTTCCGCCGACCTGCGGATCGGCGAACGCGGCCGGAATGCCCAGCTGGTGGGAGGCGGCTGACGTCCAGTCCCACCACGGAAGGACGGCTCCCGGGTTCTCGTCGCGCAGGACGTGCTCGAAACTCACTAGGTAGGCCCGGTGCCACGGGAGGAAGAGGTCGTAGGGGTACTGCGTGTCGCCGGGACCGGTGCGGTCGTGGTGCCAGCAGTCGTAGTTGTTGAACCCGTGAAACTCGCTCCAGTACAACCAGCTCCGGTTGTCGGTCGCAGAGAACCCCTGGATCTTCGCGTAGGCGTCGCGGAGCGCGGCGACGTCGGCCTGCTCGACCTCGGCTCGGAGCACGATGTCGTTAACGGGATTGACCCCTGCGTTGGAGAGAACAATGCCGTTTGCCATGGTGGTCTCCTCTCAGAAGGGCGCGCGCCGGAGATCGGCACTTACGTCCACGCGAATCGCCCGGCGTTGACGCGCGCGTTGCCCGCGGTGATGACGGCGACGTCGACCGGACCTGTCGGGCCCGGCGGCGCGGGGGGCACGGTGACGGTGATCGTGTCGACTCCGTTGACGCTGGCGACCGCCGTCACGGCCGCTGGGATGGTGCCGAACTGCACCTGGACCTGACCGCCCGCGAGCAGTCCGCTCCCGCTGATGGTCAGCCTTCCGCCCGCCGTGGCGCTGCTGATCAGCTGCGCGGAGACGGCCGGCGGCAGCGCCTTCTTGCCGACGAAGCCGACGGCCGACACGCTCGTGAGCTCGATCAGGATGTCGGGCAGGTGGGGCAGCCCGGCGTGAGAAGTCTGGATGATCGCCCCGACGAAGAAGACGATGGCCACCGCGTTGAAGAGGACGTACTGGAGGTCGCCGAGATCGACGTTCTTGTTGTCGTTCGTGATGAGCTGAGATAGCGCGGGCGCGTCCGCGCTCATCGGCTTGGACGACGGGTCGTTGCCGGCCTGGGAGCTGACGATGCCCTTGGCGAGGATCGCCGCTCCCAGCGGCCCTCCGATGAGCAAGCCGTACTGGGCGTCGAGTCCCGCCTTGACGGTGGCCAGGAAGCCGCCAGCGTGGTTCATCCACTTCGCGATGATGACCGAGAGGAGGCCCGCGGCGAGCAGATAGGTCCAGATGACCGCGTTCGTTTTCGAGGTCGAGAAGCGGTTGTCCTCACCGACCAGCAGCCGGCGGAAGCCTGTGGCCAGCTGCACCGTCCCGCGATTCCTGGCCCTGTGCCGGCTGACGTACCAGGCGAGCACCGTGGGCAGTACGAGCAGTGCCAGCGCGATCACGAAGGCCTGCCGGCCCGCCTCGTCAGCCTCGTGATAAGGGGGCGGCGGCGGAGGAGGCGACCTGCCGGCCATCGCGGTCGCCGGGCCCACCAGCTCCAGCACACCGAGGAAGGACGCGCTCACCGCCGCGAGGAGCAGGATCGGCTCGATGCGAGGCCGGCGCCGGCGGGTCGCCACCCGGGACCAGAGTGCCCTGGGACCCATGGCGCGATCATGGCTTGCCCACGGGCCGCAGTCAAGCCGACGAGGACTCGCCGCCGGCGGACGCCCTCACACCAAGCTGGCGGATTCCCCGTTGCCGAAGCGAGCTCCCGCGTCCATTGTGTGCATAGCGCCGGACCCGGAGTGAGAGCGTCACGAATGTCACCGCCCACGTCCCTGGGCCAGCCGAAGGTGCGCGGCCTCCCCCGGGCCGTGCCGGCCTACAAGCCCGGCGCGTGGCCTTCGTCGACCTCCTGATGCCGGAGGCCGGCGGGTCTCAGTGATCGAGCCCATTCGTCGGGGGGCCCGTCGGTCGAGCGGTTTCGGACCACCGTCCAAACAAATCGCTACGGCCGGCGTGTTAGATGGGCGTGGGCGCGAAACGCCCTCTCTCCAGCGGTCGTCACAGCGAAGAACCCGGCCCAGCCGGGTTCTTCGTCGTTCGGGCGACGTCGCGCCCGCTACTCGCGGATGCCCCCCTCGTGCTGGTAGTGGTCGTCGCCGCGGTCCTGGGCCTCGGCCAGCTTCTCCTCGGCCGCCTCCCGACCCGGGTGCCCGAGCGGCAGGTCTCCGGGGTGGATCGTGTCGTGGACCTCCTCGGTGTCCCCGACCGCGCTGCCGTTCTCGTCCTCGTGCTCGTCAGCCATGGTGCCTCCATTCGCAGTCGATGCGGGGCGTCCTGGCGCGGAGCTACCCGCGCAGCGGCGATCGCTATCCGACTCGCCGGCTACGGCTCGGCGAGCGCGGCCGCGAGTCGGTCGAGCAGCGGCCGCTGAGCGTCGAGGATCTTCTCGGCCGCGGCGTCGAGCCCGAACCAGCCGGCTCGGTCGACCTCGGGGAACTCCTCCTGGCGTCCGCTTCGGGGCGGCCATTCGGCGAGGAACGTGTTGCTGGTGATCTGCTCGGCGTCGAGGTCGCCCTCGGTCGCCCAGGCGGTGACGATCTTGCCGCTACGCTGGCGTATCTCGCCGAGATCGATCAGCCCGCCGGGAACCAGCGGCTGGCCGGTCTCCTCGGCGAACTCGCGAAGCGCGCAGGCGAGCGGCTCCTCGCCGCTCGCGTACTCGCCCTTGGGGATGCTCCAGACCCCGGCGTCGCGGCGCTGGTAGAACGGCCCGCCGGGGTGCACGAGGAGAACCTCGAGGCTCGCGGCCGCCCGGCGGTAGAGGAGGATTCCGGAGCTGCGGGCGGGCACCGGGCGACGATACCCCGGCGGACCCGAGAAAAGTCAAGCAACGTCGCCGCCCTGAGCCCTCACTCCGGCGGCGACGCTGCTCTATCCGACCCATCACCCTCGCTCCGGGCCGGGACTGTACCGGCTTGTGACAAAGATTGCGAGCCGGGTTATGTAGCGGACGAGCGGTGCCGTCGCCGGGGGGCGGGTCAGGGAGCCGCAGCGGCGCCGCCGGCGGCGGTCACCACCGGCGAGACCAGCGGGGCGGCGGCCGGCGCGGCGGTCAACGCGGGCGGTGCCGACGGATGGGCGCGCGCGTAGTTGTAGGCGTAGGTGAGCTGGGTCATCGTCTCGCCCGAGGTCTCTCCGCGCCCGGGGCAGCAGGTCGGACCGCCGCCGGGGGCGCTGATCCCGATCTCGAGGTGGGGAGCGCTCGAGATGCCGACGTCCCCGCAGCCGACCTCCGCGATCGGCTGTCCGGCGACGACCTTCTGGCCGACGGTGACGAGGGCCGGCGAGGCGTGGCCGTAGTAGATGTAGCGCCCGGTGTCGGGGCCGCCGCTGACCAGGAGCACCGGCGCGTCGGGGCCGAAGCCGCTGATCCCGAGCTTGACGATGGTGCCGTTGGCGACGGCGAGCTCGATCAGCTGGGGTCCACACTGGTTGCCGCGGCCGCCGAGGTCGACGCCCTGGTCGAGGCTCCAGGAGCCGATCGGCTCGACGGTGCCGACCGGGGTCAGCGGGAAGATCCAGCCGGCGTCCGCGGCGGCGGCGGCGACGATCGCGGTGGCCGTCGTCGCCAGGGCGGTGGTGGTCGGCGGATCGACGACGCCGGTGACCTTCATGCCGTGCTTGCGCTGGAAGCGGCGGACCTCGCGCATCGTCGTCCCGTCGTAGCGGCCGGTGACGATCACGTTGAGGCCGGCCTGCTGGAGCAGGCTCTGGAGCGCCAGAACGAGCTTGCCGCGGCTACCCGGGCGCAGGCTGCGGCTCCCGAGCATCGACGCGGCCTGGGCGACGATCGCCTCCGACTGAGCTCCGCCCAGGAGCGGGCGCGGCGACGGCGCGGTGGCGACCGGCGTCGTCGCCGGGGCGGGCGGGGCGGCCGGAGCCGGAGTCGGAGCGGGAGCGGGAGCGCCGTAGGCTGCGCCACCGGTGGCCGGACTGCTCGCCTCCGCCGACGGGGCGAGGGCGAAAGCGGACACGAGTCCGGCCAGGGCAAGCACGCCGGTACGGATGGTCGCCTGGGCGACCGGCCTGAGAGCCACAAAAACCTTTCGTCGGCCTACGGGGTTAGCTGACGGGCTAGCGACACGTCGCTCCGGGCGCAACTGCGCTCGATTCGCCCCACCATCTCGGGTCCCCCGCTCCCGGGCACAGCCCAGGATTCGGCGTTGGGGCAATGTAGCGGATCTGTCGGAGGTGGGCGGTATTTTTCAACCGGCCCGTAGCGGCGCCGGCGCCGCTACGCGCGCGACCGGGTGACTAGGCCGCCGGCGAGGGCGCGCGACGGGTGCGGCCGGCCGCGGCCGGGCCGGCGGATCGTCGAGCATAAGCCGCCCGACGGTCACCAGGCGGAAGTGTCGCCGGCGCAGGCCGCGGACGACGAGCGGGAGCGCCGCGACCGTCTGGTCGCGGGGGCCGCCGCCGTCGTGCAAGAGGATGATCGCGCCCGGCCGGGCGGAGGAGATCGCCGTGGCGGCGATCTGGCCGACGCCGGGGCGGCTGTAGTCGCGGGTGTCGACGCTCCAGAGGACCATCAGCATGTGCGCGGCGCGGGCGACGCTGAGGGTGCCGCTGTCGAAGGACTCGTAGGGCGGGCGGAAGAGGCGCGGGTAGGGCGCCCCGTAGGCACTGATCGCCCGGGCCCCGGCGATTATCTCCGCCTGCTGGGCCGCGGGCGAGAGGGCCGCGAGGAACGGGTGGGTCTCGGTGTGGTCGCCGATACCCAGCCCGACCTCGAGCTCGCGGCGGGCGATCGCCGGGTAGTTGGAGATCGAGGCGCCGGTCTGGAAGAAGGTCGCCGGGACGTGGAGGCGCTTGAGCACGTCGATCACCGCCGGGGTGTAGACGCTGGGTCCGTCGTCGAAGGTCAGGGCCACCTCGCGCTGGCCGGGCCCGCCGCTCGAGACCGACGACGTGTAGTGGAGCACGCGATTGATCGCCGCGTACTCCCGGGCGGCGAGTCGCGCCTCGCGCACGGTCAGGGACGGTGCGGCAAGCGGCGCCGGCGCCGGCGCCGCTTGGGCGGCGCGCAGGCGGACATCGGACGCCGAGGAGGCCAGGGCCAGAGTGGCGGCGACGGCCGCGAGGGCCGCCAGGCCGGAGCACGCAACTTTCCCACCACGCCGCATCGCCACCAGTCTCGCGCAGGCGCCGCGTCGGGCGGTGACGAATACGCTCTGGTGATGAGGATCAAGGCCTTGGGGGCAACCCTCGCGCTGGTCTCCGCCATCGCCGCCTGCGGCTCCGGCCAGAGCCCGCCGCCGCCGGTCACCGTGACCGTCCCGGCCCCGGTGGGGACGGGCACGACCTCGGTGGCGACGACGCCGCAGCCGACGACGACCCGGACGACGACCGCGCCGGGCACCACCTCCACGCCGCCGCCGACGCGCACCGCCACGACGCCGGCCTTCGTCAACCCGACCGGCGGCACGCCCGCCGGGGGCGACCTCCCGGCGGCGGTGTCGAGGCTCCGCGGACTCGGCTTCGCGCCCGTCTCGACCGGCACCTACGACCCGAGCCAGACGCTGCGGGTGCTGGTCGGCACGCGCGGCGGAACCCGGGCCCAGCAGGCGTTCTTCTTCGATGGCGCGAGGTATCTGGGAACCGACGCGACGGCGACGAGCGGGAGGATCGACATCGTCGGGCGCGGCGACACCGAAGTCACTGTCCGCTACGCGATCTACCGGCCGAGCGATCGGGACTGCTGCCCGTCGGGAGCTCCGCGGAGCGTCGTGTTCGCGTTGGACAGCGGCCGGCTCGTGGCCCAGGGCGCGATCCCGAGCGTCACCCTCCGCCGCTGACCGCCGCCGCGGTAACTTCGCGACCGCGTCGGGGTTCGAGTCGTGTCAGCGCGCGGCTCGGCTGACTGAGCGAAGCGGCCGAGAAGCTGACCCGATCGGCGGGCGCGGCGTTTCCTCCGAGGAGGACACCGCGGCGCTCGATGGATAGTGCCCCGGTCAACGGCGAAGACGCGCGGCACACCGGGACGCGCGCCGGCCGGGCCGCATGCCTCGGCCGGCCCCACCCGTCTGGCGTCTACGAGGTGACGAGTGCGCTCCAGGTCTGCTGACCGATGATCCCATCGGCGCTGAGGGATTCCGCCGTCTGGAAGGCCTTGGTGGCCGTCGTCGTGTTCGGGCCGAAGGCGCCGTCACACGCCGCCCGGTCGTCATCTGCGCTCGACCACGGCCGCCCCCGCGTCAGCTCACGAACGTCGCGCCGGGGACTGGCTGAGCTCGACCTCGCGGGCCTGTCAGCGCCAGCCCGGCGGGAGCACAGTTTCGCCAGAGGGACTCGGCGTCCCTTTTCCGACGATCAGGCCAGGCGCGCGCCGCCGCTTGAGGTCGACCAGCAGATGGCTGAGCTGCCCGAGTTCCTCGGCGCTGGCCGCGGAGACCGGTGCTAACCGGGTGCGCCGTTCGCGGTCCAGTCGACGGCGACCGGCGTCAGCCCGAGCAGGGCGACCCAGCTCGCCGGGTCGGTCGTCCCGCTCTGCGGCATCCCCCGCGCCGCCTGGAAGGCGGTCAGCGCGGCGGTGGTGGCCGCGTCGAAGATCCCGGTGACCGGCGTCTGCGGCTCCGCCGCGGCCAGGTGCTCCTGCATCCAGACGACCTGGTCGCCCCGGGCGCCCCCCGAGAACAGCGGCACCGTCGTGTCGACGGTCGCGCCCGCCGGCGGGGTCAGCGGCTGGCCGAGCGCCGTCCAGCCGTTTGCCGTCGTCTCCTGCCAGTCCCAGAACGACAGCCCCTTCGCCCCGTAGGCGCTCGACAGCTGGCGGAAGCGGAAGATGTCGACCGACGGCGTCCCGCCGTAGGTCTCCCCGAGCGGGACGATCGGCCGGGCGTAGAT
Source organism: uncultured Solirubrobacterales bacterium (assembly GCA_963763785.1). GTDB lineage: Bacteria > Actinomycetota > Thermoleophilia > Solirubrobacterales > Solirubrobacteraceae > Palsa-513. The sequence goes on along the minus strand of CAVXPW010000010.1, from coordinate 89,699 downwards.
GCTGTTCTCGTGGTAGGTGTGGGCCATCGCCACGTCGGTGCTGACGCCGATCTCGTGCCAGTAGATCTGCGGGGCGTTGAACTGGGCCCCGGTCGGGCCGAGGAAGACCGAGAAGGGCAGCGCCTTGTGGCGGTCGACGTAGGGGAACGACGCGAGCCCGACCGGGTAGTTGGGGCCGATCGCCGCCCGGAGCGTCTGCATGTAGGTCTGGGCCGAGGCGTACTTGCCCTCGTACTCGGACTCGGCGTCGATCACCAGGCAGTCGGCCATCGCCGCCGCCCGGGCGCCGAGCTGCGCCTCGCCGGCCGGATGGGTGCCGTAGACGTACTGCCAGGCGCAGACGTGGAGGCCGCGCTGGTGGAGCCCGGCCACGAGGTCGGGGGTGAACTGGGACCAGAAGTTGGTCGACCCGTCGGAGCTCTTGACGAACACCGTCTTCACACCGGCCGCCCGGGCCCGGGCGGCGATCGCGTCGAGGTTGCCGCCCTCGCTCTTGTTGACGTACCAGATCCACTGGCCGAGGCCGTCGAACGCGCTCCCGGACGGAGCGACGGCGGTCACCGACGGCGCCTGCGGGCGCGCCGGCGGCCGGGCGGCGAACACGCGGATCGGCCCGAACGCCCGCGAGCGCAGCCCCGACGCCGCGAGGACGACGATCCGCCCGCTGTGGGCGTCGGGCGGCACGGTGACGATGAATCCCTTGCGCGAGGACCGCATCCGGGCCGGGGTCGTCACCGACGCGGCGAACGCCTTACGCGGGAAGAGGACGGTCATGCCCCGGGCCAGGTGGCGACCGCGAAGCAGGAGGATCCCCCCCACCGGGACGGCGTGCTGGCCCGACGTGCACGCTCCGAGGCAGAGCGCGTCGGTCACCACCGGCGCCGTCGCCCGGCTCGTCGCCCCGCGTCGGGCCGGGGTCCGGGCCGGCGCCTTCCGAGCCGCGGCCGGCGCCTTGTGGGCCGCGGCCGGCGCCCTCGGGGCCACCGCCGGCGCGGTCGGCAGCACGCCGCCGCCGCTCGGCGCCGCCAGCCCGCCCGGGTCGGCCGCCCCGGCCGGGGTCGGGCACAGGAGGACGGCGAGGCAGAGGGCGACGGCGAAGACCCCGGACAGGATCGCCGCGGACACGTGCCTAATCGGTGGCAGGGGTTCTGTCATCGGGCTGGCCGGACTCATCGACTCTTTTCGAAACACGGCAGCGTGGCGAGTGTCGCGGTCAACGACGACTGCGACCATAGGCGACGACCTCGGTCGCGCGCGCAAGTTGTCTCTCACCAGGCAGGAGGCGCGGCCTCGCCGTCGACGAACCCGCCCGGTGGGGTCGCTCAGGCCGTGCAGGGCGGGAAGGCCGAGGCCGGGATCTGCTCGAGCGGCCCCTGGAGGCCGCTCCGGGTGGGGGCGCGCAGCTCGACGCTCATGCCGAAGGTCGGGGTGCAGGCCGAATAGATGTAGAGCGCGTGGTAGACGTCGATCCCCGAGGCGTACGTCAGCAGCCAGGCCGGGCGGCCGTCGGGGAAGCGCACGCGCCCGAAGAAGAGCTGCTGGAAGCCGATGAGCGAGCGCGCGACCGCGCGAGCGCGCCGAGCCCGGCGCCCGGCGGACAGGAGCGGCGGGCTCTGGGCGGTGACGGTCATCGCCCACCGGTTGTCGAGCGGATCGACGAACGCCGCCCGCACCGCCCCGGCCGGGGCCGCGGCCGGGCCGCCGGTCCAGGTCGACGGGACGAGCGTGGTCAGGGCGGCCGACCGGTAGAGGCGCAGCGGCGCCCGAGCGCCCCCGCCGGGACCGCCGGCCTCGACCACGGCGAGCACCCCGGCGGCGACCAGCGCCGCGGCGAGGCCGCCGGCCAGCCAGCGGACGGCCCGGCGCGTGCGCCGCTGGAGCGCGCCGCAGAGCGTGCAGTAGCCGCTGGCCGCGTTGATCTGGACGCGGCAGCGGACGCACGGCTTGGTCTCCGGAGTGCTCGGGACGGTCGACTCGGTGGTCATGGAAGGCGAACGCTAGCCCGCCGGCGGGATATCAGCGCGGGCCCGAGCAGGACGAGGGCGATCATCCCGACCGCCGGCCCCCAGAGCAGGGGGTCGGTGACGCTGGCGTGCTCGAGGCGGGAGCCGAGGAGGGTGACGAGGATGAGCTGGGGGAGCATCCCGAGAAAGGTCGTCCAGGTGTAGCGCCCGACCGGCACCCGGCCGAGGCCGCAGACGAAGCACATCAGGCTGAAGGGGACGAACGGGATCAGGCGCAGGACGAGCAGCGTGCGGACCCCGCCGCGGCCGACGGCCCGCTCGACGGCCTCGAGTCGGCGGGCGCCGGCCAGCGACCGGGCCAGCGGCCGGCCGACCCAGTCGGCGAGGAAGTAGGCGGCCAGGGCGGAGGCGAGGAAGCTCGCCGACATCAGCGGCAGGCCGATCGCAAAGCCGTAGACCAGGCCGGCGACGGCGGCGGGGATCTCGGCCGGGAAGGGGACCACGGTGTGGGCGAGCACGATCCCGACGAGGACGAGCACCCCGGCGACGCCGGCCATCCGCAGCTGGAGGCGGAGCGCGGTGACATCGCCGTGGGTCGCCGCGCCGAGCGCGTGGCGCAGCGGGGAGACGACCAGGCAGGCGGTCAGAAGGCCGAGCAGGCCGGCCGCGAGCAGCGCCACCTCGAGCCGGCGGCGGCGGTCAGAAACCCGGTCGGTCGGCTCGGCGGAGCGTAGGTCAGACAGACGCCAAGGGTAGCCGCCGGGGCCGCCCCGCCCGCCCGGCCGGACCCGGGACGGCCGAAAAGCCGCGCCGGGGGCCGAGCGCGCTATTCTCAGTGCTCAGGTCGAACGAAGTTCGACAGAGCAGTGCAGGAAATCGCCGGTCGTTGCTGGACAGCATCCTCCGCGTACCCAGCACATAACACCGGAGGAACACGCATGCCAACCGGCACCGTGAAGTGGTTCAGCGACGACAAGGGCTTCGGCTTCATCACGCCCGACGACGGGTCCAAGGACCTGTTCGTCCATCACAGCGGCATCGGCGGCGACGGCTACCGCTCGCTCGCCGAGGGCGCCAAGGTCTCCTATGACGCCGAGAACGGCGACAAGGGCCCCAAGGCGGTCAACGTCACCACCGTGTAGTCGCGTAGCAGGAGTACGGCTCGGTCCGCTCGCTGAGTGGGCCGAGCCCGTGTCTCCCCTCTACCCCACGGCCGGCGCCCGACCCCGGCGCGGCCGCTTCAAGCTCAATCCTTGGGCTTCTTGCGCGAGGCGATCGCGCTCTGGACCGCGTCCGAGTTGATCGCTCCCTTGACCGCCCCGGCGACCTTGCCGACCGCTTCCTTGGCCACGCCGGCCGCGTGGTCGACCTTGCCCGACGCCTTCAGCGAGTTGTCGCCGGTGAGGCCGCCGGCGGCCGCCTTGAGCTTGCCCAGCACCTTGTCCAGCTGTCCGTCGGCCATCTGCGAGCCTCCCTCGAGAAATTAGTCGCCCCGGCTTGCGAGGCGTTGCCCGCCTACGCTACCAGCCACCCCGCCGTCGCCCGGGCTCAGACCGGCGCCGCCTCCTCGGTGGCGACCGGCTCGTCGGGCTCCTCCTCGAGCACCGCAGCGACCACCGCCCGGCTGAGCCCGGTGACCCCGGCGATCATCAGGGCCAGCGCGAGCAGCTCGCCGACCGGGGCGAGGCCGCGCAGGGAGATGTGCTCGCCGAAGAGCAGCTGGCCGATCAGGATGGCGACGACCGGCTCGACGACGGTCAGCGCCGGGAGCGACCACTTGAGGTCGCCGGCCTGGAAGGCGCTCTGGCTGAGGCCGAGCCCGAGGACGGCGCAGAGCGCCAGGGCGTAGGGCTGCCAGTGACCGAGGGCGTGGAGGACGCCGTGGTCGAGCAGGTGGGCCGAGCTCTCGGTGAGGGCGGCGACGACGCCGAAGAGGACGCCGGTCGCCGCGCCGAGGCAGAGCGAGCGCCAGCGGGTCGAGGCGCGGGCGACGAGCACGAGCGTCCCGACCGAGGCGAGCGTCGCCGCGCCGAGCGCGAGCCAGCCGAGCGTCGAGCCGCGCGGGTCGCCGGGCCCGGGCTTGGAGGCCGCGAGAAAGAGGGCGAGCCCGCCGACCGTCATCGCCGTCCAGCGCCACTCGACCCGGCTCAACCGCCGGCCGTCGAGCAGCGCGTCGGCGACCAGGGCAAAGATCAGGCCGGTGACCAGAAGCGGCTGGACGAGGGCGAGCGAGCCGGTGCGCAGGGCGAGGAACTGAAGCCCGTAGCCCCCGATGTCGGCCAGGTTGCCGAGCAGCCATAGCGGCCGGCGGATGAGATGGCCGAGCAGCCCGAGCCGCATCGCCATCTCGGGGGGCGCCCCGCGGGCCTCGCGCTGCTGGAGGACCGAGGAGGCGGCGTAGCAGGCGGCCGAGGCCAGGCAGATCAGCACCACCCCGAGCGGCACGTAGGGCCGGTCGTGGGTGAGCTCGAGCACCTGCTCGTAGAGATGGCGCCCGCGGGCCAGCGCGTGGGCGATCAGGCCCTGGCCGGGGGGCGCCGGCGCCGGCGGGCGGAGCGTGTCGAGGGCGCGGGCGACCAGGCCGTGGACGACGGGCGGTCGGTGGGCTGTGGCCAGGACGCTCATCAGGGGCCGAGGACTCTAGAAGGGTGGACCGGGCGGGCGGTAGCGTGCACACATTCCTCCCCCCGCCCCCCGCCCGGCAAACGACCCGTTCCCCGAGCACCTGCGCCCGACCCTGGCCCAGCCCGGCGAGCTGCCGCCGCAGGACGGGTGCTGGGCCTTCGAGGTCAAGTGGGACGGGATCCGGGCGCTGGCCTACCACCGGGCGGGGGTGCTGCGCCTGGAGAGCCGCAACCTCAACGACCTGACCGGGCAGTACCCGGAGCTCGCCGGGCTCGGCCGGGCGCTCGGCGACCGGGCGGCGGTCCTCGACGGCGAGATCGTCGCCTTCGACGAGCGCGGGCGGCCGAGCTTCGAGCGCCTCCAGCAGCGGATGCACATCGGCTCGGCGGCGCGCGTGCGCCTGCGCTCAGCCGACGTCCCGGTCGTCTACGTGATCTTCGACCTGCTCCACCTCGACGGCCGCTCGACGATGGGCCTGCCCTTCCGCGAGCGCCGCGCCCTGCTCGAGGAGCTCGGCCTGAGCGGGCCGGCCTGGAGCACGCCGGCGCTCCACTCGAGCGGGGCCGAGCTGATGGCGGCGAGCCTCGAGCACGGGCTCGAGGGCGTCGTCGCCAAGCGCCTCGACAGCCGCTACGAGCCGGGCCGGCGCAGCGGGGCCTGGCTGAAGGTCAAGCATCGCAACCGCCAGGAGCTCGTGATCGGCGGGTGGCTGCCCGGCCAGGGCCAGCGCCGCGCGCGGATCGGCGCCCTGCTCGTCGGCTACCACGACGACGGCGGCGTGCTGCGCTACGCCGGCCGGGTGGGCAGCGGCCTCGGCGAGGCCGAGCTTCGGCGCGTGGCCGAGCGCCTGGCCCCCCTCGAGCGGGCGGCGACGCCGTTCACCGGACGACAGCCCCCGAAAGAATCGATCTTCGTCAGCCCGGAGGTCGTCGTCGAGGTCGCCTTCACCGAATGGACGCGCCAGGGGATGCTCCGCCACCCGATCTACAAGGGCCTGCGCGAGGACGTGACCGCGGCCGAGGTGACCCGCGAGCCCGCCGGCGCCGATCTCCCCGCGGCTTCGGATCCGGTGGCTTTGGAGCAGTTTGCGCCCGACTCGGCCGGCGAGCGGGGCTACGAGATCGTCCACGAGACGGCGACCACCGCCGAGGTCCGAGTCGACGGCCGGCGGCTGAGGCTGTCGAACCGGGCCAAGGTGCTCTACCCCGAGTGCGGGTTCACCAAGGGCGAGATGATCGACTACTACGCGGCGATCGCCCCGGTCCTCGTCCCCCACCTGCGCGGGCACCCGCTGACGCTGAAGCGCTATCCGGACGGGGTCGCCGGCAAGTACTTCTACGAGAAGCGCTGCCCGGCCCACCGGCCGGAGTGGGTGGCGACGGCCGGGGTGTGGAGCGGGCGCGCCGGGGGTGAGATCGCCTACTGCCTGGCCAACGACCGACCGTCGCTGATGTGGGCGGCGAACATGGCCTCGATCGAGCTCCACCCGTCGTTGTCGGAGGCGACGGCGATCACCCGCCCGACGGCGGTCGTCTTCGACCTCGACCCGGGCGAGCCGGCCGGGCTGCTCGAGTGCGCGCGGGTCGCGCTCTGGCTGCGCGACATGTTCGCCGCCCTCGAGCTCGAGATGGTGATCAAGGGGTCGGGGTCCAAGGGGCTCCAGGCCTACGTCCCGCTGAACACCGAGACGTCCTACGCGGAGACCAAGCCGTTCGCCCAGGCGGTGGCGCAGCTGGTCGAGAAGCAGCACCCGGAGCTCGTCGTCTCGCGCATGAGCAAGGACCTGCGGCCCGGGCGGGTGCTGATCGACTGGAGCCAGAACGACGAGCACAAGACGACGGTCAGCGTCTACTCGCTCCGCGCCCGGGCGCGGCCGACCGTCTCGGCGCCGCTCGCCTGGGGGGAGGTCGAGCGGGCGCTGCGGCTCGGCGAGCCGGCGCGGCTGTCCTTCGAGGCCGGGGACATGCCGGCGCGCATCGCCCAGCACGGCGACCTCTTCGCGCCGATGCTCGAGCTGCGCCAGGCGCTGCCGAGACTCGGCTAGTCTGGGACGCCAACGAGCCTCGAGGAGCGGGTGTGCTGGAGAGACGGCGGACGTTCGTGGTGGTGCTGGTCGCGACCTGCGGGGCGGCGGTCGGCGGGGCGGTCATCGTCTCCGCCCAGGGGCCGGGGACCGTGTCGGGCTGCGTCAACAACTTCGGCACCCTGCGGGTCACCTCCGACCCGTCGGGCTTCCACGCTCCGGCGTGCGCGGCGCCGACCGAGCACGCGGTGACGCTCGGCGCCGTCGGGCCGCAGGGGCCGGCCGGCCCGGCGGGGCCGGCCGGTCCGGCGGGGCCGTCGGGGCCGGGCGGGGCCGCCGGGGCGAGCGGGCGGGACGTCGGGGCGGGGACGTCGGCGGCCCCGGCGAGCAACTTCATCGCGGCGTCGGCGTTCTCGATGCCGGGGCGGGCGTTCGTCCGGGCCGAGATCGATTGCCCGAAGGGGGACCTGGCGACCGGCGGGTCGGCAGCGGTCGTCTCGCCGCTCGGCGAGTCTCCGGCCTTCGACGGGCCGAGCGCCGGGACGAGCATCGTCGCCCAGACCGGCCACCCGGCGGTCGGCTGGCTGGCCGAGGCGAGCAACACGACGGCGCAGACGGCGAGCCTGCGGATCACGGCGATCTGCGCCGGGCCGGTGACCAACGCGCAGTTGGTGAGCCGGCGGCTGATCCTGTCGCGGCCGCTCCGGGCGCCGAAGGCGGGCAAGCACTGAGCGAGCGACGCCAGGCGGGCCGGGGGGTCGCCGGCGGGGTCGCCCGGCTGGCCGCCCGGGGGGGCGCCCGCGGGGTCGCCCGGCTGGCCGCCCGGGGGGTCGCCCGCGGGGTCGCCCGGCTGGCCGCCCGGGGGGTCGCCCGCGGGGTCGCCTGGGGGGTCGCCGGCGGGGCGGCGGTGCTGGCGGCGGTGGCCGCCGCGGGCTGCGGCGACACCGGCTCGCTCGCCGTGCCGAGGACCTCGACCGACAGCGCGTCGATCGTCGTGCCGGCGACCACCGCGAGCAGGGCGCCGGCGGGGTCGGGGTCGGGGGCCGGGAGGGCGGCGTCAGGGCCGGCCATCCCGAGCGGCTACGCCGGCCTCGGGGCGCCGGCGGCCGCCTTCGCCCGGGCCCACCAGGAGTCGGCGCGCGGGCGGGGGCGGGGCGTGCCTCTGATCAGTGGGGTGGCGGTCGGGGCCGGCGGGCGGGTCACCGCCTACGACGTCCAGTTCAACGACCGGCCGCCGCGCTCAGACTACGAGCGGCTGGTCGCGGCGACGGGGGTGAGCGACCTGCCGCGCGACCGGGTCACCGTGACCGAGGGGGTCAACTGCCTGGTCTTCGGGAGCCCGAGCCTCAAGCGCCTGATCGGCGTGGCCTACACGAGGGTGACGACCACGCGGCGGACGGCGACGGCCGCGGTGCGGAGCATCCCGAACCCGACCTGCTGAGCTCCCTCCTTAGCTAAGCTAAACTAGCCTAAGCTAAGTTCGACTAAGCTAATGGTGGTCGGCGCGGAAGCCGGCTTCGAGGAGCGCGGCCGACTGGCGGCGGAGGTCGGGGGCGTTCAGGAGCACCGCGACCAGGCGGACGCGGCCGCGCCGGGCGGTGGCCACCAGGCAGAGGCCGGCGGCATTCGTCTCGCCGGTCTTCAGCCCGGTGATCCCGGGAAAGCCGCTCCGCTCGAGGGGGTTGTTGTTGTAGAGGTAGAGCTTGCCGCCCTTGATCGGGAAGGGCAGGACGGCGCTGCGCTGGGCGGCGATGTGGGCGATCCGCGGCTGGGCGAGATCGACCTTGGCCAGGCGGGCGAGATCGGCGGCGCACGAGCGGTTGGCGTCCTCGAAGCCGTCGGGCGAAACGTAGTGGGTGCAGCCGAGGTGGAGTTGCACGGCGGTGGCGTTCATCTTCGCGACGAAGGCCGGCACCGTCCGGGCGACGTGTTGGGCGAGGGCGATGGCGGCGTCGTTGCCCGAGGGGAGCAGCAGCCCGTAGAGCAGCGCCTCGAGCGGGACGCGGCGGTGAGGCGGGAGCAGCCCGACGCCCGATCCGCGGTAGGCGAGGGCCTCCTTGGTGATCAGGACCGGCTCGTCGGCGTGAGCCCGGCGGACGACGAGGTAGGCGGTCATCATCTTGGTCAGCGAGGCGATCGGGACGACCGCGGTCGGGTGGAGCTCCCAGAGCATGCGCCCGGTGTCGAGGTCGACGAGGATCCCGGCGCGCGGTTGGTGGTGAAAGCGCGACATGACCAGGCGCGGGCCGCCCGGCTCGGGTCGGGGCAGGCGGGGAAGTCGCGCTGCGGGGCCGGTCGTGACCGCGGTCGCCTGGGGCTTCGCCTGGCCGCCGCAGCCGCCGACGGCGAGCGCCACCGAGGTGGCGGTCGCGGCCGCCGCGGCCGACGCGGCGAAGCGGACCCGGCGTGGGCGGGTGGGGGCGCGGGCGGTCATCTCAGAATCCGGGGAAGCGCAGCTCGGACGACGGCGCCGGCGGCGGTTTTCGGCGGCGGGCGAATGCCTTGATCAGGGCGATCCCGAAGACGAAGCCACCGACGTGGGCGAAGTACGCGACGCCCCCGCCGCCGCCGACCGGGTCGGCCAGGCCGGCCGCCCCGAGCAGCGCCTGCTCGGCGAACCAGATGCCGAGCACGGCGACGGCGGGCAGCTCGATCACGGTGAAGAAGAGAATGATGAAGACGACGGTCAGCACCCGGGCCCGGGGGTGGAGCAGGATGTAGCCGCCGAGGACGGCGGCGATCGCCCCCGAGGCTCCGACGGTCGGGACGGCCGCGTTCGGGCTGACGATGATCTGGACGGCGAGGGCGGCGAGGCCGCCGAGGACGTAGAAGGCGAGGAAGCGCACGCGCCCCATCGAGTCCTCGACGTTGTTGCCGAAGATGAAGAGGAAGAGCATGTTGCCGGCGATGTGGAGCAGGCTGCCGTGCATGAACATGCTGCTCAGAGCGGTCAGCCAGGTCGCCGGCTGGGCCGGAGCTCCGTTGGGCACGCCGGGCTGGCCCTCGCAGATCACGCCGATGGTCCCGAGGCCGCAGTGGCGGCCCGGGTGAGTGAACTCAAAGGGGATCGCCCCGTAGCGGACGGTCACCGAGTCGCTCGGACCGCCCCAGAGCGAGCCGCCCTGGCGAACCGCGTAGAGGTAGACGAGGACGTTGACGGCGATCAGCAGGTAGGTGACGATCGCCAGGCGATCGGTCGGGATGTCGTCCTTGAGGGGCATCATGCGGCCGGGCCCTCGGGAGCTCCGCAGCGGTCGGTCGGCCCCGCGGCTGCGGCTGCGGCTGCGACAGCGGCTGCGACGCCCCCCGCGCGGGCCGGGGCGACGGCCCGGCCGTTCATCCGGCGGCGGCCGCCAGGGGGCCGATCCCGGCGCGGGCCTGCGGCACGTGCTGGTCGGCGTGGTAGGAGGAGCGGACGAGCGGACCGGCGGCGACGTGCTCGAAGCCGAGCGCGTAGGCGACGCGCTCGAGCTCTGCGAACTCGTCGGGATGCCAGTAGCGGACGAGCGGGAGGTGATCGGCGCTCGGGCGCAGGTACTGGCCGATGGTGAGAACCTCAACGTCGTGGTCGCGCAGGACGGCGAACGCCTCGACGAGCTCCTCGCGGGTCTCCCCGAGTCCGACCATCAGGCCCGACTTGGTCGTGACGCGGTCGCCGCCGAGCTCTTTGGCGTTGCGGAGCACCCGCGCCGAGCGCAGGAACTGCGAGCCGCGGCGGGCGACCGGGTAGAGCCGGGGGACGACCTCGACGTTGTGGTTGAAGACGTCGGGCCCGGCCTCGATGACCCGGGCCAGCGGCATCTCCTGCCCCTGGAAGTCGGGGGTCAGGATCTCGACCTGGCAGTCGGGGGCCTGGCGGCGGATCTCGCCGATCACGGCGACGAAGGCCCCGGCGCCGAGGTCGGCGAGGTCGTCGCGGTCGACCGAGGTGATCACCGCGTGGCGCAACCCCATCTTGGCGACGGCCCGGGCGACCCTGGCCGGCTCGAGCGGATCGTGCCAGGTCGGCTTGCCGGTCTTGACGTTGCAGAAGCCGCAACGGCGGGTGCAGGTGTCGCCGAGGATCATGAAGGTGGCCGTTCCGCGCTCCCAGCACTCGCCGACGTTCGGGCAGGCGGCCTCCCGGCAGACGGTGTGCAGGTTCTCGGCTTCGATGAGCGCCGTGAGCTCGCGGTAGCGCGGACCGCCGGGAGCGGGTACCTTGAACCACGGAGGCTTGCGCTTGCGCATGTCGACGGTGTTCGAACCGAGTATCTCGTGCACATTCATTCCGCCCGGCTTCGCCCGTGAGCGGGTAACATGGGCGCGCTCAGTCATCGACCTAAGGGTATAGGGGGCGGTTTAGCTTGTCAGCGATCGAAGACGTAAAGTCGGCAGTTGAGGGCGCGTTGGGCAAGGTTGGCGGGCTCGGCGCGGTTGGCCAGCTCCCGCCGGCGAAGCTCCTCGCGGGTGCTCGCGTGGCGATCGGCGCCGCCGGTATCCTGGCGCCCGGTCTTACGGCCTGGGTGACTGGCCTCAAGCCGGGGCGCAACCCGTCGGCCGTCTACCTCGTCCGCCTGAACGGCGCGAGCAATGCCGCCCTGGGCATCGGCATGCTCGCCGGTCCGGCGGCTGCGCAGCCGCTCCTCATCCAGCTCGGGCTCGGGACCGACGTGCTCGGGCTGCTGGCGACCAAGCGGGCGCGGAAGAAGGGCAACATCGGCGTGCGGGCGACCCTGTTCGGCGGCGTGACCGAGCTGGCCTTCGCCGGCCTCGGCGGCGCGGTCATCTCCGGGAAGGTCTAGCGCAGCAGCCGGACTGGCCGGCGTACCGGGACTGGCGCCTACAGGGACTGGGCGGCGCCTACCGGGCGTGGCCGGCCAGCGCCGGCGAGATCGACGATTCGAGGCGAGCCAGTGACACCAGTCGCTGGCGGCGGGCGTGTGCGTGCGCGAACTGGTGGGCCATCCGCTTGCGAAAGCACGGCAGCGCTCGCGTTCGGCCGGTTTCGCACCCGACCGACGTCATGCGGACGCCGTCGATGCCGCACGGCACGACCCAGGCGAACGGATCGAGGTCGTTCTCGACGTTGACGGCGAAGCCGTGGGTGGTGACCCCGCGCGAGAAGTGCACGCCGATCGAGGCGATCTTGCGGTCCTCGACCCAGACCCCGGTCAGCCCGTCGCGCAGGCCGGCCTCGAGCCCCTCCTCGGCCAGCGCGCCGATGATCGCCTGCTCCATCGTGCGGAGGTAGACGATCACGTCGGTCGCGCGCATGATCGGATAGCCGACGAGCTGGCCCGGGCCGTGGTAGGTGACCCGCCCGCCACGATCGGTATCGACGATCTCGATGCCCTGGTCGCGGTACCAGGCCGCGCCGAGGGGCAGCTCGCCCGGCTGGGAGCGGCGGCCGCGGGTGTAGACGGGCGGGTGCTCGAGCAGCAGCATCACGTCGGGCAGGAGCTCCGCCTGCCGGGCGGCACGCAGGCGCTCCTGCAGGTCCACGGCCTCGGCGTAGGGGGTCAGACCGAGGTGGCAGACCCACAGCTCGTCCATCCACCCAGGATGGCACACGGCGGGGCTACCCTGGGACGGTGGCGCGAGAGGCCCTGACGCGACTGCACTGGCGCCTCCGGGGGGCCTGGCAATGGCCGGCGTTCGCCGGGGCGGTGGTCGGCGAGACGCTGCTCCTGCACCTGGCGCCGATCGCCGGCGACGGCACCGGGCTGGCGGCGGGCGTGGTCCTGGCCGGCTTCTTCAACCTGGTCGTCGTCGCCGTGCCGGCCCCGCTGCTCGGGCTGTGGGTGCGCCGCCGGCGGCCCGACCTCCCCCGGGCGATCGCCCGCGACTACGCGGCCACCGCCCTGATCATCGCCCTGGCCGCCGTGATCGCCGGCCTGGCCGTCCTCCACCACCCGGCGGTCACCGCCGACCGACAGGCATTCCGGGCCCAGTCGGATGCGGTGCGCCGCTACATCAGCCTCCACGCCGGCCCGGAGTACCGCCGGAGGATCAACGGGGCCGACACCTGGCGCCTGGACCGCAACCTCTACCGGACGTGCGTGCCGGGGGTCGACCCGGCACGGCGACTGTGCCTGATCGTCAACACGGCGCTCGCGCCGCCGGGAATCACCGTCGATCCCAACCGGGCGCCGAACTCGACCTATGTCGGGCCGGGCGCGGTCGGGCGGGGCCGCGGTTGAGGGGCCTCGCGGCGCTCAGCGCAGAAGGGCGAGCGGCTCCTCGAGCAGGCCGCGGACGCGGGCGAGGAAGCGGGCGGCTTCGGCGCCGTAGAGGATCCGGTGGTCGCAGGTGAGGGTGACGTCCATCGCGTGCCCGGCCACCAGCTCGCCGTCGCGGACCATCGCCCGGGCGGTGACCGCTCCGACGGCGAGGATCGCCGCCTGGGGCGGGTTGATCACCGCGGTGAAGCTCCGCACGCCGAACATGCCGAGATTCGAAACGGTGAAGGTGGCCCCGGCGAGCTCGGGCGGGGTGATCTGGCCGTCGCGGACGCGCTGGGCCAGACGGCGGGTCTCGGCGGCGATCTCGGCCAGCGGGAGGCGGTCGGCGTCGAAGACGGTGGGGACGACGAGGATCTCCTCAGCGGCCACAGCGACCCCGACGTTGACCCTCGAGTAGAGCTCGAAGCGGCCGTCGCGCCATGAGCCGTTGGCCCGGGGGAACTGGCCGAGGGCGAGCCCGCATGCCTTGACGACGATATCGTTGTAGGAGGCGACCGGCCGGTCGGGGTCGATCGCCCGGAGCCGCCGGCGCAGCTCCACGCAGCGCTCCATGTCGATCTCGGCGGCGAGGGTGAACTCCGGGATCGTCGCCTTCGAGGAGGCCATCCGGCGGGCGACGACCTGCTGGGCCCGGGTCGGCTCCTGAACGGTGGCCCGGCCCTTCGCTCCGCCCGGGTCCAGCTCGGGTGGCGCCGTGGAGGGGGGCGGTGCGGGGGCGGCGGGTGCGGCCGCCGACTCGCGGCCGGGCGGCGCGGCGGCGCCCGGCGCGAGGGTCGCGGAGCTGGTGGCGGCGGCGGGAGGCGCCGGCGCGGCAGGCGACGGCGTCCCGGCGGCCGGCGGCCCGTCGGCCGGCGGCCCGTCAGCCGGCTGGTCACGGCCCTCGACGTCGGCGCGGATGATCCGCCCGCCCGGACCGCTGCCGGTCACGCGGGCGAGGTCGAGGCCGCGCTCGCGGGCGATCCGCCGTGCGATCGGCGAGGCGCGGATCCGCTCGCTGGAGCCGTCGGAGGGGTCGAAGCCGGCGGGAGCGGCCGGCGGGGAGGCCGGGCCGACGGGGTCGGGGACGGCGACGATCGGCGGCGACGCTGGGGCGTCGGGAGCCGCGTGACTCGGCGCGGCCACCACCGGAGGTGCGCCCTGGACGGCGGCCGGCGCATGCGGCGGGGCGGCGGCCGCCGGGGGGCCTTCGGGAGCGGCGACCCCGGGGGCGGCCACGGCGGGTGGGGTACCCTGGACGGCGACAGGCGGCGGGGCGCCGCCGGCGCCGTCGCCGGCCAGGCGCGCGATCGGGGCGCCGATCGGCAGAGTGTCGCCTTCCTGGGCGAGGATCTCGAGCAGGCCGTCGGCGTCCGACTGGAAGGTCATCGTCGCCTTGTCGGTCTCGATCTCGACAAGATCCTCGCCGCGCCGGACGGCGTCACCCGGGGCCTTCAGCCACTTCAGCACCGTGCCCTCCTCCATCGAGTCGGAGAGGCGGGGCATCTGAACCTCAGGCACGGGCCAGCATCCCGAGGACGGCATCGACGACCTGGGCCTCGTGCGGGAAGGCGATCTGCTCGAGCGGCCGCGAGTAGGGCATCGGCACATCGGCGCCGGCCACACGGGCGACCGGGGCGTCGAGGTGGTCGAAGGCGTGCTCGGCGATCAAGGCCGACAGGTTGGCGCCGACGCCGCCGTGCGGCCAGCCCTCCTCGACCACGACGCAGCGGTTGGTCTTGCGCACCGAGGCGAGGATCGTGTCGAGGTCGAGCGGCCGCAGCGTGCGGGGGTCGATGACCTCCGCCTCGATGCCGTGTCGCTCGGCGAGGATGGCGGCCGCGCCCTCGGCGGTCACCGCCATCCTCGAGATGCCGACGATCGTGACGTCGCTGCCGGGTCGACGGACGACGCCGACGCCGAAGGGGACGACGTGGTCGGGGTCGTCGGGGACCTCGCCGCGCTGGCCGTAGAGGTACTCGTGCTCGATGAAGACGACGGGGTTCTCGTCGCGAATCGCCGCCTTGAGCAGGCCTTTGGCGTCGGCCGCGGTGGACGGGGTGGCCACGAGCAGGCCGGGGACGTGGAGGAACATCGCCTCCCAGGAGTGGGAGTGCGTCGGCCCGAGCTGATGGCCGGCGCCCTGGGGCATGCGCACGACGAGCGGGACCCGGACCTGGCCGCCGAACATGTAGTGGATGTGGCCGGCGTGGTTGACGATCTGGTCGAGGGCGAGCAGGGAGAAGTTGATCGTCATCAGCTCGACGACCGGTCGGAGCCCGGTCATGGCGGCGCCGACGCCCATGCCGACGATCGTGTTCTCGGAGATCGGCGTGTCACGGACGCGCTTGTCGCCGAACTCGGCGAGGAGGCCTGCGGTGACCTTGAAGGCGCCATTGAAGACACCGATGTCCTCCCCCATCAGCATGACCCGGTCATCGCGGGCCATCTCCTCACGGAGAGCCGCGTTGAGGGCCTCGCGGTAGCGCATCACGGCCACGCACACACGCTAGCGCGGAGCGCCCCGCGGAGCTCGCGGGACGGCCTCGCGCACGAGGCCGTCGCGAGGGCCGGCTCGCGGGGCTGCGCTACCATGCGGCGCCGTGACCTCCGACGGGCCGCCGGTGCCGTTCGCAGCCCTCGATCGTCAGCACACGGATCTCGGCGACGAGCTGCGCGCCGCCTTCGACCGGGTGGTCGGGTCGAACGCGTTCATCCTCGGCACGGAGGTCGCGGCCTTCGAGGCCGAGTTCGCCGCCTTCTGCGGGGTCATCCATTGCGTCGGCGTCGCCTCGGGCACGGCGGCCCTCGCCCTGGCGCTCGGCGCGGCCGGGATCGGCCCGGGCGACGAGGTGATCGTCCCGGCTCACGGCTTCGTCGCCTCCGGGCTGGCCGTCGTCCACGCGGGAGCGCAACCGGTGTTCTGCGACGTCGACGAGGACACCGGCCTGATCGACGTCGGGTCGGCCGCCGGGGTGGTCGGGGGGCGGACGGCGGCGCTGATGCCGGTGCACCTCTACGGGCAGGTGTGCGACATGGACGCCGTCAACGCGCTCGCCGCCCGTCGGGGCCTGTTCGTGCTCGAGGACGCCGCCCAGGCGCACGGCGCCGGGCCGGCCGGGGCGCGAGCCGGCAGCCTCGGCCGCGCCGGGGCGTTCTCCTTCTATCCGAGCAAGAACCTCGGAGCGCTCGGCGATGGCGGTGCCGTGTGCACCGACGACGGCGAGCTCGCCCGGCGCGTGCGCGAATCGCGCGATCTCGGGCGCCGCCCGGGTGACGGACGGTTCGCCGGCGGGCGCAACGAGCGCCTCGACGGGCTCCAGGCGGCCCTGCTGCGGGTCAAGCTCCCCCACCTCGAGCGGTGGAACGCGGCCCGGCGCGACCACGCCCGGTACTACCGCGAGGGCCTCGACGGCGCCGTCAGCCTCCTCGGCGAGCATCAACCGGCGTCCTGCGTCTACCACGTCTTCCCGATCCGGGTGCCCGACCGCGAAGCCCTGGCCGCCGAGTTGGGCGGGCGCGGCATCGCCAGCGGCGTCCACTACTCGCCGGCGATCCATCACCAGCCGGCCTTCACCGCCGCCGCCGCCGAGCTCCCGGTGGCCGAGGCGTGGGCCCGCGAGGAGCTCTCGCTGCCGATCTACGCCGAGCTCCGCGAGGACGAGCGCGGCCACGTCGTCCGCGCCGTCCTCGAGGCCTCGGGTCGACCATCCGCCGGCTCGCGGGTTCGAACACCCAACGCTTGACCTCGCGCTGCCGTCCTGAGTCTCGGCGGGTAGCCGATTCGGGCCCGAGGGGCAGAGCGGTCTGGTCCAGAGCGGGCGCCGGGAGACGTTTGGGCGCCGCCGCGCTGGGCAGGATCCTCAGCGTGAGCTCACCGACCACGCGGGCGCGGCTCGGGCGTGCGGCCGGCTTCGCCGCCGTCGCCTATGCGTTCGTGGTGACCATGCTCGGCACGACGCTCCCGACGCCGCTCTACCCCCTCTACCAGCAGCGGATCGGCTTCTCGAACCTCACCGTGACGATCGTGTTCGCCGTCTACGCGTTCGGCGTGATCGCCGGACTGCTGCTCTTCGGCGCCGCCTCCGACCAGATCGGGCGGCGGCGGCTGCTCCTCCCGGGGCTTTTTCTCTCCGCCGCCGCCGCGATCCTCTTCCTGCTCGTCGGGGGCCTGCCCGAACTGTTCGGCGGGCGGGTGCTCTCGGGCCTCTCGGCCGGGATCTTCACCGGCACGGCGACCGCAACGCTGCTCGACCTGGCGCCTCCCGCACGGCGTCGCCGGGCCACGCTGGTCGCCGCCGCCGCGAACATGGGGGGCCTCGGGTTGGGCCCCCTGGCCTCCGGCCTACTGGCCGAGTGGGCGCCGGCGCCGATCCGGCTCGTCTTCGTGGTCGATCTCGTCCTGCTCGCCGTAGCCGCCGTCCTCGTGTGGGCTGCGCCGGAGACCGTGGAGGTCGGCGCGGGCGGTGCCATCCGCCTCCAGCGCCTCGCCGTGCCGGCCGAGATCCGCAGCGTCTTCGTGCGCGCCGCCCCAGCCGCCTTCGCCGGGTTCGCCGTACTCGGGCTCTTCACCGCTGTCGCCCCGGCATTCCTGGGGCAGGTCCTCGGCGAGCGCTCGCATGCGCTTGTGGGCGTCGTCGTTGCCGCCGTCTTTGCCGCGTCGCTGGTCGGCCAGGTGGCCATGGAGCGGACGGGTGAGGGCCCGGCGCTCTCGCTCGGCTGCGGCGCCCTCGTCGTTGCCATGGCGCTCCTCGTGGCCGGCCTTTTGATGCGGTCGCTCGGGCTCGTCGTCGCTGGCGGCGTCGGTGCCGGGCTCGGCCAGGGCCTCAGCTTTCGCGCCGGCCTCGCTGTGATCAACCGCGACGCGCCGGCCGGGCGGCGGGCCGAGACCGTCTCGAGCTACTTCGTGATCAGCTACACCGCGATCTCAGTCCCGGTGATCGGCGTCGGGATCCTCGCCGAGGCCTGGAATCTCCGCGGCGCCGGCGCCGTCTTCGCGGTGGTCGTCGCTGCGATCGCCGCCGCTGTACTGGTTAGCCTCGGCGGTCTGCCGAACGGCGCGAGGGGCGGCGTCGGCGAGCCCCCGTCGTCACGGGCCGCGTAGGCTGACGGGTCCTCGTCACCGCCCTCGTGAGGACGAGATCCTCGTCCCGTCGGGATCCCGGCCGAAGGCCGATCGCGACCCGTTTGGGGGTACATGTCGCTATCCAGGCGACCGTCGCCGGCGAACGTCGCCTGTCCGGAGAGAAGCACGGCAGCCGCGTCCACGAGAGCCCAGCGATCGCGGCAGCGGCCAGGCACGCGCGCTCGCCCGGCGAACGGGGCGCGGCGCGCTATCCGCGAACGCTGCTACGCAGGGGTGAGCGAGGTCCCGTACTGGGCGGCTACCGGCAGCGGCGCGGCGGCCGCGTCGCCGGCCCAGAGGCCGGGCGGGTCGATGCGGAACTGTTTTTCGGCGGCGAACGCGTGAAGATCGGGATGCCGTCCTCGCGGCGGTAGGAGGCGCCGCAGGCCGCGCAGGCGACGGCCGCCGGCGACCAGCTCGGAGCGCCGTGACACGCCGGGCAGACGGAGTGCTGCTCGAGCAGTGGGGAAACGGTGCCCGGCGCCGCCGCGGCGCCGACCGTCGGCACGCCGGGGCTCACCCGATCGGCGTCCGCTCGGCGCTCCACCGCGGCGCGGACCGCCGGGCCTCGAAGTCGGCCACCGTACGGCGCAGCCCGGCCTCGAGTCCGACCTCGGCGCGGAAGCCGATCAGCTTCTGGGCGCGCGAGACGTCGAGGAGGCGGGTCGGCTGGCCGTCAGGCCGCGACGCGTCCCAGACGATCTCGCCGGCGTAGCCGGTGAGATCGGCGATCAGCCGGGCGAGCTCGACGATCCGTATCTCGATGCCGGAGCCGATGTTGACCGGGTCGGAAGTCTCGAGCCGCTCGGCGGCCAGCAGCACCGCGCGGGCGGCATCGTCGACGTAGAGGAACTCGCGCGACGGGGTCCCGGTGCCCCAGAGCACGACCTGCTCGTCGCCCCGGTCTCGGGCGTCGACGAACTTGTGGATCATCGCCGCGATCACGTGCGAATCCTCGAGGCCGAAGTTGTCGTTCGGCCCGTAGAGGTTGACGATCACCGGGACGCAGGAGTCGAAGCCGTACTGGCGGCGGTAGGCGTCGGAGAGGACGAGCAGCATCTTCTTGGCCAGGCCGTAGGGGGCGCTCGACTCCTCCGGATAGCCGTCCCAGATGTCGTCCTCGGAGAACGGCACCGGGGTGAACTTCGGGTAGGCGCAAACGCTGCCGGCGGCGAGGAGCTTGCCCACGCCGGCCAGGCGCGACTGCTCGAAGACGTTCGCGGCCATCGTCAGGTTGTCGTAGGCCAGCACCGCCGGGTTGCGGCGGTTGAACCCGATCCCGCCGACCGACCCGGCCAGATGGATCACGACCTCGGCGCCCTCGACCGCCGCCCGGGCCGCCGGCGCGTCGCGGAGGTCGTGGTCGCAGGAGCGCACGATGCGCACCCGGGCTTCCAACTCGAGAAGATCGCGGACGACCGCCTGGCCGAGGAAGCCGCCGCCGCCCGTCACGACGACCTCCCGGCCGGCCCACAGCTTCGCATCGGGAACGCTCATCAGCGGTCCGTCCGGACGTTGCGGCCGGCGAGCTCGTCCTCGAGCGCCTTGATGTCGGCCTCGACCATGATCCGCACGAGCTCCGAGAAGCTGACCTTGGGCTCCCAGCCGAGCCGCTCGCGCGCCTTGCTGGCGTCGCCGCACAGGCTGTCCACCTCCGAGGGGCGGTAGTAGCGCTCGTCGATCTCGACCCACTCGTGCCAGTCGACGTCCAGGTAGACGGCGCACTCATCGAGGAACTCGCGGACGGTGTGACTCTCGCCGGTCGCCACCACGAAGTCATCCGGCTCGTCGTGCTGGAGCATCCGCCACATCGCGTCGGTGTACTCGGGCGCGTAGCCCCAGTCGCGGGCGGCGTCGAGGTTGCCGAGGTACAGCTTCTGCTGCATCCCGGCGCGGATCCGCGCGAGGGCGCGGGTGATCTTGCGTGTGACGAATGTCTCGCCGCGGCGCTCGGACTCGTGGTTGAAGAGGATCCCGTTGCTGATGAACATCCCGTGGCTCTCGCGGTAGTTGACGGCGATCCAGTAGCCCATCACCTTCGCGACGGCATAAGGGCTGCGGGGGTGAAAGGGCGAGCGCTCCGACTGGGGCGGCGGCGTCGACCCGAACATCTCGCTCGAGGAGGCCTGGTAGAAGCGGGGCTTGATGCCGGCGTCCCGCACCGCCTCGAGCAGTCGCACCGTGCCCATGCCGGTGGTGTCAAGGGTGTACTCGGGCACGTCGAAGCTCACGCGGACGTGACTCTGCGCTCCGAGGTGGTAGACCTCGTCGGGGTTGAGCTCGTAGATCAGCCGCACGAGCCGGCTCGCGTCGGAGAGGTCTGCGTGGTGGAGGAAGAGCCTGACCTGCTCCTCGTGGGGGTCGCGGTAGAGGTGGTCGAGGCGCGCGGTGTTGAAGCTCGACGAGCGGCGGATCAGGCCGTGGACCTCGTACCCCTTTTCGAGCAGTTGCTCGGCGAGATAGGAGCCGTCCTGGCCGGTCACGCCGCTGATCAGAGCACGTTTCATGACCTCAGCCTACTTCGCGTCCGCCGCACCGCGCCGCCGAGCACGTCCTATCGTCCTTGGCCTCGGGCGACCTGGGGCACGGTGCGCATGAGGATCTTCAGGTCGATCCACAGCGACCAGTTGGCGATGTAGAGGTAGTCGACCTTCACCATCTCGGCCAGCGGGACGCGCTTATCGCTGAGCGTCCGCCAGGGTCCGGTCATGCCCGGCTTCAGGTGGAGCCGGCGACGGTCGAGGCCGATGATGCGCTCGTCCTCGTCAAGGACGAGGGGACGCGGGCCGACGAGGCTCATCTCGCCGCGGAGCACGTTGATCAGCTGGGGAAGCTCGTCGAGGTTCGACCGGCGCAGCCAGTGGCCGACGCGCGTGATCCGGGGATCCTCGGCGATCTTGAAGAGGCCGTCGGTCTCGTTGAGCGAGCGCAGATCGGCCTTCAGCACCTTGGCGTCGGCCACCATCGTGCGGAGCTTGATCACCGCGAAATGCTCGCCGTCGCGCCCGACGCGGATCTGGCGGAAGAACACCGGCCCGGGGCTGTCGAGCCGGATGAGCACGGCCCCGACGGCGATGAGCGGCGCCGCCAGGAGGAGCAGGAGGGAAATCCGAGGAGGTCGAAACCGCGCTTGACCGCCGTCGAGGAACGTCGTCAGGCCGAACCGCGGGACCCCGAGCAGCGTCACACCGCCGAGGTCGTCGCACACCGCCGAGCTGCCGACACCGGCCTCGAGGATGCCGGAAGCAGGCTGACGCGGAGTCCGGTCGACTTGGCGCGGCGCACGAGCTCGAGCGTGTGCTCGGGGCGGAGCGTGTCGTCGGAGGCGGTGATGATGCGATGCACCTGCTGGTCGGCGGTCAGCTGGCGGAGGACCGACCCGTTGTGGAGCGCGCGCTTGAGGGGGAACCCGCCGACCAGGCAGACGGCGCCGTTGCTGGGCGATCGGCCCGTCGACACGGGTCACGGCGCGGGCATCGCCCAGCACCAGGCAGCGCTCGACGGGTGAGATGACGCTGGCGAAGCGACGGGCGAGGATGCGGCCGCCGCTGATGCTCAGGGCGAGCGCGACCCACAGCGAGACCAACGCTGCCGCGTCGGCCCGGCCGACCACCGTCAGATGGCGCGTGGCCCAGGCGAGCAGCGTGAACGCCGTCGCCAGGTTGACCAGGCGGGGAAGCTCGTCGATCGTCGACTTGTGTACGACGAGCTCGTCGTGGTCGTAGAGGCCGAGCACCTTGGCCGTGAGCACCATCAACGGGATCAGCAGCAGGTAGGTCCAGCGCAGGCGGTCGCCCCCGATCAGCCGACGGCGATCGGCACCGACAGAGCGGTCGCGGCCATATCGGCAACGCCGGCGAGTACCGGTAGTACCGCTCGCGCTGGCGCACCTGACCGATCGGCGTGGACTCGCCCGGGAGCCTCAGCCGGGAGATCGGCAGGCGCCGCACCAGCGGTGCTGCGATCACGCCGTCGGGGCTCTCAGGGGTGTTATCGAACTCGACGTGCTTGGGTTCGGCCGTGAGGGGCCTCTCGCTCCTCATGCCGCTTTCCTTGTTCTGGCCCGGACGGGATCCGCTCTGAATCCGTTGCCGTTCCTCTGTTGTGTGCGCCTGCTGCCGGCACCCGGCCCTCGATGTTGCGGCGGCTCAGCGCCTGCCCAGTTTCAAGAATCTGGCTCTCGGTGCATCACTTGTAATCGAACTTTTGCTTACGCAGGCAACTAATGGGGGTACCAGTTTGCCACCCCGTAGGCCGCTCCCAGCGTGGCGCGATTCGTGCTGCGCCACACAAGCAATGACCGACTGCGCAGCATCCCATCCCTGGACTGGTCTGAGGTTTCCCTTGTGTTATGCGGGCGCCCGCGACATCAGTCGCCCTCCCAGAGGAGTGGCTCGATCAGCTCGTCCGAGAGCACCCGGGCGAAGCCAAACGGGCGAGCGGGGTAGCTCTTGGCCACGGTTGTGACGGTCACGGAGATGCTGGGAGTGCTTCCCCGGGGGCCGAGGCGCCAGCGCCATTCGTCTCCGTGGGGACGGTTGCGGTCGTCGATCCCGGGCACGGTGCGTAAGCCTAAGAAGGCTCACTCGCTTACAAGGTAGTCGTGACGCGGACGGTGACGGCGTCGTCAGCCACGCCGGCAGCGCGCTGCTCGTCGGGCTGGCGGATCGGTTGGGGCTGACTGCGGCGCTCTCGGACGCGATGGCGCCAACACGCCAACGCGCGAGCGCGCATGACCCTGGCGTCGTTCTGCGCGATCTCGCGGTGATGCTCGCCGACGGCGGAACGTCGTTGTCGGCGCTGGGCGTGTTGCGAGACCAGGAGGCCGTGTTCGGATTGGTCGCCTCGGACTCGACGGCGTACCGTGTGATCGACAGCATCGATCAGGCCGCGCTCGAGCGGCTGCGGGCCGCTGTCGCGATCGCCAGGGAGCGGGCTTGGAAGCTCGGCGCGGCACCCAAGGCGGTGGTGCTTGATTGGGACGCGACGCTGGTCACGGCGTTCTCTCACAAGGCAGGGGCAGCCGCGACGTACAAGAAGGGCTTCGGCCATCATCCGCTGCTCTGCTACCTCGACGCCTCCAGGGAGGCGCTCGCCGGGATCCTGCGTGAGGGCAACGCGGGCAGCAACACGGCCGCCGATCACATCGCCGTCGGTGACCAGGCGCTCAACCAATTGCCGGCCTCAGCGCTTGACGGGGAGATCGTCGCGCGGGTGGATGGGGCTGGCGCGACGCACGCCTTCACGCGCTGGTGCCGCGACGCCGAGATCCGCTTCAGCGTCGGCGCGAAGCTAACCGAGACGTCCTGGAAGCGGCGCTCCAAGTCGACGATCAGGCCTGGAAACAAGGGCTGCACAAGGACGGCTCGGAGAACCCGGCCGCGTGGGTTTGCGAGCTGACCGCGCAAGTGAGCATCGGCCAGTGGCCCCGTGGCAGCCGCCTTCTCTGCCGCGCAGTCCGCCTCGACGAGGCGATCCAGCTGACGTTCGGCGAAGACGACGGCTTTCGCTACGAAGTGTTCCTGACCGACATCCCCGGCGACATCCGCGACCGCGACCTCTTTCACCGCGGCCACGCCCGGATCGAGGACCGCGTCCGCGACGCCAAAGCCTGCGGCCTCGCGAACCTGCCGTTCCAGAGCTTCGCCAACAACGAGGTGTGGCTCCTCCTCGTCGGACTCGCGCAAGACCTTCTCGCGTGGAGCCAAGCGATCCTGCTCAGCGGCGACCTCAAGCGCGCTGAGCCCCAAACACTGCGCTACCGCCTCTGGCACACCGCCGCCCGAATCTCCCGCCACGCCCGCACGACCCGCCTGCGCCTCGACCGCCACTGGCCCTGGGCCGCCGAGCTCGTCGCCGCGTTCAAGCTCCTCCAGACCCTCCAACACACCTGAACCACGGCCGGGCCCCGGCGCCCAGCTCGCGACGACGACCATCAACACCCAGCCGGCGTAGCGTCAGCCTGCCCGCATCTGGTCCCGCGATCACCACAGTAGAAGATAGATCGAGGCAAGGAGGACCGAGGGCGCCTGCTACGACCGTGGGTCCGGATTTTTCGCACTTCGGTCCTAGTCGGCCGGCGCGTCGCGCCCGGGCCGGCAGCGCCTCGCAGCGCCTCGCAGCGCCTCGCGGCAGCCCGCGGCGGACGCGGCCGCGCCCGGCGGGGCTCGTATGATGAGCCGGTGCCCGAATCGTCCTTTGACTGCGTCATCATCGGCTCCGGACCGGGCGGCTACGTGGCCGCGGTGCGGGCGGCGCAGCTCGGCCTGAGGACGGCGATCGTCGAGCGCGACGCGATCGGCGGGCGGTGCCTCAACTACGCCTGCATCCCGGCCAAGGCGGTTCTGCGCGTCGCCGACGTGCTCAGCGAGGTCCGCGAGGCCGCCTCCTTCGGGGTGATCGTCGGGCCGCCGGAGATCGACTTCGCCGCCGTCGTCGCGCGGCGCCGGCGGGTGGTCAAGACCCTGACCGGCGGGGTCAGCGGGCTGATGAAGAAGAACGGCGTCGAGGTCATCGAGGGGCACGGGGCGGTCACCGACGACGGCAACGTGCGCATCGGCGGCAACTTCGACGGCTCGGAGATCGCCGCCGGCGCGGTGATCTTGGCCACCGGGTCGGTCAAGCGCCCGATTCCGGGCACGCGCTTCGGCGGTCGGGTGATCGGCACCGAGGAGGCCTGGGGACTGACCGAGCTCCCCGGCCGGATGGCCGTCGTCGGCGCCGGGCCATCGGGCGCCGAGATCGCCTCGGCCTACGCCCGCCTGGGGACCTCGGTCCTCCTCTTCGAGGCGCTCGACCGGGTGCTGCCGACCGAGGACGCCGAGATCTCGAAGCTCGTCGAGCGCGGCCTGGCCAAGCAGGGCATGAAGATCCACACGGGCACACTGGTGACCGACGTCGAGGGCCTCGCCGAGTCGGTCCGCTTCCGCTACGGCGAGGAGACGGCGGAGGTCGACTACCTGGTGATCGCGGCTGGGCGCGGCCCGGACGTCGAGGGCCTCGGCCTCAGCGAGGCGAAGATCGCGCTCGACGCCCGGGGGCTGGTCGCCGTCGACGGAGCGATGCGCACTTCGCTCGAGAAGGTCTTCGCCATCGGAGACCTGGTGGCCGGGCCGGCCCTCGCCCACAAGGCGTCCGACGAGGGGATCATCGCGGTCGAGGCGATCGCCGGCCGCGAGACCGAGCCGATCGTCTACGTGGACATCCCGCGGGCGACCTTCTGCACGCCGAACGTGGCGAGCTTCGGGCTGACCGAGGCCCAGGCCGTGGAGCTCGGCCACGACGTGGTCGTCGGGCGGGTCGGCTACGGGGCGGTCGGCGCCGGGACGGTCTATGGCGACCGGGCCGGGCTGGTCAAGATCGTCGGCGAGCGCCAGTACGGCGAGCTGCTCGGCGGCCATATCGTCGGCGCCAAGGCGACCGAGCTGATCCAGGAGCTCGTCAACGTCCGGGCGCTGGAGGGCGGGTTCGCCGAGGTGGCCCGGATCGTCCATGGTCACCCGACGCTGGCGGAGGCCGTGATGGAGGCTGCGCGCGACGCCGACGGCTGGCTGATCCACGGATAGTGCCCGAAGCGGCGTTCTACTTCGATCTCGCGAGCCCGGGGGCCTATCTCGCGGCCGAGCGGGCATTGCGCGTCCTGCCGGGGCCCTGCGAGTGGCGCCCGATCCTTGCCCGGCGGCTGCCCGCGGCGGAGACCTTCGAGGGCTGGCGCTGCGCCGCCGAGGAGGAGATCTTCCGGGCCGAGGTCGAGCGCCGGGCCCGCGAGCTCGACCTGATGCCGGTCCGCTGGCCCGACCCCTTCCCGTTCGACAGCGCGATGGCCATGCGGGCCGCGACCTACGCCCGACGGATCGGGCGGACGGTCGCCTTCGCGCAGGCCGCCTTTCGCCAGGCCTTCGCCGGCGGCCACGCGCTGTCGGTCGACGACCACGTCCTGATCGCCGCCGCCGCCTGCGAGATGCATCCGACCGCGGTGAAGAAGGCCGCCGCCAGCCGGGGGGTGGGCGACGAGCTCGAGCGGGCGACCGCGGAGGCGCTCGAGCGCGGGGTGATCGACGTGCCGGCGGTGGTCGTCGGCGAGCGCGTCCTGATCGGCGAGCGGAGCCTCGAGCAGGCCGGGGAGCTGCTGCAGCGATGAACGCCAAGCAGGCCTACCGGTTGATCGTCACGCGAGCGGGGCGGATGCCGTCGGCCCTGGCCGGATCCGACCGGGTCGACCACGTGGAGATCGTCGAGATCGACTCCGGCGAGGCGGTCCTCTACTGGGACTGCGCCCCGCAGCAGGCGAGCCGCATGGCCCGGGCGCTGCGGGCCGACCTCGCCCAGCTCGAGCCCGCCGAGTTCATCGCCCGCTGGAGTCGCCTCGGCGACGAATGAGGCGCGTCAGGAGCTCGGCTGGCCGAGCACGGCGGCCAGCGCCCGCCCGGCGCTGCTGACGAGGTTCCCGAGACCGGTGCCGACGCCGCTGACGGCGCCGCCGAGCCCGGCGCCCGTGCTCTGGACGAGCGAGGCGACGGGCGGGCTGACCGGGGCGAGCGTGTTGCCGAGGCCGGCGGTCGCGCCGCTGACCGTCTGGCCGACAGCGCCGGTCGCCTGGGTGACGACCGTGCCGACGCCTCCGGTCAGCGCACCGACGGTATGGCCGAGCGAGCCGGGGCGCCCGACGCTCGCCGGCTGCGGCGCGGTCGGCGTGCTCGTCGCGGTCGGGCCCCCGGCGGCCGGAGTGGTCGGCGTTCCCGCCGGCGGCGGCTGCGCGGCGCCGGGCGGGCGGGACGGCGCCGGGGTCGGCGCCGCCCGGCCGGAGCCCGGGCCGGCGGGCCCGCCGCTCGCCGTCGTGACCGGGCCGACGGGACCGGGGAGCTGCGCCAGGAGGGCGGTCCCGCGCGTCGCCGGGGCGGGCCTCGGCCGGTGGCCGGAGCTGGCACCCAGGGTGGTGGCCAGCGGAGCGTTCGGGCCGGAGAACAGCTGGCCGAGTGAGCCGAGGCCGCCGAGGCCGCCGGCGCCGGCGGCGACGATGAGGGCGATCACGGCCACCACCGGCACGAGCGCGGCGGCCGCGCCGGCGAGGAGCACCTGACGCAGCCATACGGCCACCAGTTCCATATGGCCGATCGTAGATCATCGGCACCGGCGGCTCGGCGGTTCGCCCGGGACCCGGGCAGGCGCATCGGTCGGCCGACCAGTAACGTCGCGTGTCGATGCGGCGGCTGTCCATGGCGAGGGTGCTGAGCGCCGCGCTGCTGGGCATCGCGCTGACCCTGGCGGTCATCACCGGGCTCGGCATCGCGGCGCTGTACCACGCGCGCCAGAACTATGAGGACCGCCTGTCGGTGACCAGCGGACTCGAGGTCTCGGCGGCCGACCTGCTGGCCACCGGCGTCGTCGAGGAGGCCCAGTTCCGCCGGCCGCCGGCCGGACGCGACCCGCTCCTGGTCAAGCGCGCGACCGACGCCTACGACGCGGCGGCGGCGCGGGCGCAGGTGCTGGCCGGGGGCGCTCCCGACCCGGCGACCGACCGCGCCCTGCGCGCCGAGCTGCGGGCCGAGCGGACGGCCCGGAGGCTGGCCGGGCGCCCGCAGGCCGGGCCGGGGGGCGCGCGCACGGCTCGCCTGATCGGACTCCACCTGGCGCGGGCCCGCCGAGCGACCCTCGCCCTCTCGGCGCGGCAGGCGGTCCGCCGGGACGACGCGCGACGGACGGCGGCGTCGGCGACCCGGCGGGCGGTGTTGGCGATCGCCATCAGCGGGGGTCTGGCGCTCGCGGCGGTGCTGCTGCTCGTGGCGGCGCTGATCCGGGCGATGCGCTCGCCGCTGGGCGAGCTGCTCGAGGCGACGCGGCGACTGGCCGGCGGCGACCTGGGCTCGCGGGTCAAGCCGGGCGGCCCGCGGGAGCTCCAGATCCTGGGCGACGCGTTCAATCGGATGGGCTCCGATCTGGCGGCGGCGCAGGCCCGGCTCGACTCCGAGCGTCAGCGGCTGGCCGTCACGATCGAGAGCCTCGGCGACGGCTTGATCCTCTGCGAGTCAGACGGGACGGTGGCGGCGGTCAACCCGCGGGCGGTCGAGCTCGTCCCCGAGCTGCGACCGGGCCGCCGCGCCGACGGGCTGGCGAGCCCCCTACCGGCGGTCGGCGAGGCGCTGCGCGGCGAGGTCATCGTCGAGCGGCCGGGGGGCATCACCCTGGCCATCACCGCGGCCCGCCTCGGAGTCGGGGAGGGCGTCATCTGGACGGTGCGCGACGTGACCGGGCGGGCGCGCCTCGAACGCGCCAAGACGGAGTTCGTGGCGACCGCCTCGCACGAGCTTCGCAGCCCGCTCACCTCGATCAAGGGCTATGCCGAGCTGCTCAGCTCGAGCGAGGGGCTGTCGGCGCGGCAGGCCGAGTTCCTCCAGATCATCGCCCTGTCGGCGAACCGGCTGACCGACCTGGTCAACGACCTGCTCGACGTCGCGAAGATCGAGGCGGGCAACGTCGAGCTCTACCGCCGCCCGACCGACCTGCGCGAGGTCGTCCGCGAGTCGGTCGAGCTGATCCGCCCGCGGCTGAACGACAAGCATCAGTCGCTCGAGCTGGACGTGGGTCAGGCCGTCCCCCAGGCGCTCGTTGATCCCGGACGGGTGCGCCAGATCGTCACCAACCTGCTGACCAACGCGCACCTCTACACGGGCGAGGGCGGGAAGATCGCCGTCAGCGTGCGCTCGGGGCCCGGCGGACTGACAATCGCCGTCAAGGACACCGGGCGGGGGATGGACGCGACCGAGCGGGCGCGGGTGTTCGAGCGCTTCTACCGCGGAGAGGGCCCGCGGTCGGAGCGGGGCACCGGACTCGGCCTGGCGATCGTCAAGTCGCTGGTCGACCTCCACCACGGCCGAGTCGACCTGGAGAGCCAGCCGGGGGTGGGCACGACCTTCACCGTGACCCTGCCGCGGGCGCCGGTGGACATCGGGCAGGCCAAGCTGTCGGGGATCGCCGGCCGCCGGGTGATGGTCGTCGACGACGAGCCGAAGGTCGCCGAGCTGATCGCGGCGAACCTGGCGCGGATCGGCGTGGCGACGGTGCAGGTCCACTCGGGCCGGGAGGCCCTGGCCCGGTTGCGCGGGTCGCACTTCGACGCGGTCACCCTCGACGTGCTGATGCCGGGCATGAACGGGATCGATACGCTGCGCGAGATCCGCGCCGACCCGCAGCTCCGGCGGGTGCCGGTGGTGTTCGTTTCGGTCTTCGCCGACCACGGGGCCCTCGAGGGCGAGTGGGTGGTGCCGAAGCCGATCGACAGCGCCGAGCTCGGGGCGGTGCTGTCGGTGGCCGTGGCGTCGGGCCGAACGCGCGTGCTCGTCGTCGGGCGCGAGGAGATGCGCGACCGCCTGGAGCCCGAGCTCGACCGGCTGGGGGTCGAGTACGTCTACGAGATGAGCGGGCCGGCGGCCGCCCGGGCGTGCGAGCGCCAGCGATTCGAGGTGGCGCTGATCGACGCCGGGCTGCGCAGTCCGCAGGCGGTGATCGAGAGCATCGAGCTCCGTGGTCGGCGGACCGGACGCGCGATGATCTTCTTCTCGAGCGGGGCAAAGCCGTCGGAGACGCGGCTCGGCGTGCCGGTCCTGCCGCTCGCGCAGGCGGCATTTGCGGTGCGAGCGGCGCTCGGTGATATAGAACAGGCTCCCGCGTAGGAGAAGAGAGGCCGGTCGGCAGTGACCATGCGTCCACAGCAGGAGGGATCGGTCGACCTCCGGGTCGAGATCGACGGACTGCGGGCGGAGATCGTCCTCCAGGAGACCCGGGCGGCCGACAAGGAGCGCCAGCTCGAGCGCTATGCCGCGGACCTGCGCGAGGTGTTCAAGGAGGAGCGGGCGCGGACGCAGGAGCTCCACCGCTCCTACATGGCCACGGTGCGGGCGCTGGCCAACGCCGTCGAGGCCCGGGACGCCTACACCGGCAAACATGCCGAGCGGGTGGCCGCCTACGCCCTGCTGATCGCCGAGGAGGCCGGCCTCGAGATGGCCGGCGACCGGGAGATCGAGTTCGGCTTTCTCCTCCACGATGTCGGCAAGGTCGCGGTGCCGGATGCCATCCTCTTCAAGCCGGGCCGGCTGACCCCGGAGGAGCGCCTCGTCGTGGAGCAGCACCCGGTCACCGGCTACCAGATCGTGCGGGAGATCGACTTCCTCGGCCAGGCGCGCGATGTGATCCGCCACCACCACGAGCACTTCGACGGCACCGGCTACCCGGACCGGCTGCGCGGCGAGGCGATTCCCCTCTCGGCACGGGTCTTCGCCGTGGCCGACGTGCTCGACGCCCTGACCACCGAGCGCCCGTACCGGTTACCGTCGTCGATCGCGGAGGCCCGCCGGATGATCGAGGCGGGGAGCGGGACCCACTTCGACCCGGCGATCATCGCGGCCTTCCGCCGGATCGACGACGCGTCCCTCGCCGCGATCCAGGCGGACATCTCGTGAGCGGCCGGCGGGCGGTGCTCGTCGTCGACGACGACCCGTTCATCCGCCGGCTCATCCTCACGACGCTCGAGGACGTCTCCCACTTCGAGCTCTTCGCGGCCGCCGACGGGGTCGAGGCGATGGCCGTGGCCGCCCGCGAGCGGCCGGAGCTCGTCTTCCTCGACATAGACATGCCCCGCCTCGACGGGATCGAGGCGTGCCGGCGCCTGCGCTCGGACCCGGCGGTGGCCGGGGCGACGATCGTCATGCTCACCGCCTCGGCTGACGACAGGGCTCGCGGCCGGGCCGAGGCGGCGGGCGCCGACCTCTTCCTGACCAAGCCGTTCAGCCCGCTCGACCTGCTGCGAATGGTCGACCGGCTGGGCGGCGAGTCAGCCGACTGACCGCGGTCCTCGGCGGCCGGGGGGCGGGGGTTGAGCCGCTTGAAACGGCGCCGCGGTGGGTGTAGCGTCGCGGTGCACAAACCGAGGAGAGGTGGAATGGGGCGGCGATTCGGTCGTCGGTGGTTGACCGGGGGGCTGGCCGCCGTGGCGCTTGGCAGCGCGTCGGCCTACTTCGTCGCCGGCGCGGTCGCCACCCATGGCGGGAACGTGTTCAGCGGGCAGTGGAGCACGAACACGGGTAGCGTCAACTTCGCCGCGGTGGACCCGGCGACGGGGATGCAGGCGCTCGCCGCCCAGAATGGACAGGCCTGCTCCGGGGCGACCGTCTACTACGTCGGGACCTACCTCGATCCCGGGCCGCGCACCGGGGTCGTGAGCGGCTGCACGGTGGGAGGGCCCACCCACCTGGTCGGTCGCTTCCTCGGTGACCCGAACACCGACCGGGGCTCGGCGGGCGATATCGACATAACCTTCCAGGCGCCCGGGGCGTTCACCGGGACCTCGACCAACGTGCAGAGCCCGGGGAAGACCTTCGCCTACACGGGCACGTTCCAGGCCCACTTCGCCGGCGACGGCTGCTGCCCGGCGCCGCCGACCACGACAACGACCACCACCCCGACCGTGACCCCGCCGGGGCCGCACGGGGTATCGCAGCTGAGCGTCGACGCGCTCTTCCCGCTGGCCGGGGCAAAGTTCAGCGGCCGGGTCGCCGTCCTCCAGTCGAGCCTCGGAGACGGGGCGTTCACCGCGACGATCGACTGGGGAGACGGAACTCCGCCCGTCGCCGGGACCGTGTCGGCGCCGGCGCCCAGTGGCGGGGGATTCGCGCGATCGGTGTCGGGCGTCCACACCTATGCCCGCCCCGGTAGCTACCCGGTCGACATCAGCGTGACCGACCCCCAGGGGGGACCTGCCCGGGCGCCGGGGCGGGCCGTGGTCACCGCATGCTCCTTCTGTGCGGCCCGGCCCCCGGTTCTGGGGCGAACGGTCGACGCCCTGCCGGTCAGCGGCCGGATCCTGATCAGGCTGCCCGGCCCGGCGCGACGGCCGGGAGCGGCGGGCGGGGGATTCGTCGCGCTCAACCAGGCGCGTGAGATCCCGGTCGGCTCGGAGATCGACGCCCGCCGCGGAGCGCTCGTCCTGAGGGCGGGGACGGCGACCCCGGGTCGGATCGCGGCCGGCGAGTTCTCCGGCGGCATCTTCCAGGTCCTGCAGAGCCGGCGCGAGCTCGGACTGTCCGAGCTGCGCCTGCGGAGCCAGAGCGCGACCCTCGGCTGCCGCATGGTTCGCCGAGCGCAGCTGGCGGCGGCGAAGCGCCTCAGCCGGCGGGTCCTCGGGCTCCTTCGCGCCAGCGCCAACGGTCAGTTCCGCACGCGGGGCCGGTTTTCCTCGGCCACCGTACGCGGCACCGAGTGGACGACGACCGACCGGTGTGACGGGACACTGACCACGGTGGCGCACGGGGCGGTGACGGTGCGCGACTTTCGGGCGCGCCGGGCCGTGGTCGTCGCTGAAGGCCACAGCTACCTGGCGCGGGGCGGCTGAGGCGACGCGGCGCCGGTCGGATCACCCGCGGCGGAGCGCGCGGCGCCCGCGCGTCCCTCGCGCCGGGGAGCGCCGGGAACCCTGCGCTATCTTGGGCCGATGGCAGATCCCCGGGTCGTCGAGCAAGCGCCGGATCCTCCGAGCGCCGCCGGCCCGGCGGGCGCCCTGCCGCGGGCGCCGGGCGCGG
Source organism: uncultured Solirubrobacterales bacterium (assembly GCA_963763785.1). Taxonomy (GTDB): domain Bacteria; phylum Actinomycetota; class Thermoleophilia; order Solirubrobacterales; family Solirubrobacteraceae; genus Palsa-513. The sequence continues at coordinate 57,192 of CAVXPW010000010.1, read as the reverse complement.
CCCGGGAGTGGCTCGAGACGATGGTCCTGATCCGCCGCTTCGAGGAGCGGGCGGGCGAGATGTACGCGAAGGCCAAGGTCGGCGGCTTTCTCCACCTGGCGATCGGCGAGGAGGCGACGATCGTCGGCGGGGCGCGGGCCCTGCGCGACCAGGACTACCTGATCGCGACCTACCGCTCGCACGGCCACGCCCTGGCCCGGGGGACGAGCCCCGACGCGGTGATGGCCGAGCTGTTCGGCAAGGTCGACGGCTGCTGCAAGGGCCGCGGCGGCTCGATGCACATGTTCGACCTCGAGAACCGCTTCATGGGCGGCTACGGGATCGTCGGCGGAAACCTGCCGCTGGCCGCCGGGTTCGGCCTGGCCTCCGACTACCTGGGGACGGGCGACGCGACGCTGTGCACCTTCGGCGACGGGGCGTCCAACCAGGGCACCTTCGGCGAGACGATGAACCTGGCGGCGCTCTGGCGGCTGCCGGTCGTGTTCATGGTCACCAACAACCGCTTCGGCATGGGCACGTCGCTCGAGCGCCACTCGGCGGTCACCGATCTCGTGCGCAAGGGCGAGAGCTTCGGCGTGCCGGGGATGCGCTGCGACGGGATGGACGTGGTCGACACCCACGCCGTCTGCACCGAGGCGCTGCGAATCGCTCGCGACGAGCGGCGGCCGGTTCTGGTCGAGGCGCTGACCTACCGCTTCCGCGGCCACTCGATGGCCGATCCTGAGGAGTACCGGACCAAGGAGCAGGTCGAGGAGTGGCGCCTGCGCGATCCGATCCGCGGCTACGGCGATCGACTCGAGGCCGAGAGCGTGATCGGCGCGGCTGCGCGCGAGGAGATCGACGCGTCGGCGATCGCCCGGGTCGATCGGGCGGTCGAGTTTGCCGAGGCATCCCCCCACCCGGCGCCGGAGTCGCTCTACGACGACGTCTATGTACTCGGTGACCAGGTCAAGGGGATGTACTGGTAGGAGGGCGCTGGTGACGTTTGCACGAGGCGGGAGCCTCATGATCCCACGGGCGCTGGGGGCGGCGCGCGACCTCGGCGAGGCGTAGCCTTCAGGCCATGAGCAAAGCGGTCCCCCTGATTGTCGTCGGCCTGCTCGGCGCGGCGGTCAGGCAAGAACTCGGCAAGCCCGCCACCGAGCGCGACTGGCACGGCGTCCTGGGTGGGGTCGTGCCCTACGACCTGCGGCCCCCGACGCTCGAGCGGCTCCTCTCCCGGGTGTGGTCCCCCGAGGACCCGCGCGTCCTGATGCCCAACGGCTTCGGAGTCGGCTGGACGGTCAACGTGGGCCGCCTGGTCCGGCTGGCTCGCAGTCGCTGAGGCTCAGCTCAGCCGTCGACCACGAGCGCCTGCAACGGCCCGAGCAGGCGCTCGGAGCGCCGTGAGACCGCCGGCAGCTCGATCAGCCGGTGCGTCAACGGCTCGCCGCGGCTGCGGCGCTGGCGCTGCTCGGCGGCGATCGGACGCCAGAGCTCGTCGACGACGGTCGCCGGGTCTCCGGCCACCTCGGCGATGCTCCGCTCGAGATGCAACGCCCAGAGCCGCAGCCGGGTGTCACGAACGAGGTCGGGATCGCAGGCGACGACGTTGACCTCGCTGTCGTTGTAGAAGGAGTGGGCGTTGAGGTTGGCGGAGCCGAGCGTGAGCCAGCGGTCGTCGACGATGGCGACCTTCGCGTGCACGTAGATGCGGTCGCTGGTCCTTCCCGAGCGGGCGCGGATCGTCGTGGCGAGAAAGCGCCCGCCGTCGCCGTCGGCTTCGGCGAGGACGGCGAGCTGCCCGCGGGTGTCGTCCTCGCCGATGTTCGGCCGGCCGGGCAGCATGACGACGAGGCGAAACTCGTCGGTCGGAGGCCGTCGGAGCTTCTCGGCGAGGATGGCGACGATCTCGGGCGACCAGAGGAACTGGTTCTCCAGGTAGATGAGGCGCCGCGCCGAGCGCAGGGCCCGGGTATAGGCCTCGATGATGCGGAAGTCGCCGCGCGGGGCGAAGGCGTAGAGCTTCTCGGGGACGGTTCGCACGAGCTGCAGCTCGAGGGAGTCGGGGCTCGCCGCGCCGGGCGGCGGCTGCGCTTCGAGGCGCTCGCCGGTCACCGCCTCCCAGCGCTGGGCGAGGTGCCGGGCGACGTCGGCCACGACCGGCCCGCGGAGCCGCGAGGCGACGTCGTGCCAGCCCATGCGGCCACGTCCGGGGTGCTCGGGCGTGTCATAGCGATCAGCCCCGAGATCGGTCAGATCGATCCCGCCGACGAAGGCGACCTCGTCGTCGATCACGACGAGCTTCTCGTGATGGCAGTGCATCGGGCGCTCGTGCGCATCGAGCGCGGACTTGATCCGGGTGCCCCGGACGAGCTCGTCGCGCCCCTTGCGCACCGAGGCGCGGCGCGGCGCGAGGACGGGCACCGGAGCCCCGGCCCAGAGCAGGACGCGGACATCGACCGACTCGGCCGCCTCGCCGAGCACCTCGCGCAGCAGCACCGGCGGCTCGCCGCGGAGGAGCGCGAAGCCCGGCGCGAGGGACCAGCCGGCGATCATCACGCTGCGCCGAGCGCGGCGAATCGCCTGCTCGAGCGCGGCGAAGTAGGCGGCGCCCTCGATCAGCACGTCGATCGCGCAGCCGTCCCGCGGCGGCGGGTCCCCGGCGGCCCACCAGCGGCCGTCGTCAGGCGGCCGGCGCTGCTCCGAGCGGCCGAGCCTGCCGAGCCGCCGCGCGTGGTGAGCGGTCGCCAACCCCTCGATCAGGCTTCCCAGGACGCGGTCGGCGACTCGCACGACATCGGGCATCGCCGGAGACAATACGGTGACACCGAGCGCCGCACCGACCACGGGCGGCGCCCTCGCCTAAGCCGGCGTGTAGCCGGCCTCCGTGCCTTTGACCGTGCGACCCCGGCTGACGCACGACGGACCCGACCGGCCGAGCCGGGCGTGGCCGCCGTGGTAGTAGCCGTGCGCATATCCGCATACCCACCCGGCGGGGTCCTTGCCGGGGGACCCTTGGGTCGGGGCGCCGTGGGTCAGGACGTAGGTGATGACGCGGCGGGCCACCGGACAGGGAGCCCGGCCGGAAACGACGTCGACGCGGAAGCGGAAGCGATGGGCGAGCACCTCGCCGCAGTACGTCGGCCGGCTCGCAGTTCGGGCATCGACCGAGCGTCGGATCGGGAGTGCCCGGCTCCGGAGCAGGCAGACGCCGGGCTGGGGCGGCCAGCATGGAACCTGATCGTCGGCATTGGCGCCGCCCTTGTACCGGTCCCCGGGCGGCGCTGCGGGGTGGTAGCGCAACTGGCCGCTGGTTGCCGCTCCGGCCGTGGCCGCCGACACCAGCCAGAGGATCGCGAGGAGGCCGAGACAGCACCGGCGCCCGCCAGTCGACGACACGAATCGCGCGGCTAGAACCACTCGAAGCCGCCTCCCCAGCCACAAGGCGAGCCCTGCATTCTTCCCGAGCGATTTCATGCGGGCTGCGATCAGGCGATGCTAGCGCCGCGGGCGAAAGACGATCGACCGCAGAGACCACGAGCCCGGTGAGACGTGGTTTATCGCGGGCCTTCGACGGGGTACGTTGACGGGCGTGCGCTTTCTGATTCGCAGGCTCGGGCCGTGGGGCTGGGCCCTGATGGCCCTCCAGGCGGCTCTCACCACCCGCCGCCACCTGCAGTCGACGGCACCGGAGGACCGGGCGCGGATCCAGGAGCTGGTGCGCAAGTCGGCGGCGCGCCCGAGCCGGAACCTGACCCCGGCCGAGCGCCGCGAGCTGGTCCACACGGCGCGGCGCCTGCGCCCGGGCAAGCTCGTGCGTGACCTCGGTGCCGGCGTCGTCAGCCCGGGCCGCGCGGTGCGGCGCCTGCGCCGTCCCTAGCTCTGGCCGGCTGCTTCACGCTTCGGGCGGAACCTGGATTCGGGCCATCACGCGCACGAGCTTCCAGAACAGCCAGCTGCCGAGCCCGATCACGGCCAGGCACAAGCCGAGCGCGGCGAGGTTGGAAGCGACGACGAGGAGCAGGCAGAAGTAGAGGACGATCAGGGCGACGAAGGCCTCGAAGGCGAGCACGGCCCAGTAGCGCCGGTGCCAGAGCCCCCAGACGGCGACGCCCATGACGAGCGAGAAGCTGAGGATGCCGGAGCCGAGGTGGCGGCCGCCGACCCGGGCGCCGGCGAGGTAGGCGACGAGATTGATCAGCCCGAGCAGGGCGGCGAGGACGATCGCGACGCGGAGCGCGGGGGGGAACTCGGCGGCCCCGAGCGGCTCGAGGCCGGCGCGAACAGCGGCGGCACGGCGCTCTGAACGGGATTCCTTGGGAGCCGTTTCGGGTCCGCGCGGCGCGGGCGCGCTGCCGCCGGGGGAGCGTTGGTCGGCCGGGCGAGGGCTAGGCGGGGAGGCCAACCGAAGCCTTCTCGCGGAGGGCGCGCGCGGCGGCTGGGGGGTCGTCGGCGGCGGCGATGGCGCGGACGACGGCGATCCGCTCGGCGCCGGCGGCGCGGACGGCGGCGACGTTGGCGGCGTCGATCCCGCCGATCGCAAAGAAGGGGACCCGGGCGTGGGCGGCGGCATGGCGGACGAGCTCGGTGCCGACGGGGGCGCGCCCGGGCTTGGTCGGGGTGGCGTGGACGGGGCCGACGCCGATGTAGTCGACCCCGCGGGCGGCGTCGATCTGGCCGGGCGTGTGGGTCGAGAGGCCGATCAGGAGGTCGGGGCCGAGGATCGCCCGGGCGGTCGCGAGCGGCATGTCGTCCTGGCCGAGGTGGACGCCGTCGGCGGCGGCGGCGCGGGCGAGCCGGGGGTCGTCGTTGACGATGAAGAGCACGCCGCGCTCGGCGCAGCGGCGGCGGGCCCGGCGGGCGGCGTCGAGCAGGTCCCGGGCCGGGGCGTGCTTGTCGCGGAGCTGGAGGATGTCGACGGCCTCGAGGGGCGCCCGGTCGAGCTGGCGCAGATCGCAGATCAGATAGAGGCGGGCGCGCCCGAGCGCCGCCCGGCGTTCGTCTGCGGTCACCGGAGAAGTGTGGCAGCCCTTAGCATCAGAACCATGGCCCAGAGTGATGTTCTCGTGGTCGGCGGCGGCGTGATCGGGCTCGCCGTCGCCTGGCGCTGCGCCCAGGCGGGGATGAGCGTGACCGTGGTCGAGCGCGGCGAGCTTGGCGGCGGCTCGTCTCACGTGGCGGCGGGGATGCTCGGCCCGGTGGCCGAGGCCGGGTTCGGCCGGGCGGCCGGTCGGCTGCTCGATCTGGGGCTCCGGTCGGCGGGGCTGTGGCCGGAGTTCGCGGCCGAGCTGGCGGGCGCCTCGGAGACGGAGTCGGAGCTTCGCGGGGGCGGGACCCTGATCGTGGCCCGGGACGCCGACGAGGCGGAGGCGCTCGAGCGAGAGCTCGCCCTCCGGGCCGAGCTCGGCCTCGAGGTCGTCCGCCTGCGCCCGAGCGAGGCGCGCCGGATGGAGCCGGCGCTGGCGCCGACGCTGCGCCTGGCCGCGGTGGTGCCGGCCGAGCAGAGCGTCGACCCGCGGTGGGTGGTCGCCGCCCTGGCCCGGGCGGCGCGGGCGGCGGGGGCGGAGCTGCGCGAGCAGGCACCGGTCACCGGCCTGGCCGGTGCCGGTGCCGGTGCCGGCGCTGTGCGCGCCGGGAGCGCCGGGCGCCTCGGGCGCGTCGGGGGGGTCATCGTCGACGGCCGGGAGGAGCTCCGGGCGGCGAGCGTCGTGATCGCCGCCGGGGCATGGTCGGGCGTGCTGGCCGGGGCGCCGGTGCGCCCGGTCAAGGGCCAGATCATGCGCCTGCGCGACCCGGCCGGGCCGGGGCTGCTCGAGCGGGTCGTCCGCTTCGAGGGCGGCTACCTCGTCCCGCGAGGCGACGGGCGCTACGTCCTCGGCGGAACGGTCGAGGAGCGGGGGTTCGACCGGACGGTGACCGCGGGGGCGGTCCATCAGCTGCTGCGCGACGCGTCCGAGCTCGTGCCGGGCGTCCTCGAGCTCGAGATCTCGGAGCTCGAGGCGGGGCTGCGCCCGGGGACGCCCGACAACCTGCCGCTGATCGGGCCGGCCGACCGGGACGGCCTCTACTGGGCGACCGGCCACTACCGCAACGGGATCCTGCTCGCCCCGGTCACCGCCGAGCTGGTGGTGGCCGGGCTCGCCGGCCGGGAGGCACTGGTCGGATGATCGTCGTCAACGGCGAGCGGCGGTCGGGGGCGGCGACGGTGGGCGACCTGCTCGGGCGGCTCGGCCTCGGTTCCGGGGCCCGCGGGGTGGCGGTCGCCGTCGACGGGGAGGTCGTCCCCCGGTCGCAGTGGGACATCTGGCCGCTGGAGGACGGCGCTCGGGTGGAGGTGGTCGGTGCGATCCAGGGAGGGTGAGCTCGGGGCCGGGCGCGGCCTGGTGCTGGGCGGGCGGGAGCTGCGGTCGCGATTGATCTTGGGGACCGGCGGGTTCGCCAGCCTCGAGCTGCTCGCCGAGGCGATCGAGGCGTCGGGGACCGGCCTGGTCACCGTGGCTTTGCGGCGGATCGACCCGGCGGCGCGCGGCTCGCTGGTCGACGTGCTCGAGGCGGCCGGGGTCGAGCTCCTGCCGAACACGGCGGGCTGCCACACCGCGCGCGACGCCGTGCTCACGGCCCGCCTGGCCCGGGAGGCGTTCGCCAGCGACCTGGTCAAGCTCGAGGTGATCGGCGACGAGCGAACCCTGCTGCCCGACGGGCCGGAGCTCCTGGCGGCGGCCGAGGAGCTGGTGGCCGAGGGCTTCGTCGTGCTGCCCTACACCAACGACGACCCGATCCTGTCGCGCCGCCTGGAGGACGTGGGGTGCGCGGCGGTGATGCCGCTCGGGTCGCCGATCGGGAGTGGGATGGGCATCGGCAACCCGTTCAACATCGCGATGATCTGCGAGGCGGCCGGGGTGCCGGTGATCCTCGACGCCGGGATCGGGACGGCGTCGGACGCGGCGCTGGCCATGGAGCTCGGCTGTGACGGGGTGCTGTGCGCGAGTGCGATCTCGCGGGCGGCGGACCCGGTGGCCATGGCCCGGGCGATCGCCGGCGCGGTCGAGGCCGGCGTTCTGGCGCGGGAGGCGGGCCGGATCCCGCGCCGCCTCCACGCGATCGCCTCGACGCCGGCGGAGGGCCGGGCCGAGTGGTGATCGACCGGGTGGCCGACGCGTGGGAGGCGGCGTGGACGGGGCGCGACGGGGCGGCCTTCGGGGCGGTGTGCGCGCCCGACGTCCACTACGAGGATCCGCTGACCGCGGTGCCGCTCCAGGGCCCGGCGGCGATCGCCGGCCACGCCGCGCGGGCCTGGAGCGCCTTCCCCGACCTGAAGATGCACCGGGGGGGCGAGCGGCTCGGCGGGGGGCGGTTCGCGGCGCTGCCGGTCAAGCTGACGGGGACCAACACGGCCGAGCTCGAGACGCTGCCGGCGAGCGGAGCGGCGATCTCGCTGCACGCGGTCTTCTACTGCGAGCTCGACCCGGAGGAGCGCCTGCTGTGGCGGGTCCGGGCCTTCTTCGACACCTACGCGGCCGGGGTCGAGCTCGGCATCCTGCCGCGCCGGGGCTCGCTGCGCGAGCGGGCGCTGATGGTCATCCAGGGCTACGGGCTGCGGATCGGGCGCTGAGGCCGATCCGGCGTCGCCGGGCTCAGCCGGTGAAGCGGGGGACGACGAAGCCGGCGCAGACGGCGAAGGTCCGGCGGAAGCTGCGCAGCGGCTGCCCGCTGTGGCGGACGGGCGCGGCGACGATGAGCAGGTGGTGGAGCTTGCCCCGGCTGAGCCCGGCGGGCCTGATCGTGAGGTAGAAGCGCCCGCGGGAGTCGTGCTTGGTGACGGTGACGATCCGCTTGCCCTCGAGGTAGTAGGTCACCGACTGGATGTGGATCCCGGTGATGGTGAGCCGGAAGGGGGTGTCGGCGCACGGGGGGAAGCCGCTCACCCTGATCGGGGCGACCCCGCCGGGCGGGGTCAGCACGACGGTGGCCGTGGCCACGGCGGTGACCGTGGTCCCGGCGTTGACGCCGGTGACGGTGATCTGGTCGGTCTGCGAGTCGCCGGCGACGCCGTTGAAGAGTCCGGTGAAGCTGCAGGGAGCGCTGGCGGCGCCCGGGGCGAGGGTCACCCCGATCAGGGCGCCGCAGGTGCTTCCCGGCCGGGTGGCCAGGTCGCCGTAGATGTTGTCGACCAGCTTGGTGATCGTCACCGGCGTCGTCGTGCTCGGGTTCGAGACGGTCGCGGTAAACGTGAAGGTCCCGCCCGGGGCGATCTCGCTGAGCGGGGTGGCCACCTTGGTCAGCCCGATCTTCGGCGGCGGCAGCCGGTGGGTCACCGCCGTGGTCTCGGTCGCCTCGTTGCACGTGCCGGCTACGGGTGAGTTGTTGGCGTCACCACTGTACGAGGCGATCCAGCGGTAGGTGCCGAGGCCGGGCGGGACGTAGCCGGCCGAGGTGACCGGTCCGCCGCTGGGGGGATAGGGGACGGCCAGGGACTGGAAGATCGGCGCGCCGGTGCAGTTGGTGTCGGAGTCGCCGTAGAGACGGAAGTCGATCGTGGCCCCGGGCTGTGGGCTGACGAGCCCCTTCACCGTGGCGGTGTCGGTCAGCGTCCCGGCGCCGAGGACGGCGGTCCCGGGGGCGGCGGTGACGATCGACGGGGTCGCCCGGACGATGGTCGTCCCGAGCGAGGTCCCGCGGGCCTCGTTGTTGAGGATGCCGGAGAACTGGGTGTTGGCCGCCTGCTGCTCGGTCTGGATGCCGGGCGTGACCGGGTCGGCGTCGCCGGTCGGAGCCTTGACCACGTCGAAGGTGAAGTCGATCACGCAGGAGGCGCCGGCGGCGGGCAGGGTCACGTGGGTCGGTACGGGCTGGGGCGTGAAGCTGACCGTACCGAAGGCCGAGTCGACGACGGCGGCGGAGAAGACCATCCCGCCGCAGGCGGTGCCGACGCGACCGGAGGCCGTCGGGGAGACGCTGAACACGCCGGGATCGGCGCCGGCCGCGGTGCAGAGCCCGCCGGCGACCTGCTTGCAGGAGGGCACGAGTGTGATACCGCGCTCGGGCGAGCCGCAGGGCGGCGAGGGGTCGCCGCCGTTGCAGACGGTGTTGGTGTCGCCGGCGTTCGACGGGGTGTTGTTGTTGGTCATGGCGATCGACGCCGGAAGGCCCTTGTCGCCGACGGTGGCGGTGGTCGGGAAGGTGATGCCGCCGCCGGCGAAGACCCCGGCCTGGGCGATCGACGGGACGAGTGCGAGGAGCCCGAAGACGAGAAGTCCGAGAAGCAGGCGGGGCGTGCGGTTTGGCGAGATGATCATTCTTCCCTTCGAGCGCCGCGACGACGTCGCGAGGACGCAGCGTGTTCGTGAGTGGGCGGCCCGCCCTGGCGGCTGGCCCGTCCTCGGGGTTCGACGGAGCTCGCGGCGATCCTGCCGACGGTGGCCGAGCCGGGCCGGCGGCGGTCCGGGCGTGGCCGCCGGCCGTGGCTTGACGAGAGGCGCCGCCCGGGCCGGCGGCGGTCCGGGCGTGGCCGCCGGCCGTGGCTTGACGAGAGGCGCCGCCCGGGCCGGCGGCGGTCCGGGCGTGGCCGCCGGCCATGGCATGAGGAGAGGCGCCGGTGGGGCCGCAAGAAACGGCTCAAACGGCGACCGCCGCGGTGAGCCCGGCCCGCCTCACCCGGCGGTGACGATCAGCTCTCCCGACATCGTCGACGGGTGAATCGTGCAGTAGTAGCGAATCCGCGCCGGCCGGGCCGGGACGTAGACGAACCGCCCGCCGCCGGCCAGGTCGGGCGAGGCGATCGTCGTCCCGTCGAGGCTGGTCACGTTGTGGCGGACGTCGTCGCCGTTGATCCATTCGACCGGCCGGCCGGCCGTGGTCGTGATCGTCCGGGGCGCGAAGGCGAGGGCCTTCATCCTCACGACGCGCGACGGCCGGCCGGCGGCGGCCGCCGGAGCGGCGGTGGTCTGCGGGGGCGCGGCGGTCGGCAGGTTGCTCGGCGCGTAGCCGCTCGAGCCGCACGCGGCCAGGCACGCGGCCGAAAGGCCGGCGAGAACGGTCCTGCTGGCGCGCCCCATCGGCTACTCCCGTCGGTGTCGGCGTGACCCGGCCGGATCTTGGCACGTCCCGGCGGGACGCATCTACACTCTGGCGCCCGATGCCCCGCCACTTCCTCACCGGGACCGAGCTGGCCAAGTTCGAGCTCGAGGCGCTCGTGGACCGGGCGATCGAGCTGAAGGCGGCCCCCCGGTCGTCACGCAAGCTCGACGGCCGGACGATCGCCTTCGTCTTCGAGGCTCCGTCGACCCGCACCCGGATCACCTTCGAGGCCGGGGTCATCGAGCTCGGCGGCCATCCGATGGTCCTCCGCAGCGGCGAGCTCCAGCTCAGCCGGGGCGAGACCGTCCGGGACACCGCCCTCGTCCTCTCGCGCCACGTCGACGCCGTCGGCGTCCGGACCGGGCCGCACGAGATGCTCGACGAGCTCGCCGCCTACTCCGAGGTGCCGGTGTTCAACATGCTCACCGCCCGCCACCACCCGTGCCAGGTGCTGGCCGACCTTGTGACCCTCCGCGAGACCTTCGGCCGCCTCGAAGGGCTCCGCGTCGCCTACGTCGGCGACGGCAACAACGTCGCCCGATCGCTCGCCCTGATCGGATCGCGGGCCGGACTCGACATCGTCGTCTCCTCACCGAGCGGCTACGAGCTCGAGGAGACCGACTCGGCCACCCTTATCGCCGACCCGGCCGAGGCGGTCCGCGGCGCCCACGCCGTCTACACCGACGTCTGGGTTTCGATGGGCGACGAGGAGACCGCCGACGCCCGGCGGGGCGCCCTCGACCCCTACCGGATCGACGACGCTCTGCTCGACCGGGCCGCCCCGGAGGCGGTCGCCATGCACTGCCTCCCCGCCCACGTCGGCGAGGAGATCAGCGACAGCGTGCTCTACGGCGACCGCCAGCGGATCTGGGACCAGGCCGAGAACCGGCGCCACGCCCAGAAGGCGCTGCTCGAGCTGCTGGTCGCCTGAGCCCACCGAGCGCGCCGTCGAGTCCACTCGGACAAGCCGCCTCCGCGGCGGCCTGCGATGCTTGACAGGCGATGAATCTCCCCGACACGACGACCCGCGTCTCGGTCGGCGACGAGCTCGAGCTCCAGGTCGACGCCCTCGCCTTCGGCGGCGCCGGGGTCGCCCGGACGCCCGGCGGCTACGTCATCTTCGTCGACGGCGCCCTCCCCGGCGACCGCGTCCGGGCCCGCGTCCACAAGCGAAAGCGCGCCTACGCCCAGGCCCGGGCGCTCGAGATCCTCGAGCCGAGCCCCGACCGCGTCCCCCCCGCGGCCGACCATCCCGGCGCCCCGTGGCAGGTGCTCGGCTACGCGCGCCAGCTCGAGATCAAGCAGGACCAGGTCCGCGAGGCGCTCATCCGCATCGGCCGTCTCGACGGCTTCGAGCTCGACCCGATCATCCCCGCCGTCGCCCAGTGGCGCTACCGCAACAAGCTCGAGTACTCGTTCGGCCGCGGCCCGGCCGGCGAGCTCGTCTGCGGGTTCCACGAGCCCGGGTCCTGGGAGCGGATCATCCACATCGAGGACTGCCTGCTCGCGTCCGAGAAGGGCAACCAGGCCCGCCGCGACGTGCTCGACTGGTGCCGGGCCCAGGGGCTCGACCCGTTCGACCGCCGCACCCACACCGGCCTCCTGCGCAACCTGGTCGTCCGCGAGGGCCGCCGCTCGGGACAGCTCCAGCTCCGCCTGGTCACCGGCCCCGGCGAGCTCGACGTCGAATCGCTCGCCGCCGCCGTCCCCTGCCACGGGCTGCTCTGGACCCGGACCGACGCGATGGCCGAGACGACGGCCCGCGGAAGGACCGAGGTCCTCGCCGGCGAGTCGACCTTCGACGAGGAGGTCGGCGAGCTCAACCTCCGGATCTCGGCTGAGGCCTTCTTCCAGACCAACACCGAGATGGCCGACAGGCTCTACGCCCTGATCGCCCACACCGCCGATCTCCGCGGCTGGGAGCGCGTCTACGACCTCTTCTCCGGGACCGGGGCGATCGCCCTCACGCTGGCGCCGCGGGCCGGCCAGGTGTTCGGGCTCGAGCTGATCCCCGAGGCGGTCGCCGACGCGATCAAGAACGCCAAGCGCAACCTCATCGACAACGTCGAGTTCTACGCCGGCGACGTCCGCCTGGCCATGCGCGAGCTCGTCGACCAGGCCGGCCGGCCCGACCTCGTCGTCGTCGATCCCCCCCGCGCCGGCCTCTCGGCCAAGGTCGTCCGCCGGATCATCGAAGCCTCGCCGAAGCGAATCGTCTACGTCTCCTGCAACCCGACCACCCTCGCCCCCAACGCCGCCCAGCTCGTCGAGGCGGGCTGGATCCTCCGCCGGGTCAGCCCGGTCGACATGTTCCCGCAGACGCCGCACATCGAGTGCGTCGCGCTGCTCGAGCGCGGCCCCGCCGCATCCGCCGCGTCCGCTGCGTCCGCTGCGTCGCGAGCCGGACTAGCGTTCGGCGGCGGCCGACTCCGCCTTCTTCAGCCAGTCGCTCAGCTGGCCGAGCGACTGCTGGACGGTCTGGCCGGCATCCTTGAAGAACTCGGAAAACCGCTCCCCATAATGGGCAGCTGCATCGGCGGCCTCCTCCCGGGGCGCGCGCGCCGGATCCCCCCGCCGGATATACTCGCCGGCGACGATCCGGTCGTAGTGGCCGGCCCGCACCCAGGCCATCAGCTCGCGCACGCGCTTGACCGGCAGAGGGTGGGTCAGGCCGAGGTCCATGGTCAGGCGCGACAGCCGCTCCAAGCCGCTGCCCTTCTCGCTGTGGTCGAGCGCCTGGCGCATGAAGGCGTCGAGATCGAGGCGCTCGGCCTCGGCCCCGGCGGCGAGCGTCATCAGGACACGGCAGACGACGAGCGGATCGCGGGTGACCAGCGCCGCGGCCCGGTCCGAGGACAGCTCCGTCGCCCGCGACCACTCGAGCAGCGCCGCCCGGATCGGCAGCAGCCCGATCGGCAGGCGGACGCTCGCGCCGAGCTGGAGGAGGATGGTCAGCGCCGTCCGGTAGAGGACGTGGTCGGAGAGGACGTGGCCGGCCTCGTGGGCAAACACCGCCCGCAGCCGCTCGGCGTCGAGCAGGCTGACCATCGCCGACTGGATCACCACGATCGGCTTGCCGGCCCCGATCGTCAGCGCGTTCGCAAAGGGCGCGGCCGACAGGTAGAGGTCGGGCACCGGGTCGATGTCGAGCGTCGCGTAGGCCCGCGCGTGGGCGCGCCAGACATCCGGGAGCTGGTCGTCGCCCAGGCGCACCGAGGCGCCGAGGAGGCTCTGGCGCAGCGCCCGCTCGTAGCCGATCTCGATCAGCTTGCGCACGGCCACGTCGAGGTAGGGAATCGACGCGAGCGCCGCCGTGGCCGCCCGGTCGGCCGGGTGCTCGTAGGCCTTCGACGAGATGTCGGTCAGCTCGTAGCCGATCGTCGGGATCGCCATCAGGCGCCGGCCGTGGGGTGCTCGCTGGGCGTCGGTGGGTTCATCGACCGAGTCTCGCAGGTCGAGTCCCCTCGCTCGGACGGTAGGCTTGCCGCGTGCTCGCGGCCACGATCAGCGACGGCGAGATCTCCGTCCAGGAGCACCCCGACCCCAGCCCGGGCAAGGGCGAGGTCCTCGTCCGCGTGATGGCCGCCGGGCTCAACGGCGCCGACATGATGCAGCTCCGCGGACACTACCCCGCCCCCCCGGCTCCCCGCCCGACATCCCCGGGCTCGAGCTCGCCGGCGTCGTCGCCGGGCGCGGACCCGGCGCCGGGCGCTTCGCCGACGGCGACCGCGTGATGGGCATCGTCGGCGGCGGCGGCCAGGCCGAGCTCGCCGTGGTCCACGAGCGCCAGCTGATGGCGGCGCCCGCGCACGTCGCCTGGCCCGAGGCCGGCGGACTGCCCGAGGTCTTCACCACCGCCCACGACGCCCTCTTCACCCAGGGACGCCTCGCCGCCGGAGAGCGGCTGCTGATCCACGGCGGCGCCGGCGGCGTCGGCACCGCCGCGATCCAGCTCGCGGCCGCCGCCGGGGCTCGGGTGACCGCGACGGTGCGCAACGAAGCCCGCCGCGCCGAAGTGGCCGCTCTCGGCGCCGAGGTCATCGACCCCGAGGGCTTCGCGGAGCACGGGCCGTTCGACGTGATCCTCGAGCTCGTCGGCGCGCCCAACCTCGGCGAGAACGTCAAGTCCCTGGCCACCGAGGGGCGGATCTGCGTGATCGGCATCGGCGCCGGCGCCAAGGCCGAGCTCAACCTCCGGACCCTGATGGCCAAGCGCGGGCAGATCTACGCCTCGACTCTGCGCGCCCGTCCGCTCGAGGAGAAGGCCGTCACCGCGCGGCGCGTCGAGCGCCACGTCCTCCCGCTCGTCGAGTCCGGCGCCGTCCGCGTGCTCGTCGCCGAGACGCTCCCCCTCGCCCAGGTCGCCGACGCCTATGAGCGCTTCGCCGGCGGGGGCAAGCTCGGCAAGATCGTCCTGATGATCGGCTCCGATCTGTGACGGATCGCACAGTAGCCGCGGCTCCCGGCTTTTAGTCTCGGCGTAAGCATTCCTCGACCGAGACGGAGGTGGAAGTGATTTCCGCACCAGCCCCAGTCCAGTACACGCAGTCGTTCGCGAGTCATCTCGCCCCGCCCCACCGCCGTCTCCGGCCGGCGCCGCCGGCGTCCGCGGCCGCCGCCGTGGATTCGGAGACCTACCGCGCGATGCTCGCCGATCTCGGCCTCCGGCCCGATCCGCGGCTCTGCGTTCCGGCCGTCCGGCGCTGAGCGAGAGCTCCGCCTTTCCCGCTCCTCTGCGGGGTATACTCGCGATCGAGCCATGGCTGAGTTGACGCTTGAGATCGTCGAAGGACCGGATGCCGGGCGTCAGCTACCGCTCCAGGGAACGGTCGTCATCGGCCGCTCGGCCGACGCCGATGTCGTGCTCGACGATCTCCAGGTCTCGCGCCAGCACGCCCGGGTGACGGCCCGGAACGGCAGCGCCGTCGTCGAGGACCTCCAGTCGGCCAACGGCACGTTCATCAACCACGCCGAGCTCCACGAGCCGGCCCGCCTCGACCCGGGCGACGAGCTGTTGATCGGCGTCACCGTGCTCCAGTTGCGGACCCGGCAGCAGATCGCCTCCGTCCCTTCCGCCGTGCGCGTCGTGCCCGCCGGACTCGCCATCGCGCCGCGGACGCCGGACTACGTGCCGCCGCCCGAGGTCGCCGCCGACGAGGCGCCCGCCCCGCGGCCGGCGGGTCCCAAGGAGCTCACCAAGCTCTATGACGTGCGAGTCCGCGAGCGCGCCAACCTCGCCCCCCTGGCCATCTTCCTGCTCGTCTGCCTCGTCGTCGTCGTCTATCTCGCCACGCGCTGAGCCGCGGCGCCCGGCGCTGACCAGCCGGCGGCCGCCCCGGGGCCGCGGACTTCGCTAGCGCGCCGCGAAGTAGACGACCAGGGCGACCGCGGTCGCGAAGATCGCCAGGAAGGTCAGCAGCGCCGGAACGACGAGGCGCGTCGCCACCTTGCGGCGGCCGGGCTTGCGGGGCGGCGAGAACGCGGGTAGCGCGTCACTCGCCTGGGCCGCAGCGGCGGGCCGGCGCGGGCGCGCCGGGGCCGGCGGCGGCGGCGCGGTCGAGGGACGCCGAGAACGGCTCGGCGGGATCGTCGTCGGGTCGCCGACGACCGGCGGCGGCGCGGCTCCGGGCGGCGGCGGGGCATCGGCGGGCCCCTTGGCGGCCGGGCGCTTCTTGACCGGGATGTTCGTCGGCGGCGCATCCGCAAATACGCTCGGCTCGGGCTCCGGGACGACCGGCACCGGCTCGGGCGGGGGCGGCGCGACCGGCTCGGGAGGAGCCGGGGGGGGCGCGACCGTGGTGACCGGCTCGGGCGCCGGCGGCGGCGGAGGGGCCGGCGGCGCGACGGCGGTGACCGACTCGGGGGTCGGGGGCGGCGGAAGGGGCGGGGCGGCCGTGACCGGATCGGGGGCGGGCGGCGGAGGTGGCGGTGGGGGTGGTGGGGGCGGCGCCAGCGGGTCGCCCGGACCGGCGGTGATCGGCGGGTGCGGCTCGGCGGCGACGGGCGGTGGCGACGGGGCCGGCGCGATCACCGTCGCAGCGGCCTCGGCCGCCGGGGCGACGAGCTCGACGACGATCTCGGTCACGCCGAGGCGGATCACGCCGCCGGCCGGAATCGCCAACGGTCCGTCGACACGCTTGCCCTCGAACCAGGTGCCGTTGAGCGATCCGAGATCCTCGATCTCGACGCCGGTCGCGGTGGCCCGGATGGCGACGTGCCGGCGGGAGAGCTCGGAGTCCTCGATCACGCAGTCGACATCGCCGCGGCCGACCACGACCTCGGCGTCCACTTCGAATCGCTTTCCGGCGGCAGGGCCGGACTGGACGATCAGCGCCGGCACGCGCGAGGCGGGAGGGGCCAGGACATTGGGGCTAGCATAGCCACCCGGGGCGCCTACGTCACGCCCTACGTCATGACCCTGGCCGTCGCTTAGACTGCGCCGCGCATGAGGACGAACGGGGACGCTCCGCCGCGGAGCGTGGGGACGCGCCGTGTGGCGATCTACTACGGCCTCCTGGCCGCGATGACGGCGGTCGTCGTCGTCTTCGTCGTATCCCAGGGATCCGACCGGCACGCCCAGCGGGCGATCGCCGGCGGCTACGACCTCGCGGCGGGCTCGCCGTGCCTCGGGCAGCAGTTCAACCTCCTCCAGTCGGGCGAGTTCGTCACCGTGGAGGATCCGCAGTCCGGGGCGGGCGGGAAGCTGCTCTTCAAGGGAGGGCGGCTGACCGGTACGGTCAACTGCGCCGACCACCGCCCGGCCCGCCTCGATCTCACCTATTCGTCGGGCGCGCTGGCCGGCACGGTCGGCAGCGCTCCGCTCCGTGGCCTCCTCAAGCGCGACCCGCCTGCGGCCGGAGCGCCGAAGCTCAAGCCGCCGCCGAGCGTGGCCGGCAACTACCAGCTCTCCCCGGGGTCGCCGTGCCTCGGCGGCAAGATCAGCCTCGACGGCTCGGCCGGCAGCCTCGAGCTCGTCGCCCAGAAGCAGTCGCGCGGGCGCCTGGCCTACCGCAACGGCCTGCTCTCCGGGGTGGTCACCTGCACCCGCGGCGGCGGGCGCCGGCTGACCGGCATGGCCGCGGGGCGCCAGATCGACCTGCTGCTGACGCCGCCGCCGGCGGTGACCGGGCCCGCGGCTGGTCCGGGCGGCGCCAGCGCCCCGGCGACACCGTCGCCGACCGCGGCCTCCGGGGGACCCGGCGGCGCGCCCGCTCCGACGCCGGCCGCCGGGGCGGGCGCGGCCCCAGCCCCCGCCGCTGTGGCCGAGCACGAGATCGCGACCAAGCAGCGGGCGGTCGACGCCACGGTGGCGGCCTTCTTCATCGCCATCGTGATCGTGATGCTCTTCGCCCGGCTGATGGGCGTCGTCGTCGCCAAGCTCGGCCAGCCGCGGGTGATGGGCGAGGTGCTGGCCGGCATCCTGCTCGGGCCCACCCTGCTCGGGGCCGTCGCCCCGGGGGTCGAGATCGCCCTTTTCCCGTCGGACATCATCCCCTACATAGGCGTGGCCGCCAACCTCGGCCTGATCTTCTACATGTTCCTCGTCGGGCTCGAGCTCGACGCGACGCAGCTGCGCGGCCGCGTGAGGCTGGCGCTGGCGGTCTCGAACACCGGCCTGCTCCTGCCGATGTCGCTCGGCCTCCTCGCCGCGATCCCGCTCTACACGCTGCTCGCCCCGGACACCAGGTTCATCGCGTTCGCCCTGTTCGTCGGGATCGCCATGTCGATCACCGCCTTCCCCGTCCTGGCCCGGATCGTCGTCGAGCGGCGGATGCTCAAGCGCCCGCTCGGCGCCCTCGCCCTGTCGGCGGCGGCGATCGACGACGTCTCGGCCTGGTTCCTGATCGCGCTGGCCTCGGCCTTCACCGGGAGCGGCGGCGCGGGCGGCGTGATCGGGACGATCGCCCTCGCCGTCTGCTTCTGCCTGGTCATGGCGTTTGCGATCCGTCCGATCCTGGCCCGGGCGGCGACCGCCCACGACGAGATCGGGCGGCTGCCGGGCGGCTGGATCACGGCGATCTTCGCCGGCGTCCTCCTGTCGGCCTACGTCACCGAAACGATCGGTATCGCGGTGATCTTCGGCGCCTTCGTGATGGGCTTCGTCATGCCGCGCCACGCCGGCCTGACCGAGGACGTCACCCACCGGGTCGAGGACTTCGTGGTCACCCTCCTGCTGCCCCTCTTCTTCGCCTACACCGGCCTGCGGACCAACGTCCTGCTGCTCGACCGGCCCGACCTCCTGCTGATCACCCTCGTGCTCTTCGCGATCGCGATTCTCGGCAAGTACGGCGGCACGGTGATGGCGTCCCGGGTGATGCGGCTCGGCTGGCGCGAGTCGGCGGTGCTCGGGGCGTTGATGAACACGCGAGGCCTCACCGAGCTGATCGTCCTCAACCTCGCCCTCGAGAAGGGGGTGATCTCCTCGGCGCTGTTCGCCGCCCTGGTGATCATGGCCCTGGCCACCACGTTCATGGCCGGCCCGATCCTCCGCCTGCTCGATCCGAAGAACAGGTTCGGCGAGCCGCTCGAGGAGGAGCTCGCCGCGGCCCGCCGCCAGACCGAGAGCGATTCCGTCGTGCCGATCCCGTCGCGGGCGATCCTCGTCGCGCCCCAGACCGACGCCGGGCTCCCCCAGCTGCTGGCCCTCGCCGAGCCGCTGGCGCGGACCCCGCCGCCGCGCGAGGTCATCCTCACCCGGGCCGTGCGACCGCCGCGCGGCGCCGCCGTCCGCGGTGCGCTGCAGACCGAGAGCCGGGTCCTCGCGGCCTCGACCCTCGAGGTCCAGCGCGAGCGCATCGCCCTGCTCGAGCGGGGGGTCTCCGCCCGGGCGGTCGCGTTCCGATCGCCCGACCCCGGGCAGGACCTCGTCCGGCTGGCCGACTCCGATGAGGTCGACCTCGTCCTGATCGACGGCCGCCGTCCCCTGCTCGGCGCCGGCGTCCCGCGCGAGGCGGTCGGGGCGGTGCTGCGCAAGGCGCCGTGCGATGTGGCCGTCCTCGTCGCCCGCGAGGAAGCGGTGATCGTCTTGGGACCGGGATCGTCGATCATCGTCCCGTTCGGCGGCGCCGAGCACGACTGGGCGGCACTCGAGCTCGGCGCCTGGCTGGCGTCGGCCACCGGCGCGCCGCTGCGCCTCCTGGGCGCCGCGAGCAAGGACGGCGAGGAGAAGGACTCGAGCCGCCTGCTGGCCGACGCCTCCCTCCTCGTCCAGCAGTTCGCCGGGGTCTACGCCGAGCCACTGATCTCGACCGGCGGCCGCGACGGCGTGATCGAGGCGGCCGCCGGCGCCGGGCTGCTGATCAGCGGCCTGTCGGAGCGCTGGCGCCAGGAGGGTCTCGGCGAGACGCGGTCGGCCATCGCCCGCGCCGCCCCGGCTCCGATCCTCTTCGTCCGGCGCGGGATCCGCCCGGGGGCGCTCGCCCCCCGCGACGACGTGACGCGCTTCAGCTGGTCATCCCCGGCGATGGGCGCCGGTGGACCGGTGATCACCTGATCGGCCACGAGCGACCGATACGGGCCGCCGGACGAGGGGCCCGGTAGACACCCTCCCCGTGGCCCACCGGCGCCCGGGATCGGCAGCGAGAAGATGGACGCGCGAGGCCGCCCGCCGCCAAGGCCGCGAGCTCGTGACACCCGCGGGCGTGGTCGCTCAGGTCCGGCGTGGCGGGGCCGCCAGGCCCGCCTGGCTCGGTTCCTGCGGTGAAGCTAGGCCAGGTCGAGCGGGACCCGGCGGACGCCCGACGGCGCCGGCAGGTTGCGCAGCTCCTCGGGCACGCCCTTGACCGAGGAGAACTCGATGGCCAGTGGCGGCGGCCCGGCCGCCTCCTGCTGGCCGAGCACGGAGACCGGGGTCGGCACCAGCTCGGGCGAGGTCGACCAGCCGGTGAAGCGGAACTCGCCGCCGTTCTCGATCCAGCTCAGCGAGAACAGCGGCAGAATCACGATCTTCGTCCACACCGCGAGCACCCAGGTGACCCAGTAGAGCCAGATCGCGTCGATCGGCTGGAGCCCGATCTTCAGCACCTGGCCGAGAATGTAGACGATCACGAACTCCCCGACGGCCAGGACGAAGGTCAGCCACGGCGGCTGCCACCTGATCACGTAGGGGTAGAAGCCGATGTCGAGGATCACGCCCATGATCAGATAGACGCCGATCAGGACGATGAAGCCCTCGGTCCCGGTGAGGATCGAGACGATCGCGGCGAGGATCGCCCCGGGCAGGAGGATCACCGTGCGCGTCTCGATGCGGCCCAGCACGGTCGGGCACATCAGGCGAGCTGCTCCGTCTTGCGCACGCCGCGCATCGCCTCGGCGGCCTGCGAGGAGAGCCGCAGCTGCATCCCCAGCCGGCCCGGGAACGGACGGCGGCGCAGGTGCTCGGCCCGGGCGCAGTCGGCCACGAAACGGCGGCCGATGTACTTCAGGCCGGCGATCGTGTCGCCGTGCGGGATCACGCTGTTGGCGGTCAGGCCCATCATGCACAGCCGCGACTCCGGCTGGTCGAGGCCGGGGACGCCGCAGTTGGTCAGGAGCTTGATGCGACCCTGCTCGATCGGCAGGTGGTAGTGCTCGATCAGCCGCCGCAGCAGCGGGATGGTCAGCGCCGACTTGTTGAAGCCGGTCCCGGTCACCACGCCGGTGACGTCGAGCCAGCCGGGATCCTCGCCGTGCTTGTTGGAGATGTGGACCCGCAGGCCGGCCGGCCCCGGCTCGATCTGGTCGATCTCGCCGATCGCCGCGTCGAAGCGCCCCTCGGCCCGGCCCCGCTCGATCCGCGCCGCCCAGCTGCGCCGATGGGGCGTCGTCCCCTGGAGGACGGTGCCGAGAAACGCGACGCGCTCGTCGAAGGGTAGGGCCTGGAAGACGTCGATGCCCTTTGCCTCGAACAGGCAGCGCGGCACGTTGAGATCCTGGTCCTCGGGCAGCGGGTTGCGCGTCAGGGCGAGCACCTTGGCGCCGACGTCGATCGCGTTGGCCCATTCGTTGATCGAGGCGATGCCCGCGCCGACGACGATGTAGCGGCCATTGGCGGCGTACTCCTTGGGCTCGTAGGCCTGGACGATCCGGTCGCCGATCGCCGGGTTGCTCCGCGCCTTGGCCATCACCGGCGGGAAGTTGAGCGGACCGTGTCCGAGGGCCAGCATCACGTGCTTGGCCCGGCCGATGAAGTTGGCCTCCTCGTCGTAGAGCACGAAGTGCGGATCGGGGTCGTTCTCGCGCTGGACCCAGCCGACCCGCTTGGGGACGCGGCACTCGTTCCAGCCGAGCTCCTTGGCCACGACGCCGGCCTCGGCCAGGATCTCCGAGACCCCGGGGTTGTACTTGCGGCGGATCGAGCGGGCGAGGACGCTCGGGCGCTTGTGCGACCAGGCGTTGAGCTGGCCGAAGGTCGGCCAATCGGCCGGCAGGAAGTGCGATTCCGACTCCGAGCGCAGGACGGTCTGCCCGAGGTTGAAGGCGAACTGCTGGTAGGTCCCCACCGGGTTGTTGCCGGTTCCGTAGACGCGGACCTGCTCGGGGCGGAACCCGAGGTACATCGCCGTCGAGTGGACGATCAGCGAACCGAACCCGTCCCCGACCACCGCGATGGTGGCGTCTCCTCCTGGCTTGGCTGGCACGCCGAGCAGAATAGTCGACGGTCACCCTCGCGTCGAGGGGGAAGGCCTACTCGTGCGACTCGAGGTGGGATGGCGGTGAGGGTCGCGATGTTGCCAAGGCAGGCTCTCGACCGCGGCGGCGTGGGCGAGCGTCACAGGTAGGGGCTGGGCGCCAGCACCGAGTAGTACGCGCCCCGAAGGCTTCAGCGATGTCGTCGGGCAGTTCGTCGAAGTCGTCGGCGATGCGGACGCGGTCGGTCGCCGCCGGCCCGCCCGCTCAGTCCCCGGGCTCGGCCCGCCAGCGACCGTCGCGGTGGACGAGGACGACCGGGTCCGACTCCTCGTCGAGGTGGAGGCGCACGGCCCGTGCCGCGAGGTCGATCTCGAGTCGCAGGGTCAGCGGGCTCGGCTCCGCGCCTGCGACCGGGCCGATCTCGACCGCGAGCGGCTCGGGGTCGGTTGCGGGCGCCGGGACGGGCCGCAGCGGCGGCGCGGGGCGCAGCGGCGGAGCCGGCTCGACCCGCTCGGTCTCCGGCAGGTCGTCGGTCGCCCGGAGGGCCGGGGGCGCGGGCGGGCCCGCCGGCGGCGCGGACGGCTCCGCCTCGACCGGGAGGGCGACCGGGGGGCCGGGGACGCAGCTTCGCACGACGAGGGTGGTCGTCCCGATGTCCATCCAGTCGCCGACCTCGAGCGGGGTGACGTCGTCGATCCGCCGGCCGTTGACGTAGGTGCCGTTGGTCGAGGCGAGATCCTCGACCGCGTAGCGGCCGCCGTCGGTGCGGAAGACGCGGGCGTGGCGGCGCGAGATCTCGATGTCGTCGGCCAGGCGGCCGACGCCGGCGGCCAGGCGGCCGATCAGCAGGTCGTCGTCGACCTCGATGACCGTCCCCACCGCGTTGCCACCGGTCACCTCGAGCGTGATCTGCCCGGCCGCGGCCGGCGGCGGCTGCGCCGGTTGCGCGCCCGCCTCCACCCCGGCTTGGGGGCCGCCCTCGGGCTCCTGGGTCATCCGCCGTAGGGGCGGCGCCGCGACCGGAGGCTCGATCCGCAGCCCGGCGACCGCCGCCCGGGCAGCCTCGATCACCGTGCGGCAGGAGTCCGGGCGGCCGTCGGGCTCCTTGGCCATCGCCGCGGCGATCACGTCGTCGAGGGCCGGCGGCAGCTCCGGCCGGCGATCGCTGACCCGGGGGGGCGGCTCGCGCAGGTGGGCGTGGAGGACCTCGACCTCGCGGGCCCCGGGAAACGGCGGCTCGCCGATCAGGCACTGGTAGAGCAGGCAGCCGAACGAGTAGACGTCGACCCGCTGGTCGACCTCGGTGCCGATGATCATCTCGGGCGCCGTGTAGTGGAACGTGCCGACGTAGCTCCCCTTGGCGGTCAGGGCGACGCTGTCCTGCGAGCTGTTCTTGCTGAGCCCGAAGTCGGTGAGGAAGCAGTCGTCGACCGTCTGGTCGGGCCGGCGCGGGGCGATCAGGATGTTCTCCGGCTTGAGGTCGCGGTGGAGGATGCCCGCCGCGTGAGCGGCGTCGAGCGCGTCGGCGACCTGGCTGAGCAGGGCTATGGCGCGCTCCGGGTGGAGCTGCCCCTCGCGGTCGAGCAGCTCGCGCAGGTCGCCGCCGGGGACGTACTGCATCGCCATGTAGTGAATGCCGTCGGCCTCGCCGGCGTCGTAGAGCGAGACGATGTGGGGATGGTCGAGCGACCGCGCGTATTGGGCCTCGCGGACGAAGCGCCGGCGGGTGTCCTCGTCGTCGAGGAGCTCGGGCGGGAGGAACTTGACCGCCGCCGGCTCGCCGGTCGCGACGTGCTCGCCGCGGTAGACGATGCCCATGCCGCCGCGACCGATCTCGCCGATGATGCGGTAGTCGCCGACGGTGTCGCCGATCTCGACGCGCGCGCTCATCCCCTGGTTCTAGCATCTCTCGCGCGGGCGGGCGGGGACCGCCCCGCCACCGCGATCGCCCGCCCCGCCGCCGGGGGAGCTCAGGAGAAGGGGCGCGCCCGCTCGCGGCTCGGCTCGGGCTGGAAGCCACCGCCCGTGGTCTGCCGGTCGCCGCGGATCACGTGCATCACGGCGTTGATCAGCGCGAGGTGGGTGAAGGCCTGGGGGAAGTTGCCGAGGTGGCGCCCGCTGCGCGGCTCGATCTCCTCGGCGTAGAGCTGGAGCGGGCTCGCGTAGGAGAGCAGCCGCTCGCACAGCTCCCGCGCCCGCTGGTGCTCGCCGATCTCGCTGAGCGCGGAGACGAGCCAGAACGAGCAGATCGTGAAGGTCCCCTCCTCGCCGCTCAAGCCGTCGTCGGTCTCCTCGACGCGGTAGCGGAGCACGAGGCCCTGTTCGGTGAGCTCCTCGGCGATGGCGAGGACGGTGTCGCGGATCCGGGGGTCGTCGACCGGAAGGAAGCGGACGAGCGGCATCAGCAGGACGGACGCGTCGAGCGCCGTCGTCCCGTAGTGCTGGACGAACACGCCACGGTCGTCGACCCCGTGCGCGCAGATGTCGGCCTTGATCTCGGCGGCGGCCGCGCCCCAGCGCTCGGCCATCGCCCGGTCCTCGCGGAGCTCCGCCAGGCGAGCGCCGCGGTCGGCTGCGACCCAGCACATCATCTTCGAGGAGGTGAAGTGCCGCGGCTCGCCGCGGACCTCCCAGATCCCCCGGTCGGGCTCGCGCCACTTGGCCAGGGCCGTCTCCACCTGGCGCTTGAGGATCGGCCAGAGCCGCTCGGGCAGCTGGTCGCGCGTCTTGGTGTGCAGGTAGATCGAGTCGAGGACCGCTCCCCAGACATCGTGCTGATCCTGGTTGTAGGCGCCGTTGCCGACCCGCACCGGCCGGGCCCCGCCGTAGCCGGAGAGATGGTCGAGCTCCTGTTCCTCGAGGCGCGACTCCCCGCCGATCCCGTACATGATCTGGAGCTGCCCCTCCTCGGCCTCGGCGCAGTCGGCCACGAAGTAGAAGAAGTCGTTGGCCTCCCAGTCGAAGCCCAGCGTGTAGAGCGCCCAGAGCATGAAGGTCGAATCGCGGATCCAGCTGTAGCGGTAGTCCCAGTTGCGCGTCCCGCCCGGCGTCTCGGGCAGCGAGGTGGTCGCGGCGGCCATCATCGCCCCGGTCGGGGCGTAGCTCAGGCCCTTCAGGGTCAGCGCGCTCCGCTGGAGGAACGTCCGCCAGCGATGGTCGGGGAAGGTCCCGTGGCGAAGCCACTCCTGCCAGTGATGCGCCGTGCGCTCGAGCCGCTGATGTGCCTCCTCGAAGGTCTGTGGCAGGGGCAGCTCCGACCAGCCGAGCGCGACGTAGGCGCTGTCGCCCTCGCGCAGGACCGTCCGGGCGCGCGCCCGGGGGCCTTCGAGGCCGAGGCGCATGTCGGTCAGCAGGCGCAGCTCGATGTTCATCCCCTCGCTGCCGGCGATCGCCTCGTGATAGCCGGGTCCGGCGTAGCGCCAGTCGGCGGCCAGGCCGCCGTAGTCGAACGCCGGCTCGCAGTCGAGGTGGACCTCGGCCGAGCCCTGAACGCAGCGCACCGTCCGCAGGAGCACGTGGTCGGCGTCATAGTCGGTCGGCGACCGCCGGTGGTTGACCGACCGCTGCTCCTCGTGCACCCACGGTCCGATGCACAGGACGTCGCGCACGATGATCCAGCCGGTCGGCGTCTCCCAGCTCGTCTCGAGGACCATCGTCCCCGGCAGGTAGCGGCGCCCGGCGGGGACCTGCACGTCGGGGGGCCCGAGGCGAAAGCCCCCGGCGTCGCGGTCGAGGATCGCGCCGAAGACGCTCGGCGAGTCCATCCGCGGCAGGCACATCCACTCGAGGTTGCCGTTGGGCGCGATCAGTGCCGTCGTCTCACAGTCGGAGAGGAACGCGTAGTCGGCGATCGGAGGAAACGGATCCGAGCTCGCGGTGTCTTGGATGAAGGGGGTCACGGGCGCTCTGTCGTCCGCGTCAGGCGTCGCGGTCGCGACCGAACGAGGTCACGGTCAGGCCGAGGCTGGTGAACAGGCTGGGGTTGACGTTCAGGGCGGTGACCGCCAACTCGGCGAACAGCTGGGCACGATCGAGGTCGCCCGGGCCGTAGAGGCCGCCGTCGCGGCGGTCGAGCAGCGAGAGCACGCCGATCGGCTCGCCGTGGCGCAGCATCGGCACCACGAGCATCGTGTAGGGCACGTATCCGGTGCCCGCGGCGATCCGGGCGGCGAAGCGGGGATCGGTGCGACAGTTGGGTACCGCCTGGCCCTCCCCGGTCTCGGCCACGCTCCCGGCGATCCCGGTTCCCGAGGGAAGCCGGACGCCGACGATCTCCGACGCCCCGGCTCCCCAGGCTGACTGGTAGACGAGCTCGCGGGTCGTCTCGTCGATGAAGGCGATCGATGAGGCCGCGGCGTCGAAGACGCCGGCCGCCGTGCGGACGACCGCCTCCATCAGGCTGCGGGGCGCGGCCGGCTGGGCGATCGAGAGGGCGAGCGACTCGCCGCGCGAGCGCGCGAGCGGCGGACCGAGGGCGCTGGCGAAGGCGCGGACCGAGGCGATGCGGCGCTCGGGGATCAGCTCGAGGCCGGCCGCCACGGCCCGCTCGAGCTCGGGCGTGACGTCCGGGTTGATCTGGCTGAGGTTCGTCGTCCCGGCGTAGACCGGCGGCTTGCCGGCGATCAGCGTCCAGAGGGTGGCGGCGACGCCGAAGACGTCGCTGCGCGGCGAGACGGAGCCGCCGGCGAAGACCTCGGGGGCCATGTAGCGCGGCGTGCCGATGCCTACGGTCCCGGGCTCCTCGTCCTCCATCAGGCGGGCGATGCCGAAGTCGACGAGAACCACGCCCTCGCCCCCGAGGATCAGGTTCTGGGGCTTGACGTCGCGGTGGATGATCTGCTGCTCGTGGACGTACTGAAGGGCCTCGCAGGTCTCCCGGGCGTAGCGGATCGCCTCCTCGAGCGGGAGCCCGGGGTTGCCGCGCTGCTGGAGCAGGACGTAGAGGTCGGTGCCGCGGACGAGGTCCATCAGCAGGTACTGGCCGCTGACGTCGTGGAAGTAGTCGATGATCCGGACCACCCGCGGGTGGCGCAGGAGGGCCAGCAAGCGGGCCTCGACCTCGAAGCGCGCGGAGTGGCGCGTGTCGGTCAGGTGCTTGAGCGCGACCAGGGTGCCGGTCTCGATGTCGCGCGCGACGTAGACCGCGCCCATCGCTCCCCGCGAGATCGGCTCGACGATCGCATAGCGATCATTGACCAGCAGATCGAGCGAAAGCGAGAAGGCCGAATCGTCGTTGGCCACGCTTCGAGCCTAGCGCTAAGCTCGCGGCCATGGGGTGGGTCGAAGTGTTCGCAGCCTTCGTCGTCAGCCACCTGGTCGGGGACTATCTCTTCCAGACTGATTGGCAGGCGCGCCACAAGCACGGGGGGCTGAGCGCGCCCGGGGCGCCCCGGCGGGCGCTGTGCTCCCACGTGGCCACCTACACGGCCGCCTACCTGCCGGCGTTGGTCTGGCTCGCGTCGAGCCTCGGGGCCGGCGTGGTCGGCGCGGCCCTCCTGATCGGCCTCCCCCACCTCGTCCAGGACGACGGCCGGGTGATGGGGGCCTACATGACGCGCGTCAAGCACCTCGAGTTCGGCGTCAACCCGGCGGTCGACCGCGCCGTCGATCAGAGCTTCCACGTCGTGGCGCTGTTCCTCCTCGCGCTCCTGGTCGGGAGCTGAGCGGGGCGCGACCGCTGAGGTGAGACCGCGCCTCGGTCTCCGCCGGTCGCGGCGCTCGCGCCGCCGCCGCGCCGTGCTCCTGGCCATGGTCGGCGGCGGGCTGACCGCGCTCGTCCTCCTCGCGTACGGCACGCACGCGCTGCGCAGCCAGGAGCTGAACAGCGTCGACGGCCGCTTCTCGGTCCGCGGCAGGCAGCCGCCGCCCAAGGACGTCGTCCTGATCGAGGTCGACGACGCGACGTTCGACAGCCTCCACACCCAGTGGCCCTATCCGCGCCAGCTCCACGCCCGGGTCATCGACCGGATCGTCGCCGACCATCCGAAGGGCATCGGCTACGACGTCCAGTTCACCGAGCAGCCCGCCGATCCCAAGGAGAACGTGGCGCTCGCCTCGTCGATCTACGGCGCGACGAGCGCCGGCGTGCCGGTCGTCCTCAACACGACGGAGACGACGGTCGGCGGCGCGACGCGGATCCTCGGCGGCGACCAGGTGCTGCGGGAGATCGGGGCCCGGCCGTCGACGGCGAACTTCGTTCCCGATCCCGACGGGGTCTTCCGGCACCTGTCCTACGCGCTCGTCGGGCTGCGGACGTTCGGCGTGGTGATGGCCGAGGCGTTCGCCCGCCGCCCGGTCAAGCCGTCGCTGTTCGGGGGCCAGGCCGCCTGGATCGACTACTACGGGCCGGCGGGGACGATCCCGACCGTGTCCTTCTCGAGCGTCCTCCACCACCAGATCTCGCCGGGGTTCTTCCGCGGCAAGATCGTCCTCGTCGGGGTTTCGGCGACGGCGCTCCAGGATCTGCACGCGACCCCGATCGACCCGAACACGCCCGGCGTGGAGATCCAGGCCAACGCGATGGAGACCGTGCGCCGCGCGCTGCCGCTGAAGGGGGCGCCGGCCTGGCTCGACGTCGCGCTGATCCTCGCGCTCGGGCTGGCCGCCCCCGTGGCCAGCCTGCGCTTGACGCCGCTGCGGGCGGTCAGCCTGGCGCTCGGCCTCGGCGGGGCGTTCGTCGTCGTCTCCCAGCTCGCCTTCGACGCCGGCCTGATCGTCGCCTTCGTCTATCCGCTGGCCGCGCTGCTCCTGACCGCGTCGGGGTCGCTCGGCGTCCACTACGCGACGGCGGCGCTCGAGCGCGAGCGGGTGCGCGACCTGTTCTCTCGGTTCGTGCCCGAGAACGTCGTCGGCGAGGTGCTCGCCCGGGCCGACGAGGATCTGCGCCTGGGCGGGGTCCAGCGCGTCTGCACCGTGATGTTCACCGATCTCCGGGGCTTCACGAGCTTCGCCGAGGCGCTCGGCCCCGAGCGTGTGATCGCCGTCCTCAACCAGTACCTGAGCGCGATGAGCGACGCCATCCTCGACCACGGGGGGACCCTGGTGGCCTACATGGGCGACGGGATCATGGCCGTCTTCGGGGCGCCGATCGAGAGCGGGGACCATGCCGACCAGGCGCTGGCCACGGCACGGGAGATGCTCGATGTCCGCCTCCCCCGTTTCAACGCCTGGCTGCGCGAGGAGGGCCTCGGCGACGGCTTCCGGATGGGCATCGGCCTCAACAGCGGGCCGGTGATGTCGGGCAACGTCGGCTCCGAGCGCCGGGTCGAGTACACGGCGATCGGCGACACGACCAACACCGCCTCGCGGATCGAGGGCATGACCAAGGGGACCCCCCACCAGCTCCTCTTCACCGAGTCGACGCACGAGCTCCTGCGCGACCCGCCGGCCGACGTGATCTTCGTCGACGAGTTCGACGTCCGCGGCCGCCAGGCCCAGGTCAAGCTCTGGTCGCTGGCCGGCCGCGAGGCGGCCCGCGGCGGCGCCGGGCCCGCGGCACCGACCGCGGCGGGCGGGCCCGAGCCGGCGACGCGGCCGGTCCCCCGAACCTCGGCCCCCACGGCCCCGACGGCCCCGGCGGGCCCGCCGGCCCGGCGACCGAAGACCGGTAGCCGTGCGACCCGCGGTCGCACGCGACCGCGGGGCTAACCGGCCGCGGCCGCGGCGTCGTGGGCGGCGCGCATCAGCCCGCCGGCCGACGGGTAGCGCCGCTCGGGGTCCTTGGCCATCCCCCGGGCGATGACCGCGTCGAGCGCCGGCGGCAGATCGGGGCGGCGGTCGCTGACGGTCGGCGGCGGGACCGTGAGGTGGGCATAGAGGACGCTCGGCTCGGTCGGGCGGGGGAACGGGACCTCGCCGGTCAGGCACTCGTGGAGCACGCAGCAGAGCGAGTAGACGTCGCTGCGCGGGGTCGCGGGCTCGCCGCGGGCGTGCTCGGGCGAGATGTAGTCGATCGTCCCGACGAAGTGGCCAGGCTCGGTGAGCAGGACCTCGTCGTCGGATCCCTTGGTCAGCCCGAAGTCGGCGAGGTAGGCGTGGTCGCGGGCGCCGACGAGGATGTTCTGCGGCTTGACGTCGCGATGGATCGAGCCCTCGACATGGGCGGCGTCGAGCGCGTCGGCCACCTGGATCAGCACGCCGAGCGAGCGGTCGCGGTCGATCCGGCGCTCGAGCAGGAGCGTCTTGAGCGTCGGCCCGTCGACCAGGCGCATGGCCAAGAACAGCCCGTGCTCGGTTTCGCCGGCCTCGTAGACGACGAGGATGTGGGGATGGTCGAGCGCCGCCTGGCGCCGCCCCTCGCGCCGGAAGCGCTCGCGAAAGCCGGGTTCCCGGCTGAGCTCGAGGTTCAGCACCTTGAGCGCGACGACGCGGCCGAGCGCGAGCTGGGTCGCCCGGTAGACGGTGCCCATCCCGCCCTCGCCGAGCAGGCCGTCGACCCGGTAGCCGCCGACCACGGTGCCGGTCCCGAGCAAGCTAGCCCACGCCCAGGCCCAGGCCAGCGCGCGGCCCCGCGCCGCCGCCGCGAGCCCCGGCGTCGCCCGGCGGCCGCGACCGGCCGGGCCGCTCGATCAGGGACACGCGATCCGCTTGTGGGTGCCGGGCGCCAGGCAGTGGGAGAGCTTCGTGAAGCTTCCGCGCCCGATCCGGTACTCGATGTAGGCGCCGACGGCGTTTCGGGCGGTGACGAAGATCTCGATCTTGGCCCCGGCCGCGAGGCGGGTCCCGGTGAGGCGGGGGAAGCTCACCGTCCGGGCGCTCGCGGCCTGGGTCGCACAGCCCCGGCTGCAGCGAACCTCGATGCGGGCGCCGTGGCTGGCCCGGACGGCGAGCCGCCTGACGCGCACCCCGGTCGAGAGCGCCTGGGCGTGGAGCGTGGCCCCGACGACGAGGCGGTTCTCGGCCACGAAGTCGAACTGGAACTCGAGCGGACCGACGGCGCCGCCGAGGCCGCCGATCTGGACGGCGTAGGGCTGGCCGGCGGTGACGTGGGCGTCGAGCTCGGGAGCCTTCCCCTGGACGTTGACCAGGCAGCGGCGGGCGGCGAAGTTCGGGAGCCCGGTGGTGCCGTCGAACGGGACCAGCGAGGTCACGGTGTCGAGACCGGAGGTGCGGATGCGGACCTTGCCGTTGACGTCGGGGTCGAAGTCGTACCAGATCGTCGCGCCGTAGCCGACGCCTTTGCACGTGGTCGGCTCGGGCGGTCCCGGGGTCGTCTCGGGCACGCCGAAGAGCGGCGGGTTGAAGATGTCGGACTGGACGGTGGCGCCGGTGAGGTCGCGGTGGTCGTCGAGGGTGTCGACCTTGTTGAGCGGGGTGCCGGGGTCGTTGAGTCGCAGCGGGCTGAGGTAGTTGTCGTTGACCGGCGCCGCGCGGGCGGGCCCGGCCAGGCCGAGCGCGAGGAGAAGGGGCAGCGCGAACGCCGACCGCCCGACCGGACGGCGGCGATTTCCTTCGCGCATCAGATCACCTATCCTCGTTGCGTGGGGCGAATCGCAAACACTCTCCCACAATTGCCAGGCTGGGCAAACCACATGAGCCACCGCCGCCAATGACCGACCGGCCGGGGGAGCCGAAGCCCGGGGAGTACATCGGCCCCTACCGGATCGAGGCGGAGCTCGGGGTCGGCGGCATGGGCCGCGTCTACAAGGCGAAGGGGCCGGACGGCCAACTGGTGGCCCTGAAGATCGTCAAGGCCGACCTGGCCTCCGATTCGGTCTTCCGCCGCCGCTTCGAGCGCGAGGCGCGGATCGCGACGCAGGTGACCCACCGCCACGTGGTGCCGGTGCTCGACACCGGCGAGCACGAGGGGATCCCCTACCTGACGCAGCGCTTCGTGGGCAGCGGCTCGCTGGCCGACCGGCTCGAGCGGGGCCCGCTCGACGTGGCGACGGCGCTGCGGATCTGCGCCGAGACCGCCGACGGGCTCGACGCGCTGTGCGAGCACGGCCTCGTGCACCGCGACGTCAAGCCGGGCAACGTCCTGCTCGACGAGCAGGACACGGCCTACATCACCGATTTCGGCCTGGCCAAGGACAGCCAGGGGAGCGTGCTCACCCGCCCGGGCCAGGCCCTGGGCTCGCTCGACTACATGGCGCCGGAGCAGATCCGCGGCGAGGCGGTCGCGGGATCGGCCGACGTCTACGCGCTGGCCTGCGTGATGGTCGAGTGCCTGACCGGCAGCCCGCCGTTCGGCGACCGCCAGGGCATGCGCGTGCTGTGGGCCCACCTCCAGGACGAGCCGCCGGACCCGTGCGAGAAGCGTCCGGACCTCCCGCCCGAGTTGGGCGCCGTCATCGTCCGGGCGATGCGCAAGGAGCCTGAGGAGCGTCCGCAGACGGCCGGGGAGTTCGCCCGCCAGGCCAAGGCCGCCGCCGGCCTCGGGTAGCGCCGGGGCTTAGGGGGGCGGCGCGCCCCAGTCGACGCTGTACATCTCGTGCTCGCCGTGGACGCCGCGGAAGTGGGCGGCGCCGCGGACGTCGAAGCGGAAGGTGGGGTCGGTGGCGGTGTACTCCCTGACCGCGGCCGAGACGAGGATCTCGCCACCGCGGGCGTGGTCGGTGATGCGGGCGGCGATGACGACGTTGCGCCCGAAGACGGCCTCGCCGCTCGAGATGACGAAGCCGGTGTGGAGGCCCGAGCGGCGGGGAAGCGTGTCGGCGGGCTCGGTCTCGAGTTCGGCGATCGACCGCTGGAGCTCGATCGCGCAGCGCAGGCCGGCGTGGGAGCTCGCGAAGCTGACCATGACGGCGTCGCGCTCGACCTTGACCACGTCGCCGTGGTGCTCGGCGGTGAGGCGCTCGATGATCGCGCGGTGGCCGCGCAGGAGCGCCTCGAGGCGCTCCTCGCCGATCCGCGCCTCGATCGAACGGCAGCCGTCGACGTCGGTCACCAGAAGCGTGACGGCGCCGTCGGGGGAGCTCATCCCGCCGACGGGGAAGCCCGAGTCGCCGAGGGCGTCGGCGATCACGTCGAGGGAGGAGGGCCCGGCCATCAGTAGGGGGGCAGCTCGGCGTACCAGCGGCCGAGCACGCGGAAGGCCGCCCAGAACTCGCGTTTGGCGCGATCCTCGTCGAGGGCGGTGTCGATGTTGGGGACGTAGAGGGCGTGCATCGAGGGGGTCAGCTCCTGCACCTCGCCGGCGTCGGGCTCGAGCAGGCGCCGGAGCGGGAGGTCGAGGTCGTTGACTACGGCGAGCGCGTCCTCGCCCATGACGACGACCATCTTGGGGGCGACGATGGCGAGCTCGTGGGCGACGCGGCCGACGCAGGCCGGGTCGGCGAGGGCGGTGTCGGCGACCGGGCACTTGATGGCGAGCGTGCCGTAGACGGCGAGCGGGTCGATCTGGAGCCGGCGCAGCGACTTCATCAGGGCGTTGCCCGAGCGCCCGTAGAAGGCGACGCCCTCCTCGATCTCGGCGGGGCGGGGCGCGTACTTGAGCATGAAGATGTCGGCCTGGGGATGCCCGGAGCCGAGGACGGGCATGAGCTGTCCGCGAGGGCACACCGGACAGGCCTGGATCTCCCGGGTCAGCGTGTTCAATTCGCGGATCGCGCGCTCGAGATACTTCTCGCGGATCTCGTCGTCGGTGGCCGGCATTCGCTCGAACTCTTTTGACCGGGGCTCGGCTTGTCCTTGGCCGTGCATCAGGACTTGCGCATCGCGCGCCGCACCCGGCGCTCGCGGCGGGCCCGCCGGGCGCCGGGCGGCGTGGCCTTGGTTTCGAGGAACTTGAGGGCCTGGACGTAGAGCAGGCTGGTCGGCTTGGTGACGATGTCGGCGTCGCGCAGCGACTCGAGAAATTCAGCAGGACCGTCGAAGTCGCGCATCCGGATGCGGACCGAGCCGAGCCCGGCGGCGACGTGGGAATCGGACCCGGCGCCGGCGATGATCCGGTACTTGGCCGCGAAGCGGGCGGCCTCCTCGTTGAACGATCCGATCGCCACCCGGGGATTGAACACCTCGATGGCGTCGACATCGTCGAGGATGGTCAGGAGGTGCTCGTAGTCGGGGACGGAGTGCATGCGGTCGAACGGGTGGGGGACGTAGACGAGCCCACCCTGGGCCTTGATCTCGGCGACGGTCTCGGCCAGGGTGAGGCCGCGGGGGATCTTTCGCTCGAGGAAGAGGCCGATTACCTCGCCCTGGCTGGCCGTCTTGACCTCCTCGGCGACGATCACCTTGATCCCGTCGGCCTTCGCGCGGGCCTCGAGCGCCCCGGAGACCTCGTTGTGGTCGGTGATGGCGATCGCGCCGAGCCGCTGCTCGATGGCGGTGGCCAGGAGGACCTCGACGGGGGTGGCGCAGTCGGGCGAGTGATCGGTGTGCATGTGCAGGTCGACGTCGATCAGGGGGCGGCCGGAGATGCGGCGGCCGACCTCGGGATCGCCGCCGGTGTCGCGGCGGCGGGCGGCGACGGTGGCGTAGACGTCCTCGAGCTCGCCGGCGACCCGCCCCCAGGCGAGCTGCTCGCGGAGGCGATCACCGGCCGCGCGGAGCCGATCGCGCAGACCGGGGTCGCCGAGCAGGCGGCCGAGCTGGCCGACGAGGGTGTCGACGTCGCCGGCCTCGAAGAGGAGGCCGCGCTCGCCCTCGGCGAGGACCTCCTCGTAGACGTCGGTGCGGGCGGCGAGGGGGACGGCGCCGGCGGCGATCGCGCGGAGCAGGAGCTGGGGGGCGGGGGCGGCGCCGTCTGAGGCGAGGACGAGGACGTCGGCGTCGGCGAGCAGCGCGTCGCGGTCGACCTCGCCGGGCGCGACGAAGGCGATCCGGTCGCGCAGCGAGGCCCGAACCTGGTGCGAGCCGCGGGGGGTGATGACCGTGGCCCGCCAGTCGCCGGCCTCGTCGAGCCGGCGCAGGCCGCGGAGGAAGAGACGGAGAGCGCCCCGCTCCTCCTCGTCGAAGTACGCGATATGGACCCGCGCGTCGTCGGCGGATGCTTGGGGGCGCGCGCCGGCCGCCGGAAGGTCGGCGCCAGGCATGATCACGCGGTACTCGGCCGGGAAATGCTCGTTCATCAGGGCGGCGGTGGCGGCGAAGCTGGCAGTGCGGGCGTCGAGACGTCCGAAGAAGAGCTCGACGAAGCGGCGGGCGACCTGGGTCGAGACGAGGAGGTCGTCGGGGGCGTGGAAGCTGCCGATGTTGAGCGAGCGGGAGTGGCGCAGGGCGGCGCTGGCCATGCTCGGGGCGAAGGGCTCGTGGACGTGGACGAAGTCGAGGGGGACGAGGGTGAGGAGCTCCTCGACGGTGCGGGCGACGTCGACCGGGAGGCCGGTCTGGCGGCGGCCGGCGGTCGCGGGGACGGCGAGCACCTCGCCGGCGGCGAACAGCGCGGGCGGCGCGCCGTGCGCGCCGAGCAGGCAGTCGGGCTGGTCTCGGGCGACGCTGAGCTCGTGGCGCGAGGCGCGGACGAGGCGGGGCGACTCGGAGGGGGCGACGATCATCAGGCGGTGGCCGCGGCGCCCGAGCTCGGCCGCGACCCGCTCGACGTAGTTGTTGAGCTCCGAGCGCATCTCCCAGGGGTGGGGGGTCACGTGGGCGATGGAGAAGCTCGGCGCCATCCACCTCAAGCATATGGGCGCCGTTGCGGCATGTCGCGGCCGTCGACGGTGCGGGCTCGTCGTGCGGCGATCTGCCGGCCGGGGTCGCCGAGACCGGCCGGCTGCCGACCGCCGGCTCGGCCCGAGCGGGCAAGCCGCCGCTGACGGGCGGCGGTCGCCGCCGACGAGCTCGGTTGTCGAGCCTCCCCCCGGTGCGTTCCCCACACCCGGGGCGGCGCGGGTCAGTCGGCGGCGGGCACGGCGGGAGCGTCGGCCGGCGCGGCCGCCGGGGCGCCGGGCTTGCCGCCGTACTCGGCGATGAACGCCTCGGTCGCGTCGCGGGCCTGGTCGTCGGGCCGCTGGTTGTGGGGCGACTTCATCAGGTAGGAGCTCGGGCCGTCGATCTGGCCGCCGAGCCCGTGGTTGAGCGCGAGCTTGCAGCAACGGACGGCGTCGATGACGATGCCGGCCGAGTTCGGCGAGTCCCAGACCTCGAGCTTGAGCTCGAGGTTGAGGGGCACGTCGCCGAAGGCCTGACCCTCGACGCGGATGTGGGCCCACTTGCGGTCGGTCAGCCACGGCACGTAGTCCGACGGGCCGATGTAGACGTCGTCGGCCGGGAGCTCGTGGTCCATGATCGAGGTGACGGCGTTGGTCTTGGAGATCTTCTTCGACTCGAGGCGCTCGCGCTCGAGCATGTTGAAGAAGTCCATGTTGCCGCCGACGTTGAGCTGCGAGGTCCGGAGCATCTTCACCCCGCGGTCGGCGAACAGGCGGGCCAGGGAGCGGTGGACGATGGTCGCCCCGACCTGCGACTTGATGTCGTCGCCGACGACCGGGAGGCCGGCCTTGCGGAAGCGGCGGTCCCAGTAGTCCTCGCGGGCGATGAACACCGGGATGCAGTTGACGAAGCCGCAGCCGGCCTCGAGGATCTGCTCGACGTACCACTTGGTCGCCTGCTCGGAGCCGACCGGAAGGTAGGAGACGACGACATCGGTGTGGGTGTCGCGGAGGATCCCGACGATGTCGGCCGTCTCGCCGGGCGCCTTCTCGATCTTCTGCTTGAGGTACTTGCCGAGGCCGTCGTGAGTCATTCCCCGGTGGACGGGCACGCCGAGCTCGGCGGGGACGTCGGCGAACTTGATCGTGTTGTTCTCGCCCGACCAGATCGCCGTGCCGAGGTCCTTGCCGACCTTCTCCTTGTCGATGTCGAAGGCGGCGGTGAACTCGATGTCCCGGACGTGGTAGCCGCCGAGGTCGACGTGCATCAGCCCGGGGACGTCGAGCGTCGGGTCGGCGTCGCGGTAGTGGTGGACGCCCTGTACGAAGGCGGAGGCGCAGTTGCCGACGCCGATGATGGCGACGCGCACCTTGTCCGCTTGGTAGCGCGAGGCGCCGTTGCTGCTGGAAGGCGTGCCGTTGGTCTTGCTCACGTGTGGGTGATCCCTTCTTGAATGCGTTGCCTCAGCTACACGGCTGGAGGCGTTCGATTACACCCGGCGGCGGCCGGCCGGGAGAGTTGAGCCTGGCTCAGGTGGCTCCCGAGAGGGCCTTGCGGACGTGAAAGATCCGCTGGCCGACGGTGATCGCGCTGAGCGCGGCGAGGACGTAGACCGCCGGCTCGAGCAGCTGGAAGTCGCCGAGCGAGGCGCCGCGGGCGAAGACGAGGCCGGCGGAGAGGATCACCACCCGCACGGCCCGGTTGGCAATCCCGACCTTGCACTCGACGCCGAGCGCCTCGGCCCGGGCCCGAGTGTAGGAGACCATCAGCGAGGCGAGCACGGCGATCACCACCGCGGCGACCGCCGCCTCGTTGTGCTCGCGCACGAAGGTGACCGACACCGCCGTGAGGACGATGCCCTCCTCGCAGCGGTCGAGCGTCGAGTCGAGGAAGGCGCCGAACGGCGTCCCCTTGCCCGACATGCGCGAGTAGCGGCCGTCGAGGGTGTCCATGATCGAGCCGACGATGAAGGCCACCCCGCCGAGGAGGAAGTACTGCTGCCAGACGAGTACGGCGGCGACGACGTTGAGCGCGAGGCCGGTGAGGGAGATCGCGTTCGGGGTCAGCCGCGACTCGATCAGGCGGCTCTTCATCGTCTCGCGGGGATCCGCGGCGCCCCGGGCGGGGCGGGGCCGCGTCGGGCGGGGCGGGGCTTCGAGCGGCGTCATGTGAGACCGACCGCCGGCGGGGATCCGAAGTTCCAGGTCTGCGGGCGCAGGCGGCCGAGCCGGCCGGCGACATAGGCCGAGAAGCCGGCGGTCAGGGCGCCGAGCACAGCGTCGGCGAGGAAGTGGTTGGCGGTGGCGACGGTCACGAAGGCGATCACGAATGGGTAGCACAACCAGAAGACGCGCACCGCCCGGTGGCGGGCCAGGCGGGCCAGGGGCCAGCCGAGCATGAGGGCGAAGGCGACGTGCATCGACGGTACGGCGGCGTAGGGGTTGAACAGCGCGTTGACCGAGGCGGTCGTCGCCGGGACGCCGGTGAAGTCGGACACCGAGTCGATGAAGCCCCATTCGGGGAGGAAGCGGGGCGGGGCGGTCGGGAAGACGACGTAGCCGACGAGGGCGACGGCCATCGACACCATCAGCATGTTGCGGACGAAGTAGAAGCTCCGGTTGTGGAACATGTAGAGGTAAAGGAGGGCGCCGACGAGCACCGAGCTCTGGGCGGTGATGTAGAGCCCGGACGACGCCTCCATCAGGAGATGGGAGCCCTGGGCCCAGGCCTGGACACTCGGCTCGACGAAGAAGTGGGCCGCGCGCTCGAAGCCGATCAGCTCGCGGGCGTGCTGGAAGGCGACCGCCGTGCGCGAGTCGGCGAGTCCCCGCACCAGGCGGTAGAGCATGTAGGCGCCGCCGAACAGCACCAGCTGGCGGACGATGTCGGACCAGCCGTGCGGCAGGACGCGCGCCCGAAGAGAGCCGGGGCGGATCAGCATCGCGGTGCCGTGATCCTATCTCGCGCCGCGGGTGCTGTCGCTCGGGGCCGGCGACGATCACCCGGCGCAGCGCTGGCCGCCGCCGGCGAGCCCGTGGAGGCCGAGGTGGGCGACGACGACGAGCGGTCCCGCCCGGCGGGCGGTTACCGCGGTGAAGCCTCCGGGCGCCGGCCCGACGCAGCCGCCGGAGGCCACCCAGTAGCGGGTGAAGCGCAGGCGCACGAGGCTCGTCCCCGGCCGGGCGAAGCGCAGGACGAAGCGGTCGGGGCCGGCGGCGATCAGCACGGCCGGGGCCGCGGCGAGCGGGCGGGCGCCGGCCACGGCGTAGACCCTCCAGTGGGCGAGCCGGGCGACCGGCCGGAGGTAGGGCGGGCCGGCGTCGATCAGCCGAGCCTCCTGGCGGGCCGAGTAGTCGAGGGCGACGTCGGGGCGGGCGACGAAGGCGACGGCGGTGTCGCGCAGCCAGGCGGCGTAGGCGGCCGAGCTGAGGTGCGGCCGGTAGAAGACCGCGTTTCCCGATATGTCGAGCTGGCGCTCCCAGCCGCGGGCGAGGGCGACGCCGGGCGCGAGCAGGGCCGCCTCCCAGTGGGCGCGGGTGAACGGGACCTCGATCCGCCGGGGCCCACCGGGCGTGGTGGCGAGGAAGCGCTCGAGCGGCGCGTAGTAGGCCGCTTGGGTCGAGGGATCGCCGTGGACGGTGACGATGTCGCGGATCGGCGCCTGGAGCTGCCAGTAGGCGAGCGGCAGCGCGAGGAGGGCGAGCGCCCGGCGCCGGGGGGCGAGTACGGCGGCGGCGACGGGGCCGGCAAAGAGGGCGCCGAGGCGCACGACGTTGCCGCCGACCGGCGTCGGCACGGCGTAGGCGGCGACGCAGGCCAGCGCGTAGAGGGCGACCCCCGGCCGCAGGGCGGGCGCGAGAGCGGCGAGGATGACGAGCAGGGCGAGCGCCGGCCAGAAGCTCGACGCCGCGAACGGCTCGTGGCCGGCGGTCGGGAAGGCGAGGGCGAGGGCCCCGGCGGGCAGCAGGGCGGCCAGGGCGAGCCCGGCGCGGGCGCGCCGGGTGCTCCGGCTGAGGACCGGCGCGCCGGTCAGGGCGGCAAGCCCGAGAAAGGCGCCGGTCAGCGGGCTGGCCAGCGCGCTGGCCACGGCGAGGCCGGCAGCGACGGCGGGCCTGAAGGCGCGGGCCGCCGTCAGCCGGCCGGGGCGGGCCGCTGCTGTGGGGCCGCCGC
Organism: uncultured Solirubrobacterales bacterium; assembly: GCA_963763785.1. Taxonomy (GTDB): domain Bacteria; phylum Actinomycetota; class Thermoleophilia; order Solirubrobacterales; family Solirubrobacteraceae; genus Palsa-513. The sequence goes on along the minus strand of CAVXPW010000010.1, from coordinate 17,817 downwards.
CGGCCGCCCCCGCCGACCCGCCGCCTGCGGCCGCGCCCGTCGACCCGCCGTCGCCGGCCGCCACGGCCGACCCGGCCCCGCCGGCCGCCCCCGCCGACCCGGCCCCGCCGGGCGCCGCCGCGGGTCGGGCGGCAAGCAGGGCGCCGAGCCCGAGCGCCGTCCCGAGCGTGAAGGCGATCCGCCCCGAGCCGAGCGAGACGGCGACGCCGCCGGCAAACCACAGCGCGGCCGTCGGCGCCTCCACGAGGCGGGCGAACACGGCGGCGGCGACCACCGCGGCGAGCGCGCCGAGAAGCCGGACGCCGAGCAGGGCGCCGAGCGGTCCGAGCAGGAGGCTGTAGCCGAGCGGCTGGAAGCCGGCGTACCACTGGGGGTCGTAGACGACGAAGCCGTGGTCGGAGAACTGGTCGGCGCGGTAGAGCGCGGTGGCCAGATCGGCGCTCGGCGGCGCCCAGATCAGGTAAACGAGGGCGATCGCGCCGGCGAGGGCCGGGGCGGCCCGGGCCGGAGCGTCGGCGACGAGACGGGCGCGCCGCATCGCCGGAGGGCTAGCGGTCGGCCTCGAGGAAGGCGACGATGCGCTCGACGAGGTCGGGCCGGTCGAGCCAGGGGTAGTGGCCGGCGTCGGGCAGGAGGAGGACCTCGGCCTCGCCGCCGAGGGCCTCGGCGTAGCCGGCGGCGAACGACGGCGGGAAGTAGGGGTCCTGCTCGCCCCAGACGACGAGCGCCGGGGCGTCGATCTCGCCGAGCCGCTCGCCGGCCGCGGTCAGCACCTCCGGCGAGGCGCTCCGGTGGAGCTTGATGATCGCGCGCTGGGTCCCGTAGTCGAAGTGGTCGAGCACCGAGCGGAAATGCTCCTCCGGCAGCGGGACGACGTTGACGTCGCGGGAGAGCCGGCGCACGACCCGCTCGGTCATCGAGCCCATGGCGATCTCGCCGACCCCCGACCGGCGCCAGGCGCGGGCCAGCCGGTGCCATTCGTAGCCGGGCAGGAGCGGGAGGGCGTCGACGACGACGAGCCGCGCGATCCGCTCCGGGAAGCGCTGGGCGAAGGCCAGGCCGACGGCGCCGACATCGTGGACGACGAGGTTCAGGCGCTCGATCCCGAGCATGTCGAGGAAGCGCTCGAGGAAGAGGTCGTAGCCGTCGATCGAGTAGTCGAAGCTGTTCGGCTTGCCCGACCGGCCGAACCCCGGCAGGTCGGGGGCGAGCCCGCCGCCGAGGGCGAGGAAGGGCGTCCAGTCGTCGGCATTGGTCGGGGCCCCGTGGAGGTAGACCGACGGCGGGCCGGCGGACGGGGCGCTCCGCCAGAAGACCGGGAGCCCGTCGATCTCGGTGCGCTCGCCGTCGATGCTCGCGGGAACCCCGTCGAGCGCGGCCTGGTGTTCCTCGACGGCGGGCATCCCAGCCGCGAGGATATCGAGCGTGAATCCGCCCGCCCCCACCCCCGCAGCGTCCCGACTCGGGGCGTGGAGCCCGCCGACGCGGGCCCGGGTGCGCCGGGTGCGCGACCGGCTGCGCCTCCGCTACGGGATCCCGTCGGCCCCGCCGCACGAGCGTCCGCTCGACGAGCTGATCCTCACCGTCCTCTCCCAGAGCACCAACGACCGCAACCGCGACGTCGCCTTCCTGCGCCTGCGCGACCGCTTCCCGAGCTGGGAGGCCGTCTGCTCGGCGCCGCTGGCCGAGGTCGAGGAGGCGATCCGCCCGGGCGGGATCTCCAAGGTCAAGTCGGCCCGCATCCAGGCGATCCTCCGGGCGATCGGCGCGTCGTCATCGAAGCTCGACCCCTTGAGCCTCGATTGGCTGCGCGACGCCCCGGTCGCCGAGGGGCAGGCCTACCTCTGCGGGCTGCCGGGCGTCGGGCGCAAGACGGCGGCCTGCGTCCTGCTCTTCAGCTTCGGCCGCCGCGACGTCCCAGTCGACACCCACGTCGCCCGGGTGGCGACCCGGCTCGGCCTGCTGCGCCCGGGCGCCCCGTTCCCGGAGCTCCACGACGCGATGCTCGCCCTGACCGCGCCGGGCGAGGAGCTCGAGCTCCACATCAACCTGCTCCGCCACGGCCGCCGCACCTGCCGGGCCCGGACGCCCGACTGCGCCGGCTGTGTGCTCGCCCGGATGTGCCCGTCGGCCGGGTTCGCCGACCGACCGAGGTCGGAGCTGCTCCTACGGGGACGCGGCCCGCGAGACGCCTGACCGCCCGCCGGGCGGTCAGTGTCCGCCGGCGCGGTTAGTGTCCGCCGGCGGCTGTGCCGAGGTCGGTACCAACAAGCCGGCAGGGCGCCGCCGGCCGCGGCCGAGGAGACGCGGGCTTCAGGTGCCGACCCCGGCCGTCTCCGGCCGGGCAACAGGATTCGCGAGCTTGGCGCGCTGCTGCTCGCGGTCAGGGAGCACGACGTCCCAGGCGAGTCCGAGCTTGGCGAAGATCTGGATCAGCCAGCCCGACGGGTCGAGCTCGTACCAGCGCAGGCCGTGGCGGGCCGAGCGCGGGAAGGCGTGGTGGTTGTGGTGCCACGCCTCGCCCAGGGTCGGCAGCGAGAGCCAGAAGACGTTGGTCGACTGGTCGTCGGTCGCGAACCGGCGCGTGCCGAAGAAGTGGCAGATCGAGTTGACACTCCAGGTCACGTGGTGGATCAAGAAGATCCGCACCAGCCCGCCCCAGAGAAGCGCCTCGAGCCCACCGCGGAGTGACCCGCTGATCGCCAGACCGGCGAGGAAGGGGACGCTCAGGCTGGCCGCGGTGATCAGCAGGAAGTTCCGGTGGATCCACCGCAAACCCGGGTCCTTGAGCAGATCGGGGCAGTAGCGGCGCTTCTGGGCCATCCCATTGTTCTCCCACAGCCAGCCCACATGCGCGTGCCAGAGGCCGCGGATCATTCCCCCGATGCCGGCGCCCTGCCCGGCGTGCGGGGAGTGCGGATCGCCCTCCTCGTCGGTGAAGGCGTGGTGCTTGCGGTGGTCGGCGACCCAGTCGAGCACCGGACCCTGGACGGCGAGCGATCCCATCCCGGCGAGCAGGTAGCGCAGCGGCCGGTAGGTCTCGAAGGCCCGGTGGGTGAGCAGGCGGTGGAAGCCGACGGTCACGCCGAAGGCGCTGAAGACGTACATGACGGCGAAGATCGCGACGTCGCGCGGCCGGAACCAGTCGCCCCAGGCCAGGAAGGCCGCGGCGATCACCCCCAGGAAGGGGACGGTGACGGCGGCGATGTTGATGTTTCGGGCTGCTCTGGTCATGTTGTAAAGGCTAGACGTACAAACCCTTCGGTTCTTGGCACAATCCCCACTCGTGGAACGTAGTTTTGGCAAGATCGAACAAGATCTGACCTCAGCCCAGCCCTGGCAGGCGCTCGATCCGGCGCTCGCCGAGCTCCTCCTGCCCGAATTGGCCGGCCTGGCCGACGAGATCGCCGCCGCGCTCGGGACCCACATCCCCGAGTACCGCCGGGCGATGCACGGCGTCTTCGCCTCGACCGTCCGCACGGCGATCGAGGAGGCGCTGCGCCAGTTCGTCGAGCAGATGGGCCGCCCGTCCCCGGGACCGGCGGCCCGCCCCGGGCGCAGCGTCTACGTCGAGCTCGGCCGCGGCGAGCTCCGCGCCGGCCGCGGCCTCGACGCCCTCCAGGCGGCCTACCGGCTCGGGGCGCGGATCGCCTGGCGGCGGCTGGCCAGCGTGGCCAACCGCGGCGGCGCGGTCGACCCCGAGCAGCTGTCGCTCCTCGCCGAATCGATCTTCGCCTACATCGACGAGCTCTCGGCCGAGTCGATCGAGGGCTACGCGCGCGAGCAGGCGGCGCGGGCCGGTGAGCGCCAGGGCCGCCGCCAGCACCTGATCCGCCTGGTCGTCGAAGGGGCTCCGCCCGACGAGCTCGAGCAGGCGGCCGCGGCGGCCGGCTGGAAGCTCCCGCGCACGCTCGCCGTGCTCGCCAGCGACTTCTTCGACGCCGAGCGCCTCGCCGCCCGGGTCGGCCACGGGTCGGTGGCCGCCGCGCTCGACGGCTGCTGCTGCCTGCTCCTGCCCGATCCCGACGCCCCCGGTCGGCGAGACGCCCTGGTCGGCGCGCTCCGGCGGACCACCTCGGCGATCGGCCCGACCGTCGGACCGCCCGACGCCGCCCGGAGCTTCGCGCGGGCGCGTGACTGCCTCCGCCTCCAGGCCGCCGGAACCCTGCCCGGTGCCGGGCTCGTCGTCGCCGAGGAGGAGCTCGCCGCGCTCATCCTCCACCGCGACCCGGCTCTCCTCGCCGAGCTCACCCAACGCTGCCTGGCCCCGCTGGCCGAGCTCACCCCGAGCGCGGCCGAGCGCCTCCACGAAACGCTCCGCGAATGGCTCCGCCGGCAGGGAAGCGTGCCCGATGTCGCCGCCGCCCTCCACGTCCATCCGCAGACCGTCCGCTACCGGCTGACGCGCCTGCGCGAGCTCTTCGGACCGGCGCTCGAGGACCCGGACGCGCGCTTCGAGCTGACCCTGGCCACCCGCGCCGACTGACCGCTCAGCCGTCGAGGAGCAGCGCGACCCCCCGGTCGGACGGCTCGACGTGCCGGACCTCGGAGACGGATGCGAAGGCGGCATCGGCCGACACGAGCGCCGCGGCCCCGCGCCGGCCGGCGGCCGCGACGAGGACACCGTCGAAGGCGCCGAGACCCTCCTCCCGCTCGAAGACGGCGAGGCCGGCCCGGAGATCCTCGTCCGTCACGCCGATCAGCGGCGCCAGGAGCTCCGCGTAGTCCCGGCTCAGCCGCGCCGCCTCGGCCCGGCCCCGGCGGCGGGCTCGGACATGGGCGAACTCCTGGATGACCTCGGTCGTCGTCGTCGCCTCGAGCCCCCCGTCGGCGATCGCGCGAACGAGTCGCCGACACGGGTCGCGGAGCGGGTGCTCGGCGCCGACCGCGTAGACGAGCACCGTGGTGTCGACGACGATCACCCCCGGCGACCGCGCAACGCCTCGAGCTCGGCTCGGAGCTCCGCCGGATCGCCGACCGGCATGGCCGGCGCGTCGAGGACGCGGCGGGCGGCGGCACGCCGCCGGGCGGCGGTGGCCGGGAGGCCGCGATCGATCGCCTCGCGGACGATCGCAGCGACCGACACCCCCCGCTCCTGCGCCAGCGCGACCAGCCGGTCGTGACGATCCTCGTCGAGGAGGATCTGCAGGCGGCGCTCGAGCGACGGCATACACATACGCTAGCATGCACATCTCCCGACGCCGCGCGCCTCGCGGCGTCCCGGCCCGCGCCGCGCGACCTCTCCGACCGCTGCCTCCCCCGCCGGCGATCGTTGAACGCGGCCGAGCGCCTCTCGCGAGACGCTCCGCGAATGGCCGCGCCTCGCCGCGGAGCGTCCCCGAGGTCGCCCCGCCCTCCGCCACCTCCCCAGACCGTCCGCCCCGCATGACCCCCGCCCGCACGAGCCCCTCGGCCCGGCGCTCGAGACCCCGAACCCCGTTGGAGCTATACGCCCCCGGCCGACGCGGCCCCCGCAGTCCGCTGGTCCTCGACGGCGAGCGCCATGACCAGCACCGACCGGAGCGTCCCGTTGCGCCGGCGGTAGTGGTCGCGCAGCACGCCCTCGACCCGGAAGCCCGCGCGCGCGTAGAACGCGATCGCCCGGGCGTTCTCGAGCCAGGCCTCGAGCTCGACCTTGTGCAGATCGCTCCCCCGCGCATGGTCGAGGGCCGCCTCGAGCAGGGCCCGGCCGCCGCCCCGGCCGCGCCCGCCGGCGGCGACGAGCATCCCCAGCGAGGCGACGCCGGCCGCCCTCGTCGGGTGAAGGCCCGCGCAGCCGAGGATCTCCCCGTCGCGCTCGAGCACCCACAGCGAGTGCGCCGGCGACACCGCCGCCGTGTGGAAGCGCAGCTCCGCGGCGGCCAGGTCGACCGGCGCTTCGATGGCCAGGAAGTCCCCCTCCGCGGCGACCTCGGCCATGGCCGAGGCCAGGGGGCGAGAGTCTCCGGCGGTGGCCAGGCGGACCAGCATGTGCTCCAGACTAAAGACGCCCGATGACCGGGTGCTTGTGCCCCTGCGGCAGATCTTCTATACTGCGACTCAGATTTTTTCTCAAGGACAGCAAGGAGTCAGGGACAACATGGGCAAGACCATAGGAATCGACCTCGGCACCACGAACTCGTGCATGGCCGTCCTCGAGGGCGGCGAGCCGACGGTCATCGAGAACGCCGAGGGTGGCCGGACCACGCCGTCCGTCGTCGCCTTCGCCCAGTCCGGCGAGCGCCTCGTCGGCACCGTGGCCAAGCGCCAGGCAGTGACCAACCCGCAGAACACCATCTTCTCGATCAAGCGCTTCATGGGCCGCAAGGAGGCCGAGGTCAAGGAGGAGGAGTCGATCGTCCCCTACAAGGTCGTCTCCGGCAAGAACGGCGACGCCCGCGTCGAGGCCAACGGCGAGCAGTACTCGCCGCCCGAGATCAGCGCGATGATCCTCCAGAAGCTCAAGGCCGACGCCGAGGCCTATCTCGGCGAGCCGGTCGACTCGGCGGTGATCACCGTCCCGGCCTACTTCAACGACGACCAGCGCCAGGCGACCAAGGACGCCGGCAAGGTCGCCGGCCTCGACGTCAAGCGGATCATCAACGAGCCGACCGCCGCCTCGCTGGCCTACGGGCTCGACAAGGACACCGACCAGACGATCCTCGTCTTCGACCTCGGCGGCGGCACCTTCGACGTGTCGGTGCTCGAGATCGCCGAGGGCGTCTTCGAGGTCAAGTCGACCGCCGGTGACAACCACCTCGGCGGCGACAACTTCGACAAGGCGATCGTCGACTGGCTCGTGGCCGAGTTCAAGCGCGGCCAGGGCATCGACCTGAAGACCGACCCGATGGCCCTCCAGCGCCTCTACGAGGCGGCCGAGAAGGCCAAGATCGAGCTGTCGACCACGCAGGAGACGCAGATCAACCTGCCGTTCATCACCGCCGACTCGAGCGGCCCCAAGCACCTCGACATGCGTCTGACCCGGGCCAAGATGGCCGAGCTGACCAGCGAGCTGCTCGACCGCGTGGTCGCACCGGTGCGCCAGGCGATCAACGACGCCAAGGACAAGGGCGCCCCGAAGATCGACCACGTCGTCCTCGTCGGCGGCATGACGCGGATGCCCGCCGTCCAGGAGAAGGTCAAGGAGCTGACCAAGCTCGACCCCCACCGGGGCGTCAACCCCGACGAGGTCGTCGCCGTCGGCGCCGCGATCCAGGCCGGCGTGCTCGCCGGTGACGTCAAGGACGTGCTGCTGCTCGACGTGACCCCGCTGACCCTCGGCATCGAGACCAAGGGCGGCGTGTTCACCAAGCTGATCGAGCGCAACACGACGATCCCCACGCGCAAGGCCGAGACCTTCTCGACCGCCGAGGACAACCAGCCGTCGGTCGAGATCCACGTCCTCCAGGGCGAGCGCGAGATGGCCGCCTACAACAAGTCGCTCGGCAAGTTCCAGCTCACCGGCATCCCGCCGGCGCCGCGCGGCATTCCGCAGATCGAGGTCGCCTTCGACATCGACGCCAACGGGATCCTCAACGTCTCGGCCAAGGACCTCGGAACGGGCAAGGAGCAGAAGATCGAGATCCGCTCGGGCTCCGGGCTCTCCGACGCCGAGATCAAGCAGATGGTCACCGACGCCGAGGCCCACGCCGAGGACGATCGCTCGGCCCGGGCGCTCGCCGAGGCGCGCAACAACGGCGAGAACGCGGCCTACCAGGCCGAGCGCCAGCTGAAGGACCTCGGCGACGCGGTCGACGCCAGCGCCAAGGAGGAGATCGAGGAGCGGATCAAGGAGATCCGCGAGTCGCTCGAGGCCACCGATCCGGAGGAGATCAACCGCCGGACCGAGGCGCTCCAGACCGCCTTCCACAAGGTCTCCGAGGCGATCTACGAGAAGGCGCAGCAGACCCAGCAGGACGGCGGCGCCGCGAGCCCGAACGGCGCCTCGCATGCCGCCGAGGAGGATGTCGTGGTCGACGCCGAAGTGGTCGACGAGCCGGGTCGCAAGTGATGGAGCACGAGCGCACCAGCGCCCCGTCGCCGTCCCCTGCCGAGACGCAGGAGCCGGCGGCCGCGGGCGCGCCGGCCGCTCCGACGCAGGCGCCGCCGCAGACCGCGGCGGCGCCCGTCGACGCCCCCGAGCCCGCGCCCGCGCCCGCGGCGAGGCGGCCTCCGGCCCCGAGCTGCCCGGCCTTGCCGGGATCGAGCCCGAGCCGGCGATGAGCCAGACCGCCCTCGACCTCGGCGAGCTGAGCGCCCGGGCCGCCGAGCGTGACGAGTACTTGGCACTCGCCCAGCGCACCCGGGCCGACTTCGAGAACTACCGCAAGCGGGTCGCCCGCGACGCCGCGGCCGCCGAGGCGCGAGCGGTCGGCCGGCTGGTGCGCGAGCTCCTCCCGGCGCTCGACAACCTCGAGCGGGCGCTCGCGGCCGCCGCCGTCGAGCACCCTGAGGGCAATCAGCTCGTCGACGGGCTGCGTCTCGTCCGCGACGACCTGCTCGGGGCGCTCACCCGCACGGGCGTCGAGGCCTACTCGCCCGAGGGCGAGCGCTTCGATCCCGAGCTCCACGAGGCGATCGCCCAGCACGTCGTGGCCGGGGCGACCCCGGGCACCGTGGTCGAGGTCTACCAGATCGGCTACCGCCTCAACGGGACGCTCCTGCGCCCGGCGCGCGTCGTCGTCGCCGGCGAGCCGGCGGCCGCCGCGGGGAGCTAGCCATGGCGCGCAAGGACCTCTACGCGGTGCTCGGCGTCGAGAAGAAGGCGACGCCCGAGGAGATCAAGAAGGCCTACCGCAAGCTCGCGCGCAAGTACCACCCCGATCGCAACCCCGGCGACAAGTCGGCCGAGGAGCGCTTCAAGGAGGTCTCCCAGGCCCACGACGTGCTCGGCGACCCGGCCAAGCGCCGGGCCTACGACCGCGGCGAGGGGCCGTTCGCCGCCGGAGGCGCCCCCGGCTCCCCGTTCGGCGGCTTCGACTTCGACGTCGGCGGCCTCGGCGACATCCTCTCCAACCTGTTCGGCGGCGCCGGCGGCGCCGGGACCGGCCCGGCCAGCCGGGCGCGGACCGCGCCGGTGCGCGGACGCGACCTCGAGGCTTCGGTTCAGATCAGCTTCGACCAGGCCGTCGCCGGAGCCCAGGTTCCGTTGACCGTCCCGACCCCGCAGCGCTGCGCGACCTGCTCGGGAACCGGCGCCCGCCCGGGGACGAGCGCGTCGGTCTGTCCCCAGTGCCAGGGTCGCGGGATCGAGTCCGAGGGCCAGGGGATGTTCTCGATCTCCCAGCCCTGCTCGCGCTGCGGCGGGAGCGGCGCGGTGATCGACGATCCCTGTCCGACCTGCGAGGGCTCCGGCGTGACCCGGACGGTCAAGCGCTACCGGGTGAACGTCCCCGCCGGCGTGCGCGACGGCAGCCGCGTCCGCCTGGCCGGCAAGGGCGAGCCCGGACAGCGCGGCGGCCCGCCCGGCGACCTGTACGTCATCACCCGTGTCGACCCGTCGCGCGTCTTCACCCGCAAGGGCGAGCACGTCGAGGTCGAGGTTCCCCTCAGCGTGGTCGAGGCGCTGCGCGGCGGCGAGATCGAGGTCCCGACGCTCCGCGGCCGCAAGACCCTCCGGGTTCCCCCGGGCACGCGGCACGGAACCGTCCAGCGGCTGCGCGGGGAAGGTCCCCCTCGACTTGGCTCCGACGGGCGTGGTGACATCCATTACCGTTTCGTGATCGACCTGCCCCAGACCCTCACCGAGGACCAGCGGGAGGCGGTCGACGCCCTCTCGCAGGTGCTCAACGGCAATCCTCGGGCCCGACTCTGGGCGGCGAGTCCGGCATGACCCGGCGGACCACCCGCATCGAGATCTCCGACGATCGCGGCGTGTTCATGATCTCGGTCGCCGCCGAGCTCGCCGAGATGCACCCCCAGACCCTGCGCATGTACGAGTCGCGCGGCCTGATCGAGCCGAAGCGCTCGCCCAAGGGCACCCGCCTCTACTCCCACGAGGACGTCGAGCGGCTCCGGCGCATCCAGCAGATGACGGCCGAGCTCGGCCTCAACCTCGCCGGCGTCGAGCGGGTGCTCGAGCTCGAGAACGAGCTCGACCTCGCCCGGGCGCGGCTCGACGACCTCGAGCGTCAGGCCCTGGTGGCCAAGGTGGCGATGGAGGAGGAGCTCGAACGCGTCCGCCGATCGGTCGTCCGCTACGAGGTCGTCCCCTACGCCGGCTCGACCGATCTCGTCCGCAGCGCCGACGCCCGCTCACCGTTCAAGCCGGAGGTCCGCCGCCCGCCGCAGGTCTGAGCCGGCGGCCGCATACGGCGCCGAAGCCGCCCCCCTTCCTCGCCCGCGTCCGCGGGCTGCTCGAGGAGCCGCTCGCCCTTATCCGCAGAGCCGCGAGGGCGCCAGCCGGTCGTCTGCCCGACTTCTGAAAGCGGACATCAAGGAACTCGGCGTCGGTCTCGCCGTCTGGAACGCGCCGAGCATCCGCGCGGCGCGCTACGTCGAGTTGACACCGGTCAAAGATCTGCTATAACTCCACTTAGATCTTATGCAGCCCGACCGCTCGACAATCCGCGCTCAGGAAGCCCTCGCCGCCGCGGCGCGTCTCGCCCAGGACGCCCGCAACCCGCAGATCACCCCCGAGCATCTGCTCGCCGGCCTGCTCGAGGATCCCGAGGGGATCGCCGTCCGCGTCCTACGCAAGCTCGGGGCCGAGCCCGACGCGGTCGGCGAAGCGCTCGCCGCCGTCCTGGCCGGGCTCCCGGTCGCGCGGACGCAGGCCGAGGCCGCCGGGCCGGCCAGCGAGCTGATCGCCGTGCTGCGCGCCGCCGACGGCGAGGTTCGCGCGCTCGGCGACGAGTACCTCTCGACCGAGCACCTCCTCCTGGCGCTGAGCGCCCACCCCGGCCGTGCCGGTGATGCCCTGCGCGTCGCCGGCGCCACCCGCGAGCGCCTGGTGAGTGCGCTCGAGGGCGTCCGCGGCGCCCACCGGGTGACCGACCAGAATCCTGAGGAGCGCTACCAGGCGCTCGAGCGGTTCGGCCGCGACCTGACCGCCGAGGCCGAGGCCGGCAAGCTCGACCCCGTGATCGGCCGCGACGACGAGATCCGCCGGGTGATGCAGGTTCTCTCGCGGCGGACCAAGAACAACCCGGTGCTGATCGGCGAGCCCGGCGTCGGCAAGACGGCGATCGTCGAGGGCCTCGCCCAGCGCATCGTCGACGGCGACGTCCCCGAGTCGCTGCGCGACCGCAAGGTGGTCGCCCTCGACATCGGCGCCCTGCTCGCCGGCTCGAAGTACCGCGGCGAGTTCGAGGACCGCCTGAAGGCGGTGCTCAAGGAGATCGCCGAGGCCAAGGGCCAGGTGATCCTCTTCATGGACGAGCTCCACACGATCGTCGGGGCGGGCGCCGCCGAGGGCGCGGTCGACGCCGCCAACCTGCTCAAGCCGATGCTCGCCCGCGGCGAGCTGCGGGCCGTCGGGGCGACCACGCTGGACGAGTACCGCAAGCACATCGAGAAGGACCCGGCCCTCGAGCGCCGCTTCCAGCCGGTGATGGTCGGCGAGCCGAGCGTCGAGGACACGATCGCCATCCTCCGCGGGCTCAAGGAGCGCTACGAGGTCCACCACAGCGTCCGCATCCAGGACTGCGGCCCTGATCGCCGCGGCCACCCTCTCGAACCGCTACATCGCCGACCGCTTCCTCCCCGACAAGGCGATCGACCTGATCGACGAGGCGGCCTCGCGGCTGCGGATCGAGATCGACTCGGTGCCCACCGAGATCGACGAGGTCGACCGCCGGGTGATGCAGCTCGAGATCGAGCTCACCTCGCTGTCCAAGGAGAAGGACGCCGCCTCGGCCGAGCGGCGCGACGCGATCGACCGTGAGCTCGCCGAGCTGCGCGAGCGTTCGGCGGCGATGAAGGCCCAGTGGCAGAGCGAGAAGGACGCGATCAAGGTCGCCAGCGACCTCAAGGAGCGCCTCGAGCAGGCCCGCGGCGAAGCCGACCGCGCCGAGCGCGAAGCCGACCTCCAGCGCGCCGCCGAGCTCCGCTACGGCGAGATCCCCGAGCTCGAGAAGCGGCTGGCCGAGTATGAGGCAGCCGACGCCGCCGCCGCCCGAGATGCCGTCTTCCTCAAGGAGGAGGTCGACCCCGAGGACGTCGCCCAGGTCGTCGCCGTCTGGACCGGCATCCCCGTCCAGCGGATGGTCGAGTCGGAGACGATGAAGCTCGTCCACATGGAGGATCGCCTCCACCGCCGCGTCGTCGGCCAGGACGAGGCCGTCGAGGCCGTGGCCACGGCGATCCGCCGCAGCCGCGCCGGCCTCTCGGATCCCGATCGCCCGATCGGCTCGTTCCTCTTCCTCGGCCCGACCGGCGTCGGCAAGACCGAGCTGGCGCGAGCCCTGGCCGAGTTCATGTTCGACACCCAGGACGCGATGGTCCGGATCGACATGTCCGAGTACATGGAGAAGCACTCGGTCTCGCGGCTGATCGGCGCCCCTCCCGGCTACGTCGGCTTCGAGGAGGGCGGCCAGCTGACCGAGGCGGTGCGCCGGCGTCCCTACGGCGTCGTGCTGCTCGACGAGATCGAGAAGGCCCACGCCGATGTGTTCAACACCCTGCTCGCCGTGCTCGACGACGGTCGCCTGACCGACGGCCAGGGGCGCACGGTCGACTTCAAGAACGTCGTCCTCGTGATGACCTCCAACATCCGCCCGAGCCCGGCCGCGAGCTCCGCGACGTGCTGCGCCACCACTTCAAGCCCGAGTTCATCAACCGGCTCGACGAGATCGTCGAGTTCACCCCGCTCTCGCGCGAGGAGATCGGCGAGATCGTCGTGCTCCAGGCCGAGCGCCTGATCCGGCGCCTCGCCGAGCGGGGCATCGAGCTCACCCTGACCGACGCCGCCCGCGGCCTGATCGGCGACCTCGGCTACGACCCGGTCTACGGCGCCCGCCCGCTCAAGCGGGTGATCCAGAAGCAGCTCGTCGACCGCCTGGCGCTCGCCCTCCTCGACGGCCGGCTCCACGACGGCGAGCGCGTCAGCGTCGACGCCGAGGACGGCCAGCTCGTCTTCGCCGGCGAGCTCGGCGGCACCGCATCCTCGCCCGCCGCCTCGGCCCAGACCTAGACGCCGACGGGCCGCCCGTCATCGGCCGGCGGCGCCGGCGACCGGTCGGGGTGCGGCGACGGCCGGTCGACCAGCACGGGCCCGATCCGCCGGCCGACGCCGCGCAGCACATAGGCCCCGCGCGAGAAGCTGTAGCGAAGGAACGGGCGCAGCACGAGGAGCAGCGGTCCGGGAACCCTCCGCCGTGGACGCTGCTGGGTTCGCACCGGGGCCGACGCTCCGTTCGCTCGGGCACATCGCTCGCCGTAGCGACTCCCGCCCGCGCCCCCGGTCACTGACACACCGCTCGAGAACGCAACCGCCCGGCTCTCTACGGTCTAGCACAGATCGCCCTCGAGATGTGGGCGGATTGGGGGTGGCGGTGATGGCCTCTCAGCCGACGACGACCTGGCGGACGATGCGCGGCCGGGCGGCCCGGGCGTAGGCCGGGCTGAGGTCGAACTGGAGGCGCCAGACGCCGCGGCGGAGCGGCAGCGGAAAGAGTCGGTGCGGGATGCTCTTGAGGCTGCCGCACACGCCGCGCGTGCGTCCGATGGCGAGGCTTCGCCGCACCCGCCCGAACGGGTCGACGTAGTGGAGCCAGACCAGCGTCCCGCCGGCCCGGCCGAGGCCGATCGCGTCGACTGCGTAGCGCACGCGGAGCGTCCGCGGGTCCCCCGATGCCGGGCTGAAGGACGCGCCGAAGCTGCTCGTGTGGAAGCCGACCCGCGCCTCGAGCGCGCCGTCGGCGACGAGGATCCGGTGGAGCACCCGGTGGCAGCCGGTCGGCAGCGTGCCGCTCGACAGGCTTCCGCCGAGCGTCCCGTCCGGGCGCACGGTGCCGGTGCCGAGCAGCGTCCGGTCGAGGCTGACGCTGTAGCGGTCGGCGGCGTGGAATCCGGCCCCGCTCAAGCGCACCGCCTGGCGGGCCAGGTAGCAGGGCAGGGCGGTATGGATCTTCGGCGCGTCGGCCGCCGCGACGGGGGGCGCAGCGACCGCGGCGCCGGCGAGCAGAGCGAGCCGGAAGCGCATCCCCCCCAGGTTATTGCGCCTCCGGCCGGCCCGGGCGTGTCCGCCCGCTCCCCCGGCCCGCCGATCAGGTAGAAACGAGGGACGGCGACGCCGTTTCGAGGGAGGCCCCGATGCCGACATACGTGATGCTGTCCACGCTGACGCCGGAGGGCGTGCAGACGATCAAGAACAACCCCCAGCGGATCCGCGAGGTCAACAACGAGATCGAGCAGCTCGGCGCCAAGGTGGTCGCCCAGTGGGCCACGCTCGGCCACTTCGACTTCATCAACATCATCGAGGCGCCGGACGACGCGGCGATGGCCCGCGTCTCGCTCGAGCTCGGCTCGCGCGGGACGGCGCGCTACGAGACGCTGGCGGCGATCCCGATCGACGAGTTCATCTCCTCCCTGTGACCGCGCCCCGGCCGCGGCCGCCCGCGGGTCCTCGTCGTCGGCGGCGGCGGGCGCGAGCACGCGATCGTCCGCGCCCTGGCCCGCTCGCCCCAGCGGCCGGAGATCCTCTGCGCTCCGGGCAACGCCGGCATCGCCGCCGACGCGCGCACGCTCGCCGTCGGCGTCGACGACGGGACGGGCTGGTCGCGCTGGCCCGCGACGAGGCGGTCGACCTCGTCGTCGTCGGCCCGGAGGCGCCGCTCGTCGCCGGCCTCGTCGACGCCCTCGAGGCCGCGGGAATCCCGGCCTTCGGGCCGACGGCGGCCGCCGCCCGGCTCGAGGGCTCCAAGCAGTTCGCCAAGGAGGCGATGGCGGAGGCCGGCGTCCCGACCGCCGCCTGGACGCCGGTCCGGACGGTGGCCGAGGGCATGGCGGCGATCGAGCGCTACCCCGTGGTCATCAAGGCCGACGGCCTCGCCGCCGGCAAGGGCGTGGTGATCGCCGCCGACGAGTCGGCGGCCCGCGCGGCGCTCGAGGACCTGCTCGAGGCCCACCGCTTCGGCACCGAGCTCGTCGTCGTCGAGGAGTGCCTCGAGGGCGAGGAGCTCTCGCTGCTCGCGCTGTGCGACGGCGAGCGGGCCGTGCCGATGGCCCCGGCCCAGGACTACAAGCGGATCTTCGACGGCGACGAGGGACCGAACACCGGCGGCATGGGCTCCTACTCGCCGGTGGCCTGGATCGACGCGCCCGGGCCGCAGCGCTCGTCGCCGAGATCCACCAGCCGATCGTCGAGCTGATGCGCCGGCGCGGGACGCCCGTTCCACGGCGTCCTCTACGCCGGCCTGATGCTGACCGCCGACGGCCCGAAGGTGCTCGAGTTCAACGCCCGCTTCGGCGACCCCGAGACCCAGGCGGTGCTGCCGCGCCTGCGCTCCGACCTCCTCGACCTGCTCAGCCGGGCGACCCGCCCGGGCGGCCTCGCCGGAGCGAGCCTCGACTGGGCGCCGGAGTGCGCGGTCACCGTGGTGCTGGCCAGCGCCGGCTATCCGGCGTCCACCTCGAGCGGCGACGTGATCCGCGGCCTCGAGGGCGTCGCCCCGGCGGTCGAGGTGACCCATGCCGGGACGGCCGCGCGACGGCGACCGGGTCGTCACCGCCGGCGGCCGCGTGCTCAACGTGACGGCGCTGGCCGACGACCCGGCCGCCGCCCGGGCGGCGGCGTATGCTGCCGCCGACATGATCGATTTCGACGGCAAGCAGCTGCGCCGCGACATCGCCGCGCGAGCCGAGGCGCGGTCGGCGCATGAGGGCGGCGGCCGACGAGGGCCCGGCCCGAGGCGGAGCGACCGAGCCGCCGCCGGCCCCGAGCCCGTCGAGCCGGCCGCCCCCGCACCCGAGGCCGAGGACGCGGGCGAGGTCGAGCCGGAGCTCGCCGTGACCCTCGCCGAGCTCGAGGAGATCCCCGTCGACTCGCCGCTCGTCGGGATCGTGATGGGCTCGCGCGAGCGACATGGAGACGATGCACGGCGCCGCGCGCGAGCTCGACGAGCGCGGCATCAGCTACGAGATGCGCGTGATGTCGGCCCACCGCGAGCCCGACACCGTCGCCGACTACGCGCGGACCGCGCGCCTGCGCGGCCTGCGGGTGATCATCGCCGGCGCCGGCCTCTCGGCCGCCCTGCCCGGCGTGGTCGCCGCCCACACCGACCTGCCGGTGATCGGCGTGCCGCTCTCGAGCCGCCTCTCGGCCGCCGGCGGCCTCGACGCGATCCTCTCGATCGCCCAGATGCCGCCCGGGCGTCCCCGTCGCCTGCGTCGGCCTCGACAACGCCCGCAACGCCGCGCTCCTCGCCGCGCGGATCCTCGGCGTGGCCGGCGCCCCGCCGCCGCCGGCGGCGCCCGACCGCCGTCGGCTAGAGCGCCCGGCGCGCCGACGGCGCCCCCACCGAGCGGCGGCCGCCCCACCCGCCCGCCGGCCGGCGATAATCCCCGCGTGATCGCCCGCTACACCCGCCCGGAGATGGGCGCCCTGTGGACCGACCAGGCCCGCATGGAGGCCTGGCGGCGGGTCGAGGTCGCGGCCGCCGAGGAGATGGACGGCCCGAGCGAGGCCGAGCTCGAGGCGATCCGCGCGGCGCGCTTCACCGTCGAGGCGGTCGACGAGCGCGAGCAGGTCACCGACCACGACGTCGCCGCCTTCGTCGACGTGCTCGCCGCCTCGGCCGGCCCGGCCGGCCGCTGGATCCACTACGGCCTGACCTCCTCCGACGTGCTCGACACGGCGCTCGGCCTGCAGCTGCGCGCCGCCGGCGAGATCGTCGTCGCCGGCGCGCGCGAGCTGGTCGCCGCGCTCGCCGAGCAGGCCCGCGAGCACACGATGACGCTGTGCGTCGGGCGCACCCACGGCGTCCATGCCGAGCCGACGACGTTCGGGATCAAGCTCGCCGGCTTCGCCTTCGAGGCCGCACCGCAACGCCGGGCGCCTCGAGCGGGCCTTCGAGCAGGCGTCGGTCGGCGCGATCTCGGGCGCCGTCGGCACCTACGCGGCCAACAGCCCCGACTTCGAGCGGCGGGTGCTCGCGCGGCTCGGGCTCGGCGGGAGCCGGTCTCGACCCAGGTCGTCGCGCGCGACCGCCACGCCGAGCTGCTCGGGGCGATCGCGCTCGCCGGCGCCGGGCTCGAGCGCCTCGCCACCGAGATCCGCCACCTCCAGCGCACCGAGGTGCTCGAGGCGAGCGAGCCGTTCCGCACCGGGGCCCAGAAGGGCTCCTCGGCGATGCCCCACAAGCGCAACCCGATCACCAGCGAGCGGATCACCGGCCTGGCCCGCGTGCTGCGCGGCAACGCCCAGGCCGCGCTCGAGAACGTCGCGCTCTGGCACGAGCGCGACATCTCCCACTCCGGCGCCGAGCGGGTGATCCTGCCCGACTCGACGATCCTCCTCGACTACATGCAGCACCTCGCCATCCGGGTCGTCCGCGGCCTGGT
Source organism: uncultured Solirubrobacterales bacterium (assembly GCA_963763785.1). Taxonomy (GTDB): domain Bacteria; phylum Actinomycetota; class Thermoleophilia; order Solirubrobacterales; family Solirubrobacteraceae; genus Palsa-513. The sequence continues at coordinate 336 of CAVXPW010000010.1, read as the reverse complement.
CGTCGACCCCGAGCGGATGCGCGAGAACCTCGAGCTGACCCACGGCGCGCTCTTCTCCCAGCGGGTGCTCCTGGCGCTGGTCGCCGGCGGCATGAGCCGCGACGACGCCTACCGCCTCGCCCAGGAGCCCGCCCAGCAGGCCTGGCGCGAGCGCCGGCCGCTGCGCGAGCTGCTCGCCGCGAGCCGGCGGCGGCCGCCCTCGACCTCGACGCGATCTTCGACTACGCCCAGTTCACCCGCCACGCCGAGGAGATCGTCGGGCGGCTCGACGCGATCGATCGCCGGACTGACGCGCCGCCGGGCTGCGGCCCGTTGCCCTCGACCTCGGGCGCGGTG
>CAVXPW010000009.1:0-6064 GCA_963763785.1 uncultured Solirubrobacterales bacterium | reverse complement strand
GCGGGAGGCCGTCCGTTTTCACGGGCCGGCGGGATCATCGGGCCACCGGCCGCCGGTGGCGGTGGCCCAGGTTCCGGCACCAGTACCAGTAGTCGTGGCGGCGCGGGCCGCCGCGGTCGATCACCCACGCCCGCGTCCGGTGCGACCCGGCCCGACGCCGGCGAACACGGCGGGTCCGCTCGCGACCGGCTCCGGCTCCTCGGGTGGTCGCCCGGGGCCTTCGGCCGTACGACCCGCGGTCCGAGGCGGGGAAGGTGGTGGGCGTCGAGGTCACGGCCTTCACGCTGCTGGCCCTGATCGGCGGCGGCCTGGGCGCAGGGGCAGCGGCGGCCGCCGGGCGCGGGTCGGGGGGGTCGGGGGGCGGACGCGCGCTTAGCCAAGCCGCTCGACAGCGAGCTCGTCCTGGACCTTGCCGAACGCCCCGAGCTCCTGGTCACCGTCGAGGAGGACGTCCTGACCGGCGGGTTCGGCGCGGCGGTTGCCGAGCTCCTTTTCGATCCCGACCGCGCCGGTCGGGCGCGGTTGGTGCGCTTCGGCCTTCCGGACCGCTTCGTCACCCATGGAGCGCCTCGGCTCCCGCTCGAGGAGGCCGGGCTTACGCCCGAGGCGATCGCCCGGCGGGTCGCTCGCGCGCAGGAACTCACCTGGGTGACCTCCGGAGAGGCAGCGGATCCCGCACTTGGCCGTCGGATCATCCGAACTTTAAGGGTCTGCGTCAGCTTGACACACGACTGGATCGATTAGGCGAAATCAGGGACATGCTCGCTCCGAGGGGGTAGATCCGGAATTATGGAGTTTCGCCAAGCCCTCCTAGGGGTGACGTCGCGGGACGTGCGTGGCACGCGGCGCGCTCAAGCGGCGGTGCGGACGGTATCGCGTGCCGCCCGACGGGCCGGTGGTAGGCTCGCGATCAGGGTCCGGGGGCACGGTGGTGGGCTCGACGCGGTGAAGGTGACAGCCGCCGGCGATGGCCGCTACTCCCCGGAGCCGTCACCTCAGCGTCGTCGTACACCCCTGCTCCTCCGAGTTTGGCTTAGCGTCCTCGTTGCCGGCTTGGCCGTGGTCGGCGCGTCGGCGGCCGCCGCGGGCCCGGCGGCCGTGGGGGCGAAGCCCGGGCCGGCGCCGGCTGTCGCGCGCGCGGCGCGCCCGGCGGCCGTGACGCTCGTGCCGACCAGCCGCGTCATCCCAGCCTCCCTGACCCTGGGGGAGAGCTTCCGCGACGTCGCGAGGCTCGGCCCGGTTGCGGCGGGCGGGAGCGTGCCGACCGGGACAATCTCGTTCGCCGTCTTCGGGCCGGGGGACACCACTTGCGCCGGACCGCCCGTCGACAGTTCAAGCGCCCCGCTCGACAGCGGCGGGTCGGTGGCGACGTCGCGCGACTTCGCGCCCCGGCGCGCTGGTGCCTACCGGGTGGTCGCCTCCTACAGCGGCGATACGAGCTACGCAGGGGGCTCGTCGTCCTGCTCGCAGCCGAGCGCGGCGGCAGCCGTCGGCCCGGCATCCCCGCTCGTGGCCATAACCCAGATCCGCCCGGCGACGCTCGGGCTCGGGCGCTCGCTCCAGGCGCGGGGAACTGTGGGACCCGCACCAGCGGGAGCCGACCCGCCCACCGGCACCTTGACCGTCGACCTCTACGGGCCGGGCGACCCGTCGTGCCTCGGGACGCCGCTGCTCACGACGACGGGCCCGCTCGGGGCGGCGCTGAGCGTCGACTCTGCTCCTTATGTGCCGGCCTCGCTGGGCACCTATCGCTTCGTCGCCACCTACGGCGGCGACGGGAACTACGACCGCCGGTCGTCGGCCTGCAGCGACCCGGGCGGGGCGGTCGAGGTTGTCAAGGGGCGACTCGAGGTCTCAGCGGGCCCACTGCCGGCCACGGTCGCGCTCGGCGCCTCATTCGTGGCGTCGGCGACGGTCCTGGCGCCCGCCGCCGGGGCGCCGCCTCCGACCGGCAGCATCGCCTTCGCCTTCTACGGGCCCGCCGACCCCGGGTGCTCCCGGCGCCCGGCGTTCACCACCACCGCGCCGCTCGGCCCCGGCGGCGGAGGGCCGATGGCCGCGGCTCGGGCCACGCCGCCGGCCGGGGGCTCCTACAACGTGATCGCCACCTACTCGGGCGATGCTGGCTACCTCTCCTCGACGTCAGCCTGCAGCCTCCGCGGTGTGCTGGCGAAGCCGGCGCCACCGGTCGCCGTGAAGGTCGCGCCGGCGTCGCTCGCGCTGGGCTCCTCCCTGGACGCTGCCGCGGTCGTTGGACCTACGGCGGGGGCCCTGGGGCGGCCCACCGGGAAGGTCACCTTCCGCCTGTACGGCCCGCGGCCGGGCGCCTGCGCGGGTGCCCCGACCGTCAGCGCGACCGGCGTCGTGGCGGCGACCGGCGCCGGGGCGCCGCGCGGTGGCGGGGCGACGTCGATGCGGCTGAGGCCGCCGCGGGCTGGGACCTACCGCGTGGTCGCGGCCTACGGGGGCGACGGCCTCTACCTCCCCTCCGCCTCGCCGTGCGCCGGCGCGGCCTCCGTCATCACGGTGACCCGGGCCCAGCCCAGGATCACTGCCCGGGCCCGGCTCGGGCCAGACGGGCGGATCTCCGGCCTGGCCACGCTCGCCGCTGGGCCGCGGGGCGTAGCGGCTCCGGGCGGAAGCATCACGTTCAACGTCTTCAAGCCAGGCGACGCCGGCTGCCACGGCCCCGCGGGGTTGCGCGCCCGGAGCAGCCTGCACGCCGGGTCGCGGTCGGCGAACGCGACCCCGTGGCAACCGACGGCCGCCAGCGGCGGCCCCGGCATCTACCGGCTCCAGGCCCGGTACGCCGGCGACGCCGACTACCGGGCGGCGACGAGCCCGTGCGGGGCCGCTGGCGCGTCCGTCGTGGTACCCGGGCCGGCGATCGCCGTGGCGACGGCCGTGCGGCCGTCGCGCGTGATCGATCCGGGGGGACTCGTCACGTACACGGTGAGCGTGGCGAACGTGAGCGCAGGCGACCGGGCGCGGATCTCGAGCGTGAGCGACGACGCCCACGGGAGTCTGACGCTTCTCGCCGGGAGCACGTGCGCGAGGCTGGTCGGGACCGAGCTCCAGCCCGGCGGGCCGAGCGCCTCGTGCGCCTTCGGCGCCTCCGTCGGCGGCCGAGCCGGCGACCTCAAGGCGGACGTGGTGACGGTGGGCGTGGTCGACGCCCGGGGGTTCGCGGGGACGGCGAGCGCCCGGGCGGCGGTCAGCGTGGCACCGGCGGTGAGCATCGCACCGGCCGCGCCGCGACTCGGCGTGAGCGCGACGGTGAGCCCGACGCGGCGGGCTGCGGGCGGGCAGTTCAGTTTCACGGTGGTGGTGGCCAACCGCGACCGGCTCGAGCCGCTGACCATCACGAGCGTGAGCGCGCGTGTCGGCGCTGGCGCCGTCGCCGGTCCGGCGGTCAGTCCGTGCCCTGCCCTGATCGGCGTGAGCTTGGCCCCGGGGGGGCGGAGCCGGCCGTGCGAGGTCGCCCTTCGCCTCAGCGGTCGCGCGGGCGCCGCCGCGAGCTACGCGGTGACCGTGACCGGAGTCAACGCCCGCGGAAGGGCGACGGCGACCGCGACGGTGGCGCTCCCGCCGCCCGCGCTGGTGGCCCGGCGACTCGGCCTCGTGCCCTTCGATCCGCGGTCGCGGCCAGCCGAGGTCGTCGGTCTCGCGGTGGCGTGGTTCACCCTGCTCACGCTGTTTGGCCGGGCCGGGATCGGCCGGGCAGCCCCGCCGCACGCCGCGGCCGCCCGCCCGGCGCCCGGTGGCGGTGGCGGTGGCGGTGGCGGTGGCGGTGGCGGTGGCGGTGGCCCCAGCCTCGACGTCGACTATGAAGGAGTGGAGGTGGCCTTTCTCGGCGCCGCGGAGGGTCTCGCGCGCGGGGACCGATCGGGCACGTGGCGCTGGCCGGGAACGGGCCTGCTCGACGCCACCAGCGCCGCGCTGCCGGCCCGCCTCTCCGGCCGCTCGCCCCTGCTGGCGCGGATCGTCGAGGACGGCGCGTACCTACGCTCGATCCTCGGCATCATGGCGATCGTATCGCCGGTGACCGGAGTCATCCTTGGTTTGGCCGCGGTCCAGCAGACCGGGGGCCGGGCACTCCCACCCGGGACGGCCCTGGTCATCGCCATAGCCGTGCTCGGCGTGTTGGACGCGGCCGCCGGACTGCTCGCCCTGGCGACCTTCGCCGGTGGGGTGATCCTCGCGGGCGGGGTGGATTCGTACGCGGCCGGACGCACCCTCCTCGGCCTGGCGGGCCTCTGGTTCGTGGTGCCCCTGCTGGCCGGGGCGGCGCGGCCGCTGCGCCGTGGCCCGCCGCGCGATGCCAAGGAGCGGTTTGATCGGGCCGGCGACTTCGTGATCGCGTCGCTGGTCGGCGCCTGGGCCGTGCAGAAGCTCGTGATCGCCCTGCCGGGCCTGGCCGGGTACCAGCTCCCGATCGGGGCCCACGCCAACCAGGTCGCACTCTGGGCGCTCGGGGCGCTGGTCGTGCGGATGCTGAGCGAGACGGCTGCTGCCCACCTCTACCCGCGGCGGCTGGCCGCGGTCGAGCCGGCGGAGTTCGCCGAGCCCGGGGCCGCCCTGCGACTGGGGGCGGCGGGGCTGCGGACGGCGATCTTCCTCTTCGTCGCCAACGTCGTGGTTGGATCGACATGGCAGCTCTGGGTCGCCGGGTTCCTCTTCCTGATCCCGCAGGCGGTTGCCGTCTACGAGGATCGGCTCCCCAAGTCGAGCGCGGTGGGGCGGGTGCTCCCCGAGGGTCTCCTCGAGCTGGTCCTCATGCTCTTCGTGGTCGCTGGGCTGGGCGCGCTCCTGCTCAGCACCGGCTGGAAGTCGCTGATCGCCGATGCCTTCGTGCTCTTGGCCGTGCCGGGCGCGATCCTCTCGATCCTGCACTGCTTCGGCGCCGCCGCGGAGGAGGAGTCGTCGGGCTGGGGCCCGCGTGTCGCCGGGATCCTGGTCCTGGTCCTCGGGGTGCTCCAGGCCCGCGGGTACCTGTTCTAGTGTTGGGGTCGAGTGTGCGTGATAGGCCGGCGCCCGGCTGGACACCGGGGCACACAAGGCAGCAACGGAGAGGATTTCCATGATCGCAGCGCTAGGTGCCCGACGCCGGCGGTGATGAGCCCCTCGCTGCGCGTGCAAGCGCGCTACGCATTCGACAACGCGATGGCCCGTGGCCCGGGTGCCGTCGGCGGCGTGGTCGGCGGTCGGCGCGGTCCTGGTTGTGCTGGTGGTAGCGGGCACCGCGCTCCTGCTGATCGTCGGCGTGGGTGCGCAGAACCCGGTGTCGGCGCTGTATCACGTGTTCCTCCACGCGATCGACGGAGGCGGGAGCCAGGCCAGCGACACGGGGACTCTGTGCACGACGCTCAGCCTGTTCGTGACGCTGACTGCCCTGGCGATCTACGGATCGCTGATCGGCATTCTTGTGACGGGCATGGACGCGCGGCTGCAGCAGCTGCGCAGGGTCGGTCGCTGGTGCTCGGGGAGAACCACAAGAAGGTGCCGGATCTTCGCAACACACGCGTCGTCTGCCGGACGGGCAGCGCGCTCGTCAGCGGCGACCTCGACGTCGTCAACCACCGGGATGCCCGCTCGGTGATTCTGCTCGGCCAGGACGGGGAGCTTGATCCCGACGCGGACGTGGTCATGGCGATCCTCGCCCTCAGGCGCGAGGAGCACGACATCAGACCCGGACGGCACATCGTCGCCGAGATCCGGGACGCCAACGTCGGCCACGCGGCCCGGCTGGCCGGCGGGTGGTCGGTCTCGAGGTCACCGCGTTCACCCTCCTGGCGCTGGTCGGCGCGGGCGGCGCTGGTCACCGTCCATCACCGCGACCGGCGCGAAAAGCGCTTCCGAAGTCCGGGTCCCTGGGTCGAGTGCTTTTGGACGGGCTGCTTGAGATGGTCGTCATGATCTTCCTCCTGACCGGGCTCGGCGCTCTCCTCCTGGCCGGCAACTCGAAGTCGCTCCTCGCCGACTCGTTTGTGCTGCTCGCGATTCCGGGCGCCGTCCTGTCCATCCTGCACGCCTTTGGCGGCGCGGGAGATGACCGCTCGCGGGG
>CAVXPW010000008.1:0-57832 GCA_963763785.1 uncultured Solirubrobacterales bacterium | reverse complement strand
GGAGCCAACCGGGATCGAACCGGTGACCTCCTGCTTGCAAAGCAGGCGCTCTCCCAGCTGAGCTATGGCCCCGCGCCCCGAGTCTAACCGGGGGCCTACTTGTCGAAATCGAACTCCTGCGGCGGCGCCTGCTCGAACCAGAGTCGGTCGTGCTCGGGCGTCTCCTGGAGGAAGTCGGGGGTCTGCTCGAGCACGTCGTCGGCCTTGGGCTGGCCCGGCGGCGTTCGGTACTCCTCGGTCGCCGGGCCGGGAGGCGGGGCCGGTGGAGGCGGGGGCGGCGGCGGCGGGGCGGTCTGGACCGGCGGGGGCGGCGGAGCGACCGGAGCCGACGGCGCGGGCGCCGGCGGCACCGGCGGGGCGTAGGGCTCCTCGGCGTAGTCGCCCGGCTCGTCATCGTAGAAGACCGGCCCGGCAGCCCCGTGGACTTCGGGATCGTCGTAGAACGGCTCGGCCTGCCTGACCTCGGCGCCCACCGGCTCGGGGCGGCCGCCCGGTCCGAGCGCCTCCCGTTCCTGGCGCGCCACGTCCATGGCGTCGGCCCCGGCCCGCCGCTTGAGCTCCAAGTGCTCGCGGATCGCGTCATCGAGCAGTCCCATCGATGTGAAAGCCTAACGCGCGCGGACGGTCTTGTTCTTCCCACCGCGCTTGGCCTCGTAAAGTGCGGCGTCGGCGGCCGCGATCAGTCGCTCCGGATCCTGGGCGCTGACCGGGAGCGCGGCGACCCCGAGGCTCGCCGTGACCTTCATCTGGCCGCCCGCCGCGACGAGCGGGATGGACAGATTCTCGATCCCGGTCCGAAGGCGCTCGGCCAGCTGGTGGGCGCCGTCGATGTCGGTCTGGGGGAGCACGATCGCCAGCTCCTCGCCGCCGTAGCGCGCCGGGGCGTCGATCTCCCGCGAGTAGGTCCGCATCAGGTCGGCGACCGAGCGGAGGACCTGGTCGCCCTGCTGGTGGCCGTAGGTGTCGTTGACCGACTTGAAATCGTCGAGGTCGAGCATGACCAGGCCGACCGATTGGTCAAACCGGCGGGCGCGCTCGGATTCGGCGGCCAAGGCTTCGACGAAGCGCCGGTGGTTGAACAGCCCGGTCAGCTCATCGGTCAGCGCCTGCCGCTGCACCTGCTCGTGCAGGCCGACGTTCTCGATCGAGACGCCCGCCTGCCGGGCCAGGTAGGCGAAGAGGTCGCGCTCGCCGCGGTCGAACGGGCGCTCGCCCCGCGCGACCGAGATCATCCCCAGCACCTCGTCGGTGCCGTCAGACCCTCGGAGGACGTGGGCCAGGGCGCTCGCCGCACCGGCCGAGCCCGTGCCCGAGTTGCCCGTCCGCATGGCTCCCTCCTCGGCCTTGGTCAGCGCCCCCTGGAACTCGCCGGTCGGGCCGACCTTGGCCGCCTCGCTCAGCCGTCCGTCCGACCCTGCGCGCACGGATGCCCGTCCGGCCCGGGCTCCGGCGGCGTCGATCGCCGTCCGCAGCACGATCTCGAGGAGGGCCTCGCGATCGAGGTTCGACGCGAACGAGTCGCCGAGACGCTGGAGCGACTTCTCGAGGCGGGTGCGCTGGAGGCGGAGCTCCTCGAGACGGTTCTCGAGCTGGCTGGCCATGCTGTTGAACTCGTCGCCGAGGGCTGCGAACTCGTCTCGTCCGACGACGGGCACCCGGGTCGTGAAGTCGCCGGCCCCGAAGCGGCGCGCCGCGTCGAGGAAGCTGACGAGCCGCCGCTGGAGCGAGCGCGAAACGAGCAGGGCGAAGGCAAGCGCGAGGGCGAGGAAGCCGCCGAGCAGCGTTCCGGCGAGCAGCCGGCTACGGGCGATGAGCGCCGTGTCGCTCCGCAGAAGCATCACCACCTTCACCGGCCGGTCGTCGAAGGTGTCGGGCACGAAGGTGCCGACCCGGTAGCTCGTGCCGGAAACCTTGACGTCGCGTCCCTGCACGAGCTCGTTGCCCCGGCCGCGGAGCGTCTGGGCCAGTGCCGCTCCGGCGCGGACGAGGCCCGATTTGTCGCTGGCGGCGATGATCGTCGGCCCGCTCGTGACCACGGTGTCGACGCCGGTCAGCCGGGCGGTCGCCCGCGCGTAGGTACCCGCCGTCTGGCGCGAGACCTCGAGCGTGCCCAGGTTGCGCCCCGCCTTGGTCCCGATGGCTCGTACGTTCGGCGCCACGGCGTTGTGATCGCCGGCGTCGATGATCGCCTTGCCGTTGTCGAACACCGCCAAGCGGACGATGTGGCCCCGGCCGCCGAGGAGGACATGGGCGCGCCGCTGGGCCCGGGCGGTGTTATGGGCGATCAGCGAGGCGATGAAGACCGGATCCTTCGTCACGAAGGTGAGGGCGTCGCGCGCCGGCCGGTCGAGCCGGTCGTTCTGGTAGATCCCGATGGCGGCATTCGCCGACGCGCCGAGGCTCGAGTCCGTCTTGCTGCTGGTGGTCTGCGCGATCAGCAGGTAGAGGATCACAGCGACCGCCAGCATCGGGACGATGACGATTACGACGAAGAACAGCGTCAGGCGGTTGCGAAAGCTCATGTTCGCGTTATCCGGCAGACTACTGGCGGCTGCCGGCCCCTCGTCTCGGCCGCAGCCGAACGTTCGAGGCCTTCGACCCCTTCATCGATCGCGCGCCCTCTCTACACTGGATGGCGTGCCGCCCGTACGGCGGCCACCGCGGGGCTATAGCTCAGCTGGGAGAGCGCCTGGATCGCACCCAGGAGGTCGCCGGTTCGAGCCCGGCTAGCTCCATCACCACCATCAATCAATCATCACAAAGGCCCCGCAACCGCGGGGTTTTTGTTTGGTCTCGATGGGCGAGCACCGGCATCGCGATTGGCTTCGAGGCCCATTTGTGCCCATTTGTGCCCAATCGGTGGCGAAGAACGGGGGTTTCCACTCGGATCCCCGAGGCGGCCAACCGCCCCGCACCCGAGCCGTCGTGGAGCCCGGCGGGTCGCCAGGCCCCCGCGCGCCCGGACATCGGCGACCCGCCGGCATCTGGCGCGATGCACCGCTCGCCGGCCGGAGCGGACCTGGATATTGCCGACCCGGTCGAAGCGTCGTGTGTAGCTCAGAGCACGATCGTCGCGGCCACGCCGTGCTCGGGAGCGAGGCATCGATCGGAGATGGCGAGCGCCGACACGTCCCGCGTCGGTCGCAGGAACGACCGGGTCCGCCGAGAGTATCGGGCTCGCGACTGTCGGCGGCCATGAGAACCTCCCGGTTCAGTTGCCGGGGCCCTGATATGTGCGACGTGGCGAGCGCTCCGACGTACCGGGGAAGTCGCTCAAGCAACACGATGAGCTTGCAGCGCATCCGCAGCAGCAGAGGCCAACGATGCGAGCATTCGCAGAGCTTCCTCGAGCCGGTTGACCTCGCCGTGGCCGCAGTGCTTTGCTTCGTGCGCCTCGGCGATACCCTGCATCACCTCGCCCTCGGCCTTCCACGCCTGCGTAAACGCACGCGCCACCGACTTCGCCGTCTTGACGGTGTCATACTCCGGCATGACGTCCCCAGCAACCAGGAGATCCAGCCGGGTTGGGTCGTCGCCGGCGTCGAGCAAGTGGGCAAGTTTGGTGGCGTTGTCGACGGCGGCCAACGGCCCGCGACGCGTCGCGAACGCCGCCCACCGCTGCTCCAAATGTGCACGAGCTTTACCGGATAGGCATGCGACTCGATCGCCAGTTCCCAGGTTCGCGAGCGCGAGCCCGTTGACGGCGAACAGGCGGCTGAACTCGACGACGCCGCCGGCAAAGTGTTCACCGGGCTCAAGCGGGTGTCGGCGGAACGTGGTCAGCACCCGCATCTGGTCGGCCTCTGCGTCATCGGCCGGCCACGGGGTCATGGCGGCGAAGAGGAGCCTGCCACGCCCGCCCCTGCGTACCAAACAGGTCTCAATCTCGCAGTCGTCGGCGAGTAGAACGGCAGGGCACGCGTGTCCGTGGGCGAGGACGAAGTCCTTGCTCGTGGAGGTGGCGCTCGCCGGCAGCGGCTGGTAGCCGCGTTTGCCGCCTTTCATGTTGACCTCGCCGAGGCGTACGGCGTCGTTGTTGACGACGACGTCGAACAGCCAATCCGGCGAGAAAATGTCACCGAACAACAGCGGCGAGCCCGGGGCTAGGGCGGCGTACATGCTCACTGCTCCTCGCTCACCGCCGGTCGCGAGGCAATGGCGCCGACCCCAAGGGTGATCCCGAGGTCGTCGAGGCCGAAGAGAGGAGCAACCGGAACCCGCTCGGCCTCGCCGTTCGCGTAAGCGGCGTGGACGCCGCTGGTCGCTGCGGCATCGACGATAGGGGGCTGCTCGGCGTCCGCCAACTGACGGTCGATCTCCGACTCCCACGCCTGGCGTGTCGTCGACGGGTCCTCCAGCATCGCGTCGGCGTGCGTAGAGAACGCCGCGGCGCCCGTGTCGCTGGCGTATAGGAGAAACGCGAAGCCCTCGTCGACGGGCTCGCCGCCTGTGCGAGCCACGACGTTCCGGGCCAATGCCTCGCGGGCATCACTGCGCCAGGGCGCGGCCAGCGCGAGCTCCTGCCCCGAGGCACCGTCATGGAACCGATCCAGCAGGGACCGCCCCGACCCTGTGCTGACCAGCTGGCCGCGGGCATCACTGGGCTCACGCAGCCGGACGCTATCGACGAGGAACCCGAGGTCATGAAGGTGGGCCTCGTGCGCGGCGCTGATGCCACCGCCGTTACGCCACAGATGCACCGTGCGGACGTCGACCGCCATCGCGTGTGCGATCTGCCCCCAGGTGAGCCCGGTGTCGTTCTTGATGCCTTCGAGCTGGCTCTGCGGCTCGGTGAGCACAAGTCGCGAGCCGCCTATCGTCGAGTTCGGTGGCACCCACTCGGCTACGCGCTCGAGACGGTGGACGTGGGCCGAGGTCCAGTTCAGCACACTCGGGGGTGCAACCGCCACGGTCGCTCCCGTCAACGCGCCGGCGATTGCGAAGCCGACGGGGACCATAGAGACGAGCTTGCTCGGGGCGGCGCCCCTGCGGCCATCGCCGCCGGTGCCGTGCTCGATGAGCTGGAGCGTGGTCATCACGCACTCACCTCGACTAGCTCCTTCACGAGCGCCTCGTCGGCGCCAAAGCGCAGCAAGAAGGCGGGCTCGACCGCCCAGCGGAAGAACTGGTACTGCCGCCGCGAATGCGCGAGCGCCCGATCGGTGAGAACCGCGGCCGCGAAGGGTTCGCGGCGCTCGTCGTAGACATCGATGTCCATCAGCCAGTTGGCCTGCTGCAGCGGGGGGATGACCGCGTCGATTCCAGTATTCGGCGCCAGAAGGCCCCAGCGGGCGCTGAGGGTAACGTCGTCGAATTGCGCCTGGGCCTGGGTGAGGCAGAACGAGAAGCCCGTGCCCTCGTCACTCACGGCGGCCGCCCCGAGCACCTCCGGTCGCACGAACTCGCTCAGCCGCTCAAGGTCTTGCGGGTCGATCAGCCGCTGCGTGTAGCGGACGCCGATCCGCTCGGCCGCGGGTGGAGCCACGATCTGTTCGACCGCCGTGAGCGCCCGCTGCAAGCGTCCGAAGAAGTCCTCGTGACCTGGGTACGCCGTTGTCTCCAGCGACACGAAGCTGCTGGCCAGGCTGACCCGCCAGGCGCTGTCCTCATTGGTAAAGCGCCACAGCCGTGTCGGCAGGGCGGCCGGCGGGCCCTCAGCCCCCGCCGAAAACGTGATCGCCAGCTCGGTATCCGCGTGCACGAACGGGTATTCGTCGCGGAGCGCCTTCTGCATCCGGGCCGCGAGCTGCTCCTCGGAGACCTCAAGCACGGGCGAGAACCGGATCTGAACGAGCACGCTCGCTAGCGGTGGTACGTCAAGCGAGACCGTCGCGACCGGCGTTCCGGAGAAGGGATTAGGAGCGGTTCCGGGCATGATTTCATACTCTACTTCACATCGAAGATCGCTTCGAACGTTCGTCGGATAGCCGCGAGGTCATCTGACAGGAGCCCGAGCAGCCGGGCTCGCCTTGGCAGCGACGCGAGAGCCGGCAACGCAAGACGCGCGTGTCCAGGCACCAGCATCTCGCCCCGATCGGTCCGGGCACTCGCCGTCAGGAGCGCCCGAAGACCCCAGATCGCCCGATATCTGCCCGGATAGCCACTGCCCGCCGACCGGCAGGAGCTTGCGAAATCCCGCCACATCGGGCGACTTCCGCCTACTTCCGTACCTCCGCCGTCCCAGTTGTCCGCCATCGCACCCAGGAGGTCGCCGGTTCGAGCCCGGCTAGCTCCGCATACATACATCACCGTGAACCGTCTGCAGCTGGGGGGCGGTTTTCGGCGATCGTCCAGCGGTCGGCAGGCGGTTCGGTCGCGTGCCGGCTCCCCGGCCTGCATTGCCCGTCGCGGCCGCGGCGGCTCGCTACCGTTGGACCGTGTCCGAGCCGACCGTTCGTCCGCTGGAGGTAAGCCGGACGCGGCCGCTGCGCCGAGCTGTCCTGCGGCCGCACCAGACGCTCGAGGAGATGGCGGCGAGCGAGCCGCCCGGCGCCTTCGCCGTTGGGGTCTTCGACGGCGAGGAGCTCGTCTCGGTCGGCCTCGTCGGACCCGACGGCCGACCGGACGTCTGGCGGGTGCGCGGCATGGCCACGGCGCCTCACGCCCGCGGTCGCGGCGCCGGGACAGCTGTCCTCGGGGCCCTGCTGGGGCACGCGAGCGCCCACGGGGCCACGCGGGTCTGGTGCAACGCCCGCACTCCCGCGACCTCGCTCTATGAGCGGGCCGGCTTCCGCGTCGCCTCGGACGTCTTCGAGCTCCCCCGCATCGGCCCCCACGTCGTCATGTCGTGGACCGCCGGCTCCTCGCCGGGCTGAGGCTGGGTCATCTGGGTCCGCCGTGGCGGCTGCACACCCCGGGCAGGCCGCCGGAATGGCTCCAGTCGCCGTCCTGGCACTGGACGATGGTCCCGCGCCCGTTGGCGAAGTTGGCGATGCACGGGTGGCTCGCGCAGAAGTCCGCGCCCACCCCGGCGGGCGGCGTCGTCGTCGCCGGCGGGGCGCGGGCCGGCGGTGCGGCCGACGGCGCCGGGACCGGCGCGCCCGCGTGCCGCCAGTCGCGCGCGATCCCGATCTGGGCCTGGCGCAGGCCGATCGCCCGGGCGCACGCCGCGACGTGGAGCTCGTTCTCGACCCGATCCTTCTCCCCGTAGCCCGGTGCGGTCTCCGGCCAGAGGTTCGCGATGCTGTTGCTCCCGCCAAGCTCGAGCGGCACGAGATGGTCGACTTCGTACTGGCGCGCCCGGTGGCGGGCGATTCCGTACTCGGCGTAGACCGCCCGCTTGAGCGACCCCGGGACATTTCGGACGGTCTTCGTGTACCCCGGGACGCAGATGCGCCCGAGGGTCGCCTGAACGATGACCGACCCCGGCGTGCATGCCGGGTCCGGGAGCTGCCCGCGGACCCGGCAGCCGGATGACCTCGTCGGGTGGCCGAGCGGCGGGGCCGCCGCGGCGACCGCGGGCCTCAGCCCGACGAGCGCGCGCGGCGCGGGCCCGGACGACGCCACCGCGGACGACGGGCTCGCCGCGGGCGCCGGGCTCGAGGGTGCGGAGATCGCGGTCGCCCCGCACCCGGCGAGGGCTCCGGCAACAAGGAGGACCGCGGCGTTGCGTGTCATCGGTAGCAACCTACCGCCGGATCCGGCCGGTACGCGTCGGGCCGAGCGCATTTCTCTCACGTCTTCTCCCGCAGGCGCGCCGCAGGTAGGTAGCCTGCGCAGATGGAGGGGGTCCAGTGAGCGATGCGCGCTACTGCCGGGAATGCGGGACCGAGTTCGCCGGGCCGGCTCGCTTCTGCCGCACCTGCGGCACCGCGCGACCCCCCGCGGCCGACCCCGCGCCCGAGCCGAGCTCAGCCGAGACGACGGCCGTGCTCGCCACCGCGCCGCCCGCACCGCCACCGCCACCGCCACCGCCACCGCCACCGCCACCGCCACCGACCGTAGGCCCCCCGCCGGCCTATCCTCCGGCCGCCCACACGCCGGCCGCCTACCCGGACCCCGCCGCCTACTACACGCTCCCGCAGAGCCCACCGGCGACCAGCCGCGGCTGGCTGATCGGCGGCGTCGGCGCGGCCGCCCTGGTGCTGGTCGCGATCGCCGTCGGCCTCTACTTCGTCCTCTCGGGAGGCGGCTCGAGCCCGGTGAAGCTGCTCGCTCCGGCGCCCGCCCCCACCGCCACGTCGACCAGCACCGCGACCGGGCCGCCGACGTTGACTGTGCCCGCGGCGGCGGCGGCCGCGGCGGTGCCGCCGACCGGCCCGGCCGTCCGTTCGCGGGACGCCAGCGGCTACAACATCGGCACCGGCTGCTCGGACAATCCCAACACCTCACTGCCCGGCTGCAGCGACTCCCCGTCCACGCCCAACGGCGACTCCGAGGCCACCTGCCAGAACGGGGTGACCGTCGACCAGCAGACGACGAGCTGCGGGCTGGCCGCCAACGTCCGTGCCGCCTACCGAACCGACGGACCGCTGTCGGCCGTCAGCCCCGAGCGTCACGCCGCCTACGCCTTCACCTGCCGGACCGGCGGCGCCGGCACGACCGGCCTGACGATCTGCCTCGGGCGCGCCGGAACCGCCACCCTCTACGTGCGCTGGCGCCGCTAGGGCTGCCCGGTGAGCACGGAGCTCGGGCCCGCGCTCCCTCCGTTCACATACCGCTGGAACACCGCCGCCCGGCTCTTCAGCGCGTAGTCGAGGAAGGCGATCGTCGCCCGCTCGACCGTGCGGAGCTCGGGCCCCGCCACCGTGTAGGGCACCTGGTGCCCGGCACCGACCAGGGTGAGGAGGAACTTCGGTGGCGGCGCGCTGCGGAAGAAGGCCCGCGTCATCTCGGGCGGGTTGATCGCGTCGGCGCTGCCCTGCACGGCGAGCAGCGGCGGCCCGGCGGCCGACAGCGCGAACGCCGCCGCGAAGGGATCCTCGGCACCCGAGAGGATCAGCGCGGCCTTCAGCCGCCGATCGCGCACCGACGGGTCGTAGGCCGCCGCCAGTGCCGTGTCGCCGCCGTCCGACTGTCCCGCCACCGCGATCCGGCTCGGGTTGAGCAGACCGGCGAAGGGGCCGTTCCCGGCCCGGGAGGCGGCGAGCATGCGACTGATCACCACACGCATGTCGGCCGGCTGGTTGGGCAGGTCCTGCTCGTTGGGACCGCCGGGGGCGTCGGCGTTCTCGAGCGGGAAGATCGGGGCCGCCACGACATAGCCGGCCCGGGTCCAGGCGTCGAGGAGCAGCGAGTAGGGCGCCGGGGTCACCGAGAACCCGTGGCCGAAGACGACGAGTGGGAACGGGCCGGCCGCCGGGCGAATCGCGCCGCCGGCACCGGCTACGGCCGGGAAGCGGACGATCGTGGTCAAGGTGCGCGCCGCGCCCCGGACGCTGCGGGTCGGGTCGACGAAGCGCATCGTCCGCATCCCTACCGCGTTCGCCGCGCGGCTCGCCGGACGCGCCCGTGGGACCACCGCCGCCGGGCGGGCGACCACCGCCGGGGGCGGCGCCGGCGTCGACGCCGCGGCGACCGGCGGCGCCGGCCGGGGGACGCTGCTCGCCACCGTCGCGGCCCGCGCCCGCGGCGGGCTCGACCGATGCCCACCGGTCAGGACGATCACGAGCGCCGCGGCGAGCGCCGCCAGCGTCAGGCCGGCGACGGCCCGACGGCGACGGACCTGACGGGCGCGGCCCCTGCTGGCTCTCGGAGCATCCACCACGGCGGATCGTAGCTTTGCTCCCGGCGCCAGCGGCCCGGCGAGCGAAGAGGGACGCGAAGCGCGGGCCGATGCTCGCCTATCCTCGGTCGGGATGGCCCCCACGCCCGAGCAGACGGCGCCGCGCCGGCGCCGTCCCCGCCCCGACCCGGCCGCGGCGGGGGCCCTCGACGCCCTCCGCGCTCGGCTCCCCGAGCTGAGCCTCCGCGACGAGCGGGATCTCCGCCGGCGCCTCGACCGCGCCGCCGAGCGACCGCTCGACGACGCCGCCGCAGCGCGGCTGGCCGCCGAGGTCTCCGCCGCCGAGGCGCGGATCGCCCGCCGCCGCGCCGCCCAGCCGCAGATCACCTATCCGCCCCAGCTGCCCGTCGCCGCGCGCCGCGCGGATCTGCTCGCCGCGATCGGCGAGCACCAGGTGGTGATCGTCGCCGGCGAGACCGGGTCGGGCAAGACCACCCAGCTGCCCAAGCTCTGCCTCGAGCTCGGCCGCGGGGTCCGCGGCACGATCGCCCACACCCAGCCGCGGCGGCTGGCGGCCCGGGGCGCGGCCGAGCGCGTCGCCGAGGAGCTCGGCATCGGGCCGGGGCGGGCGATCGGCTACGCCGTCCGCTTCGACGACCGCTCCTCGGAGGAGACGCTCGTGCGCTTCGTCACCGACGGACTCCTCCTCGCCGAGATCCAGCGCGACCGGGAGCTCCTGCGCTACGACACGATCATCGTCGACGAGGCCCACGAGCGCAGCCTCAACATCGACTTCCTGCTCGGCTATCTCGGCCGGCTCCTCCCCCGGCGCCCGGACCTCAAGCTGATCATCGCCTCGGCGACGATCGACGCCGACCGCTTCAGCCGCCATTTCGGCGGCGCTCCCGTCGCCGTGGTCTCCGGGCGCACCTATCCGGTCGAGGTCCGCTACCGACCGCTCGCCGCCGCCGACCCCGACCCTGAGGAGCCCGCCGGACCGAGCGACCCGATCGAGGCCATCGGCGAGGCCGTCGACGAGCTCCTGCGCGACGGTCCGGGCGATGTTCTGGTGTTTCTGAGCGGTGAGCGAGAGATCCGCGACACCGCCGAAGTGCTCTCCGGACGACTCGGCCGCGGTGTCGAAATCCTCCCCCTCTACGCCCGACTCTCCCACGCCGAGCAGCGGCGGGTGTTCGCCCCCCACCGCGCCCGGCGCGTGGTCCTCGCCACCAACGTCGCCGAGACGTCGCTCACGGTCCCCGGAATCGGTACCGTGGTCGACCCGGGGACGGCGCGGATCAGCCGCTACAGCAGCCGCCTCAAGGTTCAGCGCCTGCCCATCGAGCCGATCTCCCGGGCCTCGGCCGACCAGCGCGCGGGACGCTGCGGGCGGACGTCGGACGGCATCTGCATCCGCCTCTACTCCGCGGAGGACTTCGCCGGGCGCCCCGAGTTCACCGAGCCCGAGATCCTCCGCACGAGCCTCGCCTCCGTCCTGCTCCAGATGGCCGCCCTCGGCCTCGGCGAGGTCGAGGACTTCGGCTTCATCGACCCGCCCGACCGCCGCCAGGTGCGCGACGGCATCGCGCTGCTCGAGGAGCTCGGCGCCTTCGATCCGGCGGCCGCCGACCCGCGGAGCCGGCTCACCCCGCTCGGGCGGCGCCTCGCCCGGCTCCCGGTGGACCCCCGCCTCGGCCGGATGGTGCTCGAGGCCGACCGCCTGGCCTGCGCTGATGAGGTGATCGTGATCGCCGCCGCCCTCTCGATCCAGGAGCCGCGCGAGCGCCCGGCCGACCAGCGCGCGGCCGCCGACGAACAGCACGCCCGCTTCGCCGACCCCCAGTCGGACTTCCTCGCCTACCTGCGCCTCTGGCGCCACCTGACCGACCAGCAGCGCGACCTCTCGGGCAGCCAGTTTCGCAAGCGCTGCCGGGTTGAGTTCCTCCACTATCTCCGCGTCCGCGAGTGGCAGGATCTCGTCGGCCAGCTCCGCCAGGCCGCCCGCGGCGCCGGGGTGACGATCAACCCGGAGCCCGCCGAGGCGGACCAGGTCCACCGGGCGCTCCTCGCGGGGCTGCTCTCCCACATCGGGGTGCGCAACGTCTCCCGGCGCGACTACGACGGCGCCCGGGGGGCGCGCTTTGCGATCTTCCCCGGGTCGGCGCTGGCCCGCCGGCCGCCGTCCTGGCTGATGGTGTCCGAGCTCGTCGAGACCAGCCGCCTCTGGGGCCGGACCGCCGCGCGCATCCAGCCCGCGTGGGTCGAGCCACTGGCCGGCCACCTGCTCAAGCGCACCTACGACGACCCGCACTGGGAGCGCAGGCGGGGGGCGGTGGTGGCCACCGAGCGCGCGACGCTCTACGGCCTGCCGGTGGTCGCCGGCCGCAAGATCGCCTACCACCCGATCGATCCCGACTTCGCCCGCGAGCAGTTCATCCGCCACGCCCTACTCGGCGGCGACTGGGAAGCCCGCCACGACTTCCTCGCCCACAACCGGCAGATGCTCGCCGAGGTCGGGGAGCTCGAGCACCGCGCCCGCCGCCGCGACATCCTCGTCGGCGACGCCGTCATCTTCGACTTCTTCGACACCCGCATCCCGGCCGAGGTCGTCTCGGCCGCCCACTTCGACCGCTGGTGGTCGCGCCAGCGCGGCCGCGCCCGCCATCGGCTCGACTTCACCCGCGAGCTCCTCGTGGGCCCCGGCCCGGCGATCGACGCGGCCGCCCTCCCCGACGCCTGGCGCCAGGACGATCTCGTGCTGCCGCTGACCTATCGCTTCGACCCGGGCGAGGACCGCGACGGCGTCACCGTCGACGTCCCCCTCGAGGCGCTCGCCCACCTGCGCCCGGACGGCTTCGACTGGCTCGTCCCCGCCCTGCGCGAGGAGCTCGTCATCGCGCTGATTCGCTCGCTCCCCAAGGAGCTGCGGCGCCCGCTCGTCCCCGTCCCGGCGCTGGCCGCCGAGGTGGTCGGGAGGCTCCGCCCGCGCGACGGCCGGCTCGCCGAGGCGCTGGCCCGCGAGCTCGAGCGCCTCCGCGGGGTGCAGGTGACCGCCGACGCCTTCGACCCGGCCAAGCTCCCGGCTCACCTGCGCATGACCTTCCGCGCCCTCGACGACCAGGGCTCCCCGCTCGGCGAGGACAGCGACCTCGAGCGGCTGCGCGAGGCTTTGCGGCCCCGCCTGCGCGCCGCGCTGGCCGAGGCGACCCGCGGCCTCGAGCGCCACGGGTTGAGCGGCTGGACGCTCGGGACGCTGCCGCGGACCGTCGCCCTGCCGGGAACGGCCGACAGCGTGCTCGCCTACCCGGCGCTGATCGACGAGGGCGACGCCGTCGGCGTCGCGGCGCTCGAGACCGCGGAGGCCCAGCGCATCGCCATGCACGCCGGGACCCGCCGCCTGCTGCGCCTGACAACGCGCTCGCCGGCCCGCGCGGCCGAGCGCGGCCTCGGTGGGCCGGCGACCCTCGTGCTCGCCTCAGCGCCGCACGGGAGCCTGGCCGCCGTGCTCGAGGACGCGACGGCGGCGGCGATCGATCAGCTGATCGCGCAGGCGGGCGGGCCGGCGTGGAACGAGGCGGACTTCGCCGTCCTGCGCGACCGGGTCGCCGCCGGGCTGCCCGCCGCGACCGCCGAGGTGCTGGCCGCGGTGGTGGCGATCCTCGAGGCTCGCGCGGCGGTCCACCGCAGGCTCGAGGCGCTGTCGGGCGACGGCACGCTCCAGCCGGCCATCCTCGACGTCGCCACCCAGCTCGGCACGCTCGTCTACCCGGGCTTCGCCGCGGCAACCGGCGCCGCGCGCCTCCCCGACGTCGAGCGCTACCTCCAGGGCACGCTGCGCCGCCTCGAGCGGCTGCCCGCGGCCCGGGCCCAGGACAGCGACCGGATGCGCTCGCTCCACGAGCTCGAGCACCTCCACCGCCTCCGCCTGGCCGCCTGGCCGCCTGGCCGTGCGCACCCGGCCGAGCTCGACGAGGTCCCGTGGATGCTCCAGGAGCTCCGCGTCAGCCACTTCGCGCAGCAGCTCGGCGTCCGCGGGGGCGTCTCCACCAAGCGCGTCCGCCGCGCGCTCGAGGCCGCCGCGACGGCTTGACGGTCGGCCCGCCCCTGCTCGTCGAAGGCGCGCGTCGCCTACCGCCGGGATACCGCACGTGCCTCGCCACGTGCTGCGCCGTTGCGCTCGTGCTCGCCGGCTGCGGCAGGTCGGGTCCGCCCCCGACCCCGGGACGGCCGCTGCGGCCAGCGCCACCACACCCGGCGGGAGCTGTCGAGCGACTCTCGCTCGAGCAGCAGGTCGGCCAGACGCTGATCCTCTCCTTCGCCGGCCCGAGCGAACCGGCCTACGTCGATCGGATCCTCCGCCGGCGCCAAGCGGCAGGCGCCATCCTCACCGGCGAGAACGTCGTGTCGGCCCGCCAGCTGCGCGCACTCACGCGCCGCCTCGAGCGCTCCGCCGGCGGGCGGGCGCTGCTCGGAGCAGACCAGGAGGGCGGCGCGACGCGCGTCCTGCGCTTCGCCGCGTCCGCCGCCGGCCAGCCCGACCAGGTCGGCGCCGCCGCCGCCGCGGCGGCCGCCCGGGCCACCGGGCGCGACCTGCACCGCCTCGGCCTGAACGTCGACTTCGCCCCGGTCGCCGACGTCGGCGCCGGCGGCGCGTCGATCATGCGCGCGCGGGCCTATCCCGGCTCCGCGGAGGCGGTCGCCCCGTCGGCGGCGGCCGCGGTCGGCGGCTTCGCCGCCGCGGGCGTCGCCGCGACCGTCAAGCACTTCCCCGGCCTCGGCGCCGCTCTCGCCAACACCGACGTCGGCCCGGTCACGATCGCCACGCCGGCGGCCTCCCTGCGGCGCCGCGACCTGGCCCCGTTCCGGGCGGCGATCGCCGCCGGGGTGCCGCTGGTGATGGCCTCCCACGCCGCCTACCCGGGGCTCGACCCGGGGCGGATCGCCTCGCAGTCGCCGGTCATCCTCGGGCGCCTGCTGCGCGGCGAGCTCGGCTTCCGCGGCGTGGTGATCACCGATTCGATCGAGGCTGCCGCCGTGCTCCGGCGCTCGGGCCTGGTCAGGGCGGCGATCCGCTCGATCGCCGCCGGCGCCGATATCGTCCTCATGACCGGCCCGGGCTCCTACCACCTGATCTACCCGGGCCTGCTCGCGCGGGCCCGCCGCTCGCCGGCCTTTCGCCGGCGAATCAGGAGCGCGGCCGGCCGCGTGCTGGCCCTCGAGCGGCGCCTGGCCGGCGCGACGGGCTCTAGGTGACCGGCTCGAGGCGGTCGTTGGGCCGGTAGCGGCGGCCGGCCTTGGCGCAGTCGCGGCCGTCGAGGAGCACGACGTCGGCGGTGAAGTCGTTGCTCCCGCGCAGCAGCGAGGACCCGACGCCGTATGCGTCGACCGGGGCGCCCTCGGCCTCGAAGGCCGCGATCCGCTCGGCGTCGAAGCCCCCAGAGACGACGATCCTCACCCGCCTGTGCCCGCCCTCGTCGAGGGCGCCGCGGACCCGGCGCACGAGCTCGGGGCTGACGCCGGGCGGCGCCTCGGGGCCGAGGTCGGCGAGCCCGCGGTCCACGAGGTCCTCGGCGGTGTCGAGCCGGACCCCCCAGAGCTCGTCGCCGAGCGCGTCGGCCACCGCCAGCGCCGTGGCGATCGAGTCGTTGGCGAAGTCGACGAGCACCGTCACGGCGAGCTGGTCGGCGCACTGGCGGGCAAAGGCGCGCGCCGCGGCCACCGTGTCGCCGGCATAGGCGGCGATCAGCGCGTGGGGAAGGGTGCCCACGCCGCGACCGCCCCACCAGGCCCCGCCGGCGTCGGTCGACCCGGCGGCGGCCCCGGCTAGGTGGGCGGCGAACCCGTCGCCCGGTTGCTGCGGCCAGTGATCGTGGCGCGCGGCGAAGAAGAGGACCGGCTTGCCGGCGGCCGCGGCCACCGCGTCGCGGACGTTTCCGGCGACCAGCGTCCGCCGGGCCAGGCAGCCGAGGAACACGGTCTCCAGGTGGGCGAACTCAGCGTAGTCCCCGGTGATCGTCATCACCGTCTCCAGCGGGGCGACCCGGTCGCCCTCGCCCAGGGCCTGGACCTCGAGCCCCGCCCAGCCGGGGCGCCACGTTCCGCCGACGTCGCGGCCGGCGCACAGCTCGAGGACGGCCACGGCCTCGTCGATCCCGGCCAGGACGGCGGAGCGCTTCTGGAAGACCTGCATCGTCACCCACGGGTGGCGGTCCTCGGCTTCGAGGACGCGCTTGGCCAGGCGCAGGTAGGCGTCGCTGTAGTGCCCGGCGCGCATCGCAGCGACCGGCAGGCGGAACAACTCGGGGCGCAGCCGGGACACAGTGCGCGGCTCCGCCGAACTCGCCCTAGCCGGCGGGCTCGTCCTCGAGGGCGTCCACCGGGACCTGCTCGGTCGCGTGGACCGCGCAGAGGAACGGCTGACCCGCCTCCCGCGAGACCTCGATCTCGCGGACGGTCAGCATCGCGCCGCACACCTCGCAGGTGCGGCCGAGGTTGTCATCGACTGTCCGCTCTTCGAGAGTCACCCGCTCGCCTCCTCGCTCGTGGCCGGCACCGCCGTCGCCCGGCGCCCGGCCGGGGAGCTGAGCATCGCAGGCGGGCCCCCGCCGCACCAGGCCGGCGGTGGCCATCGTGACCAGCCGGTGTCCAGATCCGGCCGCCGCCCTTGACACCGGGCGGGCGGCTCTTTACCCTCCGCGCAACTTGCTCGCCATCAAGTTATGCCGCGGTCGATGAGCCGGGTCGTCACGCTGGCCTCGGGGCGGCGCGCGAAATGGGTCGTCGCCGTCGTCTGGCTCGTCGTCTTCTTCGCCGGTCTCACCGTGCAGACGAAGTTCCAGGACGCCCAGAAGAACGACCCGTCCTCCTACCTGCCGGGCAGCGCCGAGTCATCGCGGGCGCTGGAGCAGATCAAGCAGATCTCCGGCGGCGACGAGGTGACCGCGGCGGTCGTCGTCCTGCACCGCGCCGGGGGCCTGCGCGCCGGCGACCTCCAAGCCATGAGCGCCGACCGCACCGCGCTCAACGCCGCCCTCCCGCGCGACGGGGTTCCGGCCGGACCGCCGGTGCGCTCGGCCGACGGCGCGGCGGGGCTGCTCACCTTCGGGCTGCGCCTGCACAACAACGACAAGGCGCTCACCAGCGAGGTCAAGCGGATCGATGACGTCGTGCATCGAGCCCCGCCCGGCCTCGAGGTCAAGGTCGCCGGTCCGGCCGGCGCCTCCTACGACGGCGCCCAGGTGTTCAAGAGCATCAACGGGAAGCTGCTCCTCGTGACGGTGGCCCTGATCTTCGTCCTGCTCATCGTGATCTACCGCAGCCCGATCTTCTGGTTCATCCCCCTGCTCACCGTCGGCTTCGCTGTGGTCGCCGCCGAGGGCCTCGGCTACCTGCTCACGCGGGCCGGCGTCACCGTCAACGGGCAGTCGGCGGGCATCCTCACCGTCCTCGTGTTCGGCGCCGGGACCGACTACGCGCTCCTGCTCGTCTCGCGCTACCGAGAGGAGCTCCGCCGCCATGCCGACCGCCACGCAGCCATGCGCGTGGCCCTCGGACGGGCGGGGCCGGTGATCTTCGCGAGCGCCTCGACGGTGATCCTCGCCCTGCTCTGCCTGCTCGCCGCCCAGGTCAACGGCTCGCGCGGTCTCGGGCCGATCGCTGCAATGGGCGTGGCCGTGGCCATGCTCGCCGGGCTCACGCTGCTCCCGACGTGGCTGGTGATCTTCGGCCGGTGGGTCTTCTGGCCGTTCATCCCCCGCTTCACCGGCGAGGAGACCGTCGAGGTCCACGGGGTCTGGAGCCGGATCGCCGCCCGGGTCGACCGCAGGCACCGGACGATCGCGGTTAGCGCGACGACCATCCTCGTCGTGCTCTGCGTCGGGGTCCTTTCGCTCAACACGAAGCTGACCCAGGGCAACTCGTTCCGCGGGACGGTCGAGTCCAAGCAGGGCCAGGCGATCCTCGCCGCCCACTTCCCGGCCGGCACGAGCGCCCCCGTCCAGGTCGTCGTGCCCGACGCGGGGCGGGTGCCCGCGGTCCGCGCGGCGGTCGCCCAGGCCCCCGGCGTCGCGCCCGGCCCGCCCGGCCCGGTGCTCAGCCGCGGCGGCGACTCGTTCTTCACGGCGACGCTGGCCGCCGACCCCTCGAGCCAGCGGGCCTTCGACCTGATCGCGCCGCTGCGCACCGCAGCCAAGGCGGCCGGCGGGAGCACCACGCTCGTTGGCGGCCCGACGGCGCTCGAGCGCGACTTCCGGACCTCGGCGACGCGCGACAACAAGCTCATCGTGCCGATGATCCTCGTCGTCGTGCTCCTTGTCCTCGCCCTGCTCCTGCGCGCCGTGGTCGCCCCCGCCGTCCTCGTCGGCACGGTCCTGCTCTCCTACGGCGCCGCCCTGGGGGCGGGCGCGTTCGTCTTCACGCACGTGTTCGGCTACCCGGGAGAGGATCCGTCGCTGGTGCTCTTCACCTTCCTCTTCCTCGTCGCCCTCGGCGTCGACTACAACATCTTCCTGATGGCCCGGGTCCGCGAGGAGGCGCTGCGGTCCGGCACCCGGACGGGCGTCATCCGGGCGCTCGCGGTGACCGGGGCGGTGATCACCTCGGCGGGCATCGTGCTCGCCGGCACCTTCTCCGCCCTGGCCTCGCTGCCGCTGATCTCCTTCACCGAGATCGGCTTCGTGATCGCCTTCGGCGTGCTGCTCGACACCTTTCTCGTGCGCACGATCCTCGTGCCGGCCGTCGTGATCGAGCTCGACCGCCGGGTCTGGTGGCCGTCGGCGCTGGCCCGGACCGATCCGCCCCCTGCCCCGGCGCCGTCGGGCGAGCCGAGCGCCGTCGCGTGAGCTCCTAAACTCCGCGGATGCCCGCCCCGCGCGCCGGCGAGGCCGCCCCGCCGGCGGTCCCGCTCGCCCGGGTCCCGGCCCAGGGCCTGTTCGTCCTCGGCGCGCTCGCCCAGTACGTCGGCTCCTCGTTCGCCGTCCTGCTCTTCGCCGTAGTGCCTGCATCGGGGGTCGCCTGGCTGCGCGTGCTCACCGCGGCCGGGGCGCTGGCGCTCTGGCGGCGGCCCTGGCGAGCGCCGTGGACCGCCCGCCGACTCGCCCTGGCCGCGGCGTTCGGCCTGACCCTGGCCGCGATGAACCTCTCCTTCTACCTGGCCATCGACCGGCTCCCGCTCGGAACCGCGGTGGCGATCGAGTTCTGGGGCCCGATCGCCGTGGCCACGCTCGGCTCGCGCAGCCGGCGGGACGCCGGAGCGCTTGCCCTCGCGGTCGCCGGCGTCCTCCTGCTCGCCGACGTCCACATCGCCGGGACGCCAGAGGGCGTCGCCTTCGCCGCGGCCGCCGGCGGCCTATGGGCGCTCTACGTGGTCCTCGGGCACCGCGTGGCCGCCGACGCCGGCCTGCGCCCGCGGGACGGGCTCGCCGCGGGGATGGCGATCGGCGCGCTGGCCTTCGCTCCCTTCCTGCTCGCGGGCGCCGGCCCCGCGTTCGACACGCCCTGGCGCTTGGCGGCCTGCGTCCTCGTCGGCCTCCTCTCGAGCGTGATCCCCTACGCCCTCGAGCAGCTCGCGCTCACGCGCCTGCCCCGAGCGCGCTTCGCTCTCCTGCTGTCACTGCTGCCGGCCACCGCCGCCGTGGTCGGCGCGGTCATCCTCGGCCAGCTGCCCGGGCTGCTCGAGGTCGCCGGGATCGGGCTGGTCGTCGGCGCGTCGGCCCTGCGCAGCCACGAGGCGCCGTGAGGCGCTCCGTGGTCAGCCGGTGAAGCGGGGCAGGGACGGCGTCGCGCAGACGGCGAACGTCCGCCGGACGGTCCGGACGGGCTGGCCGCTATGGGCCACCGGCTCGATCACCGCGGTCAGGTGGTGGAGCTTGCCCTTGGCGAGCCCGGCCGTCTTGATCGTGACCGAGAAGTGGCCCTGCGAGTCGGCCTGGTTCACGCGGGGGAGCCGCCGGCCGTCGACGTAGTAGGTCACCCGGGCGATGCTGAGCCCGCTCACGAAGACCTTGAACGGCGTGGCGACGCAGGCCGCCGGCGCGTGGAAGGTCACCGTGGCGACGCTGGCCGGGGCCGGCGTGATGGCCGGCGGCGGGGCGGGCGCCGGCGACAGCGTCACGGTGGCCTGGGCGGTCGCGGTGACCGTCGTGCCGTTGTTCATGCCCGTGACCGTGATCACGTCGGTCTGCTTGTCGCCGGAGTTGCCGTTGAACGGACCGGTGAAGCTGCACGGGGCGCTCGTCGCGCCCGGCGCGAGAACGACCCCGATCAGCCCGCTGCACGTGCTGCCCGGCCGGGTGGCCAGGTCCCCGTAGATGTTGTCGACGAGCTGGGTGATCGTGACCGGCTGCAGCGTGCTCGGGTTGGTCACCGTCGCGGTGAAGGTGAAGGTTCCGCCCGGAGCCGGGAGGCTGCTCGGCGACGCCGCCTTCGTCACCGCGATCTGCGGTCCGGCCGGCGTCAGGCCGACGGTCGCGTTGGCCGTCGCCATTACGGTGATGCCGTTCTGGACTCCGGTGACGGTCACGGTATCGGTCTGCTTGTCGCCCGCCTTGCCGCTGAACGGACCCGTGAAACTGCAGGGAGCGGTGCTCCCACCGGGAGCCAGGGTCGTCCCGATCAGGCCGCCGCACGTGCTACCGGGCCGCGTGGCGAGATCGCCGTAGATGTTGTCGACCAGGCTGGTGATCTTCACCGGGGTCGTCGTGCTCGGGTTGGAGACGCTGACGGTGAAGGTGAACGTCCCGCCCGGCTCGGGCAGGGTCGCCGGCGCGGCCGCCTTGGTGACCGCGATCACCGGCGGCGGCGGCGCCAGCGGGGTCAGGGTCACCGTGGCATTGGCCGTGGCCGTGGCCGTGAAGCCGCTGATGTCGACGCCGTTGACGGTCACCGTGTCGGTCTGCGACTGGCCGGCCGTTCCGGCGAACGGGCCCGGGAAGGTGCACGGCGCGCTCGTCGCGCCCGGCGCCAGCGTCGTCCCGATCAGCGCGCCGCACGTGCTCCCCGCCAAGGTGGCCAGGTTGCCGTAGATGCTGTCGTTGAGCGAGGTGATCTTGATCGCGTCGTTCGGGCTCGGGTTCGACACGGTCACCGTGAAGGTGAACGTCCCGCCCGGCTCGACCTTGCTCGGCGGCGCCGCCGTCTTCGTCACGGAGATCACCGGTGACGGAAGGGTCACCGACTCGTTGGCGTCGTTGCACGCCGTCGCGTTGGCCGCGGAGTTGACGTCGCCCGAGTAGCTCGCGGTGAACCGATACACGCCCGGCGCGGTCGGCTTGAACGCGGGCGAGGTCGCCGACGTGCCGGCCCCGGTCAGGGCGATCGTCGAGCTCGAGATCGGCGCCCCGCTGCAGTTCGCGTCGTTGGGCCCGTAGATGTTGAAGGTCACCGCGCCGGTCGGTGCCGGGCCGCCGGCCGGGAGCCCGCCGAGCGTCGCCGTGTCGGAGATCGAGCCGCCCGACAGGCTCGCCACCGTGACGATCGTCGGCTTCGGCTTGGTCACGACGACCGACTCGCTGCCCGCCCCGCACGGGCTGGTCACGGCGTTGTTGTTCGCGTCGCCGCTGTAGACGGCCACGAAGTTGTAGATCCCCGCCGCCGTCGGCGGGAAAACGAAACTTCCCCGTAGCGCAAGAATGCGCCCACCTTCGGTGGCGGAGAACGCTCACCCCGAGCAGGCCTGCGCGGGCTCCGGCGCGCCCGCGGACCCCCCGCCGCCGTCGAGGGCGAGCCCGCGCCAGCGCCGAGCCACGGCTCCGCCCGCGCCGCCCGAGCCGTCGCCGCCGGCCGCGCCCGCCCGCCGCCAGAGGGTCGCCGGCTCGTGCGCCTGGAAGGCGTCCGACGGGGGATCGGGGTCGCGTCGTCCGGCGAGCGTGAGCCCGTCGATCATGCGCGCGGGGCCGGCGACGACGCGCGAGGCGAGCAGCCACGCGGGCTCGGTGTCGAGCGCCTCCTCGAGCACCGGGCGGCCCTCGAGCGTGATCCGCGTGTGAGTGCGAGCGCGGCCCGGCTCCTCGCCGCTGCGCCCGAGGACGAGGGCATCGCGCAGGAGCACGACCGCCCCCCTGGCCAGCTCGACCCGCGTCGAGCGCACCACGCCGCAGCCGGCGGCGGCGATCAACGGCTCGCCCAGCCAGACGAGACGCGCCCCCGGGCCAAGGCGGACGGTCGCCTCGAGCAGCGCCGGCGGGCCTCCGCGCGCGTGTAGGGCGATAGTCGCCGCGAGCTCGACGATCTCGAGGGCACAGCCCGCCCCGAGGCTGACGTCGAGGGCCACACGGTCGCCGCCCAGCAGCGAGGCCCGCGTGGCCACGAGCGCCACCCGGGCCACGGCGCCGGCCGGCCCGAGGATCCGGGGGCGCCACGGCTCACACCCGCCGAGCTCGGCGACCACGGTGGCGCAGCCGCGGCGGACGGCCCGGATCGTGATCGCCCCCTCAGGCGGCACGGATCGGCTTCGCCGCGCCGGCCGCCTCAGCGGCGCGGATCGCCATCGCCGCGATGGACATGCGGCGCCGCCGGGCCGGGGTCGACGCTCACCAGCGCCCCCGCCCGCCAGTCTGCGAGCCGCGCCTCGACCCAGGCGCAGAGGGCATCGACCGAGGCCGGGTCGCGCAGGCTGACCGCCAGCGTCGGGCGCCCGCCACGCTGCCGGGCGGCGTCGGCCAGCATCAGCTCGACGTCGGCCCCCACATGGCGGGCGAGGTCGACCTTGTTGATCACCAGGAGGTCTGAGCGCGCCACCCCCGGGCCCCCCTTGCGCGGGACGTCGTCGCCCCCCGCGCAGTCGAGGACGAAGATCTGGGCGTCGGCCAGCGCCGGGCTGAACGCGGCGGTCAGGTTGTCGCCGCCGCTCTCGACGAAGACCACGTCCAGGGGACCCTCCGCGCGCTCGAGGTCCTCGACCGCGCCGAGGTTCATCGAGATGTCGTCGCGGATCGCGGTGTGGGGGCAGCAGCCGGTCTGCACCGCCTCGATCCGCTCCGGCGGGAGGACGCCCTGCTCGCGCAGGAAGCGCGCGTCCTCGGTCGTGTAGATGTCGTTGGTCACCACCCCCAGCTCGTGCGCCCCGGACAGCCCCCGGCACAGCGCCGCGATCAGCGAGCTCTTGCCGGTGCCCACCGGGCCGCCGACGCCGATGCGCAGCGCTCGGATTCCCTCAGCTGGCAAAGAGCCTCCGATCCGCGGACGCGTGGGCCAGGGCCCGCCGGTCGAGCAGCGGCGTGGCGGTGCTCGGCAGCCAACCGCCGGCGGCCGCCTCGCCGGCCAGCGCCTCGATCTCCCCCGCCAGGCCGGCGACCCAGCCGCTCGCCGCGGCGCCGTCGAGGGGCAGCAGCTTGACCGCCGCCGCGGCCACCCCGGCCGCGTCCTCGTAGAGGCTCAGCCGCGCCGCCGCCAGCGCACCGAGGCCGGCCGCCCGGCACACCGCGCCGAGCGCCACCGCCCGCGGCGTCAATGCGCTCGCCGCGCGGTAGGCGGCCAGCAGCCGGTCCTCCGGCCACAGCGCCGCCGCCGTGCGCAGGAGCCCGAGACCCAGGCGGCGGTCGGCCGCGCGCACGGCCGGCACCGGGGTGCGCGCCGCCGCCTCTCCGTCGAGCGCCAGCAGCCCGGCCAGACCCCCGGCGCCCGCCGCCGCCGCCGCCACGGCCGCCTGGCAGCGCCCGACGGTGTGCAGGCGCGCGCGGATGAACGCCGGCACCCCGTGAGCCCCGAGGCCGGCCGAGACCGCCGCCTCGAGGCCGCCCGAATGAGCGTAGCCGCCGGTCGGGGTCCGCCCGTCGGCCAGCAGGAGCTCGACCACCGCGCTCAAAACAGGGAGTAGCGCTGGGCCAGGGGCAGCTCCGCGGCCGGCGCCGGCACGACCGGCTCGCCGTCGACGGTGACGACGAACGTCTCGGCGTCGACCTGGATCTCGGGCAGCGCGTCGTTGCCCGGCAGGTCGCGCTTGCCGACCCCCCGCGTGTCGGCCACCGCGACGAGCCGGCGGCCCAGGCCCAGCCGCTCCTCCAGTCCATCCTCCAGGGCCGCCGGCGAGACGAAGGACAGCGCCAGGTGCGACGCGGCGGCCGGCGCTGCGCCGAACATCGCCCGGCCGAGCACCGGCTGCGGGGTGGGGATGGACGCGTTGGCATCCCCGATCGGGCTCCAGACGATCGTCCCGGCCTTCAGCACCAACCTCGGACGGACGGCGAAGAACGCCGGATCCCAGAGGACGAGGTCGGCGAGCTTGCCCGGCTCGATCGACCCGAGGTGCCGGTCGAGGCCGTGCGCGACCGCCGGGCAGATCGTGTACTTGGCCACGAAGCGGCGAGCCCGCACGTTGTCGGCCGGCCCGTCGCCCGCCAGCGCGCCGAAGCGCACCTTGCACGCGTGAGCGGTCTGCCAGGTCCGCAGGATCGTCTCGCCCGAGCGCCCCATCGCCTGCGCGTCGGAGCCGATGATCGAGATCGCGCCGAGGTCGTGGAGCAGATCCTCGGCGGCGATCGTCGACGCCCGGATCCGGCTCTCGGCGAAGGCGAGGTCCTCGGGCACGCGCGGGTTGAGGTGGTGGCAGACGATCAGCATGTCCTGGTGCTCGGCCACCGTGTTGACCGTGTGCGGTCGCGTCGGGTTGGTCGAGGACGGCAGCACGTTGGGCTGCCCGGCGATCGCGATGATGTCCGGCGCGTGGCCCCCGCCCGCCCCCTCGGTGTGGTAGGCGTGGATGCTCCGACCCGCGATCGCCGCCACCGTCGACTCGAGGAACCCCGCCTCGTTGAGCGTGTCGGTGTGGATCGCCACCTGGAGGCCGAAGCGCTCGGCCGCCCGCAGACACGCGTCGATCGCCGCCGGCGTCGAGCCCCAGTCCTCGTGCAGCTTGAAGCCGCCCGCCCCCGCCCGCGCCTGCTCGGCGAGGCCCTCGGCGCTGACCGTGTTGCCCTTCCCCAAGAGCAGCACGTTGACCGGCTGACCGTCGAGCGCCCGGTGCATCATTGCCAGCGCCCCCGGGCTCGGTGTGCACGTGGTCGCCCGCGTCCCCTCGGTCGGCCCCGTCCCCCCGCCGATCAGCGTCGTGATGCCGCTGGCCAGCGCCTCGGTGACGATCGTCGGGCTGATGAAGTGCACGTGGCAGTCGACCCCGCCCGCGGTCAGGATCCGCCCCTCCCCGGCGATCACGTCGGTGCTCGGGCCGATCCGCAGCGCCGGATGGACGCCGTCCATGATGTCCGGGTTGCCCGCCTTGCCGAGCCCGACGACCCGCCCGTCGCGGATCCCGACGTCCGCCTTGACCACGCCCCAGTGGTCGAGCACCACCGCGTTGGTGATCACCAGCTCGGGCGCCCCCTCTGCGTGCGTCGTCGTCCCCTGGGCCATCGATTCGCGGATCGTCTTGCCGCCGCCGAAGACCGCCTCGTCCCCCCCGCGGCAGCGATCCTCCTCGACCTCGATCCACAGGCTCGTGTCGGCCAGCCGCACCCGGTCGCCCACCGTCGGGCCGTAGAGCTGGGCGTAGCGCTCGCGGTCGATCTCGCCGGTCACGGGCGGAGCTGGAGGCCGGGGACGTGGCGCCGACCGCCGAAGGCCACCAGCGGCACCTCGCGCGCGAGGCCCGGCTCGAAGCGCATCGACGTGCCCGCCGGCAGGTCGAGGCGGAAGCCGGCGGCCGCCGCGCGGTCGAAGCGCAGCGCCGGGTTGACGTCGGCGAAGTGGAAGTGCGACCCGACCTGGATCGGCCGATCGCCGGTGTTCTCGACCGCCGCCGTGCGCCGTTCCCGCCCCGCGGCCAGCTCGATCGTCCCCGGCGCGACGGAGAGCTCGCCGGGGATCACGGGACCGGCTGGTGGATCGTCACGAGCTTGCGCCCGTCGCGGAAGGTGGCCTCGACCTGGACCTCCTCGAGCATCTCAGGGACGCCGTCCATCAGCTCGCCGCGCGAGAGCACGGCCCGGCCGTCGCGCATCAGGTCGGCCACGGTCGCATCGCCGTCGCGCGCCCGCTCGATCACCCAACACGAGAGGAGCGCGACCGACTCCGGGTAGTTGAGGGCGACGCCCCGGTCGCGCCGGTCGCGGGCGACCATGCCGGCCACGGCCAGGAGGAGCTTCTCGGTATCGGATGGGGTCAGGTGCACGTGCTCACAAAGGGCGCCCGGAACCAGGTTCTCGACCCCGGACGGCGGCGTCGTCCCCACCCGTCGCTCAGGTCCCGGAGAGGACGCCCCGGAAGGTGCGGACAGGATCACAGAAAACCGTGATCCTGTGGCCGTCGCCGTCGGAGTCGCTCAGTGGCCGACCTGCCACGGCCGCCCCGGCCCCGCGCGCCCCGCGGCCGGCACCGGGACCCCGGGCATGCGGCGCCCCGAAGGGAGGCTCCCGGCGGCCGGGACCCCGCCCTCGGCGCGGTAGACCCGCTCGCGCCCCGCCGCCCCCACCCCGTCGAGCCGGCGCGCCCGGCGCGGGCTGCGCCCGCCGGGCGCGGAGTAGGTCCGCGGGCTCAGCTCGCCGCACGTCGGGCAGAGCGCCGGCGCCCCCGGCGCCCGCGGGTTCGCCCGCTTCTCGAACGGGCCGCAGAACGCGCAGCGATATCCGTAGCTGCCCATCAGTGGGGGAGGATGTCGCGGTCGAAGATGGCCAGCGGTATGCCGAGGGTCACCGCGCAGTTGGGGATGTCGACGATCCCGCCTATGCGGCCCTCGACCGGTGCCGCCCCGAGCAGGAGGTAGGCCTGCTCGCCGCTGTAGCCCATCGCCCGCTTGAGGTACTCGATCGCGTTCAGGGCGGCCCGCCGGTAGGCCACCGTCGCGTCCATGTAGTAGTTGCGCCCGTCCTCGACGCAGATCCCCTCGAACATCAGGAACTCGCTGTAGTGCGGCTCGACCGGGCCCGGCTTGAAGATCGGGTTGCCGTGGGGGTTGGCCGCCGCCAGGCCGTAGGTCGCAACCCCGCCCTTGATCAGGTCGAAGCCGAGGTCGATGAACCCGGGCATCTCGATCGCCCCGCAGAAGGTGATCTCCCCGTCGCCCTGCGAGAAGTGGAGGTCGCCGATCGAGAACAGGGCGCCGTCGACGTAGACCGGGAAGTAGATCCGCGTGCCCTTCGAGAGGTTCTTGATGTCGCAGTTGCCCCCGTGGTCGCGCGGCGGCACCGTACGCGCGCCCTCCTTGGCCACCCGATCGAACTCGGCGCCCGACAGCGTGCCGAGCAGCGCGTCCTTCTCGAGCGGCAGCAGCGCCAGCGGCGGGTCCTGCGGCTCGTCGCCCATCGGGTCGCCCGTCACCCGCGAGGGGTTGCGCGCGACCAGGTCGGCCTCGCGCCGGTTCCATTCGGCGAGCAGGTCATGGGACGGCGCACAGCCGAGCAGTCCGGGGTGCGAGAGGCCGGCGAAGCGCACGCCCGGGAGGTGGCGCGAGGAGCAGAAGATGCCCTCGATGTCCCAGATCGCCTTGGCCGAGTCCGGGTAGTAGTCGGTCAGGAAGCCGCCCCCGTTGCCCTTGGCGAAGATCCCCGTGTAGCCCCACTCGTGCTCGGCGAACGGGCCCATGTCGAGGATGTCGACGACGAGGATGTCGCCCGGCTCGGCCCCCTTGACGTAGAACGGGCCGCTCAGCATGTGCGTCTTGTCGAGGTTGACGCCCGCCACGTCGCTCGCCGAGTCGGTGTTGTGAATCTGCTCGTCGGTCCAGTCCTTGCACTCGATCCGGTAGGCCCCGCCCGGCTCGATCGCCGCGACCGGCGGGATGTCGGGATGCCAGCGGTTGTGGCCGGGCATGGCCTGGTCGGCCATTGGCACGCTGAGATCGCGGTCGATGCTGAAGATCACCTCTGGCATACGGTTCCCTTTCCCGTTTCGCAGGTTGTGAGGGGCGCCGGCGGCCCGGCCGGCGCCCCTCACGCTTGGCCCGACCCGCCGTCAGACGGCGGTCGCGGCGGCAGGCGCATCGGCCATGGGCAGAGCCCCCGGCGTCGCCTTGCACATGTCGTGGCAGGTCTTCTCGAGCGTGCAGCAGAGCGAGCAGATCGCGCCTTCGTGGAACGGGCAGCCCGCCATGTCCGGCAGCTCGTAGCGCTCCCCGCAGACCACGCACTCGATCGCGGCCTCCGTCGCGCCCGTCGCGCCGTCCTCAAGGGCCTCCCCGCCACCGAGCGTGTCCGCTCGGGCGATGTAGTACTTGCCCTTGGTGGCGATCGCGAGCAGCGGCGAGAGCACCATCGCGATGCCCAGCGCCAGGAACGGCGAGTACGCGGCCAGGGTCGCCCCGAACGCGTTGTAGAAGGCGAGGATCGAGATGACCGAGGCCACCGCCATCGAACCGAAGCCGACCGGGTTGATCGCGTAGAGGTGGGCGCGCTTGAACTCGATGTAGGACGGGCTGAGTTTGAGCGGCTTGTTGATGACCAGATCGGCCACCACCGCACCGATCCAGGCGATCGCCACGTTGGAGTAGAAGCCGAGCACGGTGTTCAGGAAGCTGAAGACCCCGACCTCCATCAGGGTCAGCGCGATGCCGACGTTGAAGAAGACCCAGATCACCCGCCCCGGATGCCAATGGAGAACCCGGGAGAAGAAGTTCGACCACGACAGCGACCCGCTGTAGGCGTTCGTCACGTTGATCTTCACCTGGGAGAGGAGCACGAAGAACACGGCGACGCCGAGGACGAGCCCGCTCGGGAGGAAGCTGCCGAACCCTCCCAGGTACTGCTCGATCGGCTCGCCGGCCTTGGTCAGGCCCACCTTGGAGGCCACGTAGAAGGCGAGGAAGGCGCCCCCGAGCTGCTTGAGCGCGCCCAGGATCACCCAGCCGGGTCCGGCGGCCAGCACGGCGATCCACCAGCGCCGCGCGGTCGCCTTGGTCTTGGTCGGCATGAAGCGCAGGTAGTCGACCTGCTCGCCGATCTGGGCGATCAGCGACAGCGCAATGCCGGCGCCCAGGCCCATCGAGATCCCGTTGAAGCTCGCGTCCTTGGCGTGGCCCTTGAAGTTGGTCCAAGCGGCGAACTGGTGCGGGTCGTTGATCAGGATGGCCACGAACGGCGCGAACATGAGGACGAGCCAGATCGGCTGCGTCCAGACCTGGAGCTTCGAGAGCAGGGTCATCCCGAAGCAGACGAGCGGGATGATCACCAGGGCGCCCAACAGGTACCCGAGCCACAACGGGATGCCGAAGCCGCTCTGGATGGCCTGGGCCATGATCGAGCCCTCGAGGGCGAAGAAGATGAAGGTGAAGCTCGCGTAGATGACCGAGGTGATCGTCGAGCCGAGGTAGCCGAAGCCGGCGCCCCGGGTCAACAGGTCCATGTCGATCGAGTACTTGGCCGAGTAGTAGGCGATCGGGACCGAGGTCAGGAAGATCACGACCGCGGCCAGGAGCACGGCCACGAGGGCGTTGGTGAAGCCGTAGGTGATGGCGATCGACGCCCCGATCGCGAAGTCGGCAAGATAGGCGATCCCGCCGAGCGCCGCGGTCGCCACCACGTACTCGCTCCAGCGCCGGAACGTGCTCGGCGCGTAGCGCAGCGAGTAGTCCTCGAGGATCGGATTCTCGACCAGCTTGGCGAACCGGCGCTTGAGGCGCGGTTCGTCACTCGGTGCCGCCGTGCTCGACATCGGGGCAAACCTCCTCGTCGGGTCCCGTGGCGCGCATCCATCCCCCGCGCCCTGTTGGCGGTGAGTCTGGCGAGCCGGATGCGACCGGCGCTACGACCGGCGGGCCAACAATCCTCACCGCCCTTTCGACTGCCGGGTCAGGGCGGTCGGCGGGTCGACCGAAAGGCGAGCCCGACTGGACCGTCGGTCCAGTACGGTTCTGGTATGGCGAGCTGGTGGGCACGCAGGAAGCGCGAGCGCCGGCGCCGGCGCGAGATCGGGCGCGCCATGCGCTCCGAGTTCGAGCTCGAGCGCCCGCGCGGACTGGCCCCGCTCCGCGCCCTCGCGCGCGGCGTCGGCGAACTCGAGCGAGCCCGCATGACGGCCCGGGCCCAGGCCCTCCAAGCACCACCCGCGCCGCGGCCGGGGTCGGGGTCGGCCGAGCGCTCGCCCAGCCGCCGCTAGTCCGTTCGGCCCGAGATGGCCGGCGCCTGGCCGGCGAGGAAGGCCCGCCAGCCGCCCCAGGCGGTGATCTCCCGCGCGTCGCCCTGCGCCACCCGCGGGTCGCAGACGAAGCCGGGGACGCTCGACCCGTCGGCGAGCGCGACGGCGCCGATCGATAGCGGCGGCCGCACCCCGGCGACGAGGCGGCCGAGCCCGGCGGCCGGGAGCCGCCAGACCTCGACCTCGATCGCGTGACCGTCGTCTTCCGAGACCTGGACTAAGCCGGGCTTAGCCGGGTCGGCCGCGGCGAGCGCGTAGAGGCGGTAGAGCGGCGCCGTCCGCGTCGAGGTCTCGAGCCGCGCCCCCTCGGCGAGCAGCTGGCCGTTGAGCGGCTGACCGCTCAGGTGGGCGCCGACCACGGCGAGGAGCACCGTCTCCGCGGGCGGGGCCGCCGCCGGGTTCGGCGGCGCGAGCTCGGGCTCCACCGGCTCGCCCAGCCAGGTCGCCGCCAGGCCGAGCAGGAGCTCGTCGCAGTCGCGCGGGGCGATCAGCGAGACCCCGAAGGGCAGACCGTCGCGGCGGGGGTCGGCGGGGACGGCGACGGCGCAGAGATCCAGGAGGTTGACGAAGTTCGTGTAGGTCCCGAGCACGGCGTTGCGCCCGACCGGATCGGCGGCGATCTCCGCCGGGGTGTAGATCGTCGGCGCCGTCGGCAGGAGCATCGCCCGGGTGCCCGTCCAGTCGGGCGCGGTCGTCCGCCGCAGCTCGGCCAGGCGGTAGAGCCCGCGGAAGGCGTCCACGGCGCTCGGCGCAGCCCCACCGGCGATGACCCCACCGACCACGGGGTCGACCTCGGCCGGGTGAGCGGCCACGAAGTCGCCGACCGCCGCGGCGCGCTCGGCCAACCACGGCCCCTCGTAGAGCAGCCGCGCCGCCTCTCGGTAGGGCTCGAGGTCGA
Organism: uncultured Solirubrobacterales bacterium; assembly: GCA_963763785.1. Lineage (GTDB taxonomy): Bacteria > Actinomycetota > Thermoleophilia > Solirubrobacterales > Solirubrobacteraceae > Palsa-513. Next base: position 27,212 of record CAVXPW010000008.1, on the reverse strand, counting down.
TCTCGACGAGCTCGAAGCCCAGCGATCGCGCGCGCTCGAGCGCGGCCGCCCAGGCCGCGGCCGCCGCCTCGTCGCCGAAGAAGTCGAGCTGACCGGGGCGCGGGACGCCGATCCGGGTCGCCGGCGGCGCGGCGGGCGGCGACGGGCGCGCGGGCGCGGGCGCTGGACGCGAGTACGGGTCCAGGGGGTCGGCGGCCGCGGCGGCGGCGAGCACCACCGCGGCGTCGCCGGCGTCTGCGGTGAAGAGCGACACGCAGTCGAGCGTCCGGCAGGCCGGGAGGACCCCCCGCCCGCTCAACAGTCCGAGCGAGGGCTTGAGGCCGACGATCCCGTTGAACGCCGCCGGGACCCGGCCCGACCCGGCCGTGTCGGTGCCGAGGGCGAAGGCGACGAGGCCGGCCGCCACCGCCACCGCCGACCCCGAGCTCGACCCGCCGGAGATGTAGCGCCCGTCGACGACGCTCCGGCAGGCGCCGTAGGGGGTGCGCGTCCCGACGAGGCCGGTGGCGAACTGGTCCATGTTCGTCTTGCCGAACGGGATCGCCCCGGCCGCGAGCAGGCGCTCGACGACGAACGCGCTCCGCAGCGGCAGGTAGCCGAACGCCGGGCACGCCGCGGTGGTCAGCGTCCCGGCCAGGTCGATGTTGTCCTTGATCGCGAAGGGGATGCCGTAGAGCGGACGCTCCGGCCCCGGATCGCCCAAACGCCGCAGGAAGTCGGCCACGACATCCCAGTCGAGCAGGGTGATCCACACCGGCTGGTCGTAGTGCTCGGCCCGGGCGTGGGCCGCGCGGATGACGTCGGCCGGGGCCCGCGCGCCGCTGCGGTAGTCGGCGAGCAGGCCCCGTATGCCGAGTGCCTCGTTCAATGCGCCGCCGCGGTCACGCGGGGATCGGCTCCGCGCCCGGGACGCCGAGGTGCTCCGGCTTGTGCCCGTTCGGCGAGACCGGCATGGCCGCGGCCGCGGCGTCCGCCGCGTCGATCGGGTCGGCGAGGTCGGGCACGCGACGCGGGATCTTCATCTGCGCGAAGCCGAGCAGGACCACGCCGGCCATCGCGTAGCCGAGCGCGACCTTCGGCGAGATGTCCCAGCCGACCTTCGGACCGTGGATCAGGCCGATGAAGGACAGGCCGGCGCCGAAGAAGCAGTACGCCGAGGCCAGCTCGAAGCGCCGGTCGATGATCAGCGCCCCGATCGCCCCGAGCACCATGCCGGCGAGGATCGCCCCCTGGCCGAGCGAGACGAGGCCACCGTAGATGACCCCGGCGTTCTCGAGGTTGCTCAGCCCGACCTTGGCCGCGGTCGTCCCCGCCGCCGAGAGCGTGCTGTCGACCAGCCCCGAGGCCCATTGGGCGACGTTCGGCACGACGGCGAGGACGATCGCCGCGTAGTGGGCCCGAGGCACCGAGGCGAAGGCCTGGGCGCCGATCACCAGGCCGATGTAGAGCAGGATCGGCACGATCGCCGGGATCGGCAGGACGGCGGCCAGCAGCGGGAACAGTCCGATCGTGCAGAACAGGAAGATACCCACCCCGGTGGCCAGCGAGTAGGTGATCCGTCCGCCGGCGGCCTTCCAGCCCGGGTGGCCGATGTACACGGCCGGCGGGTAGGGGCTACCCAGCATCGAGCCGATCACCGCTCCGGTGCCGTCGGCCAGCAGCACGTGGCGGAGGTTGTAGCTGTCCCCCGCCGCCGCCGCGCTCTCCACGTTGCTCATCGCCTCGGTGAAGTTGTAGATGCCAAGCGGAATCGCGGTGGCCAGGAGCGGGGAGATCCCGTCCAGGCCGTTGACCAGGTGGTTGAAGTTGAGCGACGGCAGGCCGAGCGCGATCTCGTGGACCGAGTTGCCGACGTCGACCGTGTTCATGTAGCCGCCGATCCAGGCGATCGCCGATCCGAGCAGCAGCGCAGCGAGCCCGACCGGGAAGTTGCGCGGCAGGCGCACGCCCGAGACGAACCCGATGAAGATCACGAAGAAGGTCGGCAGGGCGATCCACAGGGCGCCCCACATCTGGGCCGCCGGGCGCATCGAGATGAAGGTGATCGAGATGCCCGCGAGCGTGCCCAGGAGGGCCGCCCGCGGCGTGAAGCGGCGGATCGTCGGCCCGATGAAGGCGCCGATCAGGATGATCACGCCGATGATGAAGGCCCAGGCGATCCCGCCCTCCCACGCCTTGATCGGGTCGTGGGTGCGCAGATAGATCGGCAGCATGATGACCAGCGAGACGATGAACATGTGGGGCACGCTCGGCCCGTAGGGGAGCGCCGTGACGTCGTCGCGCCCTTCCTCGCGGGCCAGCCGGCGGGCCAGGAGGAAGTAGAAGATGTTGCCCAGCAGGAGCTCGACGCCGAGGGCCGGGAGGATCACCCGGAAGGCGTCGTGGTGGCTGAGGTGGACCACGCCGACGGTCAGCCCGGCGATCACCAGGACGTTGACCAGCATGTTGATACCCAGACCGAAGAAGGCGTTGAGGTCGCCCCGAGTCCAGAGCGGCCCCCCCGGACCGCCGACGGACAAGCGGCGCGGCAGAGCTGAGGCGGCGGTGGACATGTTCCTATTCCCCCTGGGCGTTGGCAAGATGGACGGGTGCGGCGGGGTGCTCGCCGGGATCGGCGGCGGGCGCCAGGGCGTCGAGCAGGGCGCTCGACGGGGCGACCCAGCCGAAGATCCCCCCCTGGGCGGCGATCATCCGCAGCCCGACCTCGTGGAACTCCGGGAAGTACGAGCCGACGCAGTCGGACACCACCAGGCACTCGAAGCCGCGGTCGTTGCCCTCGCGCACCGTCGTGTGGACGCAGACCTCGGTCGTCACCCCGGTGACGATCAGGCTGGTGATCCCCCGGTTGCGCAACAGGAGCTCGAGATCGGTCGCGTAGAAGGCGCCCTTGCCCGGCTTGTCGAGGACCACCTCGCCCGGTGCCGGGGCGAGCTCGTCGACGATCCCGTGGCCGAGCTCGCCGCGGATCAGCACGCGGCCCTTGGGCCCCGGGCTGCCGATGCCGAACTCGAGGCGCCCGCGCGCGAGCTTGCTCGGCGGGCAGTCGCTCATGTCAATGCGGTGCCCCTCGCGCGTGTGGATCACCAGGAGGCCCTGGCTCCGCGCGGCGCCCAGCACCGTCTGCAGTGGCGCGACGACGCGCGCGAGCAGGCTGACGTCGTTTCCGAGTCCCTCGCCGAAGCCCCCCGGCTCGAGGAAGTCGCGCTGCATGTCGATGATCACGAGCGCCGTTCGCGGCGGGACCAGGCGGAACGGGTAGGGCTCGGCCGCAACCGCGACAGCTGTCGCCGGCTTCGGCGCGAGGCCAAGCATGCGAGTCATTAGGACCCTTTCTCTGGGGCCGGCCAGTGATGTGTATACAGATTCGTCGACAGGCCGTGAGTGCGAGAAACGTACGGCGCTCGGGCGGTCGGCGCCATGGACCGCCGGCACAAAGCTTCCTGGACCGGAGGGCCATCGCTTCCGCCGCCGACTCTGTATACGGTGGCGTCGACAAGCGGACCGGGCGTCTGGGCGCCCGCGATCCGATCCCCCTTACGGAGGCCCCCCGTGGATGAGCTCGAACGGTATGCCCGCGCGGCCGCCCGCCTGAGCGGGCTGGAGATCGACGATGCCTGGTGGCCGGCGGTGGTCCGCCACCTCGCCGTGCTGTTTGACCGGGCGGCGCTCGTCGAGGCAGTCGACCTCGACCCGCCGCCCCCGGCGGCGTGAGCCCGGTGCCCGGGCGGGCCGCGGAGCGCCCGGCTGCTGCGGCCTGCGACGCCGTCGGAATCGCCGCCGAGGTCCGCGGCGGCGGCTTGACCGCGGTTGCGGTGGCCGAACGCGCGCTCGCCGCGATTGCCGCCGGCGACCGCACGGTCAACAGCTTCACCGCCGTGCTCGCCGACCGGGCGCTGGCCGACGCCCGCCGCGTCGACCAGCAGATCGCCGCCGGGATCGACCCCGGTCCGCTGGCCGGGGCGCCGTTCGCGGTCAAGAACCTGTTCGACGTCGCCGGCGAGGTGACGGTCGCGGGATCGGCGATCAGCGCGGGCGATCCGCCGGCCGCGGCCGACGCCGAGGCCGTCACCCGCCTGCGCCGCGGCGGCGCCGTGCTCGTCGGCCTGCTCAACATGGACGAGTACGCCTACGGCTTCACCACCGAGAACGCCCACTACGGGCCCTGCCGCAACCCGTTCGACACCGACCGGGTCGCCGGCGGGTCCTCGGGAGGCTCGGGCGCGGCCGTCGCCGCCGGGCTCGTCCCGCTGACGCTCGGCTCGGACACCAACGGCTCGGTGCGGGTGCCGGCCGCGCTCTGCGGGGTGTTCGGCCTGAAGCCGACCTACGGCCGGATCTCATGCGCGGGGATGTTCCCCTTCTGTCACACGCTCGACCACGTCGGAACCCTGGCCGCCAGCGTGCGCGACCTCGCCGTCAGCTTCGACCTGCTGCGTGGCGAAACCGACGACGGGGGCGTTTGGTCCGGGGCACCGCCGGAGGAGGAGGGGATCGGCGGGCTGCGCTTGGCCGTGGCCGACGGCTACTTCGCGCGCGGGGGGTCACCCGCCGCGCTCGACGCCGTCGCCGAGCTGGCCGAGGCGCTCGGCGTCAGCCGCCGCGTCGGACTCCCCCGCGCGGCCGAGGCGCGGGCGGCGGCGATGGTGATCACCGCCGCCGAGGGCGCCCACACGCACCTCGGCTCGCTGCGGACGCGCCCGGGCGCCTTCGACCCGATGACCCGCGATCGCTTCCTGGCCGGAGCCCTCGTTCCCGCCCGCGCCTACCTCGCGGCCCAACGCTTCCGGGAGTGGTTCCGGGCCCGGATGGGCGAGGTGTTCGAGTCGGTGGACGTCGTGCTCGCCCCGGCCACCCCGTTCCCGGCGCCGCTCGTCGGGCAGCGCGAGGCGCTGGTCGACGGCGAGACCGTGCTCACCCAGCCCTACCTCGGCGTCTACACCCAGCCGATCTCCTTCGCCGGCCTGCCCGTCCTGGCGGTGCCGGTCAAGCTCGTCGACGGGCTCCCGCTCGGCGTCCAGCTCATTGCCGGCCACCGCGCCGAGGCGAAGCTCCTGCGCGTCGCCGCCGAGCTCGAGGCGCGCGGACTGGCCGCCGTCCCGGAGGCGGTCGCGCCATGGAGGTGAACCTCCCGGAGGTCGTCGCCGAGGTCACCGTCGAGTTCCAGCGCTACGAGACGGCCTTCCTCGCCAACGACGTCGAGACGCTCGACGAGCTGTTCTGGAACGACCCGCTGGCCGTCCGCTACGGCGCCGGCGAGAACCTCTACAGCCACGAGGCGATCGCCCGCTTCCGCGACCAGCGGGCCGTCGACGACCTCGCGCGTGAGATCCTCTTCGCCGTGGTGACCACCTTCGGCCGCGACGTCGGCGTGACCTCGGCGGAGTTCCGGCGCACCCGCTCGGGGTGCTACGGGCGCCAGTCGCAGACCTGGGTGCGCACCGACGCGGGCTGGCGGATCGTCGCCGCGCACGTCTCGCAGCTAGACCTCGCCCCGGCCGCCCCGCTCGCGCCGGCCGCCCCGCTCGCCCCGGCCGCCCCGCTCGCGCCGGCCGGCCCCCTGGCGCCGGCCGCCCCGGCCGGCCCGCTCGCGCCGGTGGCCGCGCTCGCCCCGCTCGCCCCGGCCGCCGCGCTCGCCCCAGTGTCCCCGGTCGCCCCGGTCGCCCCGGTCGCCCCGGTCCTGCCGTGAGCGCCGGGCAACCGGCGTCGCGCGCCGCCCGCACGCGGAGCCGCGACGTCTACGACGAGCTCCGCCGCGGTCTGCTCTCCGGCGAGTACCCGCTGAGCGACCGGCTGGCCGAGGTTGCCCTCGCCGAGCGGCTCGGAGCCTCGCGCACGCCAGTCCGCGAGGCGCTGATGCGCCTCGAGGCCGAGGGTCTCGTCCTGCGCCGTCCGCAGGGCGGCTTCTACCCCCGCAGCCCCAACCTGGCCGGGATCCGGGACCTCTACGAGCTGCGGCGGATCCTCGAGCTCGCCTCGCTGGTGCGCCCGCGCCAGCACGGCGGCCGCCACGACGAGATCGGGCTCCGGGCAATCCACGAGGACTGGACCGAGCTCGCGGCGAACCCCCCCGAGCCCGACCCGGGCCTCGTCGTCATCGACGAGAGCTTCCACCTGCGCCTCACCGAGGCGGCGGGCAACCCGGCGATCACCGAGCAGCTCCACCTCGTCAACGACCGCATCCGCGTCGTGCGGATGCAGAACTTCGTCCACCGCCAACGTCTCGAGGTCACCACGACCCAACACCTGGCGATCCTCGACGCCCTGCTCGCCGGCGACCCGGACGCCGCCGCGGGGCTGATGGAGGCCCACCTCGACGAGGCGATGGCCCAGGCGTCCGAGCGCGCCGCCCGGGCCATCGAGCGCATGCTGACGGCCGGCGCCCTGCTGAGCCCGCCCGCGCCGATCACCGGCGCGCGCGGGTAGCAGTGGCGTTCAGCCGAGCGGCAGCGGCGCGGTGCCCTCGAGCTGGACCGCCTGGAGCGCCTGGCGATCGAGCCCGAGCAGGGTGAGGATCGTCGGCGCGATCTGGATCGTCCTGACCTCGTCACCGACCACCCGGGGGGTCCCGGCTCCGGCGCCCGAGACGACGAGCGGGACGTCGCGGTCCTGCGGGTTGGCCCCGCCGTGCTCGGCGATCTTCTTCTTGGCGCCGGTGTAGACGGTCCCGTACCGGGCGAGGCCGACCAGGTCGGGAGCACGGTTGTCAGCCGCCCCCGCGCCGAAGAGGTGGTGGGCCGAGATGCCGGTGTAGACCCGGACGAGGCCCGCGCGGACGTAGGGCTTGGGATTGCCGTTGATGTCGTTCCCCACGCCCGAGTGGTGGAGCAAGAACGTCCGGGCGAAGGCGCCGGCCAGCGCCGAGCGGTCGTTCAACCACATGAGCAGCGCATCGTCATCGACGGAGAAGGCGACCAGCGGCCGGGCGCCGCGCGGCCGCGAGCGCGCCCAGGCCGCGTTCATGGCGTCGATGATCGGCCCGTCGGGGATGCGGGTCAGCGCCGAGGGCCGCGTCGGCGACTGGCCGTGCTTGGCCGAGAGGATGACCGTCGTCGTCGCGGCCAGACCCCGGGCCCGGATCGCCGCCGTCATCTGCCCGACCTCGGTGTCGATGTAGTCGAGGGCCCGGTTGAGCAGCGGCCCGGGGGTCACGCCGTCGGCCAGGTAGCCGCCGGTCAGCCCGTCGGACCTCGGCAGCTTCTCGGCGGTCGAGACGGTCTGGAAGTTCATCCCGAAGATCGCCGGGGTGCCGACGCGGGTGGTCCCGCTGTGGTCGAGGCCGTTGATCTCGTTGAGGGTGGCCCGCACCTTGTAGGTGTCGTACTGCTGGGTGAGCGCGTTGTCGCCCGTCCAGTCGATCGGGGCCCCGGCCGTCGGCGCGTCGCTGTTGATCTCCGGCGTGAAGAAGTCCTGGACGCCGGTGCCCGACGGCCCGTTCATCATCTCGTAGGCCGAGTGCTTGTCGGTCCACGCGGTGCGCAGGCCGGCGGCGCGGGCGACCTCGAACACGGTGTTGACCTTGTCGTACTGGTGGGGGTAGATCGGCCTGCAGGTCGACGGGTCGACCGGCAGCTTGGCCGGGTCGATCACGGTGTTGGGGTCGCTGGTCATCGCGAGGATCCCGTTCGGGAGCCCGGGTAGGCCCTGGCCGGCGTCGAGCGCGTGCTGGTCCTTGTCGATCGCCTCCTGGTAGGCGACCTCGGTGCCGAGCGGCGCGCCGGCGCAGTGGGTCGTCCCCGGGGGGAGCAGGTCGCGGTTGTAGGTGTCGTCGTAGTAGAGGCCGGTGACCCCCGGGTCGCCGCCGCTCAGCTGGCCAAACATGCCGGGCGTCGAGTCCGAGGGGAACGGCGTCTGGGCGCCGGTGAACTCCTTGCCGCCGGCGACGAGGGCGGCGAGCGCCGAGCCCGGGTGGTGGGCGACGTAGTAGACGAGGTCGGACTGGTGCATGCCGTCGATCGACAGCAGCAGGACGTGCTCGGCGGGGGCCGCCTGGGCCTGCGCCGGCAGGGCGGCCGCGGCGGCGGTCGTGGCGAGCAGGCCGGCCGCACCGGCGGCGGCGAGCAGCCGCGACCAGCGGGTCGATGGAAGTGGTGACATGACCGTCCTTCGTTGACTGTGGGTTGGCGCCGGCGGCCACCGTGCCTCGCGGCCGGCGTTCCGCCGGGCGGCGGGTCATGGCCCGCGCCGGCGAGAAGGTAGCCACCGCCGAGCGGCCGCTTGTTACCAGGCTGTGGTCGGCGCCGCGCCCGCGCCGCGCCCGCGCCGGCCCCGTCGCGTTAGGCTGGCCGCGAAGGCCCGTAGGAGGCCGACCCGAGAATGCCGCCCGCCCCGACCGCCCAGCAGCTCGACCACGTGCTCGCGCGCCTCGACGTCCTCACCCCAACCCAGGCGATCCGCGACCCCGAGCTCAACCGAGCCCTCGCCCCGTTCCGCGGCCATCCGCCGACGGCGCTGATCTGCGCCAACGCGACCTGCAGCGAGCCGTTCGCCTGGGTCGCGCTCGACCCGAGCAGCGCCCGGGTGCGCTTCGGGCTGTCCGCGCCGGCCGCGGCGCCATCGGAGGCGACCCGGCGCCTCCCGGCGCCCTTTGACCGGTGGGCGCCCGACGAGGAGGCCGGGGTGTCGATCGCCCCACCGGGGGAGCCGCTCCTGCGCTGGCGCTTTCGCTGCCCGCGGTGCGGCCGGCCGTGCGTGCTCGGCAACGGCCGGCTGATCGCGCTGATCGCCCGCGCGGTCGCCTCGGGGCGGGCGGCGCTGCGGCCGGCGGCCGAGTGAGCGCCCTCAGGCCGCCCCGGCCGTCCAGCCGGCAGCGGTGACTGCGTCGGCGACGATCGCCGCGTGGTCGAAGGCCAGCGACGGCAGGTGCTCGAGCGCAAACCAGCGGGCGTTGCCGGCGTCGTCGCCGCCGGCGACGGCCTCCTCGCGCTCGAAGGCGGCGAGATAGGCGACGGAGACCGTCCAGCCGCGGGGGTCGCGGTCGGGCGCGTCGTAGACGCCGAGCAGCCGCAGCGTGCCGGCGCTCAGGCCCGTCTCCTCGCGGAACTCGCGCCCGGCGGCGTCGCGCGTCGGCTCGCGCTCGTCGACAAAGCCGCCCGGAAGGGCCCAGTCGCCGGCGAACGGCGGATTGCTCCGCTGGATCAGCAGCACCGCGCCGGGCCCGTCGCCGGCGAGGGCGACGACGTCGGCGGTGAGCATCGGGCGGGGATCCTCGTCGGAGCTCATCCTGCCCAGCCTAGCCAGGCTAGGCGCGCCGCATAGGATTACGTCGGGCACCGGGGAGCGAGGCCCACCCGGCCGCGCGAAGACCGACCCGAGGAGCTGTGACATGCGAGAGACGCTGCGCAAGCGAGTCGTCGAGGCGACGGTGGCCGTCGGCGAGCCCGTCCTCCGGAGGATCGAGCGGCTGATCGCGCGGGCGTCGCGGGTCGGGGAGGCGACCTTCTTCGCGACCGGCGACTTCCCGTGGACGCGCCGGCTCGAGGAGGGCTGGCCGCGGATCCGCGCCGAGCTCGACCGGGTGCTCGAGGATCGCGAGGACCTGCCGAACTTCCAGGACATCTCGGTCGACCAGGCGACGATCACCAACGACGACAATTGGAAGACCTTCTTCCTCTACGGCTACGGCTTCAAGTCGGAGGCCAACTGCGCGCGGTGCCCGGAGACGGCCGCCCTGTGCGCGGAGATCCCGGGCATGAAGACCGCGTTCTTCTCGATCCTCTCGCCCCACAAGCACATCGAGCGGCACCGGGGGCCCTACAAGGGCGTCCTGCGCTACCACCTCGGGCTGCGGATCCCCGAGCCGAGCGAGGGCTGCCGGATCCGCGTCGACCACGACGTCCGCCACTGGACCGAGGGCGGCTCGCTGATCTTCGACGACACCTACGAGCACGAGGCGTGGAACGACACCGACGAGGTCCGCGTCGTGCTCTTCGTCGACTTCGTTCGGCCGCTGCGCTTCCCGGCCAACCTGGTCAACTGGCTGGTGCTCGAGGCGATCGCCGTCTCGCCCTTCATCGGCGACGCCAAGCGGCGCCACAACGACTGGGAGGAGCGCTTCGAGGCGCTCAAGTCGCGCCGCGAGCCGGCGCCCGTCGGCTAGCGCGGGCGCCCCAGCGACCCCGCTCCCAGCGCCGGCACGTGACATGGATATCCATGCCCGCGGGAAGCTGGGTATGAAAAACCGCGACGTCAGCCGAGCGGGAGACGCACCCCGGCTGGGGACGGCGAGCCCTCGAGGCGGGCTCGCGCGACCTCGACCGCCGCGGGGTTCTCGTCGACGAGCACGAAGCGGCGCCCGAGCTCCTGGGCGACCGCCCCGAGCGTGCCGGAGCCGGCGAAGAAGTCCAGGCACCAGCCGCCGGGTCGCGAGGACGCCCCGACGATCCGGCGCACGACGCCCGCCGGCTTCTGCGTCGGATAGCCGGTCTTCTCGCGGCCGTTGGTCGGGACGATCGTGTGCCACCAGACGTCGGTCGGGAGCTTCCCCCGGGCCGCCTTCGCCGCCCCGACGAGCCCGGGCGCCATGTACGGCTCGCGGTCGACGGCCTCGGCGTCGAACCAGTACTGCCGGCGGTCGCGGACGTAGACGAGGATCGTGTCGTGCTTGCTCGGCCAGCGGCGCTTGGTCTTGGCGCCGTAGTCGTAGGCCCAGATGATCTCGTTGAGGAAGCAGTCGCGGCCGAAGATCCGGTCGAGCTCGACCTTGACGTAGTGGGCCTCGCGCCAGTCGAGGTGGACGTAGATGGTCCCGTGCCCGGCGAGCAGCTCGCGCGCCCGCTCCAGCCGGGGCCCGAGGAACGCCGGGTAGTCGGCGAACTCGTCCTCGTAGGCGCTGCGCGCGACCTCCCGGCGGGCGTAGCCATGCCCGCCGAAGCCCGGCGTCCCTTCGGCGTCGCGCACCACCGCGAGCGTCCGCCGCGTCTGGGTCCCGCCGGTGTTGAACGGCGGATCGATGTAGATCAGGTCGAACGCGCCATCGGCCAGGCGCGGCAGCACCGCGGCGCAGTCGGCCCGGATCAGCAGGTCGTCGTCGAGCGCGAGCCGGCCGGGGAGCTCGGCTTGGTCGAGGACGCGCATCGACGGTCGACCGTACCGGCCGCTGCGGCGGAAGCCGGCCGAGAACCGCCGCCGCCGCGGCCGGACGCGGAGAGATCCCGAGAACCGCTGGTGCTCCGAGAAATTCCCCTAGCGAAACTCGATCACGCTGCGGATGCCGTCGTGCGCCTCGATCAGCTCGAATCCCCGGTTGACCTCGTCGAGGGTCAGGCGGTGGGAGATGAACGGGTCGACGTCGATCTCGCCGGCCAGGTAGCGGTCGACCAGGACGGGGACGTCCTCGCGTCCCTTGAGTCCGCCGAACGAGCTCCCGCAGACACGCCGGCCGGTGATCAGCAGGCGCGGGACGATGTCGAGCGTCTCCCCCCGCCCGGCGACGCCGACCACCGTGCACAGGCCCCAGCCCATCCGCGCCGCCTCCACCGCCTGGCGCATCACGCCGACATTGCCCGTCGCCTCGAAGGTGTAGTCGGCACCGAAGCCGCCGGTCATCTCGAGCACCGCCGCCACCGCGTCGGGGCCGCCGAGGAGGACGTCGGTCGCGCCCTGGCCCCGCGCGAGCTCGAGCCGCTCGGGTGAGAGGTCGACGCAGACGATCCGCTCGGCCCCCTGCAGCCGGCAGCCGGCGACCGCCCCCAGGCCGACCATGCCGGCCCCGAAGACCACGCACGTCGACCCGGCTCCGACGCGGGCCGTCTTCATCGCCGCCCCGAGCCCCGTCGACAAGCCGCAGGCGAACAGGCAGGCCCGGTCGAGCGGCGCCTCGGGATCGATCCTGGCCAGCGCGATCTGCGGCATGACCGTGTACTCGGCGAAGGTCGAGGTGCCCATGAAGTGGCGCAGCGGCTCGCCGCCACGCCCGAGGCGGGTCGTCCCGTCGGGGAGGTGGCCCCGGTTCTGCTCCTCGCGGATGGCCAGGCAGAGGTTCGTCAGCGGGCTCACGCAGTGGACGCACTCGCCGCACTGGGGCGAGAACAGCGTCACCACGTGATCGCCCTCGGCCACCATCGTGACGCCGTCGCCGACCCGCTCGACCACCCCGGCGCCCTCGTGGCCGAGCACGGTCGGCGCGTAGCCCGACGGATCGGCGCCCGAGGCCGTGTAGACGTCGGTGTGGCAGACGCCGCAGGCGACCAGCCGGACGAGCACCTCGCCGGCCCGCGGCTCGGCGAGGTCGACCTCTTCGACGACGAGCGGGCGGGCGAACTCCTCGAGCACGGCGGCGCGGATCCTCATCGCCGGGCGAGCATAGCCGCCGCGGACGACAGCCCGCCGGCGGCGCGCTGGGCACGCGCCGCCGGCATGGGGAAGGGCTGCTGGGTTCGGGCAAACGCGACGGACACGACCCGCGGCAAAGCCACGGAGACCGCGTCAACGACGCGGAGAGGTCACACCATCACCGGTGTGCCGCACCAGTACGCCTGTCAGGTGCTGGTGGCGGTTGGTTGGGCCGGTCCCTGACCGGCGGCAAGCTCGTCTGCTGAAAATCATGGTGGACCACCCCCCGCCGAGGCACCAGGGCCGCCCGGGCCAACATTCGGGGCGGCCCGCTGGACCGGCGGTACCGCCCCCCGGGTCCGGCGCCGTCCGGGCGGTAGGCTCATTCGATGCCCTCCTTCATCCATGACGGCCAGCGCCTCGCCTACACCGAGTTCGGGCCCGTCGACTCGGCCCGGACGACGATCCTCCTCCACGGGCTCCTCCTCTCCCAGAAGATGCACCTCCACCTGGCCCAGGCGCTGGCCGACCGCGGCAACCGGGTGGTGACCCTCGACCTCCTCGGCCACGGCCAGTCGGACCGCCCGATCGACATGTGGCGCTACTCGATGACCCTCTGGGGCGAGCAGGTCATCGGCCTGATGGACCATCTCGCCCTCGACCAGGCCGTCGTCGCCGGCACCTCGCTCGGGGCCAACGTGACCCTCGAGGCCGCCGCGCTCGCCCCCGAGCGGCTGCGGGGCATGGTGATCGAGATGCCGGTCCTCGACAACGCCCTCCTGGCCACGACGATCGCCTTCGCCCCCGTGATGCTCGCCACCACGATCGGCCTCCCCGTCACCCGGCCGCTCGCGCGCGCCCTCGCCCGCCTGCCCCGCTGGGCCCTGCCCTTCTGGGGCAACGTGCTCGCCGACTGCGTGACCCAGGACCCGGCACCCTCGGGCGCGGTTCTTCAGGGCCTGACCTTCGGCCGGATCGCCCCCCACCGCAGCCAGCGCCGCCGGCTCGAGACCCCGGCGCTCGTCATCGGCCACCACCGCGACCCGGTCCACGCCTTCTCGGACGCCGGGATGCTCGTCGAGGAGCTCCCGGCCGGCCGCCTCGTCGAGGCGAGCTCGATCCTCGAGCTGCGCTTCGCGCCGACCCGGCTGACCGACGAGATCGGCGGCTTCATCGACGAGTGCTGGCGCCCGCGGCCGGCCGTTCCCGTCCGCCGCTCGAAGGTCTCCGGCTGACGCTCGCCGGCTGGGCAGCCGCTAGGCTTGGCCCCCGATGTCCAGCCGCATAGAGGAGAAGGAGCGCCGCAAGGCGGAGCGGCTGGCCGCGCAGCGCCGCGCCGAGCAGGCCACGGCGCGCAAGCGCCGCCTGGAGATCATGGGCGGCGCTCTGGTCGCCCTGGCCGTCGTCGTCGTCCTCCTCATCGTCCTCACCGGCGGCGGGGGCGGATCGACCTCGAGCGCCAACAGCTCGGTCTCCCAGGACATCCGGGGCGTCAAGCTCCCGGCGCCCCGGATCAGCGACCTCAAGCAGGCGGCCGCCGCCGCCGGCTGCACGCTGCACGCCTACCCGATCGAGGGCCGCACCCATGTGCCGACGCCGGTGAACTACAAGACCAACCCGCCGACCTCGGGCAACCACAATGCGACCCCGGCGGCCGACGGCGTCTACGACCCGACGAACACCCCGGCCAAGGAGAACTTCGTCCACACCCTCGAGCACGGCCGCGTCGAGTACCAGTACCGGCCAGGGACGCCGGCGTCCGAGATCAAGCAGCTCGAGGCGCTGTGGAACGAGCCGGAGATGGGCACGCCTGGCTACAAGCAGCTGCTCTTCCAGAACAACACCAACATGCCGGACGCCGTCGCCGCCACCGCCTGGGGGCAGGTGATCGGCTGCCCGAGCTTCAACCCGAGGATCTTCGACGCCCTGCGCGACTTCCGCAACGCCTACGTCGACAAGGGCCCGGAGCAGGTCCCGCCGACCTAGGTCGTCGCTCGGGCGAGACGCGCGGGCGCCCTTACAATCGCGTGAACCGCCAGCCACGGCCCTGACCCGCGGCGCGGCTCGGGCGCGAAGGAATCGGCACCGGGTGAGCGTCCAGCGGCCGCCCGGCACGGCTCGGCGACCCGGCCGGGGTCGCGCTGACCCGCGACCAGGCGGGCCTGTTCGTCTCCTCGCTCGACCCGGCCGCCGGTACCGCCCAGGTCCTGCAGGTCGACACGACCACGCTGGCGACCAGCGTGTTCAACAGCGTGATCGGCCAGAACCGGTTCGCCGGCGGTCTCCATCGCGGACTGGGCACGACGATCATGGCCTGGGCCGACACCAGGCGCTCCGGGCGGGTCTACCGCGTCGATCCCTGACCGGTCGGGCTCGGGTGGTCCGGCGGGTGGCGCCCCCCGGACCACCTGGCGCCCAGGTAGCGCTCGACTTCGCGGGCGTCGGCCTCGAGCGCCCGGGCGTCCGCGGGCGCCGCAGGCGCGAAGGGCTCGATCACGACGCGGCCGGCGGCGAGCTTCCAGGCGGCCGCCGCCTCGCCGCGAACGAGGGCGAACGGGCGGAAGACCCCGCCGCTCACGATCACGGGCTCGTGGCGGCCGAGGACCGGCTCGCGCGAGCGCCAGCCGAGCAGGACCGGGTCGAAGGCGCCGAGCAGGCGCGGCGGCGCTGTGGCGGCCCCGGCCGCGGCGGCCTCGGGGGGGCGCCCGGCCAGGTCCACCAGGGGGCCGGGGCGGCCGTCGAGCTCGGAGCCGATCGCGGCCAGGCCCGCGCGGGCGTCGCGCAGGGGGAGCCCGGCCCAGTTGGCGAGATCGCGGTCATCGGCCGGGCCGTGGCCGGCGAGGTAGCGGCGGGCGAGCTCGGCCAGCGCGCGGTCGCGGTCGACCGGCGCGACGTCGCCGAACCAGTCGCTGACGAGCGCGTAGGCGTGCTGGGCGCCGACCATCGGCCCGCGCAGGATGAGCCCGCGGAGGCTGGCCAGCCCGAGCAGATGGACGAGCGCCTGGCCGGCGGTCCGGACCCCGGCGGCGGCGATCCGCTCGCCGAGCTGGTTGCGGGTCAGGGGTCCGTCCTCGGCGAGCGAGCGCGCGATCACGCCGACGGCCCGTTCGGCCGCCGCCGGCGCGACCCCCTCCTGGGCCAGGCGCCTGGTGTTGCCGGTGAGCTGCGGCGGGGCGGTCAGCGCGTGGAGCCAGCCGTAGTCCTCGCGGCGGACGAGGTGGAGGGTCCCCCGGTTGAGCCACGTGATCGCCAGCGTCCGCTCGGTGGTCAAGGCGCGGTCGACGGCGGCGGCGCTCAGGCCGGTCGTCCGCGCCCGGACGGCCAGGCGCGCCCCGCGCGGGTCCTGGCCCTGGATGGCCAGGAGCCGCTCGGCGACGGCGACCGGGCCGGCGGCCGGCGGCCCGCTGAGGAGCTGCGCGTCGAGGCGCCGGGGATCGATCATCGAACGCGGGCTCCTAGAATTCCTCGGCGGCCGATGCCGATTAGTTCTCCGGCGGCGCCCGGTCTCATCTGCATTGGCCCACCCACCCGCCCGAGGAGCTGCCGCCCATGACCGAGAGCACCGCGTCCTTCATCACCGGCGTCGATTTCGTCACCGTCCCGGCCCGCGACTTCGAAGCGTCGGTCGAGTTCTACCGGACCGTGCTCGGCCTGCCGTTCCGCACGCGGTGGGGCGAAATGCCCTGCGCCGAGTTCCAGGCCGGCAACGTCACGCTCGCGATCATGGAGCCGACGGCGTTCGGTCAGGAGTTCCGTCCCCACAGCCTGCCGCTCGCGCTGGCCGTCGACGACGTCGCGGCCGCCCGGGAGCGCCTCGAGGCCCGGGGCGTCGAGTTCGTCACCGACATCATCGACAGCGGCGTCTGCCATCAGGCGATCTTCCTCGACCCGGCCGGCAACGCGCTCGACCTCCACCACCGCTACGCCCCCGTGTCGGCCTGAGGCGAGACGGAGCGTGAGGGCGGACAGGTCGGGCTGAGGAGTGGCCAGCTGGGAGGATGTCCGCCGGATCGCCCTGGCGTTGCCCGAGACCAACGAGCGGCCCTCGCGCGGGCATGCGTTCTGGCGGGTGCGCGACAAGGGGTTCGTCTGGGAGCGCCCGCTGCGTCCGGGCGACATCCGTGCGCTCGGCGACGCTGCGCCGGCGGGGGCGATCCTCGGCGCCCGCGTCGAGCACCTCGGGGCCAGGGAGGCCCTGCTCGCCGACGATCCGGCCGTGTTCTTCACCATCCCGCACTTCGACGGCTACCCAGCGGTGCTCGTCCGCCTCGAGGCGATCACCGTCGCCGGCCTCGAGGAGGTGATCGTCGAGGCGTGGCTCGCCCGGGCGCCCAAGCGCCTGGCCGAGGAATACCTCGCCTCCTCCTGATCAGGCGGTCTCGCTCGGCGTGATGACCACGCCGCGGTCGCCGTAGGGGATCTTCTTGCGCTTCAGCGTTCCGGCGACCGCGTTGAGGAACTTGGTGAACTTCGTCATCGCGCCGTACTTGGCGACCACCCGCTCCGCGATCGCCTCGAACTCGGTCCCGGTGACCACGCGCGCGGTCGCGTCGACCGAACTCGACCCTTCCTTCACGCGGCCGCGGCCGTCGCACGGCTGTACGGTCACCCGCGCGGTGTGGGCGAGCCGCTTCGCCTTGCCCGACCCCGAGCTGGTCCAGAATCCGACCTCCCCGCCGTCGAGCTTGACCGCCCAGACCGGGGTGGCGACCGGCGTACCGTCGCGGCGGAAGGTGGTGAGGAGGATGTACCTCTCGTCGCCGAGCGCCACCCCTGAAGCGTACCGCCGCGCCCGCGGTGCTTGTCGGCCGGGTTCGGTGGTCGCCCGGGCCGCTGAGACCCCGGGCCGAGTCAGGTGGCGACCGACAGCTCGGAGATCCCGAGCGTCCCGGTGGTCATGCCGGCGGGAGCGTGGGTGATCCAGACGAGCAGGTAGTCGAGCGACCTGCCGCCCGTCTTCAGCGTCACCGTCGTCGAGCTCGTGATCGCCCGGCGGCTGGCCAGGTGCAGCCAGCCGGGGTCGGTGATCGAGACCGGCTCGGAGCCGGTCGCCCCGTAGAACTCGACCGTCATGCCCGGTGTCGCCGACAGCGTGATCGAGCGCACCCTCTGCGCCGACTTCAGGTTGATGGCCACCCCGACCAGGGTCTTGCCGCCGGTCGACGGGTCGAGCTGGTAGGTCCACGAGGTCGACGGGTCGTCGTCGATCGCCTTGGCCGGATCGCCGAAGCCGCCGGGCGCGAGGCTGTAGGGGTTGTAGGTCGAGGCGGCGTCGGTGTCGAGGAGGATCTTTGCCGACTGGGCCGCCGGGGTCCCCGTCGTGGAGGTGCCGGTCGTCGTCGTCTTCTTCGGCTTGGTCGTGGTCGCGGGCGTGCTCGGTGCGGGGGTCGCCGGGGTCGGCGCCGCCGCCGGTGTGGGCGTCGCGGCCGGGAGCTTCGGAGCGGCCGGAAGCTTTGCCGGGTTGATCGTCGTCGGCGTCGCCGCGTTGGGGAGCACCGGCGTCGCCGGGATCGCCGGTGCCGTCGTGGTGCCGGCGGCGGTGGCGGGGACGTCGGCCGTCAGGGGGGTTGCCGGGGTGGTGGCGATCGTCTGGGTGGCCTGCTTGGAATCGGCCGACAGGGCGGCGTAGGCGGCGGCCACGGCCCCGACGACGAGCAGCAGGGTCACCCCGACGACGCCCAGCGACGAGCGCAGGCCGGGCCCGCGCCCGTAGCGCCCGGGCATCGCGGTGCCGCACTCGAGGCACCAGTCCTGACCCACGGCCAGGGGCGCCGAGCAGTTCGCGCAGGACGGAGCCTGGCCGGGCGGGGGCGCGATGGACGGCGCCTTGAACCTGGCGAAGGGCACGCGCATCGGGTCAATTCTTGCATCTGCGCCGCGGGCGCGTCGCAGGGATTGCTACCGGCGGGGCGGCGGCGGACCGCCGGGCACGATCTCGCGGCCGGTCGGCGCGAGTCGGTCGTCGAGCTCGAGCTGCCAGTAGTAGCGTGCGAACGTGACCCCGGCACGGAACTCGCCGACGTGCGGGGCGATCCGCTCGCCTCGGGCCAGCCGAACGACGAGCTCCGGGAAGGTCCGCCCGGGGAGGGCGCCGTACATGTGCGAGGGGTAGCCGCCGCCGAAGCGGACGTTGACGTCGGTGACCCGCAGCCCGAGCTCCGGGTCGCGGAAGGCCTGGACCATGCACGCCCCGCGGGCGCCGACCGCCTCGGCCACCGCGCGCCCGAGCTCGACGAGGTCTCCGTCGGCGAGGACCGTTCCCTTGACCGACTCGCCGCCGCGCGACTCGAGCATCGAGCGGGGGATCGCGTTCAGGCAGACCCCGTCGAGGTCGCAGAGGCAGTCGATCGAGAACTCGGGTCCGCCCATCGCCCGCTGGACGATCACCGGCTCGCCCAGGTAGTCGACGAAGAAGGCCGCCTGGGCGGCGTCGCGAGCATGGTGGATCCCCCGCGAGTTCGATCCCCAGCGCGGCTTGACCACCACCGGGTAGCCGGGATCCTCGCGCTCGCCCGGGAGCCAGGTCGGCGGCGAGGGCAGGCCGAGCCGCTCGAGCAGGAGGTGCGTCTCGTACTTGTCGAACGTCGCCCGGGCCATCGCCAGGTCGGGGACGAGGGCGGGCAGCTCGCCGCGGCCGCGGGCGGCGGCCAGCACCTCGATGTCCGGGTCGATCAGCGGGATCACCGCGCCGACGTCGTGGAGCTCGCACAGCCGCCGCAGCTGCGCCACGTAGTCGGGGTGCTCCAGCCGGGGGACTCGCGCGCGGATCTGCGCCGCGTACTGGGCCGGCGCCAGGGGGCTCGTGTCGGTGGCCACGACGGTCGCGTGGGCGGCGAACGAGGCGACGATGTCGAAGCGGCGCCCCACCCCGGTGATCATCACCGCGGTCATCCGGTCCGCCGCCGCGGGGTGGGCGCAGTTGCGGGGCCGACCACTAGCGCCAGCCGCCCGTCTCGCCCTTGTAGAGACCCTCGCCGGCGAGCAGCACCCGGAACGACCGGCGGACGATCTCGAGGTCGAGGGCGAGCGAGCGATGCTCTACGTAGTAGAGGTCGAGCTCGATCCGCTCCGGCCAGGGCAGCGAGGCTCGGCCGTTGACCTGGGCCCAGCCGGTGATCCCCGGGCGGACGGCCAGGCGTCTGCGCTGCCGCTCGTCGTAGGCCTCGACCTGGTGGGGCAGCGTCGGCCGCGGGCCGATCAGCGACATGTCCCCGCGCAGCACGTTGAGCAGGTTGGGGAGCTCGTCGATCGACGTCCGCCGCAGGATCGACCCGACGCGGGTTATCCGCGCGTCGCCGGCGTCGATCGACAGCCCGGCCCCGATGAACTCGGCCCCGTCGACCATCGTGCGCAGCTTGAGCACGTCGAACGGCCGCCCGTCCTTGCCGATCCGCCGCTGCCGATAGATCACGCCGCCGGGCGACTCGAGCCGGATCGCGAGCGCCGCGATGGCCAGCACCGGCGCGGCGGCGGCGAGCCCGAGCGCGCTGACCACGATGTCGACCGCCCGGCGCGTCATCCGCAGGCCGCCGCTGCGGCCGCGGCGGTCATCGCGTCCCCTCCGCCGCTTCCCAGGCGGCGCTCGTCCCGTGGCGCAGCCAGTCCCAGAGCCCGAGCGCGAGGGAGGCGGTGGTCACCACGTAGTAGCGCGCGAGGAGCAGCGGGCGGGCCGGCAGCGGGCCGGCCAGGGCGGCGCCGGCCAGGAGGGCCAGCTGGGCGGCCAGGCACGCGGCGTAGACCCAGCCGTGGCCGACCAGCAGGAGGTTGGCGGCCAGGGCCAGGACGTGGAGCCCCGGAGATGCGTAGCGGAGGATTCGGTGGCTGAGGATCATCACCGCGTAGGCGGGACCGTATCCGCGTGGCGAGAGCATGCCGCCGCGGATGACGGTCGGCCAGGTGTGGCTCATCATCCGCCGCTTGCGGGCGAACTCGCCCTCGATCGTCGGCACCATCTTCTCGCGGGCGCGGGCCGCCGGGACGTAGACCGCCCTCCAGCCGCGCTTGACCATGTTGAACGGGAAGCTGAGATCGTGACCCATGATCGGGTCGACGACCAGGTAGGAGTCGCGCCGGGTCGCGTAGATCGCGCCGTTGCCGGCGGTGATCGAGGCGAGCTTCGACTCGAGTCCGCGGAGGGCGAGCTCGTAGCGCCAGTAGGCGCCCTCCTGGTTGTCGCCGCCGTCACAGCGCTCGAAGTGGACGGCTCCGCAGGCGTAGCCGACGCGGGGATCGGCGAACGCGGCGCTCAGCCGGCGCAGGGCGTCCGCCTCCCAGCTCGAGTTGGCGTCCGAGAAGGCCAGCAGCGCGCCGCGGGACGCGGCGACGCCGGCGTCCTGGGCGCGGATCTTGCCCCCGCGGGGCAGCTCGAGGACCAGGTCGGCGCCGGCGGACCGGGCCGCGGCGGCGGTGTCATCGGTACACCCGTCGCAGCAGACGATGACCTCGAGGCGCTCTCGGGGCCAGTCGAGCGCCAGGGCGTCGGCCACCTTGGCGGCGATCACCGGCGCCTCGTCGTGGGCGGCGACGATCAGCGAGACGACGGGCGGCGCGGCGATGGCGGCGGCTGGGGTCGGTTCGGGCGGGCGGCGGCGCAGCCGCCCCCAGACGAGGAGGAGAAGCCCATAGCCGAGCTGGGTGTAGAGGAGCAGGGCGAGGCTGGCCCAGAAGATGATGGCCGCGGCGGACACCGCCCAGAGTCTCGCCGGTCTGGCGCCCGCCCGCCTCCTCGCGGCTCATGAAGCGGCGGGCGCGCCGAGCGAGGCGTAGAGCGCCAGGGTGCTCCGCGCCACGGCGTCCCAGGCGAGCGGGCCGGCGGCGGCCGCGCGCGCCGCGGCGGCCAGGGCGGCGCACGCCGCCGGGTCGCCGATCAGCTCAGCCAGCGCGGCCCTGAGGCTGGCCGGATCGCCGGCCGTGACGAGCCGGCCGGCGCCGATCTCGGCGAAGCCGCCGACGTCGCTCATCACGACGGCGCTGCCGAAGGCCAGGGCGGTCGCGAGCACCCCCGACTGGTCGGCCTCGAGGTAGGGGAGCACGACGAGGTCGGCGCGCCGGAAGAAGGCGGCCAGCTCGTCGTCGGCGACGAAGCGGCTGACGAAGCGGACGTTGCCGGGCGCCGCGGCCCGCAGGGCAGCGATGTCCATGCGGGGCATCCCGACGATCCACAGCTCGGCCTCCCAATCGCCGCTCCAGGCGCCGAGCAGGACGTCGATGCCCTTGTAGGGGCGGATCAGGCCGAAGCAGAGGACGACCGGGCGCGCGACGGCCGCCAGCTCGGCGGGGAGCGGGCGCCCGCCGGCCGCGGCGAGGTGCGTGAGGGCGCCGTGGGGGATCACGTGGACCCGCCCGGCGTCGAGGCCGAGCTGCTCGACGAGGCGGGCGCGCCCGTGGCGGGAATGGACGACCACCGCGTCGAAGCGGTCGTAGAGCCGGCGCTGGGCGGCGAGCTGGCCGGGGCGCGGCTCGCGGGGCAGCACGTCGTGGGCGGTGAGGACGAGCGGGCGGCCGCGGGGGAGGAGGCGCCCGTCGATGTGCTGGACGGCCAGCCACTGGAAGTGGATGATGTCGGCCGTCCGGGCGGCGCGGCGGTAGCGGAGCATGTCGGGGACGTGCTCGGCGAGCTTGGCCGCCCGCCGCGCGCCCGAGTTGGCCGGCCCGCGCGCCCGGCGGTAGAACAGCTCGTGGCGGGTGTAGCCGGCCGGCGCGGCGACCGCTCCGTAGGCGAAGCGGCTCGTGTAGAGGTGGGTCTCGGCACCGGCCGCGGCCAGGGCCGCGCAGAGGGCGTGGTCGTAGGGCGGAGTGTAGGCGGCCGGGTCGACGACATGAACCTCCATCGGACGGGGACAATAGGCAGGTGGAAGTCGAGCTCTCCTACTGTGTGGTCAACACCGAGGGGCGTGAGCTCCTGCTGCGCTGCCTCGACGCGGTGGCGCTCGAGCGGGAGACGCTGCCCTTCGCCAGCGAGATCCTCGTGCTCGACAACGGGTCCGACGACGGGTCGGCGGAGGCGGTGCGGGCACGCGGCGGCGAGGTCGACTTGATCGCCCTGCCCCTGCGGCGGGGCAAGGCCGAGAACGACAGCGAGCTGATGCGCCGCGCGCGGGGGCGCTACTGCCTGCTGCTCAACGAGGACTCGGAGCTCCTTGCCGGCGCGAGCGCCGCCCTCCATGCCGCGCTCGAGTCAGACCCGGGGGCAGCGGCGGCGGGAGCCGCCCTCCTGCGTCCCGGCGGCGGCGCCCAAGCTTGCGCCTGGCGCTTTCCGTCGGTGGGCACGGCGCTGGCCGGCGCGGCCTTCCTCCACGGCCGCTACACGGTGCAGAGCACCGGCAGGGAGACGCGCGTGGTCGACTGGGCGCAGTCGTCGGCGCTGCTGGTGCGGCGGGCGGCCGCCGAGGAGATCGGCTGGATGGATCCGTCGTTCTTCGTCTACTCCGACGAGGTCGACTTCCAGCGGCGCCTGCGCGACCGCGGCTGGCACACGCTCTACGTACCGGGGGCCCGGGCGATCCATCACGAGCAGCTCTCGACGGGCGGCGTGCCCGACCGGCGGATCGTCGAGTTCTCGCGCAACCGAGACCTCTACATGCGCAAGCACCACGGTCGGCTCGCCGCCGGCGTCGTCCGCTGGCTGACCGCCTGCACATACGCGGCGCGGGCGGTGGCGGCGACCGTCCTACCGGGCCACGACCCGCGCCGCTACTGGCGCCACGTGACCGCCACCGTCCGGCCGGCGCGCGCCGCCGGCCTGCGCGAGGCGGCGGCCGAGCGCAACGCCCAGGTCGCGGCCGGCGCCGACGGGCCGGGCTGAGATGCGCGCCCTGGTCACCGGAGCCACGGGCTTCATCGGCGGCCGCCTGGCCGGCGCATTGGCCGAGTCGGGGGCCGAGGTGCGCTGCATGGTCCGCAGCCGGGCGCGGGCGGGCGGCCTCGAGCGGGCCGGGTTCGAGATCCACGAGGGCGACGTCCTCTCGCCGGCGAGCCTCGCGGGAGCGGGGGGCGGGGTCGACGTCGCCTATTACCTGATCCATTCCATGGGCCGGGGCGGCGACGCCAACTTCGCCGAGCGCGAGCGGCGGGCG
Source organism: uncultured Solirubrobacterales bacterium (assembly GCA_963763785.1). Lineage (GTDB taxonomy): Bacteria > Actinomycetota > Thermoleophilia > Solirubrobacterales > Solirubrobacteraceae > Palsa-513. Next base: position 3,867 of record CAVXPW010000008.1, on the reverse strand, counting down.
GCGGTGGCCTTCGCGGAGATGGCGCACGCGGAGGGCGTCGGCCGGGTCGTCTACGTCGGCGGCCTCGGCGAGCCCCACTCCCGCCACCTGCGCAGCCGCCACGACACGGCCGAGCTGCTCGCCGAGCACGGACCGCCGGTGACCTACTTCCGGGCGAGCATGGTCGTCGGCGCCGGCAGCGAGTCCTACCGGACGCTGCGCTACCTCGTCCAACGCCTGCCGGCGATGATCGCGCCGGCGTGGCTGGCGATCCCGACCCAGCCGATCGCCATCGACGACCTGCTGGCCTACCTGGTCGCCGCGCCGGACGTCGCGGCCAGCGCCGGCCGCGAGGTCCAGATCGGCGGTCCCGACGTCCTCTCCTACGGCGCCATGCTCGACCGGATGGCCGAGGCGCTGGGCCTTCCGATCCGCCCGAAGGTCCCCGTCCCCTTCCTCACCCCGTGGCTCTCGTCGCTGTGGATCGGCCTGGTGACCCCGGTCGACGCGGCGGTGGCGCGCCCGCTGATCGAGGGCCTCGCCGCGCCGACGACCGTGACCGACGCGTCGGGGGCCGCGCTCTTCGACGTCGCGCCGATGTCCTTCCGCGAGGCGCTCCGGCGGGCGGTCGCCGAGGATCCGGAGCTCGCGCCCTGACCGGGCCTCCGGCGGCTGCCGAGCGGCGCCGCCCCCGCACCCCGAGGCCACGACGGCCGCCGATGAGCAACGCGTGCTCGGAGGTCGCAAGAGCCCGTGGAGGAGGCGCAGGCACCGCGGGGCGGCCGGGCGGCCACCGCCGGCTGGGCCGGCGGCCACCCGCCGAGGTCTACGGTCCCTTGACGAGCCCGATCACGTGGCCCTCGGGATCGGCGAAGTGGGCGATCGTCGGCCCGCCGGGCACGTCCATCGGCTCGCTCACGGTGCTCCCGCCGAGCGACTTGATCGTCTCCAGCGCGGCGGCGGGATCCTCGACCTGGACGTAGAACATGACGTGGCCCGCCCCGCCCTCCGGCGCGGCGCCTATGCCGCCCGGAATGCCGCCGTCCTCGCCGGCGGCGACCATGTAGTAGGCGCCGTCCATGACGTCCTGGAGCGGCCAGCCGAACGCCTCGCCGTAGAACTTGGTGAGCGTCGCGGCGTCCTTGCCGAGGACCTCGAAATGCACGACCGGATTCGCCATTGGTTGCTCCTCTTGTCGGTGGACGTGGCCAACGTTAGCCCCCTGTCGCGTTCGACGGTTGCGTTTCGTCCGAGTCAGCAAGCTCGAGGCGCCCTCGGCGCGTTGGCCCATCCGCAGGGATCCGCCTCCGCCATCCGGCTCCGCTCCACCCCCCGGACGGACGCCGGGCCGCATGACGGCCGGGCGAGATAGGCTCGCCGGCGATGCCTTCTGCCCGGCGGGGCCCCGTCTTCCTGCGCGCGCGCGTCACGTCCGGCCGGCCGTCCCGGGGCGCCGCCCGATGAGCATCCTCGAGCGGGTCGCCGAGCTGGATGTCGGCCTCTTCGCCTACGTCGGCAGCCAGACGAGCGAGGCCGATCGGCGCTCGCTGCTGGCCGTACACCGCGCGCTCGCCGAGCGCGAGGGCAGCTTCGCCAGCTTGGAGATCGGCTCGCATCTCGGCGGGACGCTGCAGGCATTGATCGCCGATCCGCGCTGCCGGCGCATCGTCTCGATCGATCCGCGGCCGCCGGCCCAGCCGGACGACCGGGGGCAGATCTTCGCCTACGAGGGCAACAGCACGGCCCGGATGCGCTCGCTGCTCTCAACCGTGCCCGGGGCCGACATGAGCAAGCTCGAGACGATCGAGCTCAGCACCGAGGAGATCGCCCCCGGAGGCCTGCGCCGGCCTGATCTGTGCGTGATCGACGGCGAGCACACCTACGCGGCGGCGCTACGGGACGCGCGGTTCTGCCGCGCGGTGACGCAGGGCTCCGGGGTGATCCTGTTCCACGACCGGGAGGTAGTCGAGCCCGCGATCATCGACTTCGCCCGCGAGACGGCGGGGCCGCTGACGGCCTACCCGCTGCGCGGCAGCTTCTTCGCCCTCGAGCTCGGTGGCGGACCGCTTCTCCTGGCCGATCCGGGGGTGGCCGCCAACCTCGGTCCGCCGAGCCCTCGCCTCTGGCAGCTCGCGGGCCGGCTCGGCCTCAGCGCACGGCTCCTCGGGGCGGCCGGCCACGCGCGGCGCCTGCGCCGCGTGGTCGGCGCAGCGCGTCGGGCCTGACTCGGGCCCGGGCGGGCGGCGCGCAGCTTCGGGCGACCGGCGCGCATCGCGTGACGGCGCGCGGTCGGGCTGCGGCCCGGTCCCCGCCGCGGTCCCCGACGCGCTCCTCATAGCCCGGCGAGCAGGACGCCGCCGGTCGGCTTCCGTAAAGTCATCGGGTGTGGGCCGACCCGTCGAAATCGGGTGTGCGGGCCCGCGGCGATGACGGTGCCGCGAGGCTTGGAGAGGCTGGAGAGAGGGAACGCCAGTGGCAGGGAGAAAAACCAGGGGGAGGCGGCTGACCTCGGCGGGTTGTATCGCTGCGCTGGCCCTCGCGGGATGCGGCGCCACCAGCAGCAGCTCCACCCGCAGCGGCGCCACGGCAAGCAGCAGCACCAGCAGCGCGAGCAGCACCAGCGGGAGCAGTACGAGCGGGAGCAGTACGAGCGGAAGCAGCACCAGCGGTAGCAGCACGAGCGCAAGCAGCAGCAGCGCAGGGTTGTCGGCGAACCGGACGGCAGTCAGGCAGGCCATGCAGCGGTTCCTCACGGCCTTCGCCCGCGGCGACTGGACGGCCGCCTGCGATCAGCTGTCGTCGACGCTGCGGGCGCAGATCATCGCGGCTGCCCGGCAGGGCACCCTCCGCACCCCGACCACGAAATACGATTGCCCAGGCGCGTTGGCGCAGGCGGAGAAGACCAGCGCCAATCCCACGCCCACAGCGGTCCGCGTGCAGGCCGCCCGCGGTGTCAGCTTCAGCTCGATCAACGTGACCGGCGATCACGCGACGGTCACGGCGTCATCGACGGTCTCGGGGACGATTCGGACGCTCAACGAGACGCTGGTCCGCGAGGGCGGTGGCTGGAAGCTCACGACGCTTGGGTAGGGCCGCCCGGCCGGCGACGGAGGCGCTCTTCGCCGCCCCAGCCGGCGAACACGTCGCCGGCCACCCGGCGCTCAGCCGCCGCGGTCCTCCTCGCCCGGGCCGCCCCCGGCTCCGGGCCCGGTCCCGCCCGCGGCGCCCCCCCCGCTGCGCCGCCGCCGCACGCGCGCCACGAGCGCCCGCACCCCGTCGATCTCCCCTCGTCGGAAGAACCCGGTCCCGGCCAGCAGCGGCAGGACGAGCGCCGCGGCCAGTCCGCGGCTCGCAAAGCCGACGAGACCGTGGGTCGGCAGGGCGAGCTCGCCGGCCACCGCGACGCCGGCCAGCACGAGCGCCAGCCGCGCCAGGCGCCCCCACTCGAAGCCGACCGTGAACAGGCGGCGGGTGAGGAAGTAGACCGAGACGATCATCGCTGCGTAGGCCGCGCACAGGGCGATCCCCGCTCCGGCGATCCCCCACACCGGGACGAGCAGGAACAGGCCGGCCACGTTGACCGCCAGGCCGAGCAGGGCCGGCGGCAGGGTGCGCACGGTCATCCGGGCCCGGCCGGCGATCACGACGAAGACGAGGTAGAGGCCGTAGAGCGCCCAGCCGAGGGCGAGCCAGGGCAGGGCGGCGTGGGCGGCGTAGTACGACGGGGCGGCCAGCAGCCGGACCAGCCACCGGCCGAGCAGCGTGACGCCGGTGACCACGGTCCCGGTGGCCAGGACGTAGTAGGTGGTGACCAGCGAGTAGAGCCGCGCCGCCTCGGCGTCGTCGCGCACCGAGTAGGCGAGCGGCGGCCACGCGTACTGGAAGCCG
>CAVXPW010000007.1:0-590242 GCA_963763785.1 uncultured Solirubrobacterales bacterium | reverse complement strand
GGGGACGATGACCCGGGAGGCGGCGCTGCTCGGCGTGCCGACCTACACCGTGTTCGCCGGACGCCGCTCCGCGGTCGACGACGAGCTCGTCGAGCAGGGCCGCCTGCGCCGGCTGCACAGTCCTGAGGAGCTCGCCGGCCTGGCCCCGCGCACGCACCAGCCGGTGGCCCTCGCCGAGCTGCGCCGGCGAAGCCACCAGATCGTCGGGACCTTTGTGGGGGCGACAGTGGCGGCGGCCCGGCGCCGTGGTCCGTGCCGTCGGAGCGCCAGCTAGCGCCGGCCGGGCGCGCGGGCGGGGCCAGAGCGATGTGCGGGATTGCCGGCATGGTGACCCCCGGCGCGGCGGTCGACCCCGGGACCCTGGGGTCGATGGTGGCGGCGATGACCCACCGCGGTCCCGATGGCAGCGGCCACTGGATCGACGGCGAGGTGGGCCTGGGCATGCGACGGCTGGCCATCGTCGACGTCGCCGGCGGCGAGCAGCCGCTCTCCAACGAGGACGGAGGTGTCCGCGTCGTGTTCAACGGCGAGATCTACAACCACCAGGATCTGCGCCGATGGCTGGCAGGCCGCGGCCACCGCCTGGCCTCGCGCACCGACGGCGAGGTCATCGCCCACGCTCTACGAGGAACTCGGCGAGCGCTTCGTCGAGCGCTTGGACGGGATCTTCGCCATCGCCCTGTGGGATGTTCGAGCCCGCCGGCTCGTCCTGGCCCGCGACCAGCTCGGGGTCAAGCCGCTCTACCTCCACCGTGACGGCGCCGGCCTGCGCTTCGCCTCCGAGCTCAAGGCCCTCCTGCGCGACCCCCGGGTTCCCGCGCCGGCTCGACCTCCACGCCCTCGACGAGCACCTGACCTTCCGCTTCACTCCGGCCCCGCGAACCCTGCTGGACGGCGTCGAGAAGCTCGAGCCGGCGACCACCCTGGTCCTGTGCGCTGGCCGAGTCACCCGCCGACGCTACTGGGACGCCGCCGCCGTCCCGCGCCGGGATGTGTGCTTCCAGGCAGCCGCGGATGAGCTTTGCGACCGCTTCGAACTCGCGGTCCGGCGTCAGATGATGAGCGACCGCCCGATCGGGGCGATGCTCAGCGGGGGCATCGACTCGGCGGCGGTGGTGGCGATGATGGCCCGCTCGAGCAGCCAGGTGAAGACGTTCACCGTCGGCTTCGAGGGCGGCGGCGACGCCGACGAGACCGCCCTGGCCCGCGAGACGGCGGCCCTGTTCGGGACCGACCATTCCGACGTCGTCCTCCCCGCCGGCGACTTCGCTCGCGACCTCGAGGGCGTCATCAAGCAGCTCGAGGAGCCGGTGGCGACCTCCTCGGCCATCGGCTTCCGCGCCGTCTCCCGCCTGGCCGGCGCCTCGGTCCCCGTGCTCCTGAGCGGTCAGGGCGCGGACGAGATGCTCGCCGGCTACTGGCGCTACCTCGGCGAATGGCTCGCCTCCCCCGCGCTGGGGGCCGTCGCCCGCCTCGGGCTGGGCGCCCCGCTGGCGAGCCTGGCCGAGCGGACCTCCTCGCCGCGGCTCGAGCGCGGACTGCGCGCGGTGCGCCACCCCGACACCCTCGATCGCTTCATGAACATCTACGCCGTGTTCACCGACGAGCAGAAGCACCGCCTCTACCACCCCCAGCTGCGTGAGTTCCTCGCCCGCTCGGGGGAGCGACCGTCGGACTGCGTGGAGCGCCACCGCGCCCGGGTGCTCGACCGGGATCCCCTCGGGCAGATGCTCCACGTCGACACCCGCCTGTGGCTGCCCGACGACCTCCTCCTCGTCGGCGACAAGATGTCGATGGCAGAATCGGTGGAGATGCGCGTCCCGTTCCTCGACCGTGAGCTCGTCGAGTACGTCGAGTCGCTCCCCACCGCGCACAAGCTTCGCCACGGCCAGCGCAAGGCGGTGCTCAAGCGGGCCATGCGCGGCGTCCTTCCCGCCCGCATCATCCACCGCCGGGAGCGCGGCTTCGCCACCCCGGTCGGGCGCTGGCTGCGCGAGGATCCCGGCGACGACGCCCGGCGCGTGCTCCTCGAGGCGCCGCGGCTCGGGGGCGAGCTCTTCGACCTCGGCTACGTCGAGCGCCTCGTCGACGAGCACCGGCGCGGCGCCGCCGACCACACCCGCCAGCTCTTCTCCCTGATCTCCCTCGAGCTCTGGGGGAGGCGGTTCCTGGAGGGGCCGAGGTCGGATGAGGCGGATGGCGGCGCGCTGCTGCACTCGTGGCCTACTACGGACTCGCCCGCCGGCTCCCGGGCCTCGAGTTCCCCCTAGGTGACCTCTGGCGACGGCTTCGCGGCAGGGTGTGTCGCGGAGCTTTTCGCGTCCAGCGGCACCTGGATCAACGTCGAGCCAGGCTTCTTCTTCGCTGACGGGGGGCATGTCTCGCTCGGGGACGGGTCAGGCCTCGGGCGCGACGCCAGGGTCTACGGGGCAGACATCGGCCGGGATGTGATGATGGCCCCCGAGGTGGTCATCCTCTGCCGCAATCACCGCCACGACGATCCCAACGTACCCATCCGCAGCCAGGGGACGGCGCCTTGGAGATCCCCGTGATCGAGGACGGGGTGTGGATCGGCCACGGCGCCATCGTCCTCCCCGGGCGACGCATCGGGCGCGGGGCGATCGTCGCGGCCGGGGCGGTGGTCACACGCGATGTGGCTGAGCTTGAGATCGTTGGCGGAAATCCCGCCCGGGTGATCGGCTCGCGAGGATCAGGCCTTCCCCCGAGATGAGCTAAGCTAAGCGCACGCTCGGTCCGCCGCCCCTCGGGGCTCATCGATCGCCTCCTGGTCGTCGTCTGGCACGCGCCGCACACAGATCATGCCCTGGCTCAGGTGGCCCTTCGGCAGATGTACGCGTCTCGGGCGGCCCGACGAAAACGGCCCCAGGCGGTGCCCGGGCTGCTGACGTAAGGTCGATGGGTGCGCGATTGGCCCCCGATCACCGAGCCCGAACTGCTCGACCGCCTAGCCCTCGACCACGAGCGGTTCGCGCCTTCTACAAGGATCTGGCGGCCGCGCTCGGCCGGCGCGAGTACCAGCCGGCCCTCCTCAAGCGGGCCCCGCCTACCCCTGGGAGCGCCCGGCCCGCTCATACCTCCTGCGCGACCGCCGGGTCCAGCTTCTCGACGACCTCGACCCGGCCCAGCGCCGATCCACGGTCAGCGCCTTCGCCGAGACCGCCATCCCGTCCTGGCCTTCGGCTCCAACGCCGCTCCCGTCCCCTGACCATGAAGTTCGCCCACTTCCCCCTCGCCGCCGACCGGGCCGCGCTCGTCCTCGCCGGCGACCTCCACGACTTCGATGTCGGCGCCGCGGCCTCCCCCAACCTCTACGGCGCCATGCCCGCCACCCTCTTCGCCAGTCCCGGGACCGCGTCCGGGCGGCGGTGCTCTGGGCCACCCCGGCCCAGGTCACCCAGCTCACCTGGTCGGAGATCAGCTACCGCCTCGGCCGCCTCGAGGATGCGGCTTCGCCATGGACGACAGCCACCTCGAGGTCGACGACCTGTTCGCCTACGCCTCGCGCTTCGGCGCCTTCTGCCTCGACGGCGCGCCGGTGGCGCTGGCGGCGATCCCCGCCGCCGGACGCACCGCCACCCCGCTCACCCAGGAGCAGTTGCTCGACGCGGCCGCCGGGCTGGTGATCGGCTCCGATGCCCGCGCCGAGGACCTGGTGCGAGCCGTGTTCCACGACATGGCCGCCGTTCTCGCCCGCGCCCAGACCACGGTGTGGCCATTGTCACGGCCGCTCTCCCCCGCGCACTGGACGCCGTACCCGCCGGCCGCGGGCGTCCTCACCTGATCGGTCCCCCCGCCCGCCCGACGTGACCCCGTCCGACGTCCCGCGGCGAAGGGCAGCCGAGGAGGGCGAGCGCCAGCGTGACCTCCTCACGCAGCAGCTCGAGCACGCCGTACACCCCCGCCTCGCCCCCTGCCGCCAGCCCCACACCACCGGACGCCCGACCATCACCGCCTGGGCGCCGAGCGCCAGCGCCCTTGCCACGTCGATTCCCCGCCGCACCCCGCCGTCGACCAGCACCGGGATCGCTCCGTCGACCGCCTCCACCACTTCGGGCAGCGCGTCCAGCGAGGCCATCACCCCGTCGAGCTGGCGACCGCCGTGGTTGGAGACGACGATTCCCGCCGCCCCGCTCTCGCGCGCCAGGCGGGCGTCCTCCCCGCCGAGCACCCCCTTGACCACCAGCGGCAGGCCAGACATCCCGGCGAGCTCCTCGACGTCGCGCCAGCTCAGGGTCGGGTCGAGGAGTTCGACCATCTCCGCCAGGGTGGCCGTCCGCCGGCCGGCGCTCGCCGCCGCGAAGCTCGGGACCTCGATCTCGGCCGGCACGGCGAACCCGGTGCGCAGATCCCGCTCCCGGCGCCCGAGGTAGGGCATGTCAACGGTGAGGACGATGGCCTTGAACCCCGATTCCACCGCCTGCTCGACCAGGGCGTGGGTGATTCCCCGGTCGCGGTAGCAGTAGAGCTGGAGCCAGTGGCGCCGCCGGGCGCTGCCTCGGCCACCGCCGCCGGGGTGGCCGTGGCCAGCGTGGAGAGGCAGCAGATGGTGCCCGCGGCCGCCGCCGCCCGGGCCGCCGCCGGCTCACCGTCGGGATGGGCCAGACGCTGGAAGGCCGTCGGGGCCACCAGGACGGGCATGGACACCGGGATCCCCAACATCGTCGTCGCCGGGCTCACCGCGCCCACGTCCACCAGTATTCGCGGGCGCAGCGACCACCGCGCGTAGGCGGCCACGTTGTCCGCAGCGTTCGTTCGTCGCCCGCCCCGCCAGCGAAGTAGCCGAACCGTCCGGCTTCGAGCGCCTGCTCGGCCAGGCGCTCGTAGTCTTCGAGGTTCAGCGGCGGCGCGGTGTCCGCCACCGACGCTCAGTCAGGTGCTCGTAGGCGGGGAGGGTCAGGAACTCGATCAGCTCGGGCGAGAGGGCGACCCGCTCGAAGATCTCGCGGGTCTCCGCGGGCGGCCCGCCCGCCAGGTCTCCTCGCCGACCTGCTCGCGGATCTTCGCCGTCTCCTCGTCGATCACCTGGCGCACCAGCTCGGGGGTGACCGTGCGGCCGTCGGCAGCTGGACGCCGTGGTGGACCCACTGCCAGATCTGGGTGCGGGAGATCTCGGCGGTGGCCGCGTCCTCCATCAGCTTGTCGATCGCCGCCGCCCCGCGGCCGGCGAGCCAGAACGAGACGTACTGGAAGCCGACGCTCACGTTGGTGCGCAGGCCCTGCTCGGTGATCGAGCCCGGGGTCGAGGCCAGGTCGAGCAGTTCCGCGGCGCCGACCGCCACCTCGGGCTGGCGCTCGAGCTGGTTGGGTCGGCCGCCCAGCCCGCGCGTCGAACACCTCCCGGGCGACCGGCACCAGGTCGGGGTGGGCCACCCAGGTGCCGTCGTAGCCCTGCTCGACCTCGCGCTCCTTGTCGGCCCGCACCCCGGCCAGCGCCCGCTCGTTGGCCTCCGGGTCGCTGCGCGAGGGGATCAGCGCCGCCATGCCGCCCATGGCGTGGGCGCCCCGGCGGTGGCAGGTGGCGGCCAGCAGCTCGGCGTAGGCGCGCATGAACGGCACGGTCATCGTCACCTCGCCGCGGTCGGGCAGCACGTACTCGCGGTCGCTCGGGGAAGCACTTGATGGCCGAGAAGATGTAGTCCCAGCGCCCGGCGTTCAGCCCGGCCGAGTGCTCGCGCAGCTCGAAGAGGATCTCCTCCATCTCGAAGGCGGCCGGGAGCGTCTCGATCAGCACGGTGGCCTTGATGGTGCCCGCGCGGGATGTCCGAGGGCGTCCTGGGCGAAGCAGAAGACGTCGTTCCACAGCCGGGCCTCGCGGTGGGACTCGAGCTTGGGCAGGTAGAAGTAGGGCCCGGAGCCGCGGTCGATGAGCCGCTGGGCGCAGTGGAAGAAGTAGAGGCCGAAGTCCATCAGCGCGCCGGCCATCGGCTCCCCGTCGACCAGCAGGTGGCGCTCGGGCAGGTGCCAGCCGCGCGGGCGGACGAGCAGGGTGGCCGGCTCGCGGGCCGAGCTCGTAGTGGCTCCCGTCGGGGCTGTCGTAGGTGATCGTGCCGTCGACCGCGTCGCGCAGGTTCGACTGGCCCTCGACCATGTTCTGCCAGGTCGGGGCGTTGGCGTCCTCGAAGTCGGCCATGAACCCGTCGGCGCCCGAGTTGAGGGCGTTGATCGTCAGCTTGCGATCGGTCGGGCCGGTGATCTCCACCCAGCGCTGCTGGAGATCCTCCGGCGCCGGGGCGACCCGCCAGTCCCCCTCGCGGACCTCGCGCGTCTCCGTCGAGGAAGTCGAGCCGCTCGCCCGCCCGCAGCCGGGCCCGCCGCTCCTCGCGGGCGCGTAGCAGCTCCGGCGCGCCGGGGGCCGAAGCGCCGCTGGAGCTCGGCGAGGAAGGCCAGGGCGTCCCCGCTGAGGATCTCCATCCACCCCACCTCCACCGGGCCCCGCAGGTCGATCGCCGGCCCGCTCATCGCCCGTGCCCCCGGCGCTTCTGCGCCGTCACCGCGGGCACCCTCACGGCACCATCCACGAGAGGACGGCCGTGGACTGGAGCAGGACGAGCACGGCCATGGCCGGCACGAGCAGCAGGCTCCAGCCGATCACCTTGCGGAAGAGGTCGCCCTCCTGGCCGCCCAGCCCCACCGCCGCCGCCCCGATGGCCAGGTTCTGGGGCGAGACCATCTTGGCCAGGACCCCGCCCGAGCTGTTGCCCGCCGCCATCAGCACCGGCTTGAGGTGGGCGTGCTTGGCCGCCGCCACCTGGAGGGCCCCGAACAGGGAGTTGCTCGAGGTGTCCGATCCGGTCACCGCCGTGCCGAACCACCCGATCAGCGGCGAGAGGAAGGCGAAGAACCCGCCGGCGCCGGCCGCCCACGTCCCCAGGGTGATGGTCTGCCCGGAGAGGTTCATCACGTAGGCCAGGGCCAGAACCGCGCACACGGTGACGATGGGCCAGAACAGGAGGCGCAGGGTGGCGGCGTAGACGGCGAGCGGCCCGCCCGATCCCGACCCGGAGCACGGCGGCCGAGAGCACGCCCGCCACCAGGAGCTGGGTACCGGCGGCGGTCAGCCAGTTGAGCTTGAAGACGACGCTGGACGGGGCCTTCCCGGCCGCCGTTGAGCACGTGGAGGCCCGGCCAGTCGAACTTGTCGGTGGCGGCGTCGAGCTGCGCGGCGATGCCGTGGAGGCTGCACACCCCGAGCACGAGGATGATGATCGCGTAGGGCGCGAAGGCGGCGATCATGTCCGCCCGGCGCACCGGCCCACCCTCGTCGGCGGCCACGCGCCGCTCGAGCGCCGCGTCGGCCCGGCGGCCCCGGCGATCGCTGGCCGCTTGGGGGCCGCCGCCGCCGTGGTCGTCGCCGGCGACCGCGGCGACCACACCAGGAGCAGGGCGACCAGGGCGGCGGCCGAGCTCAGGGCGGCGAGGATGTCGGTCAGCTCGGGCGAGATGTAGTTGGAGGCGGCGAACTGCATGGCGGCGAACACCGCCGCCGGCGGTCAGCGCCGCCGGCCACGCCTCGCGCACGCCGCGCCGTCCGTCGACCATGAAGACGAGCAGTGTCGGCAGCACGAGGGCCAAGAGCGGGAACTGGCGCCCGACCATCACGCTCAGGTCGTGCCGCGGCAGGCCGGTGACCTGGGCCAGGGTGGTGATGGGGATGGCGATCGCCCCGAAGGCCACCGGCGCCGTGTCGGCCACCAGGGCCACCGCGAAAGCCCCAGCGAGTGGGACACCGGATCCAGGACATGCTTGTACGTCTCGGCCTCCTTTCCTCAGCCGCTCCGTTCCCGCTGGAGGCCACAGGTAAATGTAGACATTTCCCTTTACGATCTGGTATTTTCGTAAAGCGATGAGTAAGCTCTCGGGTAAGCACCAGGTGACGATTCCCGTCCGGGTCCTGCGCGAGGCGGGTCTCGCCGCCGGTGATGAAGTGGTCGTCCGCGCGTCTGGAACCGGCCGGATCGAGGTCGAACGCGCCGAGGACCTACTCCGCCGCTACGCGGGGAGCCAGCCCCCCGGCACCTATCCGCCGGGTCACCTCGACCAGCTCCGTGGCGAGTGGCGCGAGTAGGCCTCGACGCTGACATCATCATCGCCTTCCTAGATGTTGCCGACGCTCAGCACGAGCGCGCGATCGAGGAGCTGCGCGCCCACTTGACCGGCGCCACGGAGATCGTCATCGGCGCCAGCATGTATGCCGAGGTGATGGTGCGTCCGCTTGCGCGCCACACCGACGCCGAGGTGGACGGGTTTCTCCAAGCGATCCAGGCCCGCCTGATTCCCATCGATCGTGAGGTTGCGCGGCGCGCCGCCGACCTACGCGCCCGCCATCGCTCCCTGCGCCTGCCGGATGCCCTCGCCCTGGCGGCGGCTCTGTCATGCGACGCCAAGCTGTCGACCCTGGACCACGGCTTGCGCCGGATCGCGCGCGCCGAGGAAGCCGACGCCTGAGCCGCTCAACCACTCTAGTGTCTTGATGGTTTAATTCGTGGGTAGGTGGGGAAGGCTTGGGTCATGCCATCTCCTATCGCAGTTTCGATTGAGCTCACCGAGGGTGAGCGTGAGCAGTTGGTGTCGTGGTCGCAGCGTCGCTCGAGCGCGCAGGCGTTGGCGTTGCGGGCGCGGATTGTGCTCGCCGCGGCCGAGGGACCGAGTAGTAGCCAGATCGCGAGGAACCTTGGGATTCATGTCGCGACAGTCCGTAAGTGGCGCAATCGCTTCGCGGCTGAGCGGCTTGATGGGCTGGTTGACGAGCCGCGGCCGGGGCGGCCGCGAACGATCACCGATCAGCAGGTTGATGAGGTGATCATCAAGACGCTCGAGACCACACCCAGGGACGCGACGCACTGGTCGACGCGGTCGATGGCCCGGGAGGTCGGGCTCACGCAATCGGCGGTGTTCGAGATCTGGCGCGCGTTCGGGCTCCAGCCCCACCGGCAGGAGAAGTGGAAGCTCTCCAAGGACCCGCAGTTCGCCGCGAAGGTCCGCGACGTCGTCGGTCTCTATCTCGACCCGCCTGAGCGCGCGGTGGTGCTGGCCGTAGACGAGAAGAGCCAGATCCAGGCGTTGGACCGCACCGCGCCGATCCTGCCGATGCTCCCGGGTGTACCCGAGCGCGCGACCCACGACTACAAGCGCCACGGAACCTCGAGTCTGTACGCCGCCCTAGACCTCGCGAGCGGGAACGTGATCGGCAAACTGCACGCTCGTCATCGCGCGATCGAGTTCAAGAAGTTCCTGCAGACGATCGACCAACACGTCCCCCCCGAACTCGACGTGCATCTCGTGCTCGACAACGCCTCCACCCACAAGACGCCGGTGATCAAACGCTGGCTGCTCGCCCACCCCCGCTTCAAGCTGCACTTCACCCCAACCTCCAGCAGCTGGCTGAACCTCGTCGAGCGGTGGTTCGCCGAGCTCACCAACAAGAAACTCAAGCGATCCACCCACCACTCCGTCGCCGCGCTCAACAAAGACATCCGCGACTGGATCGAGACCTGGAACGAGAACCCCAGACCCTACGTATGGACCAAGACCGCCGACCAAATCCTCGAATCCATCACCCGATACTGCACACGAATTAGCCAAACGGCACACTAGACGCCGCCCACCAGCTGCCGGAAGTGCTCGCCCCGCGCCTCGAAGTCGCGGTAGGCGTGGTAGCTCGGGGCGGCCGGCGAGAGGAGCACCGCGGCGCCGGGCGACGCCAGGCCCCGCGCCACGAGAACCGCCGCCGCCAGGTCGGGAGCCTCGAGCGCCCGCGCCGCCGCCAGCCCGGCCGCCCGCGCCGCCCCCACCAGCCGCCCGCCGGTCACCGGCAGCCCCACCACCACCGCCCCCCGCCCGGCGAGCTCCCGCCCCAGGCGGGCGTAGTCCTGGCCGCGGTCCTGCCCCCCGGCGAGGAGGACGACCTCGCGGTCGCGAAAGCTCTCCAGGGCGGCCAGCGTCGACTCCGGGGTGGTGGAGATGCTGTCGTTGACCCACACCACCCCATCGCGCTCGGCCACCACCTCCAGGCGGTGGGGGAGCGCGGCGAACCCGCGCAGAGCGCCGGGCAGCGCGGGCGTGGCCACCCCGCACGGACGCAGGGCGCTGAGCGCCGCGCACAGGTTGAGGGCGTTGTGCTCCCCGCGCAGGGGAAGCTCGCCGGCCACCAGCTCGACCCGGCCCTCGAAGGCGACGCCGCCGCCGGTCACGTCCCAGCCCTCCGGGCGCCCGTAGAAGGTCGGGTCCGGAGCCCCGGCCGAAGCGGCCACGAGCTCAGGATCGCGGGCGTTCAGAACGCTGGCTCTGACGCCTGGCAGCCCCAGGATCCGCAGCTTCTCGGCCCGGTAGGCGGCGTGGGATCCGTGCCAGTCGGCGTGCTCCGGGTAGAGGTTGGTGATAACCACCACCTCGGGCCCCACCTCGAGATCGGCGATCTGGTAACTCGAGAGCTCGATCACCGCCAGCTCCCCGGTCGGGCGGTCGAGCAGGTCGAGGGCCGGCACCCCGATGTTCCCCGCCAGGCGTGCCGGGCGGCCCGATGCCCGGATCAGGTGGCAGAGGAGCGCCGCCGTCGTGCTCTTGCCCTTGGTCCCCGTCACCCCGATGACCCCGGCCCCGCTCGTCTGGGCCAGCCACAGCGCGGTGGCGGTGGTCACCGGCACGCCGCGCTCGCGCAGCTCCCGCAGCTCGGGCCGGTGGATCGATACCCCGGGGGAGCGGATCACCACGTCGCACGCCCCGAGCGCCCCCACCACCGCGTCTCCGGTCACCGCGCGGGCGAACGGCGCCCCGAGCTCGCGCAGGACGGCCGGATCGAGCGGCTGGTCAGAGGCGACCACCACGATCCGCGTCGAGGGCAGGCGCCGACCGAGCGCAGCGGCCAGGGAGCGGATCTCGCGCCCGGCGCCCCACACCCCGACGCTCGCCCCGTCAAGCTCCGAGAAGCGCACGGACCTCCGCCAGCAGCGCCGCCGGCACGGCATGCTCGTCGCTCAGGGCCAGCGCCACCTCTGGCGACCCGGCGCCGGGCGGCGTGGTATCGAGCACCTCGGCCACCAGCCGGCGCACCACGCGGTGCTCGCCCCAGCGCGGGTCAGCGGCCAGCATGCGGATGGCCGCCAGGCTCTCCTCCTCCTCGCCGACGCACTCGAACGGCTTGTTCCCGCCGGTGGCGGTGAGCAGGGCGAACCCGGCGAACTGGTCCTCCTCGTCGAGCAGATCGCGCCCGAACACCGCCCGCAGGTGGGCCGGATCGCTGAACGGCGCCAGCATCAGGTAGACGAAGCGGCACTTGGGGCACTCGCAGCACCATGACGCCGCCCGCAGGGCCGGATCGAGGCGGAAGATGGCGTTGCAGCTGGTGAACGCCCGGTGGTAGGGCTCGAGGCGGGCGAAGGCCCGGGCGATGGCCAGCTCCGAGGCCGGGCGCAGGACGGAGAACACGTCGACCCCCCCTCCCTGCTCGGCCGCCGCCGCCCGCATCAGCCGCTCGGCGGCGAACCCCTTGCTGAACTGGTGGTTGACCTCGATGCCGTCCCAGCGGAGGTTGCCGCTCGAGGCCGAGCGCTCATTGGCCATGGCCACGGCATCGAAACCGTGCAGGGCGGCGGTGAGCAGGGCCACGCAGGTGACGATGGCGGTGATCGGCACGTGCCCGTTGAGCGCTCCCGCCCGGTTGAGCTCGGCCAGGCCGAGGATCAAGGCGCCGATCGGCGACCAGGTGCGGAAGTCCGGCCACCTGCGCCGTGCGGAGGATCGGCGCCGCCCGCCCGACCGAGAACAGGGCCAGCTCGCAGCCCGACCGGCGCACCGCCTCCAGCGCCACCACCGAGTCCTTGCCCCCGCCGACGGGGACGAGGACCCGCGACGGCCGTGCGACCGGCGGTCGCGGCGCGGGAGCCGGCCCGGACCGGAAACCGCGGACGGGGTAGGCGGGGCAGCCCGTTGACGAAGGCGAACTCCCCGAGCCCCTCCGAGTAGAGGGCATCGAGCAGGGCCGCCGTCGCCGGCCCCGGCGGCGGCGCTCCCTCCAGCACCACCACTCCGGGCGCGGCCGTCTTGTAGTAGCTGACCCCGGCCACCCAGTGCAGTAGCGAGAGCAGCCCGTCGATGCGCTCCCGGTCCGCGGGCGCCACCCGTGTCCCGGCCGGGAGGTCGAACTCCTCGAAGAAGGCGATCTCCTCGTCCAGGGCGTAGCTCAGGCGTACGCGCCCCTCGCCATCGATCTCACGCCCCACGAAGCGGAAGGCTTGGTAGGCGGTCGGTGCGAAGGCGACGGCGGGACGAGGGACGATGAGACCAGCCTAGAGCCCTCGCTGATTTCGCCCGTCCCGGGCCGAGCGGACCTCCAGGCAGTGACGAGTTCGGCCTTGGCGACCGCGACCCGTCGCGAGGCTACGGCTTGACCGGGAGCCCGGTCCG
This sequence comes from uncultured Solirubrobacterales bacterium, assembly GCA_963763785.1. GTDB lineage: Bacteria > Actinomycetota > Thermoleophilia > Solirubrobacterales > Solirubrobacteraceae > Palsa-513. Next base: position 577,819 of record CAVXPW010000007.1, on the reverse strand, counting down.
CAGCGATTCGACGGCGGCGAAGCACGCCCGGTGGACGTTGGCCACCACCGCCAGGTCGATCGGCGGCCGGCCGGCCCGCACCCCGGCCAGGAAGGCCTCGATCTCGGCGGCGTGACCCTTGTCGGGGGCGCGCAGGCGCTCGGTCCGGGGCTTGGCCTCGTCGTGGAGGGAGAGGGTGTGGAAGTCGTCGAGGACGGCGGTGCGCCCGGGGGCGAAGACCTCGATCCGCTCCTTGCCCAGGCGCGTTCCTCCCTCGGCGACGTAGGCCACGGTGGCCACCGAGCGGTCGGCGAAGGTCAGGGTGAGGACGAGGTTGTCGGTGGCGGCCCGCGGCTGGTCCGGGCGCCCGAAGCCGCGGGCGTGGACCTCGGTTATCGGGCTGGCCATGAGATAGACGAGGGTGTCCAGGAAGTGGCACCCCTCCCCGACGATCCGGCCCCCGCCCTCGACCGGATCGTGCACCCAATGGCCGAGGTCGACCGGTCCGGCGCTGACCCGGTAAACCGCGGTCATCGGACCGCCGGCGGCGCTCAGGAACTCGCGCATGGTCACCACCTGAGGGGCGAAGCGGCGGTTGAACCCGACGGCGAGGATCCGCTGGGCCCGCTCCGCCGCGGCCAGGACTTCGTCGAGACCAGCCCGCTCCAGGGCGAGCGGCTTCTCGCAGAACACGTGCTTGCCCGCCCTCAGGGCCGCCGCCGCCAGCGCCGCGTGGGACCCGTGACGGGTGGCGATGACCACGGCGTCGACCGCGTCGTCGGCGATCACCGCCGCCGCGCTCTCCCCCACCCGGGCAAACTCGCCGGCCCGCACCGCGGCCTCGGCCACCGGACCCGATCCCCCGGCCACCACCTCGAGCGCCGCTCCGGCCGCCCGCAGGGTGGGCACCAGGACCGCCCGGGCGAAGCCGCCGGGTCCGATGAGCCCGATTCGCATCGGCCCGCGGGTGCCCAGCGGCACGGAGGCGGACGCAGTCCCGGCGAACCCCGCGGCGGCCACCGCCGCCCCCGATGGCGCGGCGGCGGGCGGGGACTCGGCAAGCGCCGGGTCGGCGGCCGCGGCGGCCGTCGGCCCGCCCGCAGTTCGCCTGCCGGCTCGCCCGCCGATGCGCCCGCCGATTCGGCGTAGGAGAAGGCGAACGCTCCTTGCGGGCGACCCGCAGCCGGCCCGGTGAGGCGGTCGTAGACCTCGGCGAGCCCGCTCGATTGGCACCACCTCCTCGATCAGGTCCTGGAGGTCGATGGCGCCCCGGGCCTGGAGGTCGAGCACGCAGGCCATGTTGCGCTGCTCGGTCCAGCGGACGTAGCCGATCGGATAGTCGAGGCCCCTGCGCTCGTACTCGGCGTCGTAACGGCCGGGCCCGTAGGACCGCGAGACCCGGAACTCGAGTTCCTTGGCGAAGAAGATGCTGCGTGGGGCCTCGACGGGGACGTCGCCCACCAGCACCACCGCTGCCCCGGTCGCGGACGAGGTCGGCGGCGAGGACCAGCGGCTCGCTAGTGCTCGATGCCGCGGTGACCAGCGCCTGGTCGACGCCGAGATCCCCCGCCGCCACCCGCACCGCCTCCAGCGTCCCGGGGGTCGACCGCGAACCCGTGGTGGGCACCGCCGGCCAGCGCCCAGTCGACCCGCCTCCCGTCGAGATCTAGGGCGAAGATCTCCGCCCCGGCCGCCGCCAGCAGGCGGATGGTGAGCTGGCCCGACCAGCCCACAGCCGACGACCGCCACGCGTCGCCGAGGCGCACCTCGGCCAAACGCATGCCCGTGGAGGGCGATCGCGGCGATCGTGGTCAGCGCCGCCGCCTCCATCGCCACGCCGGGCGGGACCCGGGCGCAGAGGTTGCCGGGCACGGCTGACCACCTCGGCGTGGTTGGCGAAGCCCGCCCCAGCGCAGGCCACCCGGTCTCCCGGGACCAGGCCGCGGACCGCCCCGCCGACCTCGAGCACCGTCCCGGCCGAGCTGTAGCCGGTCGCCGTCTCCTCGCTGCGCGCCCGGCGGACGATCTCGTGCGTGCCGCGGATGCCGTCGGCCCGGACGCGCTCGACGACCTTGAGCGCGAGCTCCGGGCGCTCGATGCACCCGGCTGACCAGCGACCTCTGGGCAGCGGCCACCCGCGAGCGCTCGGTTCCCGAGCTCACGGCGGAGAACTCGTTGCGCACGAGCACGCTCGCCGGCGGGCAGGCCGGCGCCGGCACGTCGCGGACGAAGGTGGCGCCGGAGGCGTTCTGGAGGACCTGTCGCAGACCGGGGACGATATCCGGCGGGGGGCCGGAAGGCGGCCGGCGTCAGCAGCAGAGGCGGGCCTGCGACCCGCTCGAGCACATCGGCGAGGCGCCGCGCGGCGCAGCCGTCCCACAGGGGCGGCGGTCCCGACGAAGCCTCCGGGGGCCCGGCGATCGCCGGCAGGATGTCGGCGATCGCGGCGGGATCGAGCCCGAGCAGGGTGTTGGTGCCGGCCCGGATGGTCACCGGTCGCTCGGTGTTGGCCCGCAGGGTGAAGCACGGGACCCCGAGGAAGGTCGTCTCCTCCTGGACCCCGCCCGAGTCGGTGAGCACGGCGGCGGCGTCGGCCTCCAGCGAGAGGAAGTCGAGGTAGCCGAGCGGCTCGAGCAGAAGGACCCCGGGCGGCAGCCGCCGCCGCCGCCGTCGAGCATCTTGCGCGTGCGGGGATGGACCGGGAAGACCACCGGGATCTCCCGGGCGAGCTCGCCCAGCGCCTGCATCACCTCCGCCAGCAGGGGACCGTCGACCAGGGCCGGGCGATGGAGGGTGACCAGCAGGTAGTCGCGCCCGACGCAGCCCCAGGCGGCCGGCGCAGCCGGCGGCGCGGAAGCGCGGCTCCATGGCCACCAGGCTGTCGATCATTGTGTTGCCGACGAAGTGGACGCCCGCCGGCGTGATCCCCTCGGCGCTCGAGGTTCTCGATCGCGTCCTCGCAGTGGACGAAGAGGAGCTCGGCGAACTCGGTCGGCGACGATCCGGTTGATCTCCTCGGGCATGGTGCGGTCGAAGCTCCGCAGGCCGGACTCGAGATGGGCGAGGCGGATGCCCATCTTGACCGCGACGAGCGTCACCGCCAGCGTCGAATTGACGTCTCCCGGGACGATCACCAGGTCCGGCCGCTCGCGCTCGAGCACCGGCTCGATCCGCTGCATGACGCGCGCGGTCTGGACGGCGTGGGACCCCGAGCCGACGGCCAGCATGTGGTCGGGCCGCCCGACGCCGAGGTCGGCGAGGATCACGTCGGACATCAGCTCGTCGTAGTGCTGCCCGGTGTGGACGAGGGTGTCCTCCAGCTCGGGCATCCGCCGGCGGAGCTCGGCGATCACCGGCGCGACCTTGACGAAGTTCGGACGCGTCCCGACCACGTACATCAGCTTCATCAGTTCGCTCCGCTGCGCCGCAGGACGACCGGCAGCGTGCGGAGCATGAGGCGGATGTCGCCCCAGAGGCTCCAGTTCGTCACGTAGAGGTAGTCGAGCCGGACCATCTCCTCGAAGGGCAGGCTGGTGCGCCCGAGCACCTGCCAGAGGCCGGTCATCCCGGGCGTCAGGTCGAGCCTTCCGCGGGCCCAGCCGTCGACGATCTTCGAGTCGTCGGCGGCGATCAGCGGTCGCGGCCCGACGAGGCTCATCTCGCCCTTGAGGACGTTGAACAGCTGGGGCAGCTCGTCGAGGCTCGTCGTCCGCAGGAAGCGACCGACCCGCGTGACCCGGGGGTCGACGTCGAGGATCAGCCAGGCGGGATCCTTCGACTGGGCCAGGAGCGCCGCCTGGCGGTCCTCGGCGTCGACGACCATCGTGCGCAGTTTGATCAGGGTGAACACCCGGCCGCCCTGCCCGATCCGCGCCTGGCGGAAGAAGGCCGGGCCGGGCGAGGTGAGGCGGACCATCAGCGCGAGGAGGAGGATCAGCGGCGCGGTGACGGTGAGGAGGATGATCGAGCCGGCGAGGTCGACCGAGCGCTTGAGCAGGGCCGAGGTCCGGGAGAGGACGGGCGGGTTGATGCCGAGCACGGTGATGCCGGCGACGTGGTCGACCTCGACGCTGGGTCCGATCACGCTGGAGATCGCCGGGAGCATGCTCACCTTGACCGAGGCGGCCTTGCACTCGCGCAGCACCGTCAGGAGCTCCGCCTCCTCGAGCTCGGCGTCGGAGATGACGACGCGGCCGACCCGGTGGGCGATGACGACGGCCCCGAGCGAGTCCTCCAGCAGCCGGCCGACCAGCGGCAGGTCGAAGGCCTCGGCTACGTCGTCGCCCGAGACCATGATGCCGATCGGCTGGAGCCGGTACTTGGGGTGGGTCAGCATCTTCCCCACCAGAGCGAGCATCCCGGCTCCACTGCCGATGACGAGCACCCGCTCGGGGCTCATCATTCGCGCGGCCAGCTCCCGCACGAGGATCCGGCCGGCGAGTAGCAGGACGGCGGCCAGCGCGGCGAACACGAGGATGTCGGCGAACAGCAGCTTGGGCGTTCCGAGCGCCTGGAAGTAGATCCACTCGAGCAGGCAGCCGACGAGCAGGGCGTGCACGAGGGCCGGAACGTCGTCGACCGTCGTGTGGCTTACGCGCTTGACGTCGCGGTCATACAGGCCGTAGAGCTTGAAGATGATGATCCACGCCGGGGCGCTCGCCAAGCCGTAGGCGGCGCGGTCGAACCCGACGCCGTCGCCGAGGAGCGCCGGGCCGCCGACGATGGCGGCGGCGACGCAGAGCAGGTCGCTGAGCGCGAGGATGCGGCGCAGGTAAAAGTCGCGCCGGGCGTAGCGCCGCGCCACCAGGCTTTCGGGCCGTGTCGGTCTCGGCGCCCCGCGGGCGCGCGCCTCCGTGGTGTTCATGCCCCCGGCCGCGAGAAGCGCGGGCTCGCGACCTCGACCGCCGTCCCCCCGGAGCGCAGCGAGGTCTCCGCCGCCTCGAGCATCTGCACGACATCGCGGGCGAGCAGGGCCTGCGGGAGGCACCGATCCCCCGCGAGCGCGGCCGTCACGAAGTCGCCGAGCTGGGTGGCCAGCGGCTCGGTGGTGTCAAGCTTGGGGGATGTGATGTCCCCGGTGCGGTAGGAGAGCTGGTAGGCGCCGAACGTCTCGGGATCCTCGTAGACCACGCCATGGTCGAAGATCCGCACCGGCTCGGGCGCGCCGTCCTCGTAGACGATCATCTTCTGGCTGCCGACGACCACCGTCCGGCGCAGCTTGCTCGGGGCCAGCCAGCTCAGCTCGACGTTGACCACCAGGCCGTGGGCGTAGGACAGCGTGATGAAGGCCACGTCGACCACGCCCTTGAGGATCGAGTCGCGCCCGAGGGCGCGGATCGACTCCGGCATGCAGCCGAGCCAGTAGCAGAGGATCGAGAAGTCGTGGGGGGCGAGATCCCAGATCACGCTGGTGTCGCGCTGGTGGAGGCCGAGGTTGACCCGGCTCGAGGAAATGAAGTAGATGTTCCCGAGCTCTGAGCGGTCGAGCATCCCGTGGATCGCCCGGACCGGCGGGCTGCAGAGGAACGTGTGACCGCACACCAGGGTGAGCTCGCTCTCGGCGGCGAGCTGGAGCAGGCGGTCGGCCTCGGCCGCCGACGCGGCGAGCGGCTTCTCGACGAAGGTGTGCTTGCCGGCCAGGAGGCTTCGCGAGGCCATGTCGAAGTGGGTGAACACGGGCGTGGCGATGAGGATCGCGTCGAGCTGCGGATCCTCGAGCAGGTCCTCGTAGCGCCGGGTCATCCGGCCGATCGCGTGGCGCCGCTCGAAGCGGCGGAGGCGCTCCTCGTCGAGGTCGCAGATCCAGCTGAGCTCGACATCGGTCAGGTCGGCGAGCACCCGCAGCAGGTTGGGTCCCCAGTAGCCGAGGCCGACGAGGCCCACGCGCAGCCCCCGCGCCCTCTGCGGCTCGTGAGGCTCAGGCACTGGTCGTTTCCCCCCTTGCGTCGCCCATCCGCGCCCCGGCGCGGATTTCTTTACACGATACGGGCGGCCGGGGCGCTTGTACAGTGGGCACCGTCGGACAGTCCGCGCCGGCACCCAGGCGTGCCCACGGGGGAGAAGACATCCTGGCACAAGATAGCGACTTCGCCGACATCTACGACGAACACGTGTGGCGGGTCTTCGGGTTCTTCGCCTACCGGCTCGAGCGCCGGGCCGACGCCGAGGACCTGACCCAGCAGACCTTTGAACGGGCCGTCCGCGCCTGGGGCCGCTACGACCCGGCCAAGGGGGCGATCGGCACGTGGTTACTGGCCATCGCCCAGAACCTGCTGATCGACCACCACCGCCGCCGCCCGGCGAGCCCGCCGCTGCCGCTCGGCGACGACGGTGTCGACGAGCGCCTCCTGCCGAGCGCGCCGGGCCCGGAGGCGAGCCTCGGGCTCGATCCGGAGCTCAGCGCGGCACTCGCCACGCTCGGCGAGCGTGACCGCCAGGTGATCGCCCTGCGCTTCGGCGGCGACCTGCGCGGGCCGGAGATCGCCGACCTCCTCGGCCTCAGCCTGGCCAACGTGCAGCAGATCCTCTCGCGCTCGCTGCGCAAGCTCCGGCGCGAACTCGGCGGCAGCGGGCTCGCGGGCGGGGAGGGCGATTAGGTCAGCTCAGCTCACCTCAGGTCCCGGGTCAGCTCAGCTCACCGCAGGTCCCGGGTCAGCTCAACTCACCTCACGTCCCGAGTCAGCTCAGCTCACCTCGGGTCAGCTCTAAGCTCACCTCAGACCAGCTCAGCTAACCACGGCCCAGCTTAGCTTAGCTTAGCTTAGCTTAGCTTGTAGTTTAGTTCAGTCTAGTTCAGCTCAGCTGAATTGAACCCCAAGATTAGCTTAGCTTAGTCTAGTTCAGACTAGCTTAGCTACAACTAGACTAGTGTCAACGAACCTGGGCGACGTGCCCGGCGCCGTCGGTCGGTGGGGCGAGCGGCCCGCGGCCGGTGAGTCCGCTGGCCCCGAGCGCTATGAGCACGGCGCCGAGGGCGAGGAAGCCGAGCACCCGGCGGCGCAGGCCCGGCGGGCGGGGAGCGAGCCTGGCGCCGCGGCAGACCGTCTGGCGGCGGAGCTCGCCGCGGAAGGCTGGACCCGGCCGCGGGCGGGCGGCGAAGAGCAGCGCCGCCGTCTCCTCGAGCGCCGCGCGCTCGCCGGCCTCGAGCTCCGGCGGGAGCTCGTCGCAACCGAGCTCGGTCATCGCTGGAACACCGGCGAGTGGGGGTTGAGCGCACGAGCGCGGCGGTAGGCGGCCAGCGCCGCCCCCGGCGCCCCGCGCTCGGCCTCCAGGCGCGAGGCCACGAGCCAGGTACGCCAGTCGGTCGGCTCCGCTCGGGTCGCCGCGGCGGCGGCGGCGGCCGCCGCCGAAAAGTGCCGCTCGAGCTCGAGCACGAGCGCGCGCTGGAGCGGCGGGCTCGCCGCGTACGGTGCGATGCCGTGCGCCGCGTCGGCCCGCCTCAGCGCCGCCGGGAGCCGCCCGCCGGCCGCCTGGGCCTGGCTCTCGCGCAGGTCGCGCGCGGCGATCAGCGGGAGGGCGAGCGCGAGGAGGGCGGCCACGGCGACCACCACGAGCGCGGTTCGCTGCCGGCGCGAGGCGCCCCCTCCCGGGGCCCGGGCCGCCCCGCCCGGCCCGAGGGTGATCGCCACCAGCACGAAGAAGGCCGCCACCACCGCCGGGAGCTGCCAGACCCAGTCCACCGCGGCCGAGACCACGAATGCCACTCCCCCACCCACGGCGGCCGCTAGCACCAGGCGCCGCTCCGGATCGGCACCCACCGCGCGGGCGACCCCACGGCCGAGGAAGAGCCCGAGGGCGAGCACGAGCAGCGCCAGGCCGGGCAAGCCGGTCTCGGCCACGGTCTCGAAGAACAGCGAATGGGCGTTTCGCAGGTAGCTGTAGAAGCCGCCGTGGGACGCCCACCAGAACTCGAACGTGCCCGGGCCGATGCCCCCCCAGGGATGGCTGCGGGCGGCGTCGAGCGCGGCCTGCCAATACTGGTAGCGGCCGTTCCCGCTGATCGCCCCGAAGCGCAGGAAGCTGTCCTGGCTGGCGGTCGGCAGCGCGAGCAGGGGGTTCTTGAACGACTGCCACTGCCGGTCGAGCGCCCCCGGCCCGTGGGCGGCAACGAAGAGCGCGAGGCCGGCGATCAGCGCGAGGGCGGTGATCTGGAGCGCGCGCGGACGTGACAGCGCCAGGCACCGCGGAGGGACGCCGTGGCGGTCGGCCACGCTGATCGCCACCTGGACGAGCGCCACCCCCGCGCAGGTCAGCAGGGCGATCGCGATGAGCTGGCCGCCCTCCCGGCGGGCGACCGCGCTCGCCAGGTTGTGGTCGAGCGCCGGGCGCGCGGCGATGCTCGCCACGAGCACCGCCGACCCGATCCCGACGTTGGCGAGCGTCGCCAGCTTGGGCAGCCGCTCGGGCGCGAGGGCGAGGTAGACGATCAGGCCGGCGGCCAGCGCGATCACCCCGCCCCGCGACCCGGTTAGCAGCAGCGCCGCGGCGCTCGCGGGCAGGACGCCGGCGGCGAGCGCCCGCCAGGCGAGGCGGCGCGCCGACGCCGCCACGGCCAGGGTCGGCGGCACCCCGAGGGCCAGGAGCGCCGCGAGCCCGTTCCAGTAGTTGAGCGGGTAGGCCAGGCGGCTGCGCGCCCCCGGCAGGAAGTCGGCGGTCACGTTGGCCGGAAACCAGGCCGGGTGCAGCCGGGAGACGAGCGCGAGCACCGAGACGAGACCGATCCCCGCGGCCAGCCCGCCCAGCGCCTGGCGGCGGCCGGAGCCGGTGATCGTAGCCAGGGCGAGCACGAGGACGCCGGCGTACATGGTCAGCCGCGCCAGCTCGTTTACGCTCCGCTCGCTGCTCTGCGACCAGGTGGCGGCCAGGCCGCTCCAGAGGACGAACGCCGCCAGCGCCCCGAGGCCGAGCCAGCAGCGCCGATCCCAGCCGCTCGCCGGGAGGACGCCGACAAGCGCGCCGAGCAGCACGATCCACCAGATCGCGAGCCCCACCTCGTCGCGGAGCACGTTGTCGTAGCCGCCGCCCTGGAAGGCCAGGTAGGTCGGCAGGAGAAAGGCGAGCCCGAAGGCCGCCGCCGGGCGCGGATCCCATCGCGTCAGCCCGAGCGTCGCCGGGGCCGCCCCGGCTCTGGTCGTCGCGGGCATTCCCTCTGTAATACGGCGCCGCCGGGGCGAGCCTGACGGGCCGGTCTGTCAGCCGAGCGGCCGCTCCTGCGTACCAGGAGAAGATGCGCACGCTCCGCTTCCTGCCGCTCGTCGTGGTGATCGGCGTCCTGCTCGGGCTCGCCGGCACCGCCCAGGCCGCCTCGATCGCGCCGCCCGGCAACTCGGCCGTCGACCAGTACTTCGAGTCGGTCCCCTCGGCGGCCGGCAACCAGCCGCCCACCGGCGGGGCCGCCGCCGGGCACCCCGGCACGATCAGCGCCGGCACGCGGAGCGCCCTGGCCAGCAGCGGCGCCGACGGCCGCGCCGCGGCCGCTCTGGCCGCCGCCGGCGCACCCGCCCTCACCGCGCCCGCCGCCACGGCGCCCGCCGCCGCGGCGAAGACCGCCGGCGGGGCCGCTCCCTCGCCGTCGATCGTCGCCGCGCCCACGCCGACCGGGCAGCTGCCGCGCACCACCGCGGCTGTCGCCAGCTCCGGCATCTCGCCCGTCCTCCCCATCGTCCTCGGCGCCGCCCTGCTCGCGGCGATCGCCTTCGCCGTAGTCCGTCGCCGCCGCGGGGCGCCGCCGCCGTCGCCGCCGACGTGACCGCCGGTCCCCGCCGCGCGAGGCGCTCGCTGACCGGGGTCGTCCTCGCCGCCGCCCTGGCCGCCTGCGCGCTCGCCGCCCCCGCCGGGGCGCAGGGCTTGCGGACCGGCTTCCTGGCCCCCGACCTCGTCTCCCCGGACGCGAGCGTCCGCTCGCAGTGGCTCGACCGCTCGGTCGCGATCCACGCCTCCGTCGAGCGGATCGACGTCGACTGGTCGGCGGTGGCGCCCCAGCAGCCGCCGGCCGGCTTCGACGCGGCCGATCCGTCCTCGCCGGGCTACGACTGGGCGACGATCGACGCCGCCGTCCGCGACGCGGCCGCCCGGCAGATCGACGTGCTCGTGACCGTGTTCCGGGCGCCGAGCTGGGCCGAGGGCGCCGGGCGCGCGGCACGGGCGGCCGCCGGCTCCTGGCGGCCCGACCCGGTCAAGCTCGCCCAGTTCGCCCGCGCCGCGGCGCTCCGCTATTCCGGCCGCTTCCCCGACCCGCGCAATCCCGGGGCGACGCTCCCTCGGGTGCGCAACTGGCAGTGCTGGAACGAGCCCAACCTCGCGATCTACCTGGCGCCCCAGTGGGCCAAGAACGCCGGCCACCTCCAGCCGGCGAGCCCGGGCCTCTACCGGGCAATGGTCAACGCCTTCTACTCGGCGGTCAAGGCCGTCGACCCGAGCAACCTCGTCGCCGAGGCCGGGACCGCGCCCTACGGCGACCCGGCTCCGGGCGGCCAGCGCCTCTTCCCGGCGCTCTTCGTACGCGAGCTGCTCTGCCTGCGGGGCAGCGCCCTGCACCCGGTCTCCTGCCCCGGCCCGGCCCATTTCGACGTGCTCGCCCACCATCCCTATGCGGTCGCCGGGCCCGACCGCCACGCGCTCAACGCCGACGACGTGGCCATCCCCGACCTCGGCAAGCTGACCCGGCCGCTGGCGGTCGCCCTGCGCACCGGCCGGCTGCTGCCGCGGGCGCCCAAGCGCGTGTGGGTCACCGAGTTCTCCTGGGACAGCAATCCCCCCGATCCCCAGGGGGTGCCGATCGGCACCCACGCCCGCTGGCTCGAGGGGTCCCTCGAGCGGCTCTGGCGCCAGGGGGCCGACACGATGATCTGGCTCAACATCCGCGACGACGCACCGCTCCCCGATTACGCCTCGACCTACCAGTCGGGCGTGTTCTTCCGCGACGGCACGCCCAAGCCCGCGGCCGCCGCCTTCAGCTTCCCCTTCGTCGTCCACCGCGTGACCCGCGGCGGGATCCGCGCGTGGGGGGCCGCGCCGGGCTCGGGAACGGTCGTCATCGAGCGCCAGACCGGCGGCGGGTGGACCGAGGTCAAGCGGCTCGGCGCCCCGTCCGGCCGGGTGTTCGACCTCAGCCTGCGCCTGAGCGGGGCCGCGACGCTCCGGGCGCGGCTCGGCGGGCAGCTCAGCCTGCCCTGGACGATCGCCGCCTGACCAGGCACGCGCGGCCCATGGCGCGCGGCGCCGGCGGCGACTCAGCCTCGCGGCGCAGCCCGAACGATCTACGCTACGGAGCCGCCCCGCCGGTCAGAGCCGAGTCGCGCCGGGCGGCGGCCCGGCAGCGCCCGGTCGACCGGCCACAGGGCCGACGTGCTGGCCACCGAGACCCACCGGCCGCCAAAGGGCGCCAGGCACTCGTACAGCTCCCGGGCGCGCTCCGGGTCGCCCAGCTCGACGGCGGAGTCGGCGAGCAACGCCAGCGACAGGATGTGGGCGTGGTTGCGCGGAAGGGCGCCCGGACCGGGGCCGATGACGCGCTCGAACTCCAGCGCGCCTTCGGGAAGTGTATTCGCGCCCGCGCCAGGACGAACTCGTCGCCGGCGAGCGGAGGGGCCCGGCGGCTGCCGGGCCCCTCCGCTGCGATACCGTGAGCGTGAAGCTACTTCAGGGTGGTGATCTGAATCGCCTCCGACGACGTCGTCGTCCCCGCGGGACGGACGTGGGCGATGGCGAACACGGTCAGCGACTGGCCGACCGACCGGGCGTAGTTGAGGAGGTCGAGGCCGCGCGGGAGGAGCGAGGCGTTCACCGTCACCGCGCCGGCCGGGATGATCACGAGCACGTTGGCCAGCGTCGTGTAGCCGTCATGACGCGGTTGGCCCGGGTTGCCGGCCCGGATCTCCTTGGCGCGCAGCACGAAGCGGAAGCCGCCGCAGACCGACGAGGTGAACGTGATGCGGAACGTGCCGTCGGCGGCGATGCTGCCGAGCCCGCCGCTGGCGATGGCCGCGGTGAGCGCCGCGTTGGCGGTCGTGGCCGCCTGGTTGGGGAGGTAGGTCGACTGTGGGGGACAGGCCGTGGCCGCCCCGGCTGAGCCCCCGGCCGCGAGCAACGGTACCGCCGCTGCCACCCCGAAGGCCAAGATCGCTGCCAATTTACGCATTCGCATCTTCCTTTTCCTCAGGCGAAACCGCTCGCCCCTTGTTGTAGGCACCTGCCGGTACCTACGGGCGCACCCGGTCCAGGCTGACAGCCGCGCCCGCCGGCCGCGGCAGCGCCGCGGCGGCGCCCCGCCGCGGCCGCCTGCGTTAGCCTGTGCCCCGCGCCTGTCCCTCAGCGCCGATCACGGCCAGCGCCGCGTCCTCTCCGCGCGCCGGTCCGCGCCGCCGGGCGGGTGTGCGTCGGTGGTCCGCGCCTTCTCGTGACCCGACCGAACCGCAAGAGCCCGCACCTGCTGCGCATCGCCATCGCCGTGGCGATCGTCCTCGCCGCCTGCGCGGCGGCGGCGCTCTACGTCATCCACCAGCGCCGGCCCGGTAGCGTCTTCCATCCGCGGGTCCCGTTCACCGCCCAGGCTCCGCCCAAGGCGCCGCGCGGCCCGGACGTGGCGCCGTGGCCGCTCTACGGGTACAGCAAGGACCACGCTCGGGTCGCACCGGTGCCGGCGAGGATCCGTCCGCCGTACCGCCTCGTGTGGACCGCCTACGGCGGCGCCCTGCTCGAGTTCCCGCCCGTCATCGACCACAACGCCCTCTACCAGCTCGCCGACGACGGGGTGGTCCGCGCGGTCGCCACCGCGACCGGTCGCCTGCTCTGGTCGCGCAAGCTCGGGACCCTGGCCGCCGCCTCACCGGCGGCCTCGGGCAACAGCGTCTACGTGACGCTGCTCGACCATGGCCGGGGCGGCGGCGGGCGGGTCGCGGCGCTGCGCCAGAGCGACGGCGGCGTCCGCTGGATCCGCGACCTGCCCAGCCGCAGCGAATCCTCGCCGCTGCTCGACCGCGGCCGGCTCTACTTCGGCTCGGAGAACGGCACCGTCTACGCGTTGAGCGCTCACAGCGGCGCCGTCCTCTGGACCTACCACGCCCCGGGGGCGGTCAAGGCGAGCCCGACGCTCCGCGACGGTCGCCTCTACTTCGGCGACTACGGCGGCCACGTCCAGGCGATCCGCCAGTCAGACGGACGGCGCGTGTGGATCAACGGCGGCGGCAACGGCCTGATCGGCGGGAGCACGTTCTACTCGACCCCGGCCGCGGTGTTCGGACGGATCTTCCTCGGCAGCACCGACGGGCGCGTATACGCCTACGACGCCGCCACCGGCTCGCTGGCCTGGGCCAAGCAGACCGGCTCCTACGTCTACTCCTCGCCCGCGGTCACCGAGACCCGGGGCCTCGGCCCGACCGTCTACGTCGGCTCCTACGACGGGACCTTCTACGCGCTGAGCGCCTACTCGGGCGCCGTGCGCTGGAGCTACCAGGCCGGCGGGCGCATCTCCGGGTCGCCGACGGTCCTCGGAAACCTCGTCTACTTCGCCGTGCTGGGGACGCATCGGACGGTCGCGCTGGCGCTGACCACGGGCCACGTCGTCTACACCAGGCCGAGCGGCTCGTTTGACCCGGTGGTGAGCGACGGCACGCGGGTCTACTTCTCCGGGCTGACCGGACTCTTCGGCCTCGTCCCGACCGGGCACCGCCATGCCAAGCCCGGACGCTGAATCCGGCTAGGCGTGTGCTCTAACCTCATGATCCTGCCCCGCCGGTTTCCGATCGTCCAGTTCCCCAACCGCTCGCTGATCGTCGCGATGCTGGCCGGCGCGCTCGCCCGGGCGAGCGCCGGGCCGACCCGGCGCTGCGCGGCACTGGTCTCCCGGCTGGCCACCGTGCTCTGGGCCCTCCAGGAGGTGGTGAGCGGCGCCAACTGGTTGCGCCGCCTGCTCGGTCTCGGGGTCGGGACCGCCGCGGCGCGCGACCTCGCGCGGAGCGTGCACCGCTGAGGCGTTTGCCGTCCGACCGGGCGGGTAGCCGCGGGTGATGGCGGCGACCACGACGATCACCCCGTACCGCGACGGTCCCTACCTCGTGACCGGCGCGTTCGAGATCCGCGACCAGGACGGCAACCTGATCGAGGTCGCGCGCAAGACGATCGCCCTCTGCCGCTGTGGACGCTCGCAGCTGCGGCCGTTCTGCGACGGCACCCACAAGAGCATCGGCTTCCAAGCCACCAGCGCCGCCGAGCGCCCCGCCGGCTGATCGGCGCCGGTCAGTCCGGCGGGAGGCGCAGCGAGCTCTCCCCGCGGCGCCAGGAGCCCAGCATGTGCCGCGTGGCGCGCCGGTCGAGCTCGACCAGGGCCGCGGCGCCGAACAGGATGTCGCGGACGAGGTGGGGTTCGAGACGGCCGAGTCCGCCGGCGAGATCGACGGCCGCGAGGTTCTCGTGGACGGCGTCGGCCAGCACGTGCTCGTCGTAGAAGCCCCGCGCCTGCGGGAACCCCAGGCGATCGAGGCCGCGGCTGTAGCGGCGATTCGGGATCGAGGAGGACATCTCGAAGGCGGCCAGGTGCCCGATGATCGCCCCGCGCCAGCGGCGGTGGAGCCCGAACAGCGACATCAGGTTGACCGGGGCCAGGGACACGCCGGGCAGGCACGGGAGGTAGGCGCCGTAGCTGCCGTCGAGGCCGAGGGCGATCATCGACCGACGGAACATCTCGGCGTGAAGGCGCTCGAGCACGCCCTCGCCGTACTCGTCGGACTGGATCCTGATCAGCGCCGCCTTGGGCGCGCCCCAGAGCCGGGGAATGGCCCAGGAATGGGGATCGGCCTCCTTGAGCTGATAGGCGGAGCGGTGGATCACGAACTCGACGAACTGCTCGGTCGTGGCCCGGGTCTCGATGTAGCGCGAGAGGGAGGGATCGTCGTCGGCCTCGAGGATCCGCCGCAGCCCGAGGTCGAGCTCCTGCGGGTCGACCTCCTCGGGCACGGGCACCGAACGCCGGAGAACCGCCTCGAACCCGTCCTCGAGGTGGCGCCGGAAGGCGAGCAGCGGGGGGTTCCACTCCCAGTCCTCGTCGACTCCGGCGAAGCCGCGGTAATGCAGCTCATACAGCGCGTAGAGGGCCAGCTGGAAGTCGTGGTCGCTGAGCAGCTCGCCCTCGTCGAGGTCGACCACGGCGGCGAGCGTCCGCCAGGCCGAGGCCGGCGGTCGGGTCAGGGCGGCGAACAGGCGCTCGGTCAGCGCGCCGACCGCGACCGGCAGCCGGGGACCGGGGGCGAGCTCCGGCTCAGCGCCGATCAGCTGGGCGACCGCGGCGTTCATGCCGGGCGCCCCACATCTGGGTTGGACATCGAACGCTCCTGGGTCGGAGGGTCGGCGCCGGCGGCGCCGCGGCCCGGGACGACTACCCGTTGCGCGCCGTCGAGAAACCGGACGCGGCCGACGCCCGGCAGCGGCGGCCGCGTCCGACGAGGCGCTCCAGCGAGAAGGCGATCGCCACCCGGACGCTCCCCGCCCGCGGCGAGCTGACCTCGGTGAAGCCGTCGGGCGCCCGGGCCACGCAGCCGTAGCTGGCCTGCCAGTACGGGCTGAAGTGCACGCGCGCCACGGCCGTTCCCGGCCGGCGGAATCGCAGCGTGAAGGACTGCGCGCCGAGCGCCGTCAGCCGCGCCGGCGCACCGGCGAGCGGCTGGGGGTCGACCACGGCGAAGACCCGCCAGTGGGGATCGCGATAGACGGGCCGCAGGTACGGCAGCCCGCCGAGGACGAGCCCGACCTCCGAGCGGCTCGACGGATCGCTCGGAGCCATTGCCACCGCCACGTAGCGGACCCCGAAGGTGCGCAGCCACGCGTGGTAGGTCATCGACGGCAGCGGCTGACGGAAGAACAGTGGGTTATAGCCGGCGTCCAGCTGCTTCTCCCAGCCCCGCGCCAGCGGGAAGCGGTCGGCGACGATCGCCGCCTCCCAGTGCGAGCGCGTGAACGGCACCTCGACACGTCCGGCGGCGGCGTGGTGGGCGGCGAGGAAGGCCAAGAGCCCGCTGTAGGTCGCCGGGCGCGAGAGGGGGTCGTCGATGCTGCGCGTCACCTCGCGCACCGGCGCGTACCACTGCCAGGCGAACAACCCGAAGATCACCAGCCCGACCGCCGGCGCCCCGACGGCGCCCGCCAGCCGGCGCCCACCCGGCCGCTGTGAGCGGACGCAGAGGAGGAGGGGGCCGGCGAGCACCGCGCCGAGCCGCGTGGTGTTGCCGCCGATCGGCGAGGCGAGCCCGAACGCCACCAGGGTGGCCGCGAGGTAGAGGCCGGCGCCGATCCGCAGGACCGGCTCCGGCGTCAGGGCGAGAAAGGCGATCGTCAGCGCGAGTGAGACCAGCAGCGCCGGGATGCCGAACGGCTGGCGCCCCCCCTCGGGAAACAAGAGCGCCATCGCCGCCGCGACCGCGAACGCCGGAACGGCGAGGACGAACGCCGCGCGTCGACGGCCGGCGAGGAACACGGCGGCGGCGGCGAGGCAGAGGAAGAGGCCGGCGAGGGGGGTGGCCGCCGCCGTCAGCGCCGCCAACACCGCGGCCGCGGTCCGCCGGCCGCGCTGGAGCGCGTAGAGCGCGGCCAGGGCGAACGCGGTGCCCAGGGCGTAGGTCAGGCGCCCGATGGCCAGGTCGGTGACGGTGGCGGCCGCGAACCAGAGGATGCCGGGCCTCGCGCGACCGCCGAAGCGGCTCTCGGCCAGGCGCGCGAAGCAGAAGGCGCCGGCCACAGCGGCGAGCGCGCCGACGAACCGCATGCCGAGCTGCGAGGCCAGGGGCGGGAAGATCAGGCTGTAGGCCGGGACGTGATGGCCGGCGTACCAGCCGTTGTCCCAGATCGCAAACCCCTGCCGGGCGAACAGCCCGACCCGGTAGGACTGCGCGGCGAGATCCGGGGTCCGCGGCGCGACGACCAGCCAGACGAGCGCGACGGCCCCGGCGAGGAAGCTCGCCTGGACGTCTACGCGCTCGGCGAAGGCCCGCGCCGCGGCGGCGCCGCGCGCATCCGACCGAGATCCTCCCGGCGACTCGCGCGATCCGCCGCCAGCCGGCCGGGGCCGGCTGTGGCGGCTAGGGAATGTTGACGTAGCGCGGCAGGGTGAACGTCGGGAAGGGCTTGGTGCTACGCGTGTTCTGGCGCACGTAGGACATCGCCCGGTAGACACCGACCTGCCCGGACGGCGGCGCGTCGAGCGTGGCTGAGAAATGACCGGACTTGTTGCCGGCGATCGTCAGCACGTTGACCGTCCTGGTGCACGAGATGCGCCGTTGGATGACGATGCTCCGGGCCGGGTTGGTCAGCGGCGGCGCGAGCGTGCCGCTGATCTGCACCTTGCCGCCGCTGCTGGTCAGGGTCGTGACGTGCATGCGGCGGAAGAACTTCAGCCGCAGCGAGGTGTCTCCCTCGGCCTTCGCGTAGTAGCGCGCCTTGTCGGTGAAGCGCTGACTCAGCGGTGGCAATGGGGCCGTGGTTTGGAACAACCCGTTCGCGTCCACCTTGGCCGTGGCGACCACCTTGCCCCCCGAACCGGTCGGATCGTAGTAGATCGGGATGGTCTTGCCGACGAACTTCTTGTCGGCCGCCGCGCCCGCCAGGAAGGCGTGGTTGCCCTGCTGGAACACGTCGAGCAGCACGAGCTTGCGCGTGGTGCATACCGGCGGGCCGCAGTTGATGCTCGTATTGCTCACCCGCGCCCGGCCGACGACGAGGTCGAGGAGCGGGGCGCCGAGCAGGGTGACGTTGAGGTGGAGCGCGGTCTGGGTCAGCTGGCCGTTGAGGATCGTCTGCAGGTTCGGCTCGACTGTGATGCGCACGATCGAGTTGACCAGCTGCTGCACCGCGGTGAGCAGGCTGGTCAGCGCCGGCTGCACCGCGGCGTTGATCAGGCCGGTCAGCTGCTGCACGAGACTGTTGACCAACCCGATGACCGTCGGGTCCGTCGAGTTCGTCGGCACGCCGAGCGCCGTCTCGAGGTTGGCCACGAGGTCGGTGACGAGGTTCGCCACGCTGAGGTTCTGCAGGTTCCCGGTGTTCAACAGGTTGAGCACCTGGTTGGTCACCGGGTCGGTCGAGATGTTCTGGCCGAGCACCGTGAGTCCGAGGAACTGCGAGATGCCCTTGAGCACCGGAGCGTTGTTGACACACGTGGCGGTGGCCGAGGCTCCCGCCGCCCCGATCCCGGCGATGCTCCCCGCGAGCGCATTGCTGAGCACGCTGTTGAGGAGCTGCTGGATGCCCGTGAGGATGTCGCCCGAGGTGAGCGTCGGCGTGCTCGGAGCCAGGCCGAGGCTGATGAGGAGCTGCTGCACGATCGAGTTGTTGAGCGAGATCGGGCCGGGAACGCCGGTGAGCGACTGGCTGACCTGCGCCAGCGCCGGCCCCAACGCGGTGTTGGCGAGGCCGACCCCGAGCCCGGTGAGGGCGGCGGTCGAAGCCGCCACCGTGGCGGGCGCCGGCGGGGCCGGGGTGACCGCGGTGTCGGCGACGAGGATGCCGCCGGTCAGCGGCAGCCCGAGGTTCGCCGGGAGTGACAGCAGGGTGCCGTCGACGTTCGAGCAGGTCGGCGCTCCGGCGTTGGCCGTTCCCAGCACCACTCCGGGTGCTGACCCCAGCAGCTGGAGGCGCAGCGCGAGGGCGTCGCAGTTGAAGGTGCCGTCGTCGGCGGCGTTCGCGCTCGCCGGCACGAGCAGCACCGAGAGGCTGGCGGCCAGCGTCAGCGCTACCAAGAGCTTCGACCTCAGACGTCGACCGGACCCCGCACTAACCATCGATACAGCCTCCCCGTTCACCCGCAAGTGGGCCGATACTAGGGGATCGCTGAGACGGAAGCAACAACCAACCGGCGCCGGGCTCAGCCTGCGTGGGCGGCGCGGCTGTCGCGCAGCACGGCTCGGAAGCTGCGGTACTTGAAGATGAAGAAGATCGCCGTGAAGCCCTGCGCGAGGGTGAACACGAGCAGCGCGATCTGCTGGCCGACCGAGAACACGGCGACCGAGTCGGTCGGGGCCGTCGAGGAGAAGATCACCACCAGCAGCGCCTGCTGGACGCCGGCGCCCCCGGGCGTGAACGGGACGATGGCGGCGATCACCTGGACGGCGAGGACGAGCACCGCCGCCCCGACGCCGGCGCCCACGCGGAAGGCGTCGAGCAGGTAGTAGTACGCCGCGCCCCGGAGGATCCAGCCGCACGCCTGTGGTAGGCACATGCCCACCAGGTAGCGGCGCCGGTCGCCGAGGATCGCCCAGCCCTGGCGCAGGTCGCCCCAGAAGGCGGCGATCCGTCGCGAGAGCACGGCGAACACGCCGAGCCCGACGACGGCGATCGCGGTGACCAGGAACAGGGTCAGCGACGGGTGCCGGCCGAAGAAGGCGATGTCGAAGGACGAGAGCCCGGCGAAGTCGCTCGGCTTGGGGAAGACGCCGCGGGTGAAGGCGTAGATCAGGATGCCGAGGCAGACCATGCCGTCGAAGAGGACGCCGACGCAGAGCGCGCTCGCCACCGTCGAGAAGCTCGAGCCGCGAATCGCGTTGCGCGTAAGCACGAGCTGGACGACGCTGCCTCCGCCGGCCGGGACGACTCCGTTGAGCCCGTAGGCGGCCACGTAGGCGCCCCACACCTTGCGCCACGGGAAGCGCTCGTCCGGGTAGGCGGCGCGTAGCGCGTTGTAGGAGGCGCGCGAGCGGACGAGCAGATAGAGGCCGAAGCAGAGCAGCGCGACGGCGAGCGAGCCGAAGCGCAACTGGGTCAGGTTGTCGAAGAACTGCTCCGCCGCCTGGCTGAACGCGCCCACCGTGTCGCCGATCGTCGATACGATCACCGGCATCGCGGGGACTGTACGCGGACCGAGGCGTCCGGCAACCCGCCATCATTAGTCCGGATGATGCGCCGCTCAACGCAGATCGCACTCACCGTCGCGCTCGCCTGCGCGCTGTGGACGTCCGTCGCCGCGCCCTCCCGCGCCGCCGCCGCGGCCGGACCTCCGGCGGCGATCACGCTCTCCCGCGGCTGGCAGTTCCTGCCCGATCCGGGGAACGCGGGGCTCGCCGCCGGGTGGCAGCGCGGCCGGGCGGGGCGCGGCTGGACCCCGGTCACCGTGCCCCATGTGTTCGACGCCCGGCCGCTGCCGTCGCTGTTCGCCGGCCGGGTCGCCTGGTACCGGCTCCACTTCCGCACCCCCACGACGCCGGCCGGCTTCGCCTGGGCGGTCCGCTTCGAGCAGTCGCGGCGGGTTACCAACGTCTGGCTCAACGGCCACTTCATCGGCTCGCACCCGGATCCCTACACGCCCTTCCAGCTCGACCTCGGGGCGCTCGCAGCGGGCGCGGACAACACCCTCGTGGTGCGCGTGGACAACCGCAAGGGCGCCGAGCCGCGCGAGGGCTGGTGGAACTGGGGCGGCCTGGTCCGGCCGGTCTCGCTCGTCCCCCTCGGACCGGTCACCGTCTCCGACCTCGGCATCATGCCCGATCTAACCTGCCCCTCGCCCGGCGTCTGCGCCGGCCGCCTCGTGGTCGACGCGGTGGTGGCCAACCGCAGCGCGCAGACGGTGACGCCGACACTCGAGCTCACCCTCACCCCCCCAGGCGGCTCGCCGGACGTGACCCAGACGAGCACGCTGGCCCCCGGCACGATGCGGCCCGGCGACCGCGCCAACGTCCGCTTCTCGGTTCCCCTGGACGGCCCGGTGCAGACCTGGTCGCCCGACCGGCCGAGCCTCTACCAAGCGACGCTCCGGACGCTCGCCGGCGACGCCGTCGCCCAGACCGACCATCTGGCGGTGGGCATGCGGCGGGTCGAGAACCGCGGCGGGCTGCTCTACCTCAACGGCCGCCAGATCCAGCTCCGGGGGGCCTCGATCGAGGAGGACGCCCCCGGTCGCGGGCCGGCGCTGACGCCGGCCGACCAGCAGCGCATCGTCGACGAGCTCGTGATGCTCCACGCCAACGTCACCCGCGCCCAGTACCCGCTGAGCGAGGGCCTGCTCGAGCGGCTCGACCGCGCCGGCGTCCTCGTCTGGACGCAGGCGCCGATCTACAACCGCGACGATCTGCTCCATACCCCGGCCGAGCGGGCCACCGCGCTGGCGACGCTCCGCGGCTCGGTCCTCGCCACCCGCAACCATCCGAGCATCCTCACCGAGTCGATCGCCAACGAGCTGACCCCGACGCCGGACGGCGTCCCGGGAACGAAGGCCTACATCGACGCGGCCGTGCCCGTGGTGCGCGCGCTCGACCCGGCGGTCCCGGTCTCGATCGACGTCCTCTCCTATCCGAACTTCCCGGCCCAGCAGACCTATCAGCAATTCGACCTGCTCGGCATCAGCAACTACTACGGCTGGTACACCGGCAAGCCCGGCCACCTGACCTCGAGCATCAGCGGCCTCGGGCCGTTCATGCGCCTGGCCCACGCCCGCTATGCGGGTCAGGCCCTGGTGATGAGCGAGTTCGGCGCCGAGGCCACGTTGGCCGGCCCGGCCGGCGAGAAGCAGACGTTCGCCTTCCAGACCGCCTACCTCGAGCAGACCCTGTCCGAGGTGGCCACGCTGCCCTTCCTCAGCGGCGCGATCTACTGGACCCTGCGCGAGTTCGCCGTCAAGCCGTTCTGGAACGGCGGACCGCCGCGCAAGGAGATCCCCCGCACCTCGATCCACCACAAGGGCCTGATCAGCTACGCCGGGGTGCCCAAGCCGGCCTTCGGCGTCGCGGCGCAGCTCTTCGCCCAGACCCCGCTCTACCGCTCACCC
Organism: uncultured Solirubrobacterales bacterium; assembly: GCA_963763785.1. Lineage (GTDB taxonomy): Bacteria > Actinomycetota > Thermoleophilia > Solirubrobacterales > Solirubrobacteraceae > Palsa-513. The sequence continues at coordinate 556,101 of CAVXPW010000007.1, read as the reverse complement.
GAGACGCCGGTCGCGACGACCGGCCCCTCCGGCGGCGGCCCGCCGCGCGGCGGCGGGACGGTCGCCTGGCTGGCGCTGCTCTGCCTCTGCGGGATCGGCGGGGCGATCGTCCTTTCGACCCGCGCGCGGCGCCGCACCCAGGACGCGAAGGCGCGCCTGCTGGCGCGCACCACCCGCTGAGGCGGCCTCAGTGGTAGGCGCCGAGTAGCAGCGAGTGCATCGCCCCGGCCGTGCCCGGGCCGAGCGGGGTTCCGTTGCCGTCGGCGAAGCCGATCTCCAGGTGCGGCCCGGTGGAGATTCCGACGATCCCGGCGCCGACCTCGGAGATGACCTGCCCGGCGCTGACGTGGGTCCCGATGGCGACGGCGTTGCCCGGCCCGGCGTGGCCGTAGTAGATGTAGCGGCCGTCGTCGAGGTGCAGGACCGGCGCATCGGGTCCGAAGCCGCCGATGCCGTGGAGCACGATCGTGCCCGACCCGATGGCCAGGAGCGGGGTGTTGCCGGCGGCCATGATGTCGACCCCGTCGTCGTCGGACCAGGTGCTCGGCGGCGAGCCGGCCCCGCCGGGCAGCGGGAAGACGATGCCGCCGCCGCGAAGCACGTTGCCGACGACCGCCGGTCCGCCCGCGCTCGTCTGGGCGGCCGCCTGGATGCGGGCGATCTGCGCGGTGAGGCGGCTGCGCTCCGCCTCGGCGCTGCTGAGGCTGGCCGCGTTCGCCGAGCGGGCGCCCTCGATGCGGATCGCCCGGTTGACCAGGGAGAGCCGGATGCTGTCGATGTCGTTGCGACGGCCGAGGATCGCCGTCGTCAGCGCCTGCTGGCGTTGGTTGAGGGCGCCGAGCCGGTCGGCGGCGACGATGACCACGCTTCGGGCGCGGCGGTCGGCGGTGATGACCTGCGCGTCGTGGTCCTTGGCCCGGCGGACGAACTCGAGCTTGTCGAGCAGGTCGGCGAAGCCGTGCGAGCGGAGGATCACGCTGACCGCGTCCGGCGGGTCGGACTCGAACTGCGAGCGCAGGTTGGCCGACAGCGCCCGGTCGGCCTTGGCCAGCTGGAGCTGGAGCGCGGCGAGGTGGGCGCGCTCGCGGCGCAGCGCGCCCTGGATGGCGGCGAGGCGGGCCTGCTTGGCGGCAAGATCGGCCTCGACGGCGTTGAGGCGCGCCTGGACGGTGGCGATCGAGCCCTGGACGATCGACAGGCGATGGTTCTCGTCGCCGATCGCCGCCCGCAGGTTGGCCGCCTGGGCCTGGCGGTCGGCCAACCGGCTCGCCAGGCTCGACGCCCGCGCCGCGTGTCCGGAGAGTCCCACCCAGAGGAGGACGGCGCCCAGCAGGCTGGCCGCCGTTGATCGTGGCAGTCGCATGCCTCGGGGCAGTCTAGGCACCATCAGCGGGGAATCAACAACGAGGCGGTGCTTATGTAAACCAGCCAAAGATGTTGCGCCCCCTAGCCCCCGGAGAGGCCGGCCGGCGGGACCTCCTGGCTCTCCAGCGGTGGGTCGTCAGCGAGCAGGCGCGGCACGGTGACCAGGCTGTAGCCGCGGTGGCGCAGGCCGCTGACGATCCGCGGGAGCGCGCTGATCGTCTGCCCGCGCGGGCCGCCGGCGTCGTGCATCAGGACGATCGCCCCGGGCTTGGCGCCCGAGATCACGCTCTTGACGATCGCGTCGACGCCGGGCTGGCGGAAGTCGGCGGTGTCGATCGTCCACAGGATGGTCAGCATCTTCAGCTTCTTGGTGATCTCGAGCGTCGTCGCGTTGAACGACCCGTAGGGCGGCCGGAAGAGGTGCGGGAAGGGCGCGCCGTAGCCCCGCAGCGCGCTGACCTGGTCGAGCAGCTGGCTGACCTGATCCTTGCGCGAGAGCGCGGCCATCGGACTGTGATCCTGGGTGTGGTTGCCGATCGCAAAGCCGGCGGACAGCTCGCTGGGGACGTAGGAGCCGAAGTCCTGGATCGATCGCCCGACCACGAAGAACGTCGCCGGGACGTGGAGCCGCTCGAGGACCGTGATGACCTGGGGCGTGAACGGCCCGGGGCCGTCGTCGAAGGTCAGGGCCATCTCGCGCTTGGCCGCGCTCCCGGCCGTGACGTAGGCCGTGTAGGCGAGCGCGCTCTGGATCGCCGTCGCCTCGCGCGCCTGCTCGGCGGCGACGGCCGCGGCATGGCGCGCCGCCGCGGCCGCGCCGGCGACACCCGGCCGAGCGGCCGTGGTCGCCGGGCCCCGCGCCGATCCCCCCGAGGAGAGCAGGCTGGCGATCCACACGACGAGTAGGAGCAGTGCGCCGGCGGCGGTCAGCCGCCGCCGCATGTAGCGCCGCCGGCGATCCTCGATCTCCGCGGCCTCCGAGCTCTCCAGGCCGTCGTCGAATAGGTCTGCGGCCGGAGACACGTCCGCGTATTCTCGCAACTGGCGCCGCGGCGAGGATCGGAGGGGGTGGCGGGTGGCGCGGCGGGCGACGGTCGGTCGGGAATACTTCGCCGATGGAGCCAACCACCGTCCGGCGCCGGGCGCGTCCGTGGAGCCTGATCTGCCTGGTCGGCGTGCTCGCCGGCTGCAACACCCACCCGCCGCCGCCAATCCCCGACGCCGACCTCCGGCTCGCGCAGAGCTTTCCCCTCTACACGACGTTCTGGGTCGGGCGCACCTTTCACGGGATCGACCTCACCGCGGCCGACTCCAAGCGCGACTATGACGCGACGGTCGGCATGCGCGTCTACTACGGCACCTGTCGCAAGCCGTCGTCGATCCTCTCGACCAGCGGCTGCCAGCTGCCGCTCGAGATCGCCACCGTCCTCTACCGGCCGCACACCAACGAGGGACTCGGCGCGCGGCGGGAGGCGGTGATCCGCGGCGTCCCGGCCGAGATCTTCAACGGCGGATCCTCGATCGAGCTCTACTCCGGCCACCTGGCGATCGACATCTACGCCGATAGCCCGAGCCTGGCCCGGGCGGCCGCCGAGGCGCTCGTCCCGCTGAACCGAGCGCCGCCGGCCAGCCGGAGCTTCGCTCCGCCCCGCCTGGGTGCGGGCTCCGATCCCCGGGTCAAGGCCATTGCCGACGGCCTCGCGGCGGCGGCGGCCGCGGCGCCGGCGCCGGTCGCCCGCCGGCCCAGGCGCGGCTGAGCCCCGGCCATCGCGGCCGCACGGGCGCCGATGCGTCGACCGGGGATCAGCGTCGCGCTCGCCACCGCGGCGCTGGCCGCAGCCTTCGGCGCCGTCCCGGCGGCCGCGGCGGCGCCGCGCCGGGCGGTGATCGCCTTCGTCTCCGCGCCGGCCGCGCTCGGCCTCCTGGCCGCCGACCCGGGCGTCGAGGCGATCGGCCTGCTCGCCCCGAGCCAGGGCGGCTACAACGAGCAGCAGGCCCTGCTCGACCTGACCCAGGGCGCCTGGGCCTCGGAGCCGGCCTACCGCCCGAAGCGCCCGCCGCCGATCGCACTCGGCCGCGACGGCCGCGTCGCCGCATGGCCGGCCGTGCTCGCCCGCGCGACCACGGCGAGCGCCGGGATCACGCCCGGGCTCCTGGCGGGCGCGACCCCGGGCGGCGCCGCCTACGCCGCCGCCGGTTCCCGACCCGGCGGCGAGGGGGTGGTCGCGGCGGATCGGTCCGGACGGGTCGCGGCGATCTCGCTCGGCCCGGCGCGGACCCTGACCGCGCGCACCCGCGTGCTGCTCGGGCGCTTCCGCCTGGTCGTCGTCGCCGTGCCCGACCGCCGTCGGCTCGACCAGCTGCTCGCCGCCCGGGCGCCGGACGAGCTCGTGCTCGTCCTCGAGCGTCCACCGCCGACCGCGCCCTCGGAGCAGCGGCGGGCGGCCCTGCTGGCCGTCGGGGCCGGCGGACTGCCGGGGGGCGGCGGCGGGGTCCGCTCGCCGACGACCCGCCGGCCCGGGCTGGTCACCGCCATCGACATCGCCCCGAGCGTGCTGGCGTGGATCGGCGCGACGGTCCCGCCGGAGGTCCACGGGCAGCCGATCACCCGGGAGGGCCGTCGGGACGCCGCCGGCCTCGCGCGCTTGCGGGCGCGTCTCGGGGTGATCGCCGGGCGGCGGTGGCCGACGATCGACGCCTTCCTGCTCGCGTGGCTGGCGGTGATCCTCGGGGCCGGCGCCGCCGGCCGCGCCCGGGGCCGGCGCCTGGCGCTCCGCCTCGGCGGGCTCGCCGCCCTGTGGACCCCGTGCAGCGTGCTCGTCGCCGGGGCGCTCGCCCCGCCGCGAGCGGTCGAGATCCTCGTGGTGGTCGGCGGCGCCTTCCTGCTCGCCGTGCTCAACGACCGGCTGGTGCCGTGGCCCCGGGCCCCGGTGGCGCCGGCCACGGCGATGGCGGTCGCCTACGCCGTCGACCTCGCGCTCGGCTCGCCGTTGATCGCCGTGTCGCTGCTCGGCCCGAACCCAATCGCCGGTTCGCGCTTCTTCGGCGTCGGCAACGAGCTCGAGGCGGCGCTCCCGGTCGTGCTGTTCGCCGGGCTGGCCGCCGGGTTGCCGCAGCGGCGGGCGCGGCCCCGCGACCGCACGCTGTTCGCGACCGCCGGCCTGCTCGTGACCGCACTCGTCGCCTGGGGGCGCCTGGGAGCCGACGTCGGCGCGCTGTTCACGATCGGCGGGGGGACGGCGGCCGGCGCGCTCATGCTCGGCGCCCGCCCCCGGCCGCGGAAGCTCGTCCTCGCCTGCGCAGTGCCGTTCGTCGGGCTGGCTGTGCTCGCCGGACTCGACGTGACCACCGGAGCGGGCGGGCACTTCACCGGGACGGTGCTCCACGCCGGCTCCGCCGGCGACCTCCTCGACACGATCTCCCGGAAGTCGAGCGCCGCGTTGCGCCAACTCACCAAGGGCGTGATGCCGATCAACACGTTCGTCTGCCTGGCCGCCGGGGCCTACGCCTGGCGCCGGCCCGAGCGGCTGCTGGCGCCGACCGGCGAGGCGGCCGGCTGGCGCGCGTGCCTGGTGGGGGGTTTCGCCGGCGGGGTCCTCGGGTCCCTGACCAACGACTCGGGCCCGGTGCTGCTGGTGATCGCGACCTTCGGGCTCGGCTGCGTCGCCGCCTACCTCCACGGCGACCCCCGGGGCCGGAAGGCCGCCAGCGGCTGGTTCTTACCCGCCTCTTAAGCGCGGCTGACAACCTGGGCGCGATCATCCGGCGATGGCCGAGCGCTCCCAGATACTCGTCGTCGACGACGAGCCGGCGGTCAGCCAGGCGCTGTCGCGCGCGCTCACGCTCGAGCGCTACGGCGTGGCGCTGGCCCCCGACGGGGCGAGCGCCCTCGAGCGACTGGCGGTCGAGCGCTTCGACGTGATCGTGCTCGACGTGATGATGCCGCGGGTCTCGGGCATCGAGGTGTGCCGCCGCCTGCGGGCGGCCGGCGACCGCACGCCGATTCTCATGCTGACCGCCCGCGACGGGATCGACGACCGGGTGGCCGGGCTCGACGCCGGGGCCGACGACTATCTGGTCAAGCCGTTCGCGCTGCGCGAGCTGATGGCCCGGGTCCGAGCGCTGCTGCGCCGCCGCGACGAGGGCGAACCCGGGAGCGTGCTCGCCTTCGAGGACCTCTCGCTCGACCTCCTGGCCCACGAGGCGCGCCGCGGGGACACGCGCATCGAGCTGACACGGACCGAGTTCTCGCTGCTCGAGGTGTTCCTCCGCCACCCCCGCCAGGTCCTGACCCGGACGGCGATCTTCGAGCACGTCTGGGGCTACGACTTCGGTGCGGCGTCGAACACCCTGGGCGTCTACATCGGCTACCTGCGCCGCAAGACCGAGGTGGGCGGAGCGCCTCGCCTCCTCCAGACCGTGCGCGGCGTCGGCTACGTCCTGCGCGCGCCATGAGCTTCCGGCGGCGGATCACGCTGGCGGCCGCGGCGGCAGTGGCGGTCGCCGTCGTGATCGCCTCGCTGTTGACCTACGTGCTCGTGCGCAACGAGCTCCGCGGGCAGATCGACAGCTCCCTGCGCGCCCGCGTCCGGGGCTACGTCAGGCAGACGGTCGCGCCCCGCGGCGACGGCCGGGCGGCGGCGGCCGGTGGCCTCATTGCCCTGCCGGGCGAGGCCGGCGCGACCCTCGAGCCCCACGGCGTCCCGGGACCGCCCGGCGGCGACGAGCTCATCCTCGGCAGCCTCGGCGCCCCGCAGCCCGGCGGGCCGGCCGGCGCCCCCCGGCTCCGGGTCGGGGTACCGCTGCGGCCCGGCGAGGTGAGCGGCTTCTCCCAGCTGGTCAACGCCTCGGGCCAGGCGATCAAGCTCCCGTCGAGCCAGGTCGCCCTCCCGGTCACCGCGTCCACCCGCGCCCTCGCGCGCGCCGGCCGCGGGTCGACGCTGTCGGACGCGCAGGTCGCCGGCCAGCATGTGCGGATCCTCAGCGTCGGCTTCGCTCCCGGCGTGGCGGTCGAGCTCGCCCGCCCGCTCGGCGAGGTCGACAGCGTCCTCGGGCGGGTCCGGCTCGTGCTCATCCTGCTCGCCGCCGGCGGCATCGCGCTCGCCGCCGTGCTCGGGCGGTTCGTCGCCGGCGCCGCGGTGGCGCCGGTCCGGCGGCTGACCAACGCCGCCGAGCACGTCGCCGCCACGCAGGATCTCGGGCGGCGCATCGAGGGGGCCGGGCGCGACGAGCTCGGCCGGCTGGCCACCTCGTTCAACGGCATGCTCGACGCGCTGGACGGGACGATGCGCGCACTCGACGAGTCGGCCCGGGCCCAGCGCCAGCTGGTCGCGGACGCCTCACACGAGCTGCGCACGCCGGTCACCAGCCTGCGCACCAACATCGAAATCCTCCAGCAGGCAGCGGAGCTGCCCGAAGCAGAGCGGACGCGGCTGGTCGCCGACGTCGTCGAGCAGCTCGAGGAGCTGAGCGCGCTGGTCGGCGACCTGATCGAGCTCGCCCGCGACGACGAGCGCCAGGAGGCGCCGGAGGAGATTCGCCTCGACACCCTGGTCGCCGAGGCCGTCGCCCGGGCGACCCGCCACGCCCCGGATGCCCGCTTCGACGTCGCGCTCGAGACGACCGTCGTCAGCGGGCTGCCGGGCCGCCTGGACCGGGCGGTCAACAACGTGCTCGACAACGCGGTCAAGTTCGCCGGGACCGAGCGCCCGATCGTCGTGCGGCTCCACGACGGCGAGCTGACCGTGCGCGACCACGGCCCGGGGATCGAGGCCGAAGACCTCCCCCACGTGTTCGACCGCTTCTATCGCGGCGCGAGCGCCCGGGCCCTGCCGGGCAGCGGCCTCGGCCTGGCCATCGTGCGCCAGGTGGTCGACCTGCACGACGGCGAGGTCGCGATCGAGGCGGCGGCCGGCGGCGGGACCCTGGCCCGGCTGCGACTGCCGACGCTGTAGGCCCCGTGGCTACGGCCGGCAGGCGGTCAGGCCGGCGTCCCGGAGGTGGACGACCGCCGCCGAGAGCGACGCCGTCCGGAAGCTGAGGGGATCGCGCTCGACGGCGGTCAGCGCCGCGCCGACGCCGTCGTAGGCGCGGCTCAGCCGACGGCGCTCCCCGGCCGGGTAGCCCACCACCCGCAGCTGGGAGAGCTCCTGGCGGATCTCGGCGACGTAGGCGTCGACGTAGCCGGCGACCGCCGCCGGTGGCGAACCGGCGATCGGGCGAGGCGCGGCGAGCTGGGCGACGCGCGCGGCCGTCGCCGCGCAGATCGCGTTGCCGCGGCGCAGGAACTCGCCGCGCGAGACGGCGGCCGGCCCGCAGCCGAGCAGACCGAGGACGGTGGCCACGGCGGCCGGGGCGAAGCGGGCGATCACGCGATCACGTGCCCCCACCGCCGCAGCCGCCGACGCGCACGCAGGCGATCACGCCGGCCGGCGTCTGGCTGCGGCCGACGTGGATGCGCGGCATGGTCAGGGGAGCGGCTGACGACTCGACCGTGCCGCCCATGGTGGTGACGGCGAGGACGAAGCCGGCCCGGCGGACCGCGGCCACCACCGCCGGGTCGAACGCGCCGTAGGGATAGGCGAAGAAGTAGACGAAGTGGCCGAGCACGCGCTGGAGGTCGCGCTTGGAGCCCTCGATCTGGGTGCGCGCCTCGGCGGCCGGGACGGCGTTCAGCGGGACGTGGGTGCGGGTGTGGGCGCCGACGTCCATGCCCGCCGCGTCGAGCCGGCGAACCTGGCTCTCGTTGAGGAAGCCCTGCTCGTGGTAGCGGCCCGTGATCACGTAGAAGGTCGCCACCATGTGGCGGCGCAGGAGCACCGGGAGGATGTTCTGGACGTCGTCGATGTAGCCGTCGTCCACAGAGATCATCACCGGCTTCGACGGGAGCGGGGCGCCGTCGAAGAGCGCGTGGAACAGCTGGGCCTGGCTGACCGTGTGGTACCCGGCCTGGGCGAGCGCGGCCAGCTCGGCGGCGAACACCTCGGGCTCGACCGTCTCGTCGGGAATCGACTTCGTGTACTCGGTGAGGAACTTGTGGACCCGGTGGTAGGTGAGGATCGGGACGCGCACGCTGCGGGTCGGGGCGCTGCTCGGGAGGACGAGGCGCTCGACCCGGCGCGGCCCGGACGCGGTCGTCGCGCCCGACGACGCCGCACGCGCCGAGCCACCCGCCGCCGTCGACGGCGCGCGCGCCGAGGACCCGCACCCGACGCAGACGATCGAGGCGACGGTCACCGCGGCGGCGGCTCGCCCCATCATTCGGATTGGTCGTGTGGCGCCGCGTCCGGTCGCGGCGGCGGGTCGGGCGGAGCGGCCGCCTCGGGTCGAGCGGCCCCCTCGGGTCGAGCGGCCCCCTCGGGTCGAGCGGCCCCCTCGGGTCGAGCGGCCCCCTCGGGTCGAGCGGCCCCCTCGGGTCGAGCGTCCGCCTCGTCGTGGTCCTCGTCCTCGTCCTCGAGCAGCGGCTCGTCGACGGGGATGCGCCCCCGGCGCAGCATGGCCACCCCGGCGGCGAGCAGGACGACGGCCAGCGGCGCGCCGAAGGTGAGCAGCGGCGAGCTGCCGCCCCCGCTCGAGCCGCTCCCCGAGGCGATCGCCGGCAGGGCGATCGGGTGGCCGGCGCGGGCGGCGAGCGCGCCGACCGCGGGTATCGCCGCCCGGCCGAGCCGATCGGCGCCGCTCCCGGGCGCGATCGTCCGCCCGGCGAGCACGCTCGGCGGCCCCGCCCGGGTGACGCCGAAGCCCTGGGGCATGACCACGAGCAGCAGCATCGGCTTGTTGAAGGAGATCTCCCGGTCGAGGAAGTCCGAGTACATCTGGGGATGACCGAACATCTCGGGCACGGCGCCGAGGTCGGTGGCCGAGGCGATGATCGCCACCTTGATCGGGAAGCCCGCGGCGTGGGCCCGGGCCACCGTGGCCTTGACGGCCTCGGCGACGTTCCCCGACACCTTCGGCTGGTAGGGGAGGAACGTGTCGCCGATCAGCAGGATGTCGCTCGCCGGATCGCCGTCGGCGAGCGCCGCCGACGGGGCCAAGGGGTCGAGGAGGAGCGCCAGCGCGACGAGGAGTCCGGCGAGGCGGGTCGGTCTGATCGGCCTCATGCAGGGCGAGACTATCGCGGGCCCGAGCGCCGTCCGCAGCCTTAGACGAACCCTAAAGGCCGCCGGGAAAGCCGTAGGCGCGGTGCGGCGGGACGTAGCCGGAGATCTCGAGCACGATCTCCGCGTGGGGGCGCAGGACGATTCCCGCGGGGTCGCCGGCGACCGCGCGGCCGCCGACGAAGGCGCGGACCCGAGCGCCGGCGAACCCGGCCAGCCGCCGCGCGGAGAGGCGCTGGCCCCAGAGCGCGAACAGGTCGCCCAGCCGCAGCGGCGGCCGCCCGCCCGGGGCCATCTCCACGACACCCGTCGGCTCGCGCGTGATCAGCGCATAGAAGCAGCGGCCGCCGACGACATAGGGGCCGCGGCGCCGCGGGGCGAGGACCCCGATCCCGGCGGGGAGGACGACCACCCGGCGGTGGGCGAAGAGCTCGACATGGACCCCCCGGCGGGCGCCCACGGCCGCCCGACAGGCGCGGCCGGCGGCGCCGGCGGGCCGCGCGCCGGCCGCCGGCCGGTAGCCGGGGCCCGGTCCGACGCTCAGCGGGAGGTAGCTCGGGTCGATGGCCGGCCGGGCTCCCCGCCCGCCGCCCCCGCCGCCCCCGCCGCAGCCGGCGAGCCCGGTCCCCGCGACCGCGACCGCGAGGGCGGCGGCCGACACGGCGGCCGCGACCACGGCTCGGCCCGCCCGTGGGCGGTGACCCGACTCGACCGGGCGAGCCGCTACGGGTTCACCCGCACCGACCGTGCGCGGCTCGCCCCCGGCGCGTACGGATAGGCGGTCACGCCGGCCCGGGGGATCGCCACCCGGAACGTGTAGACGATCGGGATCGTCGTGCGCCGGAACGTGTAGCGGTAGACGAAGCGACCGTCCCGGGCCCGGGCGCGCGTCTGGTCGAAGGTCCGCCAGCGCCGGCCGTCACGGTATTCGACCTGGAGCGGCAGCCCCGAGGCCGGGATGTAGCCGCCGGCGACCTGCCCGCGGTAGGTGATCGTCTGCCCGTTGCGGACCCGGGCCGGGCTGATCGACAGGCCGATCGACGGCACCACCTCGAGCCGGGCGGTCGCCGTCGCCGACGGGGCCGGCGCGTCGGCGAAGGCCCGGTAGCTCAGCGTCAGGTCCCGCGAGGGTCCGGGCGGCAGGGCGACGGCGAAGCTGCCGTCGGCCGCGCTGCGCAGCTCGGAGGTCGCCGCCGGCCCGCCGTCGCCCCAGCGGGCGACAGACAGTTCGATCGCCGCGCCGGCCACCGGGCGCCCGGCGCACCGGAGCGCTCCGTGGAGCGTCGCCCCCCGGCCGAGGCCCACCCGGGCGCTCCGGCCGCCGGCGAAGCCCGCGCTCAGGTGGGCGCTCGGGCAGCCGCCGGTCCCGTTGGCCAGGTGCCCGGCGCCGGCGGCGCCCGGAATTCCCTTCGGTGCCCCGGCCGCGGTCAGGCCCCCGCTCTGGGCGTGGACCGACCCGCCCGAGGCGTTGCCGCTCGGGTCGGCCACCGGGCCGACCAGGGCCGAGCGGCTTGTCGTCGAGCCGGCGGCGTCGTAGGCGGTCACGTCGACCGCGAGCCTCCGGTAGTCGTCGGCGGGGCCCGGGACGTAGTCGCCGCCGACGGCCCCGGGGATCGCCTGGCAGCTCGCCGGGGTCGCGTCGCAGCGCAGCCACTGGTAGGCGAAGCCGCCCGGCGTCGGCGACCAGCTCCCGGGCGCCACGGTCAGCCGCTGGCCCTGGACGAGCGTCCCGGTGACCTGCGGCGGCCCGCCCTGGGGGGCGTTGTGCGTGGTGATCGTCGCGCTGTAGACGTCGGTCACGTTGCCGGCGGCGTCGTCGACCGTCACCCGCAGCGCGTGCTGGCCGTCGTGGATCTGGCTCGTGTCGAGCGGAAGGTCGACGGCGCTCGAGGTCCGGCACGGTGTCTGGAAGCGGAAGTCGCGCAACCCGTCGACCGCCTCCCCCACCGGCTGGCAGTGACCGCCGTTGGGGTCGACCACCGGCGAGGCGACCGGCTGGCCGTCGAGGCTCAGCGTTGCCGAGTAGACCCCACTGCCCTGGTCGGACGCCCAAAAGGTGACGTCGGCGAAACCGGTCAGCCTGGCCCCGGAGACCAGCGTACCGCCGACGGTGCCCACCACCGGCGGGATGTCGTCCGCGAGGGTGAGGTCAGCCGCGTAGATGTCGGCCTCGGCCGCGAAGCCCGGCGAGGCCGGGCACCACTGGCCGTTGGTCCCCCCGCAGTAGGCCTCCATGTAAAGGTGAGCGGCCCCGGCGACGTTCCCCGCCGGGACGTCGATGCGGTTGGCCGCGTCGAAGCCGGCGGCCCCGGTGCCCACGGCCGCGCAGCCGAGCGAGGCCTGGCAGTTGTCGAACACGTCCGCCGCGTCGTAGGCGAGGCTCGGCGTCGAGAAGAAGGTCACATAGGTCGAGTTGTCACCCACGCCGCCCGGCAGCGCCTCATGGCGGTAGAGCGCCGCCGCGGCCAGCCTCAGGCCGGGCGCCGCGTCGAACTCCCAGATCGCGTTGCTCGTGTTGGCCTCGTGGCTGACCGACCCGTCGAGCGCCGCCGTCAGCGAGTGGGTCAGCCGCCCGGCGCAGTCGTCGAGCGCGTAGGCGTCGGGCCCGTTGGCCGAGCCGGTCCACCCGTCGATCGGGGCGACCAAGCCATCCGGGGTGTGGCACGCGTAGACGTGGTAGCGCGCCGCCGCGGCCGCACCCGGATGGAGGCCGCCGCCGAGCGCCGCGCCGACCAGCAGACCGACCATCCCGCCGCGCTGCCGCCCGCCCATCAGGACTCCTCCTCCCTTCGCACGCCCCTGTCTCCGGCCCCACGACGAAGGCGGCACCGGCTCGCTTTGTCCTCCTCCGCCGGGCGGAGGCGGCCGGGACGGCACTCCCCGCAGAGAGCGCCGGCCGGCCCCGACCAGGAGCAGCGCCGTCGCCGAGGCGTCACCTGTGACACATCTCGGCCCCGCAGATTATGTTGACCGGCCGCGAGCGCTGTCAAGCACCGCCGGCGGTCAACCGGCGCCCGCGTAGCCGACGGCGATCCGCTCGACCGAGGCGCCGTAGGACCCGCCGAAGAGGGCGGCATGGACGAGCAGCGGAAAGAGCTGCCACAGGCCGACCCGATCCTCCCAGCCGGCGGCCAGCGGCGCCGCCTCGAGGTAGGCGTCGAGCGTCCGGGACGGCGGACCGCCGAACAGGGCGAGCATGGCCAGGTCGACCTCGCGATGGCCGCCGTAGGCGACCGGATCGATCAGCCACGGCCGCCCGTCGCACCCGGCGAGCACGTTGCCGCCCCAGAGATCGCCGTGCAGCCGAGCCGGCGGCTCGGCCGGGCCGGCGAGATCGGCGATCCGCTCGCACACCCGCTCGAGCGCCCGCGCCCCCCGCCCCGACAGCCGGGCCGCCGCCGCCAGGGGCAGCAGCCGGCGCTCGGCGTAGAACGCCGGCCAGTCGCCGATTGGGTCGTTGGCGAGGACGAGCCGGCCGATCCGCAGCGGCCGCGCGGACCCGAAGCACGGCGCCCCGGCGGCGTGCACGGCGGCCAGCCCCCGGCCGAGCTCCGCCCACCCGGCTGCCTCGAGGCGACCCGACTCGATCCACTCCAGCTCCAGAAAATCCTCCCCGACCGCGAGCACCTCGGGAACCCGCAGGGCACGCGCCTCCCCCAGCCAGCGCAGCCCCGCGGCCTCGGCGGCGTACTCCCCCGGGCCGGGGTCGGCCCGGGTCTTGACGAACGACCGGCGGCCGTCCGGGCGCTCGACCCGCCAGCCCTCGTTGATGTCGCCGCCGGCGACCCGCGACGCTCGGGCGCCGCCGTCGAGTACCTCAGGCGGCAGGCTCACGCCGCGGCAGCTCGGCCAGGAGCCCGCGGCAGGCGGCCTCGATCAGATCGAGCGCCTCGGTGAAGCCGCGTGCCCCCCCGGAGTAGGGATCGGGGACGTCGAGGTCGACCGCCCCCGCGCTCGCCGGGTCGAACTCCCGCAGCAGGCGCACCTTGGCCGCCGCCGCCTTCCCCGGCGCGATACCGGCCAGCTCGGAGCGGTTGAAGCGGTCCATGGCCAGGATCAGATCGAAGTCCTCGAAGTCGCGCTCGCGTACCTGGCGCCCCTTGCCGCTCAGCCGGTAGCCCCGCTCCGCGCCGGCGGCGACGGCCCGCGGGTCGCGCGGGCGGCCGACGTGCCACGGGCCGGTCCCGGCGCTGTCGACCGAGATCTCCTCCGCCCGGCCCCCCTCCGCGGCCAGCTTCTCGAGCACCGCGGCGGCGGTCGGCGACCGGCAGATGTTGCCCAGGCAGACGAAGAGGATCTTCATTTTCCGCCGAGTTCGAGGACGGCGAGAAACGCCTCCTGGGGGACCTCGACCCGACCGATCTGCTTCATCCGCTTCTTGCCCTCCTTCTGCTTCTCGAGCAGCTTGCGCTTGCGGCTGATGTCGCCGCCGTAGCACTTGGCGATCACGTCCTTGCGATACGCCTTGACCGTCTCCCGGGCGATCACGTGGGCGCCGATCGCCGCCTGGATCGGGACGTCGTACTGCTGGCGGGGGATCTTCTTGCGCAGCCGCTCGGTCAGCATCCGCCCGAGGTCGTAGGCCTTGTCCTTGTGGGTGATCATCGACAGGGCATCGACCTGATCGCCGGCCAGGAGGACGTCGAGCTTGACCAGGTTGGACGGCTTCACCCCCGTCAGCTCGTAGTCGAGCGACGCGTAGCCGCGGGTGCGCGACTTGAGCTGGTCGAAGAAGTCGATGACGATCTCCGCGAGCGGCAGCTCGTAGGTCAGCTGGACGCGCTCGGGCGAGAGGAAGTGCATCGCCTCGTGGGTGCCCCGGCGCTCGATGCAGAGCTCCATCACGACGCCGATGTACTCCTTCGGGGTGATGATCGTCGCCCGGATCATCGGCTCGCGGATCTCCTCGATGCGCATCGGGTCGGGCATGTCGGACGGGTTGTGGACTTCGAGCTCCGTCCCGTCGGTCAGCGTCAGGTCGAAGCCGACCGACGGCATCGTGGCCAGCAGCTCGAGGTCGTACTCGCGCTCGAGGCGCTCGCGGACGATGTCCATGTGCAGCAGCCCGAGGAACCCGGCTCGGAAGCCGAAGCCCAGCGCGTCCGAGGTCTCGGGCTCCCACGACAGGGCGGCGTCGTTGAGGGTCAGCTTCTCGAGCGCGTCGCGCAGCTCCGGGAAGCGCTCGGAGTCGATCGGGAACAGGCCGCAGAAGACCATCGGCTTGACCTCGCGGTAGCCGGCCAGCGCCTCGGTCGCCGGGTTCACCTTGGTCGTCAGCGTGTCGCCGACCCGCAGCTGAGTCACGTCCTTGATCCCGGTGATCACGTAGCCGACCTCCCCGGCCCGAAGCTCGTTCACCGAGACCATCTGCGGGCTGAAGAAGCCGATGTCGTCGATCTCGGCCTGGGTGCCGCCGGCCATGGCCCGGATCGCCGCGCCCTTGGTGAACACCCCGTCGACCACGCGGACGTAGGCGATCACCCCCCGGTACTGGTCGAACTCCGAGTCGAAGATCAGCGCCCGGGCCGGGCCGTCGGGGTCGCCGTCAGGCGGCGGGACCCGCTCGACGATCCGCTCGAGGATGTCCACGACGCCGGCTCCGGTCTTGCCCGAGATGCGAAGGATCTCCTCGTCGGGGTCGCCGAGAAGGTCGACGATCTCCTCGGCCACCCGCTCGGGCTCGGCGCCGGGCAGGTCGATCTTGTTGAGGCAGGGGATCAGCTCGAGCCCGGCCTCGACGGCCATGTAGGTGTTGGCCAGCGTCTGGGCCTCGACCCCCTGCGAGGCGTCGACGACGAGGACGGCGCCCTCGCAGGCGGCCAGCGACCGCGAGACCTCGTAGGTGAAGTCGACGTGGCCGGGCGTGTCGATCAGCTGGAGCTGGTAGTCCTCGCCGTCGCGGGCGGTGTACCTCACCCGGACCGCCTGGGCCTTGATCGTGATCCCCCGCTCACGCTCGAGGTCCATCGAGTCGAGCACCTGGGCGCGCATCGCCCGCGGCGAGACGGTCTCGGTCAGCTCGAGGATGCGGTCGGCCAGCGTCGACTTCCCGTGGTCGATGTGGGCGATGATGCTGAAGTTGCGGATGTGTGCCTGGTCGGCCATGGTCTGGAGCGCGGGTCGGAGGGCTCGGCCGCCTGGTTCTGCCGCCGACGGCGAGGTCGGTCGAGCGGAGGGGCCGTCGACTACAGGGTACGCGGCGGATCGACGGGGCTGCGATCTCCCCCGGCGCGCCCTCCTCGTAGCCGAGAGTTCATCGAGCCACCTCCTCGACAGGTACACGACCCGCGCAGCTCGGCCCGGCTACTGCACCCAGCGAACCCGTTCCTCGCCGAGTGAGGACCGCGCGACCGAGGCCAGTCCGGCGTCCGCGGTGACCACGATCGGGTCATCGAGCGCCTCGGCCAAAGCCAGGTAGGCGGCGTCGTAGGCCGTGAGGTTGTGGCGCAGGTCCCAGACGCGGTCGCGTAGCGGCGCGTGCGGATAGCGCACCAGCCTCAGGTTGCCCAGATCGCCGACCGCCTCGGTCGCCCGTCTGTCGGTGATCGCGCCCGCGCCGGCCAGCCGCCGCAGCGCGTTCAAGGTCTCGGGCTCGACCAGCTCGGGAGCGTGGAGGGGTTCGTGCTCCCGGCCGGCCAGCTCGTGCTGCAACGCCGCGACCGCCGCCCGGCGACCGAGGAGGAAGTCGGTGAGGGCGGAAGCGTCTACGACGATCACCGGCGGTGGCGCGCCTCGCGGATGACGCCGGCACTCGAGGGCCCCGCGTACGGCTCTCGCTCGCGGATGCGCTCGGCGAGCTCGCCCACCGTGGGGACGCGGGCGATCTCGGTCATCCGTGCGAGCAGAAACTCGTTCAGCGATTGCCCGGCGAGTCCCGCCTGCGACTTCAAGCGCCGATGGACGGGGTCGGGCACCCCGCGGATCTGGACGTTCGGCATGATGTCGATGATATCGAAATGGAGGTTACACATGTATTGTGCATTTTTCTGACCCGGGACCGGCGGCATGCCGCCCGGTTCCCCGAGCTCGTGGTGATCGCCCGGCCTGAGCGCCCCGATTCAACGGCCGGGCCGAGGAGGAACTGATGACGGCGGGCCGACACCCCACCCGAGCCGGCCGCCGCGTTCTAAGCTCTTTCCGGTGATCACCCGCGACGAGGCCTGGATGCTGCTCACCGAATGGGTGACGTCCGCGTCGCTGCGCCGCCACTGCCTCGCCGTCGAGGCGGCGATGCGCGCCTACGCGACCGCCGAGCCCGGCGCCGACGTCGAGCTCTGGGGCGCGACAGGCCTCCTGCACGATGCCGACTACGAGCGCTTCCCCGACCTCGCGACCGGTCACCCGCGGATGATCATGGCCGAGCTCGAGCGGCGCGGCGAGCCGCCGGAGATGATCCGGGCGATCGCCTCCCACGCCGAGCTCCTCGGCGTCGAGCCCGAGTCTTCGATGGAGCGGACGCTCGTCGCCGTCGACGAGCTCTGCGGCTTCCTCCTCGCCTGCGCCGTCGTCCGCCCGACCGGGATCCACGGCCTTGCGCCGCGGTCGGTCAAGAAGAAGCTGGCGCAGCCGTCGTTCGCCGCCGCCGTCAACCGCGACGACGTTCGGCAGGGAGCCGAGCAGCTCGGTACCGACTTCGACGAGCACATCGCCCGCGTAATCGCCGCCCTCGAGCCGCACGCCGCTGCGCTCGGAGTCGACGGAGCCGGGTAGGGGCCAGACCAACGACACGAGGGAGCATCTGATGGCCGTGGACATCCGTTTTCTGGGGCAGTCCTGCTTCGAGCTGAGGGCCGGCGGGACCACCGTCCTGATCGACCCGTTCCTCACCGACAATCCCAAGGGGGCGGCGCCGGCCGACGAGATGGAGCCGGATGTGATCCTCCTCACCCACGGGCACTTCGATCACCTCGGGGACACGGTCGACATCGCCAAGCGGACCGGCGCCACCGTGGTCGCGATGAAGGAGCTGGCCGACGAGATCGCCGGGGACGGCGTCGAGAACGTCGCCGATCCGCTCTACGGCGGCACCGTCGTCTTCGACTGGGGCTCGGTCAAGATGATGCCGGCCTGGCACAGCGGGATCACCCCGAAGGGCACGGTCCACCAGCCGGCCGGCCTCCTGATCGACTTCGGCGACCGCCTGATCTACCACCTCGGTGACACCTGCCTCTTCTCCGACCTCCAGCTCGTCCGCCACCGCGGCCGGCGGCCCGACCTGGCCCTCGTCCCGATCGGCGGCCACTACACGATGGACCGCTTCGACGCCGTGGTCGCCGTCGAGCTCATCGCCCCCGACCTCGTCATCCCCTGCCACTACGACACCTGGCCGCCGATCGAGGCCGATGCCCAGGCGTTCAAGGCCGACGTCGAGCAGGGCGGGTTCGCCCAGGTCGTGATTCTCGACCCCGGCGGGTCCCACGCCCTGAGGTGAGGCCCGCGCCGCCCTGCGTTCAGACCCCGCGCCGCCCTGAGGTCAGACCCCGCGCCGCCCTGCGGTCAGACGCCGCGCCGCCACGAGGTGGGGCCGCGGCGCCCCGCGGATGCGTTCGGCATGGTCATGGGCTTGACGCGGGCGTCCTATTTGGACTAGGTTTGCGCCCGACATGGCCGAGCGGACGCTTCCAGCGACGGCGTACGTGGTCCTCGGGCTCGTCTCAGTCCGCCCGCCGACGTCCGGCCACGAGCTCGCCGGCTTCGCCGGGAGGTCGGTCGGCAACTTCTTCCCGCTGACGCGGAGCCACATCTACCTCGAGCTCGACCGCCTCTGCCGGCTGGGGCTGCTCGACGCGACCGAGGTCGAGCAGGACCGTTCGCCGACCCGGCGCGTCTACGCGATCACGTCGGCCGGAGACGACGAGCTCCAGCGCTGGGTCGACGAGGCCGGGGCGCCGTCCGAGCGGCTGCGGAGCCTGTTCCTGGTGCGCGTCTTCTTCGGCGATCGCCTGACGGCGGCCGGGGTCGAGGCGATGCTCGACGAGTACGCGGCGGCGGCCCGGGCGGCGCAGGACCGGCTGGCGGAGATCGCCGACCGTCTGGCCGACCGTCCGGAGGCGGTGTTCCGCCGCTCGACCGCGATGTTCGGGCTCCGCCGCGAGCAGGCCAAGCTCGACTGGGTGGCCGAGGTGCGGCCGTTGCTGATCGCGGCCGCGACGCAGCGATCCGGCGCCGGGGACACCTCGCCGACGGAGTCCACATGCTGAGCCGCCTCGCCGATCTCGCCGTCAACCATCCCCGGCGGATGGCCCTGCTGGCGCTGCTCGCCGTCATAATCGCCGGCGTGCTCGGCGGGCCGGCAGCCGGCATGTTGAAGGCGAAGAACCCGTTCAGCGACCCGAAGTCCGGCAGCGCCCGGGCGCAGATCGCGGTCGAGCGGGCGACCGGGGCCGAGACCAGCCCCGGGGTCATCGCCGTCGTGGCGGCGCCGCCGGCGAGTCCGGCCACGGCGTCGGCCGCGCGGGCGATCGCCGCAGTCGCCGGGGTCGCCTCGGTCGCCGCGCCGCAACCGGGTCACAGCGCGGGCCTCGTCTCCCGGGACGGTCGGTCGTCGCTGGTCACCGCGACCCTGCGGATCGGCGCCGGGCACGACTCCGACGCCACGGTCGCGCGCATCCAGACCGCCCTGCGCGGGCGCACGGACGTCACGCTCGGCGGCGGCGACGTGGCCGGCGTGCAGACGGGCAAGCAGGCGACGAGCGACCTCGGCTTCGCCGAGCTCCTCGCCTTCCCCCTGCTGGCGCTGCTCGCCTTCTTCATCTTCCGCGGCATCGCGGCGCTGCTGCCGCTGGCCGCCGGCGTGACCAGCATCCTCGGAACCTTTCTGGTGCTGCGAGGCGTCAACGCCGTGCTGCCGCTGTCGGTCTTCGCGCTGAACCTGGTGATCGGGCTCGGTCTCGGTCTCGCCGTCGACTACAGCCTGTTCCTCGTCTGGCGCTTTCGCGAGGAGCTCGGCCGCGGGGCGGACGCGGGTCAGGCGCTGCGCACGACGATGGTCACCACCGGCCGGACAATCCTCTTCAGCGGGCTGACGGTCGCCGCGGCGATGGCCTCCTTGACGGTCTTCCCCCAGCGCTTCCTCGTCTCGATGGGCATCGGGGGCGCCGTCGTCGCCCTGGTCGCCGCCGCGAGCGCGCTGCTCGTGCTGCCGGCCCTACTCGTCCTGCTGGGCGCAAGGGTCGGCAAGGTGAAGGTCGCGCCCGACGCGCGCGGCGGCTGGTACCGGCTGGCCCAGGCGGTGATGCGCCGTCCGGTGCTGGTCGCGATCGCCACCACGGTTCTGCTGCTGGTCGTGGCCTCGCCGACGCCGAACGTCCACTGGAGCGGCATCGACGCCACGGTGCTCCCGCGGAGCCAGAGCGCGCGCGTGGTCGCCGACACCCTGGCCCGGGACTTCCCCGCCGCCCACGGAGGGGCGCTGACCACCGTGATCGCCACGGCCCCGCCGTCGGCCGGCGCGGAGCTCGCCCGCTACGCCGCCCGCCTGGCGATGGTCCCCGGCGTCGCCCTGGTCAAGGGCCCGGCACCCCTGGCCGACGGCACCTGGGACATCGTCCTCGGCAGTCAGGCCAGCGCGATCTCGGCCGCTGCGCAGCGCACGGTGGCGGCGGTCCGGGCCGTGCCGGCCCCGGTCCCCGTGCTCGTCGGTGGGGAGGCCGCCGCCTTCGCCGACCAGCGCTCGGCGATCACCGGCTCGCTCCCGCTGGCCCTGACCATCCTCGTCGTGGTGACCGTGCTCGTACTCTGGCTGATGACCGGCTCGGTGATCCTCCCGTTCAAGACGCTCCTGATGAACGCGCTGAGCGCCGCGGCGGCCACCGGCATCCTCGTGTTCCTCTTCCAGGACGGGAGGCTGACCGGCCCCCTGTCGTACACGAGCCAGGGCGGCATCGAGGAGACCGACTTCCTGATTCTCGCCGCCCTCGCCTTCGCCCTGGCCACCGACTACGGCGTCTTCCTCCTGGCCCGGATCAAGGAGGCGCGCGAGCAGGGCCTCGGCGAGCGGGAGGCCGTCGCCGCCGGCCTCCAGCGCACCGGGCGCATCGTCACCTCGGCGTCGATTCTCCTCGCCGTGGCGATCGGGGCCTTCGCGACGTCGAAGATAATCTTCCTCAAGGAGGTCGGCGTCGGCACGGCGGCGGCGGTCCTGATCGACGCCTTCATCGTCCGGGCCCTTCTGGTCCCGTCGCTGATGGCGCTCCTCGGCCGCTGGAACTGGTGGTCGCCGGCGCCGCTGCGGGCGCTCCACCGGCGAATCGGCGTCAGCGAGGTCGCCCCGGCCGGGCACTGAGCGGGACCGGCCTCGCCGCCGACCCGCGCGCGAGCCCGATGGCCACCCGACGTCGGGTCTCAGCCGCGCCCGAGCCGGGCCGCCACCAGCTGCTGCATCTGCCGGGCCTCGGGGACGCGCATCCGCAGGACGGCGCGGACGTAGAGCCAGAGGCCGGCCGCCGCCGCCCCGCCGACGGTGATGATCTGGGCGGGCACCGAGCGGCCGAGGACGAAGTCGAGCGCCGCCCAGACGACCCAGGCGCCGACGGCGAGCACGATCGAGGCGGCGAGGATGCGAGCGCTGATCATGATCGTCTGGTGCCCCTCGAGGCGGCCGCCGAGCTCGCGCCGGAGGTAGACGGCCTGGAGCGCGGCCATCAGCGCTGAGGCGACCGCCGTCCCGATGACCAGGCCCGCGATCCCGAACGGCTTGTAGAGGGCGAGCGAGACGATCACGTCGGCGGCCATGTTGACCGCGGCCAGCTTGGTCGGCATCCACGTCTTCTGGAGCGAGAAGAAGGTCCGGGTGAGCAGGAGGTTGAGCCCGGAGAACGGAAGGCTGAAGGCGAACCAGAAGAGCGCGGTCGAGACGCGGATGGTGTCGGCGGCATGGAAGGAGCCGTGCTGGAAGACGAGCCGGACGATCGGCGTGCTCAGCACGAGGATGAAGGCGGCCGCCGGGACGAGGAGCAAACTGATCTGGCGCAGCCCGACGCTCATCGTCGCCCGCAGGCCGTCGATGTCCCGGCGGGCGGCCAGGGCGCTGAGGGCCGGGAAGATCACCGTGGCCACGGCGACGCTGAACATGCCCTGGGGGAGCATGTAGATGCGAAAGGCGGCGTCGATCGACCGCGGCGCCTCCTTGGAGACGAGGGTGCCGAGCGAGGAGTTGATCAACAGGTCGAAGTTGATGATGCCGAGGCCGATGCACACCGGCACCATGAGCTTGAGCACGCGCCGGACGCGCTCGTCGTGCCAGTCGAAGGCGAACTCGAAGCGGAAGTCGATCCGCCGCAGGGCGTAGACCGACAGCGCCAGCTGGACGACCGTCCCGACGAGCACGCCGATCGCGTAGGCGTAGAGCTGGTCCTGGCCGTGGAAGTGGCTGCGCAGCCCGACGAGCACGGCGACGATGACCACGTTCCACACCAGCGGGGCGATCGCCGGGATCGAGAAGTGGTCGTAGGTCTGGAGGATGCCGACGACCAGGCCGTTGATCCCGAGCAGGACGACGATCGGGAAGAGAACCTGGGAGAGCCCGACGGTGAGCGTCGTCAGCTGGTGGTCGAAGGAATGGCCGGCGAACAGCGGCATGATCAGCCCGGCGGTGAGGACGAAGAACGCGGTGATCGCCCCGAGCACGAGCAGGATCACGAAGAGCAGGGTCGACGCGAGCCGGAACGCCTCCTGGCGGCGCTTCTGCTCGAGCAGCTCGGTGAAGACGGGAACGAAGGCGGCCGAGAGGGCGGCGTCGGCAAACAGCGCCCGGACCAAGTTCGGCACCTGGAAGGCGATCGTGAAGGCCGAGAACGGACCGGTCGCCCCGAAGAAGCTCGACGCGACGATCTCCCGGATCAGCCCGGCGATCCGCGAGAGGCCGGTCGCGATCGAGAAGATCGCCGTGTTCCGGGCCAGGCGGCGGCGGGGCGGTGGGCCGGGCGCGACGCGATCATCGGGGGCCGGCGGCCGCCGCGCCGGGGGCTCGGGCGGATCGGCGCGCCGCCGCTGATCGGGCGGGGGCGGGGCCGGGGCGGGGGCGCGGGCCGGCGGCCGGCGGCCGACGGACGAGGCCGGCGCCGGGGGGAAGCCGGGGTCGACGGAGGCCGGCGGGAGGCCGAGGTCAGCCGGGAGCCCGGAGGCCCCGTCGCGCTGGGCGCGGGCCTCGGCGCGGAGCCGCCGACGCTCCTCGCGGGAGGCGCTGGTCTCCTCGGGAGGCACTAGCGGGCGGGCATCCGGGGGCGCCGCGTGGCCGCCCCACGCTCGGGGGGATGAACGGCTGCGGCCACGGCCGCTATAGTACGCGGCCCCGCCGCCGACGGCTGCGGGCTTTTCACATGGCCAACATCCCCTCCCAGAAGAAGCGCATCCTCCGCTCTGAGCGCGAGCGCCTCGAGAACCGGCGCTACACGTCGGCGATCAGGACGTACTTCCGCCGCCTCGAAGCCGCGGTCGCCGCGGGCGAGGCCGAGCAGGCCGCCGCCGAGCACCGGACGCTGGTGTCGAAGATCGACAAGGCCGTCAAGGCCGGCGCCCTGCACCGCAACACCGGCGCCCGCAAGAAGTCCCGCGCCGCGCGCGTCGCCGGCGGCAGCTGACCCGCCGCCGGTGGTCTAGCTCGACCCCTCCAGCGCGCCCTCGTCGACGCCGGCCACCGCCGGCTTGAGCGGATGGCGCGGCTCGCCCTCGAGGAGCGGGGTGACGCTGACCCGCAGGTCGCGGTCGACGTGAACGAGCTGACCCGGCTCGATCTCCCGCCACCCGGGGTCTTCGTCCATGCGCTCGGAGGCCACGACGACCGCTTCGGCGTCGCTCAGATCGGCGCAGCGGACGCGGACGGTTCCGACGAAGCTCGTGTGCTCGAGGTGGCGGTCACCGGACGGGCCGCCGGGCCCACGCTCGAGCAGGAAGAGGCTGTTGATCTCCGGATAGCGGAGCGCCCAGAGCTCGCCGGCGCTGACGAGCACCATGTTCAGGGAGACCAGCGGCAGCTCGTCGGCGATCCAGCGGGCGGCCCGGGCGATCCCCTCGCCGACTTCGCCGCCGGCGGCCCGCGTCTCGCGGGTGACGAGCGCGAAATAGCGCTCGGAGTCGGTGTCGCCGCCGACGAGGCCAAGGTCCTCGCCGAGCCGGCGCTCGAGCCGGTCGAGATCGCCGATCACGCCGTTGTGGGCGAACAGGCGGCCGTCCTGCTCGAACGGATGCGTGTTGCGGTCGCCGAGGGTGCCGGTCGTCGCGAAGCGGATGTGGGCGATGAACGTCGGCGAGCGCCGGATCCGCGCCTCGGCGGCGAACATCAGGTCCTCGTGGGCGGCGATCGGCCGCTTCTCGACGTGGGCGACCCCGTTGTCGAACCAGCCGAGGCCGGTGCCGTCGGGCTCGCGGATGCTCTGCGCGAGGAGGCTGGTCGGCGCATCCAGCAGCCAGCAGGTGGCCGCGACGTCGAGTGAGCCGGCCGTCATGCCGAAGAGGCGGCACATGCCGGCAATGTTGCCATACGAATGTGACGCGGCGCTTACGCGGCGATCAGCTCGATCGCCCGGAGAGCGAGCGTGTCGCCGGCGAGCTCCGAGGCGCCGCGGGAGGCGAGCTCGAGGTCGGCGAGGGTGACGAGCGCCCGGCGGAGCTGGTGGGCGTCGGTGCGGCGGACGTCGGCGATGAACCGGTCGGCGGCCTTCGGCGGCATCCGCAGACCGCGCTTGATCTCGGCCGGCGGCTGGCCGGCCTCGAGGCAGAGGGCGACGGCGAGGGCCTCGCGCACCCGCTTGGTCATCCAGAAGGACATCCCCTCGAGCCGCTCGCCCTGGACGCGCAGGCGAAGGTAGAGGCGGGCGGCGGCCGGTCCGTCGCGGGCCACGAGGGCGTCGGCGAGGATCCACAGCTTGCGCTCGGCCCCGCCGGTGGCGAGCTCGCCGACCGCCAAGGCGTCGAGCCGGCCGCCGCCGCCGAGGCACGTGGCGAGCTTCTCGAGCTCGCGCGACAGGCGCTGCTGGCGCTCTCCGACCTGCCCGACCAGCGCCCGGGCGGCGGCGGCGTCGAGCTCGAGGCCGAGCGTCCGGGCCTCGGCCTGCACCCACTTCGGCAGATCCCACGGCTTGACCGTCGCCTGCTCGGAGACGTCGCCGCCGGCGCCGGTGACCAGGGCGTGGAGCTTGGGCGGCGCCTTGGCGCGGCCCTCCTCCCGGGCGAAGAAGGCGACCGTGGTCTCCGGGGTCAGGTCGGCCATCACCCGGCCGAGGTGGGCCGCGACGTCGCCGTCGCGCCAGCGCTCGACGCCGTCGACGATGACGAAGCGCCGCCCGCTGGCGAAGGTCATCGTGCACAGGGCGGCCGCCACCGCCTCCGGGGTGGCGGCGTCGCCGTCGATCAGCTCGACCCCGCCCGCTCCGGACTGGGCCTCGGCGAGCGCCCGCAGGCGGGCCCGGCGCTCGCCGACCCGGGCGTGGTCGGTGCCGTGGATCAGGTAGGCGGGCTTGAAGGCCGCAGCCACGGCCGGGCTACCGGGCGACGAGGTTGACGAGCTTGCCGGGGACGACGATCGCCTTGACCACGGTCTGGCCGTCGAGGTGGGCGCGGACGTTGGGCGCGGCCCGGCAGAGGGCCTCGAGCTCGTCCCGGCTCGCCGCGCTCGGCGCCTCGACGCGGTCGCGGAGCCTGCCGTTGACCTGGCAGACGAGCTCGAAGGTGCGGCGCTCGAGCAGCCGCGGATCGGCCACCGGCCACGGCTCCTCCCAGACCCGGCGGCCGGTCAGCAGGTGGTAGGCGTCGGCGGCGACGTGGGGGGCGAAGGGGAAGATCAGCGACGCGGCGGCGGCCAGGGCGAAGCGGCGGGCGCCGGGCGAGGCGGCTTCGCGCAGGCGCGAGGCGTCATTGAGGAGCTCCATCACGGCGGCGATCGCCGTGTTGAAGGAGAAGCGGCCGTCGAGGTCGTAGGTGACCTTGGCGATCGCCCAGTGGGCCTTGCGCAGCAGGTCGAGGTCGGCGCCCTCAGGGTCGACCGGCGGCCCGACGGCGCCGGCGTCGGCGAGCTCGGCCGCCATCCGCCAGAGGCGCCCGAGGAAGCGGTGGACGCCCTCGGCGCCGGTGTCCGACCAGTCGGCGTCCTGGTCGGGCGGCCCGATGAAGAGGATGTAGCAGCGCGCGGTGTCGGCGCCGAAGCGCTCGACGATCGTCTCCGGCGAGACGACGTTGCCCCGGCTCTTTGACATCTTCTCGCCGTCGCGGAGAATCATCCCCTGGGTGAAGAGGTCGGCGAACGGCTCCTGCACGCCCGGCGGCAGGTGGCCGAGATCCGACAGCGCCTTGGTGAAGAAGCGCGCGTAGAGCAGGTGGAGGATCGCGTGCTCGACGCCGCCGATGTACTGGTCGACCGGCATCCAGTGCTCGATCGCCCGCTGGTCCCAGGCTGCGTCGTCGTTGGCGGCGTCGCAGTAGCGCAGGAAGTACCAGGACGAGTCGACGAAGGTGTCCATCGTGTCGGTCTCGCGCTCGGCCGGGCCGCCGCACGCCGGACAGGCGACATGGAGCCAGTCCTCGGCGGTGGCCAGCGGCGAGCGCCCCTTCGGCTTGTAGTCGGCGACGTCGGGCAGAAGGACGGGCAGGTCCGCCTCGGGAACGGGTACGGCGCCGCAGGCCGGGCAGTGGATGATCGGGATCGGGGCGCCCCAGTAGCGTTGGCGGGAGATCAGCCAGTCGCGCAGGCGGTAGTTCACCGAGGCGCGCCCCTCGCCCTCGCCTTCGAGCCAGGCGACGATCTTCGGCAGCGCCTCGCGGTTGTGCATGCCGTCGAAGCGGGGCCCGCAGTTGACCAGCGGCCCGTCGCCGGTGTAGGGCAGGCCGCCGCCGCCCTCCGCGCCCGGCTCGGCGACCACGCGGCGGATCGGCAGCCCGTAGGCCCGGGCGAAGGCGTAGTCGCGCTCGTCGTGAGCCGGGACGGCCATGATCGCGCCGGTGCCGTACTCCATCAGCACGTAGTCGGCGACGTACATCGGCAGCTCCTCGCCGTTGACCGGGTTGGTCACCGTGCGGCCGAGCGACACGCCGGTCTTCGCCTTCTCGATGTCGCCGCGCTGCTGGGTCTCGGCGGCCAGCGCGCGGTTGACGTAGTCGCGGACGGCCGCCTCCTGCCCGGTGCCCGCGGCGTTGCGGAGCACGTCGGGGTGCTCGGGGGCCATGACGAAGAACGTCGCCCCGAACAGCGTGTCGGGGCGGGTGGTGAACACGGGGTAGTCGAGGCCGAGCTCAGCGCAGCGGAAGACGACCTCCGCGCCCTCGGAGCGGCCGATCCAGTTGCGCTGCATCGTCTTGACGTGCTCGGGCCAGCGGATCGTGTCGAGATCGGCGAGCAGGCGATCGGCGTAGTCGGTGATGCGCAAGAACCACTGGGTGAGCTGGCGGAGCTCGACCAGCGCGCCCGAGCGCTCGCCGCGGCCGTCGACGATCTGCTCGTTGGCGAGCACGGTCTCCTCGACCGGGTCCCAGTTGACCGCCGCCTCCTTCTGGTAGGCCAGGCCGTGCTTGAAGAGCTCGAGGAAGATCCACTGGGTCCAGCGGTAGTAGCGCGGCTCGTGGGTGCCGAACTCGCGCGTCCAGTCGATCGAGATCCCCCAGCGGCGGAACTGGCGCTGGAACTCGGCGATCGCGGCGTCGGTCGACTCGCGGGGGTGGCGGCCGGTCTTGATCGCGTGGTTCTCGGCCGGGAGGCCGAAGGCGTCGTAGCCCATCGGGTGGAGCACGCTGCGGCCGGTCCGGCGGTGGAAGTGGGCGATCGCGTCGCCGACCGAGTAGACCTTGAGGTGGCCGATGTGGGGCTCGCCGCTGGGGTAGGGCAGCATCTCCAGCACGTAGGAAGCCGGGGGCGCCCCGTCCTCGGCGGCGCCGTCGGGCGGCGGGTTGGAGACCTCCCAGGTGCGCTCGTCGGCCCACACCGCCTGCCAGCGGGGCTCGATCTCCTGGGGGTCGTAGCGCCGCTCGGTCATCCGGTCTGAGGTTAGCGGGGACGGTGGTCGCCGCTAAGGTCTCCCGCTCAATGCGAGCACCGCCGGCAACCGACCAATCCGTCGCCCCGCGGCTCGTCTGGCTGCGGCGCGACCTGCGGGTGGCCGACCATCCGGCCCTGTGCGCGGCGCTGGCCGCCGGCGGGCCGGTGGCGGTGGTGTTCTGCTTCGACGACCGGCTGCTCGCCGGGCGCCACGCCTCGGGCGCGCGGACCCAGTTCCTGCTCGAGTGCCTGGCCGACCTCGACGACTCCCTGCGGGCGCGCGGCGGGCGGCTCGTCGTGCGCCGGGGCGCGCCCGAGCGCAGGCTCGTCGAGCTGGCGGGCGAGGCCGGGGCCGGCGAGATCCACTTCACCCGGGATGCCACGCCGTATGCTCGGGAGCGGGGACGGCGGGTGGCGGCGGCGTGCGGGGCAGCGGGCATCCGACTGGTCGGCCACGCGGGGCTGGCGGCGGTCGACGACCTCGGCGAACTGCTGACCGGCGCCGGGACGCCCTACCGGGTCTTCGCGCCCTTCCACCGGGCGTGGCTGGGGGCGCCGCGGCGGGCGACGCTGGCCGCGCCGGCCCGGGTGCCGGCGGTGGCGGGCGTCGCGCCCGGCCGGTTGCCGCCGCTCGGTGAGCTCGGCCTCGAGCAGGAGGTCTCGGCGCCCCTGCCGGGCGGCGAGCGGGCGGCCGGCGAGCGCCTGGCCGCCTTCCTGGGCGGAGCCCTCGCGCGCTACGCGGCGGGCGGACACGACGACCTGGCGGGCGAGGGCACCTCGCGCCTCTCCCCCTACTTGCGCTTCGGCTGCGTGTCGCCCCGAGCCGTCGAGGCGGCGCTGCCCGCGGGCGAGGCGGGCGGGGCGTTCCGCCGCCAGCTCTGCTGGCGCGACTTCTACCTCCATCAGCTCCTGCACTTCCCGGGCAACCGGGAGCTCGAGTTCCAGGAGCGCTACCGGGCGCTCGGCTGGCGCGAGGCTCCGGGCGACCTCGGGCGGTGGCAGCGGGGGCAGACCGGCTACCCGCTGGTCGACGCGGGGATGCGCCAGCTGCGCGAGTGCGGCTGGATGCACAACCGCGCGCGCCTGGTCGTCGGATCCTTCCTGACCAAGGATCTCGGGATCGACTGGCGCGAGGGCGAGCGGTGGTTCATGCGGCTCCTGCTCGACGGCGATCCGGCGGTCAACAACGGCAACTGGCAGTGGATCGCCTCGGTCGGCAGCGACCCGCAGCCGGTCCACCGCCGCCTGCTGAGCCCGACCCGCCAGCAGGCGCGCTTCGATCCCGAGGGGGAGTACGTCCGCCGCTGGGTCCCCGAGCTCCGCGCCGTGCCCGACGCCCACCTGGCCGAGCCGTGGCGGATGCCGGACTCGCTGGCGCTCGAGTGCGGGTGCGTGATCGGCTTCGATTACCCGGCGCCGATCGTCGACCACGCCGCGGCCCGGCGGGAGGCGCTGGCGCGCTACCGGGAGGCGGCGGCGCCGCGCGCGGGGTCGGCTGAAAGCAGCGGACCGGCCGGCGGGGAACGGGTACGATGGGTCGGTACGGGGCCATAGCTCAGCTGGGAGAGCGCCGCCATGGCATGGCGGAGGTCGAGGGTTCGAGCCCCTCTGGCTCCATCCCCGCCGGCCTGAGAACATCTGCTGATGGCAGCCACCGGCGATGCGACGGCAACCCTGGCCGCGCTTGAGGCCGTCGAGAGCCGCATCCTCTGGCTGGCGATGTCGATCGTCCACCACGCCAACCGGGTGCGCGAGACCCCAGCGTCGGGGGTGAAGGTGGGCGGCCACCAGGCGTCCTCGGCCTCGGTGGTGTCGATCATGACCGCGCTGTGGTTCGCCCATCTACGGGCGCCCGACCGGGTGTCGGTCAAGCCCCACGCCTCGCCGGTCCTCCACGCCGTCGAGTACCTGCTCGGCCAGCTCGATCGCCGGTACCTGACGACGCTGCGCGAGTTCGGCGGCCTGCAGAGCTATCCGAGCCGCGTGAAGGATCCGGTCCCGGCCGACTTCTCGACCGGGTCGGTCGGGATCGGCGCGACGGCGCCGATCTGGAGCGCGATCGCCCACCGCTACGTGGCCGGCCACTTCGAGGTGCCCCAGGGCGGCCGCGAGGTCGCCCTGCTGGGCGACGCCGAGCTCGACGAGGGCGCCTGCTGGGAGGCGATCGTCGACCCGGTGGTGCCGAACCTCGGCGAGGTGCTGTGGATCGTCGACCTCAACCGCCAGTCGCTCGACCGCATCGTGCCGGAGATGGCGGCCGGGCGCCTGGTGTCGATGTTCGAGGCGGCCGGGTGGCAGGCGATCACCGTCAAGTACGGGCGGCTGCTCCGGGAGCTCTTCGAGCGCCCGGGCGGCGAGGCGCTCCGCCGGCGGATCGACCTGATGCCCAACCCGGAGTACCAGTGGCTGCTGCGCTCGAACGCCGCCCAGCTGCGCGAGCGTCTGCCCGGATCGAGCCGCGACGCCCGCGAGCTGACGCGGCTGGTCGGCCAGCTCGAGGACCGCGAGCTCCTGCGCGCGGTCCGCGACCTCGGCGGCCACGACCTGGGCGAGCTGCTCGACGCGTTCGCCCGCGCCGATCGGGTCGCCGATCGCCCGTCGGTGGTCTTCGCCTACACGATCAAGGCGTGGCGGCTGGTCACCGAGGGCCACCCGGGCAACCACTCGGCGCTGCTCACCGCCGAGCAGTGGGAGCGGTTGGCCGGCGAGCTCGGCGCCGATCCACAGGACCCGTGGGCCACGTTCGCCCCGGGAACGCCCGAGGCCGACCTGTGCGCCGCGGCCGCCGCGCGGCTGCGCCGGCCGGCGCTCGAGCTCCGCCCGGCGCCCGCGGTCCCCGCCGAGGTGGGCGGCCGCCACAGCGGGCGGGCCTCCACCCAGCAGGCGTTCGGCCGCTTCTTCGTCGACCTCGCCCACGGGGCGCCCGAGGTGGCGGCGCGGGCGGTCACCGTGAGCCCGGACGTCGCCTCCTCGACCAACCTCGGCGGCTGGATCAACCGGGTCGGGGTGTGGCAGCTCGGGGACCGGATCGACTGGTTCGCCGACGACACCGACACCCTGGTGCGCTGGCGCGAGTCCAACCACGGCCAGCACATCGAGCTCGGCATCGCCGAGGGCAACCTCGTCGGCTTGCTCGGCGAGCTCGGCCTCACCTGGTCGCGCGACGGGCAGCCGCTGCTGCCGATCGGCACCCTGTATGACCCGTTCGTCAACCGCGCGCTCGAGCCGTGGTCGTTCGGGATGTACGCCGGGGCCCAGTCGATCCTCGTCGGGACCCCGTCGGGGGTCACGCTGGCGCCGGAGGGGGGCGCCCACCAGTCGATCATCACGCCGTCGGTCGGACTCGAGCAGCCGCGCTGCGTCGCCTGGGAGCCCGCCTTCGGCCAGGACCTCGAGTGGACGCTGCTCCACGCGCTCGGCCGGCTCGGCCGCGCCGACGGGACGTCGTCGTACTTTCGCCTGACCACCCGGCCGATCGACCAGGCGCTGGCCGCGGTGCCCGAGGATCCCGGCGGCCGCGAGGAGCGCCGCCGCCAGGCGCTGGCCGGCGGCTACCGGCTGCGCACCGCTCGGGTCGCGCCGGCCGTCACGCTGGTCGCCGTCGGCGCCGTCGTCCCGGAGGCCGTCGCCGCCGCCGAGGAGCTCGAGCGGGCTGGCGTCGCCTGCGACGTCGTATGCCTGACCTCGGCGGACCTGATCTTCCGGGCGCTCCAGGCCCGCCAGGGCCTCGACGAGGGCGGGCATCGGATCCTCGACGAGCTGTTCCCGGCCGAGCGCCGGGCGCCGATCGTCAGCGTGCTCGACGGACACCCCCACACCCTGAGCTTCCTCTCGGCAATCGGCTGCGCGCCGATCGCCTGCCTCGGGGTGCGCGACTTCGGGCAGTCGGGCGACGTCGGTGACCTCTACCGGTACTTCGGGATCGACGCCGAGACGATCGTCGGCGCCGCCCTCGATCTGCTCGACGGGCTGCCCTAGTAGGTCATCGCGTTCTGCGATCCGGCGCTTTTCGCTACCGCGCGGCCGCCGCGCCGACCCGGACCGCCGGCACCTCGCCCCACAGCCGCTCGAGGCAGTAGAACTCGCGCACCTGGGGCGTGAACACGTGGACGACGACGTCGAGGTAGTCCATCAGCACCCAGCCCGCCTCGCGCAGGCCCTCGACCCGCCGGGGCAGCAGGCCGTGGTCGTTCTTCATCCCGAGGTGGATGCCGTCGTGGATCGCCTTGGCCTGGCGCTCGGTGTTGCCGGAGCAGATGACGAAGAAGTCGGTGTAGTCGAGCACCCCCCGCAGGTCGAGCGCGACGATGTCGATCGCCTTCTTGTCGTCGGCGTAGGCCGCGATGGTACGGGCGAGCTGATCCGGGTTCATGCGTAGAGCCTCCGCTGCTCGATGTAGTCGGCAACCTGGTCGGGTACGAGATGGCGAATCGGCCGTCCGGCGCGGGCCTCTCGGCGGACCACCGAGGACGAGACGTCCAGTTGCGGCATGTCGAGGAACACGGCGCGCTCGCCGCCGGGCAGCGTGCGCAGCTGCGCGGCGACGGCTGCGCGCCGCATCCCGGCGCGTTCGGCGACGGCCAGCCCGGCCAGGGCGAGGATCGCCGCGGGCTTCTCCCACGTGGGCAGAGCGGCGGCCATGTCGCCTCCGACGATCAGAGTCAGCTCGTCACCGGGTTGGTCGGCATTGATCTCCCGCAGGGTAGTGATCGTGTAAGACGGTCCCGCCCGATCGGCCTCGAGTTCGGACACCTCGAGCCAGCGGTGAGCCTGGGCGGCCAGCCGGCACATCGCCAGGCGGTGCGCTATGCCGGGGTCGCAGGCGATCTCCTTGTGGGGCGGCCGGCCGGCGACCACCAGCAGCACCCGGTCGAGGCGGAGCTGCTCGCGGGCCCGCTCGGCGCAGGCCAGGTGAGCGCGATGGGGCGGGTTGAACGTGCCCCCGAGGATCCCGACCTTGGCCACTGCGGCGGCTCCTCGCGTCAGGGACGGACGTGGCCGTCCCCCTCGACCAGGTACCTGGACGTGCACAGCTCGCGCATGCCGATCGGCCCGCGGGCGTGGAGCTTCTGTGTCGAGTTGCCGATCTCCGCGCCCATCCCGAACTCGCCGCCGTCGGTGAAGCGGGTCGACGCGTTCACGTAGACGCAGGCGGCGTCGACGGCGTGCTGGAAGTGGCGCGCCGCCGCGGCGTCGCGGGTGAGGATCGCCTCGGAGTGGCCGCTCCCGTAGGCGGCGATGTGCTCGATCGCCTCCTCCAGCGAGTCGACGACGCGGACGGCGAGGATCAGGGCCAGGAACTCGGTGGCCCAGTCGGTCTCCTCGGCCGCCGCGACCGCCACCGAGCCGGCGAGCGCGCGGACGCGCTCGTCGCCCCGGAGCTCGACCCCCGCCGCGGCGAGCGCGGTCAGGGCGGGCGGCAGGAAGGCGGCGGCGGCGGCGGCGTGGACGAGCAGCGTCTCGGCCGCGTTGCACACCCCCGGGCGCTGGGCCTTGGCGTTGACGGCGATCGCGATCGCCGTCTCGACGTCGGCCGAGGCGTCGACGAAGACGTGGCAGTTGCCCGAGGCGGCATAGATCACGGGCACGGTCGCCACCGCCTTCAGCGCCGCCTTGAGCCCCTCGCCGCCCCGGGGGATGATCAGGTCGACGAGGCCGTCCTGGCGGCCGAGCTCGGCGAGCTCCTCGCGCCCGCCGCCGGCGACGAGGCTGACCGCCCCGTCGGGGAGGCCGGCGCCGGTGGCCGCCTCGGCGGCCAGCGCGGCGAGGATGGCGTTCGAGTGGGCGGCGGTGCTCGAACCGCGCAGGACGATCGCGTTGCCCGACTTCAGGCACAGCGCGGTGGAGTCGATCGTCACGTTGGGCCGGGCCTCGTAGACGACGGCGACCACCCCGAGCGGCACGCGGACGCGGCGGATGTCGAGGCCGTTGGGCCGGCGGAAGCCCTCGAGCACCTCGCCCACCGGGTCGGGCAGGGCGGCGATCTGACGCACGCCGGCGGCCATCCCGGCGATCCGCGCCGGATCGAGGGTCAGCCGATCGATCAGCGCCGGCGAAAGCCCGGCCCGGCGCCCGGCGTCGAGGTCCTGGCCGTTGGCCTCGAGGATCTCGTCGGTCCGCTCGACCAGCGCCGCGGCGATCGCCTCGAGCGCGGCGTTCTTGGTCGCCGTACCGGTACCGGCCAGCGCGCGCGAGGCCCGCCGGGCCGCCCGGCAGAGGTCGCTGACCGATCTGGTCGTCGTCGCCATCTCCGCTGAAGGTTAGGCGAGGACGAAGTAGTCGCGGTGGACGGCCTCCTCGGCCGCCCGCGGCAGCACCCGGTGGATGGCCTTCGACTGGAGGCCCATGACCTGGCGCAGCTCGCCGGCCGAGTAGTTGGAGATCCCCTTGCCGATCACGCTGGCCCCCTCGGCGACGTCCACGGCATCGCCGACGCCAAACTCGCCGCGCACCGCCGAGACGCCGACCGGCAGCAGGCTGGTGCCGCCGTTGGTCAGCGCCCAGGCGGCGCCCTGGTCGACGACGACGGTCCCGCGGCTGGGCTTGGCGTACTTGAGCCACAGCTTGAAGCTCGAGTAGCGGATCTCCCGGGCCGGGAAGCGGGTCCCCTCCGGCTCGCCGGCGAGCACCCGCTCGAGCGCCCCGGCCCGGCGGCCGCTGCAGATCGTGGTGGCGATGCCGGCCGCGGTCGCCATGTCGGCGGCCACGACCTTCGAGCGCATCCCGCCCGAGCCGAGCCGCGAGGTGCTCTGGCTGATGTCCAGGTGATCGAGCTCGTCGAAGTCGGTCACCATGGCCACGAGCTCCGCCCGCGGGTCGCGGCGCGGATCGGCGGTGTGGAGCCCCTCGGTGTCGGTGAGCAGGATCAGCTCGTCGGCGCCGATCAGGACGGCGACCTGGGCGGCGAGGAAGTCGTTGTCGCCGAAGGAGATCTCGTCGGTCGCCGTGGTGTCGTTCTCGTTGACCACGGGGACGACGCCCCAGTCGAGCAGCTGGCGCAGCGTGCGGCGGACGTTGAGGTAGTGGGTGCGGGCGCTGACGTCGAAGAAGGTCAGGAGCACCTGGGCGGAGACCACGCCGCGGGCGATCAGCAGCTCGTCGTAGACCCGGTAGAGCTTGCCCTGGCCGACGGCGCTCGCCGCCTGGAGCGCCTCGATCGCGCTCGGCCGGATCGCGAGCCCCATCTCGCTCATGCCGCGGGCGATCGCCCCGCTGGTAACGAGGACGACCTCGTCGCCGGCCTCCCGCAGGCCGGCGGTGGCCCGGCAGGCGCGCTCGAGCACGTCGAGCCGCGGCTCACCGCGGTCGTCGGCGACGATCGCGGTGCCGAGCTTGATCACCACCCGCCGCATGGCGCCCAGGATACGCGGCCGCTACTCGGGATCGAGCTCGAAGACGACGCCGGCGATCTCGACCTCGTCTCCGGCGGCGAAGCCCTGCTCCTCGAGCGCGCGGATCACGCCGATCCGGCGCAGCCGCGACTCGACGTGGACCATCGCCTCGTCGTTCTCGAGGTCGTGGCGGGCGATCAGCCGGTCGATCCCCTCGCCGACGACGCGGAACGAGCCCGGAGCGGTGCGCTCGACGTGGAAGCCCCGGCGCGCGGCCGGGCGGAAGGTCAGATGCTCGGCGAGCTCCGGCTCGAGCGGGTCGGGCGCGTCGAGGGGCACCCGGTGGAGGAGCTCGGCCCCGAGCGCGTCGATTCCGGCCCGGGTGACGCTCGAGGTGAGGATCACCGGCACCTCGTCGCCCAGGCGCTCGCGCCACGCCTCGGCCTCGCGCCGGCCGCGCTCGGGCGCGACGAGGTCGACCTTGGAGAGCGCGAGCACCCGCGGGAGCCCGGCGAGCCGGGGATCGTGGAGCGCGAGCTCGCGCTCGATCGTCTTGTGGTTGGCCTCGGGGTCTGAGCCGTCGAGCGGCGCGAGGTCGAGCACGTGGACGAGCAGGCGGGTCCGCTCGACGTGGGCGAGGAAGTCGTGGCCGAGCCCGGCGCCGTCGCTCGCCCCCTCGATCAGCCCGGGGATGTCGGCGATGATCAGCTGGCGCCGCTCGCCGTCGAGGGTGCCGAGCACCGGCTCGAGCGTGGTGAACGGATACGAGGCGATCTTCGGCGCCGCCCGCGTCATCCGCGCCAGGAGCGACGACTTGCCGGCGTTCGGCAGGCCGACGAGCCCGACGTCGGCCAGCAGCTTCAGGCGCAGCTCGAGCCACCCCTCCTCCCCGGGCAGCCCCCGCTCGGCGAACCGCGGGGCCTGACGGGTCGGCGTGGCGTAGCGCTTGTTGCCCCGGCCGCCGGAGCCGCCGGCGGCGATCACCACGCGCTGGCCGGGCCGGACCAGGTCGTGCCGGTCGCCGCTCTCGGTCGTCACCTCGGTACCCGGCGGCACGCCGATGCGCAGCTCCTCGCCGTTGGCTCCGTGGCTGAGCGAGCCGCCGCCGTTGCCTCCGGCCGCGGCGCGGTAGTGGGCGCGGCGGCGGAAGGACTGGAGATCGCGCAGCGAGGCATCGCAGGCGATGACCACGTCGCCGCCGCGGCCGCCGTCGCCGCCGTCGGGGCCGCCGCGCGGGACGTGCGCCTCGCGGCGGAAGCTCAGCGAGCCGTTTCCGCCGGCGCCGGCCGCTGCGAAGATTCGTGCCTTGTCGTAGAGCATCGCATCCATCCTCGCACCCGAAAGGCCGACATGAACGCCGTCTCGCAGAAGGTCATGCTGATCACCGGCGCCTCGTCGGGCATCGGGGAGGCCACCGCCCGGCGCTTCGCCGCCGACGGCTGGCGCCTGGCCCTGGCCGCCCGCTCGCTCGACCGGCTCGAGGCGCTCGCCGCCGAGCTCGACGGCCGCGGCGGATCGGCGCTCGCCATCCGCTGCGACGTCACCGAATGGCCCGAGCAGGAGGCGATGGTGGCCGCGACGCTCGAGCGCTTCGGGCAGCTCGACGCCGTGTTTGCCAACGCCGGCTTCGGGGCGCCCCGCGGCTTCCTCAAGGACACCCCGGAGCACTGGCGCGCGATGGTCCTGACCAACGTGCTCGGCGCGGCCTACACCGTCCGGGCGACGATCCCGGCGCTGTGCGCCAGCCGCGGCCATCTGCTCCTGACCAGCTCGGTGGCCGGCCGTCGCCCGCTCTCGGGGTCGCTCTACTCGGCCACCAAGTTCGCCGTCACCGCGATGGGCGAAGCCGCCCGCCAGGACCTCGACGGCACCGGGGTCCGCGTCACCCTGATCGAGCCGGGCATGGTCGACACGCCGTTCTTCGACAACCGGCCGACTGACGCCCTCGAGCCCGACGACGTCGCCCGCGCCGTCCACTACGCCGTCGGCCAGCCGCCCCACGTCGACGTCAACGAGATCCTGCTGCGGCCGACGAGCCAGTCGGGCTGACCGTGTCGGTCTCGGGCGCCGCGGGGAGGAGCAGCGAGACGGTCGGCCCGGGCCCGGGGTGGGTGATCTGGAGGCGGGTGCCCTCGGCGTGGGCCAGCGACCGGGCGAGGGCCAGCCCGATCCCGTGTCCCTGTCCGGTGCCGCGGGCGAAGGCGGCGTCGGGGTCGGGGCCGAAGCCGGGGCCCCGATCTGAGACCTCGAGCGCGTAGGCGTCGCCCAGCCGGCGTACGGTGATCGTCACGGCGCCGGCGCCGTGGGCGCGCGCGTTGTCCATCAGGACCTCGGCGATCTCGCGCAGGACGGCGGGCGAGATGGCGACGAGCGCGCGCTCGGCCTCGAGCCGCGAGCGCAGCGGGCGCCCCACGGCGGCGAGCACGCCGTGCCAGCGGGCCTCGAGATCGCCGACGAGCGCGGCGAGGTCGGCGGTCCGCTCGCGCCCCGGGGTCCCCCGCGCGACGCCCAGCAGCGTCTCGATCGTGGTCTGCAGGCGATCGACCTCGGCCAGCGCGGCTGCCGTCTCGGCGGTGGCCTCCTCGCCGCCCTCGGCCCGCGCTTCGAGCTCGAGCCGGAGCGCCGCGAGCGGCGTGCGCAGCTGATGGGACGCGTCGGCGCTGAACGCCCGCTCGCGGTTGACGAGCTCCTCGATGCGGCGCGAGCTGCGGTCGAGCGCGGCGCCGACGTCGTCGATCTCGCGTATCCTCGCGGGTTCGGTGCGGGCGGCGAAGTCGCCCTCGCCGACGCGCCGAGCGACGGCGGCCAGGGTCTCCAGGGGGGCGACGAGCCGGCGCCCGACGGCGAGCGCCGCCGCCACGCTGAGCGCGACGAGAGCGCCGGCCAGGCCGCCCAGGGCGAGCCACGCCCGGTGGGTCCGCGCGGCCACGGCGCCCTGGCCGCGCGCGGCGCGGACGACCCCGGTGACCCGCTCGCCGGCCAGCAGGGGCACGGCGACGACGAGCGTCCCCGCGCCGATCGTGCTCGTCGGGCTCCGCGTCCGCACCGCGTCGCGGGCGACCCCGTCGACGCGCGCCGGTCCGCGGCCGGCGAGGAGGGCCCCGGTGGCGCCGTAGATCGCGAGCCGGTCGCCGGTGCGAGGGAGCTCGAGACGGTCGTGGGCGCCGGTGGCGAGGTCGATCGCGCGCGTCGCGGCGACGGTGTCGCGCTGGAGGCGCAGGAGCTCCTCGTCGCGATAGCTGCGCTGGAGCACGACGGCGAGCGGCAGCGCGAACAGGGCCACCGCGCAGGCGGCCACGCCGGCGATCGCGAGCACGAGCCGACGCTTCATGACAGCTCGAAGCGGTAGCCGATGCCCCGGAGCGTTGCGATCGAATCGGCTCCGAGCTTGTTGCGAAGTCCGAGGATGTGCGTGTCGAGCGTCTTGGTGGAGCCCAGCCACGCGGTGTCCCAGACCGCTTCCATGATCCGCTGGCGGGTGAGCGCCACCCCGGCGTTGGCCGCCAGCAGCGCGAGCAGGTCGAATTCCTTGGGGCGGAGCGCGAGCTCCTGCGCCCCCAGCCAGACACGGCGCGCCGAGCGGTCGAGACGGAGCTCGCCGACCCGCAGCGGCTCGTCGGCCTCGGCGGCCTCGGCGGCCGCGCGCCGCATGTGGGCGCGGATCCGGGCGAGCAGCTCGGCGAGGCGAAACGGCTTGGTCAGGTAGTCGTCGGCCCCGGCGTCGAGCCCGGCGACGATGTCGAACTCGTTGCCGCGGGCGGTGAGGATGAGGATCGCGAGATCGGGGCGGGCGGCGCGGAGCCGGCGGCAGACCTCGAGCCCGTCGAGGTCGGGCAGGCCGAGATCGAGCACGACGAGGTCTACGCCGTCACCGGCGGCGGAAACCGCACCGCCGCCCTGGGCCAGCCGGCGGACGGCATAGCCGCGGCCGGTCAGGACGCGCTCGAGGCCGGCGGCGATCGCCTCGTCGTCCTCAACGACCAGGATCCCGCGTTCGTCCATGGTCCCCACCGTATCGGGCGAGACGGTTTTGACCCGGCGTTGACCTTCCCGAACCGGGGCGTGAGCTCGGGTGCCTAGGGTGGCTTGGTGATCAACCGACGACCCACGGGAGGCGCCTTGCCCAAGCTGACCGCCGCCGCGGTGCTGGCGATCGCCGCCGTGCTCCTCGCCGGCTGCGGATCCTCCGCGCACTCCTCGAGCGCCGCGGCGCCCCCGGGGGCGGGCGCCGTCAACCCCAACGCGCCGGAGAGCCTCCCGCCCGGGGACATCCCCGACGGGGTGACCTACGTCCCCTATGCGGTTCCCGGAGCCGGGTACACGGTGAGTGCCCCGGAGGGCTGGTCGCGCTCGAACCTCGGCGGCGCCGTCTCCTTCACCGACAAGCTCAACACGATCCAGATCGCGTCGGCGCCGGCCGCGGCCGTCACACCGGGGTCGGTGCGGAGCACCGTGGTCCCGAAGCTCGCCGCCGCCGCCAAGGGGTTCAAGCTCCGGTCGGTCAGCTCGGTCACGCGGCGGGCCGGGCCCGCGGTGCTCACCACCTATCTGCGCTACTCGACGCCGAACGCGGTCACCGGCAAGTTCGGCGTCCTCGCCGTCGAGCGCTACGACTTCCCCCACCGGGGGCGCGATGTCGTCCTCACGCTGTCGGCGCCCGACGGCTCCGACAACGTCGACCCGTGGAGGAAGGTCACCGACTCGCTGACCTTCACCCGATGAGTCCGGTGCTCGAAGCCCACAGCCTGTACCGCTTCTTCCACGCCGGCGACGACGAGACGCTGGCGCTCCAGGGGGTCTCGCTGGCCATCGAGCCGGGCGAGTTCGTGGCGGTCACGGGGCCGTCGGGGTCGGGCAAGTCCACCCTGCTCGCCTGCCTGGCCGGCCTCGACGAGCCGGACGGCGGTAGCGTGAGCGTCGACGGCGTGCGCATCTCGCGCCGCCCCGAGGAGGAGCGCGCCCGCATCCGCGGGGCGCGGATCGGGATGCTCTTCCAGCAGGCCAACCTCGTCGGGCACCTCTCGGTCGCCGAGAACATCACCCTCGCCCAGCGGATCAGCGGCCGCCCGCCGGCTGCCGCGTGGCGCCAGGAGGTTCTCGAGCGCTGCGGCCTCGCACATCGCGCGAGCGCCCGCGCCGCGCAGCTCTCGGGCGGGGAGCTCGCCCGGGCCGGCCTCGCCGTCGCGCTGGCCAACGACCCGCCGGTGATCCTGGCCGACGAGCCGACCGGCGAGCTCGACTCGGTGACCGCCGGGCGGGTGCTCGACCTACTGCGCGAGCGGACGGCGGCCGGGGCCGGGGTGCTCCTCGTCACCCACAGCCCCGAGGTCGCCGCCGGCGTCGACCGGGAGATCCGGCTGCTCGACGGGCGGGTCGCGGCATGAACGACCGGCTCGCCCTCGTGCGCTGCTCCGGGGCGGCCCGCACCTACGGCGCCGGTCCGTCGGCCACCGTCGCCCTCGGGCCCACGACCTGCGCGGTGTTCGCCGGGCAGCGGATCGCCGTCGTCGGACCTTCGGGGTCGGGGAAGTCGACGCTGCTCCATCTGCTGGCCGGGCTCGACGATCCGACCGTCGGCGAGGTCACCTGGCCGGCGATCGGGGAGCGCCGCGAGCTGCGCCCGGGCCGCGTCGCGGTGATCTTCCAGGGCCCGAGCCTCCTGCCGCCGCTCAGCGTCCTCGAGAACACCGCGCTGCCCCTGGTGATCGGCGGCATGACCGACGCGGAGGCTCGCGACGTCGCCCACGAGGCGCTGCGGAGCCTCGACCTCGACGCGCTCGCCGACAAGCTTCCCGAGGAGATCTCCGGCGGCCAGGCGCAGCGCGTCGCCGTCGCCCGGGCGCTGGCCGGCGAGCCGAGCCTGATCCTGGCCGACGAGCCGACCGGCCAGCTCGATCGCGCCAACGCAGCGGCGGTCGTCGACGTGCTGCTCGAGGCGAGCCGGCGCGCCGGGTCGGCGCTGCTCGTCTCGACCCATGACCTGAGCGTCGCCGAGCGCCTGCCCGAACGCTGGGAGATGCACAGCGGCGACCTGCAGACCCGCCCGAGCGAGGCTTCATGGTCGCGCTGAGCTGGCTCCGGGGCCTCGTCGCCCACCGTCCGGCGCGAATCGGCGCCACCGCACTCGGCGTCGCCGTCGGGGTGGCGCTGATCGCCTCGATCGGGACGTTCCTGTCGGGGGCGAATGCAAAGATGACCCAACGGGCGATCGCCCGGGTGGCGGTCGACTGGCAGGTCGCGGCCCAGCCGGGCGCGAGCCCGGCCGACCTGCTCGCCAAGGTCGCCGCCTTCCCCGGCGTCAGGCGCGCCCTCCCCGTCCATCTCGCCCCGGCGCCGAGCCTCAGCGCGACCGCCCAGGGGACGACGCAGACCACCGGGGCCGCCCAGGTGCTCGGCCTTCCGGCGGGCTACGCGTCCGCGTTTCCCGGCGAGCTGCGCCTGCTCTCGGGCCGCCTCGACGGCGTCCTGGTCGCCCAGCAGACCGCATCGAACCTCCACGTCGCGCCGGGCAGCACCGTCACCGTCGCCCGCCCCGGCGCCACGCCGGCGCGCGTCACGGTCAGCGGCGTGGTCGACCTCCCCTATGCCGACTCGCTCTTCCAGAAGGTCGGAGCGCCTCCGGGCGCGGCGGCCACGGCGCCGCCCGACAACGTGATCCTCCTCCCCCAGCCGACGTTCGACCAGGTCGAGGCGCCGATCATCGCCAAGCGCCCGGAGCTCGTCGCCACGCAGATCCACGCGACCCTGAGCCATGCGCTCCCGGTCAGCCCGAGCGCCGCCTTCGACGCCGTGGCCGGCCGCGCGCGAAACCTCGAGAGCCGGCTCACCGGCACCGGACTGGTCGGCGACAACCTCGGCGCGGCGCTCGACACCGCCCGCAAGGACGCGCTCTACGCCCAGATCCTCTTCCTCTTCCTCGGCGTACCGGGCGCCATCCTCGCCGGCCTGGTCACCGCGCTGATCGCCTCGGCCGGGGCCGAGC
This sequence comes from uncultured Solirubrobacterales bacterium, assembly GCA_963763785.1. Lineage (GTDB taxonomy): Bacteria > Actinomycetota > Thermoleophilia > Solirubrobacterales > Solirubrobacteraceae > Palsa-513. The sequence goes on along the minus strand of CAVXPW010000007.1, from coordinate 514,362 downwards.
GCCGCCGGCGCGACTCGGCGCTCCTGCGCACCCGCGGAGCCTCGACCCGCGCCCTGGTGCGGATCGCCCTGGCCGAGACCGCGTTCGCCGGCGCGATCGGGGTGCTCGCCGGCCTCGGGGCGGCGCTCCTGATCGGCCGGACGAGCTTCGGTAGCGCCTCGTTCGGCGCCGGCCCGGTGTCGGCGATCGCCTGGGCGCTCGGGGCGGCGCTGGTCGGCCTGGCCATCGCCGCCGGCTCGATCGCCCTCCCGGCGCTCCGCGACGCCCGGTCGCTCACCGTCGCCGGGCAGCGCCGCCAGGTCGGGCGGACGCCGCGCGGCCCGCTGTGGGCCCGCTTCGGGCTCGACTTCGTCTGCCTCGCGGCGGCGGGACTCATCTTCTGGCAGGCGGCGCAGAGCGGCTACCAGCTCGTCCTGGCGCCGGAGGGGGTGGCCCAGGTGTCGGTCAACTGGTACGCGCTGCTCGCCCCCGTACTCGGCTGGCTCGGCGCCGGGCTCCTCGCCTACCGCCTCGCCGACCTCGTGCTCAGCCGCGGCATGCGCCCGCTGATCGGGGCGCTGCGCCCGCTGGCCGGCGAGCTCGCCCCGACCGTGGCCCGGGCGATGAGCCGCCAGCGCCGGCTGCTCGCCCGGGCGGTCGCCCTGGTCGCGCTGACCGCGGCGTTCGCCGGATCGACCTCGGTGTTCAACTCGACCTACCAGGCCCAAGCCGAAGCCGACGCGCGGCTCTCCAACGGCGCCGACGTCACCGTAACCGAGCCCCCCGGGGCGTCGGTCGGCCCGGCCGCGGGCATCGCCCAGCTGCGAGCGGTCTCCGGGGTCGCCTCGGTCGAGCCGCTTCAGCACCGCTACGCCTATATCGGGGCCGACCTCCAGGACCTGTTCGGCGTCCGGCCGACGACGGTCTCGAGCGCCGGCAAGCTCCAGGACGGCTGGTTCCAGGGCGGCACGGCCGCCGACCTGATGAGGATCCTCGCCCGGGACCCCTCGGGGATCCTGGTCAGCGCCGAGACGGTCAAGGACTATCAGCTGCACCCGGGCGACGCGATCAATCTGCGGCTGCAGGACGGACGCAGCAAGCGACTGACGACGGTGGCGTTCCACTACGCGGGCGTGGCCAGGGAGTTCCCCACCGCGCCGAAGGACTCGTTCTTCGTCGCCAACCAGAGCTACGTCGCCGCCAGGACCGGATCGGACGCCGTGGGGAGCTTCCTCGTGCAGACCGACGGCACGAGCCCGGCGGTGGTGTCGCGCCGCGTCGCCGCGCTCGTCGGAGCGAACGCCGCGGTCACCGACATCGTCAACCAGCGCCGCGTCGTCGGCTCGAACCTGACCGCGGTCGAGCTGTCGGGCCTGACGCGGATCGAGCTCGGCTTCGCCCTCGTGCTCGCCGCCGCGGCCACCGGCCTGGCCCTCGGCTTGGGCTTCCAGGAGCGCCGGCGCACGTTCGCCATCGCCAGCGCGCTGGGCGCCCGGACGCGCCAGCTCGGCGGCTTCGTCTGGGGCGAGTCGGCCTTCGTCACCGGCGGCGGGCTGATCCTCGGCTCGCTGATGGCCGCCGGGCTCTCGATCACCCTGGTCGACGTCCTGACCGGGGTCTTCGATCCGCCGCCCGACTCTCTCTCGATTCCCTGGGCCTACCTGATCGGCGTCGCCGCCGCGGTCATCGCCACCGTGCTTGCCGCCGGGATCGTCACCCTGCGGGCGCTCCGGCGCCCGGCGATCGACGAGCTGCGCGACCTCTAGAGCGACGGGATGGACGTGGCGCCGGGCTCTACTCGGCGTCGAGCCGGCCGGCGAACCAGAGGCCGGCGGCGGCGGCGCCCCCGCCGAGGAGGGTGACGCCGAGCGCGCCGCGCACGGGCAGGTCGCGGGCCGCCGCGAGCGCGGCGACCGCGTCGACGGCATCGCAGGCGGCGCACGTCTTCTGCCAGCGCGGGCCGACCTGGGGGTTCTCGAGGGTGTGGAGGGCGATCATGCCGATCACCGCGTCGCGGACGCCGAGCGCGCGGAGCACCGACTGCACGGCCGGGCGGTCGGCGAGCTCGCCGAGCCAGCCGGCCCCGAGGCGGCCGGGAGCGAGCAGGAGCCCGGCCCCCAGCGCGACGCGTCCGATCGCCAGGGCGCGGGCGCCCTGGCGCGGGTTCATGGCGTGCGCTCCGCGTGCTGTGGCGCCGGCGCGATCGAGACGACGCGGCCGCGCCAGCCGACGTTGAACTGGACGGTCCCGGCGGCGCGGGCGTAGAGCGTGTCGTCCTTGCCCATGCCGACGCCCTCGCCGGCCTTGAAGCGGCTGCCGCGCTGGCGGACGATGATCTCGCCGCCGGTCACCGTCTGGCCGGCGAACGTCTTGACCCCGAGCCGCTGGGCGTTGGAGTCGCGGCCGTTGCGGCTGGAGCCGAGGCCCTTCTTATGCGCCATCGCTGGCCTCCTGGTCATCGTCGAAGGGGGAGCCTGCCTTGCGGCGCGCCCCGGCCATCCCGATCGAGGTGACCTCGATCCGGGTCAGCTCCTGGCGGTGGCCGTTGCGGCGCTTGTAGCCGCGCTTGGGCTTGAACTTGAATACCCGCAGCTTCTCGCCGCGCTCGTGGGCGAGGATCTTCGCCTCGACCTTGACGTCGGCCAGCGACGCCGCGTCGAAAACGGTCTCCGCGGAGCGCAGCAGCAGCGGTACGAGCGCGACGGTCGCGCCCTCGGCGTCGGGCAGCCGCTCGACGAGGAGGGTCTGACCCTGCTCGACGCGGTACTGCTTGCCCCCGGTCTTGACGATCGCGTACATGCTCTAGACCTCTTCTGGCGCTGTCGGCGCCGTTGCAGCGGAACGGCGCCGTCCGCCTCTGCGGCCGCGGCGCCGAGGACGAGATTGTACGTCATCGCCGTCGTCGGGGGCCGGCTCGCGCGGCCGGGCGTCGATCAGCGCCGCGACCGCCGCGGTCCGCCCGACCTCCTCGATTCGGACCATCAGCTTCTGCCCGACGTGGGGGCCGCCGTTGGTCACCGAGATGATGTAGCCGTCGATCTTGGCCACGGCGTCGTCGACGTTGTACATGTGGGGCTCGACGATCTCGACGAGAACCTCCTCGCCGGGCCGGAACGGCACCGCCCGCTCCTCGACCTCCTCGCGCGAGCCTTCGAGCGTCACGGCGAGGTGGTTGAGGACCAGCCCTTCGGTGCCCTCGAAGTGGAAGTACTTTCCGGTCTGGGCCTCGAGCGCCCGGAGGACGCGCGAGCCGTGGCCGGTGAACTGGACGGTCACCCGCGGGTTCATCTGCACCAGGAACGCCTCGACGTCCGGCTTGGCGGCGGCGATCTCCCGCAGGCGCCGCTCGAACTCGATGGCGATCGTCTCCTCCGAGCGGATCACCCCCTCCCCGTCGCAGGTCGGGCAGGGCCGGGTCATGATCTCGCGCACGCCCTCGGTCACGTTCTGACGCGTCATCTCGACGAGCCCGAGCTTGGAGATCTCGGCCGTGAACGTCTTCGTCCGGTCCTGGTCGAGCGCGTCGCGCAGCGTCTTCATCACCGCGTCGCGGTTGCGCGCGCGCGACATGTCGATGAAGTCGATGACGATGATCCCGCCGATGTCGCGCAGGCGCAGCTGGTTGACGACCTCGTCGGCCGCCTCGAGGTTCGTCTTGGTGATCGTGTCCTCGAGCCGGGCGCCCTTTCCCCGGCCGATGAACGACCCCGAGTTGACGTCGATCACCGTCAGCGCCTCGGCCATGTCGATCATCAGGTAGCCGCCGCTCGGCAGGTCGACCCGGCGCGACATCACCCCGTCGAGCACGTCGTCGACTCCGTAGGCGTCGAACAGCGGCCGGTCCCCGTCCCACAGCTCGACCCGGTCGACGAGCTCGGGCGCCGTGCGCGAGAAGAACGAGACCAGCCGGTGGTGCTGCTTCTCGTCGTCGACGACGGCCCGCTCGAAGTGGGCCGAGAAGATGTCGCGCACGACGCGGACCGAGAGGTCGGCCTCCTGGAAGACGAGCGCCGGGGCCGAGGATTCGGCCACGCGCTTCTCGAGCACCTCGTGGAGCTTGAACAGGTACTGGAGCTCGCGCTCGAAGTCCGACCGGGTCGCCCCGTGGGCCGCGGTGCGGACGATCGCCCCGCCGCCGCGGAGATCGAGCTTGGTCGTCTCCTTGCGCAGCCGCTCGCGCTCCTTGTCCTCCAGGCGCCGCGAGACGCCGACGCCTTCGCCGGTCGGCGCGTAGACCATGTAGCGCCCGGCGATCGTCAGCTCCATCGACAGGCGGGCGCCCTTCGTCTTCAGCGGGTCCTTGACGACCTGGACCACCACCTCCTGCCCGGGCTTGAGCAGATCGGAGATGTTCTGCCCCTCGCGGCCCGCGCCGCGGCCGCGCCGCGGCGCCTCGACGCCGGGGAGGACGATCTCGTCGACGTGGAGAAAGCCGTTCTTCTCGAGGCCGATGTCGACGAACGCGGCTTCGAGGCCGCCGAGCACGTTGTCCACGACGCCCTTGTAGATGTTGCCGACGATCGACCGGGCGCCGCGGCGCTCGAGGTAGAGCTCGGCCACCCGGTAGCCCTTCGCCGGATCCACGCGCGAGCGGCGCGCCGCGCCGGCCTTTCGCGAGGCGGCCGGCGTACCCTTCGCCTCCAGCAGCGCGACGCGGGTCTCACCGCGATCGACGCTGACCAATACTTGTTTCTTCACGTTGCATGTCCGTTCTGGTTAGAAGCGCAGCACTCGGCCCTTGAGCGCAGCCGACGTGCGTGCCTGCACGTAGATCGACTGGAGCAGGCCGAGGGCCAGGAATGTGGTGAGCACCGAGGAGCCGCCGTAGCTCAACAGGGGTAGGGTCACGCCGGTGATGGGCATGATGCCCACCGTCATGCCGACGTTGACGAACACCTGGAACATGAGCATGGCGACGATGCCGCCGGCGATCAGCGCGCCGAAGAGGTTCTTGGCGAGCGTGAGTATTCGAAGCGCGCGCCAGATCAACAGCGCGTACAGCGAGAGGACGAGGGCGGCGCCGACGAATCCGTAGCGCTCGCCGACGACGGCGAAAATGAAATCGGTCTGGTACTCGGGCAGGAAGTTCAGCTTGGTCTGGGTCGACCGCGCCCCGCGCCCGGTCTTCTGGCCGGCGCCGATGGCGATCTTCGACTGGATCTGCTGATAGCCCTGCTTGGCCGGGTTGCTGGTCGGGTTCAGGAAGGCGGTCAGGCGGTCGACCTGGTAGGGCTTCAGCACGTGGATGCCGGCCGCGGGAGCCGCCGCGAGGACGATCGTCAGCGCGAGGACGCCGAGCGTGAAGAGGGCCGCGAAATGCTTCCAGGAGGTCCCGGCCACGAACAGCACGGCCAGCGCGACGACGATGTAGACCATGCCCGAGCCGAGGTCGGGCTGGAGGATCACGAACATCGCCGGGCCGAGCGCGAGCAGCATCACCCGCGCCGTCGTGTCGCGCTCGGACAGGCGCCGGGAGCGGTCGACGACGACCGAGGCGAGGAAGACGATCAGCAGGACCTTGCCGAGCTCTGACGCCTGGAAGGAGAAGAACGGCAGCTGGATCGCCCGCTGCGAGCCGCGGGCGGCCCGGCCGAGCAGGAGCACGAGGATGATCATCCCGTTCAGCAGCGCGTAGAAGCCGAGCTTCAGCTCGCGCAGGCGGGAGTAGTCGATCCGCGAGAGCGCGACCATCAGCCCGAATCCGAGCAGGAAGTAGATCGCCTGGCGCTCGGTGTAGTAGTGGGGCTGACCGCGGACGAGGCCGCGGGTCGCTGCGTTGAGCGTGACCAGCGAGCAGATCGCCAGCCCGATCGCCCCGATCGTGAGCAGCGGGTCGAAGGGCAGCACGACCGAGCGCGCGTCGGCGATGCCCGGTACTTCGCCTGCGTGGATGGGGGTCGTGTTCATCAGAGGGTCTTCGAGGTGCCAACGGCGAGCTTCGGTTGGACGCCGAACCACTTTGACAGCATCAAGCGCACGGCCGGGGCCGCGGCGGCGGCGCCGAAGCCGCCCTTCTCGACCGTCATCGCGATGACGATCGGCTTCTTCGGGTCCGGGGCGTAGGCGATGAACCACGACTGGTCGAGGCCCGAGTCCCCCGCGCCGTGCTGGGCGGTGCCCGTCTTTCCGTAGACGACGTGCGGGAAGTCCTTGAACACGTCGTAGCTCGTCCCGCCCGGCACGCTCGTCGCCATTCGCAGGCCCTCGGCGATCGCCTGCTGGTTGACCGGGTTGAAATCGATGTGGCGCACGGCGGGCTCGGCGATTCGCTGGATCAGGCGACCCTGGTTGTCGTCGATGGCCAGCCCGATATGCGGGCGCACGACGGTGCCGCCGTTGAACAGCGCCGAGTAGGCAACCGCCATCTGCAGCGGCGTGGCCTCGAGGTCGCCCTGGCCGACGGCGAAGTTGACGTTGTCGCCCACCGTCCAGACGTGCGACGGGTCACCGGAGATCGCGCAGCCGGCGACGTGGAAGCGCTGGCGGCAGGCGAGCTCCCGCTTGTTGGCGTCGGCCCGCCAGGCGGAATCGGGGACGATCCCGGCCGCCTCGCCGGGCAGGTCGATCCCGGTGGGGGCGCCGAGCCCGAAGCGCCGGGCCCAGGTCTGGATGATCGCCCCGGGGAGCGGGTTGGCCTGCGCGCCGAGCGAGTAGAAGAAGACGTCCGAGGAGACCCGGATCGCGTCGGCCACCCCCGAAAGGGTGCCGTTGACCGCCTTGCCGGCGTTGCAGAACTTCCGGTGCTCGCGTCCGAGGGTGATGCAGCCGCTGTCGACGTAGGGGGTGTTGGGGGTGATCAGGGAGTGCTGGAGGGCGGCCATCGCGGTGATCGGCTTGAACGTCGAGCCGGTCGGATAGAGGCCCTGGATCGCCCGGTTGACCTGGGCCGAGTCGCCGTGGGCGGGGAAGAGCCGGGCGAGCCGGGCAGCGGTCTGGGGATGGGTGAACACGGTCGGATCGAAGCTCGGCTGCGATCCCATGGCCAGCACCTCGCCGTTGGTCGGGTCGAGCGCGACGAAGGCGCCGGCGTCGGCGGCCGAGTTGTTGCTCTGGCCGAGGCTGATCGCCGTCTTCAGCGCGTTCTCCCCCGCCTTCTGGAGGTTCAGGTCGAGCGAGAGCTTGAGCTCGTGGCCGGGGATCGCCGGCGTCTCGCGCAGCAGCTTGCCGACCGGCTGCCCCGCCGAGTCGACCTGGACCCGCTTGGTGCCGTCGCGGCCGCGCAGGTACTGGTCGTAGGTCCATTCGATCCCGTTCTGGCCGACGACCCCGGCCTTGGCCACGCCGCGGAAGCGCGGCAGCGTGAGCTCGTGGGAGGTGACCGCGCCGACGTTCCCGAGCAGCTGGGCGGCGAGCGAGGTCAGCGGGTAGCCCCGCAGGTAGACAGGGGCGACGGCCACGCCGGGATACTGGAGCGCGCGCTCGGAGAGGGTGACCAGGGCCGGCTGGCCGGCGTCGGTCTTGATCGTCACGTTGGCGTAGGGGACGTTCAGCTTGCTGGCCAGGGTAGAGCGGATCCGCGCCGGCGTGATGCCGAGCAGGCGCCCGAGACGCGCGAACTCGCGCTGGCGGGCCGGCCCCGGCGGCGGCAGCTGGTCGCGCGCGATCTGGACCGCCGTGGCCTGGCGGCTGGTGACGACCGTCTGGCTGTTGCGGTCGACGATGTCGCCGCGCGGGGCCTGGATGGCCACGTCGCGGACCCGGTTGCTGTTGGCCAGCTGGACGTACTGGTCGCCGGAGAGCACCTCGAGGTACCAGAGCCGGAAGAGGACGATCCCGAAGAGGACGAGCGCCATCGCGCCGAGCGCGGCGACGCGCACGGCGAGCTGGGGCGAGAGCGGCGCCTGGCGCTCGAGCGGTCGGTCGATCATCCGCGCGAGATCGGGCTGAGCCCGCCGGTGGTGTAGGCCCGGCGCCGGCGCCGGCGGGGATCGTCGGGGAGCACCGGGCGCAGCCAGCGCCGGACGAGGGCGTAGACGGGAAGCGAGATCAGGGTGTTGATCACGATCGTGGCCAGGGTCTGGCGCAGGAGCAGGAAGCTGATCGGGGCGTCGACGCCGAGCAGGAACTCCATCACCGAGAACCCGATCGTCGCGGCGGCGGTCGCCGCGGCGCCGAGCCCGAGCGGGGTGAACGTCGCCTGCGGGGCGCGGAGCTCGCGCAGGCGCCCAGCGCCGTAGCCGATCAGCGTGTAGATCAGGGCCGAGACGCCGAGCGTCTGAACGAGGACCATGTCGACGAAGAGGCCCATCCCGAAGCCGAGCAGCGACCCGGCGACCGCACCGGTCATCAGACCGGCACTGGCCACCACCAGCGGCGTGACGTCGGCGTTGACCCCGAACACGGTGAACTGGGAGACGGCGGCGACCTGGAGGATGACCGCCCCCAGCCCGAGCGCGCCGAGCCGCAGCCAGAGTCGCGTCTGCTCGGTCATCCGCCGCTCGCCCCGGTGAGGATCTGGACGACGTCGAGGTCGCGGAGGTTGGCCATCGGCGCGAGATGGACGCCCTGGAAGAGGTTTCCGGCGTCGAGCCGGGTGACCCGTCCGATCGGGATGTTGGGCGGAAACAGCGAGTTGGCCGGGCCGCCGGAGGTGTCGAGGGTTCCCGAGGTGGTGATCGTGTCCCCGGTCTTGACGCGATCGCCGGCCTGGACGAACTGCATCGTCAGGTCGGACGGGTTGCCGATCGCCGGGACGACGATCCCCGAGGCGCTCGAGACGACGTCCTTGGCCGCCACCCCGCTCGTGCCGTCGGTGATCAGGGTGACGATCGCCGAGTTCGGCGTCACCGTGGTGACCTTGCCGATCAGGCCGTCGGCATCGACGACCGGATCGAACCGGTGCACCCCGGACGAGGAGCCGCGGTTGACGCCGACGTGGGCGAACCACAGCGTCGGCGAGCGGGAGATGACCCGCCCGGCCACCGGGCGGTAGGCGTCGAGCTTGGCCTGCTGGTCGAGGCCCATCAACGCCTCGAGCTGCCGGCCCCGGACGGCGGCCGCGGCGTCGAGCGCCTCCTGCTGCTGGAGGGCCTGGACCTGCTTGCGGAGCCTGTCGCGCTGGCCCTTGGCGCTCAGCGTGTCGCCGACCCACCCGAACAGGTCGCGCACCGGCTTCAGCGCCCGGCTCGCCCCGTCCTGGATCGGCGAGACCACGGTCAGGAAGCCGCGTTGCACCGCGTGCAGCCCGCCGCCCGCCGCCTCGCCGAAATAGGCGGTGAGCAGGATCAGGGAGACGGCGACGAGCAGGGCGAGGACTGCGCGGCGCCTGCGAACGGTCTTGTCGTACACGGAGGAGGGGGGGTCGCGGGGTAGCTTACGCCCGGCTGGCGACGTCGCGAGGCAGACCGGGGTCGGCAGGAAGGGGTACGGGGCATAGGCGCCCCGCGGCGCGTGGCAGGCGACGGCGGCCGCAGAGCGGCCGTCATCGGCGCCTGCGGTTTCGCGAGTTGCGACTGGTGCGGTGGATGACGTCGAATTCCTCGAGCGACCGGCCGGAGCCGACGGCGACGCAGGTCAGCGGCGACTCGGCGAGATGGGCGGGCATCTGGGTCTCCTCGCGCAGGCGCTCGTCGAGGCCCTGGAGCAGGGCGCCGCCGCCGGCGAGCATGATCCCGCGGTCCATGATGTCCGAGGCGAGCTCCGGCGGCGTGCGGTCGAGCGTCTGCTTGACGGCGTCGATGATCTGGGCCAGCGGCTCCTCGAGCGCGGCGCGGATCTCCTCGCTGGTGAGAACGACGGTCTTGGGCAGGCCGGAGACCATGTCGCGCCCGCGGATCTCCGCTTGCATCTCCTCGGCCATCGGGTAGGCCGAGCCGATCTCGAGCTTGAGCTCCTCGGCCGTCTGCTGGCCGATCAGGAGCTTGTACTCGCGCTTGGCGTAGTTGATGATCGCCTCATCGAGCTCATCGCCGCCGATCCGGATCGACTGGGAGACGACGATGCCGCCGAGCGAGATCACCGCCACCTCGGACGTCCCGCCGCCGATGTCGACGACCATCGACCCGGTCGGCTCGCCGACGGGGAGCCCGGCGCCGATCGCCGCGGCCATCGGCTCCTCGATCAGGTAGGCGCTCCGGGCGCCGGCCGAGAGGCACGCCTCCTCGACGGCGCGCTTCTCGACGCCGGTCACCCCGGACGGCACGCAGACGACGACCCGGGGGTGGGCCCAGCGGTTCTGGTGGACCTTCTGGATGAAGTGGCGGAGCATCTCCTCGGTCACGTCGAAGTCGGCGATCACGCCGTCCTTGAGCGGTCGGATCGCCGAGATCGTGCCCGGCGTGCGGCCGAGCATCCGCTTGGCCTCGATGCCGACGGCGTGCACCTCACCGGTGCGGGAGTCGATCGCCACGACGCTCGGCTCCGAAAGCACGATGCCGCGGCCGCGCACGTAGACCAGCGTGTTCGCGGTGCCGAGGTCCACGGCCATGTCGCGGCCGCCGAAACCTGTTAGGTAGGTGAACAAGCCCATGAGAAGAGGAAGCTGCGGCGGTCGCCGCTGCGGAGCGCGCCGTTGCTCCGTCGGAGATGGACGTCAGCCCTGCCTTGACCCGCAGTGTAGCGGAAGGGGGTCCGCGTCCAGGCCGCCCAAGGCCCCAACGACCGCGCGAAATCGCTGCAAATTCAGGCCCGTCCGGGCCGCTCAGGCGGCGCTCGCCAGCAGCTGCGGCCACAGCTCGAGCAGGGCGCCGACGGGCAGGCCGACCACGTTCGTGTAATCGCCGTCGATCGCCTCGACCAGTGCCATGCCCCGGCCCTGGATCGCGTAGCCGCCGGCCCGCTCGCGCCACTCGCCGCTGCCGACATACCAGTCGATCGTCGCCGCGTCGAGACGGCGGAAGCGCACCTCGGTGGCCGCGCTCGCGCACCGGGCCTGCGCCCCGGCGCCGAGCAGGGCCAGCCCGCTGAAAACGGTGTGGCGCGCGCCGCTCAGGGCGCGCAGGGTGGCGCGGGCGGCGTCGCCATCGGGCGGCTTGCCGTAGATCGTCCCCTCGAGCGCGACGAGCGTGTCGACCCCGAGCACGAGCTCGTCGCCGTCCGCGCTCGCCGCGGCCCGCGCCTTACGCAGCGCGTTCTCGAGAGCCACCGCCCGCGGATCGCCGGTCGCCCGCTCCTCGACGTCGGCCGGGCGCGCGACGAACGGAACGCCGAGCGTCGCGAGGATCGCCCGGCGCTGCGGCGAGCGCGAGGCCAGGACGAGCCGGGCCCGGGCGCTCGGCGGCCTCACACGAGCTGGGCTGCGCGCAGACGCCCCGCGCGCCGGGTACTGGGGAGATCGGGGAAGAAGATCTCGATCTCCCGCACGGCGGAATCGGCGCTGTCGGAGCCGTGCACGAGGTTGCGCGCGCTCTCGAGGCCGAAGTCGCCGCGGATCGTGCCCGGCGCGGCCCGGAGCGGATCGGTCCCGCCGATCAGCTGCCGGGCGGCGGTGACCGCGCTCGGGCCCTCGAGGACGAGCGCCATCATCGGGCCGGAGGTGATGAAGGCGACCAGCGGCGGGTAGAAGGGTTTGCCGAGGTGCTCGGCGTAGTGGGCCTCGGCGAGCTCCTGGCTCATCGTGAGCACCCTCGCTGCAACCGGGCGCAAGCCCTTGCGCTCGAGGCGCCTGAGGATCTCCCCGCTCAGGGCGCGCGCATAGGCATCGGGCTTGACGAGGATGAGGGTACGCTCCATCGTGTGGTTGTTCTCCTTGAGTTTGGGGGGGACTGCTACCCGCCCGGGTCCGCTAGTAAGCGGTGGGGGGCGCCTCGCCGGCGACGGCGTCCTCGGCCGTGGCCCGTCGGCGTCGTGAACGCCGCGGCTCCGCCGGAGGATAGTCCTTGGGTCTCACCGGATTCTCGCAGTATGGGCACAGGCTCCATGCCTGCTCGAGCGGCTTGCCGCAGTTCAGGCACGGATCCTTGAGCCGATTGAGGCAGTTCGGACAGACGAGGTAGTCCCGTTCGATCTGGTGGTCGCAGTGGGTGCACAGCAGCTGGACCGCCGCCAGGCGGGCCTCCGAGGCCTCCATCTCGAGCTCACGCTCGCGGACGTCGTCGAGGTACTCGGGTGGTCGGACGATCATGTAGATGACGGTGCCGACGAAGGGGAAGAGCGAGGCCGCGGTGGCACAGAAGACGAGCATCGGATCGTAGATCCGGCGGCGGGCGTCCGAGTACGTCCAGTAGAGCAGGGCAAACCAGATGACCACCATGAACAGGATCAGCAGGTTGATGACGAGATTGATCCCGTCATTGTTGATTCCGAAATAGCCGAGCGGCAGCATAGAGAGAAGTCTAACGGCCCCGGCGGCGCCTTCGCCGCCATGGGCCAAACCATCCAGCCCGTCCCGGGGCGCCGCGCCCGATCCCCTGACGGGGCCTAGAGAAAGAGCCTGCCGAAGGCGTAGCCGACCGCAAAGAAGATGAGGATGACGAGGGCCACGCAGAGGGCGACGCCGCCGATCATGGCGGTGAGCGACGGGCGGTCGTCGTCGCTCACAGGGCCGATCCCGGACCGGCCGACCTCGGGCGCATCAGATCGGCGATCAGGTAGAGCGATCCGGTGGCCAGGATCACGCCGCCCGCCGCCCCGCCGGGGCCGCCGCCGGAGAAGCGGGTGCCGCGGGCGAGGGCGAGCGCCCGCCGGGGATCGGGCTCGAGCTCGGCGGCCGGGCCGCTTCCGAGCTGGCCGGCCAGCGAGGCGAGCGTGGCGGGCGAGAGCGCCCGCGGGCTGCTCGGGGCGGTGCAGATCAGCCGCGAGCAGAGCGGCAGGAGCGCCGCCAGCATGGCGGCGGCGTCCTTGTCGTCGAGGATCCCGGTCACGAGGCAGAGCGGCCGGCCGGCCAGAAACTCGGGCAGCGACTCGGCGAGCGCCGCGGCGCCGCTCGGATTGTGCGCGCCGTCGAGCACGACCGTCGGGTCGCCGGGGTCGACGACCTCGAAGCGGCCGGGGATCACCAGGTCGGCGGCGACGCCGCGGACGGTCTCGGGGTCGAGCGGCTCCTCGAGGAACGCCTCGGCGGCGCACACGGCGACGGCGAGGTTGCGGCGCTGGTAGGCGCCGCGCGCGCGCAACGCCCCCGACCCCCGGACGTCGGCCGCGGCCACGACGATGCGGGCGTCGCGCTCGCGGGCGACCCGCCGCGCCAGGCGCCGGGCGTCGGGATGGACGTCGGAGCCGAGCACGAGCACGCCGCCCGGGCGGACGACGTCGAGCTTCTCGGCGGCGATGTCCGCGATCGTCGGCCCGAGCCACCGGGTGTGCTCGAGGCCGACGTTGGTCAGCACCTGGACCTTCGAGTCGATCACGTTGGTCGCGTCGAAGCGGCCGCCGAGGCCGGCCTCGATCACGGCCACCTCGACTCCGGCGGCGGCCAGCTCGGCGTAGGCGGCGGCGGTCAGCGCCTCGAACTGGGTCACCCGCTCGCCGACGAGGGTGCGGTCGACGAGCTCGGCCGCCCGAGCCGCGCAACCGACGGCGGCGGCGAAGCGCTCCGGGGCGACGTCGCGGCCGGCGACCTGGATGCGCTCCGCGAAGGAGACGAGGTGGGGCGAGGTGTAGGCGCCGGTCGCCCGCCCGTGGCGCTCGAGCAGGGCGGCGATCATCCGTGTCGTCGAGGACTTGCCGTTGGAGCCGACGACATGGACCGAGGCGAAGCGCTCGTTGGGGGCGTCGAGCACCGACATCAGCCGCCGCATCCGCGACAGCCCGAAGCGCATGCCGAAGAGCTCGAGCCCGAGCAGGTAGCGCTCGGCCTCCGGCGCGGTCCACCGCGTCCCCTCCCCCGGCGAGAGCGGCGCCGGCATCACAGGGCGGTGAGCTCGGCCTCGAGCTCGGCGATCCGCTCACGCTGGGCCGCGACGACGTCGGGCGGCGCCTTGGCCACGAAGCCGGGGTTGGCGAGCTTCCCCGCCCCGCGCGCGATCTCGGCGAGCAGCTCGGCACGGCGCTTGGCCAGGCGGTCGTCGTGGGCACCGAGATCGGCGCCCTCGCCGGCGAGCACCTCGAACGTCCCGCCGGGCACGGGGACGGCGGCGAGCGCCTCGGCGGCGCCGGCGCCGTCCTCGAGCCGCAGGCGAGCCATGCGGGCCACCAGCGGGGCGACCTCGTCGTAGCCCTCGGCAGCCACGCGGACGGCGACGACGACCTTCGGCTTGATCGCGACCTCGTCGCGCCAGCCGCGCACGGCCTGGGTGGCAGCGATCGCCCGCTCGAGCACCGCTTCGGCCGCCGGATCGAGCAGTGACTCGTCGGCGACCGGGAAGCGGGCGCCGGCGAGCAGGCCCTCGTCCGGCCGGCGCACGCGCGACCAGAGCTCCTCGGTGACGAAGGGGATCAGCGGGTGGGCGAGCGCCAGCGTCTCGCGCAGGACGTGGAGCAGGGTCGCCGAGAGCGCGTCGCGGTCAGGCCCATCCACCGCGAGCCGCCCCTTCACGAGCTCGAGGTACCAGTCGCACAGCTCGCGGTAGACGAAGTCGTAGAGGGCGTGGGCGGCGTGCGAGAAGTCGTAGGCGTCGATCCGGCGGACGATCTCCGCCGAGGTCCGGGTCAGCCGCGAGAGGATCCAGCGATCCTCGATCGCGGTCGGCGCCGGGCGGGGCGCGGCGCCGGGGGCGACGCGGAGCAGGACGAAGCGCGAGGCGTTGAACAGCTTGTTGGCCAGCCCCTGGCCCTGGGCGATCTTCTCGGCGCTGTAGCGGACGTCCTGGGTCGAGGACATGGCCAGCAGCCCGAAGCGGACGGCGTCGGCCCCGTGGCGGTCGATCTCCTCGAGCGGGTCGACGCCGTTGCCGAGCGACTTCGACATCCGCCGCCCGTCGGGGGCAAGGATCACCGAGTGGACGTAGACGTCCGCGAACGGGATCTCGCCGGTGAACTCGATGCCCATCATCAGCATGCGCGCGACCCAGAGGAAGACGATGTCCCGGGCGGTGGTCAGCACGTCGGTCGGGTAGAAGGCGGCGAGCTCGGGCGTCCCGGTCGGCCAGCCCAGGGTCACGAAGGGCCAGAGCGCGCTCGAGAACCAGGTGTCGAGCACGTCCTCGTCCTGGCGCACCGGCCCGTCGCACAGGCCGCAGCGCTCGGGCGGCCTGGCCGAGACGTAGGTCTCCTCGCAGGCGTCGCAGTAGTAGACCGGCAGGCGGTGGCCCCACCAGAGCTGGCGGGAGATGCACCACGGGCGGATGTGCTCGAGGAAGTCCGTGCAGCGGCGGCCCTGCGACTCGGGTTGGAAGCGGACCCGCCCGGTGTGGATCGCCTCGATGACCGGGGCGGCGAGCTCGTCCATGCGCATGAACCACTGGAGCGAGATCAGGGGCTCGATCCGCTCTCCCGAGCGGTGGGAGAACGGCACCTCGTGCTTGAAGCGCGAGCGCTCGCGAACGACACCCTCCTCCTCGAGCGCGGCGACCACCGCCGCCTGGGCCTCGGCCACCGGGAGCCCGGCGAACCGGCCGGCGGCCGCGGTCATCCGGCCGTCCTCGCCGATCGCCGAGATCTGCTCGAGGCCGTGCCGGCGGCCGATCTCGAAGTCGTTGGGGTCGTGCCCGGGAGTGATCTTCAGCGCCCCGGTCCCGAAGTCCGTCTTGACGTAGTCGTCGGCGATGATCGGCAGCCGCCGTCCGAGGAGCGGGAGGATCGCCTCGCGGCCGATCAGGTGCCGGTGGCGGGGATCGGCCGGGTTGACCGCGACCGCCGTGTCGGCGAGCATCGTCTCCGGCCGCACGGTGGCCACGACGATCTCGCCGTCGCCGTCGGCCAGCGGATAGGCGATCGAGTAGAGCGTGTCCTCGACCTCGACCTCGTGCACCTCGAGGTCGGAGATCGCCGACTGGCTCCCGGGATCCCAGTTGACCATGTAGTTGTCGCGGTAGATCAGGCCCTTGTCGAAGAGGGCGACGAAGACCGTGACCACCGCCCGCGCGTACTCCTCGTCGAGGGTGAAGCGCTCGGCCTCGTAGTCGGCCGAGGCGCCGAGCCGCTTGTACTGCTCGACGATCGTCCCGCCGTACTTGGTCCGCCAGTCCCAGACCCGGGCGATGAAGGCCTCCCGGCCAAGCTCCTCCCGGCTCGATCCCTCGGCGACCAGCAACCGCTCGACCTGGGTCTGGGTGGCGATACCGGCGTGGTCGGTGCCGAGAATCCACAGCGTCTGCCGACCGAGCATCCGGTGGTAGCGGATCAGCGTGTCCTGGATCGCGCCGTTGAGCGCGTGGCCCATATGGAGCGCGCCGGTCACGTTGGGTGGCGGGATGGCGATCGAGTAGTTCTCCGCCGGGGTCCCGGTCGGCGCCGGGTGCAGGAGTCCGGAATCGAGCCAGGCGCGGAGGATCCGCGGTTCGGCGGCGGCGGGGTCGTAGCGGCTGGGAAGCTCGGCGGCCATCGGGGCGAAGGCTAGATGGTCGTGCGCGGTGAAGCGGGAGCCTGCGCTCAGCGCAGGCGAGCGCGGCGGGCGATCGCCTTGGGAACCATCTGACGCGCCACGTGCTGGAGGTCGACCTTGCCGAGGATCCGCTTGACCTCGGCCCGCTCACGGGGGGTCAGGTTGGCCGGCAAGCCGCGCGACTTGACGGCCAGGCGGGTCAGCTTGTCGCGGTCGGCGGCGGGAAGCTCCTGCCACTGGCCGTGGGCGACGGTGGCCAGCTCGTAGAGCAGCATCCACGGGAGGGCGCGCAGGCGGCCCATCAGCTGGCCTCCTCGCGCAGCTCGCGGGCGGGATCCTCGCGCGTCGCCTCGGTGACGAGCGTCGGCGTGAGCCCCTTCTCGATCGTCTCCTTGGTGACGACGCACTTCTTGACGTCGCGCCGGGACGGGAGCTCGAACTGCACGTCGAGCAGGACCTCCTCGATGATCGAGCGCAGCCCGCGCGCGCCGGTCTCGCGCTCGAGCGCCTTGTCGGCGATCGACAGGAGCGCGTCGTCGGAGAAGACGAGCTCGATCCCGTCGAAGGAGAAGAACCGCTGGAACTGCTTGACCAGAGCGTTGCGCGGCTCGGTGAGGATCGCCACCAGGTCGGGGTGGGTCAGCTGGTGGACGGCCGACATGACCGGCAGGCGGCCGATGAACTCGGGGATCAGGCCGTACTGGATGAGGTCCTCGGGCAGGCAGCGCTCGAAGACCTCGCCGGGGTCCTTCTGGGCGGCGGTCTCCATGGCGGCGCCGAAGCCGATCCCGTTGTGGCCGATCCTTCGCTCGATCACCTTGTCGAGGTTGGCGAAGGCGCCGCCGCAGATGAAGAGGACGTTGGTCGTGTCGATCGAGAGGAACTCCTGGTGGGGGTGCTTGCGCCCGCCCTGGGGCGGGACGGAGGCGGAGGTGCCCTCGAGGATCTTCAGCAGCGCCTGCTGGACGCCCTCCCCGGAGACGTCGCGGGTGATCGACGGGTTGTCGGCCTTGCGGGCGATCTTGTCGACCTCGTCGATGTAGATGATCCCCGTCTCGGCCTTCTTGACGTCGTAGTCGGCGGCCTGGATCAGCTTCAAGAGGATGTTTTCGACGTCCTCGCCGACGTAGCCGGCCTCGGTCAGGGCGGTCGCGTCGGCGATCGCGAAGGGCACGTTGAGGATCCGGGCGAGTGTCTGGGCGAGCAGCGTCTTGCCGCAGCCGGTCGGCCCGAGCAGCAGGATGTTCGACTTCTGCAGCTCGATCTCGGCGTCGTCGACGGCCATCATCTGGACGCGTTTGTAGTGGTTGTAGACGGCGACCGAGAGGGTCCGCTTGGCGTTGTCCTGACCGACGACGTACTCGTCGAGCACGTCGTAGATCTCGCGCGGCTTGGGCAGGTTCTCGATGTCGAAGCTCGGCGGGGCGGTCAGCTCCTCGTCGATGATCTCGTTGCAGAGATCGATGCACTCGTCGCAGATGTAGACGCCCGGACCGGCGATCAGCTTCTTGACCTGGCGCTGCGACTTGCCGCAGAAGCTGCACAGCAGCTGCTCGTTGGTGTCGGTCGGTCGTGCCATTCGGCGGATCCTCTTCGCTCGTCCGAGAGCTAGTGCTCGGAGATGACCCGATCGACGATGCCGTAGGCCTTGGCTTCCTCGGAGCTCATGAAGTAGTCGCGGTCGGTGTCGTTCTTGACCTCTTCGACCGGCTTGCCCGTGTGGTGGGCGATGATCTCGTCGAGCCGGCGGCGGACGTCGATGATCTCCTTGGCGTGGATCTCGATGTCGGTGGCCTGGCCCTGGAAACTCGAGCTGACCTGGTGGATGAGGATCTTCGCGTTGGGGAGCGCCATGCGCTTGCCGGGGGCGCCCGCGGCGAGAAGCAGCGCCCCCATCGACATGGCGATGCCGACGCAGATCGTCGAGACGTCCGGCTTGATGAACTGCATCGTGTCGTAGATCGCCAGCCCGGCGTAGACCGACCCGCCGGGGGAGTTGATGTAGAGCGAGATGTCCTTGTCGGGATCCTCGCTCTCGAGATGGAGCAGCTGGGCGACGATCAGGTTGGCGATCTGGTCATCGACCGGCGTCCCGAGAAAGACGATGCGCTCGTTCAGCAGTCGGCTGTAGATGTCGAACGCACGCTCGCCGCGTGAAGTCTGTTCGACCACCATCGGAATCAGTGGGCTCATGGTCCTCGCTTTGTTTCGCTTGCCCGGCTCGATTCCTCCTAGGCCACTGCCTGTGCCCCGACCGGGGTACTGGAGGGGACGCCGCACCGGCCTCTCGGGCCGAGTCTACCAATCCGCGTGCCCGCCCCCGCGGGGCGCGGCGGACGGCGCTAGCCGTGGGCGGGGGATGCGGCGGCGGGCGCGGCCGCCGCGGGCGGCGGCGCGGGGACAGCCGTCGCGGCGGCGACGACGACGTCGACCGCCTTGCGCGCGGTGATGTTCTCGGCGAGCTCGGCGATCCGGCCGTTCTTTCGCAGCGTGGCCAGGAGCTTGCGGGTGTCGGGCGTCTTGCCGGAGTGGTCGGGCTCGACGTGGTCGGCCAGCGCCTCGAGCAGCTCCTCCTCGGTGGCCTCGATCCCCTCCGACTCGACGAGCGCGACGACGACCGCCTCGCGCCGGAGCGCCTGAGCGGCGTCGTCGTGGCCGGCGGCGATGATCTCCTCCTCGGCGCGCTGGTCGAGCTTCAGGTAGTTCTCCTTGCTGATCCCCTTCTCGGCCAGCGCCCGCAGTGCGTGCTCCCACGCCTCCTTGGACCGAGCCTCGATCAGGGCGTCGGGGACGTCGACCTCGGCGCGCTCGACGGCGGCGTCGAGGACCGCCTCGCGGTACTCGCGCTCGGCGAGGCGCTCGTCGGCGGCCAGCAGCTGGACGCGGAGATCATCCTTGAGCTCGTCGAGCGTCTCGAAGCCGGCCGCGGCCGAGGCGAACTCGTCGTCGAGGTCGGGCAGCACCTTGGCCTTGACGTCGCGCACGGTCACCCGGAAGGTGATCGGCTTGCCGGCCAGCTCGGCCCGGTGGTAGGTCTCGGGGAAGGCGATGTCGAGAACGCGCTCCTCGCCGGCGACGGCGCCGAGCAGGCCCTCCTCGAAGCCGGCGATCATCTTGCCCGATCCGAGCTCGAGCGTCTGGGCGCTGGCGCTGCCGCCG
This sequence comes from uncultured Solirubrobacterales bacterium, assembly GCA_963763785.1. Taxonomy (GTDB): domain Bacteria; phylum Actinomycetota; class Thermoleophilia; order Solirubrobacterales; family Solirubrobacteraceae; genus Palsa-513. The sequence continues at coordinate 494,864 of CAVXPW010000007.1, read as the reverse complement.
GTGAGCACCTCGCCGTCCATCACGCCCTCGAAGTCGATGACCACGAAGTCGCCGAGCGCAGCCTCCCGGCCGGCCTGGTTCTCGAGTCGAGCGTTGCGCTGGCGGAGCTGCTCGAGCTCCGCGGCGAGCTCGTCCTCGTCGACCACGGCGGTCCGGCGCGCGACCTCGAGCCCGCGCCACGCGCCGAGCCTGGCCTTCGGGCGGACGCCGATCTCGATCGTGAAGCGGAGCGGCTCGCCGGCGCCGGGGAGCTCGCCGAGCGAGATGTCGGGCTCGCCGATCGGGGCGATTCCGGCCTCGCCGATGGCCGCGGCGTACCAGGACTGGATGCGCTCCTTCACCGTCTCGTCGAGGAGCGTCTCCCGGCCGAGGCGGCGGATCACGACGGGGGGCGGGATCTTGCCCTTGCGGAAGCCGGGAACGCGCAGGTCGCGCCCGATCGACCGGGCGGCCTGGGTCAGCGCGCGCTCGATCTCCTCGGAGACGACCTCGGCCTCCACGCGGACGCGCGACTCTGGGAGCTCGGTGATGCTGGTCTTGACTGCTGTGTCGGGCATGGCGGGAACGATACCTTCACGCGGTGCGATGCCTGCGTCTGCGTGTCGACGAGCGCCTCCTGGCCTGGCTGGTGACGGGACCGATCGGCCATCTCGCGGCCGGGCTGGTCGACTGGGCGGTCCTCCTCGCGCGAGTGGCCTGGGCGCGCGCGAGGGCGCCGGCTCTGACCCGCCGGCCGGCCGGGACCTCGGCGAAGCGGTGGTAGGCTCCCCCGCGTGGGTCCCGAGTCTGCCCGCCCCCGACGTCCGTGGCGGTAACCCTCTCGCTCCTGCGCACGTTCGTCACCGTCGTGCGCACGGGGTCGGTGACCCGGGCCAGCCAAGAGCTCGTCGTCACCCAGTCCTCGGTCTCCGGCGCCCTGGCCGCCCTGTCGAAGGAGATGGGCGAGCGGCTGGTCGAGCGCGACGGCCGCGGGCTTCGGCCGACGGCGGCCGGTGCCGCCTTCCTTCCGCACGCCGAGCGGATCCTGGCCACGCTCGAGGACGGGACGGCCGCCGTGCGCGAAGCGGCCGACCCAACGCGGCGGCGCCTGCGCCTGGCGGCGACGACGACGGCCGGCGAATTTCTCGTCCCGGCCCTGTGGAACGCCTTCCGCCAGCGCCATCCGGAGGTCGAGCTGACGCTCGAGGTCGGCAACCGCGAGAGCCTGATCCGCGCGCTCGACCGCCATCAGGCCGACGTCGGGATCGGCGGCCGGCCGCTCGACCCCCGCCTGCGGGGCGTGCGCTTTCGCGAGAACGAGTTCGTCCTCATCACCGCGCCCGACGACCCGCGGGCCCGGCGCGGCCCGATCGCCCCGGAGGAGCTCCTCGGGAGCACCTGGCTGGTGCGCGAGGCGGGCTCGGGGACCGGCGAGGTGAGCACGGAGTTCTTCACGAGCCGCGGCCTGGCCCGACCACGGACGCTGACGATCGGCTCCAACGGGGCGATCAGGCGGTTGGCGGCGATGGGCTTCGGCGTGGCCCTCCAGCCGCGGCTGGCCGTCGAGCCCCAACTCGAGGACGGGAGCCTGGGCCGGCTGACGCTGGTCGGGGGGACACCCTCGCGCGGGTGGTACGCGCTGACCGCCGCCGACGCCCCTCGGCGCTCGGCCGCCGAGGCGTTTCTCGCCTTCGTCGCCGGACCGGGCGACCCGGCCGACGCCCCGGACGATCTCCGCGTCGCCGCGGCGCCGGCGGACGCGGACGACGGCGGCTAGACCGGCCGCCGGCGCCGGCGATCAGGTCGCACGGAAGCTCGCGGTGATCTTGTCGAAGAGCAGCGCGAAGCGCGTGAGATCGGTGTCTCGCGCCGTCTGGAAGACGAGCGTGTACATCCGCCGGCCGGCGAACAGCGTGATCTGGGAGTGGGCAACCCGGGCGCGGCTGAGCGGGTCGTAGAAGCTGTAGATGTAAAGGAAGCCCGGCAGGTTCGAGCTCGCGACCAGGCGCGGGCCGGCGATGACCTTGACCGCGTGCCGGGTGCGGATGAACTGCCCGGTCGCGTCGCGCAGGACGGCCAGCCGGGCCCCGTTGATCGGCTGGCTCAGCTTCACGGCGCGGATCAGGAGCGAGGCTCCGTCGTGGCTGAGGACCAGCAGCGGCCGGGTCGTATCGCCGGTGGCGGCACGCGTCCAGGTCTGCGGATAGGAGACCCGCAAGCCGGCGCGGGCGTCAACGAAGGAGGTCGTCGGCAGCGACGTCGGCAGGACCCGGTGGCCGGCCGAGGTAGCGGCCCCGGCGGTGCCCCGCGCCGGCGTCGACGGCGACGCGGCGCCAGCCGACGCAGCGGCGGCGGCGGCCGGCGGCCGAGCGGTGGAGGAGGCCGCTGGCGGCGTGCTGGCCGCCGGCGGGACCGAGGCGGCGTCCGGCGGGGCGGCCGCGGCCGGCGCCGCCGGATGCGCGCGGCCAGGTCCGAAGACCTTGGCCGCCGCGTATCCGAGCGCCAGCGCAACAGCGGCGGCGACCGCGATGAACGCGAGTCGCCGCCGGCTGAGCGTGATCATTGAGCTGCTGGGCGTTACCCCTGCCCGCAACCTACATCCTTGGCCCCAAGCAGGCCGTTGAGGTTGAAGATGGCCGCGCAGTCGATCGAGTTTGCGTGACCGTTGATCGTGTGCGGCTCGGTCGGCGGCTTCCCGACCAGTCCGTCGATCGCGATGAAGTTGGGCAGGATCTGCTGCCCGCTTCCGTTGACCGCGCCCTGGATCGAGTCGGCCTTGCCGTTGATCGAGACGACCGCCGGCCCGATGCCGTCCCGGGCCGTCGTGAGGATCGATCTCGCCGTGCTGAGGATCGAGGTCACGCTGGACCCGATCGACGTCACGTCGCGGCCGGTGGTGGCCAGCTTCGGCGTGATCGAGCCGACCACGTCGTTGTGGATGGCCGACACCGTCTGGTTGATCGTCAGCACGGTGGCGTGGATCGGCGCCACCGTGGCACTGATCCCCAGCACCTTCGTGTTGATCTGCCTGGCCGTGCCCAGGATCGACTTGGCCGTCTTGTCGATGCTGTTGACGTAGTCATCGGTCTTCTGCAACCCGGGCGCCAGCGTCGGCGTCGCGGCGAGGATCTTGCTCGCGATGACGTTCGTCTTGCCGGCCAGCGCGATGTAGCCGACGTGCTTGTTGATCGGGGCGAGCTGGGTGTTGATGTAGACGACCCGCCGGTCGATCTCCCTCGCGTTGATCAGCGTGCCGGTGAGGATGAGCACCGCCGTCAGCGCCCACGCGAGGAGGATCACCAGGACGACCTGCGGTAGCCCGCGGCTGGTTGCGTTGAATGGAGCCATGGTCGCCTCTCAGCCGCCCGCACTCGGGGTGGCCGGGCAGGGACCCGAGACGTTGGTCAGAGCGATCGTGTTCGTGACCAGCCCGGTGAGCGGGTTGTTGAGCACGTTCGCGTGACAGATGCTGTTGAGGTGGACGTTGGCCGAGGTCAGGCCCATGTTGATGTGGTTGGCGTTGCTCTCGGTCTTGGTCAGGGCGCCGTTGATCGTGACGACCTTCGGGTTGATCGCGCTCGTGCCGTTCGGGGTCCCCTGGACCTGGGTGAGGACGCTCAAGATGGTCTTGAGGGTGCTGTTCACCGTGGTCAGGTTGCCCGACGTGCCGACCAGCGAGGTACCGATCGTGGTACCGACACCGGCGGTCGAGACGAGCGAGTTCGAGACGTCAACCAGCTTGGTCGACGTGTCGACCAGCGAGTTGGACGTATCGACCAGTGCCGAGGATGTCGGCCCGAGCGAGTTGAGCGTGCTCTTGAGCGACGTGTCGACCTGGGTCAGCGACCCCTTGATCGAGGTCAGCCCGCCGATGATCTTCGTCGCCACGCCGGGAATCGGCTTCAGCGCGACGTCGATCTTGGTCAGGTTGCCGTTGATGTCCTGGATGTGGCCGGCCAGCGGCACGACGTGGCCGCCGGTGCTGACGACCGAGTTGCTCGCCTGGCCGAGGTTACCGTCGATCGACTCGAGCGCATTCACGATCCCGATCAGGAAGCCGATGACTACGACGACCACCAGCCCGAGGATCGTGATCCACGTGAAGAGCCAACGTGAGATCGTGGTTTCTTGCGCCGTCATCTAGCCTCCCGCTCGCTTGTTGCAGTTCCCCTGGGGTCCCGGTCACTTGTCATGAGTGGCAGTCACCGTTCGTTCCGTTGGCTCCGAGGACCTTGGCGTCGATGCACGCGGCGTTGGTCCTGATCCGGTTGGCGTCGCCGAGGATGTTGGTCGAGTCCGTCTGAATCGTGTTCGCGACGTTGACGGTGCTGCCCAGCGACCCGTTGATCGCGGTCGCGTCGACGAGGATCTTCCTGGCTACTCCGTCGATCCCCCGAGCGGTGCCGAGGATCCCCGTCGCTGTGCCGCCGATCGTGTTGGCGCTGCCGACGATGCTGTTGACCGCCGTGTTGATGCTTCCTGCGCTACTGAGAATCTTCGAGGCCGAGCCGTTGATCGTCGTCGCAGTGCCGTTGATCGTGGTGGCGCTGTTCTGAACGGTGATGGCCGCCGAGTTGATTCCGGTTGCCGTCCCGTTGATCGACTTGGCGAGCCCGTCGATGGTTCCGGCAAGCCCGACGATCGAGTTGACGGCCGGGGCCAGCGGCGTGGCCGTCTTGAGAATCGACAGGGCGATCTGATTCGTGCGCGTGAGCTGCACGATCGAGTCTGTATTGGCGTTGATCCCGCGTCCTGTCTGCGCGATCGTCGCGGCCTTTACGTCAATCCGCTGCGCGGCGCGCACTACCTTTGAGAGCAGCACGACTGCGGTGACGAGGATCGCCACGACGACCACAAGGACGACAGTGCTCGTCCGGTTGAATCCGCGCACAGCACCCTCCCAGGGTAAGTAACAAAGCAATGGACAGACGAGGTCGCGGACGGCCGAGAGGGTCCATTGCTGGCCCCTCGGTCCTCGTTCGCGACTTCGACTACGGGACGATTATCCGATGGCCGGGGGGAATGCAAGCATATTGGGCAATGCCGACGCCCATTGGTAGCGGCCAATAGGCCGTTTGGCGACGTCCACCTTACCCGGTTCTCCGGGCGCCGGATGAACCCGGCGCCCGACCGGCGCCGGCGCGGGCCGCGCCGGCCCCGAGCGCGCTCTGCGTCAGCTTTCTCCGGTCTGCCCCGCGGGCCGCGGCCGGGGCGAGCGCACCGTCCCCCGGCCCCGGGATCGGCCGCTGGGCACCGACCGACCCGGCGCCCCGAGGGGCCCGCGCCGGGCAGCGCGAGCCCGGGGCGCGGCCGGGGGCTAGTGGATGCGGCCGGCGCCGGTCCGCTGGGACAGGCGCCCGCCGTCGCGGTCGTAGCGAACGGCGACGAGCTCGGCCATGATCGAGAGCGCGACCTCTTCGTTGCTGAGCGCGCCGATGTCCAGTCCGACCGGCGCGCTGATCCGCGACAGCTCGTCCTCGTCGACCCCGGCCGCGAGCAGGCGCTCGCGCCGCTCGGCCTGGGCGCGCTTTGAGCCCATCGCTCCGATGTAGGCCGGCTCGGCGGCCAGAGCCATGACGAGGACCTCGTCGTCGATCTTCGGATCGTGCGTCAGCACGGCCAGATAGGTGGCCTGATCGATCGGCCCGAGCTGCTCGACCGCCTTCTCCGGCCAAGCGGCGACGACCTCGACGGCGTGGGGAAATCGCTCGCGGGTGGCGAACTGCGCCCGCGGGTCGATCACGAAGGGCCGCCAGCCGGTGATCCTCGCGAAGTGCGAGAGGTGGTTGGCATATTCGACGGCGCCGAAGATCAGCAGGCGCGGATCGGGATGGGTGACGTCGACGAACAGATCGCCGCGCAGCTCCGATCGCTCCGCCCACATCAGCTCCTCGGCGTGGCCGGTCGCCTCGGCGTCGAGCGCCGGGTCGCCGAGCGTGCCCTCCGTCTGCCCATCGGCCCGCACGAGCAGCCGCTCGCCGAGATGCTCACCGCTGACCGCGGTCACCAGGGCGGCGCGGCCGTCCTCCTTGGCGATCGCCGCGAAGGATCCCTGGGCGCTCATGGCTCGTAGCGCTCCACCCAGACATCGATCTCCCCGCCGCACGGGAGGCCGACGTCCCACGCCTCGTTGTCGGGGATGCCGTAGTGCAGCAGCTGCGGATCGCCGCCGGAGAGGACTCCGTCGGCGACCTCGACGACGGCGCCCTCGACGCAACCGCCGGAGACCGCGCCGAACACCTCGCCGCGATCGTTGATCGCCATCTTCGATCCGGCCGGCCGGGGGGCCGAGCGCTTGATCGCCACCACGGTGGCCAGGGCGACGCGATCGCCGCGCTCGACCCAGGCCTCGACCTGCTCGATAACGTCCTTCATCGGGTTGCTCTCCTTCTGATGCTGGGGTCGGGCCCCGCACGCGCGCAAACGCGCGCGTGCGGCCGTCGGGGCTCAGGCTATACGGGGCGCCCCGGCCCTGCGGATCACATGCGGGCCAGGTTCTTCGTGACGCGATCGATCAGCTGCCGGATCACCCTCTCGATCGCGCCCTCGCCCCGTCCGCGCCGCCTGCCCGGGCACGTGATCGTGGAGTTGAGGTTGCCGTGGGTACCCCGTCGGACGGCTCGTCTCCGCGAGGGATCGGTACGGCGGCGTACGGCGAAGGCCGGACGCCCGGGCGGCGCGGCGGGTGTACCGGTGCCGCCGAGGGGTGCCTACCGCGCAGGGCGGCCGGTGCATGCACGCTCGCCGGCGCGTCGGTCCAGGCACTGCTCGCCGGCGCGTCGTTCCGGGGTCCGCGCGAATAAACTCCGGGTCATGTCCATACAACCAGGCACGCACAAGCTAGGCCCGAGCAACGGCACCCTCATCGTCAAGACCGGCAAGACCGGCAAGGGCTCAAAGATGGGGCACGACCTCGTAATGGAGGTCACCAGCTGGGACGCGACGCTCGTCGCCGGCGAAGATCCCGCGCAGACCACCATGGAGCTGGGCGCCGACGGGGCCTCGCTCCGCGTCCGCGAAGGAAGCGGCGGGATAAAGAGCCTCACCGACGACGACAAGGGCGCGATCCAGGATTCGATCGACGAGGACGTCCTCAAGAAGAAGTCCGTCGAGTTCCGCTCCACCGAGGTCACGGCGAACGACGACGGCAGCCAGCTGTCGGTCAAGGGCGACCTCACCATGGTCGGCAACACGAATCCCGTCGATTTCACGCTCCAGGTCGGGGGCGACGGCAAGCTCACCGGCGGCGCCACGGTCAAGCACACCGACTGGAAGATCAAGCAGTTCTCCGCGATGTTCGGCGCGCTCAAGGTCGCCGAGGAAGTCAAGATCGAGATCGACGCGACGGTGCCCACCAAGTGATCGGAGCCCGACGACCGTGATCGGAGCCCGACCACCGTGATCGGAGCCCGATGACCGAAGCCGCGAGCGGCAGCGCCCCGCCCCGCCCCCGGCCGAACGCCTCCGGGCAGGCCAGTCCCGCCGGCGGTGGGGAGAGACGACCTGCCAGCCTGCTCTCGATCGACGCGGCGCAGGCGCTGATCGGCTCCCACATCGTCCTGCTCGAGGCCGAGCCGGTCGCGCTCGGCGAGGCCCACGGCCGCTTCATCGCCGCCGACGTCCACGCAGCGATCGATCTCCCGCCGTTCGCCAGCTCGGCGATGGACGGCTACGCCGTGCGCGCCGTCGACACCCCCGCCCGGCTGACCCTGGTCGGCGAATCGGCGGCCGGTTCCCCTTTCGGCGGCGAGCTCGGGGCCGGGCAGGCGATCGTGATCTCGACGGGCGCCGTCGTGCCGGCCTCGGCCGACGCGATCGTCCCGGTCGAGGACGCCGCGCGCCGTGGCGACGCCGTCGAGATCGGCTCTGCCGTCGCGCCCGGGGCGTTCGTCCGCGCCGTCGGCAGCGACATCGAGCGCGGATCGCGGGTGCTGGCCGCCGGCACCCGGCTAGGCCCGGCGCAGATCGGCGCGGCGGCCGCGGCCGGCCTGGCCGAGCTCTCCTGCCGCCGGCGGCCGCGGGTCGCCGTCCTCACCACCGGCAGCGAGCTCCGCCTGCCCGGGCAGCCGCTCGAGCCGGGCGAGATCTACGACGCCAACGGGCCGATGCTGAGCGCCGCGCTCCGGGCCACCGGCGCGGCCGCGCAGACGATCCCGTCGGTCGGCGACGAGGAGGAGGCGCACCGCCAGGCGCTCGGCGTGGCCCTCGAGTACGACGTCGTGATCAGCTCGGGCGGCGTCTCGATGGGCTCCCACGACCTGGTCCGAAGCGTCGGCAGCGAGCTCGGGATCCGCGAGGTGTTCTGGAAGGTCGCGCTGCGCCCGGGCAAACCGCTCGCCTTCGGCGTCCGGGACGCGACCCTCGTCTTCGGGCTCCCCGGGAACCCCGTCTCGACGCTCGTCTGCTTCGAGCTCTTCGTCCGCCCCGCCCTGCTCGCCCTCCAGGGGGCGCCCGACGTGCGACCGGCGTTCAGCGCCGGACGCCTCGGCGCGACGGTCGCGCGCAACCCCGAGCGCGACGACCTGATCCGCGTCCGTGTGGAGATGCCCGAGCGCACGCCGATCCTATGGCCGCTCAAGGGCCAGCAGTCCCACCAGATCACCGTCACCGCCCAGGCCGACGGGCTCGCGCTCGTCCCGCAGGGGACGGGCGAGCTGCCGGCCGGCAGCGACGTGGCCTACCTGCCGCTGCAGCGCTCCTGAGCGGCGACCGTCGCCGCGCCCGGGCGGATCCGCGACGGCGGCCGTGGGGCCGACCGGCCGCCGCCGAGGCGCGGGTCTACATCTTCGCGAGGTTCGCCGCGAAGCCGTTGACCAGAGCCTCGGTCACCGGACCGATCGTCCCCTCGCCCATCTGCGCCGCCTTGCCGGTGACGTTGATGGTCGTCTTGAGGTTCCCGTTGGTCGAGCCGCCGGACGAGGTCAGGCTGACCTCGACGCGGGCGTCGGCGTTGCCCTGGCCGCCCTTCTCGCGAGCCTGCGCCGTCATCACGGCCGTGTGGGCCGCGTCGTTCTTGTCGATGATCTGAGCCGGACCGGTGTACTGCATGGTCATCGAGCCGAGCCGCAGCTTGATCTGCGCGGTGACCTTGTCACCGGCGCCATCGACCACGGTCGCATCGGGCACCATCGGGACCACCTTGTCGAGGTTGGTCATCGTCGCCCAGACCTGGTCGATGGGCTTGGGGACCGAGAACGAGGTGTTGAGATCCATTGGCAGTGCTCCTTGTTTGGAATGGCGGCGTCGGCAGCGATGACCCCGGTGAGCGGCGGATTCGGTTGAGGCTCGCCGCTCTACGGCGCGGAGTCTGCCAAAGCTCGACAGATGGCGCCGGGACGTCAGGACGCGCGGCCGCACTACCATCCTGCCCCGATGGCCAACATCTCAATCGACGCAATCGACGGCTTGAGCGCGCGCGAGATCATGCACGCACAGACGAGCGCGCTCCCCTCGCGAACGACCGTGGCCGAGGCGCGGGCATACTTCGCGGCGAGCTCGAGCCGTCGTCTGGCGGTGCTCGCCGACGACGGTCGGTACGTCGGAGCGTTGACCGCGGCCGACCTGACCGAGGCCGCCGACCCGACGCGGACGGCGCTCGACATAGCCGTGCCCCGGAGCACCGTGGCAGCCGATGCCCCGGCCGCGATCGCTCGCGACCTCGCGCTCGCCACCGCGACCCGGCGTGTCCCGGTCCTCGACGGGGACGGTCGGTTCGTCGGCATCGTCTCGGTCAACCGCACCGCCGAGTGGTTCTGCGGGACCAGCTGAGCGCCCGCAGGTAGCCGGCCGGACCTCCACCTTCCGGGTGAAGGTCCGGCTCAGAGACCTGGCGCTAGTTCGAGTAGACCGTCTGCGCGTCGAGGCCGCCCTCGACGCCGGGCGGCAGGGCGCCGCTGCCGTGCGCGTAGAGCGCGAGATCCTCGATCGTCTTGGCCTGCTTGGCGTCGCGGCCGTTGACCCACGCGCCGTTATCCCACCGCAGGCTCTGCGGCGAGGCGCCGAGGGCCATTCCGGCCAGCATCTGCGCCTTGTCCTTGATCTTGGCGCAGGCGCTCACGATCGCCGCCGGCGTTCCCCCGGACGGGCTCTCGTTGAAGCCGTGTCCGATGCCGTAGCGATCGGTGTCGGCGGGCACGACCTTGACGTCCAACGCCGGGATCCCGAGCTCGTTCGAGACGATCTGCGCGTAGTTCGCCTCCTGGCCGTCCGCTTGCGTGGTCAGGCTGAGTACGCCCTTGCCCGTCGGGTGAATCCGCAGGAATACCGCTCGGTAAGCCTCATTAGCCAATGCGAGATCCCCTCCTTCCGTCTTGTGGCGATACCTGCACAGTCACGCTCCTTCTCCAAAGGGTCTACGTGCGGCCACAGAATGGCCGCCGGACAGCGGGCGCAGTATGACAGCTACCAAGCCGTCGCGCCCAGTAAATACGCTTCTAAACGGCTGTTTCATCGCCCTCCCCGCCGGACGCTCCGGCGGCTTCCATCTCCTGCCGCGCGCGGTAGGTCGAACCCGCGTTGTGCTCCTCCAAGTCGCAGAAGTGCGGCTGGGGCCCGCCCAACTCGTGCGCGGGCACCGCCGGGCGGTCGCAGCCCGGATAGATGCACTTCTGCTCGGAAGTCTCGCTCATAAGGTGCTCCTCATCTTCTTCATTTGATCCCGGCCAGGACTCGTCGTACGGACCCGACCCGAGCCCTAAAGTAGCAATACGTCGCCGCTCCACCGGCGGACCTTCGGGCGCCTAGCCCCAGACGCATTCGGCCCCCGGGCCGGTCAGGCACTCGGCGTGGCCGCAGTCGCACGCGTGGCCTTCCGAGACCGCCTCGGCGGCGTGCTGGGCGCAGTGATCCGAGCAGAACCCGTCGTCTCGGGCGTCGCAGCGGCAGCCGCGGTGGCGGCACATCTCAAGCACTTCCATATGGGCCTCCGTTGGGGCTACTTGTCACGCTCGTCCTTCCATCCGGCCGTGGTGCGGCCCCGGCGCGGGGCGTGGCCGCTCGGCATGGCCACCGAGCTGCCCTGCACGGGGACGGCGCTGCCCCACGACTCCTCCTCGTCAGCCTGGCGCGCCGGCGGCGCCGCCGGCTTCCACTCGGGGGCGCCGTCACCCGTCCACAGGGGCGCCCGGATCGCGTCGGCGACCTCTCCGAGCGCCTCGAGGCTGTGGCCGCTGACCAGGGCGTCGCAATGCGGCAGGGCGGCGAGCATGCCGCCCGCCTGGGGCGAGAAGCCGGTGGCGCTGACGCGGGGGTTGACCCAGACGATTCGGTAGGCCAGTCGTCTGAGGCGCTCCATCTCCTGGGCGACGAGGTCGGGATCGCCGCGCTCCCAGCCGTCTGAGAGGATCACCACCACCGCGCCGCGGGCCATCCCCCGCCGCCCGTGGCGGTCGTTGAACGTCTTCAGTGCGTCGCCGATCCGCGTGCCGCTCGACCAGTCGGGCGCCGCCGCCGCCGCCCGCGCGATCGCCCGCTCGGGGTTGCGCCCGGCCAGGGCCCGGGTCAGCCGTGTCAGGCGCGTGGCGAAGACGAACGCCTCGGCGTTCGGCCCGCTGCTCCCGGCCGCGGTGAGGAACTGGAGGTAGGCGCGCGCGTAGGGCTCCATCGATCCCGAGATGTCGCACATCAGGACGAGCCGGCGACGGACGATGCGGCGGTGGCGGCGCTTGAGCTTGATCGGGTCGCCGCCGGTCCGCAGGCTGGCGCGAAGCGTCCGGCGCATGTCCATGTGCTCGCCGTGGCGACCCTTCTTGGTCCGCCGGGTCCGCCGCTGCGGGGTGGCCAGCTCGAGCCGCGTCATCAGTCGATAGAGCTGGGCGAGCTCGTGCGGGGCCAGCGCGTCGAAGTTCTTCTTGCCGAGGAGCTCCTCCTCGCTGGCCATGGCCAGCGGGATCTCGATCTCCTCCTCATCCTTGTCGTCCTCGTCGTCGCCGCCCTCGCCGGGCGGCGCCGAGGACACCTGCATCTCGCGGGGGTCCTGCTCCCGTGGATTGTCCATCTCCTTCGACTTGGTGTCGGGCTTCTCGCGCTTGTCGGGCGGTGAGTCGATCGGGACCACCTCGTCGGCCTCGAAGTCGTCGGCGACCTCCGTCGCGCCGAACACCTCGAAGAACACCTTGTCGAAGATCGGCACCTGGAGCTGACCGGTGACGAACACCGCCCGGGCCGTCCAGTAGAGCCGCCGCCGGGACTCGGGCTTCATCAGCGCGAGCGCCTCGGCGAAATGCGACGCCCGCTCCGGGGTCACCGGGAGGCCCGCCTCGTGGAGGCGCTGACTCAACGCCCCGACCAGCGCCGGGAGATCCAGATGGATCGTCTCGACCCGGAAGACCCCGTCGTCGACCGGCTGCTGGTCGACCTGCCCCTCCGTCGCTGCTCCTTCAGTCACTGCGATCCCCCACGAGCGCCTCGAGGCCGCCCGCCCGGATCACCTCCTGGTCCTCGCTGTACTTCAGCACCGAACCCAGGGTGCGGTCGATCGCCGCGGCGTCGAGCGACTCGACCCCGAGCAGTTCGAGGGCGGCGCACCAGTCGATCGCCTCGGCCACCCCCGGCGGCTTCTGGATGTCGCTCGCGCGCATCCGCGAGACCGCGTCGGCGACCTGGACGGCGAGCGACGACGACGCGCCCTTGACGCGCCGGCGCACGATCTCGACCTCGCGCTCCGGACTCGGATAGTCGATCCACTGGTAGAGGCAGCGGCGCTTGACCGCGTCGTGGAGGTCGCGCGTCCGGTTGGAGGTGAGGATGATCACCGGGGGATGGGTCGCCCGGATCGTCCCGAGCTCGGGGATCGTCACCGTCGCCTCGGCGAGGATCTCGAGCAGGAAGGCCTCGAAGTCGTCGTCGGCCCGGTCGATCTCGTCGATCAAGAGCACCGCCGGCCGCGGACCGGGATGCTCGAGCGCCCGCAGCAGGGGCCGGCGGATCAGGTAGTCGGGCCCGAACAGCTCCTCCTCGCCGAGCTTCTCGCCGCTCGAGTCGGCGATGCGGATGCTCAGGAGTTGGCGCGGGTAGTTCCACTCGTACAGCGCCTCGGCGGCGTCGATCCCCTCGTAGCACTGCAGGCGGATCAGCGGCGTGTCGAGCACCGCCGCCAGCGACTTGGCCGACTCGGTCTTGCCGACGCCCGCCTCGCCCTCGAGCAGGAGCGGCTGGGGCAGCCGGAGGCTGCAGAAGATCGATGTGGCGAGCGCGTCGTCGACCAGGTAGTCGACCTCGGCGAAGCGCTTCACCAGGGTCGGGACGTCGGGGACGATCTGGCGGATCTCGTCCGCCGCCTCGCCGGTGGCCTGGCCCGGGCTCATGCCCGCGCCCCGGCGAAGCCCGCGGCGGCGAGCACCGCTTCGTAATCCTCCGGGGTGTCGACGTCGAGCGGCACCGGACCTGGTATCGCCACCTCGACGACTTCCTCCGCCCGCTGGTCGAGCAGCCGCCAGACGCCCTTGTCGCCGTGGAGATCGGACAACTCGCCGAACACGCTGCGGCCGAAGGCCAGCGGGTGTCCGCGTCCGTCCGCGTAGCGGCACACCGCCAGCGGCGCCTCGCCGCGGCCGGCCAGCAGCGTCGCGATGGTCGCCGGCGTCACCCCGGGCTGGTCGCCCAGCATCAGCACGATGACCTCGCACCGGGGATCGACGGCGCCGAGCGCGGCGGCGATCGAAGACGAGCAGCCCTTGCCGAAGGCATAGTTGACGACCACCTCGGTGCCGCTCAGATCGACCGCGTCCTGGACCTCCTGCGCCGCCCCGCCGATCGGGACGACGATCTGGTCGAACCCGCAGGCCCGCGCCGTCGAGACCGTGTGGTCGAGCAGGGTGCCGCCGCCGTAGGGCAGCAGCTGCTTGGGGCGGCCGAGCCGCGAGGAGCCGCCCGCCCCGAGTACGAGCCCGGTGACGAAGCGATCAGTTTGCGGCTGCGGCATGCACGTGCTCCTTCTCGAATTTGGCCTTGCAGCCCGTGGAGCAAAAATAGATGGTCTCGCCCTCGTGCTCGACCTGGGGAGTCGCCGCGTCGACGATCACGCTCATCCCGCAGACCGGATCGACCGCCACGGTGGGGGCTCCTCCGGGCGCCGCAGCCGTGTCGGCGGGGGCGGCGGCGGCGGCGTGCTCGGCCTCGAACTTCGCCTGGCAGCCGGGACGGCAGAAGTAGAACGTCTCGCCGCCCTGCATCGAGCGCGGCGTCTCGGGCGTAACGACCACCGTCATGCCGCAGACCGGATCGACCGCGGTCTCCGGCGCCGGCGCCCCGGCGCGGACCGCCGGCTTGTAACCGCCGCGGCGGCGCACCTGCACGAGTCGGGCCAGGAGCGACAGGCCGATTTCCGCTGGCGCGACGGCGCCGATATCGATCCCGGCCGGTGACTCGATTCGGGCCAGGAGCTCTTCGGGCACGCCGTCGGCGCGCAGTTCCTCGATCAGGCCGGCCGCCCGCTTCGGGCTGGCCACCAGGCCGACGTACGGCAGTCCCGCCTCGAGTCCCCGGCGGATCGTCTCGAGCTCGTTGCGCCCGTGGGCGGCCACCACTACGCCAAGGTCGCCGGGAGCCGGCTCGAGCACCCCGTCCTCGACGTTGACGATCTTCAGCCCGAGCTCGGGGGCCAGGCGACCGATGGCGCCGGCGATCGGTGTCGCGCCGACCAGATGGACGCGGGGCAGCGGCAGGACCGGCTCGAGGAAGACCTCGATCGCTCCCCCGGAAAGACACGGGTTCTGCACGGTGACCGACCCCTCCTCGCTGGCCAGCTCCTCGCCCGGTCCGTCGGCCTCGTGGTCGGAGCCCTCTGCGTCGGGAAGGATCTTCAACAGGACCGGCTCGCCCGACTCGAGCACCCTGAGCGAATACAGCCGCACGCTGGTCTCGGCGCACACGCCGCCGACGAAGCCGTCGATCGATCCATCGCTGGTGATGAGCGCGACGTTGCCGGCCAGCGCGCTGGTCGGACGCTGAGCGCGCACGACTGTGGCCGTCACGAACGACGCGCCCTGCGCGACGAGCATCTCTGCCCGCCGCGCAAGTGCGTCAGTGATCACTGCGGGGGAGCGGCGTTACCCTGCATCGCCGCCCAGACGCGCGCCGGATTGCACGGCATGTCCATGTGCTTGACACCGAGCGGCAGGATCGCGTCGATGACCGCGTTGACGATCGCCGGCACCGAGCCGACGTTCGGCGACTCGCCGACGCCCTTCGCCCCGATCGGGTGATGCGGACACGGCGTGACCGTCTCCCCGAGCTCCCAGTCCGGGCACTCGAGCGCCGTCGGGATCAGGTAGTCCATGAACGACCCGTTGAGGCAGTTCCCCTGCTCATCGAAGCTGATGAGCTCCATCAGGGCGATGCCCAGTCCCTCGGCGAGTCCGCCGTGGATCTGCCCGTCGACCACCATCGGGTTGATCCGCACCCCGCAGTCGTCGACCGCGATGAAGCGGCGGCAGGTCACGTGACCGGTCTCCGGGTCGACGTCGACCACGGCGATGTATGCCCCACACGGGTAGGTCAGGTTCGGCGGGTCGTAGATGACCTGCGCGTCCAGGCCACCCTCCATCCCGGCCGGCATCGGCGACCCGCTGTAGGCCCGCGAGGCGATGTCCTCGATCATGGCGCCCTTCTCCGGGTCACCCTTGACGTACCAGCGACCCTTCTCCCAGGCGAGGTCCTCAGGCCTGGTCTCCAGCATCGTCGCCGCGATCAGCCGGGCCTTGTCGCGAACCTTGCGCGACACGACGGCGACCGCCGCGCCCGACACCGGGGTCGAGCGGCTCCCGTAGGTGCCGAGCCCGTACGGGGACCTGTCGGTGTCGCCGTGGCGCACCGTGATGTCCTCCGGCGGGATGCCGAGCTCCTCGGCGACGATCTGCGCGAAGGTCGTTTCGTGGCCCTGCCCCTGCGTCTGGGCGCTGATGCTGACGACGGCCTTGCCCGAGGGGTGGACCCGCAGGTCGGCGCCGTCGTTCATGGCCAGCCCGAGGATGTCCATGTGCTTGCGGGGACCGGCGCCGACACCCTCGGTGAAGAAGGTGGCACCGATGCCCATCAGCTCGCCCTTGGCGCGCTTCTCGGCCTGCTCCTTGCGGAGATCGTCGTAGCCGGCGATGTCCATGGCGACCTGCATCGTCTTCGCGTAGTCACCGGAGTCGTAGGTCCAGCCCGTCGTGGTCTCGTAGGGGAACTGCTCGGGACGGATGAAGCTCCGCATCCGCAGCTCGATGGGGTCGACCCCCATCTCGATGGCGAGTGCGTCGACCATCCGCTCGACCAGGTAGACCGCCTCGGTGATCCGGAACGAGCACCGGTAGGCGACCCCACCCGGGGCCTTGTTCGTGTAGACCGCCTTGACGTTGACGTGCGACGCCTCGAGCGTGTACGACCCGCAGACGATGTGGAAGAAGCCGGCCGGGAACTTGGTCGGCTGCGCCGTCGAGTCGAATGCCCCGTGGTCGGCGATCACGTCGACCCGCAGGCCGGTGATCTTGCCGCCCTTGGAGCACATCTGCGAGTGCATGATGTAGTCGCGGGCGAAGCTGTCGCAGATCAGGTTCTCCGACCGATCCTCGATCCACTTCACCGGCACGCCGGCCACGATCGAACCGGCGATCGCGCAGACGTAGCCCGGGTAGACCGGCACCTTGCCGCCGAAGCCGCCGCCGATGTCCTGGCACTGAATGCGGATCATGTGCTCGGCGAGTCCCGCCACCTGCGCGTAGACCGTCCGGTGGGCGTGGGGAGCCTGGTTGCCGTTGTAGATGTTCAGCTGGCCGGTGTTCGGATTGAAGTCGGCGACCATGCCGCACGTCTCGAGCGGCGCCGGGTGGCAGCGCGGGTAGATGATGTCCCGCGTGACCACCGTGTCCGCCGCGGCGAACACGCGGTCGGTCGCGTGACGGTCGCCGGCCTCCCAGTTGGGGCTCGCCAGGTTGTCCTGCTGGCCGACCTTGTCGTCGCGGATCAGCACGGCGCCTGGATCGAGCGCCTTGCGGGCGTTGACGATCACCGGCAGCGGCTCGTAGTCGACGTCGATGAGCTGGAGCGCGTCGTGCGCCGAATACTCGTCGACGGCGATGACGAAGGCGACCTCCTGGTGCTGGAAGCGGACCTTGTCGCCCGCGAGCACGGCCTGCGTGTCGTAGGAGATGGTCGGCATCCACGCCAGACCCAGCGTCTCGAGGTCCTTGGCCGTGATGACGGCCGCGACCTTGGGATGCGCCAGCGCCGCGGACGTGTCGATCGACTTGATCCGCGCGTGGGCGTAGGGGCTGTGCAGCATGGCCCCGAACACCATTCCCGGAAGCCGAAGGTCATCAAGGTAGTTGCCCTGACCCCGGATGAAGCGCGCGTCCTCTTTGCGCTTCAGACGACCGAAGCCGATCGGCCGCTCGGTTTTGGCGCTCGGAAGGTTCTCTACAACTGTTGCCATGCTCAACTCCCTTGTGTGGGGGCGCCTTCGTACTCAGCCGCCCATCGAACTGCCGAAACGATGTTCTTGTAGCCGGTGCACCGACAGATCGCACCCGATATAGCCGTACGGATCTCGAGCTCGCTTGGATCAGGATTCTCATCCAGGAGCGCCCGAGCCGTCATCAGCATGCCCGGCGTGCAGAACCCGCAGTGCAGGGCGTGCATCTCGTGGAAGCCGGCCTGGATCGGGTCGAGCTGGCCGTCCACCTCGAGATCCTCGACCGTGCGGATCTCGTGGCCCTCGCACATCGCCGCCAGGATCGTGCACGACTTGACCGGCATGCCGTCGTACTGGACGACGCAGGCGCCGCAGTTGGACGTGTCGCAGCCCCAGTGGGTCCCGTGGAGCTCGGCGGTCTCGCGAATGAAGTGCAGCAGCAGGAGCCGCGGCTCGATGTCGCCGCTATAGGGAGTTCCGTTGATGTTGATCGTCACTTGCATGTTCAGGCCTCCTGACCCTGGGCGCGAGCTGCGGCGCGGCGCAGAGCGCGTTTCGTGAGCACGCCCGCGAGATGGCGCTTGTAGTCGGCCGGCCCCCGGCCGTCGGCGGTCGGCGAGGTGTCCCCGGCGGCCATCTGCCCGGCCTGCTTGAAGACGTCCTCCGACGGCGCCTGGCCGACGAGCCACTGCTCGGTGCCCTCCGGGTGAATCGTCGTGGGTCCGACCGCGCTCAGGCCGATGCCCGCGTCGACGATCTTGCCGTTCTCGATCCAGAGCGCCGCCGAAGCGGCGGCGATCGCCCAGTCCCCGGCCCGGCGCTCGACCTTCTCGTGCGCGCTCCCGCCGCCCCTGCGGAGCGGGATGCGGACCTCGGTCACCATCTCGCCTTCGCCGACCGCGGTCGTGTACGGACCGATGTGGAAGTCGGCCATCCCGACCGCGCGCTCGCCGCCCGAGCCGCGGATGATCGCCGTCGCCTTGACCGCCGTGCACACGGCCGAGAGGTCCTCGGCGGCGTCCGCCTGGCAGAGCGAGCCGCCGATCGTGCCGCGGTTGCGCACCACAGGGTCGGCGATCACCATCTCGGCGTCGTAGAACAGCGGGAAGTGCTCGCGCAGCAGGTCCGACTTGAGCAGCTCCACGTGACGCGTGAGCGCCCCGATGCAGATCTCGTTGCCCTGCTTGCGAATGTACGAGAGCTCGCTGAGATCGTTGATGTCGATGAGGTGCTCGGGGTTGGCGAGACGCAGCTTCATCATCGGCAGCAGGCTGTGCCCGCCGGCGATGATTCGCGCGTCGGCACCGAGCCTCTCGAGCGACGCGATCGCGCCCTCGACGCTCGTGGCGCGCTCATACTCGAATGGTCCCGGGGTCTGCAAGTGCTACTCCTTTTGTCGAAAGAGCCTGATTTTCATGTTCGCATGGACCGATCGGCCAAGTCAAGGAGACCTCGGCGCGGCCGGGAACGGCCTCTTTTCGCCCGTCGCAGAGGGCTGCATCCGAGCTTCGAGGCGCCGTCTGCCGCGGCTTTCGAGCCCGCCCGAGGGACCCTACGTCTGCGGCAGCGTACCGGCGACCCAGGCCGGCGGACCGTCCTCGGGGTGCTCGCGCTTCCAGATCGGCGCCTGGCTCTTGACCGCGTCGAGCACGGCCCGGGCGCCGGCGAACGCCTCCGAGCGGTGGGGGGCCGACACGGCGACGACGACGCTCGGCTCGCCGAGCGGGACGCTCCCCGTCCGGTGGGAGACGGCGACCGCGGTCAACCCGTGCTCGGCGGCAGCGGCAGCGGCCAGCCGGGCGATCTGCTCCTCGGCCATGTCAGCGTAGGCCTCGTATTCGAGGCTCGGCACCTCGCGCGTGGTGCCGACGAAGACGACGGTCGCCCCGGTGCTCGGATCGGCCACCAGGCAGCGGACCGCGTCGACGTCGAGCGGCTCGCCGGTGACCTCGGCCAGGCGCACCCGATCCTCGGCCCCGCCGCTCACCGGCGGAACGAGGGCGAGCTCGTCGCCCGGCCGCAGGAGCTGGTCGCGCTGGGCGTACTCGCGCCCGACGGCGACCACGAACGGGGCGTTCTCGGGGAGTCCGCTGAGCGGGCCTGCGCGAAGCTCGGCGATCGCGTCGCGGACGGTGGCGCCCTCGTCGAGCGTCAGCTCGAGCGTTCCGGCGCCGGCCTGCTCGCGCAGGACAGCGAAGAGCCTCACGGTAACATCCATGTACGAATGGTACGACCGATCGAAGGGCAGCGGCTGACGCATCTCGACGCCGGCGGCCGCGCCAGCATGGTCGACGTCGGCGCCAAGCCCGAGACCGCCCGCGTGGCGGTTGCCCGGGCCGTGGTGCGGATGGCGCCGGAGACGGCCGCCGCGGTGGCGGCCGGCGACGCCCCGAAGGGCGATGTCGTCTGCACGGCGCGCCTGGCCGCGATCCAGGCGGCCAAGCGGACCGACGAGCTCATCCCGCTCGCCCACACGCTGCCGCTCGACTCGGTCGAGGTCGACATCGACGTCGACCCCCCGGCCGGCACGGTGACGATCACGACCACCGCCCGCGTTTTTGCCCGCACCGGGGTCGAGATGGAGGCGATGGTCGGCTGCAGCGCCGGCGCCCTCTGCGTCTACGACATGGTCAAGGGCATCGAGCGCGGCGTGCGCATCGAGCGGGTCGAGCTGCTCGAGAAGAGCGGCGGCCGATCGGGTACCTGGAGACGCGATGACCAAGTTTCGAGAGAGGAGCGCCATGACCGAGTCTGAGCCCCTGGTGGATGGCCACGGCCGCGCGATCGGAGACGTCCGCGTCTCGGTCACCGACCGCTGCAACTTCCGCTGCCAGTACTGCATGCCCGCCGAGGGACTCCCCTGGCTCGAGCACGACCAGGTCCTCCGCTTCGAGGAGGTCGCCCGCCTGGTCGAGATCCTCGCCTCGATCGGCGTCCACGACATCCGCCTGACCGGCGGCGAGCCGCTCGTGCGCCGCGACTTTCCCCGCCTGGCCGGGATGCTCCGGGCGATCGACGGCGTCGAGGACCTGAGCGTGACGACCAACGGCTTCCTTCTCGAGCGCGACGCCGCCGCCCTGGTCGCCGCCGGGATCGACCGCTTCAACGTGTCGATCGACTCGCTCCAGCGCGACCGCTTCTTCCAGATGACGCGGCGCGACGCCCTCCCCCGCGTCCTGCGCGGCCTCGAGGTCCTCGCCGCCCACCCGGAGGCCCACCCGATCAAGATCAACGCGGTCGGCCTGCGCGGCTTCACCGAGGAGGAGGTGCTGCCGCTGGCCCGGTTCGCCCGCGAGCGCCCCTACCAGGTGCGCTTCATCGAGTTCATGCCGCTCGACGCCGATCAGGCCTGGAATCCCGACCTCGTGCTTCCGGGCGACGAGATCCGCGCCGCGATCCACGCGGTCTACCCGTTGGAGGCCGAGCCGCGCGAGCCGAGCGCGACCGCCCGGGTCTACCGCTTCGCCGACGGGAAGGGCAAGATCGGCTTCATCAACCCGGTGTCGGATCCCTTCTGCGGCGACTGCAACCGGATCCGCATCACCTCGGAGGGGAAGCTCCGGACCTGCCTCTTCTCGATGCACGAGACCGACCTGCGGACGCCGATGCGCGAGGGCGCGAGCGACGCCGAGGTCGAGCAGGTCATCCGCGACGCCGTCTGGCGCAAGGAGCTCAAGCACCGGGTCAACGATCCGGGCTACCGCCAGCCGGCGCGGTCGATGTCGCAGATCGGCGGCTAGGAGCCCGCGGGCTCCCGGTGGCTGCGCCGGACGATGATCGTCTACCACGGAACCACCGACGAGTGCCGCGCCGGCATCGAGCGCGAGGGGCTCCGCCCGGGGACCTACGTCGCCGACAACGTCCACCTGGCGCGGGAGTATGCCTGGCTGCGGGCGATGACCCTCGGCTCCGAGAGCACGGTGATCTTCGAGCTCGACGTCCCCGCCTCAGCCGTCGTTGCCGCGGCCCAGAGCTGGTGGTGGGCCCCCAACCAGCTTCAGATGCCGGCTGGCTGTCCGGCGTCGTGCATCGTCTCGGTCGACGATTCCGACCAGCGCCCGGCGACCGCCGGCACAGGCTGACCCACCGCGAGCCGTCCCAGCGGGTCCTCCCCGCCGGACCCTGCCCGGACCCGGACCCAGGCACGCGGCGCGGGCGGGGCGGACGGGCGACGGCGTGCCGGGTGCCCCTCCCCAAAACGAAACGACCGTGCCGGCGGACGCGCCGGCACGGTCGTCGCGGTGAATCTCTAGGTCTCCCAGGGCCGCTTGCTGATCGCCGAGAACCGCTTGGAGATCGCATCGACATCGGCGGCCGGTGCTTCGTCGGCGGCGGCCGGTGCTGCGGCAGGGGCCGGTGGCGGTGCGGCTTGCGGCCGGGACTGACGATGGCCGCGCGGCGGGCGAATCGAGAACCCGGTCTCCTGCGGCGTGGCATCCTCGCCGCGCTCCGGGCGCCGCGCCCGCTCGCCCGGCGCGCTGGTCGGCTCGTACTGGCTGGGCGACGCCGAGCCGACGATCGGCGACTTCGGCAGGTTGTCGCGGCTCGCGCCGTGCGACCGGCGCGGGTCCGGGTAGAGCGTCCGCGCCTGCGAGCTGGCGTTGACCGCGTTGCGCAGCGCCGGACCGGCCGGGTTGCCCGCGGCGATCGGGGCCTCACGGCCGAGGCGGGCCAGCGTGAGCGTGCCCTTGGTGTAGACCTCGCCGATGCGCGGGACCTTGGTGTTGCGGCTCCGGCCGAAGCGCCGGAAGCCGGCGGCCCCCGCACCCGGGTATAGGCCCTCGACGAGGCCGAGGGCATCCTGCATCCCGGCCTTCTTGACGAGCAGGCCCTCGAGCAGGTCGACGCCGGCGTCGAGCTGCTTGTTGATCGTTATCACGACGGCGTTGACCGGACCCGTCTGGCGGACGATCTCGAGTACCGAGGCGATGACGATGTCGAGGTCCGCCGTGATCTGCTTCAGCTGCCCGATGATGGCGATCAGGTAGACCACCAAGGCGAGGACGATGATGACGACGAGAAGGATGGTTACGGCGGCAGCGGGTTCCATGGTTCCCCTTGGTTAAGCGTCGTCGAGGATGACGTCGAGGGAGCCGCCGTAGTTCGCGACGACTTCGACTGTCTTGATTACGGAGGCCTGCGTCGTCAGCAGCAGGTACACGGGCTCGAGGTCCTTGTTGATCGCCGTCCCGACGCCGGCGATCGCCTGGATGTTGGGGACGATGCTCCGCGCCGCCGTGAGGACGCCCTTCAGCAGGAACAGCACGACGGGGATCACGAGCAGCAGAACGATGTTGCCAAGCCACCAGATGATCATCGGACCCTCCTTTGCGCCACGATCGCGGCCTTGGCCGCGATACCCGGCAACGCGCTCAGAATGATGTCGAATTGGGCGTTGATGTTCCGCACGGCGTTGCCGAGCGGACGCAGATGCCCCGACTCGACGCCCGACAGCGCCGATCCGAGCGTTCCCAGACCTTCAGAGATCCTCACCAGACGCTGGCGGATGCGCGTGAGCGCCACCGCCAGCACGACCACGAGCAGCGCCGCCTCGATCACGCTCAGCAAGATCAACAGGGTCGTGCTCATACCGCCACCCCAAAGCCGTCGGTCAACGCGTTCATGTACGCGTCCTGCACCAGAGCTTCCTCCACGATCAGCTCGAGCACCGGCGTCGTCGCCTCGAGCTGCGGGATGTAGACCGTCTGCGCGGCGACCTGGCCGGCCAGGTCGAGCAGGTTGGCCACGCTGTTATCGATGTCCTTCACGTAGCTCAGCAGCAGCACCATGAGCGCCGCCACGACGAGGCACACGACCATCCCCAGACCCAGCGCCACGTACCAGAAGTAGTGCCCGTCCGCATGTCCAGCGAAAAGGGTTGCCGCTCCAGTCATTTGCCCACCGCGACCTTTCGCAATGCCCGGGCCGAATGCAGGATCCGGACGCCGGAATCGTTGATCTGCGCGATACCCGGCAGCGTCGTCGTCTGATCACGGATCAGCACCACGCCACCCTCTGCCGTCTGCGCCTGACCGGCGATCGCGCCGGCCAACATCAGGATCACCGCCACGATCGTCGCGGCGATGGCCACGGCGAGAAAGCCCAGCGAAAGACCTATGTACCAATCGGTGAACGTCGCAAGTACTACATTCATGTCGCGCCCTCCTCGGCGATGCTATGCCGGCTGGCGCCGACCTGGCTTGCGGCCGCCAACCGCCGCGAGAGCGTCAACACGCAACGCTCCGACGACGCGGCGCCGATGCTACGAACCCTCTTGGCACTTGGCTCCCCTCCTGTTTCCCATAGGCCGCCCGCAGCCATACCGCCCGGCCGGCCAGATACTCGACTCCTCCGCTCTGCGGCCGAGAGAATAGTGCATCGGGTCCCGGCGTGTCCAGCCTGCCAGGCAGGGATTTCCCGATCGCTCGCCGTGGCCGCCGGCGCCGCCCGTCGCCCCCCGGCGGCCGACTGGGCCCCGGCGCCGGCCGTTCGGGGCGCCACGCTCGTGGCCGATCCCGGGGCCGCCGGGCGACCCTGGCCCCCGGGCTCAAGCGCGGCGGCGGGGAGACCGATGCACGCGCGCGAGACTCGCCGGCGGCGTGGGACGACCCCGCGGCACGCCGCCGAGGGTCCCGATGATCCGGATCGTCACCCGGCTCGTAAAGAGCCCTCATCCGTCCGACTTGGAACCAGCCCCATGACCCCGCCGCCCCGCCGGTCCACTCCGCTACTGTCCGGGCGGATGCAATCTCCGCTGCTCTCGTCGCGCAAGGCGCTGACGCTCGGCGTGGTCGCGCTGATCCTCGAGATGCTGCTGATCCTCCCGGTGTTCGACAAGCTCGCCGGGACCAATCCCACCGCCCACTTCACCCAGCACGGCGGGATCTTCCTCGGCGGCGTGCTGATGGGCATCGCCCTGCGCGACATGTTCCTGGCCTCGCGGCGCTGAGCCGTGAACGTCCTCGTCCAGCACATACCCCACGCGATTCCGGTCGTGATCATCTGGGGGATCATGCTCCGCTACTGGCAGGTCCAGCGGCGACTCGAGCGCGACGAGGTCCCGACGGCTCCGGGCGCGTCATTTGCGTCGCGCGCGCCGTCCGCCGCGGTCGCCCCGGTGGCGGCGCCGGTCCGGCGCTCGGTGGCGATGCGCGGACTGCTCGCCCTTGGCCCGCTGGTCGGGGCGCTGGCCACCGGTCTGGTCATCTACGCCCTGAACCTCGGCCGGGGGCACGCCGGGGAGGCGGCGATCTGGACGCACGTCGGGCTCTCGCTGCTCGCCCTTCTCCTCGTCGCCTACAAGATCGCCGACATCGGCCTGACCCGGCTGCGCGAGGGCCTGAGCGGCCGGCGAGCCCTCCGGGCGACCGGCTCGCTCCTCCTGCTCGCGCTCTGGGTCCCGCTGCTCGTCTCGGGCGTCGCCCTGCTGATCGCGCCGAGCCAGGCATCCTTCACTGCCTACGCGCATCTGATCGCGAGCGTCTGGTGGGCCGGCCTGTTCCTCTGGCACCTCCGGCGCTACCTCTCGCGAGCGGTGCGCACGGTGGTCAAACCGGGCCTCAGCGCCACGACCTCCCACGGCCTGCGCGCCCAGACACCGACGGGGCCGGCCCGCGGCCGACGCGCGACGGAAGTTCGGCCGGGCGCTGGGCGCCGTCGCCAAGCGCGGGTCCGGCGGCCTGCATCACCGAGCAGAGCCCCGGGCAGCAGCGAGCACGAGCCGGCCGCGGCTGCCGAGGAAGGCGCGAGCGCGCCGCCGCGCGGCCGCTAGTCGCCCAAGACCTTGGACGCCCCCGCCGGGGGCCCAAGCCGTACCACGTCCCAACGGCATCGCCCGGGGACGGCCTGGACATGAGCGCGCGTTCGCCGATCGGCGGGGGCGCGGCTCGTGCGCGAGCGGCAGGGCAAATCACGACAAACGGAGGAAGCGGATGACGGGTATCACGAAGGACAGGAGCATCGGTCAACTGGGCGCGATGCTGATTGGCGCGGCCTATCTCTCTGGCGGGCTCATCGGCTTGCTCTACACCAACGGATTCGGCGGCTTCGTCGACTCCCACGGAACGAAGCTGTACGGCATATTCACGATCAACCCGTTCCACTCCGTCTTCCACATCGTGGTGGGCATCATCCTGCTGCTGGCCGCGTTCAAGGGCAGCGCCTCGTTGGTCGAAGGCTCGCTGCTCGGGATCGGCGCGATCTACATCGTCGCGACCATCACTGGGTTCACCTACGCCCACATCCCCGTCATCGCCCTCATCTCGGCGAGCGACGCCGACAATCCCCTGCACCTCATCACGGGCCTCACGGCGATCACCGCAGCCCTCCTGTCCGCGTCGCAGACGAACAAGAGCCGCCGGCTGGCCTCCTAGCCAGGCAAACCGCCTCCGAGCCCACACCCGGCAGCCCCGCCGGTCCGCACCCTCCGCGCGGACCGGCGGAGCCCGCCGCCCCGCCGACCAAGGCGGTTGGCAGGGCCCCGCCCCCGGCGGGCCGACTTGTCGTGGAACCCCCGTGGCCGCGTGTGTATGATCGCGCCCGGAGGAGTCAACGAGTGCGCCTTCGCCGTTCCCTCGGGGCGGCGCCGTGGCCGGGTCGCGTCAGACTGCCCGGCAACCAACTGCAATCGGAGGTGAGCGGATCATGGCGGAGAAGAGCCTGGGCAACGTTATCGCGTTGGCCGTGGGGGTCGTCTACACGGCGCTTGGCATCATCGGTTTCGCTGTAACCGGCTTCGAGGGATTCACCGCGTCCGGCGGGCACAAGCTGCTCGGCTTCGGGTTGAACCCGTTCCACAACATCGTGCATCTGGGCATCGGCCTCTACCTGCTGTGGGCCGCCACGCGCGACGCGCCGGTCGCCGAGGGCGCCCTGATCGGCGGCGGCGGGGTCTACGTGGTCGCGGCGATCGCCGGCTTCGTCGAGGCGCACATCCCGATCCTCACGATCGTGACCTCAGGCGCGGCCGACAACTATCTGCACCTCGTCTCGGGCGTGTCGGCCATGGGCGCGGGGATCATTTCGGCGGCGGCCACCCAGCGCCGGCGCCGAAACGTCGCGGCTTACTAGCCGCGCCAAGGCATCGCCTCGGGAGCCGCGGGCCGCTCGGCCTGCGGCTCCTCGTGCGTCCGGGCGCCCGTTCATCGAGCGTTCATCGAGTCGAATCCGCCGCGAAACCGCCGCGACTTAGGTTTCCGGCCGTACGACACTCAGACACGGAGGTGCACGGCGATGCCAATCGCGCCAGTCAGCAGTCTTTACGAGCAAGTCGGCGGAGCGCCGGCGGTTGAGTTGCTCGTCGACCGTTTCTACGAGCGGCTGTGGGCCGACTCGAGCCTGCAGAAGTACTTCACCGGCATCGACCGCGTCGACCTCAAGCGCCACCAGCGAATGTTCCTCAACCTCGCGCTCGGCGGCGGCGAGGCGTACACCGGACGGCCGCTGCCGGAGGCGCACCGCGACCTGCGGATCGACAACGCCGCATTCGACAAGGTCGCCGAGCACCTGACGATAACCATGCGCGAGCTCGAGATCGACGAGTCGGCGATCACGATCATCGACGGCGCCGTCAAGGGATTCCGCCCGCAGGTGGTGACCGTCTGAACTGCCGGCGGCGCCTCCGTCCGCGTCACCCCGGCGGGCACCGGCGCCGGCGGCGCTGACCCCCCCGCCCGCGGCGCCGGCGCTCCGGCCTCCGCGCACGGCGAGGCGGCGGGCGCGGCTGGTCTAGCGCGCCGCGCGCCGCCCCACCGGCGTGCCGACCGGGCGGGGCACAGCCCCGCCACACGACGGTCCCGACCGGTCGGGACCGTCGTGGCAGCGCTCGAGCAGCTCGTCGATCGCCGCGTCGATTCCCGCGGCGAGCCGGTCGGCTTCGGCAGCGAGCTCGGCCTGGGCGTAGACCCCGACGCAGGCCCGGTCGGACACCGTCGTCATGCCGATCGAGATCCCGTGCCCGTCGGTCAGGGGGACGACCGGGTAGGCGTGCTCGACCTCGCAGCCGAGCAGGTACAGCGGCATGCGCGGCCCGGGGATGTTGGAGATCGTCAGGTTCGAGATGTAGGGGCTGGCCAGCGCCCGCGAGGCCAGCCGGCGGACCGGCCGCGGCGCGAGCGCCAGGGCGCCGAGGACGGCGTCGGCCGCCTCCGGCTCGCCGTCCTGCTTGCGCGTGCGCATGGCCACATGGATGTCGCGTAGGCGCCAGACGGGATCGGCCTCGGCGCACGGCAGGCCGAGGAAGAGGAAGGCGATCCGGTTGCCCCACCGCTCGTCGGGGTCCTCGACGCTGACCGGGACCATCGCCTTGATGTCGACGAGGGTCTCGCCCCGCTCCTCCTGCATGCCGCGCAGTGCGGCGGCGCTCGCGGCCAGCAGCACGTCGTTGACGGTCGTGCCGAAGCGCCGCCTGATCACCCTCAGGTCCTCGAGCGGGCGCGCGCACCGGGCGAGATGGCGCCGCGCCGACATCGCTCCGTTGAGGCGGCTCGGCGGGGCGAGCGGGAGCGCCGTGTGCACCATCGCCCGGGCGGCCCGCCACGCCTGTCCGGGAAGCGCGAGCAGCCGGCGGGGGTCGCGGGCGGCGGCGAGCGGCAGCAGCGCGAGATCGAGGGCCTGGCCCAGCTGCTGGCCGACGGCGGCCCCGACCAGCTCGACGCCGCCCGGCCCGGCCAGCGGCTGCCACGCCTCCGGGGCGTCGACCTCGGCCTCCGGGGTCACATCCAGCAGCAGGCCCATCAGCTCCACGGCGGCGAGCCCGTCGACCAGGCAGTGGTGGGCCTTGCCGACCACACCGACGCGGCCGTCCTCGAGCTCGGCGATCCACAGCTCCCACAGCGGCCGGCCGGGGATGAGCGGCGTGGACATGACCTCGTCGACCAGCCGCCCGAAGTCCCCGTGCGAGGCATGGAGGACGTGGTTGCCCACGGCGAACTCGCCGTCGTCGACCCAGACCGGGTCGCCCAGTCCGAGCGGGACGTCGACCAGCTTCTGCCGGTAGCGCGGAGCCCGGCCGAGGCGGCTCTCGATGTGGGCGCTCACCGTCTCGAACGTCGGGCGAGACCCGCTCGGGCGGGGGGCGAAGACCGCGGCCCAGCCGACGTGCATCGGCGCCCACGACGACTCGAGCGCCAGGAAGGCGGCATCGAGGGCCGACAGCCGCGCCCGGCTCACCGGCGCCGCCCGCTCCGCCGGCGGGCCGCCGCGGCGCGCCCGGGAGTCCGGGATTCGCCGGTTCTCGAGCCGCGGGTGACCACGCGATTGATACGGTCGCCGCGGCCCGCCCGGATCACCTCGCGGCGCCCGCCCCGGCTCGGCTCGGGCCGGCTCGGCTCGAGCAGTGTTCCACGATCCCCTGGGTGGCGCGGCGTCGCCTGGACGCCGGCGCCACCCGGCGTCGGCCCGCGTGCCCGCACGCCGCGGACGCTAGGGTCTCCCTGTGCGCACCGTGATCCTCACCGTCTCCAACTCGGTGGCCCGCCGGGCGGCCGAGGACACCTCGGGCGCGCTGCTCGCCGAGCTCGCCGAAGCCGGCGGCTGCGAGATCGCGGCGATGGAGGTCGTCCCGGACGACCGGGCGCTGATCGAGGACCGCCTCCGCCACTACGCCGAGGAGGGCGTCGAGCTCGTCCTCACGACCGGCGGGACCGGCCTCTCGCCCGACGACGTCACCCCAGAGGCGACCCGCGCGGCCATCGACCGCGACGTCCCCGGGATCGCCGAGGCGCTCCGCGCCGAGTCCCTGCGCCACACCCCCCACGGCATGCTCTCCCGCGAGGTGGCCGGTGTCGCCCGGCGGACGCTGATCGTCAACCTTCCGGGGAGCCCGCGGGCGGTCACCCAGCTCTTCGCCGTGCTCCAGCCGGTGCTCGCCCACGCGGTGGCCATCATCCGCACCGACGGCGGCAGCCGCGGCATCCACGCCGCCGAGTCCTGACGCGCCGCCCGGCGGCTATCCTCGGGGTGTGACGAGGGCGTCGTCGACCGCGCAGGAACCGCGGCACCTCTACGGCCCCGGCGGCCGCTCGCCCTGGCTGGACATCGACTGGGCGCGCCACCAGCGCTGGGTGGAGATCGACACCCGCTGGGTCAACATCATCGACATCGGCTCCGGACCGCCGATGATCTTCCTCCACGGCCTCTCGGGCTGCTGGCAGAACTGGCTCGAGAACCTCCCCTTCTTCGCCCGCGACCACCGGGTCATCGCCGTCGACCTCCCCGGCTTCGGCGAATCCCAGATGCCGCGGGAGCC
Organism: uncultured Solirubrobacterales bacterium; assembly: GCA_963763785.1. Classification (GTDB taxonomy): domain Bacteria; phylum Actinomycetota; class Thermoleophilia; order Solirubrobacterales; family Solirubrobacteraceae; genus Palsa-513. The sequence goes on along the minus strand of CAVXPW010000007.1, from coordinate 465,246 downwards.
GATCTCGGTCACCGGCTACGCGCGCATGCTGGACGCCCTCTGCGACGCCCTCGATCTCGACCGGGTGATCGTCGTCGGCAACTCGATGGGCGGCTTCGTCGGCGCCGAGCTGGCTATCCGCTTCCCCCACCGCGTCGACCAGCTTTGCCTCGTCGCCGCGGCCGGCCTGAGCATGGAGTACATCCGCACCGAGCGCCGGCGGGGCTGGCGCCCGCGCCTGGAGAACCTCGCCTTCTTCTCACTCGCCTGGCTCGCCTCCCGGTCGGACATGGTCGTGCGCCGGCCCCGCCTGCGCCGGATGCTCCTCACCCTGGTCGCCGCCCACCCCGAGCGCCTGCCGAGCGCGCTGCTCGCCGAGCAGATGCGCAGCTCGGGCAAGCCGCCCGGCTTCGACGACGCCCTCGAGGCGATGACCCGCTATCCGATCCGTGACCGCCTCGGCGAGATCGGCGCGCCGACGCTGGTCGTCTGGGGCGCCCTGGACCGCCTCGTCCCGGTCGGCGATGCCAGCGAGTTCGAGTGGCTGATCCCCGACGCCCGCAAGCTCATCTACCCGGACACCGGGCACATGGCCATGCTCGAGCGTCCCGGCCGCTTCAACGCGGACCTCCACGCCTTCCTCGATGAGAATGCCCGCCGCGCGCCGCAGACCGGCTGGACCTACGCCCGCTGAGCCGCGCTCAGGAAGTCTCGGCCGGGACGGCCTCGCCGACCCGAGCCGAGCCCGACCCTGGCCGAGGGGTAGGCTCAGTCGATGAGCCAGACCGCGCGCCGCATACTCAAGCCGGAGCTCGGCGGGGGCGTGCCCGACGGGCTCGACGCGCTGACCGATGACGAGTTGAGCGGGTTCGCGGCGATGGTTCGCATCGCCAAGCGACGCCAGTCGCAGGAACTCGACGCCGCCGTCGAGCAGGCGCTCGAGATCGTCCCGCGCCTGCTGCGCGGCACGATTCGCAAGATGCTCTTCGGCTGATGGCATGAGCAGCCAACTCGACCCGTCGGTCGAGATCCTCAAGCTCGCCCGGGTCCTCTCCGCCGACCCCGAGGATCTGGCCTACCTCGGGCAGATCGAGGCCCAGGACATCCGCGACCTGCGCGAGCAGGTGACGGTGGTGATGTTCGAGGCCGACCGCCAGATGCTCCAGCGCGTCGCCGCGGCGACCCGCCTGATCCCGTCCAAGCTGGGCGCGGTGATCGGCGAGCGCGCGTTCGGCGCCCTCCTCTGCGCCCGCGTCACCAGCCTGCTCGACCCGACCCGCGCGGTCGACCTCGCCAACCACCTGCCGGTGCCCTTCCTCGCCGACCTCTGCACCCATCTCGACCCGCGCCGCGCCTCCCGGGTGATCGGCGAGATGCCGCCGAAGATGGTCGGGGCGATCGCCGCCGAGCTCGCCCGGCACGAGGAGTACATAACCATGGGCGGGTTCGTCGGCCATCTTTCCCGCGCGGCGCTGATGGCGGCCCTCGAGGCGGTCGACGAGGTCGACCTGCTCCGCACGGCCTACGTCGTCGAGTCCAAGCAGAGCCTCGGCGCGCTCGTCGCGCTCCTCTCGCCGGAGCGCCTCGGCGACGTCATCCGCACCGCCGCCAGCGAAGATCTCTGGCCCGAGGCGCTCGACGTGCTCAGCCACGTCAGCGAGCGCCAGCGCGGTGCCCTCGGCGACCTGGCCGCCGCCCAGGACGACGAGGTCCTCCACAGCATGGTCCGCGCCGCCCAGCGCGACGGCCTCTGGTCGGACGTACTGCCGGTGACCCGGGCGATGAGCCCGGAGAGCCGCAAGCGATTCGCCAAGCTCAGCTCGATCCAGACGCAACCGGTCCTCGCCACGATCGTCGACGCCGCCGCCCAGAACTCGCTCTGGCCCGAGCTCCTGCTGCTCCTGCCCCTGCTGCCGGCCGCCGCCCGCCGCCGGGTCGCCGCCCTGGCCACCTCGTTCGAGCGCCAGGTCTTCGAGCGCATCGTCGCCGCGGCCCACGAGGCGGAGCTCTGGCCGGCGCTCATCGCGTTCTCGACCGAGCTCGACCCGGCGCCTCGCCAGGCGATCGCCAAGCTGCTCGACCAGAGCGACGACGAGGTCCTCGACTCACTGCTCGCCGCCGTCGACGAGGCGCGCCTCGAAACCGAGCTCACCGCCGTCGTCGGCGAGCTCGCGGTCGCCGGTCAGCGCCGGCTGGCCAAGCGGATCGCCGCCCGCGCCTCCGCCGAGTCGATCGAGGCGCTGACCGAGGCCGCAGGCGTTGCCGACCTCGGCCCGCTGCAGAAGGCGCTGGCCGCCAGTTGAAGGTCGATCCCCCAGCCGGTGCGCGCGGCGCCACCGGCCCAGATCACGCCTACGGCCCGGTCGGCCGCTCGGCCTGGCGGGACGTGGACTGGCCGGAGCATCAACGCTGGGTCCGCGTCGACGACCAGTGGCTCAACGTCGTCGAGCTCGGCAGTGGCCCGCCGGTGCTGCTCGTCCACGGCCTCTCCTGCTGGCAGAGCTGGCTCGAGAACATCTGCTCGCTCGCCCGCGACCATCGCGTGATCGCAATGGACCTCCCCGGCTTCGGCGCCTCCCCGGCGCCGTCCGAGCAGATCTCGATCCGCGGCTACGCCCGGACCCTCGACGCGCTCTGCGAGGCGCTCGACGTCGAGCGCGCCGCCGTCGTCGGCAACTCGATGGGCGGGTTCATCGGGGCCGAGCTCGCGATCCGCTTCCCGGAGCGGGTCGCGCGCCTGTGCGTCGCCCCGGCGATCGGACTCGACATGGAGCACGTCCGCCAGGAGCGCCGCAAGAACCTCCGCAGCCGCTTCGAGAGCTTCCTCTTCTTCGCCCTCGCCCTGCTTGTCTCCCGGTCCGATCTGCCGGTCCGGCGCCTGCGGCTGCGCCGGAAGCTGCTCGCGCTCGTCGTCGCCCACCCGGAGCGCCTCCCCGGCGCCCTGATCCTCCAGGTCATCCGCGGCATGGGCAAGCCGAGGTTCACCGCCGCCCTCGACGCGATGACGAGCTATCCGATCCGCGATCGGCTCGGTGAGATCTCCTGCCCGACGCTGATCATCTGGGGCGCGGAGGACCGGCTCGTACCGGTCGAGGACGCCGCCGAGTTCGAGTGGCTCATTCCGACCTCGCGCAAGCTGATCTACCAGGACACCGGCCACCTCCCGATGCTCGAGCGGCCCGCCCGTTTCAACGCAGACGTGCGCGACTTCCTCGACCAGGACAAGCCGCGCCCACGCCGGCGCCGGCGCACCCCCGCTCCGACCGAGACGGACTGACGCCCGCTCGCGCGCGGGAGATATGCTCATGGTGGTGGGACGCGCAAAGGCAAAGGAGGCGTACGGCGCGGTCGGGCGATCGGCCTGGCTCGACGTCGACTGGGAGCCCCACCGCCGCTGGGTGAAGGTCGACGGCCGCTGGGTCAACCTGATCGACATCGGCGAGGGGCCGGCGCTGATCTTCATCCACGGCCTCGCCGGCTGCTGGCAGAACTGGCTCGAGAACATCCCCTTCTTCGCGCGCGACCATCGCGTGATCGCGATCGACCTCCCCGGCTTCGGCGAGTCGGAGATGCCGGCCGAGGAGATCTCGATCAGCGGCTATGCGCAGATCGTCGACGCCGTACTCGAGGCGCTCGAGGTCGACAGCGGCGTGATCGTCGGCAACTCGATGGGCGGGTTCATCGGCGCCGAGCTGGCGATCCACTTCCCGGCCCGGGTCGAGCGGCTCTGCCTGGTCGGCGCCGCCGGCCTGAGCATCGAGAACCTCCGGACCCAGCGTAAGAAGGGCCTGCGCCACCGCGCCGAGAACATCGTCTTCTTCAACCTCGCCTGGATCGCCACCCGCTCGCCGGCGATCGTCGCTCGACCCCGCACCCGGCGGATGATCCTCATGCTGGTCGCGGCCCACCCCGAGCGCCTGCCCGGTCCGCTGACCGCCGAGCTCGTCAGGGGCGCCGGCAAGGAGGGGTTCAGCCCCGCCCTCGACGCGCTCTGCTCCTACCCGATCCGCGACCGGCTCGGCGAGATCGCGTGCCCGACGCTGATCGTCTGGGGCGACAAGGACCTGCTCGTGCCCGTCAAGGACGCGGCCGAGTTCGAGCGGCTGATCCCCGACTCGCGCAAGGTGATCTACACCGACACCGCCCACGTACCCATGCTCGAGCGACCGGCGCGCTTCAACAGCGACCTCCGGTTGTTCCTCGAGGAGTCCCCCGGCGAAGAGGCCCCGGCGGCCGCCCGCCGCACCTTCGCCGGCTAGAGGCGGGGCCGCGGGAGTCCCCCGCGGCGGCCTCGGTAGGCTCGGGGACCAAGCCGAGAGGCACGTGACGGCGAGCTGGAGGAGCAGATGGACGCAGAGCAGCAGGGCCAGAAGCGGATCCACGAGACGGTCAAGATCGAAGAGGAGATGGTCGCCTACAACGAGCGGACGCTCGGCCCCGACCATCCGAGCACGCTCAGCGCCCGCGGCGACCTCGCCTACTCATTCTGGACCGAGGGCCGCCTCGAAGAGGCGATCGAGATCGAGGAAGCCGTGCTCGCCGACAGCCAGCGGATCCTCGGCGCCGACGACCCGGTGACGTTGACGCTCCGGGCAAACCTCGCTTCGTCCTACTGGTCGGCCGGGCGCACCGCCGAGGCGATCACGCTCGAGGAGGAGGTCCTGGCCGACGCCGAGCGCGTGCTCGGACCCGACCACCCGTCCACGCTCACGGCGCGATCCAACCTCGCCTTCTCCTATCAGAGCGCCGAGCGCGTCGACGAGGCCCTGCGCCTGCAGGAGAAGGTGCTGGCCGACAGCGAGCGCCTCCTCGGCGGGACGCACGAGGACACGATCAGCGCCCGCGAGCGGATGGTCGCCGCCTACTGGGCGGCCGAGCGCCCCGACGACGCGATCGCCCTCGAGGAGAAGATGCTCGCCGCGAGCGAGGAGCGACTCGGCGACGACGACCTCGAGACCGTCACCGCCCGCTCGAACCTCGCCTCCTCCTACCGCTCGGCCGGGCGCGCCGAACAGGCCCGCGCCCTGCAGGAGCGCGTCGTAGCCGACACCGAGCGGCTCCTCGGCGCAGAGCATCCGGCAGCCATCGCCGCCAAGCGCACCCGCGAGAACAACTAGCACCGGCCGGCGTCAGGGCACCGGCCGGCGCCACCGGGCCATTCCCCGCCCGCGCCTCGAAGCGGCCGGGCGGGCCGGGCCCGGATCCCTAGCTGGCGGACTCCAATCCCGGCTGGCGGCCGGAGATGTTGGCGGCGTCCTTGTAATCGGGCTCGACACCCTCGGGCGGCTGCTCGGCGCCGCCGTCGCTCGTAGCGTCGGCCTCGTCGCCCGCGCTCAGGTCGACGCCGCCGTCGTCGGTCGCCGGCTCGTCGCTGCCGGTCGTGCCTCCGAGCACCGAGCTGCCGAGCTGCGGGTCGTCGCCGAGCATCTCTTTCGGCGCGTCGGAGCCACCGAGGTCGGCGGGCACGATGCCCTCGGCGGCTTCCCCGCCAAAGCCCTTCTGGGCGGCTTCCACCGCGTCGGGTGTGGTTCCGCCGCGCTGCTCGCTCGGCTTCTCCGGTCCCTGCTCTTGGTCGCTACCGGCCATGGAATCCTCCTCGTCGTGAAGTAGGGGCTGAGGCTTCTCTACCCAGCGGCCGGGCGGCTAATCGTCTCGCCCGCGCGGTATATGGTTGGAGGGAGACCTACGAGGAAGGAGCAGCGCCATGGCGGAGACGTGCGGTCACGAGGGGTGCAACTGCCTGCCGCGGGAGGACGGCTACTGCTCGGACTACTGCGCCAAGCACGGTGGCCACGAGGGGCACGAGGCGCATGAGTGCGGCTGCGGTCACCCCCAGTGTCATCTGGAGCCCGCCACGGCCTGACCATCCGGGCTCGTCGCTGCGCCGACCCGGCCCGTCGCCGGGCCGGGTCGGGTCGGCCGGGCGTGGCGCGTCAGCCCACGACCAGCCTGAAGGCGTGGTCCCAGGCGCCGCGCCTGGCGCCGAGCCGGACCCAGAGGACGCAGAGCGACTCGAGCTCGCCCGAGGCGTCGATGCCGCCGACGTCGACCGGCTCCGACCAGCCGAAGTCGGCGAGCGCCGCGGCCACCGTCCGCTTGGCCTCCTCGTCGTCTCCGCAGATGAACATCGTCGGGGCATCGGTGAACTGCGGATCGACGAAGTAGGGGCTGCCGATCGTGTTGAACGCCTTGACCACCCGCGCCGCGGGGGCCGCCGCCTGGACCTGCACGCCGCCCGGCGCGCCCTCGGCAAGACGCGGCGGGAACCCGCTGGACATGTCGAGGGGGTTGGTCGCGTCGATCACGACCTTGCCGGCCACTCGCTCGGGTCCGGCGAGCTCGAGCGCAGCGGCGGCGGCGAGACCGAGGACGGCCAGCACGATGATCTCGCCGTGCGCGGCGGTCTCCGAGAAGCCGCCGATCGAGACGCCGGCGCCCTCGGCCCACGCCCGGAGCTCCGGGTCCTCCGTCTTGCGCGTGCCCACCATCACGTCATGGCCCCGCCCGGCGAAGCCCTGGGCCAGCGTCTGCCCCACCTGACCGCTGCCGAGCACGCCCACCCGGGTGGGTTCGAGCTGGTTGGCTGTCATCGTGGCTCCGTTCGTTCGGCGGGCGGCCCGATACTACGCCGCTCCGGCGGGGGACCGCTTGCCCTCGCGCGCTTCGATCTGGGCGACCTTGGCCAGGAGGTGCTCGGCCATCTTGATCGACGCGGCGTCGACCATCCGGCCGTCGATCGATATCGCACCGCTCCCCGCGTCGGCGCCCTTCTCCATCTCGGCGAGGATCCGGCGGGCTCGGTCGACCGTCTCGCGATCCGGCGTGAACACCTCGTGGGCCGGCTCGATCTGCGACGGATGGATCGCCCACTTGCCCTCGAAGCCGAGCGCCGCCGCCCGGTGGGCCGAGGCGAGGAACCCGGCGCGGTCGCGGAAGTCGCCGAAGGGCCCGTCGAGCGGACGGACCCCGTAGGCGCGCGCCGCGACGGCGATCCGCGCCAGCGCGTAGTGCCACGGGTCGCCCCAGTGGAGGTCGCGCCGGCCGTCCTCGTCGGCGTCGGTCAGGACCGAGTAGCCGCGGCTGACGCCGCCGATGTTGGTCGTCGCCATCTCCATGGAGGCGGCGTAGTCGGCCACGCCGAAGACCATGGCCTCGAGCCGATCGGGGCAGGCCTGCGCGATCTCCTCGACCCGCGCCAGGCCGATCGCCGTCTCGACCAGCGCCGTGAGGCCGATCGGGCGCCGGAACCCCAGCGCCGCCTCGATCTGGGTCAAGAGCGTCGCCACCAGATGGAGGTCGGCCGCCGAGCCGACCTTCGGCACGATCAGGATGTCGAGCTTGCTGCCGGCCTGCTCGACGACGTCGACGACGTCGCGGTAGCACCAGGGGGTATCGAGGCCGTTGATCCGGACCGCGACCGCAGCCGCGCCCCAGTCCTGGTCGTTCACCGCCTCGATCGCGTTGCGGCGCGCCTCCACCTTCTCGTCGGGCGAGACGGCGTCCTCGAGGTCGATGAACACGACGTCGGCGCCGACGCTCGGCGCCTTCTCGAGCATCCGCCGGTTGCTCCCCGGCACCGCCAGCTCGCTGCGGTGGAGGCGGTCCTTCATGGCCATCCGCGCATCCTTACAGAGCAGGCGCTCGGGCCGGCGGCTCGACGGCCTGCCGCGCGCGCCGGGCGCCGTCCGAGCCGCGCCCAAGCACCGAGGAGCGGGCCGCCCGGGTAGGCTGCCCGGTCATGAGCCACCCGATCAAGGCGATCCAACCGCCCCAGCGGCTGCTATGCGGCCCGGGCCCCGCCAACGTCCATCCGGCGATCCTCGCCGCCATGCAGAAGCCGATGCTCGGCCACATGGATCCCGACCTCCACGTGATCCTCGGCGAGATCGTCGAGCTCCTCCAGGCCTGCTTTCGGCGCAGCGACGGCCTGACCGTCGCCCTCTCGGGGACGGGGACGATGGGCGTCGAGGCCGGGATCGTCAACCTCGTCGAGCCCGGCGAGAAGGTCATAATCGGCGCCGCCGGGTACTTCGGCTTCCGCCTCCAGGCGATCGCCCGCCGGCGTGGGGCCGAGGTCATCGAGGTCAACGACGACTGGGGCCACGCCGTCTCCAACGACCGCCTGCTCAGCGCCCTCGCCGAGCACCCGGACGCCCGCCTCCTCGCCGTCGTCCACGCCGAGACCTCGACCGGTGTCCAGCACCCGCTCGAGGAGCTCGCCGCCGGGATGGCCGGGAGCGAGACGCTGCTGATGGCCGACTGCGTCACCTCGTTCGGGGCGATCGACCTCCAGGCCGGGCCGTGGGGCGTCGACTACTGCTCCTCCTGCACCCAGAAGGGGCTGGCCGCGCCGCCCGGCATGGCGCCGGTCGCCGTCTCCCCCCGTGCCCTCGCGCGGATCCGCGAGCGCGAAGCGCCGGTCGGCTACTACGTCGACCTGCCGATGATCGCCGACTACTGGAACAAGCGCGCCTACCACCACACGGCGCCGATCCTCCATGTCTACGCCCTCCACGAGGCCCTCCGCCTCGCCCTCGCCGAGGGCTGGGAGGCCCGGCTGGCCCGCCACCTCGACGCCGGCCGCTACTTCCAGGCGGGCCTGCGCGAGCGCGGGCTCGGCATGGTCGCCGACGAGGACCGGCAGTTGCCCCAGCTGACCGCGATCCGCGTCCCCGACGGCGTCGACCCGGTGGCAGTCCAGCAGCGGCTCCTGCTCGAGCACGGGATCGAGGTCGGCGGCGGGCTCGGACCGACGGCGCCGCGGATGTGGCGCGTCGGGCTGATGGGCCAGAACGCCACCCGCGAGGTCGCCGACATCCTCCTGCAGGCGTTCGACGCCGTGCTCGCCCCCAGCGCCGCCGGCGTCTCAGGCTAGGCCGGCCCGGCGGCGTCGCGGCCGCCGAGGACAAGGCGCGCCAGGTCGCGCCCGGCGGCGACGAGCTCGCTCCTGGCGCCGGCCTCGCGGACCGAGCTCAGCCCCATCGCCCGCCAGGCCGCCGGCTCGAGCTCGTTGCCGCCGACCACCGCGTGCACGGTGACTCCCGCGCCGGCGGCCCGCCGGATCACCTCGCTCGCCGCCTTGCCGGCCGCCGTCTGGGCGTCGAGGCGCCCCTCACCGGTGATCACCGCCCGCGCCCCGCCGAGGAGGCCGTCGAAGCCGACGCAGTCGAGGACGTAGCCCGCGCCGCTGACCAGACGGGCGTCGAACGCGGCCCAGAGGCCGCCCGAGAGCCCACCGGCGGCCCCCGTCATCGGCACCCCGCGGGGATCGCGGCGGAGCGCCCCCGCCTGGTTGGCGAGCCGCTCGCTCAAGCGCCGGACGGTCGCGGCGTCGGCTCCCTTCTGCCGGGCGAAGACCTCGGCCGCGCGCTCGAACGGAGTGGTCACGTCGCACAGCAGGACGAGCCGGGCCGGCCCGAGGCCGCCGGCGCGGTCGATCGCCCCGATCGCCCCGGCGCCGCCGTCGGTCGTCGCGCTCCCGCCGAGGCCGACGATGATCTCGCGCGCCCCGGCGTCCCGCGCCGCGACGATCAGCTCGCCGACGCCGACGGTGGTGGCCGCCCAGGCGTCGCGCGCGGCCGCGGGGACGAGCCCGAGCCCGGCCGCCCGGGCCGCCTCGACGACGGCGGTGTTTCCGGCCAGGGCGTAGACGGCCTCGATCTCCCGCTCGAGCGGGTCGTGCGCCGCCGCCGGCCGGAGCTCGGCGCCGAGCGCCCCGGCCAGGACCTCGAGCGTCCCCTCGCCGCCGTCGGCCACCGGGATCACGCTGACCCGTGGGACCCCGCCCTCGCGTAGGCCGACGGCGATCGCCTCGCCGACCTCGGCCGCGGTGAACGTCCCCTTGAACGAGTCCGGGGCGACGAGCACGGCCGGCTCGGCCAGGGTCATGCCGGCGAAGGAACCCCGACGGCCGATCAGGCCTGACCGGCCGCCCGGACCAGGCGCTCGAGCTCGTCGAGTCGGTTGACCAGGCTCGGGCGGGCTGTGGCCGCTGGCCGTGCCGGGGCCGGCGGCCGCTTGGCGGCGGCGCCGCCGCTCCCGGCGCCGGCGGCAGCGCCGCCGCTCCCGGCGCCGGCGGCGAGGACGATCGCGGCGACCCCGAGGGCGGCGCACACCGCGAGGATCACGGCGTTGCGCACCAGGCGCGACCGCCACGGCCCCGACCGGGCCGGCGATCGGTGCCGCGGACGGGCGCCCAGGGCCGGGCGCGACGCGGCCGGCGGCCGCGGCGCAGCGGCCGGACGGGGCGCGACCCGCGGGTGCAGACCCGCCGGGACGGCCGCCGCACGCGGCGGGGCCGCACGCGAGGTGGCCGCACGCGGCGGGGCCGGCCGCCGCGGCTGGCGGCGCCGGACCACCGGCACCGTCGGGCTGGTCGGCTCGCGCAGCAGCCGCCTCGCCTGCTCGGCGCTTCGCGGCCGCATCGCCGGGAGCGCCGCGGTCAGGCCCGTCACGAGCTCCTCGGTCGTCCGGTCGGGTCGCTCCCCGGCCAGGTCACGGAGCAGGACGCCCAGGGCGTACAGGTCGCTGAGGCGCGACGGCGACTGGCCGTCGATCACCTCCGGCGCCAGGTAGCGCAGCGTCCCGACCAGGTGCCCGGTCTGGGTCAGCCGGGTCGAGTCCTCGGGGTGGGCGATGCCGAAGTCGGTGATCCGCGCCCGCCCGTCGCTCGAGAGGAGCACGTTGGCCGGCTTGACGTCGCGGTGGAGGATGCCCGCCGCGTGGATGCACTCGAGCGCCGAGAGCAGGTCGCCGGCCACCGCCGCGGCCTCCTCGCCCCGCACCGGTCCGCGCTCGAGTCGCTCGGCGAGCGTCCCGCCGTCGACGTACTCCATGACCAGGAACGGCTGGCGCGGGTCCGCGCCGTAGTCGTACACCTGGACGAGGTTGGCGTGCGAGAGCCCGGCCGCGGTGCGCGCCTCCCGCGCGAAGCGCTCGACGTAGGTCGGGTCGTCGGCCAGCGCCTCGGAGATCAGCTTGACGGCGACGTCCCGGCCGAGGCGGCGGTCGGTGGCCCGCCAGACGGTCGCCATCCCCCCGCTACCGATCAGCTGGTCGAGCCGGTAGCGGCCGTCGCCGAGCAGGACGCCGGGCCGCGGATCGAGCGCGGCGGGCTCGGCCATCAGTCGCCCCCTCCTGCGCCCCCGCCGTTGCCGCGCCCGGCGAAGCGGTTCTGGAGCTGGTTGATCTTGTCCCTGAGCTTGGCGTACTGCTTGCCGAGCGCCTGGCTCACCCGGTGGCGAGCGCCCTGGATGATGGTCTGCGCCGGATCCGCCGCCGGCGGCGGCGCGGTCGTCGGGCCGGTCGCCGGCGCCGCGGGTCGCGGCTTCGGCGCGGGGACCGCCGGCTTCGCGGCCGGGGCGCTCACCGCCGGGGCGGCGGTGGCCTGCGCCCGCGCGGCGCTCTGCGCCTGTGCGGCGACGCTCTGCATCCGCGCCGCCCGCGCCGGGTCGAGCACGCCGGCCGTGCGCAGCTGGGAGACGCTCGCGCGCACCTGTGTCAGCGCACTCTGCGCTCCGGCGCTGTCCCCGGCGGCCGCCGCCGTGCGCGCCTGCGCGATCAGACCGAGCAGCTGATTCTGCTCGACCGCGGTCAGCCCCGACCGCCCGGACCCGCAGGCGAGCGGAAGGAGGCCGCCGACCAGGACGACGACGACGACGGCCGGGCGGCGGCACGCGGCGCGGATGCTCACCGCCCGGGCGGGGGGCCGATGTCGGTGTCGCGCGGCAGCGGTCGCGTGACCTCGGTCTCCTCGCCGCGCCCCGGCGGCGCACGGCGACCAAGGCGCCAGCGCCGCGAGGTCGTCGGCGGGTCGGCGGGCTCGGCCCCGGTCGCGCCCGGGTCCCCCGCGGTCGCCGGCCGGGCGCCCGGCCCGCGGGAGGCGGCCGGCGGGAGGTCGGCCGCACCGGTGGGCGCCGGCCGCGCAGCGCCTCCGCCGGCGCCCGGGTCGCCGGGGCCGGGAAAGAGCCGGCGGCCGCCCGCGACGCGCCGGGCCCCGGGCGTGCCGACTGGCGACGGCGACGGCGCCGGGGCCGGGGCCGGGCGCCGGGCGGCGGGCGAGGCCGGCGGCGCGGCCACGGCGCCGGGCGCCGGCCGGGGCACTGGCGCGCCCGGCGCAGCCGGGGCCGCGGCGCCCACCGGCCGCCCGGGGCCGGCCCCCGCCGGCGGCGGGGAGACCGGCTCCGCGCCGCGGGGCGGCCCGGACCGGGGCCGGGGCTCGACGCTGAAGGAGAGCGAGACGCCGGCCCGCGACATCACGCCCCCGAGCAGGATCAGCACCGCCCCGCCGAGCCCGAGCCAGGCTCCCCGCTCGACACCGCGGCCGACCGCCGCCGGCGGATGGTTGATCAGGGCGGCGAGCACGATGACGACGGCACAGCTCCCGGCGACCGCGAGCTCGACACCGGGCATCGGGCCGCGCCACCATTCGAGCTCCGCGGCGGCGGCCCCGATCACCGCGACGGCGATCGCCGCCAGCACGAGGTCCCAAACCTCGAAGGCGTCCCAACCGGTCAGGTCCGGCTGGTACCACTCGAGGAACAGGCTGACGAGGAGGAGCACCGCGCCGAGCGCGGCGGCGAGACTGCCGGTCTCGAGTCGGCGCATACCCGCGGATTATGCCCGCCCCGCCCGGCGGACAACCCTGCTACCCGCCGGCCGGTCAGGATCCCCCGGTCCCGAACCTCACCGGAGGCCGCGCCCGTTGCTGGAGCCCGTCGCCGGCATCGTGGCTGACCACCGCCGGCGCGAGGATTCCGCTCGCGGTGGTGAACTCGGCGTCCGCCGGGCTCCGGTGCGGTCTGCCGGCCGCGGGCCGCCCCGCCCCCCGGACCGGCCGGGACCCTGGAGTCAGAGGCCGAGCATCGAGGCGAGCCGGACCCGCTGCATCTCGTTGGTGCCCGAGTAGATCGGCGCCCCCACCGCGTCGCGTACGCCCTTCTCGAGGCCCTCGGCCCGCATGTAGCCTCGGCCGCCGAAGATCTGCACGGCGGCGAGCGCCGAGGCGAGGTTCGCCTCGCTCGTCACGATCTTGGCCATCGAGATCTCCGCGGTCACGTTGCGGCGCCTGGCGAAGCGGGCGGCCGTGTCGTAGAGGTGCTTGCGCGAGTTCTCGGTGGCGATCCGCATGTCGACGATCTTCCCGGCGACGTACTGGTTGGAGCCGATCGCCTCGCCGAACTGCTTGCGCGTCCTCGCGTACTTGATGCACCGCTCGAGGCGGTCCTGCATGTCCCCCACCATCATGATGAAGATGCAGAGGATCTCCCAGGTCATCACGTGCTCGAGGATGAAGAAGCCGGCTCCCGGGCGCCCGATCACGTTCTCGGCCGGAATCCGGCAGTCGGTGAAGTCGAGCTCGCCGATCGGCGAGGTGTTCAGGCCGAGCTTCGGGATCGGGTCGCCCACCTCGATGCCCGGCGTGTCGGTCGGGACGAGAAAGGCGGTGATTCCGGTCGCCGCCGTCCCCGAGTCCATCTTGGCGTAGACGGTGATCACGTCGGCGATCGGCCCGCTCGTGCAGAACGCCTTCTTGCCGTTGAGCACGAACGAGTCGCCGTCGGCCGTCGCCGTCGTCGTCATCGCCGTCGCGTCCGATCCGGCGCCCGGCTCGGAGATCGCGTGCGCGCCGATGATCTCGCCGTCCACCAGCCGTTTCAGGTAGCGCTCCTTGAGCTCCGGCGAGCCGAACTTGTGGATCGGGAGGGTGACGCTGACGATCTGGGTGGCCAGGGTGAAGAGGAGCCCGGCGTCCCGGCAGAGGTGGCCCAGGTGCTCGAGCACGTAGACCAGGGTCAGGGCGTCGTGGCCCTGGCCACCCCACTCGGCGTCGAACGGGAGCCGGATCACACCCGACGCGCGGATCAGCTCCCACTTCTCCCGATTGAACAGGTTGGCCGCATCGTCCTCGATGTGCCCGGCGCTCAGCGCCTCGCCGTACTGGTCGAGAGACTTCCTCAGCGCCTTCTGCTCGTCAGTCCAACCTTCCATGTGCGTCACTCCCGGTTCCCGCCGATGTCAATTACCCTTGGCGCTGCGCCGCCACATCAACGGATGACCGCGCAGCGCGATCAGCAACTCAGTAGGCCGATGACGTGTCCGCCACCGAGAAGTCGTGGTGCTCGTCGCCCTGCAGCGCCGGCGTGAACATGCACACGAGCCGCAGGTCGGTGTCCTCGCCCCCGCAGAGGTAGTGGGGGTCGCGGTTGTTGAGGGCGTACATCGTGCCCGGCTCGATGATGTGCTCCGTGCCGTCCATCTCGATCACCGAGCCCTTGCCCTCGATGCAGTAGCACGCCTCGAGATGGTTCTTGTACTCGATCAGCGACTTCGTTCCGGCCTTGACGATCGTGTCGGTGACCGTGTATCCCATGCCGTCGGCCTCCAGCAGGAAGCGGCGGCTGAGGCCATTGCCCCACTCGACGCACTTGACCTTGTCCAGCTCACGGATAAGCAATTGGGTTCTCCTTGTTTCGAGGATGGCTTGCCCAGCGGCAAGCGGATCGCGCCGCGCCGTTCACGCGGTCGGCGGGGGGTCGGGCAGCTCCGGGGCCTCGCCGAGCTCGACGAGCAGGGCGCGGAAGTCGGCCACCACGTCGCTCCCGCGGGCCAGCGAGTCGGCGACACAGGCCACGCAGGCGCTCCCGACGATCGCCGCGTCCGCTCCGACCCGGCCGAGCCCCTCGATGTGGGAGCGGTTCTTCACGCCGAAGCCGACCGCGACGGGGACGTCCGTCCTCGCCCGCAGGGTTTCCAGCACGGGGACGAGCGCGGTGTGATCCGGGGCGACCGAGGTGCCGCTGCGCCCGTAGTGGGCGACCAGGTAGATGTAGGCCGAGCCGTGCTCGGCCGCCTCCTCGAGGACGGGCGCCTCGGAGGTGGCGTAGCAGGTGGTCACGATCGGCTGCCCGGCCTCCCGGGCCGCCTCGTAGTACTGGTGGCGCAGCCGCGGCGGCAGGCCGTGGACCAGGAGGCCGTCGGCTCCCGACGCCTTGACCCGGGCGATGAAGTCGGGCATCTGCAGGCCCTTGATCGAGTGGCTCCAGTCGGCCAGCAGGGCGACCTTCAGATGCGAGAGCTCCGGACGGACGCTGGCCACGAAGGCGAGGACCCCGTCGCGATCGACGCCGTCGGCCAGCGCCCGGTCGGCCGACTGCCGGATCACCGGGCCGTCGCTGGCCGAGTTGGGGAAGGGGACCGCGAGCTCGAGGCAGTCGACCCGGCACTCGTCGAGCAGGCGGATGACCTCGCGCAGGACCTCGAGCGGCGGATCCCCGGCGTTCAGGAAGACGGCCAGCCCCGGCCGGCCGGGGCGCGGCTCGGCGAAGAACGCCGACACTAGCGCCCACTCCCGTCGCGGCGTCGGCCCGGCGGCGGGCCGCTCGGCACGGGATCCGCCCCGGAAGCGGCGCCGGCCGACGGTTCCTTGCCGTGGCCGCGCATCCGCTCGATCAGCCGGGCCGGCTCGCCTGCGCGCATCGTCTCGGCCGCCAGCCCGAGCGCGGCCGGCCAGTCGTCGGCGACGCCGCCGTTGATGGCCAGAGCCGCCGCGTTCAGCTGGATGCTCTCGATCGCCCCGGGCGGCCCGTCGCCGCCGATCAGGGCGAGGAAGTGGCCGACCGTCGCGTCGAGGTCGGCGACCGGGAGGAGGTCGTCGAACGGGCGCTCGCTCAGCCCGATCGCCGCCGGGTCGAGGATGAACTCCCGGTCGTCCTCGCTCGCGTAGACCTGGCTCGGGGTGATGCTCAGCAGCTCGTCGCAGCCGATCTCGTTCGAGCAGATCCAGAAGTGCTTGGTCGTGTCCTCGGCGGCCAGGTGGCGGAACGTCGCCAGCACCGAGTGGTCGGACACGCCGGTGATCTGGGTCGAGACTGGCACCGCGGCCAGGAACGGCCCGATCACGTTGAAGAACCGACCCATGGTCTTCATGTCGAAGGGGAGGATCTGGCGGGCGAGGCTGCGGAGCTCCTTCGGATAGACGAACGCCCCGGCGCAGGCCATCCCGTAGGTCTCGAGCATCTCCTCGGTCTGGGCGTAGGACGTCGTCTGCGGCATGCCGAGGCGGTCGAGCAGGTCGACCGACCCGGTGCGGCTGGCGTAGGCCCGCGACCCGGTCTTGATCACCCGGGCCCCCATCGCCGCGCCGACGAAGGCCGAAGCCGTCGAGAGGTTGAACGTGCTCGGCCCGCCGCCGGTCCCCACGATGTTGACCGTCGTGCGCGACGGCGGATCCGGCTGGTCGTTGCGCGCCCGCAGCGAGCGCAGCAGCGCGGCGACCGACTCGCCGTCCGGCAGCCGCGTGGTCAGCGAGGAGACCACCGCGAGCGCCTCGCCCGGGTGGAGCTCGCGGGCCCGCAGCCGATCCCAGAAGTCACCCCAGACCGCCTCGGAGATCGGGTACTTCTGGGTGACCAGGGCGGCGAGGACCGCCGAGGGAGGGCCGCTAGGCATTCGAGGCGCGGGCCTGATCGACGAAGGTCTTGATCGCGTCGACCGTCCGGAAGCTCTCCGGGCCGAGCTCCGCGTCATCGACGCCGATGTCGAACTCCGTCTCCAGCCAGGCGACGACCTTCAGCAGCCCGAGGCTGTCGACGACGCCGCCCTCGAGGAGGTCGTAGTCGGACTCGAGCTCCTCGACCGGGACGTCGGGCATGAACTCCTCGACGATGAACGTCTTGATCTTCGTGGTGTCATCCATTGCTTGTTTGCGGTCCTCTCTTGCTCACGGCAAGCATCGTTTGCGATCGATCTTCCCGGTGGGCGTTTTCGGTAGGGGTTCCGTCACGACCTTGATGCTCGAAGGCATCTCGGTCCGGGCCAATCTCCCGGCGCAGTGCTGCCGGAGCTTCAGGCTGTTGAGCTTGCTGTCGTCAACCTTGCGCACCAGCGCGTGGAGGCGGCTTCCGGCCAGCTCGTCCGGCACGGCGACGACGGCGACCTCGACGACCTCGGGGTGCTCCATGATCGCCTGCTCGACGACCTGGGTGCTGACCCGGACGCCGCGCACCTTGACGTAGAAGTCGCTGCGGCCCTCGAGCGTCATCGACCCGTCCTCGTGGCGGCGGACGATGTCCCCGGTACGGAAGAAGATCCGCTCCGTCCCCCCGCCCGCGTCGGGGTAGGCGACGAACTTCCCCTCGTTGAGCGCCTCGGTCAGGTAGCCCTGGGTCTGGAACGGAGTCCACACGACGAGCTCGCCCGTCCCCGGCCCGTCGACGAGGTCGCCCTCCGGCGAGACGACCAGGGCAATCACCCCCGGGAGCGGCTGGCCGACCGGCACGTTGGCCGGCGGGCCGCCGGCCAGGTCGAACTCGTACATCAGGCTGTCGTTGGTCTCCGTACAGCCGTAGATGTTGAAGAAGCGGGCGTTCGGGAAGAGGCCCGGGAGCTGCTCGAGCGAGCTCGCCGGGATCTTGTCGCCCGTCGTCATCACGTGCGCGGCCTCCGGGAAGCGCGTCCCGTCCTCGCGGGTGGCGTCGATCAGCAGGCGGTAGAGCATCGGCACCGCCTGGATCACGTTCACCCGGTGCGCCGAGAGCAGCTCGACCAGGTAGGCGCCGTTGGTCCCCCGATCCTGGTCGACCAGGGCCACGCAGCCGCCCGCCTTCAGCGTGCTCCAGATGTCGAGCAGGCAGAGGTCGAAGTTCAGCGGGGCGTAGTTGAGGACGGTCGTGCCCGGGCCGATCCCGAACTGCTCGGCGGCCCAGTCGGTGAAGCGGTCGACCGCGGCCGGGGTCAGCGGGACGATCTTCGGCAGCCCGGTCGAGCCCGACGTCGTGAGCATGAAGGCCACCCCCTCGGGCGTCCGGGTCGACGCCGGGATCCCGGGCGCGCCCTCGCCGCGCTGGAGCGGCCGCGCGCTCACCGCCCCGACCCCGACCCCGCCCGCAGCGCCGCCACTGCCGCTGCCGCTGCCGCTGCCGCTGCCGCCATTCTCGCCGGAAGCCGCGGACGATGGCGAGACGATGTGGCTGCACCCCGCCTGAGCGAACAGCTTCTCGAGCGTGTCCTCGGCCAGCTCGATCGACGGCAGCAGGAAAGGCCGGCGCTCGCCCAGGCAGGCGAGGACCAGCGCGATCGCCTCCGGCGACTTCTTGGCGTGGATCCCGACCGGCACGTCGGCCTCGAGCCCCAGCTCGGCCAGGGCGGCCGAGGCCCGCCCGCGCATTTCCTCGAGCTCCGCGTAGTCGACGACGGACCCGCTCCAGAGCAGCGCGGGAGCCCGCGGATCGGTCCTCGCCCGCGCGGCCACGTGGTCGGCGAGGGTGCCGCTCATCGGGAACCCGGCGCGGCCTGAGCCCGGCTCGCCAGCGCCCGGCGGTGGGCCTCGAACTCGGCCACCCAGCCCTCGACGCTCGCGCTCAGAAGCAGGCCGGCCCCGATCAGCAGTCCCTTGAAGCCGGCGTCGATCAGCTCGGCGGCCACCAGCGGGTCGGTGATCGCGCTGGCGCTGACCGGGCACGGGGTCCCGGTGGCGATCGTCGCCTCGAGCAGCGACCGGCTCAGGTCGAGATCGCCCGCGTCGCGCTCCTGGTGGCGGATGTCCTTGTTGTTGATCGCGACGATGCACTCCTCGGCGTGGGTCACGCTCGCCAGCTCCGCGTGGTCGGCCACCTCGACGAACGGCGTCAGCTCGTGGCGGAGGATCGTCTCGATCAGCTTCTGGAACGAGGACTTCGGGAGGATCCGCGCGGTGAGCAGGATCGCCGAGGCGCCGGCCTGCTTGGCGGCGACGATCTGGCTCTCGCGGGTGATGAAGTCCTTCTTCAGGACCGGTAGGTCGGTCAGGGAGACGACGTCGTGGAGCATCTGCTCGTCGCCGCCGAACCAGCGCCCGGTGACCACCGAGACGCACGGCGCGCCGGCCGCCGTGTAGTCGGCGACGATCTGCGGGATCGTCCGCTCGCCGAGCAGCTCGACGCCGTTGCCGTCGCGCCGCTTGACCTCCATGATCACCGGCAGCCGCGGCGAGCCGAGGAGCGCGTCGATGAAGCGGCTAGGCATCCGGCGCTCCCTTCCAGGCCCGGCTGATCGCCGCCACGCTGGCCGCGCTCACCTTGCCGTCCGTCCCCCGGGCGTTGGTGTCGACGTCGATGCCGAAGAACCGCGGGTGCCCGGCCAACCGCTCGTAGTCGGCGCGGTTGGAGGCCGAGATCCCCCCGGCGAGGAGGAACGGCCGGTCGAGCCGCTCGGCCAGCGACCAGGCGAACTCGGCGTCGAGGGTCTGCCCCGTGCTCCCGACCCGCCCGTCGGCGGTCACCGCGTCGAGCAGGAACACGTCGACCCCCGCCTTCTCGTAGGAGGCGACCAGCGAGCCCTCGACGCAGTCCTGGCCGCGGACGTGGAGGACCTTGATCACGCGGATCTCGTCCGGGGCGATCCGCTTGACCGCGCGGACGACCCCCGGGGTCTGATAGCCGTGGAGCTGGACCCAGCGCACGCCGGATCCGTCGAGCGCGTCGCCGAGGACGGCGACATCCTTCAAGAAGGTCACGAGCACCGGGTTGAGGCTCGGCGTCGCCGCCGCCGCCGCGGCCAGGGCCCGCCAGTCCTCGAGGGGCAGCTCGGCCGGTCCGCCGGGCACCCCGTGCCAGAGGCCGACGAAGTCGACCGACTCCCCGGCCAGCAGCTCGATCTCCCGCGGCTCGGTGATGCCGCAGACCTTGAGCCGCGTCCCCATCGCGACATCGCTGTGGCCGCCTAGGGCGAGCATGCCGGGCGATGGTCGATGACGAGCGCGCGGGCGCCCGTCACCGGCCGGGTCGTGCACGACGCTAACAGCAAGTGATTCTCCCTCGGTTGGACCCAGGTTACCGAGCCTGAATGTATCCCAGGCGCTGCGGGCGATGTGTGAAATTCGCCTTACGGCCGCCCCGGCCGCGCTCTAGAGGATCAGCGAATCGGAGCGGCTGAGGCCCTCCGCCTGCCGCGCGGCGTCCAGATCGACCGGACGACTGAGCTCGCGGAGCGTGCCGAGCTGCTCGAGCGCGGCGGCCCGCCCGGCGGCGAGGAAGAGGTCGGCCAGGTGGAAGTCGCGCCAGTCGGCCGGGCCGAAGCGGGGGGTGACGACGACGTCGGCGAGCTCGGCGTGGCGCTCGCTCGTGTCGACCTGGCTGAGGTCCATGACCGCGAGCATCGTGTCGAGCGCGTTGTAGCGGCCCTTCTTCGGTGGCGCCGCGGCCGGCTCGGGGCCGGTCGGCCAGCGCTCGAGCGTCTCGGCGCCCATCAGGTTGACCGAGACGACGAGGTCGGCGCCGTCCTCGATCACCGAGCCGGTCGGAACCGGCACGAGGTGGAGGCCGTCGACCAGGCGGTGGCCGTCGCGGTCGCGCGGCGGGAAGACCCCGGCCACCGCCAGCGTGGCCATCAGCGCCTCCCAGAGCAGGCCCTCGCGCAGGGGCGCCGGGGTGCGGTCGGTGAGGTCGACGGCCATGATCACCAGCGGGATCACCGCGTCTGCGAAGGAGCGCAGATCGGTCGCCTCGCGGAGCATCTCGCCGAGGACGTCGGCGCTCCTCGACCCGCCGCCGAACGGGCTGGCGAACATCGCGGCGACCGTATCGGGGTCGAAGGCGGCCCGGAAGCGGGCGTCGATCTCGGCGCTGTCGTAGCCCAAGCCGACGTGGGTGGCGACGAAGCCGCCGATGCTCGACCCGCCGACGTAGTCGACCGTGTAGCCGGCCTCTTCGAGGACCTGCAACGCCCCGACGTGGGCGTAGCCCTTGACCCCGCCGGCGCCGAGGGCGAGGCCGAGCTTGGTGCGGGTCAGGTGGCGGGCCAGCCAGACGAGGTCGGCGTCGGCGAGCGGGAAGCCGAGCTCCCGCGGACACCGCCGCACGACGCGCGCGCCGGCGGCGAAGTCGGCCGGCCAGTCCCCGGCGGCGGCGATCGCCTCCTCGCCGACGAGCACGACCTCGAGCCGTGAGAGGTGGGCGGCGGAGCCCAGGCGCCCGAGCCGCTGCGCCTCGGCCCCGCTCCCGGCCAGGGCGACCACGCGGTCGACCTCCTCGAGCAGGGGAGCCAGCGTCTCGGGGTCGAGCTCGCCGGGGATCAGCACGGTGGCGTGCTCGGAGACGAGGTCGTCGGCCGCGGTCAGGGCCCCGGCGAAGGAGAGCCGGCGATCGAGATAGGTCACCGGCCGGGGGGTGGCCGTCCGCGCGGCCGCCACGATCCGTCCGACGGCGCCGGCCAGGGACGGCCCGGTGACCAGGGCGATCTCCTCCCCGCGCTCCTTCTCGGCGCTCCGGGCGTTGGCGCGCAACAGCCGCTCGCGCTGGAGGCGGACGAGGTTGATGAGGATCTGGGGGAAGCGCCGGGCCAGCTCGATCAGCTCCCCGCCGGCGAGCTCGAGGGTGTCGGTCGGGATGCTCGCCATCACCGTGGCCAGGCGAAACTCCCCGGTGATCACGTCCTGCGCCCCGATCACGTCGCCCTTGCGCATCCGGGCCACGAGCTCACCCCCGCCGTCGGAGGTCGGCGCGAGCCAGTGGACGAGGCCGCCGGTGATGACCCAGATCCGGTCGGGCGGCTCCCCGGCTCGGCAGAGCTGCTCGCCCGCCTCGAAGCGGCGTGCCGTCATCCGGGCGGCGACGGCCTCGAGCTCGGGCTCGGCCAGCCCGGCGAACAGCGCGGTCCGCCCGAGGGCCGTGCCCCGCGCCATCTAGCGCGCCGCTCCGAACCGGGTCGGGCTGGCAATGGGGCGGCGGGCGGCGGGCATCGGCATCGGCGAGGACGAGGTAAGCAGGCGGCGGGGCCGCCGTCAAGACGGCGGCGGGGCGGGTGCGACGGGGCCCCAGCCTAGCGCCGGCGGACAGGCGGTGCACCTCTACGCCGGCGACCCGCCGCCTGTACACTGCGCGGCGCCATGTGCGCTTTCGAGCCTCGGACGGCGGTCACGAGCCTTCCGATCGACTACGACAAGCGGCTCATGCTGTTCTCCGGCCGGGCCAATCCCCAGCTCGCCGCGACGATCGCCGGCAAGCTCGGCGTCGACCTCGGCCCGATCACGCTGAAGACGTTCTCGGCGGGCGAGGTCTACTGCCGCTACGACGAGTCGATCCGCGGCGCCGACGTCTTCATCGTCCAGCCGACCTGCGGCAACCCGGTCACCGGGATCAGCGCCAACGACGCGCTGATGGAGCTCCTGGTGATGATCGACGCCGCCGCCGGCGCCTCGGCCCACCGGGTGATCGCCGTCATGCCGTGGTTCGCCTACTCGCGCCAGGACAAGAAGTCGGCGCTGCGCGAGCCGATCAGCTCGCGCCTGGTGGCGCACATGCTCGAGGCGGCCGGCGCCGACCGCGTCCTCACGATGGATCTCCACGCCGGCCAGGTCCAGGGCTTCTTCAGCAAGCCGGTCGACCACATGACCGCGCTGTTCATGCTCGCCCAGTACTTCGCCGACCTCAAGCTCCCCGATCTCGTGGTGGTCGCCCCGGACGTCGGGCGGGCCAAGCTCAACCACAAGTTCGCCGAGGTGATCGGCGCCGACCTGGCCCTGATGACCAAGGAGCGCCCGGCCCAGCAGGTCGCGGAGATCGGCTACGTGATCGGCGACGTCAAGGGCAAGACGGCGCTGATCGTCGACGACATCATCGACACCGCCGGCACGCTGAGCGCCGCCGGCCAGACCGTGCTCGACGCCGGGGCGACGCGCGTGTTCGCCGCCGCCACCCACGCCGTGTTCTCCGGGGCGGCCTACGAGGTGCTGGCCGCGGCGCCGTTCGAGCAGATCGTCGTCACCGACACGATCCCGCTGCGCCCGGGCGCGCCCGAGAACGTCGTGGTGCTCCCGTGCGCCGGGCTCCTCACCGACTCGATCCGCCGGATCTTCACCGACGGCTCGGTCAGCGAGGTGTTCGGCGGCGAGAACCAGCTCTTCTGAGCCGGCGGGGGCTTTGGAGCGGTGGTCGCCGGCCGGGGCCGACCGGCAGGACCCGCGGGCCCGGCGGTCGGCCGGGGGCCGGGCCTCAGCTGGGCATCACGAACTCGTCGACGACCACGAGGGTCCCGTGGGCACTCCCTTGGCGGATCGGCCGGATCGCCCGATACTCGTCGGAGTTGTACCAGGCGTGGACGGCGTCCTTGTCGGGGAACCGCATCACCACGGTGACCGGCAGCGGCTCGCCCTCGATCACCTCGGACTGGAATTCGGCGACGACCACCTCGCCGCCGTGGGGCTGGATGCTCTGCGCCGAGGCGGGCCCGTAGGGGGCGAAGGCCTCGGGGTCATGCACGTGGAAACTGCCGATGACATATGCGCTCATGGGCGGAACGTACACCGGCCGGGCCGGGCCGCGCAAGCGGTCGGCGGCGAGTTTCCCGGCCGTTCACCCCCTGGCGAGGCGGCCCGGGATCTGAGATAGTCGGGCCATGGCTCTGCGCCTCGGACAGCTGCTCCTCGAGCGGATGGGCGAGCTGCGCTACGAGCCCACCGCCAAGCGCGTGCGGGCGCGGCTCGGCGGGGAGACCGTGCTCGACACGACACGGGCGCTCCTGGTCTGGGAGCCGAGCCGCGTGGTCCCGGGCTACGCGGCGCCGGCCGGTGATCTCGCCGGGGAGCTCGTGGCGGCGCCGAGCTTCGATCGCGCGGAGACGATCCCCCTGGTCACCCTGGAGGCGGGTGGGCCGCCGGTGATCGAGTCGGCCGGCTTCCGCCTGCATACCGCCGACGGCGAGGAGCTCACCCTGCGGGCGGCGGGCACCGAGCGGGTCGGGGCGGCCTTCCGCCCGGCCGATCCCGATCTGGACGGCTACGTGATCCTCGACTTCGACGCCTTCGACGAGTGGCTCGAGGAGGAGGAGGAGATCGGCGGCCACCCGCGCGACCCGTTGCACCGCGTCGACGTTCGCCGGAGCTCCCGCCACGTGCGTTTGGAGGTCGACGGCGTCGTCGTGGCCGAGAGCACGCGGCCGCGGATGGTCTTCGAGACCAAGCTCTCGCCCCGCTTCTACCTGCCGCCCGAGGACGTCCGCGGGGAGCTCCTGCGCCCGAGCGACACGCGTACGATCTGCGCCTACAAGGGCACGGCGAGCTATTTCTCGCTGGCGGTGGGCGGGCGGAGCGTCGCGGACATCGCCTGGACCTACGAGTCGCCGCTGCCCGACGCGGCCGAGCTCGCCGGCTACGTGTCGTTCTTCGACGAGCGGGTCGACGTGCGTCTCGACGGCGAGCTCCGCGAGCCGCCGCGGACGCCGTGGTCGGCGCCCGGGACCTAGCGAGTCGGCTCCCGGGGACCAGCGCTTCACCGAATCGTAAGGCTTCTCCCGAGCAAAACGGTGAACGTCGGGACCGGGTTTGTGTACAGTCGAGCCCAGGTCCAGCTCTATCCAGTTTCACGTCTTGGAGGCAACCGACATGCATGCGCCCAGGCGCCTCAACGCCGTACCCCGGCCGCTGCTCGCGCTGCTCGTGCTCGCGGCCGCCGTCCTCGTCTCGCCGTCGACCGCAGGGGCGGCCGCCCGCGTCGGCGCCGTCTACACGGAGACCAACGACCCGACCACCAACCAGGTAATCGCCTTCGACCGCCTCTCCGACGGCACGCTCGTCGAGCGCCAGCGCGTCAACACCGGCGGCGCGGGCGAGCCGGCCGCGGCCTGCTCGATGGCGCCGCCGTTCGACGTCTGCCCGATCACCGACTCCCAGGGCGCGGTCAGCCTCAACCCGGCCGGGACCCTGCTCTTCGCGGTCAACGCCGGTAGCGACACAATCAGCTCCTTCCGGGTCAGCGGGCTCGATCTGCACCTCGTCCAGACGGTGCCCTCGGGCGGCGACTACCCGCAGAGCATCACCCAGCACGGCGACGTGCTCTACGTGCTCAACCAGGAGAGCGGCAACATCCAGGGCTTTCGGTTCTCGAGCGCCGGGCTCCTGACGCCGATCCCGGGTTCCAACCAGCCGCTGGCGACCCCCGGCCCGGGCGGCGCGGCCGCCCAGATCGGCTTCGACAGGATCGGCCGCTTCCTCGTCGTGACCGAGCGCGCCACCAACAAGATCGACACGTTCCGGCTGTCGGGCGACGTCGCCGGCCCGGTGAGCTCGATCACGACGCCGCCTGACGCGACGACGCCGTTCGGATTCGCATTCGACCCGCTGCGGCATCTCCTGGTCTCCGATGCCCTCTCGCAGACGTCGGGGGCGGCGACGACCTACAACGAGTCGCTGAACGGTGGGCTGACCCCGAACGACACGAAGTCGACTGGCGGAGGTGCCCCGTGCTGGGTCGTGATCACCCCGAACGGCCGCTTCGCCTATATCACCAACACGACGACCAAGTCGGTCGCCGAGTTCCAGATCGCGTCCAACGGGAGCCTGAGGTTGCTCGGCACGGTGCCGACGCTCCACTCGCCCGACGGTCCGGCCCTCTTCCCGACCGACGAGGCGCTCAGCCCCGACGGGCACTTCCTCTACGTGCTCATTCCGTCGGTGTTCGGCGGGGTCATCGGGATCGGCGCCGACACGAGCCGCATCGACGTCTACCGCATCGGGATCGACGGGCTGCTGACGTTCCTGAGCTCCACGCAGGAGAACATGCCCCCCGGCGTGTCCGGTCTGGCGGCCCGCTAGGGGCGACGGCGATGTTCGCGACCGCCGGCCAGGGCAGCGGCCCTGGCCGGCGCCGCGGACCTTCCGGCGAGCGGCGATGAGCCGAAACTCCTACAAAGCCCCGACGATCGTCACGCCGGTGGCCCCGCGGGCCCTGGCCGCGACGTTCGTGATCGGGCTGGTCGCCGCCTTCCTGGTGAACCTGGCGATCCGCTGGCTCGGGCAGCAGCTGCTCGACGTGCCCAAGGACCTGAAGTCCCTCACGCCCATGGCGCTGATCCCGCCGACGCTCCTGCCCGTGCTCGGCAACTGCTTCGGCTGCTACATGTCGTGGCGGATGCCGAGCCGCCGCTCGATGCAGACCTTCCTCGGCGTGGGCGGGTTCATGACGCTGGTCGGCGTGGCCATCTCGCTGGCCATGCTGCCGCCGGGGGTGAGCACCGGATCGGTGGTCACCACGGTGGCGATCAGCGTCGCCCCGGTGCTGGTGATCGTCCCGGCGCTGCTCTACCTGGTGCGCCATCAGCCCGAGGTGCCGCGGCCGACGCCCTGGTGGCGCGAGGAGCCGACGCTCTAGGCTGGCGCCGCCGGCCGGGCGCAGCGGGCGCAGCGGCCGGGCGAGGCGCCCTCAAGCCGCGGCGAACCTCGATCCAGTCAAAGCGCCCCGGCCGGCGTGGCCCGTCAGGCCGGGTCGACCTCGATCCAATCGAAGCGGCCGCCGCAGAGCCTGCGCCATCCGGCGGCGGGCGTCACCACGAGCCTTTCGCGGGCGCCGGCCGGGGCGAGGAAGACGGCGTGGAGGATCGCCGAGCCGCCGTTCCCGGGAGCAAGGGTCAGGCCGCCGCGGGTGAGCGCCAGACGGTGCACGCCGGCGGCCAGGGAGACCGGGAGCGGAGCGATCGTGCCGGGGTTGAAGAGGTTGCCGCTGACCTGCCCCGAGATCCGGCCGAGCTCGCTCCCGTCGACCGAGACGCCCACGGCGGGCATGACCTCGCCCTGCAGCCAGAGGTTCCAGACGCCGGCGCGGGGGATCCGGAAGGATGCCGTGAGACCGCCGTTGCGGGTCATCAGGAGCCCGACGTGGGCGAACGGGGAGTGCAGCCAGCTCGGGTGAGTGGCGCGCGCGAGGTCGATCGACACCAGCGGCACGGGGACCGCAGCCACCAGCTGCCCGCGGCGGCTGCCGGCCAGCCGGGCGAGGTGGCGGATGGTCGGGCAGCCGATCGCCCGCTTGCCCGACAGCCGCAGATGGGCGAGCGCCGCCCGCGCCCCGGGCCGGCGCGCCCACACCTGGTAATAGACCCCCTCCCAGGCCAGGCTGTAGGCCGCCGGCGGGCGACTGGCCGTGAGGTCTCGGCGCGTGATGATCAGCGGATAGGCGCGCAGGGCGGCGCCGCTGATCTTGTCGAGGTCGACCACGTCGCCGTGGCCGGCGACGACCTTCTCGAGGCCGACCGGCGGGAAGATGAAGTCGGGGCCGCCGACGTCGAGGTTGCGCAGCTCGTAGACCGACCACTCGTCGAAGTCGGTGAAGAGGACCGGCCCGCGACCGGCGAACATCGTCCCCACCGAGGCGAGCTCGTCGTAGCGCGCGGTCGGGGCCAGGTCGTTGCCGTGGTACTGGACGGCGTCCGAGGCGATCACGCCGCCGGCTATGACCAGGGCGAGCAGGGGCGCCAGGAGGCGCAGCGGCGAGTCCTTGAGCCCGGCCACCCCGGCCCACGCGAGCAGGAGGACGACCGGCGAGGTGAGCATGAGCAGCTTGGCATCCGCCCACGTCGTCCCGTAGGCGCTCAACCCGAGCCAGAGCAGGAGCAGCAGCC
Source organism: uncultured Solirubrobacterales bacterium (assembly GCA_963763785.1). Taxonomy (GTDB): domain Bacteria; phylum Actinomycetota; class Thermoleophilia; order Solirubrobacterales; family Solirubrobacteraceae; genus Palsa-513. The sequence continues at coordinate 437,901 of CAVXPW010000007.1, read as the reverse complement.
CGAGCCAGCCGGCCACCGCGAGCGCGCGGAGGCGGATCACGTGCGCCGCCCCGATCAGCGCGGCCACCACCGTGACGGCGATCAGGAGGTAGGTGACGTCCCGATCTGGGCCCATGAGGGCGCGGTGGCGGTAGCTGCCCGACAGCCAGGCGCCGAAGACCTGCTCGATATGGAGCGGCGCGGTCAGGTTGCCGGCGTTCGAGGTCGCGGCGATGCCCTGGGCGACCTTGAGCGAGCCGTAGGCGTCCGCCCAGGTCGGCCAGCCGGCGATCAGGCCGACGACGCCACCGACGGCGATCAGCGGGAGGGCGCGCCTGATTGATCGCCGGCCGGCGAGGGCGTCGCCGGCGATCAGCACCACCAGCACGGCGACGGCGCCGAGCGCCCACGCGCCGAACGCCACCCCGAGGGAGGAGACGCCCGCAGCGACGAGCAGGGCGAACGGGATCGCCCCGGTCGGCGAGCCGCGCAGCCACCGCTCGTGGAGGGCGACCAGGGCGCCCAGGCCGAGGATCAGCGGGAGGGCCGTGACCTCCTTGATCGAGGCGACGAGCTCGTAGCCGTAGACCAGCGCGGGCACGGTCACCGTGAGCGCGGCCAGCGCGGCCTGCCAGCCGTCGAGGCCGAGCCGCCGGGCGAGTACCCAGGCCGGACCGACGGCGGTGGCGAGGATGAAGGCGCAGAACGGCTGGAGGGCCCAGATCAGCGGCAGGTCCAGGAGCCGGGCGCTCCCGCCGAACAGGGTGTGCGAGCCCGACGGGTAGCTGGTGTTGAAGTACGAGGAGATGTATTGGCCGTAGGAGTTGCGCAGGTCGAGGTGGGCGTACTGCTGGCCGTGGCGGATCAGGTAGTCGGCGCCGATCATGTGGAGCGCCGAGTCGGGGAGGGCGCCGTAGCCGGAGAAGGTCGGCCGCGCGGCGGCGAGCACCGGGGCCAGCCCGATCAGGTAGGCGAGCACCGGCACCGCGGCCTGCCACGGCGCGCCCGGGAGCGCCCGGACGAGCGCCAGCGCCCGCCGCCCGCCGATCAGGAAGCCCGCACCGGCGACGGCCGCCATCAGGTAGGGCGTCGCCGGGGCCGCCGCCGGGACGTCGGTGCTCAGCTGGGAAACGCCGACCAGCGCCGCCGCGCCGGCGATCGGCAGCATCAGGCCGGGGAGGAAGCCTCCGCTCACGCGGTCGATCAGGAGCCCGGCGCCGAGGCACAACGCGGCGAGCAGCACCGGGTAGGCCAGCGTGGCGAGCAGAAAGGTCGACATCACCGGTGGGGCGCCCTGGGGCGAAGCGGTCGGAGGGCGCCGGCCTGCACGGTCGAAGTCTCGCACGGGCGGTCCACGCGGCGTCCCAGGTCCGCGGGCGGCGCGGGCCGACAGGTAAAATGGAGCGCGATGGGCAAGGTCTGGATACTCGACACCGAGACGAAGGGCACGGGCGCGACGATGGTCCCGCTCGAAAAGGTCCTGCGCGGTCCGGCGCCGCCGGATCCCGGGCTCGCCACCGTCGAGTGGAGGCGCCCGCCCCGCCCGGCGCCCGGGCCGGCGCCGGGTTCGGCACCCCGAAGCTTCCGGGTCCGCGACGTCCGGTCGGGCCGTGTCCTCGGCGAGGCCATCGACGCCCGGGCGACGGTGGAGCTGCTGCGGGGCGTGGCCAGCGTCGTCGACATCCACGTTCACGTCTGGCAGCCCGAGAGCGAGCGCTGGCGGCTGCTCACGCTGGCCGAGCAGCAGTCGCTCTGGCGCCTGCGTGACCGCGAGCTCGCCGGCTCCTGAGGCCGCTCGTCGCGGCGCGGCGTGACATGCTCACGCCGATGCACCGCCGCCCGGCGCTGGCCGTCGCGTTCGCCGCCGCACTCCTCCTCGCCGGCCCGGTCCTCGCCGGCTCGGGCGACGCCGCCGATCCCGGCGCCGGCTTCGACGGGGCGGCCGCCTACTCGCTGGTCGGCCGGATCCTCGCCTACGGGCCCCGGCCGGCCGGGTCGCCCGCCGAGCGGCGCGTGGCCGACGCCCTGCGGGGCTCCCTGCCCGGCGGCCACTTCGAGGCGGTGCCGGGAGGCCTGCGCAACATCGTCGGCGCGATCCCCGGCCGGGAGCCGGCGATCGTCGTCGGCGCCCACTACGACACCACGCCAGTGCCCGGATATCTCGGCGCCAACAACAGCGCCGCCGGGGTCGCCGCGGTGGTCGAGATCGCCCGGGCGCTGCGTCGCGACCGGCGGCGCCCGGGCGCGAGGGCCGTGCGCTTCGCGCTCTTCGACGGCGAGGAGGCGCCCGCCGGCTTCAGCGACTTCTACGCCCAGGGCGACCGGGGCAGCAAGGCCTACGTCGCGGCCCACCGGGCGACGACGGCGGAGCTCGTGCTGCTCGACTTCATCGCCAACCGCGGGCTGCGGATCCCCCGCGAGGCGGGGTCGGACCCGGCCCTCTGGGCCCGCCTGCGCGCCGCGGCGACCGCGGCGGGCACCGGCCGGGCTTTCCCGGCGAGGACCCGCCCGCTGATCCTCGACGACCACACACCGTTCCGGCAGGCGGGCATCCCGGCGGTCGACCTGATCGACTTCGACTACCCGTGCTGGCAGCAGACCTGCGACACGCTCGCCGAGATCTCCCGCGCGAGCCTCGACGCCTCGGGCCGGACGGTGCTCGCCCTCATTCGCGCCGAGCGCTCCCGCTGAGCGGGGGCGCCGACACCCGGCGCTAGCCCGCGAGCGGTACGGGGGCGGCCGGCGTGAGGGTGCGGTCCGCCGGCGCGTCGGCCCGGTTCATCGTGCTCATCGTTCGCTCGAGCTCCTCGGCCTCGGCCGCGCGGGCGAAGAGATGGCCCTGACCGTAGGCGCAGCCGATCGAGCGCAGCAGGGCGAGCTGGGCCGGTTCCTCGATGCCCTCGGCGACGACCTGCATGCCGAGGTCGCCGGCCAGGGCGACGATGGCCCGGACGATCGTCTCGTGACCGGCGTTCTCGTGCATCGTGCCGACGAAGGACCGGTCGATCTTGATCGTGTCGCCGGGGAAGGACTGGAGGAAGGTCAGCGAGGCGTAGCCGGTGCCGAAGTCGTCGATCTCGGCGCAGACCCCGAAGTGGGCGAGCTCGGCGAGCGCTGAGCGGACCCGCTCGGGCCGGTTGATCACGGTGCTCTCGGTGATCTCCAGGCGCAGGCACTCGGGCGGGAGGCCGCTGGCGGCGAGCGCCGCCTTGACGTCGGCCACGAGCCCCTGGGGATCGCCGAGCTGGCGCCCGGAGACGTTGACGCTCATCGTCAGGGCGCTGCCGACGATCCCGCGCCGGCGCCAGTCGCTGAGCCGCCGGCAGGCCTCGTCGAGGACGAGCCGCCCGAGCTCCGAGATCAGGCCGGTGTCCTCGGCGATCGCGATGAAGCGCTCCGGCGAGACGGGATTGTCGGTCTCCGGCCAGCGGGCGAGCGCCTCGAAGCCGGCCATCTGCCCGCTGACGAGGTCGACGACCGGCTGGTAGAAGACCCGGAGCCGCCGCTCCTCGATCACCCGGCGCAGCTCCGACTCGAGCTCGAGCTGCCCGAGGACCCAGCTGTGCATTTCGGCGGTGAAGACCGACGAGCGCGCCGTGCCCTGGCGCTTGGCGTCGTACATCGCGATGTCGGCGTTGCGCATCATCTCGAGCGCGGTCGACCCCGGCTGGCTGATCGAGATGCCGACGCTCGCGCTGACGAAGAGCTCGCGCTCCTGGATGCGGAAGGGCACCTCGAGCGCCGACTGGATGCGCGCGGCGACGTCGGCGGCGCGCTCGGGGGCGCCGAGATCGTCGAGCAGGACGGTGAACTCGTCGCCGCCGAGGCGGGCCACGAGGCCGTCGGGTCCACCCCGGGCGACCGTGTCGGCCGGGCGCAGGAGCCCGGTCAGGCGGCGCCCGAGGGCGACGAGGAGCTCGTCGCCGACGGCGTGGCTGAACCCGTCGTTGATCCGCTTGAAGCGGTCGAGGTCGAGGAAGAGGACGGCGCAGCGATGCTCGGGCGCCCGCGCCGCGCGCGCCAGCGACAGCTCCAGCCGGTCGAGGAAGAGGGCGCGGTTGGGGAGGCCGGTGAGGGCGTCGTGGAGGGCGCCGCGCCGGAGCACCTCCTCCGCCGCCTTGCGGTCGGTGATGTCGGACATCGAGCCGGCCATCCGCGTCGGGCGCCCGGCGCGATCGCGGATCGCCACGCCGCGCGTCAGGAACCAGCGGTAGGCCCCATCCCGGTGGAGCATGCGGTGCTCGCACTCGAACGACCCGGCGCCGCCGCTCGACTCGGCCTCCAGGGCGCAGCGGAGCGCGGCCACGTCCTCGGGGTGCGCCCGGTCGTACCACTCCCGCGGCGAGCCCCCGATCTCCGGCTCCCCATGCCCGAGCATCGCCTTCCAGCGGGGCGAGAAGTAGACCGCGCCCGAGACGAAGTCCCGGTCCCAGATTCCGTCGTTGGCGCCTTCGACGGCGAGGGCGTACCGCTCTTGGCTGATCCGCAGCTGGGCGGCGCCGCGCACCACCCGGCCGACCAGGAGGAGGGCCAGCCCGGCGGTGAGGCCGAAGCCGGCGAACAGCATCCAGGGAACCCATGTGCTGGCGCCGCCGACCGAGGCGAAGAGAACGCTCTGGCGAGCCGTCAGGACGACGCGCCAGTTCGAGTTGCCCACCGGGCTCGCGGCGAAGTACCGCCCGTGGCCGAACGCTCCGGAGCGAGCCCGGGCCACGGCCGCCATCAGGCCGGGCTCGTCCACCGGAAGCCCGGGCTGCTGGCCGCGGGCCGGCCCGCCGACGACGGCGCCGAGCCCGTCGAGCACGTAGGCGCGCCCGCCGGCGGTGTTGGGGATCTGGGCGAGGTAGCCGCTGATGAACCCATAGAGCAGCCTCGGCGGAAAGCCGCTGACGACCACCCTCCGGCCCGCGGCGGTGGCGAGGGTCTGGGCGAACTGGATCGTCTCGCCGGCCCCCGGAAACGTGAGCACGTCAGAGAGCGCAAAGCTCTGCCCGGCGAGCGCCGCGCGCACGAAGCCGGGCCGGGCCGCGACCGCCCGCGCCACCGCGGCGGGCGTGCCCGGCGAGGCGGCGAGCAGGCGGCCGGCGGCGTCGAGCAGGACGAGATCGGCGAGCTGGCCCTTGGCGGCCGCGGCGGCGAGCGTGGCCGGGCTCACCCGCGGGGCGCCGAAGAGCTTGGCATCGATCGCCTGGGAGGCGCTCGCCGAGGAGGAGAACACCGACTCGGTAAGGGCGGCGCTGACGCCGACGCGATCGACGAAGCGGGTGCGGATCGCCTGGCGCGCCTTGGCCTGCGAGCTGTACAGGGAGGTTCCGAAGCCGACCAGGAGGCCGAGCGTGAGGACGGCGGCGACGCCGACCGTCAGCCAGCCCCGGCGGCCGGTGGCCAGGCCCCGCAGAAGCGCACGGCTTGATTCGATGGCTCGCTCCCCCTCGGGTGCTGCGTTGGTCTCTTCCCGTCCCCGGGACCGGCCGACGGCGACCGCCACAGAGTGGTATCGACGGCGACGCCGGCGGCCTTTAGCGGTGTTCAGGGCTCACAGTCGGCGCAGGCGCCGTGGAGGACCACCTCGTGGTCGGAGACGCTCAGCGGGACCCGCTCGCAGAGGCGCTTGATCGCCCGCTCGAGCTCGGCGTCGGCGAACGGCCGCAGGGCGCCGCAGTGGTCGCACACGAGGTGGTGATGATGGCCGCGCCCGGCGCGGACCGGCTCGTAGCGGACCATCGTCTGCCCGATCTCCACGCGTTGGATCACGCCGAGGCGGTCGAGCTCCTCGAGGATGCGGTAGATGCTCGCGCGGGACACGGCCCGCCGCCGGGTGCGGAGGATCTCCTCGATCTCGATCGCCGAGAGGGCGCACGCCTGCTCGTCGAGCAGCTCGAGCATTGCCCGCCGCGCGCCGCCGCGGCGGTAGCCGGCGCCGGCCAGCGCCTGCTCGGCCGCCTCCGCCCAGTCGTCTCCGGCGCCGCCGTCCATGCCCGGTCCGAGTGTAATGCTCACCGGGCGGCGGGCTCAGCCGGCATCGGCGGCGGCCTCCCGGCCCGGCCTGCGGGTCCCCGGTCGCCCGCCCCGGCCGGCGACCACGAAGCTGAGGGCGTAGATCGCGCTCGCCACGCCGACGATCGCGCTGCTCGGCGGCAGCGAGGAGATCGCGTAGCTGAGGGTGATTCCGATCCATACGGCGACCAGGGCAAAGCCCGCGGCGAGCAGCAGGCCGCGGTAGGGGTCGGCGGTCAGGCGCTGGGCGGCGCCGCCGGGCGCGGCGAGCAGGCCGAGGAGCAGGAGCGCGCCGACCGCCTGGGTCGCCTCGGCCGCGTCGAGCCCGACGAGAGCGAGGAAGGCGACGCCGAGGAGGCGCACGGGCACCCCCTGGGCGGTGGCGACGGCGGGATCGACCGAAGCGAAGATGAGCGGGCGAGCGATCGCGGCGAGGACGACGATGATCGCGCCGGCGATGGCGGCGGCGAGCACCGCGTCTCGGCGGGCGAGGCCGAAGATCGACCCGAACAGGGCGCGCGCGCCGAGCGCGCCGTCGGCGCCGCCGGCGCCGGTGGCCAGGAGGGCGAGGAAGAGGACGCCGAGGCCGAGGATCCAGGCGAAGACGGTTCCGATCACCACGTCGTCGGGCTGGCCGCGGCGGCCGAGCCCGGCGAGCGCGAGGCCGACCGCCACGGTTGCGGACAACAGCCCGAGGCGGAGGTCGACACCGGCCAGCGCGGCGGCGATCGCCCCGGTGAACGCGACGTGGCTGAGGGCGTCGGCGGCGAAGACCTGGCGGCGCAGGACGAGGAGGTAGCCGATCAACCCGCTGGCCACAGCGATCAGCGATCCGGCGAGCAGGGCGTTCTGGACGAACTCGTGCGCCAACATCAGCGGGCCGGCTCGGGGACCGGGCGCGGGCGCCGTTCGCGCAGGCGGCGGCCGCCGCGGCCGGCGAGGAACGCGGCGAGGCCGAGGCTGGTCACGTAGAAGCCGACCGGGTAGTCGGTGAAGTAGGCGAGGCCGAGGCCCAGCCAGGTCACCACGAGGGCGACGAGGACACTGAGTACGAGCCCGGCGCCGATCCGGGGGGTGATCTGCTGGGCGGCGGCGGCCGGGGCGACGAGCAGCGCGAAGACGAGCAGGACGCCGGTGATCTGGGCGACGGCGGCGACCGCGAGCCCGAGGATCAGGAGGAAGAGGGTCGAGAGAGCACGCGTGGGCACCCCGCCGGCGCGGGCGACCTCCTCGTCGACGCTGGCAAACAGCAGCCGCCGGCCGAGCACCGGGAAGCAGGCCAGGCCGGCGACGGAGACCGCGAGCAGGGTGAGGACCTGGCCGCGGCTGATCCCGAGGATCGACCCGAAGAGCAGCGTGTCGAGGTTCTCGAAGATGCCGCTCGACAGGCTGAGGAAGAGGAACCCGGCGGCCAGGCCGAACGCCTGGACCGAGCCGATGACCGCCGACTGCTGGGTGCGGTCGCGGCGGCCCGCGGTGTGCGACGCGGCGGCGATCACGAGTGCCCCGAGCCCGGCGAAGGCGAAGTAGCCGGCGGCGAGCGGCAGCCCGGCGAGGGCGGCGCCGCTGGCCCCGGGGAAGGCCATGATCGCCAGGGTGTGGCCGGCGAAGCTCTCGCGCCGGAGCACCATGAACCACCCGACGACGCCGGCCAGCACCGCGACGATCGTGCCCGCCTCCAGCGCGCTGACCATGAACGGGAAGGCGGTCAGCTGGTCGAAGTCGGTGACCGGGTTGAGCGCCAGCGTGGGGATTCAGGAGGTCAATGCTCATGCCGGCCCCCGTGATGGTGGGGCGCCTCGGGCTGACCGACGACGACCAGGCGGCCGTCGCTCGTGCGGAGGACCTCGATCGGGACGCCGTAGAGCGCCGACAGCGTCCGGCTGTCGATGACCTTCTCGGGCGCGCCGCTGACCGCCCGGCCGCCGGCGAGGTAGACGACCCGGTCGAGGTAGCTCTGCAGCGGGTTGACGTCGTGGGCGACGAGGAGGACGGCGACGTCATCGCTGCGGCAGATGCGCTGGACGAGGGCGGCGACCTGCGACTGGTTGGCGAGATCGAGGCTGTCGAGCGGCTCGTCGAGGATCAGCATCGCGGGCCGGCGGGCGAGGGCCTGGGCGATCAGCAGCCGCTGCTGCTCGCCGCCCGAGAGCCGGCCGATCGGCCGCGTGGCGTAGGCGGTGGCGCCGACGAGCTCGATGACCTCGGCGATGCGCTCCCGGGCGCGCCGCTCGGCGGCGCCGAAGCGCCCGACCGGGGGGAGCGGCAGGCCGAAGCGGCGGCCGTCGAGCCCGAGCCGGACGATGTCGACGCCGCGGATCCGCGTGGTCGCGTCGAAGGTCCGGCGCTGGGGCAGGTAGCCGATCTCGTCGTTGCGGCTCCCGGGCGGCCCGCCGAACACCTTGACTTGGCCGCGGGCGAGGTCGAGCAGGCCGAGGATCACCTGGAGCATGGTCGTCTTGCCGGCGCCATTGGGGCCGAGGATGGCGACGAACTCGCCGGGCTCGATGGCCAGGCTCACCCCCTGCCAGACCGTCCGGCCGCCGAGCTCGAGCGCGGCGCCGTCGAACTCGACCGCCGGGGCGCGGGCCGCCGTGGGCGGGGTGGGCATCGCTAGCGCCCGGTCGCCTGACGGAGGGCGGCGGCGAGCGCCGAGAGCTCGGCGACCTGCCATTGCTGGAAGCTCGCGCCGGCCGGGGACAGGGTCTCGGTGAGGGCGACGACCGGGATGCCGCGGGCGGCGGCGATCGCGGTGACGCGCTGGACGTCGGGCGTGAGGTTCTGGCGGTTGTAGACCCAGACCTCGATCTGCCCGGTGCGCGCCTGGTCATCGACGGTCTGCTTGTCCTCGGCGGTCACGTCGGCGCCCTCGGCGATCGCCCGGCCGAAGCTCGCCGGCGTCGCCAGCCGGAGGCCGAGATCCCGGCCGAGGGGCTCGAAGATGCTCTCGCTGTAGCCGACGGGGACGCCGGCGTAGCGCCGCCTGATCTCGGCGCGGAGCTCGTCGTAGCGGCTCAGGCCGACGGTCAGAAAGGCCCGCCTCCGGCGCGCGAAGTAGCCGGCGTCGGCCGGGTCGAGCCGGGCGTAGTCGGCGGCGATCGCGTCGACGACGCGCCGGACGCCGGCCGGCGAGTACCACTGGTGGGGGTTGGCGCCCGCGCCCAGCCCGAGCAGCTTGCCCGTGTCGAGCACGACTCGCCTCGAGTCGGGGTTGGCGGCGATCGCCTCCGAGGCCCACGGGTCGTAGCCGGCGCCGTTGACGATGGTCATCCGCGACTGCGCGAGCCGGCGGCTGTCGCCGGCGGTCGGGAGGTAGGCGTGGGGGTCGGTGGCCGGGTTGACGATCAGGCTGACGACGTCGGCCCGGTTGCCGGCGAGCTGGCGGGCGATGCTCCCCCAGAAGTTCTCGGCGGCGACCACGAGGAGGCCGTCGCCCGCGGAGCGCGCGCCGGCGCTGCAGCCGCTCAGTGCGAGCGCCGCGGCGAGGAGCGCCACCACGGCGGCCGCTCGCGCCGTGCGGGCGGCGGGGGCGGCGGGGACGGCGGGAGCGGCGGCCCGGACGGATGGGCGAGGCGCGCGTGACGCCAAGGCGGCGGGATCCCTCTCTCTCTGCGGGCTAGAGCCCGGCCGGCGGCGGGTGCGCCGGGGAGGCTACCACGATAATGAGAGTCATTCTTGACTGTTTGACCGACGGGCGTGGGTGACGAATATCACTCAGGCCCGCGCGCGCGGCTGCCAGGATGCACCGATGGCTGCCGCCTACGAGCTCCTCCGGCCCGACGACCTGCTCTACCTGCGCGTCGAAGTCGTCAACCTCAGGCTCGACAACGGCGCGCCGGGCGACCCGGCCCCGGTCGTCGGAGCCCCGACCGGCCTGCCTACCTGATCGTCGTCTTCCCGCCGCAGACGATCGCCGAGCTGGCGTACTTCGTCGCCGCCGGCGTGCAGCCGGCGACCGACGGCAGCCTCTGCCCGAACGATCCGAGCCCGGCCACCGAGCCGATGGACGCCCCCGGACGGCCGGCGGTCCGGAGCGCCGCGGCCTGGCGGCCCGTCGACGACGCGGTGGCCCACGTCGCGGCGCGGCCCGGCAGGGACGGGCCGGTCGCCGGGCAGCCCGATCTCGTCCTCTGGGCGGGCGATGTCAGCTTCGCGCAGCCGCCGGCCGGCGAGTTCCGCCTGCTGATCGAGGAGTACGAGGTCATCTCGGCCGACCACGTCCTCGTCGAGGACGACCGCAACCGGCAGCCCGGGCGGTTGATCTACGCCGAAACGTTGGCCGTCGACGAGGCGCTGGTCGGAGAGGGGTAGCCGCGGCGCCGTATCGTGGCGGAGGCCCGGACGCTGGGACCCGGGCGCCCGGATTCGAGGAACCCCGCCACCGTGCTCCACATCCACCGAGCTGAACGCGCCGACGGCCTGGTCGAGGCGCTCGGCGCCCTGCTCGCCGAGCCACCGCCGGACACCTTCGCGCCCGAGGTCGTCGCCGTCCCGACGCGGGGCATCGAGCGCTGGCTGACGCAGCGCCTGTCGGCGATGCTCGGGGCGAGCCGGACGGGACGCGGCGACGGGGTGTGCGCGAACGTCGAGTTTCCGTCTCCGCGCCGGCTGGTCGGGGACGCCGTCGCCGCCGCCTCGGGCATCCGGCCCGAGGCGGACCCGTGGCTGCCCGAACGGGCCGTCTGGCCGCTGCTCGAGGTCGTCGGCGACAACCTGGACGAGCCGTGGCTGCGCAGCCTGTCGGCACATCTCGGGGGCAACCCGGCCGCCGACGATGGTGAGCCTGAGGATCCGTCCCGGAGGGCGCGCCGGCTGAGCAGCGTCCGCCACCTCGCGGGCCTGTACGACCGCTACGCCCTGCATCGGCCCGAGATGCTCCGCGCCTGGGCGCTCGGGGGAGAGACCGACGGCGCCGGGCGCAATCTCCCGGCCCGCGCGGCCTGGCAGGCCGAGCTCTGGCGGCGCCTGCGGGAGCGGATCGCCGAGCCGGGGCCGGCTGAGCGCCTCGAGCCGGCGTGCGCCCGCCTGCGCGCCGATCCCGGCCTGGCGGGGTTACCGGAGCGCGTCTCGCTGTTCGGGCTGACCCGCCTCCCGGCCGGCCACCTGCAGGTGCTCCGGGCGCTGGCCGCCGAGCGCGACGTGCACGTCTTCCTCCTCCACCCGTCGCCGGTGCTGTGGGCGCGCGTGGCCGGGCGGGGGCGGGCGGCGGTGCGGCGGGTCGAAGACGCGGCCGCGGCGCTCGCGGCGCACCGCCTGCTGGCCTCGTGGGGCCAGGATGCCCGGGAGATGCAGCTCGTCGTCGGCGCCGAGGGCTACGTGGATCACCACCATCCGGTCGCGGCGCGGAGCGGGAGCCTGCTGGCGCGCATCCAGGCCGACCTGCGCGCCGACCGCCCGCCACCGGGCGCGCCGCTCCCGGGCCGGGCCGACGACCGCCCGGTGCTCGACCCCGACGACCGCAGCGTCGAGGTCCACGCCTGCCACGGGCGGGCGCGCCAGGTCGAGGTGGTGCGCGACGCGATCCTCCACCTGCTCGCCGAGGACCCGTCGCTCGAGCCGCGCGACGTCATCGTCATGTGCCCGGACATCGAGGCGTTCGCCCCGCTCGTGCAGGCGACCTTCGGAGCCGGCGAGGGGACCGGTGACGAGGACGACCTGGGGGGGCTTGCGGACGAGGCGCGCCCGCCGGACCTGCGGGTCCGCCTGGCCGACCGCTCACTGCGCCAGACCAACCCGGTGCTCGGGGTGGTCGCCCGGCTCCTCGAGCTGCCGGAGCAGAGGCTGACTGCGTCCCAGGTGCTCGATCTCGCGGACCGGGAGCCGGTGCGGCGGCGCTTGCGTCTCGACGACGAGGACCTCACCCGCCTCCAGGACTGGATCGCCCAGAGCGGCATTCGCTGGGGGCTCGACGCCGCCCACCGGGCCCCGTTCCAGCTCGCGCGGCTGGGCGCCGGGACTTGGCGAGCCGGCCTCGACCGGCTCCTGTTGGGCGTGGCCATGACCGAGGACGACCAGCGCCTGTTCGGCGGCGTGCTGCCGCTCGACGACGTCGAGAGCGGGGCGATCGATCTGGCCGGCCGCTTCGCCGAGCTCGTCGACCGCCTCGAGGCGGCGCTCGAGCGCCTGAGCGCGGCGCAGACCGTCGAGGGGTGGGCGGGTGCGATCGCCGCGGCGGCCGACGCGCTGACGGCCACCGCCCCGCGCGACGCGTGGCAGCGGTCGGAGCTCGAGCGCCTGCTCGAGGACGTGGTGGCCGAGGCGACGTCCGGCGGCGCGGTCAACGCGACGGCGGTGGCGCTCCCGGAGATTCGCGCGCTCCTCGGCGAGCGCCTCCAGGGCCGTCCGACGCGAGCCAACTTCCGCACCGGCCATCTGACGATCTGCACGCTCGTGCCGATGCGCTCGGTGCCCCACCGGGTGGTCTGCCTGCTCGGCCTCGACGACGGGGTCTTCCCGCGCAAGGCGCCGCGCGACGGGGACGACCTCATGCTCGAGGACCCGCACGTCGGCGACCGCGACCCGCGAGCCGAGGACCGCCAGATGCTCCTCGACGCGCTGCTCGCGGCGGACGAGCGCCTGATCGTCACCTACACGGGCAACGACGAGCGCACGAACGCGCCGCGGCCGCCGGCGGTGCCGGTCGGAGAGCTGCTCGACGTCGTCGAGGCGACGGTCCGCACCGGCGAGGGCCGCGCCCGCGACCGGGTCGTGGTGCGCCACCCGCTGCAGCCCTTCGACCCGCGCAACTTCGCCCCGGGCGCCCTGGTGCCCGGCCGGCCGTGGAGCTTCGACGCGGTCACGCTCGAGGGCGCGAGGAGGCTGACGCGGCCGCGCGCGGAGCCCGGCCCCTTCCTGGCGGGGCCGCTGCCGCCGCTGGCGGCGAGCGTCGTCGAGACCGAGAGCCTCGTCCGCTTCGCCCAGCATCCGGTGCGGGCGTTCCTGCGCCGGCGACTGGGCACGAGCACGGCCGACTACAGCGAGGAGGTCGAGGACGGCCTGCAGGTCGAGCTCGACGGGCTGGGAAAATGGGACATCGGACAGCGGCTGCTGGACGCCCGCCTGGCCGGTGTGGAGGGGCGCACGGCGGCGGTCGCCGAGCTCGCGCGGGGAACGCTCCCGCCGGGGGTCCTCGGCCGGCCCGTCCTCGATGAGGTGTTCCCGATCGTCGAGCGGATCGTCGCCGCGGCCGCCGGCGTCGTCGCCGAGGGGTCCGAGCCCGGCTCGGTGGACGTGCGCGTGGCGCTCGGGGACGGGCGCACGTTGAGCGGGACGATCACGGGCGTGAGCGGCGACGTGCTGCGCACGGTCACCTACTCGCGGGTCGCCGCCAAGCACCGACTGACCGCGTGGGTGCGCCTGCTGGCGCTCACCGCGACGTATCCGCAGCGGGCCTTCGAGGCGGTGACGGTGGGGCGCCACGGGGGGCGGGCCCGGCTGACCATCGCGCGGATCCGGCCGCTGGCCGAGGGCCCGGCGTCGCGGGCGGCGCTGGCCGGCGAGCACCTCGTGAAGCTGCTCGACCTCTACGACCGCGGGATGCGCGAGCCGCTGCCGCTGTACTGCGCGACGTCGGCGGCGTACGCCGAGGCGGCGGCCACCGGGCGCGACCCCCGGGTCGAGGCGCGGCGAGCGTGGACGACGGAGTGGAACTTCGCCAAGGAGGACCAGGAGCTCGAGCACCAGCTCGTGCTGGGCGGGGTGCGGACCTTCGACGAGCTCTTGGCCGAGCCGCCGCGCGCGGGCGAGGGGGGCGAGCCGACGCGGCTCGGCCATTACGCGCGGCGGATGTGGGACGGCCTGCTCGTGTTCGAGGAGCTGAGCGTCCGGTGAGCGGCTTCGACGTCTGCGGCGCGCTCCCGACCGGGGTGACCGTGCTCGAGGCGAGCGCGGGGACGGGCAAGACCTACACGATCGCCGCGCTGGCCGCGCGCTACGTGGCCGCGGGCACGCCGCTCGACCGCCTGCTCCTGGTGACGTTCACGCGGATGGCGACCGGGGAGCTCCGCGAGCGCGTACGCGACCGCTTGGTCAGCGTCGAGCAGGGGCTCGACCGGGCGATCCGCGGGGTGGGGCCGAGCGGGCGCGATCGGGTGGTGGCGCTGCTCGCGGAGGGTTCATCGGGAGCGGTGGCTGGTCGCCGCGACCGGCTGCGCAGAGCATTGGCCGACTTCGACTCGGCCACGATCGCCACGACGCACGGGTTCTGCCAGGAGGTGCTGGGGGGGCTGGGGATCGCCGGGGACCTCGAGCGCGACGTGAGCTTCGTCGAGGACGTCGGCGACCTCGTCGAGGAGGTGGTCGACGACCTCTACGTGCGCCGCTTCCACCGGGGCGGGGCGCCGGCCTTCCGGCGCGCCGAGGCGGCGGAGATCGCCCGGGTGGCCGTGGCCAACCCGGGGGCGCCGATCGTCGGGACCGGCGGCTCGGTGGCGCAGATGCGCCAGCGCCTGGCGCTGGCCGTGCGCGCCGAGCTCGAGCGGCGCAAGCGCCGCCTGCGGGTGATGACCTACGACGACCTGCTGACCCGGCTCGACGAGGCGCTGGCCGGCGAGCCGGGGGCGGTGATCGGGGCGCGACTGCGGACGCGGTACTCGGTCGTCCTCGTCGACGAGTTCCAGGACACCGATCCGGTCCAGTGGCGCATCGTGCGGCGGGCGTTCGGGGAGGGCGGGGCGACGCTCGTCCTGATCGGCGATCCGAAGCAGGCGATCTACGCGTTCCGCGGGGCGGATGTCTACGCCTATCTCGAGGCGGCGCAGACGGCGGCGTCGCGGGCGACGCTCGAGGTCAACTGGCGCAGCGACCAGGGGCTGATCGATGCCTACGACGCGATGTTCGGGGGGGCCAAGCTCGGGCACGAGGGCATCGTCTACCGCCGGGTGCGCGCGGCCGAGGCCAACCAGGAGCCGCGCCTGTCGGGGGCGCCGGCGCCGGCGCCGCTGCGGATCCGAGTCGTGCGGCGCGAGACGGTCAGCCTGACGCGGGGCGGCTACGCGAGCAACGCGTCCGCGCGGGCGCACATCGCGCGGGACCTGGCGGGCGACCTGGTGGAGCTGCTGTCCTCGCGGGCGCGGATCGAGTCGCGCTCGAAGGAGGGCGAGTACCTGGGACGCTCGCCGGTCTGCCCGGGGGATGTGGCCGTGCTCGTGGCGACCAACCGCAACGCCGCCCTGATCCGCGAGGCCCTCGACGAGGTCGGCATCCCGGCGGTGATCAACGGGGCGGGAAGCGTGTTCGCCACCCCGGCCGCGCGGGAGTGGCTGCGCCTGCTCGAGGCGATCGAGCGCCCGACGGCGACGGTGCGGGCGCACGCGGCGGCGCTCACCGGCTTCTTCGGCTGGTCGGCCGAGGCGGTGGCGGCGGCGGGCGAGCGGGAGTGGGAGGAGGTCCACCGGCGGCTGCACGACTGGGCGCGGGTGCTGCGGGTGAAGGGCGTGGCGTCGCTGGCCGAGACGATCACGTTGGTGGAGCGCCTGCCCGAGCGGATCCTCGCGCGGGTCGACGGGGAGCGCCGGATGACCGACCTGCGCCACGTGGGGCAGCTGCTGCACGGGGCGGCCTCGGGGGAGCGGCTGGGGACGACGGCGCTGACCGCGTGGCTGCGGCGGCGGATCGCCGAGGCGGCCGCGGACACCGGCGACGAGGAGCGGAGCCGTCGCCTCGAGTCGGACGCCGAGGCGGTGCAGGTCCTGACCATCCACCGCAGCAAGGGGCTCGAGTTTCCGATCGTCTACCTGCCCTTCCTGTGGGAGGCGGGCTACATACCGCGCGAGGCCCAGCCGGTCTTCTTCCACGACCCGCAGGCGGGCGACCGGCGGACGATCGACGTGGGCCTCGAGGGAGCGGACTTCGCGCGCCACCGCCGCCAGAACCTGGTCGAGCGGCGGGGCGAGGAGCTCCGCCTGGCCTACGTCGGCCTGACCCGCGCGCAGCACCAGGCCATCGTCTGGTGGGCGGGCTCCTTCGACAGCCGCAACTCGCCGCTCGGCCGGCTCCTCTTCGCGCGCGACGGGGAGGGCAACGTGGCGCCGGAGGGCGACCGGACGCCGGACGACGACGTGGCGGTGGCGCGCTTCGGGGCGCTGGCGGCGGGTGCGGGGGCGGGGTGCGTCGCGGTCGAGCCGTCCCGGGTCGGGCTTGCGGCGGGGTGGGCCGGGCCGCCGTCCGCGCCGTCGGAGCTCCGGGCGGCGGTGTTCGGCCGGAGCCTCGACCTACGCTGGCGCCGGACGTCCTACAGCGACATCACCGCGGCGTCCTACGAGGCGCGGGTGGCGAGCGAGCCCGAGGAGGAGGAGCTCACCGACGAGCCGTCGGCCGGGCGGGACGAGTGGGCCTCCGGGGGGCCGGCGGCGGGGGCGGGCGGCGGGCCGGCCCTGCTCGGGGCGATGCCGGCCGGGGTCGAGGTGGGGACGCTGGTGCACCGGGTGCTCGAAGCGACCGACTTCGCGGCGGCGGACCTCGGGGCCGAGCTCCGTCGGCAGGTGGCGGCGGGGCAGGCGCGGCGCCGGGTCGACCTCGGCGATCCGGAGCTCGTGGTCGCCGGGCTGCGGGCGGCGATCGAGACGCCGCTCGGACCGCTCGTGGGCGGAGTCCGCCTGCGGGATCTGCGGCGGGCCGACCGGCTCGACGAGCTGTGGTTCGAGCTGCCCCTGGCCGGCGGCGACGAGCCGCGCGGGCGGCTGACGCTGGGGGCGATCGCCGACGTCCTGCGCGCGCATCTGCCGCCCGGCGATCCGCTGAGCGGCTACGCCGAGCGCCTGGAGGATCCGGCGCTGCGCCAGAGCGTGCGCGGCTATCTCACAGGCAGCCTCGACCTCGTCGTCCGGCTGGCGGGGCGGCGCTTCGCGGTCCTCGACTACAAGACGAACTGGCTGGCGGGGGCGGGCGAGGAGCTGACGCCGTGGCACCACCGCCCGGCGGCGCTGGCCGGGGAGATGCAGCGCGCCCACTACGGGCTCCAGGCGATCCTCTACACGGTGGCGCTCCACCGCTATCTGCGGTGGCGTCTGCCGGCCTATGACCCGGACCGCAACCTGGCCGGTGTCCTCTACCTGTTCCTACGCGGTATGACCGGCCGGGAGACGCCGGTGGTCGACGGGACGCCGTGCGGCGTCTTCGCATGGCGCCCGCCGCGGGTGCTGGTCGAGGCGCTGAGCGACGTCCTCGACGGAGGCCGGGCGTGAGGGCCGAGCCGCCGCTCGAGTCCGACCGTCTCGACCGGGGCGCCGCGTGATGGCCGAGCCGCCGCTCGAGTCCGACCGTCTCGACCGGGTCGCCACGTGATGGCCGAGCCGCCGCTCGAGTCCGACCGTCTCGACCGGGTCGCCACGTGATGGCCGAGCCGCCGCTCGAGTCCGACCGTCTCGACCGGGTCGCCACGTGATGGCCGAGCCGCCGCTCGAGTCCGACCCGTTCGACGTCCGGCGGGCGCGCGGGGCAGTGAGCGTGCTCGGCGAGTTCAACGCGGCCGGAATCCTGGCGGCGGCCGACGTCCACGTCGGGCGGCGGCTGGCCGGCCTCGGGGGCGAGCGAGACGCGACGGTCATCCTGGCCGCGGCGCTGGCCGTGCGGGCGCCGCGGCTGGGACACGTCCACGTCGACCTGGGGACGATCCGGGAGACGGCGGCGGTCGACGCCGACGAGCCGGTCGATCTCCCGGCGCTCCCGTGGCCGTCTCCCGATGCCTGGATCGAGCGGGTCGCGTCCAGTTCGCTGGTCGCCGTCGGAGAGGAGGAACATGGACAGGACCGCCCGCTTCGACTCCTCGCCCCCTGGCTCTATCTCGACCGCTACTGGCGGGAGGAGCGCCAGGTCGCCGCCGATCTGCGGGCGCTGAGCGGACGTCCGCTCGAGCGGGTGCAGGTCGACGTCCTCGCCGAGGGCTTGGCGCGCCTGTTCGGGGCCGAGACGAGCAGCCGCCAATGCCTGGCCGCGGGGACGGCGGTGCTGCGCCGCCTGGCCGTGATGGCCGGCGGCCCGGGGACCGGCAAGACGACGACGGTGGCGCGGATCGTCGCGCTGCTGGCCGAGCAGGCGGCGGCCGCGGGCGCCGCGCCGCCCCTGGTCGCCCTGGCGGCGCCGACCGGCAAGGCGGCGGCGCGGCTCGAGGAGGCCGTCCACGAGGAGGCCGCGGCGCTCGAGGTGAGCGACCGGGTCCGGGCGGAGCTGCTCGGCCTGCGCGCCTCGACGCTCCACCGCCTGCTCGGCCGGCGCCCGGGGAGCCACAGCCGCTTCCGCTACAGCCGCAGCCAGCGCCTGCCTCACGACGTGGTGATCGTCGACGAGACGTCGATGGTGTCGCTCTCGCTGATGGCGCGCCTGGTCGAGGCGATCCGCCCGGACGCTCGGCTGATCCTGGTCGGCGACCCGGGGCAGCTGGCGTCGATCGAGGCCGGTGCCGTGCTCGGCGACATCGTCGGACCGGCCTCGGGGCGCCTGCTGCTCGGGCGGGCGGCGCGCACGCTCCTCGCCGCGGCGACGGGCGGCCCGGTGGCGGCCGAGGATCCGCCGGCGGGCGCGGCGGTGGCCGACGGGGTGGTGGTGCTCGACCGGGTCCACCGCTTCGGCGGGGGCATCGCGGGGCTGGCCGAGGCGATCCGCAGGGGCGACGGCGACCGGGTGATCGAGGTGCTGGCCGGCCAACCGGAGGGCGTGCGGTGGATCGGGGTCGACGCGTCCGATGCCACGGGCGCCGCGGCGCTCGAGCCGGTCCGTGCCCGGGCGGTGGCCGCCGGGCGGGCGGTGGCCGAGGCGGCCCGGGCGGGCGCGGCGCGCGAGGCGATCGCGGCGCTCGGGTCCTTCCGGGTGCTCTGCGCGCACCGGCGGGGGCCGCAGGGCGTGGCGATCTGGACGGCGCGGATCGAGGGGTGGCTGGCCGACGAGGTCGCCGGCTTCTCGCCCGACGCGCGGTGGTACGTCGGCCGGCCGCTGCTGGTCAGCGAGAACGACTACGAGCTGCGGCTCTACAACGGTGACACCGGCGTGGTCGTGCAGGCACCCGGCCGGGTGAGCGCCGCCTTCGAGCGGGGCGGGGCGATCCTCGAGTTCAGCCCGACCCGACTGGGCGCGCTCGACACCGTCTACGCGATGACGATCCACAAGAGCCAGGGCTCACAGTTCGAGACCGCGGCCGTCCTCCTGCCGTCGGAGACCTCGCGCCTGCTCACCCGGGAGCTCCTCTACACGGCGGCCACCCGGGCGCGGGAGCTGCTGATCCTGGTGGGGACGGAGGCGACGATCCGGGCGGCGGTGGCCCGGCCGGTGGCCCGGGCGTCGGGCCTGCGGTGGCGGTTGTGGGGCGAGGACGGAGGCGGGGAGGCGGCGGGATAGGCCTCCGCCGCTATGCGGATGCGCACGATGAAGACCTCGCTCGTCCTGCTCGGCCTCGTCTCGCTGCTCTCGCTCGGAGCCCGGGCCGCCTGGCTCGGAGGCCCGTGCTACGCGCCGTGCCGCACGCCGGCAGCCCACCGGCTGGTCTTCGACGAGGTCTACTACGTCAACGCGGCGCGGGTGATCGCCGGCGTGCCGGTCCCCCCGGGCCAGCGCTACGCCGGCGCTCCGGCGGGTGAGGACCCCAACTCCGAGCATCCGCAGCTGGTCAAGGTGATTCTCGCCGGGTCGATCGAGCTGCTCGGCGACGGGCCGCTCGCCTGGCGGTTGGGCAGCCTCGGGTTCGGATCGCTCGCCGTCCTCGGGATGTTCGCGCTCGTGCGCTCCGCCGGCGGCAGTTTCGGGCTCGCGGTGGGCGCGGCGACGCTGATGGCCCTCGACAACCTGCTGCTCGTCCACGGGCGGATCGGGACCCTCGACGTGTACGTCGTGGCCTTCATGATCTGGAGCGCGGCCCTGTACGTGCGCGGTCGGCCGGTGGCCGCCGGCGTCCTGCTCGGCCTCGGTGCGGCGGCGAAGCTCGTCGCGCCCGAGGTACTGATCGTCTATGCACTGCTCGAGGCGGCGCGGGCGCTGCGACCGTCGGGCCCGGGAGGCCTGCGCCCGGCGCTGGTCCGGCTCGGGTCGTGTGCGACGGTCGCGGGCGCGACGTTCCTCGGCCTTCTCGCGCTGTTGGATCGCCTCGCGCCGCCTTACGACGCGGGCACCGGGCAACGGGTCGGCGGCGGCGTCATCGGTCACGTCGCCCACATGCTGAGCTACGCGGCCGCGCAGACGAGCCCTCGGGGTCCCACCGGGCCGGCCTCCTACCCGTGGCAGTGGCTGCTCGACTACAAGCCGATCGTCTACCTGAACGTCGATGCCCCCCACGCCCCGGGCGTTCAGACAGGCCTGACCTCGACCACGCACTTCCTCGGCTTCATCAACCCGCTGATCCTCGTCCTCCTGCTTCCGGCGCTGGCCGTCGCCGTCCGCCGGTTGCGCCACGGCGACGCCGAGATCGACCGCCTCGGCCTCGCCTGGGTCCTCGGCACGTTCATCCCCTTCGAGCTGCTGAGTGCGATCGGCCAGCGGACAAGCTACCTCTACTACATGGTGATCGTGATGCCGGGGGTGTATCTGGTCGTCGCGCGCCTGTTGGCGCATCCGAAGGTCCCGCGCCGGGCCAGGTGGGCGTGGCTGGCGTCGGCCCTCCTCGCCGCCGTGCTGCTGTATCCGTTCACCCCGTTCCCCGACCCCAACCTCGCCTGACGGCCGGCTGGCGCCCAGCGAGCGGGAACGGGGCCCGCTATGCGTTCGACAAGCTCACACCGGAGACGAAGGCCGCGCCATCCCCTCCGCCAGATCCCCGTAGCCCGGCGCGATGATTGCGCCCGGCTGCCCGATCAGTTCCTCGGCCACCACCGCCTCGGTGGTCAGCATGAGCGCCGCGACCGACGCGGCATGCTGCAGACTCAGCCTGGTCACACGCACGGGGTCGACCACACCCGACTCGATCAGGTCGCCGAACGCCCCGGTCAATGCGTTCAGGCCATGGCCGTCGGGCATCGCTCGCACCTGATCGACGACCGCCTGCCCGTCGTAGCCGGCGTTCGACGCGATCCAGAACAGCGGGTCGCACAACGCCGCGCGCACAACATTTACGCCGGCGCCGCGGTCGCCGTCGGTGGACACGCCTTCCAGGGCCGCTTCGGCGCGCAGCAGAGCGGTACCGCCGCCGGGCACGATCCCCTCGGACATCGCGGCCCGCGCTGCCGCCAGCGAGCCCTCGGTCCGGCGCAGGCGCTCCTTGCCCTCGAAGGCCGTCGCGCCGCCGACGCGAATGACGGCGAGCCGTGAGGACAGCCGCGCCAGCCGCTCGCGTAGCGAGTCGATGTCGGTCTCGTGCGTTGCCCGCTCGAGCTCGACGCGGATCTCGTTCAAGCGCCCTGCGACGGCCTCCACGGTCCCTGCGCCCTCGATGAACGTCGTGTCGTCCTCGCGCACGATCACGCGTCGCGCGCGCCCGAGCGACTCGAGCTCGACGTTCTCCAGCGACAACCCCGCCTCGGGTGTGATCACGCGGCCGCCGGTGAACGCGGCGAGGTCCTCGAGGTACGCGATCCGCCGGTGCCCGAAGCCTGGCGCCCGGATCGCGGTGGCCTCCATCGTCCCATGCTGGTTGTTCTGCACGAGCATGCCGAGCGCCGCACCGTCGATCTTCTCGGCGAGGATGATCAGCGGCTCGGGCCGGCGCACGATCTGGCCGATCGCGCCCATGAGCTCCTGGACGGTCGAGATCGGCTTCGTCGTCATCAGCACGTATGGGTTCTCGAGCACCGTCTCCATCCGCATGCGGTCGCGGATGAGGTAGGGCGACAGGTGGCCGTTCTCGACGTGCAGGCCCTCGACGAACTCGACGGTGATGCCGGGCGTCTCGGACGCTTCGATGCTCACCACGCCGTCCTCGCCGACGCGGTCGAGCGCCTCGGCCACGGCGCCGCCGATCCGCTCGTCCTCCTTGGCCGCGATCGTCGCGACCTTGCGCAGGTGATCGACGCCGGTCACCTTGCGCGCGCTGCGCTCGAGCGCCTCGACGACCAGAGACACCGCGTCTTCCATCCCCCGACGCAGCTGCATCGGATTCACACCCGCGTCCAGCACGCGCATCCCCTCGCGGATCAGCGACTGGGCCAGAAGCGTCGCGGTCGTAGTCCCGTCACCGGTTAGCTCGGAGGTCTTGTCGGCGACTTCGCGCACCAGCTGGGCGCCCATGTTCTGAAACTGGTCCGAGAGCTCGACCTCGCGGGCGATCGTGACGCCGTCGTTGGTGATCATCGGGGCGCCCGTCAACCGCTCGATCACGACGTTGCGCCCCTTGGGTCCCAGCGTCACCTTGACCGTGTCGGCGAGGATGTCGACCCCCTGCTGCAGGCGCCGGCGCGCGTCGTCGTTGAAGTGGATGATCTTGCCCATGGATGGCCCTCGGTCAGCTCGCGTCGGTGACGAGGATGCCGCGGCCCTGAAGGCGTCCGCCGTCGAGGTCGGCCATCGCGTCGTTGACGGCCTCAAGTGGATACGCGCTGGTGTGGAGCGTCACGTCGCCCTGCGCGGTGAGCGTCATCAGCTCGGCGAGATCGTTGTAGGACCCGACGAGGTTGCCGATGAAGTTGATCTCGCGCGAGATGATGTCGATCGTCGGAACGTTGATGTTCTCGCCGTAGCCGATCACGTAGTACGACCCGGCGTTGCGCAGCATCGCCACGCCGGTCTCGATCGCGCCCTTCTCGCCGACGAAGTCGATGATCGCCTCGGCGCCCTTGCCGTCGGTCATTTCGAGGATCGTGTCGACCTGCTTGCCGTCCGCCGAGACCGTGTGGTGCGCGCCGATCTCGCCGGCCAGGGCGCGGGCGCGCTCGGAGGGATCGATCACGATGATCTCGGCCGGCGTCATCGCCTTCAGGCACTGGATGCCGATGTGGCCGAGGCCGCCGGCGCCGATGACCACCGCGCGCGAGCCCGGATGCAGGATGTGAGCCGCCTTCTTGACCGCGTGGTAGGCGGTCAGGCCGGCGTCGGCCAGCGCGGCGATGTCCTTGGGGTGCAGCGACGGGTCGAGCTTGACCACCGAGCGCGCGCTCGTCTTGAGCAGCTCGGCGAAGCCGCCGTCGACCGAGATCCCGGGAAAGAGGTTGTTCTCGCAGTGCACGTCGTCGCCGGCGCGGCACGCGCGGCACAGGCCGCAGGTGACGAGCGGGTGGACGATGACCGTGTCGCCGACCTGGACGTTCGAGACGGCCGAGCCGATCTCGTGGACCCAGCCGGCGTTCTCGTGCCCGAGCACGTAGGGCAGCTCGACGCCGGATTTCTCGGCCCACTGCCCCTCCTGGATGTGCAGGTCAGTGCGGCACAGGCCGGCTCCGCCGAGGCGGACGATGACGTCGTGCGGGTCGGTGATGGTCGGCTCGGGGATCTGCTCGACGGCGAGCGGATCGTGATAGCGGTGCAAGCGTGCGGCGATCATCTCGCCACCTCCTCGGTCGGATCGTGGACGCCGTGTCGAATGCGCAGCAGCGAGCGACACAGCCCGCCGTTGCTCTCGAGGCTCAGCCCGACGAGCCGCGCGCGGCGCAGCCACATCGCAAGCTCCTCGACGGGGATCGGGCCGCCGGTGCCGGCGACGAGCGCCGGCGAGCCCGGGGCACAGGGAAGCCCGAGCTCTCGGCGCAGTTGCAGGCAGCGCTCGACCTCGCGGTGATCGGGCAGGTCGGCGACCGTGAGGGCGACGAGCGCCTCGTGGGACAGAGAGGGCGAGCCGTCGGCCAGCAGCATCGCCGCCACGCGCCCCTGCCGCGCGAGCAGCGCCTTGCGCTGAAACAGCTCGCGCAGCGGCCCGAGGTCGCCCGAGCTCTCGCCGGGAAAGGCCGCTGCGAACCCGCCGTCGGCACCGACCGCGGCGTTGATCTCGGCGGCGGTGTAGTGGTCCTCCAGCACGATTCCGACCTCGCCGACCCCCGACACCCGGCGCACGGCCTCGCGCGCGTCGGATGCCATGAGGTACGCGAAGTTCGGCGCGCACTGCGGGGTGGGCAGGCGCAGGCGCACGCTCACGTCGCCGCCGTCGCTGACGTCGCACGAGCCGACGAAGCCGAGCGTGGTGATCGGCTCGTCGAGCTCTGGGTCGTGGACGGTGGCGAGCGCGGCGAGCACCCGCGCCCGCGAGATCACGCCGCGCCCTCCACGAGCTGCGCGTCGTCGGGGGCCGCCGGAGTTCCCTCGTCCGCCTGCAGCTGGCACTCCTCGGGAACGTCGACGCCGTACAGGCGCGCGGCATTCAGGCCGAGCACCTTCTTCTTGGCGGCGGTCGTCCAGCGGGGAAAGTCCGAGAACGTGTCGTCGGGATAGTCCCAGTCGACGAGCCCCTCGATCTGCCACTTCGGCTCCCAGATCGCGTAGTCGGAGCCGAACATCATCTTGTCCTCACCGACCCAGAACAGCAACTCGCCCATGCACTTGGCAAAGAAGCGCGGCCGGGCGTGCATGAGGCCACCGACGACGACCGACAGGCCGGCGTAGACGTTGGGCTCCTGCGTAGCCATGAAGCAGAAGTCCTCGATCCGCGGCAGCCCGACGTGCTCGACGATGAAGTTCAGGTCGGGATAGGTCGTCGCCGTGATGTCGACGTCCTTGACATCGAAGGAGTCCTTGTCCAGCGGCCAGATCGTCGGTCCCTTGTGCACGTGGATGTTCTTGATACCGAGCTCCTGGCACTTCTCCAGGAAGGGCTGTGCCTCCGGGTCGGTCAGCGCCCAGCCGCGGGAGCCGTTGTTCCACTCGGCGGTATAGAGCTTGACTCCCTTCAGGCCGTAGCGCTCGTGGTCGGCCTCGAGCTGGCGCAGCCCCTCGTCGCCGTCGCGCGGGTCCCAACGACCGTTGACGATGAACTTGCCGGGGAAGCGATCGAGCAACAGCGCGTTGTGCTCGATGTCGTTGAAGCCGTTGGTGTACCACTCCTTCAGGTACGTCGGCTGGGTGATCGCCACGTCGACGTAGCCGTCGACGAAGACGTCTTTCTCGTAGTCGTCGGCCGAGTACTTCTGGAAGTGCTCGATCGACCAGTGCGTGCTCTCGGGTCCCAGGCTCTGGTAGGCGTGGAAGCACTCGATCCAGCCCTTGGCGTAATTCTCGGCGCCGGGAACCCAGTTCTCCGGGCTGGCGTCCCAGAAGTGCGTGTGGGTGTCGAGGACGAAGTACTTCTCGCCGTTCTTCTCGTACATGCTCAGCCCTCCCCGACCGGCTGCAGATCGAAGCCGATGTACTCGGCCGCGTCCTCGGGGTTGGCGAACATGAGGACGCGGTCGTCCTCGACGACCATGCGGCCGTAGTGCGTCGACATGATCTCCTCGAAGTCGTCGGGGCCGAAGTCGTCCCAGCCCAGCGCCTCGGCGATCTCCTCGAAGTTGAACTCGATCGTGCCGATCCCGTCGACGCGGATCATCGATGGCAGCTCGCGCATGGTGACGTCCTTCTTGTCGGCCATGACCTGCGCCACGACGTAGCCAACCTGGTTGTTCATTAGCGTCACGCCCGTCTGGTTCGACGACGAGCGATCAGACTTGAACTCGGTCATGAACGGACCTCCTTGGGGGTCTCGAGGGAGATGTCGGCCAGCAGGTCGGTCAGCCGGAGCTTGGAGGCGTCCAGTGAGTCCTCGAAGCGCACGACCTTCTCGGAGAGCTCTGACCAGATCGGCCGCAGCTTCTGGCCTGCGTTGAGGCTCACGGGAACCCATTCCTCAAGCCACCCCTGCATGACCTGCTTGTTGGCCTCGCCGTGCTGCTCGTCGTCGGCGAGCATCCGGAACAGCGCCCGCGCACCGCGCTGCTCGCGGGCGGTGTCGGACTCGCCGCAGCCCATCACGGCGGGGGTGATGAAGTCGCCCTGTTGCGCGGCGGCGTGCATGACGAACCCGCTGCGGAACAGCTCGCCGACGAGCGGCTCGAAGACGACCGCCGTGGCGAAGAAGGCCTGCGCCCAGTCGCGGATGCCCGTCAGCCGCTCGACGTTCTCGCGCGTGGGCTGCCAGATCGGGTCGTTCTGCCAGACGTCCTTGTGCGCGGAGCCGTCGAAGCCCTCGATCTGATCGGAGACGTCGAGGTTGTAGAGGATGATGTCCTGCGCGAAGCGCAGCTTGTGCACGGCGCCGACGGCGAGCGCGTTGTTGATCATGTTCGTCGGAGCATCGCGCTGGGCCGGCGTGTAGACGTGCATGCCGAGACCGTGCTCGACGTGCGCCCAGGCCGACACGTGGCGCTCGACGACCTTCGTCCACGCGCGGTTCCAGCCGGCGAACCCGTTGGCGGCCTTCGCGTTGGCCAGCATCCCGCTGATCTGGCGCACCGTGTTGGCGTTGTTGCGGTAGATCGTCTGCTCCCACTCCTCGTTGGGATCGAGGAAGGCGTGCCAGTCGCTCGACTTGAGCTCCGTCCACTCCTTGGGGTAGCCGGTCTTGCCGTTGGCGAAGGCGTAGATCCAGCCTTGCGTCAGGTGGCGGTCGGGATCGGGCTGGACGTCGACGGTGACGTCCTCGTAGACAGTCGCGCGCCGCTTCCTCGGCGTGAAGTAGTTGTACGAGCGGCTGCGCGAGGACGGAAACTCCTTGGCCCCGGCCTCGGCATCCGTGAACGCCGGCTTGGGAACGCTGCGCCGCGGCTTGTCGGTCTCTGTGGACATGCTGCTCCTCTCCCTAAATCGCGGTCACGCCGCGGTGGTGGTGAACCTGTCGAAGTAGATGTGTGACTCCGGGACGCCCCGGCGCTCGAGCAGAGCGATCGCCGCATCGACCATCGGCGGCGGGCCGCAGAGGTAGGCGTCGACATCCTCGAGGTCGTCCTCCAGGCGGTCGACGACGTCCGTGATGAGGCCCGCCTCGCCGGTCCAGTCGCTGTCCTCGCCGGCGTCGGAGACCGCCGTGACGAACTTCAGCTCGGGCAGCTCGCCCTTCAGGCGCTCGATCTCCTCGAGCGCGAAGAGGTCGTCGGGGGTGCGCGCCCCGTAGTAGAAGACGGCCGGGCGCGTCGTGCCCTTCTCGGCCATCGAGCGCAGCAGCGAAAGCACCGGCGCCATGCCGGCGCCGCCGGCGATGAACACGAGGCGCCGCGGCGAGCTGTCGCGCAGCGTGAACATCCCGAACGGCCCCCGGCACGTCAGCTCGTCGCCGACCGAGATGCCGCCGCTACCGGCGAGCAGGCCGGAGAAATGGCCGCCCTCGAAGAGCTTGATCATGAACTCCAGGTGCGCGGGCTCACCCGGGGCATTGGCCATCGAGAACGAGCGGTGCTCGTCCTCGGTTCCGGGGATCCCGATGTCGACGTACTGGCCGGCCTTGAACTCCAGCCCGTCGGGGTCGGTCACCTTCAGGACGAGCCGGCGGATGTCGCTGGTGAGCTCCTCGATGGCCTCGACCTCGGCTTTGGCCGTGATGATCGGCACCCCGCTGCGGATGCCCTCCTCGTCGTAGTGCAGCAGTTCGATCTCGACGTCGGACAGGGCGTGCGCGCGGCACAACAGCGTGTAGCCCTCGGCCTCCTCGAAGTCGGGCAGGGCGAACGTCGAGTAGCGATCGAGGTCGACCTCGCCATCGAGCAGGAACGACTTGCACGACGAGCACTGGCCCTCCTTGCAGCCGTGCATGAGCATGATGCCCTGGCGGAAGGCCGCATCGAGGATCGTCTCATCCTCGTCGACCTCCATCTCGATGCCTACCGGCTCGAGTCGCGCGGTGTGCTTCTCACCCATGATCGTGTCGCCTCGCAGCGCGGTCGCCTCGCAGCCGGCACGGTTTCACCGGGGACGCGTTGTGTCCCCGGAGCTTCCCGCGCCGGCCACGTGCGATGGCGTCAGGAAACGGCGCCCTCCTTGAACGGACGACCCGCGGGCCCGCCCTTCCTGTACTGGTCGATGTGCTTTTCGCGCTCGTCGGGCGACATCTCGTTGAGCGTCACGTTCGGGCTGTAGAGCGTGATGCCGCGGACCTCGTCGAGCGTCCACATCTTCTTCGGATCGAGGTTCAGGTGCGGTTGCGGGACGAGCGTGTGCCCGTCATCCCGAACGTAGCCGAGGTCCTGCATGATCTCGGCGACGTCCATGCCGTGGTAGAGCGTCTCCCACTCGCGCTTGCCCGCGAGCTTGCCCATCGACGGCGTGGCGCGGCCCTCGTACTCCGGACGGAACGCGACGGCGTCGGTCCAGTGGCAGGTCTCCGAGCAGTAGGTGCGGACCTGGCCGTCGACTTCGTCGACGACGATGTCCTCGCGGACGAGGCACGGCACCATACACGTCCAGCAACGGTGCGGGTACTCGTAGTCGGCGTCGGGCTCGAAGGCGATCGGCTTGTGACCGTTCTTCTTCGAGAACTCGCCGTAGCGCTCCCACCACTTGCCGTACTTGTCGTACCAGCCCGGGTACTTGAACTCGAACCACTCGAAGTCCGTGTCGTCCATGCCGTCGATCCGCCAGTAGTTCGCGAACCAGCCGGTGGCGAAGAACTGGGCGACCTCGTGGACGTAGCCCTTGTTGTTGATCTGGTCCCACGCGAGCTCGATGAGGTCGTGGGGGATCGTCAGGCCGTACTTCTCCAGCGGCATGAGGTAGCTGCGGTAGTAGTCGTCGTAGATCCAGCGCCGCCAGGACTCTGCGTAGCTGTCGCGATCCTTGCGACGGTCCTTCGTGCCGTACTCGATGAACGTCCCGATGGCGGCGTCGACGACGCGGTGGTTGTTCCACCAGGCGTAGCGCAGGTCACGCTCGAGCAGCAGCCGGTTGCGCTCGTCGGCGAGCGCCATGAGGATGATCGAGTAGCCGTTTGAGATGTGGCGCGACTCGTCGGATTGGACGGAGTGGAACACCGTCGGCAGCAGGTAGTCGCCGTTGGCGGCGGCCTCGGCGGGCATCGCGACGAACAGGACGTTCGTGAAGGCCGTCTCCGCGACGATCGTGAGGTAGACGTTGGCGGCGGTGATTGCGTCACCGGTGATGAAGCCCTCGCCGAACTGGCGCCCGATCGTGCCGGCGTAGCAGTTGGAGAATGCCTTCTCGGTGATGTCGAACCCGGCGGGATCGATGTAGTGGTTCATGTACAGCCGCTTGAGGTTCATCTGGATCGTCGAGTGGCGCACCTCGTCGATCATCTGGATCGCCAGGCCGTTGTGGACCTCGGGGTTGGGCACCGCGTTGATCGCCAGCGGCATGGCGCGCGCGGCCGAGATCTCCGGGAACGGGATGATGCTCAAGAACAGCTTCTGCCATTCCATCCAGCGCTCCTGAACCTGCCGGAACATGTTCCCGCGGATGGCGCCGTCCATCGCGCCGAAGACGCGGTTGTCCTTCTCCTCCTCCATCGGGAAGTAGGAGCGCAGAACCTGCTTGAGCGGGTCCTTCTTGGGCGCCTTCTCGAACGTGTAGTCGGTCGGGTACTTGTCGACAGGCTCCACGAAGGTCGGATCCCAGGACAGCTCCTGGATCTTCGTGTGAGCCTTCGTGATGCTGGCTCTGCTCATGCTGAGACTTCCTTTCCGAACTCGACGGGGGTGAGAGCTGCGGTTGCGGTTGGGCGCGAGCGCAGAGCGGACACGTGGGCACGCCCAAGAACGGGTGGGTCTTCCGGGGTCGCGGGAACCGGGCGGGCGGCGAGAACCGCCGACGCACGCTCGGCTACGTCGACGAGCACAGCCTCGAGCGACGCGCGTTCGACCTCGAAGCAGCGGGCGGACATCGAGATGCCGAGCACGGCGACGGGCCGGCCGGCGGCGTTGCGCACCGGTGCCGCAAGGCAGCAGGAATCGGCGGAGAACTCCTCGCAGTCGAACGCGACCGCGCCGGCGCAGATCTCGGCGAGCTGCGCGCGCAGGTGCTCTGGCGAGACGATCGTGGCCGGCGTGAAGGCCCGCAGACCGCGGCCGAGGTAGCGCTGCAGGGCGGTCTCGCCGAGCAGCGACAGCGCCACCTTACCGAGCGCGAGCGCGTGCGCGTTCTCGCCGATGCGCGATCCCAGACCGGGGATCAGCGGCATGCCCTGGCGGCCACGGACGAGCGGGATGACGACCTTCCCGGAGCGTGCCGCGGCGAGGTAGACGCGCTTGTGGGTCCGGGTGAAGAGCTCGTCGAGCACGCCGTCGAGACCCGTCGGCAGCTGGTTGCCACGGGCGGCGGGGACGAGACTGCGGGCATGGCCGGTGAGGTGGTAGGCGCCGTCGACGCCATGCACCACGAAGCCCTCCTGGCAGAGGGTGTCGAGCAGGCAGTAGGCGGTCGACGTGCTCTTGCCGAGCGCCTCGGCGACCTCGTCGGCCCGCAGCCCATCCTCGGCACAAGAGAGCAGCGAGAGCAGCGAGACCACGTTGCGCGCGGTGCCGACGCCGCGTCCACGGCCGCGCGGTGCCGTCGCTGCGGCTGGGGCGTTGTCGGTGATGGTTGCTCCTCTCCTCCTCGACCGAGCCGGCCGAGGTCACTACGAACTGCCGGCTACCCCATGCAGCCGACAGGGAGTACTGCATCACCGCGGCGTTACACCGCCGCTACACCCAGCTCGCGGCGCAGCGCGACCGTCCGCGCGAGCGCCCGGCGCCGGCGGCCTTCTCCGTAATGGCCGGAAGACCACGAGCTTCTTGGCTGCAGGCATCCGACAGCGTTAGCGTCGCACTCAGACCGGACTGGAGCAAGCCACCGCCGCGACCGTGCCCGGCCGGCCCAGGCGACGGTTGCGAAAGATCATCCACATGAGGAGCCCGCCATGTCAGCAACCGCCGACCCCCCTCTCCCGACGCATGCGCCGGTGCCCGCGCCCCCGGCGCCGGCCGCTCAGACGGGCGACCCCGCGGTGCTCGGCCTGCCGATGTTCGTCGCCGGCTCGCTTGCGCTCGGCCTGGCGCTCGTGGGCTACGTTCCGCCCGCTGCCGCGGGCAGCGCCGTGCCGATCATCCTCGCGGCGACCGGGCTGGGCCTGCTCGTATCCGCCGTTTGGGCGGCAGCACTCGGACAGACGATCGTCGCCTGTATCTTCGGCCTGTTTGCGGGCTTCTGGTGGAGCTACGCCGTGCTCGTGCTCGGCCTCAACCACAACTGGTTCGCGATTCCGGCCGCCGACGTGACCGACAGCGTCGCGCTCTTCCAGATCTCCTGGGCGATCGTCATGGGAGCGCTGACGCTGGCGACCCTGCGGCTACCGGTCGCGTTCACCGCGGTGGCCGGCCTCGTCGTCGTGGCACTCGTCCTGCTCGTCTTCGGAACCACGAACGCCGACGCGACGCTCACCAAGGCGGCCGGGTACGTGACGTTCATATTCGCCGCGATCGGGATCTACCTGTTCCTCGGTGCCGCGTCAGCTGCGACGGGAGGCAAGAGCTACCCGCTCGGCTCGCCGATCGTGCGCTGATCGCACCGGCGCCCGACATCACGCGCGCGCCGCCGACACTCGGTTGCTATAGGCCGAGCTCGCGGCGCAGCGCGCGTGTCCGCGCGACCGCCTGGCTGCGACGCGGATCGGTGTAGTCGACCGCAGCGAGCAGCCGCTGCCACGCGCGCAGATCGCTCGAGCCCGACGCGGAGCGCACCCACGCCCACAGGGCGTCGGCGTCTTCGGAGGTGACGACGGCTTGGCGCATCCATCCGTCGAGCTCGTCGCGCAGGCGTTCGATGCAGGGCGCGACGGAGCCCGGCAGCAACGGGCCCGGGTAGGCCTCTGCCGCGTCGCGGACCGAGCCGCGGTCGAGCAGTGCGCGCACGCGCTGGACGTCGCTGCCGACCGGCCCTTTCAGCCCGTATCCGTCGGACCACAGCGTGTCGGTGAGCAGCCGGCGCAGCCGCGACATCTCCACGCGAACACTGGCCGGATGCCCGTCGTCGCCGTAGAGCTCCGCGCACATCAGCTCGGCGTTGAGGTGGCCGCGGTGCAGCGCAATGATCGTGAGCATCTCGAGGTGGCGGGGGCGCAGGTGCACCGCGACGCCGTCGAGCCGGACCTCGGGTGGCTCGTCGCCGAGCACGCGCAGCTCCAGGCGCGGGCGGGCCAAAGACGACGACCGGCTGTTCTGGCGCACGACGAAGACATCGGCGTCCGCGACGGGCTCGGCGAACGTCTCGATGCCGGAGGGCAGCGCGAGCACGCCGCCGCCGGCGGGGATCGCCTTGAAGGCGACGCGCCGCCAGCGCTGTCCGGGGTCGAGCAGGATGCGGCCGGTGCCGGTCACGAGCGCGGCGCCGGCCGACGCCGGCCCGAGCAGCTCGCCGTAGCGCGTGCGCAGGCGGTCGTCGCGCTCGTGGAGCTGGCCGCGCAGCAGCTCCTCGACGGCGCGGGCAGTCGCCACGACGACCGCCAGGCTGAGCGGGTTCACCATGCTGAAGTCGCCGGTCAGGTCGATGATGCCGATCATCTCCCCCGTGTCGGGATCCATCACGGGGGCCGCCGAGCACGTCCAGCGCTGGACGGGCTCGGTGAAGTGCTCGGCCGCGAACACCTGGACGGCGTGCGCGGCGGCCATCGCCGTCCCGATCGCGTTGGTCCCGGCGGAGGGCTCGCTCCACAGCGCGCCCTCGATGAAGTTCATGTCGTCGGCGGCGCGGTTTCGCAGCCGCGTGTCGCCTCGGATGCTGAGCAGCATGCCCTCTGCGTTCGAGACGACGAGCAGGTCCTCGGCGTCGAGCAGGGTCTCCGCCATGCACTGCTCGATCAGCGGGCTCGCGAGCTTGAGCGGGTGCTCGTCCCACATCGCGCGGGCACCGGTCAGCTCGACGACGGACATCGCGGGCAGACGGCCGCTCGGGTCGACGCCAGCTTCGCGGGAGCGCAGCCACGAGTCCGCGATCGGGCCGCGGACGCCGGGGGTGCCAGGGTCCGCGTCGTCGCCCTGCAGGCGGTCCCCGACGAAGTCCTCCCACGCGTCGCGCAGCTCGCGGGCCCGCTTGGACGGCACCGTGTCGGCGTCAACCGCGACCCAAGGGCTCAGCGACAAGGCCTCAGCCTCCGTGGCACGACCTGCCCCAGGGGTTCATCCGGGAAGCTCCTCGCGTGACCTTCCGCCAGCGTCGATGATCGTCCGAGCCACGTAGCCTACCTGCCCACGGGCGCAGCCTCCCAAAGCTAGGTCGCCACCGGCGTCGGCGCGACGCGAGGGCGACGCGCTCGCGCTCCGGGGCTGTCGGTCGCAAGCGCCGCGCGTGCGACCCACTGGACCCTGTGCATGAAAGGCGATCCACGGCGAATTCGAACGCCAAGCGACAGTCCTCGTTCCCGAGTCGCGGGCTCGGTCGCCGGAGCCCTTCTAGCGGGGCTGGAGCCCGAGTTCCTGGCGCAGCGTACGCGTGCGGGACACCGCGAGGCTGCGCCGCGGGTCGGCGTAGTCGACGGCGGCGAGCAGGCGCTGCCATGCGAGCAGGTCGTCGGCGCCCGAGGACGAGCGCACCCAGGCCCACAGCGCGTCGCGATCCTCGGAGGTGATGACGGCCTGCCGCATCCAGCCGTCGAGCTCGTCGCGCGCGCGCCCGACGAAGGGCGATTCGGACCCCGGTAGCAGCGGGCCCGGGTACGCCTCGGCCGCCTCGCGCACGGCGCCGCGGTCCAGCAGCGCGCGGACGCGGCGCATGTCGCTGGCCACGGGGCCCACCAGCCGGTATCCGTCGGACTCGAACACGTCGGGCAGCAGCCGGCGCAGCCGCGACATCTCGACGCGCACGCTGGCGGGATGGCCGTCGTCGCCGTAGAGCTCGGCGCACATGATGTCCGCGTTGAGGCGTCCGCGATGCAGCGCGAGGATCGCGAGCATCTCGACATGGCGCGGGCGTACGCGCACCAGCTCGCCGTCCAGGCGCACCTCCGGCGCCTCCTCGCCGAGCACGCGCAGCTCCAGGATGGGGCGGGCGGGGCGCGACGATGGGCGGCTTGGACGCACGACGTAGACATCCTCGTCGGCGATCGGCTCGGCGATCGCCTCGACCCCGGAAGGCAGCGCGAGCAGGCCGCCGCCGGCGGGGATCGCGTTCAGCGCGACGCGCGTCCAGTGCCCGCCGGGGTCGAGCAGGATGCGCCCCGCGCCGTTGACGAGCGCGGCGCCCGCCGAGGTCGGCCCGAGCAGCTTGGCGTAGCGCGTGCGCAGCCGGTCGTTGCGCTCGCGCAGCTCGCCGCGCAGGACTTCCTCGACCGCGCGGGCGGTGGCCACCACGACCGCCAGGCTGAGCGGGTTGACCACGCTGAAGTCGCCGGTGAGGTCGATGATCCCCAGCAGCTTTCCGTTGTCGGGGTCGAGGACGGGAGCCGCTGAGCACGTCCAGCGCTGCACCGGCTCGGCGAAGTGCTCGGCTGCGAAGACCTGGACGGCGTGCGAGGCGGCCATCGCGGTGCCGATGGCGTTCGTGCCGGCCGACGGCTCGCTCCACACCGCGCCCTCGACGAAGTTCATGTCGTCGGCGGCGCGGTTGCGCAGCCGCGTCTCGCCGCTGATGTGCAGCAGCACGCCGTCGGCGTCGGAGACCACGAGCAGGTTGTCGGCGTCGAGCAGCGTCTCGGCCATGCACTGCTCGATGAGCGGGCTCGTGCGGCGGAGCGGATGCTCCTCCCACAGCTCGCGCGCGCCGGTGAGCTCGTACGCCGACCTGGCGCGCAGCCGCCCGGTCGGATCCACCCCCGCCTCGCGCGAGCGCCGCCAGGAGTCGACGATCGGCGGCCGGATGTCCGGCGTGCCCGGATCGTCCTCGTCTCCCTGCGAGCGGTCGTCGACGAAGTCCTCCCAAGCGTCGCGCAGCTCGCGCGCCCGCTTGGACGGCACCGTGTCGACGTCGACCGCGACCCAAGGGCTCAGCGACAAGGCCTCGGCCTCCATTGCACGACATCCCGCAGGTGGTTCATCTCCGGAAAAGCTCCTCAGGACCTTCCGCCGGCCTCAGTGACCGGTTCGAAACCACGTACCCCATCTGCCTCGGGCTCAGCCTCCCAAAGACAAGTCGGACGTTGGGTGCGACGCGAGGGTAGCGCGATCGCGCGTCGGTGTCGAGGGCGGTCTGTGGGTGGCGGTCGCGCGCGCGAACACCCGATGGACCCCGGCCCGAGGCAGCGCCTTCGTCCTTGGGGCGGACGGACGCGGAGCACGACGAGCAGGCGGTCGCGGGCCGAGCCGCAGCACGGCTCACCCGTGGGCTCAGCCGTCGCGATCTAGTAGCGGCGGCGGCGTAGCGCTCGGCAGCTCGGGTTCGCCGGGGCCGCGGGCGGGTACCCTTGCCCGGATGCCCGACATCGCAGTCACGCTCAACGAGGCCGGCGAGGCGTACGTCGCGCTCGTGACCGGTCGCCCGCCGGAGGTGCGCCATTCGGTGGCGCTCGATGCATTGGATGAGGCCGACACGATCCCAGCGCTCGAAGGCATCATCCTGGACTTCGACCACTACGGCCGCGTCGTCGGACTCCGCGTCACCGCCGCGGCCGACTCCGTCCTCGCGCCCTCGCTGCTGGAGGGCGCCGAGCTCGGCGACTCGCCGGGCGCCGAGGGTTCCTGACCGCGCCGCAGGGGAATGGCGCTGTCCGATGTCCCCCGATGACCAGGCCGCCGCGGCGGCTCCGTCACTCGTCGACAGCCTGAAGACCTACATCGACGACCTCCCCGAGGACGAGCGCGCCGACGCGCTGCACGGGGTCTTTTACGGCTTCTACACGCGCGTGGCGATCATCGACCGCACCACGTACGAGCTGGCCGCCTGGGCCAGGAACGAGGCCGGCCAAATTGCCAACGTCCCCGAGCCGCTGAAGGAGGCGCTGCGCGACAACGCGCTGTTCGTCGGCCAGGAGCTGTTCGCCAGCCGCGTGCGGACGATGAGCGCGATGGGCTACGTCTCACAGCGCCTGGCCGAGCTGCTCGATGGATCGCCGCCGGCGCGGCCGTTCACCCTCCAGCGCGTGATCGCCTTCGACCAGAAGCAGGGCCGGATGCGCAGCTACCGGCTCGCTCACCCCGGCGAGCACCCCGACCTGCCCTACGACGCGACGGCGTACGACCCCCGCGCCCCCTGACGCTGGTTCGGTCGGGGACGGCGCATCGGGAGCGAGAGGGGCCGGCGTCCCGACCGGCGAGGCGCTCATCGGGAGCTCACGCGCCTCAAGCACGGCTGGCCCTTGACCTCGCCAGCCAGTTACTTTGGAATTGCGGCTACTTTCCCGAGGGTGAGCGATGGGACTCGAACCCCCGACCGCCGGGGCCACAACCCGACTTGGGGGACCTGCCCAACCCAGAAAGTCCCGGATGTACTGGGTCCGACCCTTCCACTTGGTCGCAGTTGTGCTCAGATTGGTCCCAAAATTGGTCCCAAGCCGGCGCAGCGGCAAACGCTCCGTCGATCAGCTCCGCCTCGCGCTGATCGGGCTGGTAGTCGGCGTAGATCTTGGGTCGTCTTGAAGTCGCGGTGGCCCATCCGCTCCACCGCAACTCGGGCAGCAGGCTTCGAAGCTCCTGCACCGTCGGCTGAGGCACGACATCAATCGACGCATGCGCAGCCGCCGGTCAAACTTCCGCTTTCGCCTGGCACGGGCCACCCCGGGCCGGCTGTCGACTCAGGCTGCCCTTCCGTGGATCAGCGGCAGGCCAACCGTCGCTGTAGCGGGACGGATTCGACGCGGCGGATCGGCGCGCGGCATCCGACGACAAGCCCAACCTCGGTGGCCCCTACTCCAGCCGTCGAGCGCAACCAACTGGTCGAGGCGACCGAAGTTCGAGATCTCCACGACGCGTCGCCTCGGACGCTTGACTGCAACTGGACTCGCGGTTTTAGGTTGGAACAACAAAAGGCGATTAGGGTTGGAGGCACATTGACCGGCACCCAGACACCGAGCCAACGGATCAGAGAAGAAGTGGCGGCGTGGCCCCGAGTCGAGACCGTCTACGGGCGGCGGGGCGAACTCGCGTTCAAGGTCGGACGCCGCGAGCTCGGCCATGTCCACGGCGACCACACCGTCCACTTCGCGTTCCCCAAAGACGTCTGGTTCGAGCTCAAGGAGCAGAACAGAATCACGGAACACCCCGTCTTCCCGCGCAAGCCCGGTCCCGCACTGCGGCGGATCGACGACGACGCCGACGTCCACGACGTGATCGAGCTGATGCGGCTCAACTACCACCGCATCGTCAACCACCCGACCGCGGTCCCCGAACCCGAGACAGAAGGGCCCGGCCGGCCGCGCGACCTGGACTACGGCCCGGCAGCGCAATAGGCAGCTCGCGCCTCGCGCCCCTCCTCCTGGTCGGGGGCCGGGCGAGAAGGCGAGGCGCAAGACTGACCTGAAGTCAGCCGGGACCCTGGCTGAACCGTCGAGCGTGGCGGACTCAATGATTGCGATCGTCATCGGGCCACCTCCCGCTGCTGGGGTCGCCCATCGGCTCCTCACAGCCGGGCAGACGGTGCAACCCTCATGTCCGTCCGGCAAAGCAGCGCGCCCGAGCGCGTCGTAGAACGCAGGATTGGCGGGGTCGGTCCGGCGTATAGGAGTCAGCATGCGCCTGGCATGGCTATCCGTCGCGGCTGCGAGGCGGCGGGTAGTTGCACCGTGACGCGGAGCCCGCCAGCGGGGCGGGGGGTGATGGTGAGGGTGCCGTCGTGTGCCTGGGTGATGCTCTTGACGATTGCCAGGCCGAGGCCGACGCCTGCGTGGTCGGTGCGTATGCGATTGGAGCCGCGCTGAAACGGCTCGGCAAGCGTGTCGGCTAGCCGTGGGGTGAGCTGCTCGCCGGTGTTCTCGACGGTGAGCTCCACGCCGTTGGGGTCAGCGCGGGTCGTGACCCACACGGTGCCCTTTTCAGGCAGGTTGTGGATGATCGCGTTGTTCACGACGTTCGTCGTCATCTGCAGCAGGAGTGCGGGTGAGCCGGTGGTCGGGGTCGCGTCGCCGGAGGCCTCGACGGTGATGCCGCGTTGTTCTGCGAAGGGTACGAGCGTCTCGATGGCTTCTTCGACTATGAGCGATAGGTCGACCTGCTCTGGGACGAAGGACCGCTGGTCGGCGCGGCTGAGCAGGAGCAGTGCTTCGGTGAAGTCGATCGCTCGGGCGTTGACGGCGTGGAGGCGGTCGACGAGTTCGTCGTTGCCGCGGCCGCGCTCGTTGCGGGCGACGTCGAGCAGCGTCTGTGTGATCGCCAGCGGGGTGCGCAGCTCGTGGGAGGCGTTGGCGGCGAATCGCTGCTGTTGCGCCACGTGTGACTCGAGCCGCGCGAGCATGGCATCGAAGGCGTCGGCGAGCTCGCGAAACTCGTCTCTGCGGCCGGGTAGTTGGATTCGGTGGGTCAGCGATCCAGTCGTAGCGAGGCGAGTGGCCTCGGCGATCCGGTCGAGGGGAGCGAGCATCCGGCCGGCGAGAAACCACCCGGCCACGAGACCGAACACCAGTAGGAACGCCAGCACTAGGACTGCCGCCGAGCCGAAGACGGCCGGGCCAAAGTTATGTGGGTCGAGGGCGCGCGGGAAGTTGGAGAGCTTCGGAACGAGCCTGCTGGCGGGGTGGCCTCGCAACAGGAACACCCAGACGGCCGCCAGCATCAGGGCACCGGCGAGCATGAGGAAGCCGGCGTAGCTGAGGGTCAGCTTGAGTCGAACGC
This sequence comes from uncultured Solirubrobacterales bacterium, assembly GCA_963763785.1. Lineage (GTDB taxonomy): Bacteria > Actinomycetota > Thermoleophilia > Solirubrobacterales > Solirubrobacteraceae > Palsa-513. The sequence continues at coordinate 399,436 of CAVXPW010000007.1, read as the reverse complement.
TCAAGCCAGCGTCTCTATCCACGCGCTTCGCCTCGGCTGGTGTCTGATTGCGTGGTGATCCGGTACCCGGCGCCGGCCACGGTGGCGATGATCGGCGGCTGGCCCAGCCGTTTGCGCAGGGCCGAGACCGTGATGCGGACGGCGTTGGTGAACGGGTCCGCGTTCTCGTCCCACGCCTGGTTGAGCAGCTCCTCGGCGCTGACGAGGCCGCCTTCGGCATCGACGAGGACCTCGAGAACGGCGAACTGCTTGCGGGTAAGCGCGACGTAGCGGTCGTCGCGGTACACCTCGCGGCGGAACGGATCGAGCCTCAGGCCGGCGAGCTCTCGCACTGGCGGCCTATGATGGGCGCGCCGGCGATCGAGTGCTCGCAGCCTCAGCACCAGCTCCTGGAGCTCGAACGGCTTGGTGAGGTAGTCGTCGGCGCCGAGCTCGAATCCCGTGGCCTTGTCGTCGAGGCGGTCGGCGGCGGTGAGCATGAGGATCGGCATTCCGCTGCCGGAGGCCACGATCCGTCTCGCGATCTCGTCACCGGAGGGCGCGGGGATGTCCCGGTCCAGGACGGCGATGTCGTAGGCGTTGACGCTCAGCAGCTCCAGGGCGGCCGCGCCGTCGCCGGCGATGTCGGCCGCGATCGCCTCTAGGCGTAGCCCGTCGCGGATGGCTTCGGCCATGTAGGGCTCGTCCTCAACGATCAAGACACGCACGATCGGATGCTACGAGCTGGCGCATATCGTCGGCGTATCGAAAACCGCATACGCGCTGGCAACACCCGGCTGCCTTCAATGGCGGCGTGGCCTACAGCGAACCAGCACGAACGACGCCCCGCCGAATCCGCAGGATCCGTCTCGCCGTTCTGCTCGTCGCCATCGTGGCGATCGCTGCGGCCGTCGGCTCCCAGTCGCGGATGTTCTTGCCGTCCACGACAGCACGGCCCTCCACGGTCGCATCACCCGTAGACCACCTTCTCGATGAACCTCGTCGGCCACTCGGTTCGCTTGGAGAGGCTGACGGTGCCGTCCCCGACGGGACGATGGTCTTCGACGACGGAGTTCCTGGTGTCGCCAGGCTCGACCCGGCCCTCCTCGGCGCCCTGCGCCGGGCCGCGACCGATGCCGGGGCAGAAGCCGTCGAGCTCGTCGTCAACGGCGGCTGGCGCTCTCCCGCGTACGAGGAGCAACTACGCCGTGGGGCGATCGCCGCGTACGGCTCAGAAGCGGAGGCCGCTCGATGGGTGGCCACCGGCGCCACGTCTCCTCACGTGTTCGGCGACGCGGTGGACATCGGGCTCTCCGGTGCCGCGGCCTTGGCTGTCTGCGCACGGCGCGGCATACGGGCTCTGTCAGATCTACGGCAACGAGCCGTGGCACTACGAACTGCGCCCACAGGCGATCGCGCACGGCTGTCCTCGGTCGTATGTCGACGCCGCGCAAGACCCAAGGCTGCGGCCATGACCGAGCAAGCCTCCGCCAACCCCCCTGTTAACGCAACCACAGAGATGGAGCGAACATGAGTAGGAACCTGCGGCCGTTGGTAACCCTTGCACTGGTCCCCCTGATAGGCGCAGGCTGTGGTTTGAGCGCACCGCCCGGTGCTGGCACTGCCGGCGGCGCCGGCGCGAAGTCGACCGCCACCGATCAGGGCAGGGCAGTGAAGTTCGCCGAATGCATCCGCGGGCACGGCGTCCCTCACTTCCCGGACGCGGACGCGAAGGGCGACTTCGTCTTCGGGATCGATGTGAGGCCCGCGGTGTGGCAGAAGGCCGTCGACGAATGCAAGGCGCTGGAGCCGCCGGGCGCGCTGAGCAGCAAGCGGAGCTCCAAGCAGCAGTTGGGAGCGCTCAGGTTCGCCGGCTGCATCCGCGAGAACGGCGTGAAGGACTTCCCGGACCCCGTCAACGGCGACCCCCTCGTCGACACGACAAAGATCCCATCCTCCAACAGGCCCGGTGGCATGACCATCCTCAACGCTGCGATGAAGAAGTGCGGCTCGGTGTTGGGACTCGCAGCGGGAGGGCAGGGCGGATGAGGTGCCAGCGCTGGGCGTTGACGGGTGCAGGCGTCGTGGTTGCTGTGGCCGCCACCGGCGGGGTGGTCGTGCTGTCCGGCGGCCAGGAAGCGACGGCGGGCCCGCCGGTCGCGTCGGTGAGTACTGCGCCGGTGCAGGAGGGCAAGCTGTCGGCCGCGGTCTCCCAGGACGGGACCCTGACCTATCGGGCGCGGTCAGACGGGTCGCCATTCTCAGCGATCAACTACGCACGTGGCACGTACACCGAGCTGCCCGAGGTGGGTGAAAAGGTCGACTGCGGCGGCGTGCTGTATCGGGTGGACGACAGGCCGGTGCTGCTGCTGTGCGGGACGGTCCCCGTCTACCGCGCGTTGCACGTGGGAGATGCCGGTCACGACGTCCGTCAGCTCAACCGCAGCATGCACGTGCGCGCCGCCGGCGGCGTCTTCACCACGAAGACGCAACGCGCGCTCGAGGCGCTGCAGCGCCGCCGGGACGCCCAGGTGACCGGTGCACTTGCGCTTGGTGATGCGGTGTTTCTGCCTGCGGCGGTGCGGATTGCCAGGGTCGCCGTCGCGCTCGGCGCCCCCGCGCAGCCGGGTGCGCAGGCGCTGAGCGCGACCTCGGGCGCGTTGCACGTGCAGGTGAACCTCGATCCGTCCGATCAGGGCCGGGTCAAGCAGGGGGATCGCGCGCAGATCACGTTGCCGGGCAACACGACGACGACGGGGAGGGTCGCCGGGTTCGGCAGGGTCGCCGAGTCCGCCGGTCAGGGCAGCAGCGCCGCCGGCGCGACCATCCCCACCTACATCAGCCTCGACGACCCCGGCAAGGCCGGCGGGCTCGATCAGGCTCCAGTCGGCGTGGACATCACCATCGCCGGCGTGGACAACGCGCTGAGCGTCCCTGTCACTGCGCTGGTCGGCAAGTCCGGCGGCGGCTTTGCGGTCGAGGTCGTGCGCGCCGGCGAACGACGAGTCCTGGTCGCGGTGCACGTCGGCCTGTTCGACACCGCCGGCGGGCGCGTCCAGGTCGAGGGCGACCTCCGGGCCGGCGATCGAGTCGCGGTGCCGTCGCTATGAAGGACACAGTTCTGGAACTCGATGCTGTGACCAAGGTCTACGGCGAGCAGCCGCCCGTGGCCGCGCTGCGCGGGGTGTCCTTCCGCGTGCAACGCGGCGAGCTTGTGGCCATCGTCGGGCCATCGGGCTCGGGCAAGTCCACGCTTCTGCACATCGTTGGAACGCTGGAGCGCCCCTCCAGCGGCGTCGTCCGCATCGGCGGGGTCGACGCCACGCAGCTGGCCGACTGCGACGTGTCGCGGCTACGCGCTCAGCAGATCGGCTTCGTCTTTCAGCAGTTCTTCCTGACCGAGCATGCCACCGTGCGCGAGAACGTCGCCGACGGGCTGCTCTACGCCGGCGCCCCTGCCGCTGAGCGGCGCGAGCGCGCCGACGAGGCGCTGGAAAGGCTCGGCCTCTCCCACCGCGCGGCGTTCAAGCCCACCAAACTCTCCGGCGGGGAGCGCCAGCGGGTGGCGATCGCCCGGGCCCTCGTCGGACGTCCGGCGATCGTCCTCGCTGACGAGCCGACCGGGAACCTCGACAGCGCGAACGGCGCAGCGATCATGGAGCTCATCCGGGAGCTCAACGCGGGAGGCGCCACCATCGTGATGATCACCCACGACGGCGGCCTCGCCGGTCAGCTGCCCCGCCAGATCCGAATGCTCGACGGCCGAGTGGTCTCCGACACCCGTCGCGAGCGAGAAGTTCGCGTCGCCGGGACGAAGGACGAGCGGCCATGAGCGCCGTGAGCGGACGGCTGGCGCTGAAGGACGGATTGCGGGTGTCGAGTGTTGGGTTGCGCGCCCGGCCGCTCCGCGCCGCGTTGTCCGCGCTGGGGATCGCGATCGGGACGGCGGCGATCGTGGCGATCCTCGGGCTGTCCGCGTCGTCACAGGCTGGGCTCCTTGCGGAGATCGATCGGCTTGGCACGAACCTTCTGACCATCGAGGCAGGCCAGAGCATCACCGGCCAGGAGGCCAAGCTGCCCGTCGAGGCGCCCGGACGGATCACCCTCCTGGATCACGTCCAGCAACTGGCGCACACCGGCCTCATGAAGCACGAGATGGCCTACCGCAGCTCGCTGATCCCGGCAGCCAACAGCGGCGGCCTGCAGGTGCGCGCCACCACCCTGAACCTGCTGTCGGTGCTCAACACCGCCGTCGCGCGCGGCAGCTGGCTCAACGCCGGCACCGCCCGCGAGCCGGTGGTCGTGCTCGGGACGGTCGCTGCCCAGCGCCTGGGCATCGACCGCGTCCACGCCGATCAGCGGATCTGGCTGGGACACCAGTGGTTCAACGTCGCGGGCATCCTGGAGCCCTCACCCCTGGCCAGCGACCTCGACGTCAGCGCGCTGGTCGGCTATCCGGCTGCCCAGAGGTATCTCGGCTACGTCAGCCTGGTCGGTGGCGAGAAGCGAGTCGGCCCTCCCAGCACGATCTACGTCCGCGCCGCCACAGGCCGCGAGACCGCCGTCCAGGCGCTGCTCGCGCCGACCGCCAACCCCCAGGCACCCAACGAGGTCAACGTCAGCCAGCCCTCCGACGTGCTCACCGCCCGCGCCGCCGCGGCCGGAGCGTTCGACAGCCTTTTCCTCGGGCTCGGCGTGGTGGCCCTGATCGTGGGCGCCGTCGGCGTCGCCAACATCATGATCATCTCGGTCCTGGAACGCCGCTCGGAGATCGGCCTGCGCCGCGCCCTCGGCGCGACCAAGAGTCAGATCCGCACCCAGTTCCTCGGCGAGTCGATCCTGCTCGCCGTCCTCGGCGGCATCGTCGGTGTGCTCGCCGGAATCGTCGCCACGGCCCTCTACGCCAGCACGAAACAGTGGGCCATCGTAATCCCCACCGAGGTGTGGTCGGGCGGTATCGCCTCCGCAATCCTCATCGGCGCGTTCGCTGGCCTCATACCGGCCGTTCGAGCATCCCGGATGCCGCCCACCGTGGCCCTGCGAACGGTATGAGCGGGTAGTGGTCGCCTAGACGTAGCCACCTCTGCGCCGGCCAGCGACGGTGCGCTGCGTCAGCGAGCTGCTCGCGCGTACGCGACGACGCCGTTCGCGCCAGCCCGAGCGGCCACCTGCGAAGACGCCGGGGATGCCGCCGCGCGCAACGGCGCCCGCGCCGAGGCCGAAGCACTGCTCGAGCAGAGCCGCTCGCTCCTGGACGCGGTCGGCAGGACGCGGTCGGGTCCGACCTGGACGTGGCCCGGATCGACGCGACGCTGCGCTCGCTGGGCGTGGGCCGTCGCCGACCCGCCACGCGCGTTGGTCAGAGCTCGGGCTGGGCGAGCCTGACCGCGGCGCAGGCGCGCATCGCCGGACTGGTGGCGGAGGGCCTGTCGAACACCGATAACGAACCGATCGTCGGCGCCCAGCCGGTCGCGCAGCGGCCGCAACTTGCGTAACCGTCTGGGAGCGAAGCGACCTCCTCGGCCGGGCCGGCGCCACCGACCTCGACGAGTCCAACACCGCGGCCGCGCCGACGTCGGACGCCTGCTCCTCGCTCCCCGAAGCAGGAGCGGAATCGCGTCGGCTCCGCCGACCGGTTGTCGTCTTGAGCACGGCAAGCGGGGAGCGTCGCGCGCGAGGCAGCCCGCCCGCCGCCTTGGTGCTTCGAGACCAAGCGTCGCTTTCGGAGCGGCGGGGACGTGCTCCCGACGGATGACGAACGTGTAGGGCGGCTGCCATCAAGACCGTGGCGTCGGGACTCGACCCGGCGGCCCATGGACGACCGATGACGGGGGCCATCGGGGTCGCCCGGCGCAAGTACGAGAACAAATTGGTCCATGATTGGTCCATGGATTTGATCTCTGAGCTGGCGACCCTCGCAGAAACACCCGGATTTGCAGGTGTTTAGTGAGGGTGAGCGAGGGGACTCGAACCCCCGACCGCCGGGACCACAACCCGGAGCTCTACCAACTGAGCTACGCCCACCAAGCGCTGACGACCACAGGCAATCTAGCAACGCCTGCGGGTCCGCGCCGGCGCCGTCCGCCGGGTCGCCCCAGCCCACGCGGGGCTCGGGCGCCGGTCGGTGCCCCGGGCGCTCTGGCCCGTCGGGTCGGTGAAGGCGGGCACGCCGCGAGGCGCGCGTCCGCCGCCATCCACCGCCCGCGGCCGGGGCCGATCGGCCCCGGCCGGGGCTCTCCTCCGAGCATTCGACCACCGCCTAGTGGCGCTTCCCCTTGGTCGAGCTCTTCTTGGTCTGATGACCGGCCACCTTGAGGACGATCTTCTGCGTCTGTCCTCCGGTCATCTTCAGTTGGGCGGAACGGGCGATCGTCTTGGTCAGCTGGTGGATCTTGACCACGCCGCTGCAGGTCTGCGACGCCTGCCCGATGCAGCTCACCTTGACCCGCACGCGGCTTCCGTGCTGGACGAGCCGCGCCCCGCGGACGACGAGCTTCGCGCCGCTGGCCGTGTGGGCGCCGTTGACCACGAAGAACAGCCGACCCGGCGCCAGCGGGCCGCTGCCTCCGAGCACCGGCCCGACCGCGCTGCCGACGCCGCCGAGCGCGCCCGGGAGATCGAAGTTCGCGACGCTGCCGCCGGCTCCCCCGGCCGCCGCCGGGACACCGGCCACCGCCGCGCTCACTGCCTGGGCGAGGCCGTTGAGCGCGCCGACCGCGTCGCCGTGGAGCAGGGCGGTCACCGCCGCCTGGACGCCGGCCGTCACGCCGGGCGGCAGGACGCCGCCGGTCAGACCGACGAGCTGGCCGACCAGGTCGCTGAGCTGCCCGACCGCCGCCTGCTGGTTGCCGCCCAGGAGCGAGGCAACCGCTCCCTGGACGTCCGAGGTGACGAGATCGGGGTTCGGGATCGTCGCCGACCCGCCCACCAGCGAGCTCAGCGTCCCGGCCAGGGCGTTCTGCAGCCCACCGGAATCCCCCTGCTGAAGCGAGCTCACGACACCCGTGACCGTCCCCACCAGCGCGGTCGGCGTCGGCGTCGGAGGCGTCGACGTCCCGCCGAGCAGCGAGTTCACCGTGGTCACGACGACCGCCGTCGGCGCCCCGCCCTGGCTCGTCGCGCCGAGCAGGCCCGTCACGCCCGGAAGCAGGCCGCCCACCAAGTTCCCGGCGCCCGAACCGCCACCAGTCGCGCCCGACACCGCCCCGGTCAGGCCGCCGAGCAGCGAGGCCTGCCGCTCGCCCGGGCTGGCCAGCGCATCGGCCGGGCCGGCGAGTGCCATCGCTCCCCCGGCGGCCAGCACGGCCAGGGTCCGTCGTTTGCTCCGACCGTTCATCGTCCTGCTCTCCTTGTGTTGATCGCCGAAGCGAAAGCCGCGGGCGGGGTAGCTCGTCGCCGGCGAGGCCGGGCGCGGAGCCCGCCATGCCCGGTTCATCGACGCGCACCTCCGCGGACCGGCGCCGCGACCGGTCGCGTGGACGAATGGACGAGTAGGGTGGCCGTCCGTGGCGAGCACCCCAGCGCTCTCGATCCTGATGCCGGTGTTCAACGAGGTCGCCACCATCGAGCATGCGATCGAGGTCACCCTGGCCGCCGAGCTGCCGGCCTCGTTCGAGCTGATCATCGTCGACGACGGGTCGACCGATGGTACGAGCGAGATCCTCGCCCGGGCTGAGCTTCCGGAACCGGTGGTCTACCTGCGCCATCCGGGAAATCGCGGCAAGGGCGCCGCCGTCCGGACGGCCCTGGCCGCCGCCCGGGGCGAGTTCGCAGCGATCCTCGACGCCGACCTCGAGTACGACCCCGAAGACCTCTCGCAGTTGCTGAAGCCGCTGCTGTCCCGGCGCTCCAACGTCGTCCTCGGCGTCCGCGCCTTCGACGGCTACACAAGCCATTCGTTCGCCTACGTCCTCGGCAACAAGGGCGTGACCCTGTTCGCCAACATCCTCTTCAACGTCTACATACGCGATCTGATGAGCTGCCACAAGGTGATGCGCACCGAGGTCTTCCGCGCGCTTCCCCTCCGCGAGCCCGGCTTCGCGATCGAGGCCGAAATCGTCGCCCGGCTCCTCCAGCGCGGCGAGCGCATCTACGAGATGCCGGTCAGCTACCAGGCCCGCCCGACCGAGGCCGGCAAGAAGCTGACCTGGGTCGACGGGCTGCGCGTCGTCCGCACCCTCGTGCGCTGCCGGGTCCGCCGCTGATGGCGCGTTGCCGGCTCCGCCGCTGATGGCGGCCGGCCGCGGTGGCCGCCGGCGCGGCTGGGCGCTCGGCAGCCTCGGCCTCGCCATCGCCGCCCGCCTCCTGGCCGGCCCCCTCCCGCTCAACTACTACGACATCGGCTACGCCCTCGTCTGGGGTCGGGAGATCCTCGGCGGCCACCTGCCCGACTACCGCACGCCGGGCGCCTCGACGCCCCACCCGCTCGCGACCCTCCTGGCCACGGCGGCGGCCGCGTTCGGGAGCCCCGGCGGCTGGTACGTCGTCCAGGCGATCATCTTCCTCAGCCTCGGCGTCGCCGCAACCGCCCTGTTCATGTTGACGCGGACGTGCCTCGAGCGCGCACGGGGCGGCCCCGACGACCAACGGAGGCGAATCGCCACGGCCGGGGCGGTCCTGGCCGTCGGCGCGCTCGTCCTCAGCCGGCCCTTCCTGACCGACGGGCTCGGCGGCTCCGGCCTCTCAGACATGCCTGCCCTGGGCCTCGTGCTCGCCGCCGCCGCCCTGATCGCCGCACGGTCGGAGCGCTTCCCCGCGCCCCTCGTCCTCCTCGGCCTCGCCGGGCTGATGCGCCCCGAAGCGTGGGGCCTCGCCGGCGCCTACTGGCTCTACCTCGCCGTCGTCGGCCTCCCCCGTCGGGACCTGATCGCCGCCGCCGGGCTCGTCGCCGCGGCGCCACTGCTCTGGGCCCTGGGCGACGTGATCGTCATCGGCGACCCTGCCTACTCGCTTACCCACACGCAGGCCGCCTCCGAGACCGGCATCTTCGCCCACGGGGTGGGGCAGGTGCCGAGCGCCGCGCTGCGCGGCCTGCGCGCCCTCGTCGGCCTCCCCGTCCTCGCCGTCGGGACCCTCGGCGCCCTCGCCGCCGCCGTGCTCGCCCGCCGGCCCCTCGCCCCCGCCCTCGTCCTGCTCGGCCTCGCCCTCGCCGAGTTCGCCGCCCTCGGCGTCTCGGGTGTGCCCCTCCTCGAGCGCTTCCTCCTCCTCGCCGCCGCGATGTTCTCGCTCTTCTTCGCCTACGCCGTCCTCGCCGGCCGCGACCGCCTGCTCGCCCGCCCCGGACGCCACCAGCGCCGGCTCGGCCTCGTCTGGACGGCCGCCGCCGGCGTCCTCGTGCTCTACGTCGCCGCCTCCCACGTCCGCGGTGACCTCCGTGTCCGCGGCGATCAGCGGGCCGCGGTCAGGGCCGAGGCCGACCTCGTGACCCTCGCGGACCGAGCCGAGGTCCGAGTGGCGCTCCGTCGCTGCCTGCCGTTCTACGTACCCCGCTTCACCCTGACCTCGCTCGTCGCCTACGACTTCGACCTGCCGCCGCGGAGCGTCGCCCGCACCGGCACCCGTCCTCCGGCCCGCGGCCTGGTCCTCGTTCCCATCACCGCCGCCGCCGGGCGTTACTTCGGGGTCACGCCCCGCGGCCTGCGGCTTCTGCGCCCCTTCGAGTCGGGTCCCTTGCCTCTGGTCAGCCAGGACCGGTCATGGCGGCTCTACGCGGCCGGCTGCCCCGGCGGCTGATCCGCCCCCGCCGCCCGACCGGCGCCCAGCGCTAGCGAGTCGGGATCAGCGTGTCGCGCTGATCGATCAACCCGCCGAAGCACTTCTCCTGCGAGGTGAGCGGAGCGACCGTCGAGGTCGAGGTCCGGGCCGAGCATCGCGGCTGGGCGCCTCCCCCGCAGGCCACGGCGCCGCTCGGTGAGCGGTAGCAGACGTGGGCATTGATCGATGCCTGGTAGAGGCTCAGCGGCTTGTCGAGCGCACCCGTCGTCCAGACGACGACCAGCACGATCAGCGCGGCAAGGATCACGGCGGCCGTCAGCCCTGAGACGAATCTCGGCGCCCGGCGCCGCGCCCGTCGCCCGACGTCGAACCGGTAGCGGCAGAAGTGGCAGACGACTGCGTGCTGCCCGACGTGCTCGCCGCACTGCGGACACAGCTTGGTCCCCGCGTGCGGATCCACCACTCCCACGCCGTCCAGCCTACTACGCCTGCCGGTCCGGCCGGGACCGCCCCGGCGTCGAAGGCCGCGGTGGGACCTGGCTCCGTTCATTGCTCTACTTGAGGGCCAAGCAGACCCCGAAGCGCAGTAGCGCCCCCGGCAGGATTCGAACCTGCAACATCCGGCTTAGAAGGCCGGCGCTCTGTCCGGTTGAGCTACGGGGGCCCGACGAGGGCAATCATCGCACCGGCCGCCCGGGCGGGCCAGCCCCGCTCAGCCGGGCGAACACCTCGCGCCAGAGTGCCTCGTAGGCCAGCGCCGCCCGGCCACGCGGCGCGAACTCGGCCACCGCACTCCGGTGGAGCCCCATCCGCTCGATGTCGCTCGCCGCCGGGATCACCGTCGTCAGCAGGCCGGCGTGCTCGCGGCCCATCGTCTCCATCACCTCCCGGTGCATCCGCTTGCGCCCGTCGACCATCGAGAAGAAGCCGAGCACCTCCGGGCCGCCGCGGACGACCCGCTCGAGTAGGGGGAACGTGCGCATCGACAACGCCGCCGGGATCAGCGGCACGAGCAGGCTGTCGGCCGCAGCGAACACGCTTTCGGACACCAGCGAGATGCTCGGCGGGCAGTCGAGGAAGATGTAGTCGTACTCGTCGGCCAGCGGCCTCAGCACCCGCCCCAGGCGACGCTCCGGTCGTTTCGTCGCGTCGAGCGTCAGATCCATCCGCCGGTAGGAGAAGTCGGCCGGCAGCAGGTCGAGCCGCTCCTGGTCGGTTCCCCGGATCAGGCTGCCCACATCAGTCCGCCCGGTGATCAGCCGGTCCCCACCGCCCTTCACCTTCGGCTTGATCCGCAAGAGGAAGCTGCTCGCCCCCTGCGGGTCGAGATCCCACAGGAGGACCCGCCCTCCGCCCCGCGCCGCCAGGTACGCCAGGTTCACCGCCGTCGAGGTCTTCCCGACGCCGCCCTTGATGTTGTAGCTCGCGAGGATCCGGGTCACCGGAACGCCTCCCGCACGATGCTCCGCTGTCCGCCGGCCGCGAAGACCGCGAAGCGCTCGGCGAACTCCGCCCGCGCCGCCCGGCTTTCTCCCTCGACCCCCTCGAGCACCGCGCCCAGCGCCAGCAGCGCCGCCGGCCCGCCCTCGGCCACCGCCAGCTCCTCGCCGAGCGACCGGAGCATCGTCGCCTGCACCTCTCGGTCCTGGAACCTGCCGAGCGTCTCCTGGAGGCCCTTCAGCGCCCGGACCGTCGAGCGCACCGCCTCGGCCGGGAAGAGCCCGGCGAACAGCTCGAGGAGGTAGCGGAGCTCCTTGCCCTGCTTGCGCAGATCGTGGAGCTCCTCCGCCGGCGTCGCCTGGTCGATCGCCCGCCCGGCCCGCCGCATCTCGCCGTACACCGTCCGGATCCGCCCGCCCACCAACGCCCCGAGCGGCCGCCCGGCCACTCCGCCGGCGTCGCGCCCCCGCTCCGGATCGCCCGGATCGGCCAGGAAGCTCGCCCACTCGTCGAGCAGGGACCGCGCCCGCTCCGACCCGAGCGCCGCCGACATCCGAACCCGCTCGAGCTCCCGCCGGCCCCGGAGCAGGTCCCCCAGCGGGGCCAGCTCACTCGCCCGCTCCGCCGGCAGCGCCGCGCGCAGGCGGGCGAAGTCGAGCAGCAGGACGTCGAGGTCCCGCGTCGGCCCGGTCACCTGCCCGAGCCAGCGGAACTCCGCCCGAAACCACCGCAGCCGGTCGGCTGCGAACACGCCCGCCAGCTGGCGCTGGATCGACCGCGTCCGCCGCACCGCCACCCGCAGGTCGTGAAGGAACTCGGTGTCGATGTCGGCCAGCACCCCCGGCAGGGTCAGCTCGATCGTTCGCAGCATCTCCCGCAGCGCCGTCCCCGCCCCCGGCCCCGCCGGCTCGTCGGCTCGCAGGCGCAGGTCGAGCTTCGTCGACGCCCCGCCCGGCGTTCCCCCGAAGGCGCTCACCGCCGCGTCGTCGAGCCGCAGCTCGGTCGCCTCCAGCCCGAGGTCCTCGCCCAGCGTCCGCCGTGCCCGCTCGAGGGCCCGGTCGTAGCCGCGCACGCCCACGACAAGCACCCGCGACCGCAGCCTCACCGCTCCCGCCCCGCCACCGGCCGCCGCCCCGGCACCAGCCGCCGCCCCGCCACCGGCCGCCGCCCCGCCACCCGCACCCGCCCCGCCACCGACACCCGCCCCGCCACCGGCACCCGCCCCGCCACCGGCAACCCCCCCGCGCCCGGCCGCCGCGCCCCCCCGCCCGCCGTCCGTCTCCAGCGCCGACGCCGCCTCGAGCACGAGTCGCACCACGGTCTTCTCGTCGCTGTTGAGTACCCGCAGGGTCTGCGCCCGGCCCCGCGTCCGGGCGATCGGCCGCAGCGCCCGGACGTCGATGATCGGCTCGATCGCCTCCCGCACCGGCCCGGCCGGAAGATCCTCGGCCCGCAGCAGCTCGCCCGCCGCCCCGGCCGCCCCCGGCGCCGCCGCGAGCTCCCGGTAGCTCGGGCCGGCCGCCGCGACCAGGCGGCCGCCGTCCTCGGCGATCAGCGCCAGCCCCGCCGCCCGCAGACGCCCGTCGAACGTGTCGTAGAACGTCCGCTCGGTGGCCACGGCCGGCCCGACCCCGAGCTGGAAGCAGGCCCCGAGCCGCTCGAGCGCCACGTCGAGCCCGATCCCCTCGGGCAGCAGATACTGGGTGGCGTCGGCAGCCATCGCGGCGCACGGAAGTGTCCCACGGATCGACGCCGACGCCACCGGCCGGCGGCCCGGTCGCCCGCCCGCCGCCGGCTCGCGGCGGCCCTCCCGCCCCGCCGCACCTCCCCTCAGGCCGCGGCCGGATTCACGCCCCGCCCGTCGTCGCCCCGCCCGTCGTCGCCCCGCCCGTCGTCACCCCGCCCGTCGTCGCCGCCCCGCCCGTCGTGGCCCGGCCCGTCGTCGCCGCCCCGCCCGTCGTCGCCCCCGCCCGTCGTCGTCCCCCCGCCCGTCGTCGTCGCCCCGCCCGTCGTCGTCGCGCCGGGGGGCGGCCCCGCACCCGGCCGGCGGGCGAACCCGGCGGGCAGCAGCGCGCTGCACTTCGTCCGCGCCGCGATGAACTGCGGGCTCGTCGTGTTGAGCTTGGCCGTGTTGAAGACCGGGCCCGTGCCCGTCGTGTTCGGCGCCGGCAGGGCGATTCCGTTCGTCCGCATACAGGCCGCGAACTTGACCAGGGCCGCCTGCTGGATCGCCTTCTGCGCCGGCGTCAACGCCGGCCGCTGCCGGCGCACGCCGCCGCACTTGGCCAGGGCCGCCTGGAACTGGGCCTGCGTGACCCCGGCCGGCGGACGCGGCCCGCCCCCCGCGCCGCCGCCGCCGAAGATCCCGCCGCCGCCGCCGCCCGCGCCCGGGGTCCGCGGCGCCCCCGGCCTCCGCTGCGGCAGGTTGATGCCGTTCTGCGCCAGGCAGGTCCGCACCGCGGCGAACCGCCCGCCCTCCTGCCCGGTGGTCGCGGTCGCCGCCGCGGTCGTCGCCTTCGAGGTGCCGCCGCACGCGGCGAGCGACACGGCGGCGAGGATGACGAGACCGGCAAGCCCGGCCCGTCGGATCGGAAGTGTCATCGGTAAAGCTCCTTGTCGTCTCTGGTTACGGCCCGAAAAGCTGCGGTTGCGCGGCTCCCGCGCCGCTCGTCGTTGCCGGCGGCGCCGTCGTCCCCGCGCCCCGAGAACCGGTGGCCGCCCCGCCCCCCAGGCCGCCGCCGCCGAAGCCCCCGCCCGCGGCGTTCGGCGCCGTGGCCCGGATCGAGCTCGCGGTCAGCGAGCCGTCGGACCCCTTCGTCCCCTGGACGATCGCCGTGTCTCCCGGATGGATCGCCGACACCGGGCTCGTCGCCGTCCGGATCACCGTCGCCGTCGACGCCGGGGTCACCTTGATCGTCGTGCCCTGGGTGTCGGTCATGTACAGCGTCCGGCCGCTGATCGAGGAGATCGTCCCCACCGTGGCCCCGGCCGCCGACCCGCCCCGCCCGGCGCCGGCAGCGGCGCCGGCCGCCGCTCCGGTCGCCGCGGCCCGTCGCCCGCCACCGGCCGCAGCCGCGGCCGCCGACGGCGGCGTCTGCCCCTTCTCGACGAGCACGCCGGCGATGAAGCCGAGCGCGCAGATCAGCACGGCGAGCAGGGCGAGGTTGAGCGGCGTGACCAGCTTCCGGCGCGCCCGCGGCGCAAGCTCGGGGAACTCCTCGAACTCCTCGGGCGGGTTCGCCGGGGCGGTGGCGGCGGTCGTCGACATCGTTGGCTCCTGTCTGGTCGGCCGCGGCGCCTCACTCATGGCGGAGGGCCTCGATCGGTTGGAGGGCGGCGGCCCGGCTCGCCGGGTAGGTGCCGAAGAAGAGCCCGGTCGCCACGGCGGCGCCGAAGGCCAGGAAGATCGAGTAGGTGGCGATCACCGGCTGGACGCCGGCGATCGAGAACTGGCTGCCCCCGACCCCGACGATCACGCCGAAGATCCCGCCGAACAGCGAGACGAGCACCGCCTCGGCGAGGAACTGGGCGAGGATGTCGCTCCGCCGGCCGCCGATCGCCTTGCGGATGCCGATCTCCCGGGTCCGCTCGGTCACCGAGACGAGCATGATGTTCATCACCCCGATCCCGCCGACCAGCAGCGAGATCGCGGCCACCTCGCCGAGCAGCGTGGTGAACACGCTGCTCGTCGAGTTCGACGCCGCGAGGATCGACCCCTGGTTGATGATGCGGAAGTCGGCGCTCGCCGACCCGGTGATGTGATGGCGCGCGTCGAGCACCGATGTGACCTCGGCCTCGGCGGCGTTCAGCTGCCCCCGCGACTTGGCCTGGACGGTGATCGAGCTGAGGTTGCCGTACCCGGTCAGGGTGTCCTCGACCGCGGTCAGCGGGGCGAAGGCGACGTCGTCCTGGTCGGCCACGCCGTTTGACCCCTTGCTCGCGGTGACCCCGACGACCTCGAAGTTGCCGCCGTTGACCTGCAGCGTCTGACCGACCGGATCCTGACCGGCGAACAGGTTGGTCACCACCGTCGGCCCGATCACCACCACCCGGTTGCGGTGTGACACGTCGGTCGCGGTGAACGGCGACCCGGCGGCGATCTGGAAGGTGTGAGCTGTCAGATATTCGGGCGTCGTCCCGACGAAGCTCGCCGGTGAGTAGCTCACACCGTTGTGGACGAGCGTCGGGCTCGCGTTGACCACCGGCGCGGCCGCCGCCACGTCGGGGGCACTCGCCTTGTCATTCAGGGCGTCGACATCGGGCCGGGTCAGCGGTGTCGTCGGCGCGTTGCTCGCCCCCGACCCGCCGAGGGTGAAGCTCCGGGTCACCAGGAGCACGTTCGACCCGAGGCTCTCGATCCGCTGCTGCACGGTCGCCGCCGACCCGTTCCCGACGGCGATCAGGATGATCACCGAGGCGACGCCGATCGTCAGGCCGAGGATCGTCAGCCCCGAGCGCAGGCGGTTGGCGAGAAGGCCGCCGATCGCGATCCGCAGCGTCTCGAGCCGGATCATCCGTGGCCGCGAGCCGGCGCCGCGACGCGGACGCCCTGGAACGCCTCGCCGACCCGGGGCGGCTCCCCAAGGACACCCGACGCCCGCCGGTCCTCGACGATCATGCCGTCCGACAGGCGAATCACGCGCTTGGCCCGGTCGGCGACGTCCGGCTCGTGGGTGATCAGGACGATCGTCTTGCCGGCGGCGTTGAGCTGGCCGAAGATCGCCAGGATCTCGGCCGTCGAGCGCGAGTCGAGGTTGCCGGTCGGCTCGTCGGCCAGGATCAGCGCCGGGTTGGTGACCAGGGCGCGGGCCAGGGCGACCCGCTGCTGCTGCCCGCCCGAAAGCTCGGACGGCACGTGGTCGAGGCGGTCGGCCATCCCCAGCCGGGTCAGCGCGAGCACCGCCCGCCGGCGGCGCTCGGCCCGCCCGACCCCGGCATAGCCGAGCGGCAGCTCGACGTTGGCCACCGCCGAGGTCCGCGGCACGAGGTTGAAGCTCTGGAAGACGAAGCCGATCTTCCGGTTGCGGATGTCGGCCAGCTCATCCTCCTCGAAGGAGCGCACGTCGATCCCGTCGAGCAGGTAGCGCCCGGCGGTCGGCGTGTCGAGGCAGCCGACGATGTTCATCAACGTGCTCTTGCCGCTCCCCGAGCTCCCCATGATGGCCACGAAGTCCCCGCGCGCGATCTGCAGCGAGACGTCGCGCAGGGCGTGCACCCGGATCTCGCCGAGCTCGTAGGTCCGGCGCAAACCGTCGACCTGGATGACCCAGGGCGTCCGCGGCCCCGGCGTCGGCGCGACCCGAGCGCTCCTCATCCGCCGCCCCGCCGGGCGGCCCCGCCGCCGCCGCCGAGGCCGCCGAAACCGCCCCCGCCGAGCGCCCGCGCGGCGCCGCCGAGCCCAGTCGCAGCACCGGTCGAGCTCGAGCCGAGGTTCGTCGCGGTGACGATCGCGACCTGCTCGCCCCCGCTCAGCCCCGAGACGACCTGGGTCGCGCTGTCGCCGACGATCCCGGTGACGATCGGCTGCGCGACGTCCTTGCCGCCGCGCACCACGGTCACCGTCGCCTGGCCGCCGCCCCGCGAGATCGCCGCCGACGGAAGGCTGACCGCGCCCTGCGCCCGGGAGACGACGATCTGCGCCGAGGCGGTCATCCCCG
The DNA here is from genome assembly GCA_963763785.1 of uncultured Solirubrobacterales bacterium. Classification (GTDB taxonomy): domain Bacteria; phylum Actinomycetota; class Thermoleophilia; order Solirubrobacterales; family Solirubrobacteraceae; genus Palsa-513. Next base: position 382,646 of record CAVXPW010000007.1, on the reverse strand, counting down.
GCCGCAGGCCGAACTGGAGCTGGTCGAGGTGGAGGCTCACGTTGTAGCTGACCACGCCGCTGCTCGTGGTCGGCAGCGTCGCGACCGTGGTGACGTGGGCGGCCAGATCCGAGCCCGACAGCGCGTTGACGGTGACCGACGCCGCCTGGCCGGGCTTGACCTTGGTGATGTCGGCCTCGCTGAGCGGGACGACGAGGTCCATGCCGCTGAGGTCGACGAGGACGATGAACGCCGAGGAGCTGCTCGCGGCGGTCGCGTTCCCCCCGGTGGCGCCGCCTCCGCCGCCCGTGCTCGCGGTGCCGGCGGCCGGGGCCGCCGCGCCGGTCGCCCCGGCGGAGACCGTCGCTCCGGGCTGGGTGTCGGCCAGCGTGGCGATCGTGCCCGAGGCCGGCGCGTAGAGCCTCGTGTTCGCGAGCCCGAGCTCCGCGCTCTTCAGGCTGAGCTCGGCGCCCGAGACCGCGGCCTGCGCCGAGGCGATGTTGGCCGCCGCGGTCGCCGGGCTGACCGTGGCTGCCGGCGCGGCCGTGGTCGTCGTCCGCGTCGCGGTGGCGGCCGCGACCGCCCTGGGCACGATCGTCGTCTTCGCGGCTGCCGTGGGCGGATTTCTCGGAGCAGTCGCGGCGGTTGACGGCGCGGGCGCCGCCGCGGCCGGCTTCGCGGACTCGGCCGGGACGGTCGGCGGGGCGGAGGGGACGACATGGGCGGCGGTGACCGCCCGCGGGGCCGCCGCCGCGGCGCTCGCCCCCGCCGTGCCGGTGCCCGTCCCGGACGCCGACGACCCGGTGGCGCCCGGGTTGCTCTCGACGGCAGCGAGCTTGGCCCGGGCGGACTCGAGGTTGGCCTGCGCCTGCTGCACCGCCACGCTGGCCGCCTGCGGGTCGAGCTCGGCCAGCAGCTGGCCGTCGTAGACGTGCTGTCCGGCCCGGACGTCGGTGGCCAGCAGGGTGCCGGAGATCTTGAAGCCGACGTTGAGCTGCCGCGCCGGCTGGAGGCTGCCGCTCGCCGAGACCGTCGACTGGACGACGCCCTTCTCGACCGTGATCACCCGCCGGCTCGACTGGGTGGCCGTCGACGGCGGACCGACGATGAGCGCGGCGATGACGATCGCCGCCGCGCAGGCCAGCCCGAGCAGGACACGGGCCCAGCCTGGGGTGCTCTGTCTGGTCTCTGGCATGGGGCGGGGCGCTGGGCGAGCGGCCTGTGCTCTGCCGGTCAGCCGCCCCAGCATCGATGACGCACGTGAGAGGCGCATAAGAAACCCCGGCGCTCTACGATCAGCCGACGCGCTCCGCGGACCCGACGGCGCGATGCGGCCGAGCCGTCGCGTGGGCGTCGGCAGCCGTGATCTCGCTGGCGGCGGCCCCGCTCGCCCGGGCGGCCGACTTCGGCACCCTGGGCCTCGACGGAACGAGCTTCCGGTCGCTCGCCTCGCTGAGCACGCCGTCCTCGCGCCTCTGTCAGGAGCCCGACGAGTTCGTCGTCCACCGGACCGTCGTCCAGAGCAGCCTCGACGCGGCCGCCCCCGGCGTCATCCAGGTCGGCGTCTACCTGTCGGGTCCGACGATCGAGCTCGACAACTGCGGGCCGCGCTCGGGCTACGCCCTGTTCACCGAGGTCAAGGTCGCCGGCTCGATGGCCTACAGGTGCCAGCTCTACCGGTCGCTGGCCCCGGGCACGCTCCTCACGCTCGACATCTTCCGCTACTCGACGCCCGCGACCTCGGGCGTCCGGGTCAACGGCCTTCGGTCGGCGCGCCCTACCACCTCGACGGGTCGGTGCGCTCGACCCCGGGGGAGAATCCGGCGGTCGGGATGACCAAGCTCGACCGCGTGGCCCCGGCGGCGGCGCGCCGCCAGCTAGACGACAACCTCCGGGCGTTGAGGGCGGGCCTGCCGGCCGGGTCGATCGCCGCGGCGACGGTCAGCGCGATCCCGGTCACTGCGGCCGGCGCCGGGATGGCGTTCGCGGTCGAGCTCCGGGTCGCCGACCTGCGCGGGCTGCGCGGACGGCTCGGCGACATCCTGGCCGGGCTGGCCACCGGGCTGGCGGCGGGGCCGGATTCGACCGTCGACGGCCTGGCCATCCACGTCCGCGACGCGGCGGGGCGCAACGCCGGGAGCTGGATGGCCACCCGGGCCCAGCAGGGCACGATCGTCATCGATCCGCGCATCCGGCCCCCGGCGGTGCTCGTCCCACGGATCGCCTTCGTCAACGAGACCGGCGGCCCGGGCGCCGCGGCCAGCGCCCACGCCGGACCCCTCGTCCGCCCGGCGGCTCTGCTCGTCCGGCCGACCGCGTGATCCGGGCGGGCCGGCCGGTCGTGGTGCCCCGGTTGACCGGGGCGACCGACGTACTCGAGGCCTACCGGCGGCTGCGCCGGGTGGGGCTTCGAATGGCGATCCCCCAGTCGTTCTCGCTGGGCTCGCTGTGCCTGCCGAGCGCCGGAGCGCAATGGCCTGCGGCCGGCGCCCGGGTCGCGGCGGGGGCGACGGTGGCCGTCCGGCGCCTGTTCTGCGCGGTCGGGAGCCCGGCGGCCGGCACCGGCGAGACGGTCGTGCCCGACCTGACCGGGTGGCGGGCAAGCGCCGCCGTCGGCTCGGCGGCGCGCGCCCTCCTCTACTGGGAGCTCGACGGGCTGGCGCCGCTCCGCGGCGGGGCGCGCGCCGAGCTCCTCGACAACTACGTGGTCACCGGCCAGTCCCCGGCGGGCGGCTCGCGGCTCGGGCGGGGCGTCGACTGCTCGTCCGCCGCGACCCGGTGCTTCCGGGCCACGCCGCTGCGCCTGCGGGCGCGGCGGGCGGTGGCCACGACAGGGCGTCCGACCCCCTGCCGGCGCGGCCGGCGTGAGCCACGCCGGGGCCGGCGACGTCGGCGTCGGCGCGGGCGTCTGGGTCGGCGTCGGCGTCGGGGTCGGCGTCGGGGTCGGCGGCCCGGGCCGGGCCGGGTCAGCCTGACAGCCGGCGGTGCAGCTCGTCGACGAGCGGGTGGCCGAAGCCGAGCCCGTCGAGCGCGCTGACCACGACCTGGCGCACGTCGGCCTCGCGCTCGCCGCCGTGGGCCAGTACGCCGAGGAGGATGTCGAGGCCCCGCTCGGTCTCGCCGGCGTCGAGCGCGGCGAAGCCCTCCGCGAGATCCTCGTCGCCGATGCCGTCGAGGCGGATCCGCGCGGCGAGTCCGGCGGCGGCGGAGCCGCCGACCGGCTTGAGGATCGCGAGCGGCTCGGCGTGCTCGCCGCGCCCGTGCAGCCGGCGGGCGAGGGCGACGGCCGCCTCCATGCGGCGGGGGTCGAGCTCGACCGCCCGGCGCAGCGACGCGTCGTCGCCGGCCGCCACCAGCTCGTCGATCTCGGGTGACACGAGGTCGTCGAGGAGCTGGGCGACCCGCGACGGCGATCGGGCGCCGACGAACTGGGCGACGACCTCGCGGCGGCGGATGACCTTGACGGCAGGGATGCCGTGGACGTCGTAGTGGGCGGCGAGGCTCGGGTTCGCCTCGGTGTCGACCTTGGCCAGCGCCAGCCGGTCGGACCGGGCCTCGACCGCGGCCTCGAGGATCGGGGTAAACGCGCGGCACGGGCCGCACCAGGCGGCCCAGAAGTCGAGCACGACCGTCGTCTCCGCCGAGCGGTCGAGAACCTCGCGCTGGAAGCCGGCTTCGCTGACCTCGATCGCCACGGTGGAAAGGTTAGGGGGCCAGGCGGAGGATCTCGCCGTCGGTGAGCGCCGCGTCGCCGACCGCGGCCTCGAGCCCGGACAGGCGGGCCTCGAAGAGGCGGTTGTGGGGCGCTGTCAACCGGCGGTCAGCACGCCGGGTAGACTCGGGAGCGATGCACGAGCCGAGCTATACGCGGCTGCCGGTCGACGAGCGCCGGCGTCGGCTGCTCGAGCTCGGCGCGGACCTGTTCGTCCGCCACGCCTACGGCGAGCTGTCGATGGCTGACATCGCCCGCGAGGCGGGGATCTCCAAGGCCCTCCTCTACCACTACTTCCCGAGCAAGCGCGAGTTCTTCCAGGCCACCCTGGCCCTGGCCGCCGAGGAGCTCCGGGCCCTGACCGAGCCCGATCCCGACCTCCCGCCGATGGAGGCCCTGGTCGCCGGCCTCGACGCCTACCTCGGCTGGATCGAAGCCAACCCGGCGACCTACGTGAAGTTGATCGAGAGCGCCACCGGCCACAGCGAGGTGCGGGACCTGATCGACCAGATCCGCGCCACGACCTCGGAGCGGATCCTCGAGGGGATCAGCCCGGGCTCACCGCCGCCGCCGCGCGTCCGCTCGGCTGTGCGGGCCTGGCTGTGGTACATGGACGGCGCGTGCACCGACTGGGTCGAGCAGGGCGGCTACAGCCGCCCCGAGCTGCTCGCGCTCCTCCTCGGCGCACTGACCGGCGGCCTCGCCGCGGCGGCTGAGTGAGGCCGGGGGGCGGCCGTGGCTGAGCCGGAGCGGGCGATCCGGGCCGTGGTGAGCGGCGAGGTGCAGAACGTCGGCTTCCGGGAGGCGACGGTCGGGCGGGCGAGCGAGCTCGAGCTACGGGGCTGGGTGCGCAACGAAGACGACGGGACGATGCGGGTGCACGCGGAGGGCGCCCCGCGGGCGCTGGACGCGCTCGCGGGGTTCCTGCGGGAGGGTCCGCGGCTCGCCCGGGTCGCCGGGGTCGAGACCGAGCCGGCGAAGGTCGAGGGCCACGAGCAGTTCGCGATCCGCGGGGTGAGCGCCGGGGTCTTCGTCGTCCAGGAGCACGCGGCGACCGCCCACCACTTCGACCTGCGGCTCGAGGTCGGCGGGGTCATGCGGTCGTGGGCGGTGCCGAAGGGACCGTCGCTCGACCCCGGGGTGAAGCGCCTCGCCGTCGAGGTCGAGGACCACGCGGTCGGGCACAACACGTTCGAGGGCCCGCTCGACGGCGGCGGCGTGATCGTCTGGGACCGGGGCTCCTACGAGCAGGGCGGACGCGTGGGGTGGCCGGAGGCGCTCCGGCGCGGCCACGCCGTCTTCGTCCTCCACGGGGAGAAGCTAAGCGGCGGCTTTGCCCTGCAACGGACGCGACCGGGCGCCAAGGCGCAGTGGCTGCTGATCAAGCGCCGCGACGAGAGCGCCCGGCCGGGCTCGGACATCGTCGCCGAGCGACCGCGCTCGGTCCTCAGCGGGCTGACGCTCGAGGAGATCCGCTAAGCAATCAGCTCTCCTCGACGATCAGCAGCGTGTTGCCGTCGGGGTCGCGGAACCAGAACATCGGCGGAATCGGCTCACCCATCCGCATGATCTCGGCGTCGACGTCCACGCCGCTCGAGCGCAGCTCGGCGTGGAGGCCGTCGATGTCGCCGGTGGTCAGGCTGATGCCGGTCTGCACCCCGACGGGATCCCCCTCCCGTGGCGGCGCCAGGGCGATCCCGGTCGGCCCGTTCGGCGGGTAGACCTCGACCCAGCGGTAGCGGTCGCCGAAGGCCACGTCGGTGCGCTTCTCGAAGCCGAGCAGCTCGAAGAACTCGACCGAGCGGTCCTGGTCGGTCGAAGGGATGATCACGAGGTTGATCTGGCCGATCCGGCTTGCCGTGGTGGTCACTTCCATCCTCCTCGGTAGTGGGTTCCTGGCCCAGAGACCGGGCGGGACGCGAAACTCATCGGTCGGCGGCCACGCCGTCGTCGGCGGCGGGAGCGGCGAGCGCCGCCCGCAGGGTCAGGGTTCGGTAGAGGGCAGGAAGGAAGGCGCAGGCCGCGAGCAGGGCGGCGATGCCCTCGCCGAGCAGGGTGCCGTTGCCGGAGCCGCTCGAGGTGGCAGCGTTTCCCGCTGCTTGGAGCAGGAAGACGCCGCCGGCGACGCCGAACACGCTGACGCCGATCGTCGGCACGAAGCCGTCGGGCAGGAGGCCAACCGTCGCGCCCCGCATGAGCAGGCGGCGGCGCACCCGCCAGTAGACGGCCGCGCCGAGGAGACCGAAGACCCCGAGCGTGACCTGGTTGGCGACGACCTCGCCGAAGCGGTGGGAGACGGCGGCCTGACCGCAGCTCGCCGCCCTCGGCTCGTAGACGCGCAACTGGGCGCAGCGCGCCGCCGTGTACGTGACCCCGGGGGCGTCGCCGGCGACGAACTCCTTGCCGAAGGCCAGGCCGAACCCGGCGGCGAGGGCTCCGCTGGCGGCGAACGCGAGCAGGCCGATCGTGCCGAGCAGGAGGATGCCGGCCACCAGCTGCTCGAGCAGGGGCCGTGTCGGGAGCCCGAGTGGTCGCTGGGCGAAGTGGCGGGCGAGCTCGCGCGGATGGCCGAAGCGGGAGATCGCGCCTTCGGCCGCCTCGACCTCGCCGAGCCCGGCGGCGACGCCCTCGGCGGCGGCGTCGCGCAGGTGCGCCTCGGTCTCGGCGAGGATGCGGCGGACGTCGCCGGCGCGGCCGTGGAGCTCGAGCAGCAGCCGGTCGAGGTAGCGCTCGATCGGGTCCTCGGGCGGCTTCATGCGCAGGCCTCGAGAATGCGCTCGACGCCGGCCGCGTAATGGCTCCACACGGAGCGGGCCCCGGCGAGTGCTTCGGCGCCGGCGGCGGTCAGCTGGTACATCCGCCGCCGGCGGCCGTCGATCTCGGCCCACCAGCTCCGGAGCAGGCCCTCGGCTTCGAGGCGGTGGAGCGCCGGGTAGACCGTCCCCTCGGCGAGATCGAAGACGCCGTTGCTGCGCTCGCGCAGTTGGGTGATCGCCCGGTAGCCGTGGATCGGGGGGCCCTGGAGCACGGCCAGCAGCACCAGGTCGAGGTGTCCACGGGCTCGCTCGCGCCTCATGCATCGGAAGTCTAGGTATCGTCGCGTTTCCTGTCCAGAGCGTCAGCTGGGATCGGTTTGCCCGGGTGGCCGAGGCCGAGATCGAGCCGAGCGACCCGGGAGCTAGAGATCGCGGTTCACCGGACGAGCAGGTCGACGTCGTCCCTTCGTGAGCGTCAGTCCTGGCTGACCGCTTCCCCGCCCCACTCCTCCGGGGCGACGTCGGCGAGCGTCTGGGAGAACGTCCACTGGTGGCCGGCGGGATCCTCGGCGGTGTACTGGCGCTCGCCGTATTCGAAGTCGCGTGGCTCCATGACGATCCGGGCGCCGTGGTCGCGCGCGTGCTCGCAGTGTGCTCGGGCATTTGCGACACGCACCATGACCGAGTGCGTGACCTCGCCGGCACGGGGCGGCCGCCGCTCGTTGCGCACGGCGGCGATGATCATCGCCCCGTCGCCGAAGCTGAGCTGCGCCCGGTGGCTCTCGCCGATCCGGACGCGCTCGACGAACGCGAACGCCGCACCCAACCACTCGACCGCCTCGCGCACGTCCGGGTAGATCAGGACGGGAACAACCGTGGCTCGAGGAATCGAACGGTTGGGCTTCAACCTGACCTCAGCCTACAACGCCGACGGCGCCGGCCGCCCGGCCACGTCGCGCTCAGAGCCCCGCCGCGGCGAGCGCGTCCTTGGGGTCCTCGTAGTGCACCATCTCGACGACCTTTCCCGCGCGAAACGTCGTCAGGTTTGCTCGGAGCGGACCGATCTCCTCGCCCGCGGGAGGTGGAGGCCGCATGATGACAACTACGTTGTCGCCGGCCTCGATGATCTCGACGAGCTCCGGCACCTCGCCGCGCTCGCGCCACCGGCGCATGTACTGGAGTACCTGCTCGCGGCTGCCGCAGACATCGGGCGCCGACCGGTCGCCACCGTGCCACTTGACGTCCGGGTCGAGCAGGGGGGCGATCTCGGCGAGGTCGCCGCGGGCGACGGCCTCGTAGCCACGCCGGACAAGCTCGGCTTTCGTCTCGGGCACCCCGCCACTGTCGCAGCTTCGCCCCGCCGGACGCGAACCCTCCGAGATGTCCCCCGGAGCGGATACCCTGCCCGAGTTCGACCTGCCGATCTCGCCCACGTTGGTCAGGAGCCCCATGTCGATTCCTTCCACGCTGGACCGCTTTGCCCGGACTACGTGCGCCCTGATCGTCATCGCCCTGGCGACGCTCGCGCTGCCGGCCACCGCCGCGCAGGCCAGGACGCGAAGCTGCCCGGCGCTGTCGAGCAGCATCGGCGCGATCAGCGTGACCGGCGTGTCGTGCGCGACCGCGGGCCAGGTGATCCGCGGCGACATCTCGGGCACCAAGCGCCCCCGCGGGTTCGTCTGCCACGCGAAGGCCTACCCGGGCGGGGCGCGCGTCACCTGCAGCAGGGCAAAGCAGCGCGTCCGCTACAGCCTCGCCGACTGAGATGACGATGGATGCCGGATTTCACTGGCTGTGGCCGACGCCGATCGGGCTGCACCGCTACGAGCGGGCGGCCAGCCTCAACCCCCTACTGGTCCGCGCCTTCGCGGCCGGGCGGGAGGCGCAGCGCAAGCAGCGCGGCGAGGAGCCAGGGCCGTTCTTCGCCAGCGACGACGACCTGCTCGACCGCGTGAAGCTCCCCGAATGGCAGGACTTCGTCGCTTTCCTCGTAGCCAGCCTCGGCGAGACCGTGAAGGAGGCCAACCGGGAGGCCTGGGCCGGTCAAGCGCAGGACCTGAGGGTCGGCATCGAAGGGATGTGGTTCCAGACCAGCCGGGCCGGGGCGTTCCACGACGTGCACACGCACGGCAACTGCTCGTGGTCGGCCGTTTACATCGTCCAGATCGACGAGCCGCAAGAACGCGTCTTACATCCGGTCTACGGCCCGGCGAACGGCGTGACCCGCCTCTACGGCCCGCCGTTCACCGCTCTCGGCGGCGCCTTCGTCGACGTCGGCAACGCCTACCTGCAGCCGCCCCATCAGGACGTCGAGCCGGTGCCCGGGCAGCTGTTGCTTTTTCCGTCCTGGCTGGCGCATCAGGCCCTGCCCTACGACGGCGAGCTCGAGCGAGTCATCATCTCGTTCAACGCCAGCATCCACAGCTCGCAGGGCGATCAGCTGCACAGCTACAGCGCGCACTGATCGCTCCGGAGGCGGCTCCGCTCAGCCCCAGCCGGTGTCGTCCTCGACTGAGTCCTCGTCGGAGCGGGCGCCGCGAACCCGCTCAGCGTCGGCGGTGCGCCCGACGGCCTGGTAGGCGTTGGCCAGGTTGTTGCGCGTGTTGATCGTATTGAGGTGCTCGGTGCCGAGGATCCGCTCCAGGTCCGCGAGCAGCGGCTCGTAGATCGCGATCGCATCGCCTGTGCGCCCGACGTCCTGGTAGGCGTTGGCCAGGTTGGTCCGGGTGCTCAGCGTGCTCGGGTGGTCGGCGCCGAGGATCCGCTCGTGGTCGGCGAGCAGCGGCTCGAGGATGGTGATCGCGTCGTCGAAGCGGCCGGCGGCGGGGTAGGCGTTGGCCAGGTTGTTGCGGGTGCGGAGCGTGTTGCGGTGGTCGGCGCCGAGGATCCGCTCGCGGTCGGCCAGCAACGGCTCGTAGATCGCGATCGCGTCGTCGCTGCGCCCGGCCGCCTGGTAGGAGTTGGCCAGGTTGCCGCGGCTGGCCAGGGTGTCGGGATGCTCGGCGCCAAGGACGCGCTCGCGATGGGCCAGCAGCGGCTCGTAGATCGCGATCGCGTCGTCGCTGCGACCGGCCGCCTGGTAGGAGTTGGCGAGGTTGCCGCGGCTCGCCAGCGAGTCGGGGTGCTCGGCGCCGAGGATCCGCTCGAGGTCGTCGCGGAGCGGCTCGAAGATGGCGATCGCGTCCTTGGTGCGTCCGGCCGCCTGATAGGCGTTGGCGAGATTGCCGCGGGTGTTGAGCGTGGTCGGGTGCTCGGCACCGAGGATCCGCTCGAGGTCGGCGACCAGGGGCTCGAGGATGTCGATCGCGTCCTGGGTGCGCCCGGCGGCTTCGTGGGCGTTGGCGAGATTGCCCCGGCTGGCCAGCGTGTCGGGGTGCTCGGCGCCGAGCGTCCGCTCGAGGTCGGCGAGCAGCGGCTCGAGGATCTCGATCGCGTCTTGCGTGCGCCCGGCGGCCTGGTAGGCGTTGGCCAGGTTGTTGCGCGTACCCAGCGTGTTGCGATGGTCGGCGCCGAGGATCCTGTCGCGGTCGGCGAGCAAGGGCTCGTAGATCGTGATCGCGTCATGCGTACGCCCGGCGACCTGGTAGGCGTTGGCCAGGTTGTTGCGGGCCAGCAGCGTGTTGGGGTGCTCGGGGCCGAGCGTCCGCTCGAGATCGGCGAGCAGCGGCTCGTAGGTCGCGATCGCCTCGTGGGTGCGCCCGGCCGCCTGGTAGGCGTTGGCGAGGTTGCCGCGGGTGCTGAGCGCGTTGGGATGCTTGGGGCCGAGGATCCGCTCGAGGTCGACGAGCAGCGGCTCGAAGATCCGGATCGCGTCCTTCGTCCGCCCGGCCGCCTCGTAGGCGTTGGCCAGGTTGCCGCGGCTGGCGAGCGTGTCGGGGTGCTCGGCGCCGACGATCCGGATGCGGTCGGCGACGAGCGGTTCGAGGATCGCGATCGCGTCCTGGGTGCGTCCGGCGGCCTGGTAGGCGTCGGCGAGGTTGCCGCGGGTGAGCAGGGCGTTCGGGTGCTCGGCGCTGAGAACCCGCTCGAGGTCGGCGAGCAGAGGCTCGAGGATCCGGATCGCGTCCTGCGTGCGGCCGGAGGCCTGGTAGGCGTTGACGAGGTTGTTGCGGGTGAGGAGCGTGTTCGGATGATCCGCCCCGAATTTCCGCGCGTCGTCGGCGAGCAGCCGTTCGAGGATCAAGATCGCGTCCTGGGTGCGCCCGGCGCCCGGGGACGAGGCGATTTTCCCGACAACATCCTGCTCGCTCATGTTCACGCTCCGCCTTCGAGAATCGCTGGCCGCCTCGGGGGGAACCCTACGCGAGAAGGCGCGCCGACCAGCGTTGTGAGCGTCGTCCCGCGCTGGCCCGGTCGGCTCAGCAGCGCATGACGTTACGCGCCTGCCAGTCGGTACCCAGCCCGAGGTCGAACGCGACGCGGTCGCCCTCGCTCAGCGATTCGACGCCGAGCGCGAGCCCGGCGGAGCGAACGTTCACGACCTGGCGGTCGCCGTCGCGGACGATCGTTCCGCAGCCTTCGTCGGCATCGAACGAGCTCACGATCCCGGTGAACTGCACACCATCCCCCTCTCGTCGCGCGCGCCGGATGCGTCGCGGGGTTCATAGGATGCCGCAACGCGGCGGCACTCGGCGCGCCAAGCGACCGCCACCCGAGCCGGCCACCGCACCTTGCGTGGACGCCGGCGCCACCACCAGCGGGGTGCGCCCGGTCGATGCCGCCAACGGGCTCGCGGACCGACCGGCGGTCGCCTGCGATCACCTCAGGCGATTCCGGGCCGTAGCGCTCGGGGGCAGATCGGCGTGCTTCTGGATAATCAAGAGCGCCGACTCGCGGCCGCCGTGGTCGGCGCCGCCTTCGACCTCGACATCGCCGCAACCGCATGTCCGGGACGGGAAGCGGCGGACAAGTCAACCTCTCCCGAGTCGACCGCGAGATGCGCAGTAGCGGCAGGCGACTAGGGCAGGATCTCGACGTACCCGTCGGTTCCATGCACGCGGATCCGCTGACCGTCCTCGATCAGCCGGGTGGCACGCTCGACCCCAACGACGGCCGGGAGGCCGTACTCCCGTGCGATCACGGCGCCGTGAGTCATCAGGCCCCCCACCTCCGTCACCAGGCCCCTGATGGCCACGAACAGGGGGGTCCAGCTCGGGTCCGTGTAGGCCGTGACCAGGATGTCGCCCAGTTCGAGCTCGGCCTCCGCCATGTCCAGGATGACGCGGGCCCGCCCCTCGATGGTCCCGCCGGAGACCGGCAGGCCGATCAGCGCGCCGGTCGGCAGGTCGCCGCGTCTGTACGCCCCGGCAATGACCTCGCCCTCCGAGGTGAGCACCCGGGGCGGTGTGAGCGCTTGATACGACCTGAATGCGCGCTTGCGCTCAGAAACGATCTGGTCATCGACTTCGTACGTGCGCACGACGTCGTGGAGCTCCTGGAACGTGAGGTAGAAGATGTCCTCCTTCTGACTGATCACGTCGGCCTGGACGAGGCGCTCGGCCTCTTCCAGCAAGGCTCGCTTGTACACGAAGTAGCGGCTGACCATGCCGTACTTTGGATACTCCCGGTACCCGATGAAGGTCCGGACGCGGTCGATCATCCGCTTGGCCTTTTCGGCCTTGCGCTCTCCGCCCGGCAGGTCCCGCAAGCGCTCCAGCAGCTCCTGCTCCTTTCTCGACGCCTCCTGCCGCCCTTGCTCGAAGCGCCGCTCGCCGGCGCCCGGCTCGAAGTTCTTGATGTTGGCGACGAGCACGGGCACGAGCGTGGTCGGGCGTTCGCCCCAGCGCGGCCTCGTGATGTCGATCTCGCCGACGCAGCGCATACCGTACTTGTCCAGGTAGGCCCGGATGGCGTCCCGCGCCTCCCGCCCGCCGGCGAGCTCGGCCAGCTCGTCCAGGAAGCCGTCGTCCTCGACGCGGTGGAGGAAGGCCACCACGTCCGGATGCGGGCGGATCACGTCTGCGACGTCCATGAGCGCCAGCCCCATTTCCGACGTGATGTTGTCGGGGACGGACTGCGTCAGGGTGTCGGCCGCATTCTTCTCGCCCAGCCACTCCTGTAGCTGCTCGTTGAGCCACCACGTGGCCTCGATCGCCGTCATGAAAACCTGATGGCTCCGCGGATCGAACAAGATCCGCTTCAGCTCCTTTATGTCCGCCAGGATGAAGTCGAACAGCGCCGATCCGGACTTCGTCTCGATGTCGCGCTTCAAGGCGGCGATGGAAGCCTGGCTGCGCTCGATCAGCTCGGTGACGATGGCTGGATCGGTCTCGATCGGGGCTGGTGCGCTGCCGGGCGGCGGCCCGCCGGGACCCGGGTCCGGGAGCGTCGGGATGAAGTCGCCGCGCTCGAGGATGGTCTGCAGCGCGTCCCCGGTCAGCGGATCGGAATTCCCCACGACCTCCAGGAGGCCCGCCCGGCTCGTTGGCGAAGCCAGGCGCTGGGTGACGTCGACGAACAGCCTCCCGCCGGCCTCGTACATCGGCGGCAGGGCCGTCAGCTGAAACAGGGAGAGCCCCAGGGGCTTCATGGGGTCGGTCATCATCTGCTGATGACCGACGGAGAGATAGACGTGGTTTTTTCGGTCGCCGACCGCGGGGATGGGGAACAGCGTGGTTATCGGCCGGCTCTGGACGATCTGGAAGCCATCGTCGACCAGGCACCATTCGATGTCCTGGGGGCGGCCGAAGTGCGCTTCGAGACGCCGGCCCAGCTGCGCGAGCCGCACGACCTGCGCGTCCGTTAGTGCCGGCTGCTCCTGCCGTACCGCCTCGATGGTCTGTTCCTGCGTCCCGCCTGCCGGCGAGGCGTGGACGGCAAGCCGCTTGGTGGCGACCGCTTTGGCGAGAATTTCCCCGTCGCGCACCTTGTAGACGTCAGCGTTCACCAGTCCGGAGACCACCGCCTCGCCGAGGCCAAAGCTGGCCTCCACCGAGGCGACCCTCCGGTTGGACGTGACGGAGTCGGCCGTGAAGAGGATGCCGGCCGCATGCGGGAAGACCATCTGCTGCACAACCACGGCCATCTGGATCTCCCGGTGGTCGAAGCCGTTCCGCAGGCGGTAGGTCACGGCTCGCTCGGTGAACAGCGAGGCCCAGCAGCGGCTGACGTGCTCGAGGATCGCGGCCAGCCCCATGATGTTCAGGTACGTGTCGTGCTGGCCTGCGAAGGAGGCGGCCGGCGCGTCCTCTGCCGTCGCGCTCGATCTGACGGCGTAGGCGGCGTGCTCGTCGAGCCGGGCGAGCGCGCGGGTGATCGCCGCCGCCACATCGTCGGGAATGGCGATCCCTTCGAGTGTTCGGCGGACCTCCGCGCTGAGCTTGCGGATCGCGTTCCGGTCGTCCGGGTTCAGGCGCGACAGCCGATCGAGCCGATCGTCGATCGACCGGGCTTCCGCCACGATCCGCCGGAATGCGTCCGTCGGCACGCAGAAGCCCGGCGGCACGCGGATGCCCTCGATCCGCGAAAGCTCCCCGAGGCTTGCGCCCTTGCCACCGACGAGCGCGACCTGCGTCTCGTCGATCTCGTGGAAACCCAACACGTAGCCGCCCGCACGAAAGGGGTGGATCCCCGTCTGACCGCCTCGAGCGATCACCGTCACATGCTTCTCGGTGCTCATCGCGTTGCTCCGTTCGTCGCTTACGGCGAGCGAGTATGGAGCACACCCCGGGGCTTGAAACAAGCCCCCCGACCCGCGATACTCTAGATGTAGCGGGGGGTCGAGGCCCCACGCAGCGCCTACGCAAGCTCCCGCGGCCCCAGTGCCCCGTGCCCGGGTCGGCGGCAAGGCCTCGGCTGCTCGCCGGCGTTTCAGATGCGCAGGACGTCGGTCCGCTCGGTGACGGCCTCGGCCGGCGATGGACAAAGCGTTGAGAGAAGGCTCGTCGAACGACGTGATACCGACGTCGGCCGGTCACTCGAACGCCCGGAGCCTACTATGCGGCCGCTACCGCCGCCCCGCGCACCCCGACGTTCACCGACCCCGAATTCTCTCGAGCCAATCGCCGAATGGGAGCACCCCCCGCCTCTCCCCCAACCCTAGATTCCAGTGATTTCCCAGTCGGGACGGCCGGATTTGAACCGGCGACCCCCTGCTCCCAAAGCATGTGGCCCGAGTGCGTTTTCGTTGATTTCAGGGCCATTTTGCTGGGTCATGGGGGGACCAGATCGGCCTGATGTTCCCGAGTGGAGAACACGCTGGACAACACGGCTGATATCCTGAATGGGTGAAATCCCAGCAGGAGGTCGTAGCACACGGCCATCTCCAGGTCATCGGAGGGAGCGGCAATCGGCGCTGGCGCGCGTTCTGGTCGGACGCCGATGGCAGGCACACGCGGGTCCTCGGCCCGGCGTGGGCGAAGAACTCCGGGAAGCGTACGACACGCGGGGCGATCGTCTGGCACGCCGCCGACGGGCCGAAGCCCGACCCCTCCTATCTGACGCCACGCGAGGCCCACGCGCTCCTGCGGCGGCTGCTCGAGCACGAGGCCGTCACGGTGGCGACGCCGCCGCCGCCGAGCGGCACGCCGCTGACGTTCGCCGACGCCGCCGAGGCGTGGCTGCTGCACGGCGAGCGCAAGCGCGCGCTGAAGCGCTCGACGCTCACCGACTACCGCCAGGCGCTCGACACCTACCTCCTCCCGGCGGCGCCGGAGCGGACGCGGCCGGACACCGCCTACGGCCGCGCGCCGTTCGCCAGCACGCCGCTGCGCGAGCTTCGCAGCACCCAGCTCAAGGACTGGTACGACGGTCTCCCCTACGGGCGGACCGCCGAGAAGCTGCTGATGATCGTCCGCGCGATCCTCGGGTTCGCCCGCGCCCGCGGTTGGCTCGAAGCGGACCCGAGCGGGACGGTCGAGCGCCAGGAGGTCCGCTACTCCGGGGACTACGACTTCTACTCGCTCGAGGAGATCGACGCGCTCGTGCGGGCGGCGGGCAACGAGCAGGACGCGGCGATCTTCCTGACGGCGGCGATGACCGGCCTGCGCCGGGGCGAGCTGATCGCGCTGCGCTGGCGCGACATCGACTTCACCGGCCAGGCGATCCGCGTGCGGGCGAACTTCAGCTACGGCGAGCTCGTGACGCCGAAGAGCGGCAAGGTCAGGAGCGTCCCGATGGTCCCCGAGGTCGCCGAGGCGCTCGCCCGCCTCGGCCAGCGCGAGCTCTTCACGGCCGACCACGACCCGGTGTTCTGCGGCACGCTTGGCGGTCACCTCGACGCGAGCGCCCTGCGCCGCCGCTACGCGCGGGCGGCGAAGCGCGCCGAGCTGCGGCCGCTGCCGTTCCACTCGCTGCGCCACTACTTCGGCTCGATGGCGGTCAACCGGGCGTCGCTCGTCCAGGTCCAGTCGTGGATGGGGCACTCGGAGATCCAGACGACGGCGCGCTACCTCCACGCCAAGAGCCAAGCGCAGGACGCGGCGATCCTGGCCGGCGCCTTCACGCGGCCGAGTCCGAACGAACCCGGCGAGGCCAGCAACCGGTCGGCCAGCGGCGGACCGGCGACGGCCAGTTAATGGCCAGCCGCAAGGAGCTCAAAGAGCTGCTCGACGAGGCCGAGCGCCAGGGCTGGCGAGTCGAGCGCGGAGGGGGCGGCCATTACAAGGCGTTCGCGCCGGACGGCCAGGGAATCGTCACGCTGCCCTCGACCCCGGGCGGCAGCCTGACCCCGTACGTCGCGCGGATGCGGCGGATGGGCTTTACTTGGAATGGACGCTGATGCAATACGTCGTGACCATCGCACTTGACCACACCGGCACCGCCGAAGAGTCGGACGCCTTGCTCGACACGTTCCTGGCCCGGCACGCCGACGCCAGCCCGATCGTCGGCGAGGACCTCCGGACGGGAACGATCGACGTGACGTTCGCGGTCGACGCCGGCGATGGCTACGAAGCGTTCGAACGCGGCCGGGCCGTCTTCGCCGCCGCGACGACAGACACGACGTTCGCTCGCCCGGTCGTGGCAGTCAGCGTCGAGCTCGCCGACGAGCCCACGCTCGAACCGGCCTGATCCGCACGGGTGGCCAGTCACGCAAGGCAGACCGTCGACGACGCCCGCGGACACGGCCCCGCGTGGGCAGTCATCGGCTCGCTCCTGGGCACGTCCGGTGAGGCGGCCCGCCAGCGCTACGGCACCAAGCAACAGGCATAGCGCCGGACCACGAACTCAGGGTCGGTCGACGCCGGCGACCGACTGGCGATCCGAGTCCCGCTCGAGCTCGTTCATCCAAGCCTCGATCGTGGAGCGGCGGTAGCGGAAGTAGCGGCCGAGTCGCATGTGCGGGATGCGGTTGCTCCGCGTCTCGGCGTAGACCCAGGCCGGCGTCATGCGCAGCAGCGCTGCCACCTCGCTGGCCGTGATGATCTCGGTGGGCGCGGTCCGATCCGCGTTGGCGCGGGACATGGCGACGCAAAACAATTTAGCAAAATGGGAGTTCTTTCGCTACGCCCGCAAGCGTCTTGGCTATGTTGCCTTCCATCATGAGCACACCGGAACGAGAGGCGGCCGAGGAGCACTTCGCGCAGGCGCAGGCGGCGTGGTCGGCCGCGGTGCAGGGGCACAAGCTCGCGCCGCCCGACGCCGGCTTCAGCGCCCGGCTGGCCGCGCTGGCCGACGCTTGCCGGCTGGAGGCCGCGGCGTGCCGCGAGTCGGACCAGGTGGGCTATGAGTGGCCGCCGCATCGCGCGGGCCACAGCAACCAGCCGTGGGAGCTGCGGCCCGAGTCCGGGCGCCGCGGCCCGGCGGACCTCTGGCTGGCGTTCGACACCGCGGTCAGCGAACTCGAGCGGGCGGGCACGACGACATCGCTGCTCGCCGTCGCCGCAGCGCACGAGCGACTCGGTGACGCGGCGGCTGCCCTGGCCGACGCGATCGAGGCCGAGGATCGCCGCAGCGGACTGCTCCCGCCAGCGCGAGCACGCCGCCGATCGGCCTAATCGTCCCCTCGCCATCTTGCTCGTGGCGCTGCCCCTTCGTCCCACCATGTGCGGGTGGCGTCCGGGTCGCGGCGGGCGGGAAGCGTTGTGGTCGTGCGCTCCCAGACGTCGCGGCGGGTAGCGAGCGACGTGCTGTCGGCGCTCGCGCGGCGCAGCAGCTCGTCGACGTCGGCGCGACGGACACGGAACCCGCGGCCGATCCGCACCGCCGGCAGCGTGCCGTGATCGATCCAGTTGCGGATCGTCTGCGACGTCACCTGTAGCTCCGCGGCGACCTGCGGCACCGTCAGCAGCGGCGGATCGGTCATCGGTCCCCCATGCCCAGCTCGACGCCGCGGCCGCGGTCGAGCCGCTCGACGTTGCGCTCGATCGACCGGTGCTCGCGCTCCCACGCTCGGCGGCGCTCAGGATCTGCGGGCTCGGGGCCGAGCGCGCTGTCGGGGTCGGCGATGTCGTGGTCCAAGCGGTACGCGGCGAGGTCGCGGACCGCGCGGTCCCACGTCTCGCCGCGCCAGCTGTCGGGGCGCGCACCGAACGTCCGCCCCACCCAGGGCGCGGGACTGGCGAGCTCCCCGGCGGCGAGCTCGTCGCGGACCGCCCGGTACTCCGACGTGAGCGGCGCGAGCGCCCGGTCGAGCCCGGCGAGCTCGCTGCGGACCTGCTCCGGGTCGCCCAGCTCGCGCAGGAGCCGGGCGCGCTCGGTGCTGAGGCGCTCGCGTTGCTCGTCGACGCCGCCGAGGATCGAGCGCAGGCGAACGCGATCGGCCAGGTCGGGATCCTTCAGGCGGCCGCGCCACGACCGTGACGGCTCCGCCAGACCAGCGAGCTGCTCCGCGCATGACCGGTGGCGCTCAGCGAGGTCGAGCAGCCCGGCGTCGATCTCGTCGACCCGACCGAGCTGGTCGACGGGCAGCGCGTCGCGGTGGCGGCGGAGCAGCTGGATGCGCTCGCGCAGCGCGATGAGCCGCAGGCTGCCCTCGGTCCGCGACGACGGGCTCGGCGCGCCTGGCCGCCTCCTCCTGGACCGGCTCGCCAGCGCCTGCGCCGGTGAGCTCGGGGTCGTCGGCGTACCCGGCGGGGGCGAGCTGCTCGATCGCGAGATCCTCGTCGTCGCGGACCGTCATCCGCAGCTGCACGCGGGCGAGGAGCTCGTCTTGCGCGCCGTGGGCGCGCCGGCTCGCGGGGCGCGACGTCGTCGCGGTCGCGGTCGAGCGCCTCGTCGTGGATCAGCAGACTCGTGGTGCCCCGGGCGCGCGAGAGCGCCGTGTAGCTCCAACCCGCCGTCAGATCACGCACGTTGGCGACGACGATCGCGCGCTCGACCGTGGCGCCCTGCATGCCGTGACCGGTCAGCGCGTACGCGTGCTCGACGTGCTCGGCGACATACGCCGCCGGCAACGTCCGGACGAGGTGGCTGTCGGTCTCGATCACGACGTGATCCTCGCCGAGGTCGCGGACGGTTCCCCTCGTGCCGTTGTCGACGTCGAGCAGCCCGTCGTTGCGCCGGCAGATCACCCGGTCGCCGACCGCGAGGTCAAGCGGCCCGTACCGGCGCTCCGCGCCGAGCTCGCCGAGATCGCGTCGCACCGCACGGGCGGCGTGATTGAGCGCGTCGCGGGTCGCGTTGTCGCGGGCGATCATCACCGCCTGCTCGCAGCCGACCTCGCTGGCCGCGGCCGCCCACTCGTCGATCGCGTCGACCCTGGCCCGAGCGCCGTCTTCATACGTCTGGATCCGCCCGGCCGCGACCGCCCACTCCAGGTACGGGCCGGGGTTGCGGTCGTGGAGCGCCGCGAGCGCTGCGTCGCTCGGCGGGATCGCGTTGGCGCATCACCTGCGTCAGGCGCAGCGCGCCGACGCGCTCGCCGACGGCGCGCAGCCACCCGCCGGCCTGCACGGACGCGAGCTGACCGGGGTCGCCGATCGCGATCACCTTCGCGCCGGCGAGCTCTGCGGCCTGGAGCACTCGGGCGGTGGTGCGTGTCGGCGCCATGCCCGCCTCGTCGAACACGACCACGCACCCGGTCGGGAGCTGGTCGCCGAGCTGCTCGAGATCGATCAGCAACCGGTCGAGCGTGCGCGCGGGGATGCCGGCCTGGTCGGCGAGCTCGCGCGCCGCGCGACCTGTCGGCGCCACGCCGAGCACCTGGTAGCCGGCGTGTTCGTAGACCTCGCGGAGCACCGCCGCGGTGTAGGTCTTGCCGGTACCCGCCAACGCCTGGACGACCTCCACGCCGCGGCCGCTCGCGGTGATCGCGCTGACGACCTCGCGCTGCTCCGGGTTCAACGGGCGCTCGACGCGCGCGAGTACCCCATCGACGCTCCGCGCGCTCAGCTTGGCAGTGCCCTCGCCGGCGCGCCCGACCGCCGCCTCGATCAGCTGCTGCTCGCACGCCACGAGACCCGCCGAGGTGAACTCGCCGGCGGCCGTCGCCAGCACGTCCGGGCGCCCAGGAAGCGCGTCCGCCTGGGCGCGGATCGCATCGATCGTCTCTCCCTGTCCCGCCGCCGCGGCGAACTGCTGCAACACCGCGCGCTGATCGAACGTGTTCGCGCGCTCCGTCAACCCAGCCGGCCCGACCAGCCAATCGCCAAGCGACCGCTCATCCACGCCCGCGACGGCTGCCGCCCCGCGCTCGCGCGTCGCCAACGACCTGCTCGACCTCTGTCGCGGCCGAACCCGAGCTCCGCCGAGCGCGCCCGCACCTCCTCGAGCCACGTGTGCGTCTCGATGCCGTAGTGCTTGCGCTCCCGCGTCGCCAGCGCCGCCGCCTGACCGGACGCCTTCGAGCCCAGGCCGATGCCGCCCGCGAGCGCCGCCCGCTCCATCTCCTGCCGCCGCCGCGAGAACCCCCGCAAGCACCCCAGCCGGGACCGCCGCCAGCTCGGCCGCCCCGCTGCGGACCGCACCCCACTCCAAGCCCAGGGTCTCGCTGACCCGCAGGCGCAGCTGCGCCTGGTAGAGGTAGCCGGCCGTCTTCGCCGCCCGGTAGAGCGGCGTGCCGTGCAGCGCCGTGTAGCGGCCGTCCGGGCCGCGCGTCAGGTTCGCGGCCACGACGTGCGTGTGCAGCTGCGGATCGAGCGCCCGGCTCATCCGATGGCGGTACGCCACCGCGACCAGACCCTCCCCCGGCTCAACCGGCGCGCCGCCGGCACCGCGGCGGACCTGGACCGCCGTGTCCTCAAGCCACCCGACCGCCGCCCGCACCGCCTCCTCGTGCGCCGCGACCAACGCCCGCGACACCCGCCCGGGCGCGACCGCCGCCAGCACGCTGACCGACTTCGGCGCCGAGAACGTCAGATCGAGCGCCGCGATCCGCGGCTCCCGCGACGACGCGCGCAACCGCACCCCCGGGTCGCGCGGGTCCATGCCCGCGATCAGCGCGTTGAACTCCGCGCCCGGAGACCCGGCCCTCCAGGCCGAGCGCGCGAGCGCCGGCGCCGACCCACTCGCCCGGCGCCTCGCCGCGGCCCGTGTAGTAGTCATCCGCGCCGCGGGCGACCTGCTCCTCGTAGTAGCGGTGCTGCCCCGCCGCGACCTTCCCAATCGACAACATGCACCCCAATCTAGCAAAACGAGCACTCGCAGTGCAACTGTGTGCATGAAGTTCCGGCTGAACTCAGGCGGTTTCCTCGAGGACAGCCATTTCCCGTCCGAGCAGACGCGTATCGTCCTCGCCGTAATGCGATCCTTGAAGCAGACGCTTATTGTCGAGGCTCGACACCTCGATACAGACGAGCGGACAGTGGCCCGCTTCGTCGTTGCAGTGCCCGACCACGAAGCGGATCAGCGCGAGCAGCTCGCCGACCTCGTGGCACAGATCCATCCTAAGGCGCGGATGCGTTCCTGTGGAGACGGTGCGGCGTCGTTCCTCGATACCGAACACCTCGTGGTAGCGCACTATGTAGAGCATGACGACGCGGTTGTCCAAGAGCAGGCCGAGCCGCCGCGTGAAACGCGGCCGCGCCAGCAGGTCCTCTTCGCGACCTGACCTCTCGTGACCCGAACACCGAGCAGCCAGCTCGCTCTCGCTCTCGGGCCGTTTGTCAATCGCAAGCTCTTCTCGGATCACTTCCTTCTCGAAGGGCTCCCGAGCTGGCCAGAATTTTCGCTGGCCGACCCCGAGCCGCTCCTCCGGGACCTCGCCGATCTTTGGGATCGCGAGCGGGTGACGCTAGCGTCCGCCAACGAAGCCCAGACGAAGGAGCGGTTCATCAAGCCCGTACTCGCCCGTCTGGGCTTCGCCTTCACGGTCCAGGCTGGCGTCCCGACTGCGGGAGGCCATCGCCAGCCCGACTACGCGCTCTTTGTCGGTGACGAGGCCCGCGCAGCCGCGGATACTCTGCGGGGGGCGGATCGATATCGCGGCGCGGTGGGCGTCTGTGACGCGAAGCGTTTCGACCGGCCGCTCGATCGCCGGCGAGTCCGCGGCGCTCTGAGCGAGGACCCTGTCGCTCAAATCATCCACTACATTGCCGTGACGAGGCGGCGGTGGGGAATTCTGACGAACGGCCGTCTCTGGCGAATCTACGCGGCCGAAGGTGACATGGTCGAGGGCGCGTGCCTTGAGGTTGATCTTGCCTCGCTGCTCGACGCACGCGACCCGGAGGCATTCCGCTATTTCGCCGTCCTGTTTGCGGCTACTGCCTTCGCTCCAGGCGCGGACGCTCGCTCGCTGCTCGATCGAGCGCTAGACGGGAGCCGCGCCCAGGCCGTCGCAGTCGGGGAGGCGCTGCGACAACAAGTGTTCGACGCGATCCCGCTCGTCGCCGAAGGCCTGCTCGGCGACGACGAGCGGACATCCGACGCGTTGGTCCACGCGTTCGACAACTCGCTCGTCGTACTTTACCGGCTACTGTTCTGCCTGCACGCTGAGGATCGTGGCCTACTGCCTCTCGAAAGCCTGCATTACAGGGCCTACAGCCTCCGCCAGCAGCGGACCCAGCTTGAACGGCACCTCAACGCAGGCCGGGTCTTCAGCTCGCGCTCGGACGACAAGTTCAACGATCTCCGCGCACTGTTCCGGATCATCGATCGCGGGGACCCAGCGCTGGGTGTGAACGAGTACAACGGGGGACTGTTCGCGGCCGCCGCTCACCCCTGGTTGCACGCTCGCACCGTCACCGATGACCTGATGGCCCGGGCGCTCGACCTCCTGTACCGAGTTCAAGGCGAGCAGGTCGATTATCGCGACCTCTCAGTGCGTCACTTGGGTACGATATTCGAGCAACTGCTCGCGTTCCGGCTCGTCGAGGGGGACAACGGCCATTTGTGCCTAGAGTCGGCTGACGGCAGGAAACGCACCGGCGCGTTCTTCACGCCTGAGCACATCGTCGATGAGATCGTGGAACGCACGCTCGGACCGACGTTTGACCGGCGATCCTCGAAGGCAAGCGCGGTAGGCAACGAGCGGGCTCTTGACGAGCTGCTGGACCTGCGCGTGCTCGACCCTGCGATGGGGAGCGGACACTTTCTTGTCGGGGCTGCCGCATACCTCGCCCGGCGCATCGCCAACGACCCTTCATACGACGGTGACCTTACGCTCGTGGAGCTGCAGGGTCTTGTCGCGGAGCGATGCCTATACGGCGTGGATGTCAACCCAATGGCCGTGGAGATCGCTCGGCTGTCGCTTTGGTTGAGCACCGTTCGAGATGATCGCCCGTTGCGCTTCCTCGGAAACCTTCGCGTTGGGAACTCGCTCGTGTCAGCTGACCTGAGGGCGCTTCTGGAGGGAGGCACCGACCTTTTTGCAGCGGAGCTCGCCGCTCGCGGGCAGTTGATGCTCGATCAGGTCGCTCAGCTTGCGCACGTCCATGCGCTGACCGGGCAGCAGGCGCATGAGAAGGAGCGCGTCGCAGCCGACCTCGATGCACTGCGAGCGCCACTACTCGCCGAGTGCGACCATGCCGTCAACCCGCCGGTTGGTCCTGAGGCCGGCAGACCGTTTCACTGGGAGCTCGAGTTTCCCGAATTGTTTGTCGACGGGGGCGGCCGGCTCCGCCCCCGAGCGGGATTCGACGCTGTCATCGGAAACCCTCCCTACCTTCGCATCCAGGAACTCGGGCGTGACGTTGCCGAACACTGCCGCGCACGTTACGCGACAGCGTTCGGGGCGTTTGACGCGTATATCCCATTCATCGAGCGGGGGCTTGGGCTCTTGGGCCCGCAGGGGCGCCTTGGCTTCATTGTGCCGAACAAGTTCCTCCGCCTCGATTATGGCAAGCGGTTGCGCGCACGCCTCGCGCGCGAGCACGCCGTGGAGACGATCATCGACTTCGGCCACGCCCAGGTCTTCGAGGGGGCGATCAATTACACATGCATCGTCGTCATCGACTTGTCAGGGTCGCCGGAGCTCGGGTTCACCGCCGTTCACGGCAACTCCGTTGAGGTCCGACGCGTGATCGCGTCACGTGAACTCCCCGCGGCCGAGCGGTATCCGGCGCGTGACCTCGGGCCGGAACCCTGGCTCCTACTCGGTCGCGAGGACCGTCAGATCATGGACACGATGCGCCGCGCTGGGCCGGCACTCCGGGACATGACCCGCCACATCTTCCAGGGGCTCATCACAAGCGCAGACCCTATCTTCATCCTGAAAGACCGCGGGATGCGAGATGAGCGCCACCTTGTCGCCGATCGCCACGGCCAAGAGTTCGCGCTTGAGCCGGACCTGCTCCACCCGCTAGCTAGCGGCACGCATGTCGAGCGCTATGCGCCAAGAACGCTCGAGTCCGTCCTCCTGTTCCCTTACAAAGAGGGCGAAGACGGCATGCGACTCATAACCGCCGTCGAGCTCGCGGAACTACCACGAACGTGGGAGTACCTACAAAGTCACGAGAACCGGCTGCGCACGCGCGAGCGAGGGAAGATGGACCACGAAGGCTGGTGGGGTTACGTGTACCCGAAGAGCCTCGGGCTCCACGACCTCCCGAAACTCTGCGTGCCGCGCATGTGCCAGCGGCTGCGCGCATGCGCAGACCCCCTTGGCGCAGCGTATCTGGACAATGTCGACGTCAACGGGATCATTCCGCGTGAGGATTCCATCGCCCTCTTCGCCCTGCTTGCCGTGCTGAACTCGCAGTTCGCCGACTGGGCCTTCCGTCGTGGCTCGGTGCCCTTCCAGAATGACTTCTTCTCGGCTAACAAGCAGTTTATCTCCTGGTTACCGATCCCCGCAGGGTCCGAAAAGCTCGAGCGTCACGGGAGGCAGCTATACGACTGCGCGGCGGCCATGGAGCGCGAGCGGGTCGGCTTCCTCGAGTGGCTCGCCTCGATCAGCGGGGTGCAGCTGAGCGAACTCAAGGGATGGACCAAACTCAACACGTACGCCCGAAACGGACCGGAGGTGGTTCTCGCGGTACTCGACGCCAACGCGAGCCGCCTACAGATCGACCCCCGCGCGCGGGCGCACCGAGATCGGATCGCCACAGAGCTCAATGGGAGCCTCGCCCGGCTAGCGGAGCACGTTACCGTCCTCGAGCGGTATCAACGCCAAGTCGACGCGCTCCTGGCCGACGCGTACGGTCTCAGGGCCGCGCACCGTGCACGGGTCGCTGCCGAGTATCCCTGTTAATTGCAGGCCGCAGATTAAGCCCAGCCGTAGGCCCGCTTGGTCGTCCGACCAACACCGCCGGTAAGCGCCGCAACAGCAAGGCGAGCCGCGCGTTGCGTACGGTCGAGCGGCTGCAACTCAAAGTGGTCCCTGCCGAGGCGAGTGAACAGCCAGGTTCCGCTCCGGATCGAGCCGTCGGCGACCACTGGGATGGCTTGGTCCATGTTAATGCGATCCATCGCGTTATCGCGATAGAACACCATCTGATTGCCACTAAAATCAATTCCATTATACTGCAGCGTTAGCGCGCCCACTTGGTCGCGCTCTGCCTCGAAGAAGGCGGCAGCGGCCCGCGGTAACTCGAACTGAACGCGGTATTCGCCGGTCCCGCCCCAGTCGAGCACGAGCCATTCTGCGTCACGCGCGTCGACTCTGGCCAACTCGCCGACGAGCGCGGTTTCCCCGCCTGCGCCGGTCTCCAAATCCACGTCCGCGATCCGTTGGCGCTCGCCCGGAGGAGGCTGCCGCTCGGCGTACCCGGTGATGACCTCCTCGGTCAAGTCCGCGGCCGCCGCGACAACGTCGTCCCACCACGCCTCCCACGCGTTCGACTGGGCGTCGGTGAGGTCGCCGACCGAAACGGCCTCGCGGTTCCTCGTTAGCGCGGCCCCGGTGAGGTTCGCCGAGCCCACGAGCGCCCGTTGGGGAGTGGCAGCCCGATCGACCACCCAGGCCTTGGTGTGGAACGTCCCGTCCACGGGATCGGTTTCGACCACCCGGACGCCCCCGCGGAAGTCGCGTAGCAGCATCTCCAGTGCTGCCGTGCGGGTGATGCCCATGTCGAGCGTGACAATGACGTCGACGGGGACAGACTCGTCCACCACCTCCAGAAGTCGCTTCAGCGCTTTTACGCCGTCGGCATTCGCATACGACACGGCAACCCGCACCCGTGTGACCGTAGGCTCCGCAAGCAATCCGGCCAGCTCCTCAAGTACCCGGCCGGGGTGCGCTGAATCTTGGATGATCATCGCGTCCCGCAGCGTGACGCAGGAAGAACTCAAAGACAAGCGGCACGTCTTGTAGGTCTCGTGGCGTACGAGTCGGTGAATGGTTCGCGCGGCACGTTAGCGGTCAGATCCGATGCTGCCATCCTCGTCCCCCCCGGTTCGCCGGGCACGGTCGGTGGCGGCCTTCGAGCGCGAACGAACGGCGGGGCCCCGTCGCACGCCGGTTTCGGAGCGGGATCTCGGCAGATCCGCGCGCGCGAGCTCCTGGCCGATCACCACGACCAGGCCGGCCCAGGACGCGCCGCGACCGCGCCGTTTCTGCGTGAGACGTCTCGCGGCACCCGACCGCGGCTTCCCGTCGTGGACGCACCGTCGCGCCTCGCGGCCACGCGCACACGTGACGCGCACTCGTGGCCCACCCAGGGAACATGCGAGGCCGTGCCACCGGACTGCCGTCGTCCCTTCGCAACAGGTACCGGGACCTGGGGAACACGCCTGGGGAACATCTTGCTCTCTGCCACCTGCTGCCCCGCTACAAACCCCCCGATTTGCAGCCCTTTCGCCAGTCGGGACGGCCGGATTTGAACCGGCGACCCCCTGCTCCCAAAGCAGGTGCGCTACCAGGCTGCGCCACGTCCCGAGGCCCGCGAGTATAGGCCGCCCGCTGCTAGGGTCAGCCTCGCATGGCCGAGCTGAAGCCCCTCCACGCTCTGCACTACGACACCGCCGTGGCCGGGCCCCTCGCCGATCTCGTCTCCCCGCCCTACGACGTGATCGACGCCGCCCAGCGCGCCGAGCTCGTCGGCCGCTCGCCCTTCAACGCCGTCGAGATCGACCTCCCCGAGGGCGAGGATCGCTACGAGAAGGCCGCCGCCCTGTTTGAGAGCTGGTGCCTTCAGGGGGTCCTCACCCGCGACCCCGAGCCCGCCCTCTGGGCGCTCCGCCAGGACTATACCGGGCCCGACGGCACCCGCCGCACCCGGCAGGGGTTCTTCGCCCGCGTCCGCGTCGAGGACTACGGCCCCGGCCGGATCCGCCCCCACGAACGCACCCACCCCGGCCCCAAGGAGGATCGACTCCGCCTCACCCGGGCCACCCGGGCCAACCTCTCGCCGATCTTCTCGCTCTACTCCGATTCCGACGGCGCCGCCTGGGGCGCCCTCGCCCCCCATCTCGACGGCGCCCCCTGGGGCGAGGTCACCGACGCCGACGGGACCGCCCACCGCATCTGGCGGGTCGGCGACCCCGCCGCCGTCGACACGGCGATCGCCGCCCTCGCCGATACCGAGCTCCTCATCGCCGACGGACACCACCGCTATGAGACCGCACGCGTCTACGCCGAGGAGATCGGCGGCGAAGGCGACCACCGCTACGTCCTCATGTGCCTCGTCGCCCTCGAGGATCCCGGGCTCACCGTCTTCCCGACCCACCGCCTCGCCAAGGGCCTCGACTCCGCCCACCAGGAGGGCCTGGCCCAGGCGATCAGGCGCGACTTCGACGTCGAGCAGGTCACCCGCGACGAGCTCGCCCCCCCGCCCTGGGACGGGCCGCTCACGCTCGGCTACATCGACAGCCACTTCAAGACCCCCTACCGACTGACGCTCAAGTCCCAGGAGATCGCCGACGCCGCCCTCGCCGACATGCCCCCCGCCTACCGCCGGCTCGACGCCGGCGTCCTCGAGACGCTCCTCCTCAAGGGAGCCCTCGACCTCACCGACGACGACATCTCCCACCTCCACGACTTCGGCTACGCCCGCGACGCCGACCAGGCCCTCGCGCTGATCGACCAAGCCGCCTACGACGTCGCCTTCCTCCTCCGACCGACCCCCGTCCAGCAGGTCCGCGACGTCGCCGCCAGCGGGCAGAGCATGCCGCCGAAGTCGACCTACTTCTTCCCCAAGGTGCTGACCGGCCTCCTCTTCAGTCCGCTCGAATAGCTCGGCGCCGAGGACTAGACTTTTCCCTAGACGAACACCGCAGCTATAGAAAGGCCTGAACGATGAAAGCCACCGCGCGTCGCAAGGGAAAGTTCAAGCACGTCGTCACGGTGCGCGACCATCACGTCAGGGTCGACGAGCAGCGCAACGCCGGCGGCGACGACGAGGGGCCGAACCCGCAGGAGCTGCTCGCCGCCAGCCTCGCCTCCTGCACCGCCGTGACGATGGAGATGTACGCCCAGCGCAAGGGCTGGGACCTCGGCTTCGTCGAGGTCGACTGCGAGTACAGGCCCGCCGACCGCGGCTGCCCGACCAAGTTCGAGATCATCCTCCGCCTGTCCTCGACCCTGACCGACTACCAGGTCGGCCAGCTCAAGGTGATCGCCGCGAAGTGCCCGATCCACCGCACCCTGGACGGCGAGGTGATGTTCAGTGAGCGCGTCGAGCGCATGCAGCTGACCGCGTGACCGACGCCCAGGCCCGGGCGCTCGCCACCGTCCTGCTCGACCCCGCCGAGGCCGCCGCGCTCGACCTCCACGGCCACGTCCAGGCCGCCGTTCTCGTTCCCCTCTACCTCAGCCACGGCCTCCTCCATGCCGTCCTCACCCTCCGCCACGACGAGCTCCGCCACCATGCCGGCCAGATCAGCTTCCCCGGCGGCCGGCGCGATCCCGCCGATCCCGACCTGATGCATACCGCGCTGCGCGAGGCCCACGAAGAGATCGCCCTCGACCCCAGCGCGGTCGAGCTCCTCGGCGCCCTCCAGCCGGCTTCGACCTTCGTCACCGACTTCGCCGTCTACCCCTTCGTCGGGCTGATCCCCCCCGACCAGGCGTTCACCCCCGCCCCCCGCGAGGTCGAGGCCGTGCTCGAGTTCCCCGTCGCCGCCCTCGCCGCCAGCCACTCCCGCCGGACGCTGAGCCGCAGCGGCCGGTCCTTCCGTTCCGACTGCTATGGCCTCGACGGCCACCTCATCTGGGGGGCGACGGCCCGCATCCTCGCCGACCTGCTCGACCGGCTCGCCCGGATCGCCCCGGCCCCCGCTGCCCTCACCCCCGCGCCGTCGCCCGTGGTGGCCGACCGCACATCCGCGGCTCCTGCGGCGAAGCCCGGCCACTGACGAGCCCGCTCCGAAAGAAAACCCTGACTACCAGGTCAGGTTCGGCGGGGGCGCCGCGGTCACGGCCGGCGCCGGCTCGGTCCGCTCTCGGCCGAGGAGGCCGCCCGCGCAGATCGACGCCGCCGCGACCAGTCCGATCCGAGATCCCCGGACGCAGCTCGAGCACCTTCGGCGATCACCGTCATGCGCAGCGCGTCGGCCATCGGCGGGATCGCCGCGGCGACGGCGCGCGTCGGGCCGGACTCAGCGGTGTGAGCTACGCGGCCGCCCGGGCGCGGGAGCGCCAGCTCGCGCTCGCCTCGACCAGGATCTCGAGCACCGCCCGAGCCGCCGGCCACCGGTAGCCGCCCGCCTTGGTCGCGGCGACGATCCGCCGAACCCGGCCGTCCGGCCCGAGGCTCCGCAGCACGATGTCGTCGCGGATGCTCGCGGTCGCCAGGTCGGGGATCATCGCCACGCCGACCCCGGCGGCGACGAAGCCGGCGATCGCCGCGTAGTCGTTGTTCTGGAAGGTGAGCTTCGGCTCGAAGCCGGCCGCCCGGCACGCCGGGCCGACAGGCGGGCGTCCGGGCAGCGGTCGGTTGTCCCCAGCATCCATTCCTCCTGGCGGAAGTCGGCGAGCCGGATCCGCCGCCGGCCGGCCAGGGGATGGCTGGCCGGAAGGGCGATGTACATCGGGTCGTCGAACAGCCACAGCGTTGACATCGCCCGGCGGGTTGCGGTAAACCTCTCGCCAGATCAATCTGCGCGTCTCGCTAACGCGCCACGTGGGGGAGGTTCATCATGCGGGATCGGCTGCTTCGGATCGCGTCCATCTCGGCCGCCGTGCTCGCCGGCGTGCCGGCCGTCCCCGCCCTGGCCGCCCCGGCCGGCGGCTTTGTGCCCGCCGCCAAGTCGTCGGGCCCCCTGCGCCACCTGGGCACGATCGACCTGCGCCAGGTTGCCACCTCGGCCCAGCCCCAGGCCCAGGCCCAGGGCCTCGCCCCCTTCGAGATCGGTGGCTTCGAGGTACCCAAGTCCGACGTCGGCGGCCGCCCGGACCTCGTGCCCAACCCCAGCCCAACGCCCGTCACTGCCGCCGCCGACCCGCTGGCCGACGTCTCCGGCTTCGACGGCATCTCCCATCGTGACCAGCGCCTGGCCAACAACGGCAACCAGCAGAGTCTCGAGCCGCCCGACCAGGGCCTGTGCGTCGGCAACGGCCACGTAATCGAGACGGTCAACGTCGCCCTCACCGTGCGCGCAGCCAACTCGTTCGCGGTCGAGCGGCCCACCACCGCCCTCAGCACCTTCTTCGGGCTCCCGGACGAGATCAACCGCTCGACGTTCACCTTCGGTCCCTTCCTCAGCGACCCCCGCTGCTATTTCGACGTCCAGACCCAGCGCTTCTACGTCAGCGTCCTCGAGATAGACCGAGACCCGGCGACCGGCGCCCTGGGGACCCACGCGGCCACGCTCCTGGCCGTCAGCCAGACCAACGACCCCCTCGGCGCCTGGGGCCTCTTCAGCGTCGACGCGACCGACAACGGGACGAGCGGCACGCCGGCCCACCCCGGCTGCCCGTGCTTCGGCGACCAGCCGGTCATCGGCGCCGACGCCAACGGCTTCTACTTCTCGACCAACGAGTATTCGCTTGACCCGTTTGGGGGGGTCTTCAACGGCGCTCAGATCTACGCCCTCTCCAAGCGCGGGCTGGCCGCCGCGGCGCTCAGCCCGTCCGCGCCGCTGCCCGCCCTCGTCCATCTCCAGGCCGGCAACCTGGGCATATCCTTCCCGCCCGTCGAGGGCAACCCGTCCGCCATCGCCTCGGTCCAGCCGGCGCGGACCCCGCCGGGCGCCGCCTACGCCCGCGACGTCGAGTACCTCCTGAGCTCCTTCGACGTGAACGTGAACAAGAGCGACCATCGCCTGGCCCTCTGGGCCCTCGCCAACACCCACACGCTCGATTCGGCCACACCCGATTTGCGCCTGACGGCCAAGGTTCTGAACACCGAGCCCTACGCCGGCGGCCCGCCGGCCGGCACGCCCGTCGTGCAGCGGCCCGGACCCCGACCGCTGGGCGAGGCGCTGGGCGAGCCGCTGCCGACGATCAACGCCGACGACGACCGCATGCAGGCGCCGACCTACGTCAACGGCCTCCTCTACGGCGCCCTCAGCACCGGGATCGGGCCCGCCAACGCCGTCAGCCGCACCGGCGTCGCCTGGTTCGTGGTGGTGCCGTTCACCGTCGCCGGCCAGGTCGGGGGCACCGTGGCCCACCAGGGGTACGCGGCCGCGCCCGACACCACGAGCCTGATGTACCCCGCGATCGGGCTCAACCGCCTCGGCCGGGGCGTGATCGCCCTCAGCCTCACCGGCC
The DNA here is from genome assembly GCA_963763785.1 of uncultured Solirubrobacterales bacterium. Classification (GTDB taxonomy): domain Bacteria; phylum Actinomycetota; class Thermoleophilia; order Solirubrobacterales; family Solirubrobacteraceae; genus Palsa-513. Next base: position 351,292 of record CAVXPW010000007.1, on the reverse strand, counting down.
CCACCGACTACCCGAGCGTTGGCTACCTCTCCTTCAGCAGCGCTGGTCCGATCGGGCCGGTGCACGTGGTCCGGGCGGGCGTCGCCCCGGAGGACGGCTTCACCTGCTACGTGGCCGAGGGCTTCGGTCCCCCTTGCCGCTGGGGCGACTACTCCTATGCCGAGTCCGACGAGGCCGGGAACCTGTGGTTCGCCGGCGAGGACATCCCCGGTCCGCGGACGCTCCTAGCCAACTGGGGAACCTTCGTGGCCCGGCTCAGCCACTGACGGTCTCGCCGCGCCGGCCGTCGGAAACCGACCGCCGGTCCAGGATGGCGCCGCCGTTTTGGAGGCTTGGCCAACTCGCCGGCCAGCTCGCCCGCCCATAATCAGGGATGGCGCTCACCGGCAGCGAGGATCGGGCCACCGGCGCGGTGGCCCACGCGGACGCCCCCGCGCTGGTGGAGGCCGCGCTGGCCGGTGTCGACCTCACCCTGCTGGTCGACCAGGTCGCCCGGCGGCTGCGCGGTCGCGGGCGTGACCTTCGGCTCCGGGGCAACGCCCGACGAGTTCCGCGTCGATCCCGTCCGCCGCGTGATCAGCGCCGCCGGGTGGGCCCCTCCGGGCGTTCCCACCCCGCTCGGCGAGTTCCTGTCGAGCCCTGGCGCGGCGGGCGCCTTGGTCTGGTCAACGCCGTCGGGACGGGCGTCGCCGACGACAAGCTCATCCACGCCTACGTCGAGGACATCATCCGCTACTACCTGGGCGAGGAGCCGCTCCTGCGCTCGGTCCCCACCTACGACCCCGGCCAGCCCGAGCAGCTGGAGATGATCCTCTAGCGGATCGGCGAGCTCGTGATCAGCCACGCGGCGGTCACGGCGCGCGCGAAGAACGCATGCCCTCGTAATCGGCACCCGGCCGTCTCCCGTCACGGGCCTCCCAACAAATCTTCGATGGCCCCGCTCGCCGACGCCAGCCACGCTCCCGCGTCGGTCGGGTCGGCGTCGAGGCGGCGGTGGGGCACCCGGTTGAGCTCCGCCTTCTCCGCCACCAGTCGCGCCCCCGCCTCGAGGGTCGCCGCGCCGACGCTCCCGGCCGCCTCGTAGACGACGCCCCGGACCGTCGTGTCGACGATCTGCGAGAGCATCGACTCGAGGCGCGACCCGTGGACCGCGGCGACCGCCTCCGCCCCGCCGGTCGCCGTCCCGAGCAGCCAGCAGACGACGGTTACCCCGTCGAGCGCGTACCGGAGCGACGCGATCCGCTCAGGCGTGCCGACGTGGCACTCGGCTCCGACCGCCTCGATCCCCGGCCTCCCCGCCTCGGTCCGGGTCGTGATGCGCACCGCATGGCCCGCCTCGACGAGGCGCCGACCGAGCGCCCGCCCCCGGCACCCGCCGGCCACGATCAGTATCCGGGCCATGCCGAGGCGCCCGAGACCCGGGCCAGACGATCGTTCACCGGCCGATCGTATGTAACCGTCCGCCGATCGGTCCCGGCGACTATCGTCCGGCCCGACCAGGCGATGGACCTAGACCTCACCGACGAGCAGGACCTGATCCGCCGGACGGCGCGCGAGTTCACCGACCGGGAGATCGTCCCCCGGGCCGCCGAGAACGCCCGCAACCACCATTTCGACGCCGAGCTCGTCGCCCGGCTCGCCGCCCACGGGTACCTCGGCGCCCTCGTCCCGCCCGAGTACGGCGGCGCCGGGCTCGACCACGTCTCCTACGCCCTCGTCGTCGAGGAGATCGGGCGCGGCTGCTCGGCCATGCGCACCGTCGTCTCCGTCCAGACCTCGCTCGTCTGCCAGGCGATCGCCGGCTGGGGCACCGAGGAGCAGAAGCGCCTCCTCCTGCCGCGGCTCTGCTCCGGCGACTGGCTCGGCTGCTTTGCCCTGACCGAGCCCGAGACCGGCTCGGATGCCGCCAACCTCCGCACCCGCGCCACCCCCGTCCCCGACGGCTGGCGGATCAACGGCGCCAAGATGTGGATCTCGAACGCCAGCCACGCCCGCCTCGCGCTCGTCTTCGCCCAGACCGACGCCTCGCTCGCCCATCGCGGCCTCGCCTGCTTCCTCGTCGACACCGACCAGCCCGGCTTCCAGACCCAGCCGATCGGCGGCAAGATGGGCCTCCACGCCTCAGACACCGCGGCGATCACCCTCGACGACGTCCACGCCTCCCCCGATCAGCTGCTCGGCCAGGTCGGCGACGGCTTCAAGGTCGCCATGTCGGCGCTCGACTCCGGCCGCTTCAGCGTCGCCGCCGGCTGCGTCGGGATCTGCCGAGGCTGCCTTGAGGAGTCGGTCGCCTACGCCCAGGAGCGCGAGCAGTTCGGCCGCCCGATCGCCAGCTTCCAGCTCGTCGCGGCGATGATCGCCGACATGGTGGTCAAGACCGACGCCGCCCGCCTGCTCACCTGGCGCGCCGGCCTGCTCAAGGACCGCCGGCGCCCGAGCACGACCGAGACGTCGATCGCCAAACTCTATGCCACCGAGGCGGCCGTCGAGTGCGCCAACGCCGCGATCCAGGTCCACGGCGGCGCCGGCTACGTCGACGACCACCCCGTCGAGCGCTACTTCCGAGACGTCCGGGTCACCACCCTCTACGAGGGCACCTCGGAGATCCAGCGCCTGATCATCGGCCGGGCGGCCACCGGCATCAACGCCCTCGCCTGACCTGATTTCGGCGTTTCTCACCATTCGTCGAGCGGCCGTGCCGCGTTGCGCCGGGCGGACGCTCCTACCGCCGCGGCGGGCGCTCCCGGGACGGCGCCGGCGCGCTCGCGATAATCCAGTCGATGAGTTCGTCGCCCAGCACCGGCCAGCGGCCCGCGGCGGCCCGGGCCGGCCGCGGCCGGCGCGCCCCCGCCGAGGAGGTCGCCTACACGGTGAGCGACAGCCCGGTCGGCGCGCTGCTCCTCGCCGCCACCGGGGACGGCCTCGTCCGCCTCGCCTACCTGACCGGGGCCGATCCCCGGCCGGTGCTCTGGGAGCTCGGCGACCTGCTCTCGCCGCGCCTGGTCGAGCGGCCGCGCCACCTCGACGCCGTCCGGCGCGAGCTCGACGAGTACTTCGCCGGCCGGCGCCGGCGCTTCGAGGCCCCGCTCGACCGACGCCTGATCACCGGCTTTCGCCGGAGCGTGCTCGAGGCCACGGCGGCGATCCCCTACGGCGAGGTGGCAACCTACGCGGAGGTCGCCCGGGCGGCCGGGCGGCCGGCGGCGGCGCGCGCCGCGGGCGGGGCGCTCGGGGCCAATCCGCTGGCGATTGTCATCCCCTGCCATCGCGTCGTCGCCAGCAGCGGACTCGGCGGCTACGGCCCGGGCCTCGCCCACAAGCGCCGCCTCCTCGAGCTCGAGGGGGCGCTCCCACCACCGCTCGAGCTGACCGCCCGGTGATCGGGCCGACGCGCATCGCCGAGGGACTCCGCCGCCGGGGGCGGATGCGCCGCCTGCGCGGCGACGCCGTCCAGTGCCCGTGCTGCCAGCGCTCCTTCGCCCGCTTCCTCGACGAGTGGAACCGCCCCGAGGCGATCTGTCCGCGCTGCGGCTCCCACGAGCGCCATCGCCTCCTGCGCCTCTGGCTCGAGCGGCGGGGGGAGCTCCGCGGGCGGGTGCTCCACTTCGCGCCCGAGTACGGGATCGCCCGCTGGCTGCGCTCCCAGCCCGAGCTCGACTACGTGACGAGCGACTTCGCCGGCCGGGGGGCCGACCTGCGGCTCGACATGACCGCCATCGACCTCCCGGCCGCGAGCTTCGACGCGATCGTCGTCAGCCATGTGCTCGAGCACATCGCCGACGAGCGGGCGGCCCTCGGCGAGCTCGCCCGCGTGCTGCGACCGGGCGGGCGGGCGATCGTCATGGTCCCCGTCGACCACGCCCGCCCGCAGACCGTTCGAGGACCCGTCGATCTCGAGCCCCGCCGCCCGCGAGCGCGCCTACCGCCAGCTCGATCACCTCCGGCTCTACGGGGCCGACGTCGCCGCTCGCCTGAGCGGCCCCGGCCTGATGTTCACCGCCGAGGCTTACGCCACCGAGCTCGGGCCGCGCCTCGTCGAGCGCCACCGGCTGCTCGAGGTCGACGAGATCTACGTCGGCCGGCGCGCGGAGTCGGCCGCCGGCCACGACTCGCCGTAGCGCTCGGCGAAGGCGAAGCGCTCGACCGGCTCGCGCCGCAGCCGCGCCGGCCAGGGATCGGCGCGGTGGCCGACCGAGATGTGCCCGGCGAAGATGACGTCCTCCGGAATGGCCAAGAGCTCCCGCAGCTCGGGCTCGGCCGGGGCCAGCATCGTCGTGAACGAGGCGCCGAGCCCCTCGGCGCGGAGGCCGAGGAGGACGTTCTGCACGAACGGATAAACCGAGGCGCCCCCGACGATGCTCGCCCGGTCGAGCCCGAGGTCGAGGATCGCCAGTGCCGCCACCTCGACGCAGACCACCAGGTGCACGGGCGCGCGGTCGAACGTCGCGGCGTAGCGGTCGGCGCCCTCCAGCATGCGCCGGCGCCCGGGCGGGAGCGCCTCGGCGTCGGCGAGCGCCGCGGTCATGCCGGTGGCTTCCATGTAGCGGTCCCAATGCGGGACGTAGAGCTCGCGCAGCCGGCGCCGGCGGTCCGGATCGCCGACGACGATCACCCGCCAGCCCTGCCGGTTGCCCCCGCTCGGGGCAAACCGGGCGCTCTCGAGCACGCGCTCGATCAGCTCGGCCGCGACCGGCTCGGCGCTGAAGGCGCGCGTCGACGGCGCGCAGCGCATGGCCGCATAGAGATCCATACGGCCAACTCTCTCAGATCTTATGATCGCGTCCAGGTGCTCCCCCGCGACGCAACCCCCAGCAGGCGCATCGGGTGAGCCGGTGCCCCGTGATCGCCGTCCTCGCGGCGACGGCCGTCGGCTGGCCGGCATCCGTGGCCGTGGCGCAGTCGGCCGACGTCGACGGCGATGGACGTCCCGACACCGTCGCCCTCGCGGCCGCGACCAATCCCGACGGAGGCAGCGGCGCGGTGACGCTCCGCGTGACGACGGCGTCGGGCGCGAGGCTGGCGGCGCCGGTCAGCGACGGCCTGCCGCCGCCGCCGAGGATCCTCCGCGTCGCCAACGTGGACGGACGCCCGGGTGCGGAGATCTTCGTCGACACCGCCCACATCTCGACGATGGACACCGTCGGCGTGTACACCTACCGACGCGGCCGGCTCGCCCGGGCCGGCAGCTTCCTCGTCTTCGGCGGCGACTTCGACTTCAAGTTCGGCATCACCTGCTCGCGCGCGGGCACCGCCGAGCTCCTGATCCAACACGAGTTCACCCGCAACCCGGGTCACGGTTGGACGCGCTCGGACAAGACCTATGTCTGGCGCGCCGGCTCCCTGGTGCGCCGCGGGCACACCCGGACCACCCGCCAGGCGGGCGCTCCCCGCCGCAGCCAGACCGGGGTGGCGTGCTGAGCGGTCAGCTCGTGGCTGACGCCGGCGGCCCCCACTGCGCCTCGGCGAGATCGCCTTCCGGCATCCCCTCCGGCGTGGCGATGTCGGGCGTGTCGCGGATGTACCACTCGGCGTCGAGCGCGGCCTGACAGCCGCTCCCGGCGGCGGTCACCGCCTGGCGGTAGGTGTGGTCGACGACGTCCCCGGCCGCGAAGACGCCGGGTCGGTTGGTCCGCGTCGAGCGTCCCTCGACCTTGATGTAGCCGTTGTCGTCGACGTCGATCTGCTCCCGCACGATCTCCGACTGCGGGACGTGGCCGATGGCGATGAACGCCGCGGCCATCGGCAGCTCGCGCTCCTCCCCGGTCTCGAGGTTGCGCAGGTTGGCATGGGCGAGCGAGCCCTTGTCGCCGGCGACGAACTCGTCGACCCCGTAGGGCGTCAGCCACTCGATGTTGTCCTTGCCGCGAGCCCGGTCGAGCATGATCTTCGACGCCCGGAACTCGTCGCGCCGGTGGACGACGGTGACCGTCGAGGCGAACTTCGAGAGGAAGAGGGCCTCCTCCATCGCCGAATCGCCCCCGCCGACGATGATCGCGTCCTTGTCCTTGAAGAAGGCCGCGTCGCAGGTGGCGCAGTAGCTCACCCCGCGTCCGCCGAGCTCCTCCTCGCCGGGCACCCCGAGCTTGCGGTGCTCGGCGCCCATGGCCAGCACCACCGTATAGGCGGAGTACTCGTCGTCGTCGATCCAAACGCGGTGGACGCCGCCCGGCTCGGCGGAGAGCTCGACCCTCGTGGCCTGGTCGGTGATGAAGCGGGTCCCGAAGCGCTCGGCCTGGTCGCGGAGCTGCTGCATCATCTCCGGACCGCTGATCCCCTCGGGATAGCCGGGGTAGTTCTCGACGTCGGTCGTCTGCTGGAGCAGGCCGCCCCAGGCGAACCCCTCGATGACCAGCGGGCGCAGGTTGGCGCGCGAGGTGTAGAGCGCCGCCGTGTATCCGGCCGGGCCGCTACCGATGATGATCACGTTTTCGATGTCTGCCATCACGCCTCCGAAGCGCTGCCGTTGCTCATTACTTTCCTTTCTGAAGCATAGCGCCGAGCCCGGTCAGGCCGGCACCGGCTCGCCGGCGCCGTGCTGCCCCGGGGTGCCGTCGGGCGAGAGCTCCTGCTGCCAGCGATGAACCGTCCGCCGCAGCTGGAAGTAGGCGACGGCGCCGGGGAGGGTCGGCAGCCAGAACGAGAAGGCCCGGTAGACGAGCACAGCGAGGACGGCGAGGCTGCCGTCGACCCCAAAGGCGATCAGCGCTCCGATCATCCCCCCGTCGACCCCGCCGATCCCGCCGGGCAGCGGCAGCACGTTGGCGAGCATGCCGACGAAGTAGGCCATCACGATGACCGTGAAGGGCGGCGGCGTACCGAAGGCGTGGAAGGCGGCCCAGAGCACGGCGATGTCGAAGCCCCACCAGATCAGCGCACCGACCGGGCCGAGGCTGCGCGAGCGCAGCAACGCGATCGCCGTGCGCACGCCGGAGGCGACCGCCGCCGGGACGGTGACGGCCCGGGCGACGAGCTTGGCCCCGCGGCGGCCGCCGGCCGCCCAGGACTCGAGCCGCCGCTCGATGTCCTGCGGCAGGAGCGACAGGGCGAGGAACGCGATGATCGACGCCGCACCGAAGATCGCCGGGATGATCGTGATGGCAAAGCCGCCGCCCCCGGGGAAGACGCCCGTGCGCAGCCCGACGCCATCGATCACCAGCGCCCCCATGTAGACGGCGTAGAGGAGGGTCAGGAAGGCGATCATCCGGCACGCGACGACGCGCGCCTCCATGCCCGAGCGGCGCAGCGCCCACGCGGTCAGCGCGACGCCGCCGCTCCCGGCGGCGGCGAACAGGCGCGAGGCCGCGAGACCGGCCATCGTGATCTCGTAGCTCTCGCGCCAGCCGATCCGCGACTCCCCCCGGACGAAGACGGCGCGGAACAGGACGATGTAGCCGCCGAAGGAGATCGCCTCGAGGACCCCGGCCGCGACCAGCCAGATCGGGTCGGCCTGGTCGAGCTTGTTCCAGGTCTCCCGCAGGCCGGCCAGCTTGGGCAGGACGAAGTAGAGGAAGGCGAGCGCCGAGAGGACGAAGATCCCGAAGACGATCGCCTGCTTGCGCGTGACGTGGACGCGCGGCATCTCCTCGTGGTCGACCCTGGGCAGCTTGCCGAGCTGCTCGCGGCCGAACCCCCGGCGCTTCTCCTCCTCAGGCTCCTCGTCCATCAGCCGGCCCTCGCCCACGCCCCCAAGCGAGCCACCGCGCGTCCGACGCCGGCGATCGGCGCCGCCAGGAGCGGCTCGCAGCGGCGCACGGCGACGGTCAGGGCGACCCCAGCGAGCAGGTCGGCGACGTAGTGCTCACCCAGGTAGACCAGCGCGAAGCCGAGCGACAGGGCGTAGGTCCAGCCCAGCGCGCCGGCCACCGGCCCCGACTCGGTGAGCAGGGTCGCCGCCATCACGGATGTCGCGAAGTGAAGCGATGGCATCGCCGCCACCGGATTGCCTCCCAGAACACTGTAGAGCGGACCCCAGCTCTCCTTCCAGAAGCTCTCGCCGTACTCGACCATCATCCGCCGCACCGCCGGCGGCGCCTCGCCGCCCTCCGGCGCCGGACGGGGGTCGAGCCGGCCGCGCTCGGCGGCGTACCACGGCGGCGCGGTGGGGATCAGCCAGTAGCAGAGCGCGCCCAGGTCGAACACGGCGTAGGTCAGGACGGCGGCCCGCGGGAAGCGGGTCGGGTGCCTGGCCAGCAGGTAGCTCAGCGTGGTGTGGGGCACCGCGAACCACACCCAGTGGGTCCAGATCAGCGCCTTGTCGTAGGCGCGGAACTCCCGCTGCGCGGCGAGCAGGCGCTGGAGGCGGACGCTGGGCAGCAGGCCCATCCCGAGCAGCCGGTCGATCACGATCGGGTAGTCGAGTCGGACGCGCTCCTCGATCGCGCTCTCATCGGCCGCCGGCAGCTTGTAGGCGGCGACGTAGGCCCACATCTGCAGGGCGCACGTGGCGACGTCCCGGCGGGGCGAGCGCGGCACGGCGACGCACAGCGCCAGCGGCGCGACGGCGGCTCCGGCGATCACCGCACCCGGTCCGAGCCCGGCCGCCCGGCGGATTATCGGCAGCGAGACCCCCGCGAGCACCGCGAGACTGGCGGAGATCCTGACGGCGCGCGGCGAGGGCAAGGCCGCCGAGTATATGAGGCCGGGAGGACCCCTCCCCGGCCGGAGCCGGCTTCGCCCCGGGGCCGCTCAGCGAACCGAGGGGACGCGCTGCGCGTGGTGGCTTCGAGCCGCGGCTACCAGCGCGCCGACGAGCTGGCTGCGCTCGTCGGCCTCCGGGTGCCACTGGACGCCGAGCGCGAAGCTCCGCGCCGGGTCCTCGATCGCCTCGGGCAGGTCGTCGAGCTCCGACCAGCCGCTGACCACGAATCCCTCGCCGATCCGCTGCACCCCCTGGTGGTGGTGGGACTTGGTTGCGTGCCGGTGCTCCCCCGCCGAGCGCGCGGCGAGCGAGCCCGCAGCCAGGCGGACGTGGTGGTCTGACCCGTCGAAGCTGCCGCTCACCCGGCGGTGGTCGCTGTGGCCGTAGTGCTCGGGCAGGTCCTGGATCAGCGTGCCCCCCCGGGCGACGTTGAGCACCTGCATGCCGCGGCAGATGCCGAGCACCGGAAGGTCGCGCTCGAGGGCGCGGCGCGCGAGGGCGAGCTCGAAGCGGTCGCGGGCCGGCACCGTCCCCACCGTCAGCGGGTGACGGGGCGCGCCGTAGAAGTCGGGGTCGATGTCAGACCCGCCGGCCAGCATCAGCCCGTCGAGCAGGTCGATCGCCGTGTTGGGGTCGGCGGCCATGACCGGGTCCGGAGGCAGCATGAGCACCATGGCGCCGCTGCGGTGCACGGCCTCGACGTAACTGTACGGAGTCATCACCGCCAGCTGGTCCCAGACCGTCCACTGCGCCTGCTCGAGGGCGGCGCAGATTCCGATGACGACGCGGGTCACCCGCAGAACGGTATCGGGGCTCTGCCGCGGGGCAGAGCCTCACCCCGCTCTCCTCCCCCCGCGTCCGCGCCCGCGCTGCCGGGGGGGCCGCCGGATGGCGATCCCGCTCGGCGTGGTCTCCGACGCCGCCGGCGCCGGGCCGAGCGCGGGGTTTCCGCCCGGCTCCGGCCGAACCCGCGCGGCCGGACCGCGGATAGCATCCCCTGCGATGACCGAGCCGGCGCCGGCCTACGAGACGGTCAACGTGCGCCTGGCGGACGGCGCGGCGACGATCGAGCTCAACCGCCCCGACGCGCTCAACGCCTGGAATCGCCAGCTCGGCGTCGACCTACTCGCCGCCGTCGAGCGCGTCGCCGTCGAGCCGGCGGCGCGCGCGGTGGTCATCCGCGGCGCCGGTCGGGGCTTCTCCGCGGGCGCCGACCTGCGCGACATCTCCGGCAGCGAGGACCGGACGCCCGACGGGCGCCCCGACGTGGGCCGTATCCTGACCGACCGCTATCACCCGATCATCAACGGGATCCGCCGGATGGACAAGCCGGTCGTGGCCGCGGTGCACGGCCCGGCGGTCGGGATCGGGCTGTCCCTCGCGCTGGCCTGCGATCTGGTCGTCGCCGCCGAGAGCGCCTACTTCCTGCTCGCCTTCGTCAATATCGGCCTCGTCCCCGACGGCGGCGCCTCGGCCTTCGTGGCCAGCCGCGTCGGCATCGCCCGGGCAGCGGAGATGGCGATGCTCGGTGAGCGGGTCCCGGCGCCCAGGGCGCTCGCCTGGGGACTGATCAACGCCGTCCACCCCGACGACGCCTTCGAGGAGGAGGTTGGCCGGCTCGCCCGGCGCCTCGCCGAGGGGCCGACCGCGAGCTACGTCGGGGCAAAGCGGCAGCTCGAGCGCTGGTTCTACCGCGATCTCGCCGGCCAGCTCGAGTTCGAGGCCCGAGTCCAGCAGGAGATGGCCTCGACCGACGACTTCCTCGAGGGCGTCGCCGCCTTCGTCGAGAAGCGTCAGGCGCGTTTCGCCGGCTCCTGAATACAATCCTCGCGCCTTGCGTCGCCCGACAACCAACCACGCCGGCCGCGGGCTCGTCTTCGCCTGCGGCATCGCCCTCGCCTTCGTCCTCGCCGCGGCCCCCCAGGCGATGGCCGGGGTCGTCACCCTGCAGCCCGGCGCGTCGCCGAACGCCAACGAGATCGCCAACCTCTACAACATCACCCTCTACGTCGCCTTGGTCATCTTCGTCGGCGTCGAGGGGACGCTGATCTACGCGTTGATCCGATTCCGGGCGCGCAGGGCGGCCGTGCCGGCGCAGATCCACGGCAACACGAGCCTCGAGATCGGCTGGACCGTCGGCGCCGCGGTGATCCTCCTGATCCTCAGCGTCGTGACCTTCGTCAAGCTCGACGCGATCCGTCGGCCGCCCAACACGGGCGCGGGCGGAGTCAACCTGGCCAGCAACGCGATCTACGCGACCAGCGAGACGCTCCTACCGCCCAACGGCAAGTCGCTGAACATCGAGGTCAACGGGCAGCAGTATGTCTGGCGCTACACCTACCCGGGCGGCAAGAACCCCGACGGACTGGACCGGCCCTATTCCTACGAGGCGATGGTCGTTCCGACCGACACGACGGTCACGCTCGACATCAACTCGCAGGACGTCGTGCATTCCTGGTGGATCCCGCAGCTCGGAGGCAAGTTCCAGGCCGTCCCCGGCTACACCAACCACACGTGGTTCAAGATCTCCAAGCCCGGCTTCTACCGTGGACAGTGCGCCTTCCTCTGCGGCCGCCTCCACGCGAACATGATCGCGGTCGTCCACGCCGTTCCCGCGGCCGAATACGAGGCTTGGGTCGCGCAGCGCGAGCGGGACCTGGCAGCGGCCGACACGGCGGCGCAAGCCTCGCGCGCCAAGCTGACCAAGCAGACCGGCGCCGCCGCGGTGTCCAACCCGTGAGCGCCACCACCCCGACCCGTCCGGCCCGGTAGAGGAGCACCCGATGGCAAGCGCAACCCCGATTCCGCAGATCGTCGCCCACCGCGCCGCCCGCGAGGAGCAGGGGTGGACGAGCTGGTTCACCACGATCGACCACAAGAAGATCGGGATCCTCTACATGGTCACGACCTTCGCCTTCTTCCTGCTCGGAGGCGTCGAGGCCCTGCTGATCCGCCTGCAGCTCGGGGCGGCCAACAACAGCCTGGTCACCCCGGAGGTCTACAACCAGCTGTTCACCCTCCACGGGACGACGATGATCTTCCTCTTCGTGGTGCCGATGATGGCCGGGATCGCCAACTACTTCGTGCCGCTGATGATCGGCGCCCGCGACATGGCCTTTCCCCGCCTGAACGCGCTGAGCTACTGGCTGTTCCTGGCCGGCGGGATCGTGTTCTACGCGTCGCTCTTCTTCAGCCCGCCCGAGGCCGGCTGGATCTCGACCGTGCCGCTCTCGACGAGCACCTACCTGCCCAACGGCGGGGTCGACGCCTGGATCTTCCTGATCCACCTGACCGGCCTCTCGTCGCTGCTCGGGGCGATCAACTTCTACGCGACGATCGTCAACATGCGCGCGCCGGGCATGAGCTGGTCGCGCCTGCCGCTCTTCTGCTGGTCGATCCTGACCTACGCCCTCCTCTTGATCGTGGCGATCCCGGTGATCGCCGGGGCAGTGACCCTGCTGCTCACCGACCGCCACTTCGGCACCCACTTCTACGATCCCTCCAACGGCGGCTCGCCCCTGCTCTGGCAGCACCTGTTCTGGTTCTTCGGCCACCCCGAGGTCTACATCATGGTCCTCCCGGGCTTTGGCATCGTCTCGGAGATCCTCCCCGTCTTCTCGCGCAAGCCGATCTTCGGCTACAAGGCGATCGCCGCGGCCACCGTGCTGATCGCCTTCCTCGGGCTGCTGACCTGGGCGCACCACATGTTCACCACGCCGACCCCGCTGGTCGTGCTGATCTTCGTGATGATCAGCTCGTTCCTCATCGCCGTCCCGACCGGGGTGAAGATCTTCAACTGGATCGGGACCCTCTGGCAGGGGACGATCGAGTTCACGACGGCCCTGCTCTTCTGCGTCGGCTTCATCTCGGTCTTCCTCGTCGGCGGCATCACCGGGGTCTTCCTGGCCATCTTCCCGGTCGACTGGCAGCTCAACGACACCTACTTCGTCGTCGCCCATCTCCACTACGTGCTCGTCGGCGGATCGGTCTTCACGATCTTCGCAGCGATCTACTACTGGTTCCCGAAGATCACCGGGCGGATGCTCAGCGAGCGGCTCGGACGCTGGTCGTTCGGCCTGATGTTCGTCGGCATGAACGTGACCTTCCTGATCCAGCACTCGCTCGGCCTCGACGGGATGCCGCGCCGGGTCTACGAATACGACAACATCGGGCACCTGCAGCTCTACAACCAGATCTCGACCGTCGGTTCGTTCATCCTCGCCGCGGGCATCCTCCTGACCGTGGCCAATGTCCTGCGCTCGCTCAAGGACGGCGCGGTCGCCGGCCCGGATCCGTGGCGCGGCAACACGCTCGAGTGGTTCACAACCTCCCCGCCGCCGGCCAACAACTTCGACGTCATCCCCCGCGTGCGCTCGCTCGAGCCGATGAAGGACATCCGCCGCGAGGTCGAGCGCCGCACCGGCACCGGGGCGGCCGCGGAGGCCGAGAAGCGCGGCGCGGGCGCCGTGGCCTAGTGGAGGCCGTCCCTGTGTCCTCGCCGGAGGGGACCGCCGCCGCGCCCGCCGGACTGGCTGCGGCCCGCCAGGTGCTCGCCGACTACACGGCGCTGACCAAGCCCAAGGTCCAGTCGCTGCTGCTGCTGACGACCGTGACGACGATGTACGTCGCCGGTACGCCGTCGCCGTGGACCGTGCTCCTCACCCTGGCCGGCGGCTACCTCTCGGCCGGCGGCGCCGGGGCGGTCAACCACTACTGGGACCGCGACATCGACGCCCAGATGAAGCGCACGGCGACGCGGCCGATCCCCGCCGGGCGGATCTCGCCGCGGGCGGCGCTCAGCTTCGGCCTCGTCCTCTCGGCGGCGTCGTTCGTCCTGCTCTCGCTGACCGTCAACCTGCTGGCGGCGAGCCTGGCGCTGTCGGGCTTCGTCGGCTACGTCGGCGTCTACACGATCTGGCTCAAGCGGCGCACGCCGCAGAACATCGTGATCGGCGGCGCCGCCGGCGCCGTCCCGCCGCTCGTCGCCTGGGCGGCGACGACGGGGAGCCTGTCGTGGACGGCCGTCTACCTGTTCGCGATCGTCTTCTACTGGACCCCGCCCCACTTCTGGGCGCTCAGCCTGCTGATGAAGGACGAGTACGCCAAGGTCGGCGTGCCGATGATGCCGGTCGTCCGCGGCGAGGCCGAGACCCGGCGCCAGATCCTGCTCTACTCGCTGCTGCTCTACGCGGTGACCCAGCTCCCCTATTGCGCCGGGGGCTTCGGGACGATCTACCTCGTCGCCTCGATGGCACTCGGCGCCGCGTTCATCTTCGCCGCCGTGCGCCTCTACCGGCGGGCCGACCGCAGCTCGGCCCTGCGCCTCTACCTCTACTCGCTCGCCTACCTGGCCGCGCTCTTCGGGGCGATGGTCCTCGACGCGCAGTTGTAGGATCCGCCGCGATGAACCAGAAGCTCGCCCGCAAGAACCTCCGTACCGCCCTGATCGTCGGAGCGTTCTGCATGATCTGCTTCGCACTGACCTTCCTCGCAGCCGCCGTATACGTCGCCTGATGGTCGACGCGGCGCCCCCCCAGGCCTCATGGGAGGCCGAGCCGCCGCCCGTCGGCGAGGAGATCCACCTCCCCGGCCCGTCGATCCTCCCGGTCCTCCTGGCCGTCGGCATCACCTTCGCGCTGGTCGGCGTGACGATCTCCCCCATCCTCATCATCGGCGGCCTCGGGCTGGCCGTCCCGGTGCTCGTGCGCTGGATCCGCGAGTCGCGCGAAGAGCTCCACGAGCTTCCTCCCGGCCCCCGCTGAGCGCCCCCGGAGGGTGAGCGGCGCCGCGGCGCGGTCCGTCGCTCCTTCTCAATAGGATGCCGCCGGATGGACGAGCAGGAGCCCGACACGCCACACCGGCCGGCAGCAAGCCGCCGCTCCCTGCTCCCCACATTTGTCATCGCGCTGCTGGCCACCGCCGGCGGAATCGCGCTCGGTCTGCTGATCCCCTGGTTCCCCCCGGCGGCCGATTCGCAGGCCAAGTCGATCGACACGCTCTACTACGTGCTGATCGTCGTGACGGTCCCGGTCTTCGTCCTCGTCGAGACCGTCGTGCTCTACGCGGTCATGAAGTTCCGCATGCGACCGGGCGAGGAGCTCCTCGACGGGCCGCCGATCCACGGCAACACGCGCCTGGAGATCATCTGGACCGCCGCCCCATCGGCGATCATCGCCGCCCTCGTCGTCTACGCTGCGGTGGTCCTGCGACAGATCGAGCACAAGCCGGCGAACGAGGTCCAGGTCCAGGTCTACTCGCAGCAGTTCGCCTGGTCCTTCGGCTACCCGCCGAGCGCTCCCGGCGGCAAGACCGTGGTGGCCAGCGAGCTCTGGCTGGTGAAGGATCAGCCGGTCCGCTTCCGCCTGCACTCGAGCGACGTCCTCCACGGCTTCTGGATCCCCGCCTTCCGCCTCCAGGAGGACACCGTACCCGGGACGACCACGAGCTACCGCGTCACCCCGACGCGCCTGGGCACCTACGACATCGTCTGCACCGAGCTCTGCGGCCTCGGCCACTCGGTGATGCGCTCGACCGTCCACGTCGTCACGCCCGCCGCCTACACGGCGTTCCTGACCTCCCGGGGGGCCGGCTCGACGCTGCCCGCGGCCGCCGGTCCGGCCCAGGTGGCGGCGCTCGGCAAGCAGGTCTTCACCTCGACCGGCGGGTGCGGCGCCTGCCATACCCTGGCCGCCGCCGGGACGACCGGGTCGATCGGCCCCGATCTCAACAAGTACCTCAAGGGCAAGTCCACCGCGTTCATCCAGACCTCGATCGTCGACCCGAATGCGTATGTCGAGAAGGGCTTCCCCGCGAGCGTCATGCCGGCCAACTTCGCGACGAGCCTGAGCAAGGACGAGCTGAGCGCCGTCGTAAAATATCTTGCAACCGTGACCGCCAAGTGACCCTAGGAGGAAACTGAATGGTTGCCAGGCTCCGAGCCCCGGGCCTCCTGCGCGGGGGCTGGTTCTTCGCGATTGGCATCGCCTTCGCCTACGGGCTGGTCGGCCTCATCCGCTACGCCTCGCACTACCACCCGTACTTCAAGGGCGAGTCGGTGCTCCAGGTCGGGATGATCTCCGGACCGATGTTCTTCCTCGTCGGCCTCGGCGCCTTCGACTACTGGTTCTACTGGGCCGCCGGCCGCCCGACGCGCCCCGAGGACCACTCGGGCCACGGCGCCCGGTCGTGGAAGGACTACTTCCGGGTCAACACCGATCACAAGGTGATCGGCATCCAGTACACGGTGCACTCGTTCGTCTACCTGCTGATCGGCGGCCTCTTCGCCATGCTCGTCCGCGCCGAGTTGGCCCAGCCGGGCGCGAAGTTCGTCGACGCGAACACCTACAACGGCCTGTTCTCCGTCCACGCGTCGCTCCTCATCTTCCTCTTCGTGATCCCGGTCTTCGCCGGCCTCGCCAACTTTGTCCTGCCGCTGATGATCGGCGCGCCGGACATGGCCTTCCCGCGCCTGAACGCCCTCTCCTTCTGGCTGCTGCCGATCGCCGGCCTGATGATGCTCGCCTCGTTCTTCGCCCCCGGCGGATCGTTCGCCTCGGGCTGGACGGCCTACGCCCCCCTGTCGACCTCGGCGCCGATCGGCCAGGACTTCTTCACCATCGGCGTGCAGTTCGCCGGCGCCTCCTCAATCGCCACCGCGCTGAACTTCCTCGTGACGATCATCACCATGCGCGCGCCCGGGATGAGCTTCTTCCGGATGCCGCTGCTCGTCTGGGCCAACTTCTCGACCTCGCTGCTGGTCGTCATCGCCACGCCGTTCATCGCCGCCTCGCAGTTCTTCGTCCTGCTCGACCGGTCACTCGGCTTCAACTTCTTCGATGCGGGCAAGGGCGGCGACGTGCTGATGTACCAGCACGTCTTCTGGTTCTATTCGCACCCCGCGGTCTACATCATGATGCTGCCGGGCTTCGGGATCATCAGCGAGATCCTCGCCGTCAAGTCGCGCAAGCCGATCTTCGGCTACCGGATGATGGCCTTCTCGCTCCTGGCCATCGTCGCCCTCGGCTTCACCGTCTGGGCCCACCACATGTTCACCGCCGGCGTCCAGTCGTGGATCCGCGTCCCGATGATGATCACGACGTGCATCATCGCCGTGCCCACCGGGATCAAGATCTTCTCCTGGCTGGCCACGCTCTGGCGAGGCGTCCTGCATCTCGACACGCCGATGCTCTTCGCCCTCGGCTTCCTGACCATGTTCACCCTCGGCGGGATCTCGGGGGTGATGCTGGCCATGGTCCCGTTCGACCTCCACGTCTCGAAGACCTACTTCATCGTCGCCCACATCCACTACGTGCTGTTCGGCGGCTCCCTGTTCACGATCTACGCCGGCGTCTACTACTGGTTCCCGAAGATGACCGGGCGGATGTTCGACGAGCGCCTGGGCAAGATCCACTTCTGGACGACATTCGTCGGCTTCAACGTGACCTTCGGCCCGATGCACCTGATCGGCCTCCAGGGCATGCCGCGCCGGGTGGCCGACTACTCCGCGCAATTCGCCACATGGAACCTGGTCATCTCGCTGGCGAGCTTCGCGATCGGGGTCTCGACCCTCGTCTTCGTCTACAACATCATCACCAGCTGGCGGGGCGGACCCCGGGCCGCGGCCAACCCGTGGCGGGCCCTCACGCTCGAGTGGCAGGTCTCCTCGCCGCCGCCGATCTTCAACTTCGACGCGCTGCCGACCGTGGTCGGCGGCCCCTACGAATACGGCGTGCCCGGCGCCGTGCATGGGGTCTTCCGGGGCGCCGACGTCAGGACGAGCTCGGCCGGCAGCAACGTACCGATACCGGCGGGGGAGTAGCCGGCGATGGCCGAGCTCCTCGTCGTGGCGAACGAGACCGTCGGCGGCCGGCGGCTGCTGGAGGCGCTGCGCCAGCGGGCCAAGGTCCACGAGTCGCTCCACGTCCGGCTCGTGGTGCCCCAGAACCGGCCGCGGCGCGGGTCGGTCATCTACGTCGACCAGGCGCGGGCGGCGGCCCAGACGCGACTCGAGCTCGGACTCGGAATGCTGCTCGAGGAGGGCATCGACGCGACCGGGGAGGTCGGCGATCCCGACCCCTTCGCCGCCACGATGGATGCGATCAGCGACCGCGCGCCGGACGAGATCCTCATCTCGACGCTGCCGGCGACCGCCTCGGGCTGGCTGCGCCGCGACCTCGTCGACCGTGTGGCCGAGGCGTCGGGGCTGCCGGTCCAGCACGTCGTGACCGACATCGACGCCGAGGGGCTGCCGTACGACATCTCGCTCGTGGTGGCCAACCAGACGGCCGACAGCCCGGCCCTGCTGACCAACCTCAAGGAGAAGGCGGCCAGCGGCGGCGAGCACGTGTTCATCATCGTCGTGCCCCAGTCGGGCGCCGACGCGACGGCAGCGCGCGAGTCGAACACTC
This sequence comes from uncultured Solirubrobacterales bacterium, assembly GCA_963763785.1. Lineage (GTDB taxonomy): Bacteria > Actinomycetota > Thermoleophilia > Solirubrobacterales > Solirubrobacteraceae > Palsa-513. The sequence continues at coordinate 333,247 of CAVXPW010000007.1, read as the reverse complement.
ATCTGGCCAGCGCCCTCGCCGCGCTCCACGACGCCGGGCTCCTCGCCTCCGGCCTCGTCGGCGATCCGGATCCGTTCACCGCGACGATGAATGCCCTCCAGTTCTTCCGCGTCAACCGCGTCGTCATCTCGACGCTGCCGGAGACCCGCTCGGGCTGGCTGCGCGCCGATCTGATCGAGCGCGTGCGGCGCTACGCCGCCTGCCCGGTCGAGCACGTCGTCGCCGAAGCGCAGACCTCACCCGCGACATGATCGGAGCCTAGGTGGAAGCAGCCGGCCTCGCGCCCAAGATCCACGGCCACGACGACCACTCCGACGACCACGGCGAGCACCACGGCCCGCCGGAGGCCAACCGCTCGTCGCGGGTGGAGCCCCAGCTCCTGGGCATGCTCCTTTTCATCATCTCGGAGATCATGATCTTCGGGGCGTTCTTCACCGCCTACTTCTTCATCCGCGTCGTCCAGAGCGACCCCTGGCCGACGCCGGGCACGACGATCCCGGTCCTCGTCGCCGGCATCAACACCTGCATCCTGCTCTCGTCGTCGCTGACCCTCCACTGGGCGGAGACCTCGATCAAGGCCGGCAACCGCTTTGGTCTCAAGGCGGGCATCCTCTCGACGCTCCTGCTCGGCATGACGTTCCTCTTCGTCCAGATCAATGAGTACGTCCACCTCGGCTTCGCCCCCAAGGACAGCGCCCAGGGCACGATCTTCTACGGCCTGACCGGGCTCCACGGGGCCCACGTCTTCGTCGGCCTGACGCTCCTGACGATGGTCACCGTGCGCTCGTTCAAGGGCCATTACAGCCCCGAGCAGCACCGCGGGGTCGAGGTGCCGGGGATCTACTGGCACTTCGTCGACGTGATGTGGATCGTCGTCTACTTCGCCGTCTACATCCTCTGATGCTCAACCCGCTGCGCTCCGAGGGCGAGGCCTTCCGCTTCCTGGTCTACGTCGCGGTCATCGTCGGCGTCCTCATCGCCGTCGTCCTCATCGTCCGCGCCCTCTGAGGCAGACGCCGCGCGGCGGACCCCTCGGCGCGCCCAGGCCGCCGGCCCGCCCGCCGCGGTGACGGGCCGAGGCCGAGGCCGGCTCGAGGCGGATCTGGCGCTACTTGACGGTGAGGGTGCCGAGCATCCCGGCGGCGCGGTGGCCGGGGACCTGGCAGAAGTACGTGTAGGCGCCCGCCTTGAGCGTCACCTTGACCATCGCCGTGCCGTTGGGCACGATCGGGCTGGCCCCGAGGATCGGCCCGTTGGCCCCCTGCTGGACGGCGATGTTGTGGGGCACGCCCGACTTGTTGGCCATCTTCACGGCGATCGAGCCCGGCTTGGACGTCGCCTTGTTGGTCACGTAGGCGAGCTGGCCGGTCGGGTCGGCGTCGATCTCGAGCATGCCGCCGACGGCGATCGCCGGCTTGCCGGCGCCCGCCGCCGGGACGGCGGCCAGGAGCAGGCCGGTGTCCTGCCCGGTGCGGCCGGCGGCGTAGGCGACGTAGGAGGCGACGTTGTTGGCCTGCTTGGCGCTGACGAGGTTGGCCGGCATCACGCCGCCGATCTCCGGGGAGAGGATCTGCTGCTTGACCACGCCGCGCACCGTGTTGCGCTCGATGCCGACGCGCAGGCTGTTGCGGAACGTCTCATCGAGGTTGGGGCCGATGTTGCCCTTGGTCCCGGCCCGGGCGAGGACGTGGCAGGAGCCGCACTTGCCGACGAAGGCCTTCTTGCCGGCGACGAGGTCGATCGACTCGTTGCGCTTGATCGAGCAGCCGCCGAGGGCGACCAGAAGGGCGCCGCCCATGGCTGCCGCCCCCAGTCTCCCCGCTGCTCTTTCTCTGCCCCTTCGGGGGTAAGCACGATCGATCGCCATCGGCGCGGGAACTCTATCCGGGCCGGCCGATCGATGTCTCGCTGAGCTCAGGGCCGCGCGAGCCCCCCGAGGCGCCCGGCGGCGGCGGCGAGGACCCCGGCGGCGACGCCCTCCCACGAGTAGTCCTCGCGGGCTGCCGCAGCCAGCCCGGCGCGGGTCTGCTCGCGCAACTCCGGCGGCGCCTCCAGCCAGGCGATCAGGTTGCCGGCGAGCTCGGCGACCGCACCGGCGCCGAGCCCGAAGGAGAGCCACGGGGCGGCCTCGGGGGGCACCGCGCGCGCCAGCCGGCGCGAGACCTCGCCCAGCCCCGAGTGCTCGGCCGAGACCGGGAGTGCGCCGCAGGCCGCGGCCTCGACGGCGACCATCCCGAAGGCCTCCGGGAAGGTGCTCGGGACCACCTGCGCCTCGCAGGCCGGGAGAAGCTCGGCGAGGTCTGCGTGCTCGAGTCGCCCGGTGAAGGCGACGGACGCCCCGATCCCCGCCGCCGCCGCGACGTAGCGGCGCGCCGCGCCCGAGTCCAGACCGTCGAGGAAGGCGAGCAGCATGTCGAGCGCCCCCGCCTCGCCGCCCTCGAGCTCGCGACCCCGGCGGGCGAGGTCGCCCAGCCCGGCGAGGTCGCCGGCCGCGAGCAGGCCGACGATCCGCTCGAGCGCGCTCCGGTAGGCGCCGAAGCCGACGATCACCAGGCGCGCCCGCGGCACGCGCTCGAGGACCAGCGGCCAGGCGGCGAGCAGCAGGTCGACGCCCTTGCTGACGATCAGCTTCCCCGTGAAGGCGACGATCCGCTCGCGCGCCGGGTCGAGCCCGCCGAGGGCCCGGCCGGCGGCGGCGTTGTCGAGCGCGAACGCGTCCGGCTCCGCCGCCCGGGGCCGGCCCCCGGCCGCCAGCCGCCGGGCGAGGCTCGCCAGGGCGGCAGCGGCCGCCCCGGCCTCTCGCGGGCGGAAGCGGCCGACGTCGACGCCGGGCGGGCCGAGTCGCGTCCGCTCGGGCAGGCTCTCGTCGCCCAGCGCCTCCCACAGGCTCTCGGCCGTGTGGCGGGAGCCGACGAGGACCCCGCGAGCGCGAGCGAGGCCCTCGCGCGCGTAGGGCAGGAAGCGCTCGGGGTCGGGCTTCACCGAGTACTCGAGCGCGCTGCCGTGGACCTTGACCGCGTACGGAACCTCCTCGTCGAGCGCCCGGGCGAGGATCGCCGGCCCCATGATCAGGTGGTTGGCCAGCGCGACGTCGACCGCGCCCCGCGCGGCTACCTCGCCCACGGCGGCGACGTTGCCGGCGATGTAGCGCTCGATCTCCGCCGGGCTGCAATCCCCGAAGGTCCGCGCCTCGAAGCCGTCGTAGCGGTCGCGAACGTACACCGGGAGCAGGGATCCGATCGCCGGCCGGTAGACGGTGACCCGGACCGGCTGCCGTAGGACCCGCAGGCGCAGCGGCCCGTCGTCCCAGTCGGCGACGGCGTCGACGAAGGTCCGCCGCTCGGGGTGCGGGTCCTGGCTGAGGAGGTGCACCTGGTGTCCGAGCCCGGCCAGCGCGGTCGCCAGGCAGGCGTTGTAGACGTTCGAGCCGGTGCCGCCGAGCAGGTAGCCGTGGAAGATCAGGATGCGCACGCGGCCAGCCTAGGCGAACCGCGGCCGGCCATCCCGACGACCGAGCCCGCTAGGATCCGGGCATGGGCACGAGCCAGAGGTACCGCCTGCGGGCCCCGTCGACCGGGCGCGAGCTGATTCTCGAAGCCGACGGAGCGGTCACCTACGTCGACCGGGAGACCGGCGAGCCGCTCGAGGTGCTGGGCAAGCTCCTGCCCCTCGCGCCGTCGCCTTCGCGGCTGCCCTGGTCGGTGGAGAACCTCCGTTTCTGCTCCTGGTGCGAGCAGCTCGCCCAGAAGGATCTCAACGACTGCCCGACCTGCGGCCGGCGGATGGATCCGCTGGAGGGCTAGCGTCGTGGCGATTCGAGCGGCGCGACCCCTGGGCCTGCTCGGCGCCCTGCTGAGCGGCGCCGCCCTGGCCGCCTGCGGCGGGACGCAGGTGGCCGACGCGGTCCCCCACACGATCCCCGACATCACCACCCCGAACGCGACGGCGGCGTCGGCGCTGGGTAGCGGGGCGGCGAGCACGTCGACGGGCACCGCGGCGACCACCACGACCGACACGACCGCGTCCACCTCGACGGACACGACCTCCTCCTCGACCGGCTCGGGCGGTACGTCCACCGACACCTCCTCTTCCTCGACCGGCACCAGCAGCAGCACGGGCAGCGGCACCGGCGGGAGCACCACCGGCACCGGCAGCGGCACGGGGACGACCACCGGCACGGGCAGCGGCGGCACGAGCGCCCAGACCGGCGGCGCCTCGCCGTCGTCGGGCTCGGGTGGCACGACCAACTCCGGGGGCACGACGACCTCGGGCGGCTCCGCGACGACGGGCGCGGCCAACACCGGCGGGGCCGGCGGCTCGGCCAAGCAGTTCCAGAGCTTCTGCGCGCAGAACCCGGGCGCCTGCTAGCGACTAGGGAGTCGAGACCAGCGTGGCGCTGTAGGTCAGGCGCGCCGTCCGGTACAGGCAGATGTACTGGACGATGCTCCCGGTACTCGTCTGCATCGTCTGCGTCGTCGTGTCGGTGCACTTGCCGCGCGGGCGGCTGGCGCGCCAGGACACGTCGTTGCCGAACCCGAGAGCCAGGGCCGGGGCCCAGGTGGGCACCGTCAGGGCGAGCAGGTTTCCCTTCTTGACCGGGATCGTCTGAGCCAGCGCGAACTGCGCCGTCATGCCGAAGTAGGGCTGAAGGGACACGATCGGGCTCTGGGCGAGCAGCCGGTACTGGAGCTTGCCCCCGCCGCGGATGATGGCGATGCCGGCCGAGGACGGGCCGCCCTCGTTGGCGTCGAAGAAGGCGATCTGCTTCTTGTTCGGGCTGCCCAGCGTGATCGACCAGGCGACGATGCTGCCGTCCCGCGGCATGGCGAGGGCCGCCTTGTCGGCGCCGATCTTGACCTGGACGCCGGTCGTCCGGCTGACCGCCAGGCAGGGATTGGCCGGGCAGCTCGGGGTGGGCTGGGCCGGCGTCTTGGCCGCCTGCTGGGCGGCGGTCAGGCCGACCTCGGTGAGCGTGCCGAGCGCGGCCCCGGGAACCGCCAGGGCGAGGGCGGCGGCGGCGGGCAGGGCGACTAGGAGCGTTCGCACAGTGCCCCATTCAACACCAGAAGGGGTCAAACGCTGCGCATCCGGGACGAAAATTGCGCGGGCGCCGCCGCGCGGCGACCGTCCTCACCCGGCGCCGGCCTGCTCCCGGGCGCGCTCCCCGGGGCGGCCGCGTCGAACGTCTAGCCAGGCGCCTTCTCGGCGCGGAGCCGCTCAGCGGCAGCGGCGATCTCGTCGGCGTCGCCGGAGGCCGGCGTCCACGGCAGCCGCAGGGGGTCGCCGGCGTAGCGGGGAATCACGTGCACGTGGAAGTGGAAGACCGTCTGCCAGGCCGGGGCGCCGCACGAGTTCATGAGGTTGACCCCGTCGGCGCCGAGTCGCTCGAAGGCGCGCTCGGCGATCCGCTGGGCCATCGCCGCGCACGCCGCCAGGTCGACCGGGTCCACGGTCCGCAGGTCGCGGGTGTGGGCGCGGGGGATCACGAGGGCGTGGCCGCGGGTGGCGGGCTGGATGTCCATGAAGGCGAGCGTCCGGTCGTCGCCGTCGATCACGGTCGCCGGGAGCTCGCCAGCGAGGATCCGGCAGAAGATGCAGTCGGGGTCGTGGGCGGCGGCCGCCGCGAGGAGGTCGCCGGCGGAATGCCGGCCGCTCGGCCGATCGCCCTCGATCAGCTCGACCAGGGCCGGGGCGCGCTCGGCCGGCTCGGCCCGGTCTGAGATGTCCTCGCCCGGGAAGGCCTCCTGGTGCATCTGCGTGCGCATGTCGCCGGGGTCGACGCTGTAGATCCGAAGCTCGGGATGCTCGACCGCGAGCACCGCCGTCAGCTGCTCGAGAGCGGCCTTCGAGGACCCGTAGCCGCCCCAGCCCTCGTAGGCCTCGACGGCGGCGTCGGAGGTCACGTTGACGACGCGGCCGCCGCTCTCGGCGAGCAGCCCGAGGCCGAGCTGGAGCAGCGCCAGCGGGGCGTGGACGTTGACCTCGTAGACGTCGGCCAGCGCTGCGGGCGGATAGTCGGCGAGGCGGGGCTGCGGGCTCGGTCCGAGCAGGCTCGCGTTGTTGACGAGCGCGTCGAGGCGCCCCATCGCCCGGGCCGCGGCGACCAGCGCGGCGCGGTGTTCGGGGTCGGCAACGTCGCCGGCGATCGCGGCGACCGTGGTCTGCGCGGATAGCTCGCGGGCGGCCCGGGCGAGCGCCTCGGCGCCGCGCGCGTCGATGACCAGGCGCCAGCCGCGTCCGGCCAGCGCGCGCGCCAGCTCGAGCCCGAGCCCGCGGGAGGCGCCGGTGACGATCGCGACGCGCCGCTCACCGCCGCCGCCGCCGCCGGGACCGTTCGCCGTCTTCGCCTCCTCCCCGTCCACTGAGACCAGGATAAGCGCCAGCGCGACGGCGTCCTCGGGCGACGTGGCCACCCCGGCGAACTGGGCCTCGGCCAGCTCGGCCAGCAGCTCGCCGAGCCGGGGGCCGGGCTCGATACCGAGCTCGCGGGCGAGCCGGTCGCCGCGGACCGGCGGGGCCGGGCGGCCGTGCTCGTGCCAGGCGAGCGCCTCGCCGATCATCGCCCGGGCGACCTCGAGGTGGCGCTCGATGGCCACCTCGCTGCGGGCCCCGCGGGTCGCCAGCCGGTCGGCGATCGACAGGAGCGTGACGTCGGCGGCGACGGCGTCGCAGGCGTCGAGATAGCGGTAGACGGCCCGCCGCCCGAGCGGCTGCTCGTGGACGAGGAAGCCGAGACGCAGGTGATGGCGGACGAGCCCGGCGACGTGCGCCTGGAGGCGCTCGCTCGCCCGCAGGCGGACCGAGGATCTCGCGCGCCATGACGGCACCGAGCTCGTCGTGGGAGCGGAACATGACCCGCCCGTCGTCGGCGACCCGGCGGGTCGCCGGCTTGGCCACGTCGTGGAGCAGGGCGCCGAAGCGCAGCGCCTCGCCCCGGGTCAACTCGTCGGCCAGCGGCGCGGCGAGGAGCGCGGCGACGGCCGCGCGGTGCTCGTCGCCGAGCAGGGCGCCGGGGTCGCGCTCGAGCACGATCACCGCCTCGAGGACCTCGAGGGTGTGGCCGGCGACGTCGCGGTGGTGGTAGCGGTTCTGCTCGACTCCGGCCATCGCGTCGAGCTCGGGGAGGATCACCGCCGTCAGCCCGAGCTCGCCGGCCAGCCGCAGCCCGTCGAGCGCGCGCGCGGCGGCGAGGATCCGCTTGAGCTCGCCGAAGATGCGCTCGGCGGCGACGCCGGCCAGGCCGGGAGCGGCGGCGCGGGCGGCAGCGCGGGCCTCGGGGTCGGGGTCGAGGTCGAGCTCGCAGGCGAGGCGCACGAGCCGCAGCGTGCGCAGGGGGTCGGCGCGGAGCGCGTCGGGGCCGGCCAGGCGCAAGCGCCCGGCGGCCAGGTCGCCGGCGCCGCCGAGCGGGTCGATCAGGCCGCCGCCGGCCAGCGGCTGGGCGATCGCGTTGACGGTGAAGTCGCGGAGCGCCAGGTCGGCGACCAGGGACCCGCCGCGGACCGGGTTGAGGTCGGCCTGCCAGGAGCGGTCGCGGGCGACCACGCGCCAGGCGCCGAACTCGTCGGAGAGCTCGAAGGCCGCCGCCCCGGCGCGGCGGGCGATCGCCCGCGCGGCGAGGCGGACGTCGCCGTCGATCACGAGGTCGACGTCGGCCGCCGGACCGGCTCCGCGGAGCGCGTCGCGGACGGCGCCGCCGACCACCCAGGCCGGCGCGCCGGCCAGCGAGCGCCGGGCGAGCTCGAGCGGCCCGGTCACGGCTCCGGGGGAGCGCCGTCGCGATGGTAGTGGCGGGGAACCCGGGGCAGCAGCCCGCAGGTCACCTCGTAGTTGATGGTGTCGAGCCGCCGCGCGACCTCCTCGGCGGTGATCGCGCCGCCGATCAGGATGGCCGGCGCCCCGGGTCGCACGTTCGTGCCCGGTCCGAGGTCGACGGTGATGTTGTCCATGCTGACCGTGCCGACGAGCGGCCGGCGGCGACCGTCGACGAGGACGTCGGCATTGTTGGTCAGCGCCCGCCGCCAGCCGTCGCCGTAGCCGATCGGCAGCACGCCGAGCACGGTCTCGGCGGCGGCGACGAACCGCCGGTCGTAGCCGGCGCTCTCGCCGGGGGCGCAGGGCTTGATCGCCGCGACCCACGAGCGGAGCTCGAGCGCCGGCTCGAGCCCCTGGGCGGACGCGTCGACGCCGAACGGGTCGAGGCCGTAGATCGCGACGCCGCAGCGGGCCATGTCGAAGTGGGCGCGGCGGTCGCGCAGGAGGGCCGCGCTGTTGGCCGCGTGGACGACGAGGTCGCCGTGCCCGGCGGCCCAGGCGGCGAAGCGCTCGAGCTGAGCCGGGAAGAAGCTGTCGCCGAGGGCGGCGGCGGTGGCGAAATGGGTCATCGCCCCGACGAGCTCGCAGCCGGGAGCGGCCCGGACAGCGGCGACCAGGCGATCGGCGACCGCGACCTCCCGCGTCCCCAGCCGGCCCATCCCGGTGTCGAGCTTGACGTGGATGCGCCCGCCGCCGAGCGCGGCCATCCAATCGACGAGGTCCTCGGTCCAGGCGATCACGTCCGCCCGCGCCGCCTGCGCGATCGCGGCCTCGGCGCGCGTGAGCGCCCCCATCACGAGGATCGGCGGCCGGTCGATCCCGGCGGCGCGGAGCTCGGCCGCCTCGACCGCGGTGGCCACCGCGAGCCAGCTCGCCCCGCCGGCGAGCGCGGCCCGGGCCGAGGGGACGGCGCCGTGGCCGTAGCCGTCGGCCTTGACCACGGCGCAGAGAGCGGGTCCCTCGGCGGCCAGCCGGGCGCAGTTGCGCTCGATGGCGGCGAGGTTGACGGCGGCGAGCGCGCGCATAGTCACCGGCGCCCTAGACGAGGCTGCGGGGCAGGGCGGCGATCACGTCGGAGGCGATGACGCCCTCGGCCCCGTGCGTCTCGGCCGCCCGGCGGCCGGCCAGGGCGTGGAGGGTGACCGCGGCGCACGCCGCCGCAAACGGGTCGATCCGCTTGGCGAGCATCGCGCCGAGGACGCCGGAGAGCACGTCGCCGGTGCCGGCGGTGGCCAGGGCCGGGGTGGCGCCGGGGCTGACGGCGACCGATCCGTCGGGCGCGGCCACCAGGGTGTCGTCGCCTTTGAGCACGACGATCGCCCCGGCCAGGGCGGCGGCCCGCCGGACGTGGCACAGCCGGGCGGCCGCAACCTCGGCGCGCTCGAGGCCGAGCAGGCGGGCGAGCTCGCCCTCGTGGGGGGTGAGCACGGTGGCGTGCTGGCGGCCGGCGAGGTCGCCGAGCCGGCCGGCGTGGGCGTTCAGCCCGTCGGCGTCGAGGACGAGGGGGAGCTCGGCCCGCCGGGCGAGCTCCCGCGCGAAGTCGGCCCCGCCGCGGCCGAGACCGGGGCCGAGGACGAGCGCCCCGCCGCGCCGGGCGAGCTCGAGCACCGTCTCCACCCCGTCAGACCGGAGTACGCCCTCGGCGTCGGGAAGGGCCCGCGTCATCACCTCGAGCAGCCGCGTCTCGAAGACGAGCGAGAGGGAGCCGGGGATGCAGGCGGTCACGTAGCCGGCCCCGGCCCGCATCGCCGCCTCGGCAGCGAGGCAGGGCGCGCCGGTCAGCCCGGTCGAGCCGCCGGCGACGAGGAGGTGGCCGCTGTCGAACTTGGTCGACTTAGCCGCGCGGCGGGGGATCAGGTCGAGCACGGCGGGATGGATCAGGCCGATCGCGGCCTCGATGGGCGCGCCGGCCGGGATCCCGATCTCGAGCACGCGCACCTCGCCGGCGTGCTCCTTGCCAGGGGCGATCCACAGGCCGGGCTTGGCCGCGTGGAAGGTGCCGGTAGCCAGCGCCCGGACGGCTAGGCCGGCGACCTCGCCGGTCGAGGCGTCGACGCCGCTGGGGACGTCGGCGGCGAGGACGGGGACCCCGCTGGCGTTGATCGCGCCGATCGCCTCGCCGACCTCCCCGCGGGGCTCGCCGGCGAAGCCGGTGCCGAGCAGGGCGTCGATCAGGAGGGCGGCGTCGTCGGGCACCTGGCCGACGCGGCGCCGCGGGGGCGGCCCGGGCAGGCGCTCGAGGTTGGTCCGGGCGTCGCCGGAGAGGTCATCGGGGTCGCCGGTGCAGAAGACGTCGACGGCCCGGTCGTCCTCGCGGAGGATGCGCGCGGCGACGAGGCCGTCACCGCCGTTGTTGCCCTTGCCGCAGTAAACGACGATTCGGGCGTCGGGGGCCAGCTCGGCGGCCACGCGGGCCAGGCGGGTGCCGGCGGCCTCCATCAGCTCGAGCGAGGGCACGCCGGCCTCGCCGGTCGCCCAGGCGTCGATCGCCCGCATCTGGGGAGCGTCGGGCAGGGGCTCGAGGAAGGCGGGGAGCATCAGCGGAGCACGGCGACGGCGCCGGCGGTCAGCTGCGAGTGGGTGAGCGAGACCTCGACGCTGACGCCGAGGTCCCGGGCGCGGTCGCGGGCGGCGCCGTGGAGGACCACGTGGGTATCGCCGCCGGCGCCGGCCACCTCGATCTCGAGCGGACGGAGGACGTCGAGACGCAGCGCCTTGAAGACGGCCTCCTTGGCGCAGAAGCGCGCCGCCAGATGCTGGGCCGGGCGCGCCCGGGTCTGGGCGTAGGCGCGCTCCCCGGCGGTGAAGAGCCGCTCGGCCAGCCGGGGCTGGCGCTCCAGCGCGCGCTCGAGGCGGTCGATCTCCAGCAGGTCGATCCCGATCATCGTCGAGCGATGCTAGTGGTCGAGTAGGGTGCTTCGCCGATGAACCGCGAAGAAGCCGACGACGCGTTCGACTGCCTGAGTCGCCACGCCCGGGCGGCGGCGGCGCCGGGGGACGCAGCGCAGGCGCTCGCGCTGGTCGACGCGGCGGGCCTGGCCCAGCTCCAGCGCGACGCGATCATCCACTACATCTCAGTCGGCCCGGGCGTGGTCAATCTGGCCTACCGGGTGCTGAAGACGGGGACGGCCATGTTTGTCGCGGCGCGCTTCGCGGCCGAAGCGGCGGGCGCCGATCCGCGCGCCCGCTTCGCCGAGCGGATGGCCGCCCTCGAGCAGACGCTGGCCGGCAGCGACCCGGCGGCGCGGGCGACGGGTCTGATCGACGCACTGGCGGCGCGGCTGGCGGGGGGGCGCGAGCTTTTGAGCGGCCCGACGGGCGCGGCGTCGGGCGAAGGGGTCGGCGACCTGCTCGAGGCGGCGGGCATCGCCTACGTCCTCGCCCAGCTGCTCGAGAACCCGCCGCAGCGGGCGCCCGCCACCTCCTGACGGCCGTCAGGCGGCGAGGCGGGTGACCTCGCCGGTCGCCCGCTCGGTCAGCAGGTCGATGACCCCGGCCTCGATGCGGGCGCGGCGCCGCGGCTGGGCGAGCAGCCCGAGGCCGGTCGGCCCGGCGCCGACCGCGCTCAGCGTCCAGCCCGAGAGGTAGCGGTCAAAGACGCGGGGATCGACGTAGGAGGCGCGGCAGACGGCCGGGGTGTTACCGAGGCATTCGGCGGTGTCGCGGACGGCGGCGGCGATCGCCCGGCGGCGGGCGGTCTTGGTGGGGGCGGGCGGCGCGCAGGCCAGGGCCACGGCGGCGAGCACGGTGGCATTCCAGGTGCGGAAGTCCTTGGCGCTGAAGTCGCCGTCGAGGCACTCCTTGAGGTAGGCGTTGATGTCCTCGGCGCGCAGCGGGCGCCAGACCCGGCCGTCGCGGTAGGCCAGGAGCTGCTCTTCGCCGGCGCAGCGCCGGCGACGCAGGAGCGCGTCGAGCGCGGCGACGGCCGCCGGGTCGCCGACCACCGTGCGGAGGCGCTGGCCGCTCTTGGCCGGGTAGTCGAAGACGAGCTCCGAGCCCTGGCGTCGGACGTGGTCGCGGCGGATCGTCGTCAGCCCGTGGCTGCCGTTCTCGCGGGCGTAGTCCTCGGTGCCGACGCGAAAGCAGCCGACGTCGAGTAGGCGGACACCGCACGCGAGCATCCGCCGGCGGTCAAGATCGGGCGAGCGGAGCTCGCGCTCGACCCGGCGGCGGAGCTTCGGCAGGCGGGCGGCGAAATCGAGCATCTCCTCGAACTTCTCGCGGTCGCGCCTCCGGCGCCAGTCGGGGTGGTAGAGGTACTGCTTGCGACCGGCGTCGTCGAACCCGGTGGCCTGGAGATGGCCGCGCTCGTCGGCGCAGATCCAGACGTCGCGCCAGGCGGGAGGAATCACCAGCTCGCGGATGCGCGCGAGTGTCACCTCGTCGGCGACGCGGCGGCCATCCTCGGCGGCATAGACGAACCCGCGGCCGCAGCGACGGCGGCGGATCCCCGGGCCTGAGCAGTCTGAGCGCCTCAGGCGGGCCATCGGTGGTCGCAGCGCAGGCGGCGGGACGGGTGCTCGGCCATGCCCTGAGATCTACCCAGCGGCGCAACCCGGCCAAACGGCGCCCCGGACTACTCGACGGTGACCGTCTTGGCCAGGTTACGCGGCTGGTCGACGTTCAGCCCGCGGCGGCGGGCGATCGCATAGGCCAGCAGCTGGAGGGGGATCACGGCGAGGACGGGCTGGAGCATCGGGTCGGTGGCGGGGATCGGGATCGTCGCGTCCGTGTGGGGGGCGACGCGCTCGTCGCCGTCGGTCGTCACCGCGATCACCCGCGCCCCGCGGGCGCGGACCTCCTGGATGTTGGAGATGACCTTGTCGAGAACGGGCGACCGGGTGGCCACGCAGATCACCGGGGTGGCCTCGCCGAGCAGGGCGATCGGACCGTGCTTCATCTCGCCGGCGGCGTAGGCGTCGGTCGAGATGTAGGAGATCTCCTTGAGCTTGAGGGCGCCCTCGAGGGCGACGGGGAGGCCGACGTGTCGGCCGAGGTAGAGGAAGAACTCGGCCTCCCAGCAGCTGTCGGCGATCTCCTCGATGCAGGGCTCGACGCGGCTGATCAGCGTGTCGATCGAGTGCGGCAGGTGCTTGAGCTCGGCCACCAGCTCGGCGACCCGGCTCGCCGGAAGGGCGCCGCGGAGCTCGGCCAGGCGCAGGGCGAGGAGGTACATGACAGCGACCTGGCAGACGAAGGTCTTGGTGGCGGCGACGCCGATCTCGAGTCCGGCGCGGGTGTAGAGGACGCCGTCGGCGTCGCGGGTGGCCTGGGAGCCCATCGCGTTGGTGATGGCCAGGACCTTGGCGCCACGCTCGCTGGCGAGGCGCATGGCGGCCAGCGTGTCGGCCGTCTCGCCCGACTGGGAGATGCCGATCACCAGGTCGCCGGGACCGACGACAGGGTTGCGGTAGCGGTACTCGGAGGCGACGTCCATCTCGACCGGCAGGCGGGCCCACTCCTCGATCGCGTAGCGACCGATCAGGCCGGCGTGGTATGAGGTCCCGCAGGCGACGATGACGATCCGGCGGGCGTCGGCGAGGATCGCCTCGTCGAGGGCGCCCTCGTCGTCGAGGTCGACGCCGCTGCCGCCGGCAGTGCGGTCGAAGATCGTCTCGGCCACGGCGTCGGCCTGCTCGTGGATCTCCTTGAGCATGAAGGTCTCGTAGCCGCCCTTCTCGGCCGTCTCCTCATCCCAGTCGAGCTCCTCGATGGCGCGGTCGACCGGGACGCCGGCGGCGGTCATCAGCTCGGCGCCCGCCGGGCGCAGGACGACGATCTCGCCGTTCTCGACGTAGAGGACCCGGCGCGTGTGGCGCAGGAAGGCGGGGACGGCGGAGCCGATGAACTGCTCGCCGTCGCCGCAGCCGACGATCAGCGGGCACTCCTTGCGGGCGCCGACGAGGAGGTCGGGGTCGGCGAGCGACATCGCCACGAAGGCGTAGTGGCCGGCCAGCTCGGCGTAGGCGAGGCGCACGGCGGTGGGCAGGTCGCCGGCGTAGTGATGGGCGACGAGGTGGGCGATCACCTCGGCGTCGGTCTCCGAGGTGAAGTGGCAGCCGTCGGCGGCGAGGCGCTCTTTGAGCTCCATGTAGTTCTCGACGATCCCGTTGACGACGACGTGGACGCGGTTGGTCGTGTCGAAATGAGGGTGGGCGTTCTCCTGGCTGACCCGGCCGTGGGTGGCCCAGCGGGTGTGGCCGATGCCGGTGGTGGCCGGCTTGATGGCCAGGGCCACGCCGCCGCCCGACTCGACGAGGCCGGCGACCGCCTCGTGGAGCTTGTCGAGGTTGCCGACCGCGCGCACCGAGTGGATCTCCAGCGCTCCGCCGGGCCCGTCACCGGAGATCAGCGAGATCCCGGCGCTGTCATAGCCGCGGTACTCGAGCTTTCGCAGGCCGGCGAGGAGGATCTCCTGGACCGGACGGCTTCCGACGTATCCGACGATTCCGCACATGAACCGGCGAGGCTATCAGCGCCGGGGCGACGCTCCGACGGGACGCCCTCAGGCGAGCTCGACCTCGATCAGGTCGACGAGCCGGCCGCAGACGGCGGCGGTCTCCTCCGGGGTCGGCGCCTCGACCATCACCCGGACGAGCGGCTCGGTGCCCGACGGGCGGACGAGGACCCGCCCGCGACCCTCGAGGGCCCGACCCTCCCGGGCCACCGCCTCGTGGACGGCGCCGGCGCCGGCGAGGGCGCGGCGGTCGCGGACGCGGACGTTGATCAGGCGCTGGGGGAGCTTGGCCATCGCGGCGCGTTCGGCGAGGTCGCCGCCGTCGAGCGCCTCGAGGCAGAGCAGGGCGGCGGCGATCCCGTCGCCCGAGGGCGCGAACCCGAGGTCGATGATGTGTCCGGACTGCTCGCCGCCGAGCGCCCAGCCCCGGGCGCGGAGGGCCTCGAGGACGTAGCGGTCGCCGACCGCGGTCGTCGCCACCTCGATCCCGGCCTCGGCCATCGCGGTGTGGAAGCCGTAGTTGGTCATCACGGTGACCGCGACCCCGCCGCCGGGGAGGCGGTCGCGGCGGCGCAGGTGGAGCGCGCTGAGGGCGAGCAGCTCGTCGCCGTCGACGACGGCGCCGGTGCGGTCCACGGCGAGCAGGCGGTCACCGTCGCCGTCGAAGGCGAAGCCGACGTCGTGGCCGCCGGCGAGCATCCGGCCGGCGAGCTGCTCGACGTGGGTCGAGCCGCATCCGTCGTTGATATTGCGGCCGTCGGGCCCGTCGGCGATCGCGGTCACCTGGGCGCCGAGCCGGCGGAAGATCTCCGGCGCCACCTTGTAGGTCGCCCCGTGGGCGCAGTCGAGGAGGACGTCGACCCCGTCGAGGGAGAGGTCGCGGAAGCGGAGGTGGAGCTCGCGGAGATAGTCCTCGTCGGTCCCGTGCATGCGCCGGATCCGGCCGATCCCGCCGGGGGGCACAGACGGGGGGAGCGGCTCGGCGTCGAGCCGGTGCTCGATCTCGAGCTCGGCGTCGTCTGAGAGCTTGAAGGCGTCGGGGGCGAAGAACTTGATCCCGTTGTCGCCGTAGGCGTTGTGCGAGGCCGAGAGGACGACGGCGAGGTCGAAGCCGTAGCGGCGGATGAGCAGCGGAGCGGCCGGGGTCGGGAGCACCCCGCCGAGCAGGACCTCCCCGCCGGCCTCGGCCACCCCGGCGGCCAGCGCGGCTTCGAGCATCTCGCCCGACTCGCGGGTGTCGCGGATCACGAGCACGCGGGGCTGCTCGGCCGGCGAGAGGAGGGCAGCGACCCGGCCGAGGGAGAGCGCGAGCTCGGCGGTCACCTCGACGCCGGCGACGCCGCGGACGCCGTCGGTGCCGAACAGCCTGCGCTCGGCGCGATTCACGACGGGCCTCGGGCCGGCAGGAGGCGCGCTAGCGCTTCGAGAACTGCGGCCGCTTGCGGGCCTTCTTGAGGCCGGCCTTCTTGCGCTCCTTGGCACGGGCGTCGCGCGTGAGGAACCCGCGGCGCTTGAGCTCGCCGCGGAGGTTGGGATCAGCCTCGAGCAGGGCGCGGGAGATGCCGTGCCGGAGGGCGCCGCCCTGGGCGGAGATGCCGCCGCCGTGGAGGTTGGCGATGACGTCCATGCGCGCCTCGTAGCCGACCGTTTCGAGCGGCTGGCGGATGTTGCGCTGCAGGGTGGGCCGGGGGAAGTACGCCTCGAGCGTCTTGCCGTTCACGAGGTAGACGCCGGTGCCGGGCCGGAGGCTGACGCGGGCGATCGCCGTCTTGCGCTTGCCGGTCGCCCGGTAGCGCGCCCCGGCGCCGAGATCGAT
The DNA here is from genome assembly GCA_963763785.1 of uncultured Solirubrobacterales bacterium. GTDB lineage: Bacteria > Actinomycetota > Thermoleophilia > Solirubrobacterales > Solirubrobacteraceae > Palsa-513. The sequence goes on along the minus strand of CAVXPW010000007.1, from coordinate 317,162 downwards.
GGCGACGGCCTCGATCGGCTGGACGGCGACGACCTGGTCGTCGGCATCCTCGATGACCGGCTCGACGTCGTCGTCCTCGGCGTAGGGATCGGCGTTCTGGCGGGCGAGCGGGTCGGTGCCTTCGGGGACGATGTCGACCTCGAGGTCGGCGCCGGGGACGGCCGGCTTGACCCGGGGCGCCTCGTCGTCGGTCTCGGCTCTCGGCTCGCGGCGGGCAGCCGAAGGCGGGCTCGGCGCGGCAGCCGACTCGGCGGGGGGCGGCGGGGCGGGGGCCGGAGGCTCGGCGGCGGCCGGAGGCTCGGCGGCGGCCGGAGGCTCGGCGGCGGCCGGAGGCTCGGGGGTAGTGGCGGCCGCCGGCTCGGGGGCGGCCGGCTCGGCGGGGGCGGCCGGCTCGGGCGGGGCGGCGGCGGGAGTCTGCTCGGGGCCGTCGGTGGTCTGCTCGTCGGACACTAAGTTCTGATCTCCAGGGGTTGCGGCTTCTGGGCGACGTGGGGATGCTCGGGCCCGGCGTAGACCTTGAGCTTGGTGAGCTGCTTTCGGGCGAGCCGGTTGCGCGGCATCATGCCCTTGACGGCGAGGCGGATGATCTCCTCGGGACGGCGGTCGATCATCTGCTGGAAGGTCCGCGTCCGGAGCCCGCCGGGGTAGCCGGAATGGCGGTGGTAGAGCTTGTCGGCGCGCTTGTTGCCCGTCACGGCGATCTTCTCGGCGTTGACGACGACGACGAAGTCCCCGGTGTCGATATGGGGCGTGTAGACCGGCTTGCGCTTGCCGCGCAGGGTGTCGGCGATCTGGGTCGACAGCCGGCCGAGCGTCTTGCCGTTGGCATCGACGACGTACCAGTTGCGCTCGCGGTCGCTCGGTTTGGCTACGTAGGTCTTCATGGCACCAAAAAGGCCACGCGAGGCGCGCGGCACCGGCTGGATGATAGGGGACTCGCCCGGCCGGCGTCCCGCCGGGCCGCCGGGCGGCGGGCGGGCGGCTAATCTGGCTCGATGGCCTACACGACGGCGGAGGGAAGAGGGCGGCTGCTCGACGAGGTGGGGCAGGCGGCCGACGAGCTCGGACTGGCCCTCGCCTGCCTGGGCGAGGCCTACGAGCAACTCGACGAGCCGACCGCCGACCGCCTGGAGAAGGACCTGTTCCGCACGGTACAGCTCGGCTACGGGCGGCTGAAGCGCACCCACGCGGAGTTCGCCCGCCGCTACGGCGCGACGTCCCGGGAGTTCGCCGCGCCGCCGGCGGGAGCCCCGTCCCAGGGCGCCAAGGCGTTCATCGAGCGCGCGGTCGAGGCGGCCGGCGAGGCGGCCCAGCTGATCGCCGAGCTCCAGGACTCGATGCTCCCGATCGAGGTCGGCGACCCGGCGCTGCGCACCGAGCTCGCCGAGGTGCGCAACCTCCTGGACGACCTCCCCGCCCGAGCCCGCGAGCTCCTGCGCACGCTCGGCCGGTAGCGGTCGCCAGGCCTGAAGCCCCCGCGGGCGCGGGCCGATTCCGGCGCCGCTACTCCCACTCGATCGTCCCCGGCGGCTTGCTCGTGATGTCGAGCGCGACCCGGTTGACCTCGCGAAGCTCGTTGATCATCCGCGATGCGATCTGCTCGAGCAGGTCGTAGGGGAGCCGGGCCCAGTCGGCGGTCATCGCGTCGTCGCTGGTCACCGCGCGGATCACGATCACGTTGCCGTAAGTCCGCTCGTCGCCCTGGACGCCGACCGTGCGGATGTCCGGGAGCACGCAGAAGCTCTGCCAGAGCTCGCGGTAGAGGCCGGCCCGGCGGATCTCGTCCTGGAGGATGTAGTCGGCGTCGCGCAGGAGGTCCAGGCGCTCCTTGGTCGCCTCGCCGCCGATGATCCTGATCGCCAAGCCGGGGCCGGGGAAGGGCTGGCGCCAGACGAGGCGCTCGGGCAGCCCGAGCTCGGCGCCGACGGCGCGGACCTCGTCCTTGAACAGGGCGCGCAGCGGCTCGACGAGCTCGAACTGGAGGTCGTCGGGCAGCCCGCCGACGTTGTGATGGGACTTGATCGTCGCCGAGCCGGCCCCGCCGCCCGACTCGATCACGTCGGAGTAGAGCGTTCCCTGGACGAGGAAGCGGGCCGGCAGCCGGCTCGAGATCTTCTCGGCCTCCTCCTCGAAGACGCGGATGAACTCCCGGCCGATCAGCTTGCGCTTGGTCTCGGGGTCGCTCACCCCCCGGAGCTTCTCGAGGAAGCGCGCCTCGGCGTCGACCGCGACCAACGGGACCTTGAAGTTGTCGCGGAAGGCGGCGATGACCTGCTCGCCCTCGCCCTTGCGCATCAGCCCGTGATCGACGAAGACGCAGGTCAGCTGGTCGCCGACGGCGCGGTGCACGAGGAGCGCCGCCACCGAGGAGTCGACGCCGCCCGAGAGGCCGCAGATCACCGCGGCATCCCCGACCTGGGCGCGGATCCGGACGATCTGGTCCTCGACGATCGAGGCGGCCGACCAGTCCAGCGCGCAGCCGCAGACGTCCTCGAGGAACCTGCTGAGGATCTCCTGCCCGTACGGCGTGTGGACGACCTCGGGGTGGAACTGGATCCCGTAGATTCCGCGGTCGGCGTCCTCGACGGCGGCGACCGGCGAGGCGGTCGAGGAGGCGAGCGCCGTGAAGCCGTCCGGCGCCGCGTAGACGGCGTCGCGGTGAGACATCCAGCAGGTCTGCTCGGCCGGGAGCCCGGCGAGCAGCCGCCCCGGTGTGAGCACGCGCAGATCGGAGCGGCCGAACTCGCCGATCTCGGCCAGCTCGACCCGCCCGCCGAGGTCGTGGACGAGGAGCTGCATCCCGTAGCAGATGCCGAGCACCGGAATGCCCAGCTCGAGCAGCTCCCGGTCGAGGTGCGGCGCCCCGGGAGCGTAGACGGACGCCGGCCCGCCCGAGAGGATCAGCCCCCGCGGCTCGCGCCGGGCCACCTCGGCGACGCCGACGTCGTGGGGCAGGAGCTCTGAGAAGACGCCGCACTCACGCACCCGGCGGGCGATCAGCTGCGAGTACTGCCCGCCGTAATCGAGCACGACGACCTCGGCCGCCGCGATCGCGCCGCGCGCGATCGGAGCCTGAGCCGGCGCCGGCTCGGCGGCCGCGGGGAGCGGGCGGGCGGCGTCGGGTGGCGCCAGCGGCGCCGCCGGCTCGACGCTAGTCATTGACGAGAACGGCGGCCTTCCCGTTGGCGCCCATCCCGACGCCCTGCTCACGCTGGAGCTGCTTGCCCTCCGTCTGGAGGGCCGGGGCCACCATCAGCTCGGCGCGGTTGAACTCGGCGATGTCCTTGTAGCCGCAGGTCGCCATCGACGTCCGCAGGCCGCCCATCAGGTTCAGCGACCCGTCGTTCTCCCGGGCCGGGCCGATCAGGATCTCCTCGATCGTCGCGTTCTGCGTCGTGGCCACCCGGGTCCCGCGCGGGAGCGTCGGGTGGAAGGTCGCCATCCCCCAGTGGAAGCCCCGCCCCGGGGCCTCGTAGGCCCGCGCCAGCGGCGATCCGATCATCACCGCGTCGGCTCCGCAGGCAATCGCCTTGGCCACGTCCCCGCCGTTGCGCATCCCGCCGTCGGCGATGACCTGGACGTAGTCGCCGGTCTCGAGCATGTGCGTCGAGCGGGCGGCCGCAACGTCGGCGATCGCCGTCGCCTGGGGCACGCCGATGCCGAGCACGCCGCGCGTCGTGCACGCCGCCCCCGGACCCACGCCGACGAGCACGCCGGCCGCCCCGGTCCGCATCAGGTGGAGGCCCGTGTGGTAGGAGGCGCACCCGCCGACGACGACCGGCACGTCGAGCAGGGGGATGAACTCCTTGAGGTTCAGCGGCGTGGTGTTCTCAGAGACATGCTCTCCCGAGACGACGGTCCCCTGGATCACCAGGATGTCGAGCCCGGCCTCGAGCGCGAGCTCGTAGTAGCGGCTGACCCGCTGGGGCGTCAGCGCCGCCGCACAGACGACGCCCTCCGCCTTGATCTCGCGGATCCGCTGGGCGATCAGCTCCTCCTTCACCGGCTCGCGATAGATCTCCTGCATCTCGCGCGTGGCGAAGTCGCGGGGCAGCGCGGCGATCCGCTCGAGCTGCTCCTCGGCATCCTCGTAGCGGGTGAAGATGCCCTCGAGGTTGAGCACCGCGAGCCCGCCGAGGCGCCCGACGATGCCGGCCGTCTGCGGCGAGACGACCCCATCCATGGCGCTGGCCAGGAGCGGCAGCTCGAAGCGATAGTCGCCGAGCTTCCAAGCGATGTCGACGTCGTCAGGGTCGCGGGTGCGGCGGGACGGCACGATGGCGATGTCGTCGAGCCCGTAGGCGCGGCGGGCCTTCTTTCCGCGGCCGATCTCTACTTCCATTCGTCAATCCTAGGTGTCGCGGCGGACGGATCGGGGCGCCCGCCAGCACGATCAGAGGGGGCGGCAACCACCGCTTCGAGCATAGCAACGGGACCCGCGGAAACCCGGCGCCTGGCGCCGCCAGCGAGGTCCGTCCGCGGTCGTTGCGCGGTCCCGGTCGGACTCGCAGGGCGGCGAGCCTCAGCCGACGCCGGCCGGAAGCTGCATCGAGGTCACCTCGACCTCGCCGACGAGGCGGTCGACCTCGCGCGGGTCGACCAGACCGGCACCGAGACGGCGCGTCGACTCGGCGCCGCAGGCCACGCCGAAGCGCAGGCAGTCCTCGGGCGAGCTCCCCTGATAACGGGCGGCCACGTAGCCGGCGAGGAAGGCGTCGCCCGAGCCGACGGCGGCGACCGGCTCGCGCAGCTCGACCGTCACCCGCAGGAGGCGGGGCGCCCCGTCGACGAGGACCTGGGCGAAGCAGCCGTCGGCCGTGGTCATGATTGCCTGGCGGGCGCCGAGCGCGACCATCTCGCGGACGGCGATCAGCCGGTCGTCGTCGTCGTTGAACTCGTGGCCGACGAGCTCCTCCGACTCGATCACGTTGGGCGAGACGACGTCGGGCTCGGCCCGCACGGCCAGGCGCAGGGGATCGCCGTCGGTGTCGACGATCGTCGTCACGCCGAGCTTGTGGAGCTCGCGGGTCAGCGTGGCGTAGAGGTCGGGCGGGACGTTGCGCGGAAGCGAGCCGGCGAACACGACGATCGCCGCCCCGCGCGCCAGGTAGAGCAGCTTGTCGCAGAACAGCTCGATCTCGGCTTCGGTGATCGACGGCCCCTGCTCGTTGATCTCGGTCTGGTCGCCGGTCGTCGGGTCGATCACCGCGGTGTTGGTCCGCGACTCCTCGCCGATCCGCAGGAAGTCGTTGAGGATCGACGAGCCGGTCAGCTGCTCGATGATCTGGGTCCCCGTCGGCCCGCCCTGCAGGCCGGTGGCGATCACCGGCTGTCCGAGCGCCTTCAGCGCGCGGGCGACGTTGACCCCCTTGCCGCCGGCGAGCGTCGTCCGCTCGACCGATCGGTGCCGGCGGGCCAGGCGGAAGTTCGGCACCGACAGGGACTTGTCGATCGCGGCGTTCAGCGTGACGGTGATGATCACCGCTCACCCCGGCGCTTGAGCATGACCAGGAGGCTACACCCCCCGAGCAGGAGGGCGCCACCGATCAGGCCGCCGGCCCGCACGATCCGGGCGGTCGTCACGGACCCCGGCGGGGCCGCCAGGGCCGTGCGGGTGACCAGGGGAACCGTCGCGAGCACCCGCCCGCCGAGTCTGACCACCAGCTCGCCGAGCACTGTGCGTCGGGGGAGCGGTCCCCGGGCCAACTCGGCCAGCTGGCGGGGGAAGACGACGAGGTGGGCGGTGCGGCGCACGACGAGCCGGACGCTGTGCGCGGCGACGAGCGCCACCCGCTCCCCCGGGCGTCCGTAGACCGGGATGGTCGCGTAGACGCGCCCGGCGCGAACGGCCAGCGTCTGGTCGTAGAGCGCGAGGGCGTAGCGCATCAGGGCCAGCGTGTCGGCGTCGCGCGTCCCCGGGCTCGGGTCGCCGAGGACCACGGTGATCACCGTCACCCCGCCCCTTCGCGCCGCCCCGACCAGGCAGTAGCCGGCCTGCTTGGTGCTGCCGGTCTTGACCCCGACGACGAAGCCGAACCGGCCGACGAGGTCGTTGCGGTTGACCACCGTCCGGCCGTCGGCCAGGCGGGCCGCGGTGCGGACGACCGTGCGCGCGAAGAACCGGTTGGCGAGCAGCTTCCCGGCCAGCCGGGCGAGGTCGGCGGCGGTCGAGTAGTTCCCATGCGTGTCGACGCCGACCTCGGTCGAGAAATGGGTCTGCCCGAGATTCAGCCGCGCGGCCGCCGCGTTCATCCAGCCGACGAAGCGCGCGCTCGAGCCGGCGAGGTCGACGGCGACCGTGTGGGCGGCGTCGCCCGCGCTCGGCAGGAGCATCGCCGTCAGGAGGTCGGCGAGGCTCAGGCGCTCGCCGGGGCGCAGCCCGGCCACGGTCTCGCCCGGGATCGGCGAGTATGGCTGCACGGTGAGCAGCCGGTCCAGGCGCGACCGGCGCAGGGCGACGTAGACGGTCATCAGCTTCGTCGTGCTGGCGATCGGCAGCTCGTCGTGCGCCCGCCGGCCGTAAATCGTGACCCCGAGGTCGGGCTCGACGACGATCGCCGCGCGGGCGCTGAGCGACGGCGCCGCCCGGGCCGACCCGGCGAGGCCGAGGGTGAGCGCCGCCGCCACCGCGACCACCGCTCCGCCGCGTCTGGCGGCCAGCCGCGCCGCCGCGGTGACGACGCCCGCTGGCCCCGGCCCGCGGCCGCGGCGCCGGGGCCTCGCCGGCCCGGCGGCCGCCGGCGGCGGCGCTCGGGCACCCGACCAGGCCGCCGTCACAGCGACCACGCCAGCCGGCGCAGACGCTCGGCCGCCCGGCGCGCGCTCGTCGCCGGCTCGCCGCCGTCCCCCTCGTGAGCGCCGACGATTGAACGCGAGGCGCTGACCAGGCCGGCCGCCCGTCCCGGCGCGAAGGCCGCGGCCAGGTCCTCTACGCTCCCTCCCTGAGCCCCGACGCCGGGCAGCAGGAACACCGCGCGCGGCATCAGCTCTCGCGCCCGTGCGAGGTGCCACGGCTCGGTGGCCCCAAGCACGGCACCCACGTCGGCCAGGCCGCTCTCCGGCAATCCACCGAGCTCGGCCACGATCCGGGCCAGCCGCTGCCAGAGCGGACCGCCCTCGGCGAGCTCGAGGTCCTGGATGTCGCCAGCGCCCGGATTCGAGGTCCGCACGAGCACGAAGACGCCCGCCCCGCTGGCCACCAGCGGAGCCAGCGCGTCCACGCCGAGCAGGGGGTTCGCCGTGAAGGCGTCGGCGCCGATGCCGCCCACCATCGCCTCGGCGTAGACCGCCGCCGTCACCGGCACGTCGCCCCGCTTGCCGTCGGCGATGACCAGAAGGCCGGCCGCCCGCGCGTGCGCCACGACCCCCTCGAGCGCCGTCCACCCGGACGCGCCCAGCCGCTCGAAGCAGGCGAGCTGCGGCTTGACCGCGACACACGCCTCACCGGCCGCGTCGATCACCGCCCGGCAGTGGGCGAGCACCCGCTCGCCGGGTGTCCCCTCGCCCGCCGCCGGCCACAAGCGGACGGGATCCGGATCGAGGCCGAGGACGATCTGCGACTCGCGGCGCTCGACGCGCCCCGCCAGCTCCTCACCGAAGCGGCCGGGCCGCGGCCCGGCCGGGGGCGCGTCCGGGCTCACCCGCGCTACCCGCGGACGGCCTTCTTCAGCGACGAGCCGGCCGTGAAGCGCGGCACCCGTGTCGCCTCGACCCAGATCGGCTCGCCGGTGCGCGGGTGGACGCCGGCCCGCGCCCCGCGGCTCCCGACGTGGAACTTGCCGAAGCCCGAGAGGCTGATCTCGACGCCCGCCGCCAGCGACTCCTCGATCAGCTCGAGGGTCGACTCGAGGGCGCGGCCCGCCTCGTGGCGGGACAGCCGGCTGCGCTGCGCGACCAGCTCGATCAGCTCGGCCTTGGTCACCGGGCGAAGGTAACAGCGATCGCGGACGCCACGCAGCGCAGATCGAACTCGGCCAGCGCCCCGTCGGCATCGGGCACGATCGCCGCGACCGCGTGCTCCCCGGCCCTCACCGCGAGCAGCGATTCCTCGACCGAGCGCGCCCCGCCGGAGCGCAGGAGCTCGCCCGCCGCCCGCGCCGCGGCCCCGTCCTCGCCGGCCAGGATCACCCCGCCCGGCCCGAGGATCGCCACCTCCCGGGCGCCCGGCTGGAGCTCACGCAGATAGGCGAGCGCGTGCTGTGGGCTGAGGGGGATGAGCGCCACGACGATCAGGCGCGAGAATACGCGCCATGCCGCTTTCCCGAGTCGCCTGGGTGGTCACGGTCGTGATTTCCCTCGTCACCTCCCTGCTCTGCCTGCTCTCCGGCTACAACGGCTACGCCGCCGTGTTCCTCGCTGTCGGCGTCTCGGCGGCGATCAACCTGCTCTGACGCCGTCCGTCGGCGTCTGCCCCAGCCACTCGAGCAGGGCGCGGGCGGCGCGGCCGCGATGGCTGATCGCGTGCTTGCCCGCGTCCGGGAGCTCGGCCATGGTCAGCCCGGGCGGACCGTCGTCGGGAAGGAACGCCGGGTCGTAGCCGAAGCCGCCCGTACCCACCGGCCGCTTGGCCAGGCGGCCGGTGCAGCGCCCCGCGAAGAGCCGCTCGACGCCCGCCGCCGGGTCGACGTAGGCGATCGCGCAGACGTATGCCAGCCGGCTCCCGGCCGGCGCCTCGGCCAGGAGCTTGGCCAGGTTCTCCTCATCGGTCGCCTCCTCCCCGGCGTAGCGGCGCGAGTAGACGCCCGGCCGGCCGCCCAGCGCCTCCGCCTCGATGCCCGAGTCGTCGGCGATCGCCACCCGGCCCGTCGCCCCCGCCGCCGCCCTGGCCTTGGCGAGCGCGTTCTCGGCGAAGGTCTCCCCGACCTCCGGCCCGAGCTCGACGCCCGCCGGGAGCCGCTGCACCGCGTGCGGCGCGAGCAGGTCCGCGAACTCGCGCAGCTTGTGCTCGCTGCCCGTGGCCAGCAGAAGCCTCACCGGACGGCGAGCGCCTGCTCCTGGCTCTCGCGGAGCCGCGCGATCCCGAGCTCGGCCAGGGCCAGCAGATCATCGAGGTGCGCCCGCGAGAGCGGCGTCCGCTCGGCCGTCGCCTGAACCTCGATCAGGCCGCCCTCCCCGGTCATCACCACGTTCGCGTCGACCTCGGCACCCGAGTCCTCGGCGTAGTCGAGGTCGAGCAGGGGGATCCCGTCCACCACGCCGCACGAGACGGCCGCCACCGACCCGGTGAGCGGCGTCCGCTCGAGCTCGCCGGCCGCCTGGAGCCGCCGCACGCCCAGGCCGAGCGCGACGAACGCCCCGGTGATCGACGCGCAACGGGTGCCGCCGTCGGCCTGGAGGACGTCGCAGTCGAGGTAGACGGTCCGCTCGCCGAGCGCCGTGAGGTCGACGACCCCGCGCAGCGCCCGGCCGATCAGGCGCTGGATCTCGACCGTCCGTCCGTCGGGGCGCCCCCGGGTCGCGTCGCGCTGTTTGCGTTGCCCGGTCGACGCCGGCAGCATCCCGTACTCGGCCGTCAGCCAGCCGCGCCCCTTGCCGGCCAGCCAGCGGGGAACGCCGGCCTCGATCGAGGCCGTGCAGATCACCTTGGTCGCGCCGACCGCGATCAGCGCCGACCCCGTCGCCGGCTCGACGAAGTCGACCTCGATCGTCGTCGGGCGCAGCTCGTCGGCGGCGCGCCCGTAGCTGCGCGCGGCGGGAGCGTTGGCAGGCATTGCGCGCCATGATCCCAGACTTGCTCTGCGCCCTCGTGGTCTCCAACATGCGCCCCGTCCCCGAGAACCCCGGGCGCGGCATCTATGTGCGCGAGCAGGTCGCCGCCCTGCGGCGCATCAAGGACCTCGAGGTCGACCTCTTCCAGTTTCCGCCGGGGCCGGCCGCCTTCCCGGCGGCGACGCTCGAGCTCAGGCGCCGGCGCGACCACTACGACATCGTCCACGCCCACTTCGGCCTGAGCGCCTGGCCGAGTCTCGCCGTGCGCGACGTGCCGCACGTGGTCACCCTCCACGGGAACGACCTCTACCACCCCCGCACGCGCCGGCTGACGCTCGCCGTGGCCCGGCGGATGGACCTGGTCGCCACCGCCTCGGCCGCGCTCGGCCGCGACCTCCCGACCGGCCCCTGGCGCACGGCGGTGCTCCCCTGCGGCGTCGAGCTCGAGCGCTTCAACCCGATTCCCCGCGAGCACGCCCGCCTGGCTCTTGGGCTCGACCCCGACCGGCCGTGCCTGCTCTTCCCCTTCGACCCGGCGCGGGCGGTCAAGCGCTTCGACCGCGCCCAGGCGCTGGCCGGCGAGACGCAGCTGATCACCCTCGGAGCGACCGAGCCCGCCCACGTGGCGCTCGCCATCAACGCGGCGAACGCCGTGATCGTCCCGTCGGACTTCGAGGGCTTCGGCCTCGCCGTGCTCGAAGCCCTCGCCTGCGGCGTCCCCGTCCTGGCCACCCCCGTCGGCGCCCATCCGCTCGCCCTCGGCAACCTACCGGGCACGCTGTGCGCCGAATTCGACCTCGCCCGCTGGCGGGCGGCGCTCGCCCCCCACCTCGAGGCGCCCGACCCCCGCGTCGACGGGCGCCGCCGCGCCGAGCTCTTCTCGGCCGACCGGATGGCGGCCCGTGTGGCCGTCGCCTGGCGCGAGCTGGTGAACGCGCGCCGACCCCTTGGTTAGCATGACCGCGATGGGTCGCTTCTCCAAGTTCCGCGCCCCGGCCATCGGCTGGCCGGTGGCGCCACCGCCCCCGGCCGACGGGGAGGACGCGCCGCTCGAGACGGTCCGCCGCCTCGGCGCGACCGTACGCGCCCCGATGACCCCCGCCTCGGGCACACGCGCTCCCGCCCCCGTCCGCGCTCCGACCGCCCCCGCCCCGGCCCCGGCCCCGGCCTCGCGCTACTCCGCCGCGAACGCGCCCGACCGGGTCGCCGCCCCGCCCGAGCCCGTCGCCCCTGTGCTCGGCCGCCTCACGGCCGCATCCGAGCCCGCCGCGATCGAGCACGACCGCGGCTCGACCGGCTACCGCGACCGCGCTCGCGTGCGCCGGCGCCTGCGCTACCTGCGACAGACCCGCGAGCTCGCCTTCCGCGACCTCGGAGGCTTCATCTTCGACTCCCGCCGCTTCGGCCGTCCGCGGGAGGACATCGTCGAGGCCAAGCTCAAGGGGCTGCTGGCCATGGATCGCGAGCTCCGCGCACTCGAGACGGCCATCGACGAGGGCCAGGAGCTGATGCTCCTCCACGAGCCCGGCATCACCGTCTGCCCGCGGTGCGGGGCGATCCACGGCAGCGACGCCAACTTCTGCTCCGGCTGCGGGCTCCCCCGCGGCGGAGCGCCGCTCCCGCTCGGACCGCGCCCGCCGCTGCCCACGACTCGGCCGCCGGCGGGCGAGCAGCAGACGGTGGACATGCCCCGTCGTCCGTCCTAGTGCCTCGTCCCGAGGCATTGGCGGCGGCCTCGCACCCCCTCCAGCCGGGCTGCCCGGTCTGCGGGGCGCCGCTCGCCGACACGCAGGCCTGGTGCCTGGAGTGCGGCGCGGCCGCCCGCACGCGGATCGCCCCGACGCCTCGGCGCTGGCGCCAGATCGCCGGCGTCCTGACGATCGCCTCGGTGCTGGCCGTGATCGCGATCGCCGTGGCCGTCGCCAAGCTCGTCCGCTCGGACACCGCGGCGACCCACACACCGGCGACGCGCACGCAGACGACGGCCCCCGCGTCGACCCCGAGTCCGGCGCCGCCGACGACTCCCCCGGCGGTGGCGCCCACCGCGTCCCCGGCCGGGGCCCCCAGCGCGCCGCGGACCCCGGCGGCGCCGGTCGTCACGGTGCCGTCGACCACGACGGCGCCGTCGCGCACGCGACCGCCGGCGACCAAGGCACCGGTACCCACCGCGCCTCCGACGACGACCGCGCACCAGTAGCGGCGGCGCGCCGCGGGCTCACATCGCCGGCGGTGTCGCTTCGCCGGGGTGTCGCTAGTGCGGCTGGGGCACCCGGCGGCGCGGCCGGTGCTCGGCCGAGGGGGCCGGCGGGGCGACGTCCGGGGCCGACCTGAAGAGCATCAGCACGATCGAGGTCTCGAGCTCGCCCCGGTGATCGTCGCGGGCCAGGCGCGCGGCGCTCTCGGCGGCGACCTTCTGGATCCGGCCGGTCAGCGCCTCGAGCTCGCCGGCCAGCTCTCGCCAGCCCTCCTCGTCGACGACGGTCGGGCTCCGCGTCAGGTGGGCGTCCGGGAAGTCGAACCCGCCGCTCGCCGCGGCGGCGCTCACGTGCCGGGCGACGTTCTCGAGCGTCGCGCTGACCATCGCCTGCTTGACGATCGGCGGCACCTCGCCCCAGGCCGCGTCGGTGATCCGCGGCCGCGAGATCGCCGTGTAGTAGTGCTCGATCGCACCGCGCCGCGGCGTCTTCCTGACGAGCTTGAGGAACCCGAGCGCCACGAGCCGATGGACGTGGTAGCTGACCGAGCCGAGCGACACGCCGAGCTCCCGCGACAGCTCGTTCGGGCTGGCGACCCGGTCCTCGAGCGCGCCGAGAACCTGCGCGCGAATCGGGTGGGCCAGCGCCTTGACCACGCGCGGATCGGTTATGTCGGCGTAGGGCTTCATGCGGCTTGCTCGATGAGCGTCCCTAAACGCTTGCGTACTCGATGCAGGCGCACCTTGGCCGTTCCCTCGGGGATTTTGAGCGTCCTTGCGATCTCGGACTGAGAATAGCCGTGGGCGTAACGCAGCGCAATGAGGACCTGGTCGTCGCGGTGCAGATGGGCCAGCGCGCGACGCGTGTCGATGCGGTCGATCACGCGGTCGTGCTCCTCGGAGGCCCGGCGGTCGGTGAGCTCGGGCAGCGGGTGCTCACCGCCCGGCGGGCGGCGGGCGAGCCGGCGGAAGGCCTCGTGGCGGGTGATCTGAAGGCACCAGGGCAGGGGCGCATGCGGGCACTGGCACGACCGCCGCCGGCTCCACGCGCGCACCATCGCCTCCTGCACGACCTCCTCGGCGTCGATCTGGTTGCGCATTATCCGGCGGGCTTCAGCCGCGCAGCGCCGGCGGATCGCCTCCCAGTCCCACGTTCGCGTCTCGTCGTCCAAGGCTTCCCGTCCGCAGCCGGGACCAAAAAAGGTTCTCGACCATTGAAACGGTTTCGAGCCATCCCGGGTCACTCTCAGCATGAGCTACCTCGAGATCACCGATCCCGCACGCTGCGCCTACGCCGCTCTGGCGCCCTTTTACGATCGCTTCACCGCCGACTACGTGTACGACAGCTGGTTGGCGCAGATCGAGGAGCGCGCCCTGGCGCTCGGCCTCGACGGCCGCCGCGCCCTGGACATCGGCTGCGGAACCGGCAAGAGCTTCGCCCCGCTGCTGGCCCGTGGCTACGAGGTGTCCGGCTGCGACCTCTCGCCCGAGATGGTCGAGCAGGCCCGCCTCAAGTTCAGCGGCCTCGTCGAGGACCTGTTCATCGCCGACATGCGCGAGCTTCCGGCCGTCGGCGTGTTCGATCTCGTCACCTGCATCGACGACGCGATCAACTACCTGCTCTCTGCGGACGAGCTCGTCGCCGCCTTCGCCGGCGTCGCTCAGGTCCTCGCGCCCGCCGGCATCTTCGCCTTCGACGTCAACTCGCTGAAGACCTATCGGACGACGTTCACGCAGACATTCCTCCGCGAGGACACCGGCGGACTGTTCTGCTGGCACGGCGAAGGCGCGGCGACGATACGGCCCGGCGACGCCGCCAGCGCCCGCATCGAGGCCTTCATCGAGGGCGAGGACGCGCTGTGGCTGCGGGTTTCCAGCCGCCACGTCCAGCGCCACCATCCGGTCGCGACGATCCTCGGTGCGCTCGCCGCGGCCGGCCTCGAGTGCGCGGCCGTGGCCGGCCAGCGGCCCGGCTGCCAACTCGAGGACGGCGTCGACGAGGACGAGCACATCAAGGTCGTCTACTTCGCCCGCCGGCGAGCACCGGACAGGAGGTGAGTTGACCATGCAAATCATCTCCGGCTGAACCCCAACGGGTCCCGGGACGGGCTCCGGCTCGTCCCGGGGGCCGCGCTGTGCGGCCGACAGGCACAGCAGAAGCTCACACTGGAACCACCGTTATTGATTACTCAAGAAACCCTGTCCATAAATCGCGGTAACCCCGGTTTGTGCGCTTCCTCCCCCTATATGCTGGGCATGTTGTAACCAATTTTTCACGCGAAGGAGCCGCGATGCCGGACATGAAGACGATCCAGGAGCAAGTGCGACAGCGCATGAGCGAACTGGAGGGACTCATTGAGCAGCTGAGCACCGAGTTCGAGCAACTCAAGCGGATCTCAGGGATGCTCGACGACACAAACGGCACCGCCCAGGCCACGGCGAAGCCCGCCCGGGGACGCTCCTCCCGCCGGACGCCGCGCGGCGACGGCGCCTCCGCGAAGCCCACCCGCAGCCGGCCGCAGCGCGGAGGCAACCGCGCGCAGCAGGCCCTCAAGCTGATCGAGTCACAACCCGGCCTCAGCGCCGCCGAGCTCGCCGACGCGATGGGGATGAAGCGCAACTACCTCTATCGCGTCCTCCCCGCCCTCGAGCAGGAGGGCAAGATCACCAAGCAGGGCAAGGGCTACCACCCGGCGGGCGACCGCGCGGTGCCGACCGCCTGAGCTGACCCGCGGGCGCCGGCCGACCGGCGCGCAGCACAACCGCCGGCCGGCCGACGGACGCGCAGCACAGCCACGGCACCGGCCGACGGAACCCGCAGGCACAGCCGCGCTCGACCGCGCCGCCGGACGGCTCACACCGCGGGCCGCCACCCGCCCGCAGGTCACTCGAGCGCAGCGACGGCGCCCGGGCGGGGCGCCTCCGGCGCCCCCGACGGTGTGTCGGCGAGGACGGCCTCGAGCGCGGCCGCCTCGGCGGCGACGCGGCCCATGCCGAGGCTCTGCGCGAGCAGGCGCGCCTCGGCGGCCTGCTCGGAGGCCCCGCCGCTGTCACCCTGCCCGGCCAGCAGCCGAGCGACGTCGAGGGCGATCAGGGCCAGGCTCGGGAGGGCGTCGGCTGCCACCGCCTGGGCTCGCGCGGCGGCCAGGTGCCTCATCGCGACATCCACCCGGCCGCCGGCGCCGGCAGCCCGGCCGACCGAGCGGTCGACCGGCCAGAGCGCCGTCGTGCTCGCCGCCACGACCCACCGCCCCGAGTACGGCGCCAGCGCCTCGTGCAGCGCCCGGGAGCGCTCGCCGTCCTCGAGCTCGGCCGCGGCGTCGACCAGTAGGGCGAGGGTCAGGATGTGGGTGTTGTTGCGCGGGAGGGCGCCATGCCCCCCGCCGAGCACGCGCTCGAACTCGATCCGCGCCTCGTCCGGGCGGCCGGCCTGGAGGAGCAGCGCGACCAGCCCGGCGCGCAGCGCGACCAGATCGGGGTAGGCCGCGGTCATCGCCCGCACCGGCTCTTCGAGCTCGGCCAGGCGTCCCTGGTGGAGGCGGATCAGCATCAGCTGCGCGTAGGCGGCCAGCTGGTTGACCCCCGCGATCCGCGCCCCGATCTCGACCGCCTCGGCGTTCAGCCGCTCCGCCTCGGCGAAGCGGCCGCCGGCGACCGCGAGCATGCCGCGGTGCAGCGGGAGGAACACCATGGCCCGGGGCTGGCGCAGCTCGGTGGCCATCTCCTCGACGCGCTCGATCTCCCGGCGGTGGGCCTCGAAATCGCCGCGCTCGACGAACATAGTCGTGCGCCAGTTGCGCGCCAGCAGCTCGAGCTCGACGTCGCCGAGCTCTCGGCAGAGCTCGAGCAGCTCGTCGGCCAGCTCCAAGTCCCGCCCGGCCGAGTCCGGGCCCCACCGCACGAGCAGGCAGCGGCCGAGGACGTAGGCCAGCGTCTCGCGCGACGGGCGGTCGCCGGCCCGGGCATGCTCCTCGCGCGCCGCGGCCAGGGCCGCGTCAGCGAGCCGCTCGCGACGCGCCGTCTCGCTGACCGGGGCGTAGTAGAGGGCGGCGGCCAAGAGGGCCTTGACCTCGGCGATCAGCCGCGGGCACCCCCAGCCCTCCAGGCGCTCGATCGCCTGCTCGGCCAGCCGGACGAGCACGTCGTCGACGCCGAAGCTGAGCCCCCAGATCCCGCAGGCGCGCACCGCGCGGGCCAGCGCCTCCGGTTCGTCGTGGCGACTCGCCGCCTCGGCCGCCTCGAGCAGCGTCCGCCGCGCGGCCTCGGCCTCACCGGCGCGCATCTGCGCGTCGCCCAGCGCCTGGAGGAGCTCGATCCGCTGGCGGCCGGCCGCCCCCCCGGCCACGGCCAGCGCCTGCTGCAGGAGGCCAGTCGCCTGGTCGTAGGCGAAGCTCGCCATGGCCTGCTCGGCCGCTCGGCGCGCGTAGTCGACGGCCCGCCCGAGCTCCCCGGCCGGCGCGGCGGCCAGGAAATGGTGGGCGAGCTCGGCCAGCCGGCCGTCGTCCTCCACGTCGGCGCCGGCCTCGATCGCCTCGCCGACCGCCCGGTGGAGGGCCGCCCGCCGGCCGGCGGGCAGCGCCTCGTAGAGCGTGGCCTGGACGAGGCCGTGGCTGAAGGCGTAGACCTCGGTCAGCGCCGGGCCGATGAACGACGCCCGCGTGATCGCCGTCCGCCGCAAGAGCGACGCCCCGATCGCCTCGTCGAGCCGGTCGAGCACCGTCCCCACCGGTAGGTCTACGGCCCGCGCCGCGACGGCGAGGTCGAACTCGTCGCCGATCACCGCCCCCACGGTCAGCACCAGGCGCGCCTGGTCGCCGAGGCGCTGGACGCGCCGCTCGATCACCTCCCGCACGCTCTGGGGCAAGCCGTGGCCGGCGGCGGATCTGCGCAGCGACCAGCGGCCGTCGCGCTGCCGGGCGATCACCCCGGTCTCCGAGAGGTGGCGCAGCAGCTCGCCGACGAAGAACGGGTTGCCGGCGGTCTCGCGATGGAGCTTTCGTGCCAGCGCCAGCCCGCCCGCGTCCAGCGGATGCCCGGCCGCCTCCTCGATCAGATCGACGATGTCAGCCTCGTCGAGTCCGACCAGGGCGAGCCGGGTGACGCCGGGCTCGCGGTAGAGGTCGGCCAGGAGCGCGGTCAACGGGTCGCCCCGGGCGACGTCGGAGTCGCGGAAGGTGCCCAGCAGCATGAGGCGACCGGCGCTCGAGGCGGTGACCATGTGCTTGAGCAGGAGCAGGGTCGGCCGGTCGGCCCAGTGGAGGTCGTCGAGGATCACGAGCACCGGCGCAAGCTCGGCCGCCGCGGTGAACAGCGCCCCGAGCGCGTTGAACAGGAGGTAGCGCTCGGTGTCGGGGTCCGCCGACACCGGCCCGACCGTCGCGCCGAGCTTCCGACTCAAGCCGGGCACCAGCGGCGCGAGCTCGCTCGCGTAGGGCCGCAGCAGCCGTCGCGGGGCGATCTCGACGTAGTCGCGCAGCACCTCTCGCCACGGGTGGTAGGCGACGCCCTGATCCTCGTCGCAGCGTCCGTAGAGGATCACCGCCTGGTCGGGGAGCGCGGTCTGCGCCGTGTGCGTCACCAGGCGCGTCTTGCCGATCCCCGGCTCGCCCGAGATCAGCGCGACCTGACGCTCGCCGGCGACCGCCCGATCCCAGCAGTCGACGAGCGTCGCCCGCTCGGCCCCGCGACCGACGAAAGCCAGCTCCGGCACCCCGCGCAGCCGCGGGGGCAGCGGCGGGCCGCCCGATTCCGGCAGCGGCGCCCAGACGACCCGCCAGGCGGTCACCGGCTCGGGCAGGCCCTTCAGCGCGACGCTGCCCACCGACTCGAACGCCGCGGCCTCCCGATCGCGGAGCACCGCCCGCACCTGGTCGGCGACGATGATCTCGCCCCCCCGCGCCTCGTCGCACAGGCGCGTGGCCTCAATCGGCGGCAGCCCGAAGTAGTCGCCGTCCTCGACCGACGCATCGCCCATGCTGATCCCGATCCGCACCTCCATCGGCGTCTCGGCGCTACGGTTTCGCCGGTCGAGCCTCTGCTGCATGTGGATGGCTCCGTCCAGCGCCCCGGTCACGCTCGGGAAGGCGACGAGGAGCCCGTCGCCGGTGTTCTTGACCACCCGGCCGCCGACGTCCTCGGCGGCATCGCGCAGCGTCGAGTCATGCTCCCGGCGAAACTCGTCGAACCGCGCACTCCCGAGCCGCGAGGCCAGCGCGGTCGAGCCGACCAGGTCGGTGACCATGATCACCGCCAGCTCGATCCGCGTCACCGCGCGGCACCCCTCCCCCGGCCCCCGCCGAGATTCCCGCGCCGCCCCGCGGCACCGATCGCTCGGAAGCGCCGCCACCTGACCGGCGCGAGCTTGCCTTCCGGGCTGTCTACGGGCAGGTGCACGCGTCCCCCCAAGTCGCCCAAGGATACGCTCGGCCCCTCCCCGCCGTCAAAGCCCGTTGCCCGCCGGACCCCTAACCGCCCGACCCGGGCCCGTTGAGGCCCAGCCGCTCCCGCGCGGCGCGGGCCACCGGATGGACGGCCAGCTCGCCGCCCGGCGGGGGCGCCGGCCCCGCGAGCACCTCGAGCGTGGCCGCGAACGACCGGGCCAGCGGCTCGAGCGCGTATCCGCCCTCGAGCACCACCCCCAGCGGCGCCCCGACCCGCTCGCAGCTGCGGCGCATCGTCGCCGTCATCGCCGCGTAGCCGGCCTCGCTGACCAGGCAGTCGGCCAGCGGGTCGTCGGCGTGGGCGTCGTAGCCGGCGGAGATCAGCACCAGCTGCGGCCGGTAGCGCTCGGCCACCGGCGCGACGACGTGCTCGACCAGCGAGCAGAACACGGCGTCGCCCGACCCGGCGCCGACCGGCAGGTTGACGGTGTACCCGGCCCCCTCGCCGCTGCCTCGGTCGGACGCGGGTCCCGTGCCCGGGTAGAGCGGAGACTCGTGGATCGAGACGTAGAGCACCGCGGCGCTCGCGTGGAAGAGGTCGTTGGTTCCGTTGCCGTGATGGACGTCCCAGTCGAGGACGAGGATCCGCTCGAGGCCGCGGCGCTCGAGGGCGTGCCGCGCGGCGAGGGCCACGTTGTTGAACAGGCAGAACCCCATCGCCCGCCTGGCGGTCGCGTGGTGGCCGGGCGGGCGGTGCGCCGAGGCGCCCGTGCGCGCCGCCCCGTCGAGCAGGAGATCGACCAGGGCCACCGCTCCGCCCCCCGCGTGGACCGCCGCGTCCCACGATCCCGGGCTCACCACCGTGTCGAGGTCGAGCGACCCGCCCCCGGCCGCCGAGAGGCGCTCGATGGCGGCGACGAGCGCCGGGCTGTGCACGAGCTCGAGCAGGTCCCGGTCGATCGCCGGCGACTGCCGCCGCTCGAAGCCCAGCCACCCGCGCTCGTCGAGCTCGCGCTCGATCGCCGTGATTCGCGCCGCCCGCTCGGGATGGGGACCAGTCTCGTGCGCCAGCGAGCTCGGGTGGCTCAGGTAGACCCGATCTGCCATGCCGGTACCGTACGCCCGCATGGCAGACCGCGCCGGCCCCGCCCGCGGGGCGCCACGCATCCGGGCCGATCTGGCCGTCGTCGGCGCCGGGGCCGCCGGGCTCTACGTCGCGCTCGGCGCCGCCCACGCCGGCGCCCGAGTGGCGCTGGTGTCGGCCACCTCGCTGGCCCACACGGCCAGCTACTGGGCCCAGGGCGGCCTTGCTGCCGCGCTGGCCGCCGACGACAGCCCGAGCCGCCACCTCGCCGACACCGAGCGCGCGGGCCGGGGCCTCGTGCGCACCTCGGCCGCCCGCATCCTCTGCGACGAGGCTCCCGGGCAGGTCCGCGAGCTCGAGCAGCTCGGCGTCCGCTTCGACGCCGACCGGCTCGGCCGGCTCGCCCTCGGGCTCGAGGGCGGCCACTCGCTGCGCCGCGTCGTCCACGCCGGGGGCAGCGCCACCGGCCGGCGGGTGATGCGCCAGCTCTCGGCGCTCGCGGCCGAGGAGCCCGCGATCGAGGTGATCGAGCACGCCCGCGCCAGCGCGCTGCTCATGCACGACGGCCGCTGCGCCGGCGTCGCCTGCGAGGACGGCCGCCTGATCTTCGCCCGCGCCCTGGTGATCTGCACCGGCGGCGCCGCCGCCCTCTGGGCCCGGACGACCAACCCGCCCGGGGCGCTCGGGATCGGCCTCCTCCTCGCCCATCGGGCCGGCGCCGAGCTCGCCGACCTCGAGTTCGTCCAGTTTCACCCCACCGCGGTGATCGGCGTGCCCGGCCGGGAGGGCTTCTGCGTGACCGAGGCGGTGCGCGGCGAGGGCGCGCTCCTCCTCGACGCGCACGGCGAGCGCTTCGTCGACGAACTGGCGCCCCGCGACGAGGTGGCCCGCGCGATTCACGAGCGGCTCGAGGCGACCGGCGCCCGCTCCGTATCGCTCGACATGCGCCACATCGATCAGGCCCTCTTCCCCAACGTGGTCGGCGCCCTGGCCGACGCCGGGCTCGATCCCGGCCGCGAGCCGATCCCGGTCGCCCCGGCCGCCCACTACGTGATGGGCGGAATCGTCACCGACCTCCACGGCCGGTCGACCCTGCCGGGCCTCTACGCCGTCGGCGAGTCCGCCTGCACCGGCCTTCACGGCGCCAACCGCCTGGCCTCGAACTCGCTGAGCGAATGCTTCGTCTTCGGCGCCCGGGCGGCGCGCGCCGCGCTCGCCGAGCCGGCCGCCACCGCCGCCGCCGCCGGCGAGGTGCTCGGGCCCGAGCACCTGGCCATCCCCCCCGTGGCGGCGTCGACCCGCGAGTCGCTCTGGCGGCACGCCGGCCTCACCCGAGAGCGGAGCGGCCTCGAGATCCTCGCCGGCGACCCCCACCCGCTGGCCCGCCTCGTCGCTGCCTGCGCCATCGCCCGGGAGGAGACCCGCGGCGCCCACGTCCGCCGCGAGCACCCCCAGCTCGACGCCGCGCTCGAGCGCCGGCACACCACCGTCGGTCCCGACGCCCGGCCCCGCCTCGAGCGCTGGGACTGAAACCCGCGCCGATTTCCGCAACCTTGCGCTTAAGCGTCGGTTAACACTTCGCACGACCCCAGCTTCATGCCCGGCGGGCATACTCGCGCCGGGAGCTGGAGCGGCTGCAGGGCGTCGTGTCTCGATTGTTGAGGCCGAGAGAAACGGATTTCATACGATGTACCAGTTCAGCCGAGCCATTTATCGGGAGCTAGCCCCCCTCGTCGAACCCCGCGGGCCGGGCGACATGGGCGCTCATCAGCGGGTGCTTCGCGCCTGCGAGGCCGCCGTCGACCGCCTGGCCAACGACCGCCACTACTTCGCGCGGCCGGCCCGGACCCTGTTCAACGACATCCGCGGCCAGTTCCCGGTCACCGCCCAGGCCCACGTCTATCGTGTCGTCGCCCACTACCTCCGCCTCGCCGACGGCTTCCTCGCCCAGCTGCCACGCAACGGCTGCGATGCCAACGGCAAGCCGCTCCAATGCCGGGCGATGACGCGCAAGGGGTCCGCCTGCCAGCGGATGCCGCTCCCGCACAACGGCTACTGCCCGTCCCACCAGCACCTGGCCGAGACCGAGGACGCCGAGGCGGCGCTCGCCGCCGCCTGAGGGCGGTGGCCCCGCCGGGATGACCGCCTCCGATGCCCCAGCCGGCCCGCGGGTCGGCTTCATCGGCCTCGGCATCATGGGCGTGCGGATGGCGGCCAACGTCGCCCGCGCGGGCTTCCCTCTGGCGGTGTGGAACCGGACCCGCTCGACGGCCGAGCGCTTCGCCGCCGACCACGGCGCCGCGCTGGCCGCCACGCCGGCCGCGCTCGCCGCCGGCAGCGACCTAGTGGTGACGATGGTCGTCGACGGCGACCAGGTCGAGTCGGTCCTGCTCGGCCCCGACGGCGTCGCCGACGGCGCGGCGCCCGGGCTGCTGTGCGTCGACTGCTCGACGATTGGCCCCGCTGCGACGCTCCGCGTCGGCCGCCGCCTCGCAGATCACGCGGTCGCGCTCCTCGACGCCCCGGTCACCGGCTCGGCGCCCCGGGCCGAGGACGCCACGCTGACGATCATGGCCGGGGGCTCGGAGGCCGACTTCGCCCGGGCGCGGACGCTGCTCGAGTCGATGGGCCGCCTCGTCCTCCACGTCGGCCCCCTCGGCCACGGCCAGACGATCAAGCTGATCAACAACTCGGTCGCCGCCGCCAACGCCCTGACCGTCGCCCAGGCGCTGCTCGTCGGCGCCGAGGCCGGCGTCGACCTCGACGCCCTGGCCGAGGTGATGGAGGCCGGGTCGGGCGGCTCGACGATGCTCAGCCTCAAGCAGGCGCCGATGCGCGCCCACGACTTCGCCCCGCTGTTCAAGCTCGACCACATGCTCAAAGACGTCCGCCTCTGCCTCGAAGCCGCCGGGGTGCCGTTCGACGCGGCGCGGGCGGCCGAGCAGGCGCTCGCCCAGGCCGCCGCGCACGGGCACGGCGCCGAGGACTTCGCCGCGCTCCTGACCGCCGCCGAGAAGCGCGCCGGCCGCGCCTTGTAACCTCGATGGGGATTGGTCGCCGAGAGATCCGGGCACGCTGCAGTCCCGAGCTCGAGCTGCCGATACGGTCAGAGCAGCCCCACCCCGACGCGGAGACCTCGATGACCGTCACCGAACAGATGATCACTCGCGGCGGCCACTACACCGGCCTGCTCGCGGCGATGGACTCCCGCGGGGCGACCAAGCTCCGTGCCGATGAGCGCGACGTCCTGCTCGAGGCGGCCGACGAGTTGCTCTTCGACGAGTCCGGCGCCGCGGCCGCCCTCGAGCGCGCCCTCACCCTGATCGCCGGCCTCGAGGAGAGCGACCGCTGGTCGACCCAGGGCGCCGCTGAGCTCCGCGAGCACATCCGCGGCTGCGGAACCGGCGTGCCGGCCGGAGCCTAGCCTCACGGCGCCGGGCCGGCGCCGGCCCGGGAAGCCCGGCGCGGGTTGATCGAGCTTTCTCCAGCTAGTCGCCCGAGTCTAGCCGAAATCCACAAGATCAGGTGGACCGAAAAGCTATGGTTTGCAGGGAAAGTTGGCTTTTCGCCGACTTTTTCGTATTCTTGACCTAGTCCTGCCGGGCCAGCCGCTGATCGGCCACGCGGGATCGCTTGTCGTTTGCCCCCCTGTTCCTGCCCTCGCGTCCCCCGGATTTCCTATGCCAATTGCCTTCAAAGAATGGGCGGTCACCGTCCGCGCTCTCGCCGAGGGCGAGCAGCTCATCACGCTACGCAAGGGCGGTGTGCGCGAGCCCGGGAAGCACTTCCGCGTCGAGCACGAGCGCTTCTTTCTCTATCCGACGTTCGACCACCAGCGCTCCGACCTCGTCCGCGAGTCGCACCAGCCGGAGCTGCGCCGCGCCCTCGAGGAGGGCGTCTGGGCCGACGGGGAGCCGAGCGTCCACCAACTCCACCACGGACCCGGCGTCCAGCCGCCCGACCGCGTGCGGATCCGCGCCTGGGCGGCGATCGCGGCGCAGTACACGATCACCGACGCGCGCACCGTCGACGCCCTCTCGCCGTTCTACGTCTGGACTCCGGACTACGCCGAGAAGCGCCTCGAGTGGAAGCGCCGCCACCCGCTGCACGTCCTGCTCCTGCGCACCTACCGCATTCCGCGGCCGGTGACCGTCAAGGTCAAGGACGAGTACGGCGGCTGTCGCTCGTTCCTCGAGCTCCAGCGCGACCTCCCGTTCGAGGGCACCCCGGTGCTCTCCGACGAGGAGTTCGGCCGCGCCGCCGAGGAGATCGAAGCGATCGCCACCGGCCGCGTCCCCGCCCTCGCGTAGACCGCGCGAGTCGCGCCTCACACCGCCCGCGGCAGCCGCCGCGGGTAGCGCCCCGCAACGCTCGACGGGTCAGCGCGCGGCACGCGCGTTGCACCGCTCGACGGGTCAGCGCGCGGCACGCGCGTTGCAAGGCTACGCCCCGCGGCCGGCGGACGCGACACTGACCGCGTGCCCTGGGTCGAGACGAGCTCCCCCAACTTCACCGCCCGCCACGAGCACGGCGACATCGACGACGCCGTCGCCGTCCTCGAGCTGATCGAGGGCACCCGCGAGCGGCTCGGCGAGATCTTCACCCGCGTGCCCGCCGAGGTCGCCGTCGTGCTCCACCGCTCCCAGGTCGAGCTCTGCCTGGCGCAGCCCTACCTTCCGTTCGTCCGCTTGGCCACCGCGCCCGCCGGGCGCCGGTACCTGGCCGGGTGGTGCTCGCCCAACGAGGTCCACGTGCTCTCCCCGCGCCTGCTCGAGCGCCGCGCCTCGGCCGTTCCCGGCTCGCGCGAGATGGCCATGCTCGGACCGGCGACGCTCTACGCCCAGCTCGTGCTAGCTGCCAACAACCGCACCCTCCCGCCGCCGTTTCGGCCCGCCGGCCTCGGCCGCTACGTCCGCTGGGCCTGGCTCACCGCCGGCGCCGCCCAGTACTTCTCAGGTCAGACCGCCTTCGCCCGGCCGGCGATCGCCCGCCGCCTGCGCGAGGGCCGCGAGCCGTCCTTCCCGCCGAGCGTCCGCGACGCCGCCCTGCTCGGCGGGTCGGTCTTCGATCTCCTCGCCCGCGAGCATGGCGTCGGCGCCGCCGTACGGCTGGCCTACTCCCCGCTCCACGGCCAGCCCGCCACCGCGCTGGTCGGCGCCTTCGACGGCCGCGCCCTGATCCATACCGAGGGGGCCTGGCGGGCCCACTTGGCGCGCCTGGCCGAGCAGCGCTGAGCGCCCGCGGCGCCCACCGGCGCCGGCCCGCTCATTTCAGTCCCAGACGTGGGTGGCCATGAAGAGGACCACGGCCACGAGCGCGACGGCGAGCAGCAGGCCGGCCAGCAGGCGGATCGGCGTGGTCGTCGACGGCGCCGGCGGGCTGGCGCTGACGATCTCGGCCTCGACCAGGACCTCGCGGGCTGTCGCCGCTCCCGAGGCGGGTACGAGCACGTCGCGCGGGCCGCCGGCCATGAAGTCGGGAACGTCGAACCCGGCCCGGCGGCGCACGAGGCTCGGCACGCCCTCCTCGAGCAGCATGCCCTGGAGGAACTCGGCCTCGGCCTGGTTGCTCGCCCCGACCACCCGGACCAACTCGCCCTCGGTGTACTGCGGCTTGATCTTGCGCGCCCGGGCCTCGCGCTCGGTCGCCGGCTCGTGCTCCTGCGGTCCGCCGGCGTGGACGAGGGGCATGCCGCAGCGGCGGCAGAAGCGCTCCTGGCCGGGGTGGGGCGTGGCGCACCGCGGGCAGGTCAGCGGGGCCGTCGCCGGCGCGCCCGCGGGGTCGGCTCCGGCGGCGGCGCCGTCTTCGGCCGGGGCCATCAGACCACCGCGAGCTCTACTTCCTCGACCCGGGCGTCGACGATCCGGAAGGCGCGGACCTCCGGCTCGGGGCCGGCGACCCCGACGATCACGTAGAGCGCGTCCGGGTAGAAGGCGAGGTTGATGTCGGTCTGCGACGGGAACGGCGCGCTTCGCGTGTGCGAGTGGTAGATCGCCCCGAGATCCCAGCCGGCATCCTCGATCTCCCGCTGCATGCGGAACTGCTCGAGCCCCTCGATCTCGTAGCGCAGCGGGCTCGCCGCCGAGTTGGTGGCCCGGTAGATGCGGACGGCCTCGCCGTCCTCGGCGGCGATCATGCCGCAGCACTCGTTGGGCGCCTCAGCCCTGGCGTGGGCCACGATGTCGGCGAGCATGTCGCGGGGGATGCGCATCCGGGCCGAGGCTATCAGCGCGCCCGGCCCGCCTCGAAGGCGCTCGGGATCGGGTCGAGGCCGGCCGCCTGGCGCACCAGCGCGAGGTGCTGCGCGTCGCTGCACATCACGGCGCCGATGATCTGCACGATCTTCGCGTCGCCGATGATCTGCTGGTAGGTGAAGAAGCCGAGCAGCTCGGCGCGCTCGAGCTCGTCGAGCGCGGCCAACGCCGTCGGGCGGTCGACGGCGGCGGCGACGGCCGGGAGCGCCGCCTCGACCCGCACCACGGTCGGCGCCGGCGTCGGCGTGACGCCGACGTACTCGGCGACGACGAGAAGCGCGGCCGCGTGCTGGCGCTCGTGATCGGCCAGGTGGCCGAGCAGGTCGCGCACCTCGCGCCCCAGGCGCGGCCGCCGGGCCATCGCGGCGTACGCCACGCCCAGCGCCTGCTGGAGCCGCACCGAGCCGGCGATCGCCGACACGTCGGCCCGGCCCTGGGCGCCGGCCGGCGCCGGAATCCCCAGCCGGAGCCCCAGCCCCCCGGCGGCGCCGAGCGCCGCCCCGGCGACCACCCGGCGGCGGGTGAGCCGGCCGCCGCTCACGCCTTGCCCCGGACGAGCGCGGTCGCGAACGGCGACCGGCCGCGGGCCTGGGCGATCAGCACCGCGTGCTGGGCGTCGTTGGCGGCGATCGTCACCACCAGGCCGCGAGCCCGCGGATCGGTGATCTTGGGCATCGCGTCGAGACAGGCGGCGATCGACATGTCCTCGGCCACCGCCGCCAGGCGCAGGGCCGCCGGAGCGTCGCCCGCGGCGAAGGCGCCGGACGCCGGAGCGAGCGACGGCGTCCCGCCCAGACGATCGATCGAGGCCGCCAACGCGTAGACGTGCGCGGCGTCCTGCGCGCCGATCCGCTGCGCCAGCGCGCGCTGGGACCCGCGCAGCAGGCCGGCCGCGTGGGCGTAGGCCGCCGCCGCGCGGTTCTCGACCGCGAGCAGCGCGTCGAGCACGTCGGCGTCGGCCCCGCGGAATTCCGGGTTGGTCCGCGTCGCCGACGCAGACGAGCCGCACCCGGCGAGCGCCGCCGCCGCCCCTCCGGCCCCGACCAGCAGCCGGCGCCGCGAGACGTCCTCGCCCCGGCGATCGTCGGAGGCCGCCAAGACGGTCAACCGGGCAGCAGGGCGGTCCCGCGGGCCGACCCGCGGGTCACCACCAGAGCGTGCTCTCGAGGTTCTCGATCTCGTCGAGCGGAAGGGTGTACAGCCCGCTCGAGAGGTACTTCCAGCCGTCGTCGGCCACGATGAAGACGACGTTGCCCTCGTCGAGCTCGCCCGCGATCCGCACGGCCACCCGGGCGATCGCCCCGGAGGAGACGCCGGCGAAGATGCCCTCCTCCTCGAGCAGCTTGCGCGTCCAGAGCATCGCGTCGCGGTTGGTGACGAAGATCTTGCGGTCGAGCATCGAGATGTCGATGATCGGCGGGATGAAGCCGTCGTCGAGCGAGCGCAGCCCCTGGACCGGCTCGCCCTGCCTGGGCTCGGCGGCGACGATCTTGACGGCGTCGCCCAGCTCCTCCTTGAGGCGGCGGCCGTTGCCCATCAGCGTCCCACCGGTGCCGAGCCCCGCGACGAAGGCCGCGACCTCGTCGAGCTCCTCGAGGATCTCGAGCGCCGTGCCGTTGTAGTGGGCCAGCGGGTTGGCCTGGTTGCCGTACTGGTAGGGCATGTAGTAGCTCGCGTCGTCCGCGGCCATCCGCAGCGCCATGTCGACGGCCCCGTTGGAGCCCTGGTCACCCGGCGAGGAGACGATCTCGGCGCCGTACATCTTCAGCAGCTGGGTGCGCTCCGGCGTCACGTTGTCGGGCATGACGACCTTCAGCGGATAGCCCTTGCGACGGCAGATCATGGCCAGTGAGATCCCGGTGTTGCCCGAGGTCGGCTCGAGGATCGTCTGCCCCGGGCTGATCGCGCCCTTCTCCTCGGCGTCCTCGATCAGCGAGCGGGCCACCCGGTCCTTCACCGAGCCGGTCGGGTTCATCGACTCCAGCTTGGCCCAGATCCGCACGCCCGGCTTCGGCGAGAGCCGCTTCAGCTCGATCAGCGGCGTGTGGCCGATCGCCTGCACGATGTCGCCGTAGCGACCGCCGCAGGGCTTGTTCTCGAGGAACGGCGGGCCCATGGTCACGAATATAGCGTTCGGGTCCCGCGGCCGGATTCACCGGTCGGCAAATGTTCTCCCGCGCCCGCGGGGCCGGGCATCTCACCGACGGAGAGGATGTTCCCGTCGGGGTCGCGAAACCACGCGATGCGTCCGCCGCCCGGAGCCGACCAGACGCCATCCTCGTCCTGCTCGAGGCGCTCGAAGCGGAGCATCTCCACCCCGAGCTCGGCCCGCGGGCGAACCCTCGCCGAGACGTCCTGGACGTTCCAGCCGCGCACCGTGTATCGGGCCGGGGCCACCCGCTCGACGGTCGTCACCCGCAGCGTTTTGGCGCCGGTGCCGAACACGTACGCGATGTCGCTCGCCTCGACCACCGGCAGGCCGAGCGTGCCCCCGTAGAACTCCCACGCCCGCTCGGGGTCGGCGGTGCCCACCAAGGCGACCAGAGCGCTACCGGCCAGCATCGACCTGCGCCGGCCGCGGAGCCTCTAGCGAGCGCCGCCGGCCATCGCCGGCAGGATCACCAGGACGTCGCCCTGGCCGACCGCCGTGTCGAGCCCGTCTAGGACGCGGACGTCCTCGTCGTTGAGGTAGACGTTCACGTACCGGTTCAGCTGCCCCTCCGAGGAGAACAGCTGCTTCTGCGTCGCCGGGTGGGCCTCGGCCAGCCCGCGGAGGACGTCGCCGACGTTCTCCCCCGGGGCGCTGACCTCCTTCTCGCCGCCGACCGACGAGCGCAGGACCGGTGGGATCTTGATCGTCGCCATGGCGGCAACCCTAGCCGGCCGCGGCGCAGAACGCCTCGTAGTCGGGGAAGACGCCCATCTCCTCGTCGGTGATCTCCTCCGGCGGCCGCGAGCACACCGGGCACTCGGGGTCGCGGCGCACCTTCAGCTCGGTGAAGGTCGCGCTCAGGGCCTCGTAGAGCAGGAGGCGCCCGACCAGGGGCTCGCCGGCGCCGACGATCAGCTTGACGACCTCGGTCGCCTGGAGCAGACCCATCGTCCCCGGCAGGACGCCGAGCACGCCATTGGCGCCGCACGACGGCGCCAGGTCGGCCGGCGGCGGCACCGGGTAGAGGCAGCGGTAGCACGGACCGTCGTAGGGCTTGAATACCGAGAGCTGCCCGTCGAAGCCGAGGATCGACGCCGAGACGACGGGGATCCCCAGGCGGACGCTGGCGTCGTTGAGCAGGTAGCGGGTCGGGAAGTTGTCGGCGCCGTCGACGATGATGTCCCAGCCCTCGATGATCTCCATGATGTTCTCGGCGGTCAGCCGCGTGGCGAACTTGACGACCTCGACGTCGGGGTTGAGCCCCGTGATCGTCGCCGCGGCCGAATCGACCTTCGACACGCCGATCCGGTCGGTCGTGTGGATGACCTGGCGCTGGAGGTTCGACAGGTCGACCTCGTCGTCGTCGACGATGCCGAGCGTGCCGACGCCGGCGGCGGCCAGGTAGAGCGCGACCGGCGAGCCGAGCCCACCGGCCCCGAGCAGGAGCACCCGCGCGTCGAGCAGCTTGCGCTGGCCCTCCTCGCCGACCTCGGGCACGAGCAGGTGGCGGGAGTAGCGCTCGCGCTGGAGCGCGGTCATCGACCGCGGGACCTCGACCTGGTAGCCGCGGTCCTTCCACAGGGTGATCCCGCCGAGCATCGACGAGACGTTCGCGTAGCCGAGCTCCTCTTGGAGGGTGTGGGCGGCGAGCGCCGAGCGGTTGCCGGACGCACAGTAGAGGACGACCCGCTGTGAGCGGTCGGGCACCGCGCCCTCGATGCGCGACTCGAGGAAGCCGCGGGGAACGTGGCGGGCCCCCGGAAGGTGGCCGGTCGCGTACTCCTCGGTCTCGCGCACGTCGACGAGCGCGACGCCGTCGTCGAGCAGCGTGTTGACCTCGCCGGGGTCGACCTCGGTAATCTCGCTCTTGACCTTGCGGATGAATTCAGCGCCGGACGGGCTCATCGGAAACTCCTGAAATCTTGTCTAGATTCATAACTATAAAAAGTATAGCGAGGCGCGCCGACCGCGCGGCCGGCGCTCGCTCGTGTCCTTCCCTCTCCGGCCATGGTCGCACGCGACGCCCGTCGAAGCCAGCGCAACTAGCCTTTGGCCGATGGCGGCCCGCTTTCCTGCGAGGGTCCGGCTGGCGCTGAGCATCTGCCTCGGCTGCCTGGTCGGGGTCCTCGCTGCGGTCCTCCTCACCGGCGCTCGCGGCGCCGGCACCCGCGTGAACCTGGTCGGCGGCTTCGCCGGAGCCCAGCTCCCCCCCGAGATCCCACCCGCCGATTTCGCCCTGCGCGACCAGGACGGCCGTCTCGTGCGCCTGCGCGACTACGCCGGCCATGTCGTGATCGTCTCGTTTCTCTACTCGACCTGCCGGGACACCTGTCCGCTGATCGCCCAGCAGATCCGCGGTGCCCTGGATCAGCTCGGCCGCCCGGTGCCCGCGCTCGCCGTCAGTGTCGACCCGGCCGAGGACACCCCGCTCAACGCCCGCCGCTTCCTGCTCAAGCAGTCGGTCACCGGGCGGCTGCGCTTCCTGCTAGGCAGCCGCGCCGCGCTCGCGCCGATCTGGCACGGCTTCGGCATCCAGCCGCAATCGGCCGGGCAGGCCTCGCGCTCGGACCACTCGGTCGACACCCTCCTCCTCGACGCCACCGGCCGCCCCCGGATCGGCTTTCAGTCGGCCGACCTGACGCCCGAGGCGCTGGCCCACGACATCCGCCGGCTCGCGGCCGAGCCGCCCCCCGCGCATCCTCCCCCGCGCGTCGAGCTCTGAGGCCGGGAGCTGCTCCAGAAGGACCCCCTGACGAGACCCGGCCTGATACCCTACCCGCCAGGTAGGTTTTAGAGCATGATCTTCTCAACCAAGGCCGAGTACGGCGTGCGCGTGATGGTGGAGCTGGCCCGTCGGGGCGGCGATCAGCCCGTCCCCCTGGCCGAGATCGCCGATCACGAAGGGCTGCCGCTGGCCTATCTCGAGCATCTCGTCGCCCGGCTGCGCCGGGCCGACCTGATCGAGAGCCGGCGCGGCGCCCACGGCGGCTACCTGCTCGCCCGCGGCCCCGAGCAGATCACGATGGCCGAGGTCGTCGAGGCCCTGGAGGGCACGATCGCCCCGATCGAATGCATCTCGAGCACCCCCGGCGGCGGCGTCGTCTGCGCGCGCGAGACTGATTTGGATCACGTCTGCACGACGAAGATCCTCTGGACGCGCGTGCGCTCGGCGATCGTCCACACCCTCACCGAGACGACGCTGGCCGACCTGATTCCCGCAAACCGCAAGAAGCCGGTCGCCGCCTAGGCGGCTCGGCACTGGAGCGAAATGGCTGAACTGGAGATCCGCAACCTGCACGTCCGCATCGAGGAGCGCGAGATCCTGCGGGGCGTGGACCTGACCATCCGCCAAGGCGAGATCCACGCTCTGATGGGCCCCAACGGCTCGGGGAAGTCCACGCTGGCCAACACGATCATGGGCCACCCCGACTACGAGGTGACCGAGGGCCAGATCATCTTCAACGGCGAGGAGATCACCGAGGCACCGCCCCACGAGCGCGCCCGGTCCGGCCTGTTCCTCGCCTTCCAGTACCCGGTCGCCGTTCCCGGCGTCTCGGTGGCCAACTTCCTGCGCATGGCGATCAACGCCAAGCGCACCCATTCGGGCACAGGCGAGGAGCCGATCAAGGTCAAGGAGTTCGGCAAGCAGCTCGCCCACGCGGTGGAGCTGCTCGACGTCGACCGCGCCTTCACCTCGCGCCACCTCAACGACGGGTTCTCCGGCGGCGAGAAGAAGCGGGCCGAGATCCTCCAGATGGCGATGCTCGAGCCGGATATCGCCGTGCTCGACGAGACCGACTCGGGTCTCGACATCGACGCACTGCGTACGGTCGCCGAGGGCGTCGCCAAGCTTCACGCCGGGCAGGGCCTCGGCGCGCTGATCATCACCCACTACCAGCGCATCTTCAACTACGTGACGCCGCAGTTCGTCCACGTCCTGATGGACGGCCGGATCGT
Organism: uncultured Solirubrobacterales bacterium; assembly: GCA_963763785.1. GTDB lineage: Bacteria > Actinomycetota > Thermoleophilia > Solirubrobacterales > Solirubrobacteraceae > Palsa-513. The sequence goes on along the minus strand of CAVXPW010000007.1, from coordinate 285,433 downwards.
CATGGCCGGCGGCCCGGAGCTCGTCGACCGCCTCGAGCGCGAGGGCTACGACCCGATCCGCGAGGAGGTCGGTGCCCGTGCCTGACCCGACCCCCCCGGCCGCCCCGGCCGCCCCTCGACGCAAGCCGGGCACCGCCCGCGAGGCGACGCTCTACCGCGCCCTGTCCGGAGCCGGCTCGACCGGCAGCCTCGACGACCTGCGCGCCGAGGCGCTCCGCGCCTTCGACCGCCTCGAGCTTCCGACCTGGCGCCGGTCGGGCTTCTGGCGCACGAGCCTCGACGAGCTCGACCTCGCCGCCCTGGCAAACCACACCTACCCCGCCGAGGCGACCGTCCCGGCCGTGCTCGGCGACGGGCCCCGCGCCGGCGTCCTCGTCCAGCGCGGCGGCTCGGTCGTCCACGTGGAGCTCGACCCCGAGCTCGCCGCCGCCGGGGTCATCCTCTGCTCGCTGGAGGACGCCGCCCGCGACCACGGCGACCTCTTCGCCCGCTACTTCATGCGCCGGCTGACGCTCGACCGCGACAAGCTCGAGGCCGCCAACGTCGCGCTCTGGACCGGCGGCGCCTTCCTCTACGTTCCGCCGAACGTCGTAGCCCGCCACCCCTTCCAGATCGTCTACGAGATCAGCGAGCCGGGGACCGCCCAGTACGCGCACACCCTGGCGATCGGCGACCGCGCCAGCGAGTTTCGCCTCCACGAGTACGACCTGGCGCCCGACTTCGACGGCCAGGCGCTCCACGCCGGCCAGTTCGAGCTCTACCTCGAGGACGGCGCGCGCTGCCGCCTGGCCCACGCCACCGACTGGGGCGAGGGCGACGTGTTCGACGTCTCGACCGCCGTGGTCGAGGTCGGGCGCGACGCCTACTGCCACTGGCTGCCGGCACTGCTCGGCGGCCACCTGATCCGCCACCACGACGAGCTCGTCGTGGCCGGCAAGGGCGGCGACATGGCCTTCCGGGGGATCTTCTTCGCCGAGGGCGACGAGCACCTCGACGTCTTCGCCGTCGACCTCCACGAGACCGGCCCCTCCTCCGGCGACGTCCACTGGCGGGGCGCGGCGACCGCGGCGAGCCGGGCGAGCTTCGAGGGCCTGATCCAGATCGATCCGGGATCGCAGCAGACCCACACCTACCTCCAGGTCCACTCGATGCTGCTCTCGCCCCGGGCCAAGCTCGACGCGATCCCCTCGGTCCTCGTCTGCGCCGACGACGTCTCGGCCTCCCACGGCGGTACGGTCGGCGAGCTCGACGAGAAGCTGATCTTCTACATGCAGTCGCGCGGGCTGACCCGGCCCGACGCGGTCCGGGTGATCGTCGAGGGGTTCTTCGAGCCCCTCATCGTCCAGCTCGAAGATCCCGGTCTCGAGCAGACGATCCGCGACCGGATCGGCGCGAAGCTGGCGGCGGCGGCGGCCGACATCGAGCGCTACGCCCTGGCCCGGTAGCCCCGAGATGGCGACGACCACCGACAGCGCACTCGACATCCGCGGCGACTTCCCGATCCTCACCCGCGAGATCGACGGCCGCCCGATCGTCTACCTCGACTCGGGCGCGACCTCGCAGAAGCCCGAGTCGGTGCTCAAGGCGCTCGACGACTACTACCGCTTCCACAACGCCAACATCCACCGGAGCGTCTACGTGCTCGCGCAGGAGGCGACCGATCTCTTCGAGGGAGCCCGCGAGCGGATCGCCGCCTTCGCCGGCGGCGAGACGCGGACGACGATCTTCACGCGCAACGCCACCGAGGCGATCAATCTCGTGGCCTACGCCTGGGCCCGCCGTGAGCTCGGCCCCGGCGACGCCATCCTGATCACCGAGATGGAGCACCACTCGAACATCGTCCCCTGGCAGTTGGCCACCGAGGACACCGGGGCCGCGCTGCGCCACCTCTCGGTCTCCGACGACGGCCTCCTCTCGCTCGACGAGCTCGACGCCCAGCTCGCCCGCGGCGACGTCAAGCTCGTCGCCGTCGCCCACGTCTCCAACGTCCTCGGGACGATCAACCCGGTCGCCGAGATCGTCGAGCGCGCTCACCGGGCCGGCGCCCTGGTGCTCGTCGACGGCTCGCAGGCGGTGCCCCAGATGCCGGTCGACGTCGGCCGGATCGGCGCCGATTTCTACGTCTGGACCGGGCACAAGGCGCTCGGGCCGACGGGCATCGGCGTCCTCCACGGCCGCGCCGAGGTGCTCGAGTCGATGCGCCCGTTCCTCGGCGGCGGCGACATGATCGCCCACGTCGACATCGACCGCTCGACCTGGAACGAGCTGCCCTGGAAGTTCGAGGCCGGTACCTCGATGATCGCCGAGGCGGTCGGGCTCGGCGCCGCGATCGACTACCTCACCGCGCTCGGCATGGAGCGCGTCCGCGCCCACGAGCACGCGCTGACCGACTACGCGATCGCCGGCCTGGCCGAGGTCGAGGGCGTCCGCGTCGTCGGCCCGGCCGAGCGGGCCGGGCTGATCTCCTTCGTGATCGACGGCATGCACCCCCATGACATCGCCGAGCTCGTCAACCGCGACAACGTCTGCATCCGCGCCGGCCACCACTGCGCCCAGCCGCTGATGCGCCGGCTCGGCGTCGGGGCGACGGCCCGGGCGAGCTTCGGCCCCTACAACAACATGGCCGACGTCGACGCGCTGATCGCCTCGCTCGGCCGCGCCCGCGACGTCTTCGGGCTCTGAGAGCGCGGGCATGGACGACCTCTACCGCGACTACATCCTCGAGCACTACAAGCGGCCGAAGAACTTCGGCGAGCTCGACCCCCACGACCTCGAGGCCCACGAGCACAACCCGCTCTGCGGCGACGAGCTCGGCGTCCACATCCGCGTCAGCGCCGGCCGGGTCGACGAGCTGCGCTTCCACGGCCACGGCTGCGCGATCTCCCAGGCATCGGCGTCGATCGCCTCCGAGGAGCTGATCGGCATGGAGCTCGACACGATCGCCACGCTCGAGGCCGACTGGATGCTCGAGCTGCTCGGCATCCCGATCTCCGCCACCCGACGCAAGTGCGCGCTGCTCAGCCTCAAGGCGATGCGGGCCGCGATCACCGGCGAGGGCAGCTGGCCCGCCTGAACCCGGGCCGCATTAAGCCCAGCGCCCTATCCAGACCAGGTACAATTCCTACCACCGAGCACAGGATTACGCAGAGGAGCTTATGGCCGCCACAGATATCACTCGCATTCCGAAGCCGAGTCCGATCGTCGAGACCGACAAGGGCGAGCTCGTTTCGCCGAAGGGCGTTTCGCGTGAGGTAATCCGCGAGCTCTCGAAAATCAAGGGCGATCCCTCGTGGATGGCCGATCAGCGGATGAAGTCGTTTGAGATCTTCGAGCGCAAGCCCGTTCCCACCTGGGGCTGCGACCTCTCAGGCCTCAACTTCGACGACCTCGTCCTCTATTCGCCCCCCACCACCGGGCGCTTCGACTCCTGGGACGACGTGCCCAAGGACATGAAGGACACCTACGAGGCCCTGGGCATCCCCCAGGCCGAGCGCGAGCACCTCGCCGGCGTCGTCGGCGTCTGGCGCCAGGAGCCGGTCTACGAGGGACTCAAGGAGGAGTACGCCAAGCAGGGCATCCTCTTCTGCTCGATGGACACCGCCGTCCGCGAGTACCCGGACATCGTCAAGCAGTACTTCATGACCAAGTGCGTCCCGGCCCAGGACAACAAGTTCTCCGCCCTGCACGGCGCCGTCTGGTCGGGCGGATCGTTCGTCTACATCCCCAAGGGCGTCAAGTGCGACCTGCCGCTGCAGGCCTACTTCCGCATGGAGGGCGCCGGCGAGGGCACCTTCGAGCACACGCTGATCATCGCCGACGAGGGCGCCGAGGTGAACTACATCGAGGGCTGCACGGCGCAGACCTACAGCGTCAACTCGATGCACTCCGCCGTGGTCGAGATCTTCGTCATGGAGGGCGCCAAGGTCCGCTACACGACGGTCCAGAACTGGTCCAAGGACGTCTACAACCTCAACACCAAGCGCGCGGTCGTCCAGGCCGAGGGCACGGTCGAGTGGGTCGGCGGATCGATGGGCGCCAAGGCCGTCATGCTCTACCCGGGCTCGTTCCTGCTCGGCGAGGGCGCCCGCGCCGACCACCTCAACGTCGGCGTCGCCGGCAAGGGCGTCCACAAGGACACCGGCGCCAAGGTCGTCCACATGGCGCCGAACACGACCTCCAACATCCTCGCCAAGTCGATCTCCAAGGACGGCGGGATCATGGGCTACCGCGGCCTGGTGCGGATGGGCAAGAACTCGCAGGGCTCGAAGTCCCGCGTCCAGTGCGACGGCCTGATGATGGACGGGATCTCCCGTTCGGACACCTGGCCCGACATCCAGATCCAGAACCCCCACGTCACCGTGGCCCACGAGGCGACGGTCGGGCGGATCTCCGACGAGCAGCTCTTCTACATGGGCTCGCGCGGGTTCACCGAGGACGAGGCGGCGGCGATGATCGTCAACGGCTTCATCGAGCCGGTGACCAAGGAGCTCCCGATGGAGTACGCCGTCGAGCTCAACCGGTTGATCCAGCTCGAGATGGTCGGCTCGATCGGCTGAGGCGCGCCTTGAGCGACCGACCCCGCGCGGGGGCCGGTCGCTCGCCTCACGCCGCCGGGGGACCTGGCCGCCGCAGACGATGCCCCGACGCGAGCCTCGAATGGTCGCTCTCGGGTACGGACGCTGGGTCCGGGCCGACCGCATCTTCGCTCTCGTCCCGCTCGACGCCGAGGAGCGCGGCGAGGGGCGCCGGACCTACGTCCACGTCGAGGGAGTGGACGCTCCGCTCGTAGCCTCGCGCTCGGAGCGGGCGATCCTCTCAGACGTCGAGACCGCCCTCGTCGAGGCGGCCGGCATCCCGCGGCGCCGCACGCCCCCGCGGGCCGCCTAGGTCGTCCCGCCGGCCGACGTCGAGCCGGCGTCCGCCGAGCCGGCGCCGCCGGTCGCGCCGGGCCACTGAAGCGGGGCCGAGCGCCGGACGGTCGGGCGGCGCCGCGACGAGGGCTCGCTCTATCCTCGTCGGAGTGCAAGCGATCCGCAAGCTGCTCGTCGCCAACCGCAGCGAGATCGCGATCCGCGTGTTCCGCGCCGCCGCCGAGCTCGGGGTGCGGACGGTCGGGATCTACTCCTACGAGGATCGCTTCGCGCTCCATCGCTTCAAGGCCGACGAGGCCTACCTCGTCGGCCGCGGCCGGGGGCCGGTCCAGTCCTACCTGGGAACCGAGGAGATCATCCGGGTCGCCCTCGACGCCGGCGTCGACGCCATCCACCCGGGCTACGGGTTCCTGGCCGAGGATCCCGAGTTCGCCGAGGCGTGCCTGCGTGAGGGGATGGTCTGGATCGGGCCGCCGGTCGAGGTGATGGAGCGCCTGGGCGACAAGGTCGCCGCGCGCGAGCTCGCCGAGCGCGCGGCGGTCCCCGTGATGCCGGCCACCGAAGCGCTTCCCTACGACGCCGGCGAGGTCGCGCGCCGCGGCGCCGAGCTCGGCTTTCCCCTGATGATCAAGGCGAGCTGGGGCGGCGGCGGCCGCGGCATGCGCGTCGTAGAGGACGAGGCGCACCTCGTCGAGCAGGTCATCGCCGCCCGCCGCGAGGCGGCGGCCGCGTTCGGCCGCGACGACGTCTTCCTCGAGCGCCTGGTCCGGCGGGCGCGCCATCTCGAGGTCCAGATCCTCGCCGACGAGGCGGGCAACGTCGTGCATCTCTACGAGCGCGACTGCACGGTCCAGCGGCGCCATCAGAAGGTCGTCGAGCGCGCGCCGGCCCCGGCGCTCGACCCGGCGACCCGCGCGGAGCTCTGCGGGGCGGCGGTGCGCCTCGCCCGCGAGGCGGGCTACCGCAATGCCGGGACGGTCGAGTTCCTCCAGGACGCCGACACCGGCGGGTTCTACTTCATCGAGGTGAACCCCCGTATCCAGGTCGAGCACACGGTGACCGAGGTGGTCACCGGCGTCGACCTCGTCAAGGCGCAGATCCGCCTGGCCGAGGGCGCGACGATCGGTACCCCCGAGAGCGGCGTCCCGGCGCAGGAGGACCTGCGCCTCCACGGGCACGCGCTCCAGTGCCGGGTCACCACCGAGGATCCGGCCAACCAGTTCGCCCCCGACTACGGTCGCATCACCACCTACCGGGCGGCTACGGGCTTCGGCATCCGCCTGGACGGCGGGACCGCCTACACCGGCGCCGTGGTCACCCCGTTCTACGACTCGATGCTCGAGAAGATCACGGCCTGGGCCCCGACGCCCGAGGAGGCGGTCGCCCGGATGGATCGCGCGCTGCGCGAGTTTCGCATCCGCGGCGTCAAGACCAACCTGCGCTTCCTCGAGCGCCTGATCGGGCACCCGCGGTTCCGCGCCGGCGAGGTCACGACCCGGTTCCTCGACGACACGCCCGAGCTGTTGGATCTCGGCGAGCCACCCGACCGGTCGACGCGCCTGCTCGAGTTCATCGGCGAGGTGCTGGTCAACGGCAACCCGGAGGTCAGGGGCCACCCGGACCCCGGGCCCCTGCCCCTGCCCCCGGTGCCCGCGGCCTCGCGCGGCCCGCTGGAGCCGGGCACGCGCGACCGGCTGCGGGAGCTCGGCCCGGCCGGCTTCGCCCGCTGGATGCGCGAGGAGCAGCGGCTGCTGGTCACCGACACGAGCTTCCGCGACGCCCACCAGTCGCTGCTGGCCACCCGGGTGCGCACCGCCGACCTTCTGCCGATCGCGCCGCTCTACGCCCGCGAGCTCTCCGGCCTGCTCTCGCTCGAGTGCTGGGGCGGCGCGACGTTCGACGTGGCGATGCGCTTCCTCAAGGAGGATCCGTGGGAGCGGCTGGCCGCCCTGCGGGAGAGCGTCCCCAACATCATGCTCCAGATGCTGCTCCGCGCCTCGAACGCGGTCGGGTACACCAACTATCCCGACAACGTCGTGCGCTACTTCGTGGCCCAGGCCGCCGACACCGGCGTCGACCTGTTCCGGGTGTTCGACTCGCTGAACTGGGTCGAGAACCTCCGCGTGGCGATGGACGCGGTGCTCGAGGCGGGCGCCCTGTGCGAGGCGGCGATCTGCTACACCGGCGACATCCTCGACCCGGCGAGGTCCAAGTACGACCTCGGCTACTACGTGGGGCTGGCCCGCGAGCTCGAGGGCGCCGGAGCCCACGTCCTCGGGATCAAGGACATGGCCGGCCTGTGCAAGCCCGAGGCCGCCCGGCGCCTGGTCACGGCCCTGCGTGAGGAGGTCGGGATCCCCGTGCACTTCCACACCCACGACACGAGCGGGGCCGCGGCGGCCAGCGTGCTCGCCGCCGCCGAGGCCGGCGTCGACGCGGTCGACGCGGCGATGGATCCGATGAGCGGGCTGACCTCCCAGCCCAACCTCGGGGCGATCGTCGAGGCGCTCCGCCATACCGAGCGCGACACCGGCCTGACCCGCGCGTCGCTCGACGACGCGGCGGCTTACTGGGAGGTGGTCCGCCGCCAGTACGCCGGGTTCGAGTCGGACATCCGGGCCGGCGCCTCCGAGGTCTACCAGCACGAGATGCCCGGCGGCCAGTACACGAACCTGCGCCAGCAGGCGCGCGGGCTGGGGATCGAGACCAGGTGGCGCGAGATCGCCCGGGCCTACGCCGCGGTGAACGACATGTTCGGCGACATCGTCAAGGTCACGCCGACCTCAAAGGTGGTCGGCGACCTCGCCGTTTTCATGGTGACGAACGACCTCGCCCCCGAGGAAATCCTCGACCCCGAGCGGGAGATCGCCTTCCCGGAGTCGGTCGTCGGCTTCTTCCGCGGGGACCTCGGCCAGCCCCCGGGCGGCTTTCCCGAGGCGCTCCAGCGCAAGGTGCTCAGAGGCGGCGAGCACCTGAGCGTCCGACCGGGGGAACTGCTCGAGCCCGTCGACTTAGACGCGGTCCGCCGCGAGGTCGAGAGCAAGGTGAGCCGGCCGGTGAGCGACCGGGAGCTCGCCTCCTACCTGATGTACCCGAAGGTGTTCGTCGAGCTCGCCGACTTCCAGCGCCGCTTCGGCGACGTCAGCGTCCTGCCGACCCCGGTCTTCTTCCGGGGCCTCAGCCAGGACGACGAGCACGCGATCGCGATCGAGCGCGGGAAGAAGCTCCTCGTCCGGCTGCTCGCCGTCGGCGACCACGACTCCGACGGCTGCCGCTCGCTCTACTTCGAGCTCAACGGCCAGTCGCGCGAGGTCAAGGTCCGCGACCAGAGCCTCGAGCCGAGCGGGCCCGCCCCGCGCAAGGCCGATCCGGCGGACAAGCGGCAGCTGGCGGCTCCGGTGCCCGGCGTGGTCGCCTCGGTCTCGGTCGCCGTCGGCGACCGCGCGGGCAAGGGGGACCCGCTGCTCTCCATCGAGGCGATGAAGATGGAGCTCGAGGTCTGCGCCGAGATCGACGGCGTCATCGAGGAGATCGTCGCCGCGGCGGGCACCAACGTCAACTCCGGCGACCTGCTCGTGGTCATGCGCGACGGCGCCGAGGACTGACGTCTCGCGGCCTACCGCGGGCGCTCGATGGCGCGGGCGAAGCCGAAGGCGGCCTCGCGCGGCGACGGCGCTCCGCTCGAGGCTTAGGCGCCGGCCGTCACGGCGCCGAGCACGGCGTCGAGCAGTCCGGGGAAGCGCCGGTCGAGATCGTCGCGGCGCAGCGAGTTGAGGCGGGCGGTGCCGTCCTCGTGCTGGTGGATCACCCCGGCCTCGCGCAGGACGCGGAAGTGGTGGGTGGCGGTCGACTTCGTCACCGCCAGGTCGAAGCTGCCGCAGCGGCGCGGGCCGGAGCTGTCGGCCAGGGCGCGGACGATCGCGAGCCGCTGGGGGTCGCTCAGGGCATGGAGCACGGCGGCGAGCTCGAGATCGTCGGCGGCCGGGTGGTGGAGTCCCATTCGCCCATTATACGACGATCGTCGTAACTTTGGTACGATGGTCGTCGTATCAGTGGATCTCACGCCTGGGCGGGGCCGACCGTCCGATCGGCAACGAACGGGAGGACAGCGATGACGCAGTCGACCGAGAAGCGCCCGACGCTCGGGCGGGGCGCCGCCTTCTGGCTGCTCGCGGCCACCCTGTCGCTGCTGCTCTTCGCCTCGAGCGCCCCGTCGCCGCTCTATGTCGTCTACCAGGCCGAGTGGGGGTTCGGGACGCTCACGCTGACCAGCGTCTTCGCCGTGTACGCGCTGGCGCTGCTGGTGGCCCTGACCGTCGCCGGCCGGGTCTCCGACGTCGTGGGCCGGCGGCCGACCCTGCTCGTCGCCCTGGTCATCGAGCTCGCGGGCATGCTGGCCTTCGCCGAGGCCCGGAACGTGGTCTGGCTGTTTGCGGCGCGCATCCTCCAGGGCGTGGCGACGGGGATCGCCATGGGGACGATCAGCGCCGCGCTGATCGACCTCGAGCCGCCCGGTCGACCGGGCCTCGGCGCCACGCTCGGGGTGGCGGCGCCGCTGAGCGGCCTGGCCGCGGGCGCGCTGGCCGCCGGGCTGCTGGTCGACTACGGCCCCGACCCGACGCGCCTGGTGTTCTGGCTCCTGCTCGCCGCCTTCGCCGTGACCGCGCTGGGCGCCCGGGCGATCCCCGAGACGGTGGTCGGCGGCAACCAGCCGTGGGTGCGGACGCTGCGGCCCCGCCTGGCCGTCCCGGTGGCCCTGCGCGGCGCGTTCGTCAAGACGATCCCCTGCCTGGTGGCGGCCTGGGCGCTCGGGGGCCTGATCCTCTCGCTGGGCCCGTCGCTGACCGCCGGCGTCCTGCGCAATCCGAGCCACCTCGCGGGCGGGCTGCCGATCTTCATCATGGCCGGGGTCAGCGCGGTGGCCTCGGTCCGCTTGCGCCAGGCCCACGCCCGGGCGACGGCGCGCGGCGGCCTGGCGGCGATGATCGTCGGGATCGGGGTCGCCCTCGCGGCGCTCGACACGGGCTCGACCGGGCTCTTCCTGGCCGCCACGGCGATCGCCGGCCTCGGCTTCGGCCCCGCCTTCGCCGGCGCCTTCCGGGCGCTCAGCTCGCTCGCGCCGATCGACCAGCGGGGCGGCCTCGTCTCGTCGATCCTCGCCGTGGCCTACCTGGCCTTCAGCCTGCCGGCGGTGGCGGCCGGCGTCGCCGTCACGCGGCTCGGCCTCCGCGAGACGGCCGACATCTACGGCATCGCCCTGATCGTCATCGCCGTGATCGCCCTCGCCCTCTCGCGCCAGCTCCAGGACCCGCGGGCCCCGGCCCTGGCCGCCTGACCCGCCCCCCGGTCAGCCGAGCTGCTCCGGCGTGCGGTCGCCGAGGAGCCGGACGAGGCGCGGCGGTCCGACGTCGTCGACGATCACGCCGCCGCCCGGCCAGTAGGGGCTCTCGTCCGCGACGCGGGTCATCAGGTGGGTCTCGAACACCCAGCTGCCGCAGTTGAGCAGCAGTGTGCCCGCCGGCGTGACCCACTCCTCGGGGGCGTCGCCGGGGAGCGGGCCGGTGCGATGGGTGTGACCGAAGACGGCAAAGGGCGCGTCGATCGAGAGGCGCTCGAGCACGGCGGCCATCGCGCGCAGGCGCCCGCGGCGGAGCTCCCGGGCCGAGAGGTCGCTGCTCAGCGGGCCGAGGCCGGCGCGGTTGAGGCCGGCGACGGCGAGCGGGAAGGCCGCGGCGAGCGCCCGGGCGCGCAGCCGCGGGGGCTGCCCGCCGGCGGCCAGGGCGCGCCAGGCGCGGGCCGAGCCGCCGCCGTTCACCAGGCCCGGCCTCGAGCCCTGGGCGACGGCGTGGATCCAGGCGTAGACCGGGGCGACGAGCGCCTCGTAATCCTCCGGGCGTCGGATCCGGGCGCCGGTGATGCCGGTGACCCGCCCCATGGCGCCGATCGCGATCCGCTCGAAGGTCGGCACGGTCATGTGGCAGTCGAGATAGTGCCCGTGGATCGCGAAGACGTCGTCGCGAACCCAGAGGCCCGGGTAGGCGAGCTCGACGCGGGCGCCCGGCCCGAGGAGCTCGGCGAGGGCGAGCGCGGCCGGCGAGGCCTCCTGCGGCCGGACGCGCTGCTCGGCGCCGAGCGGCGCCTCGCGCCGCTCGAGCCACGGGGCGAGCAGGGCGTGGTCGTGGTTGCCCGGGACGAGCACGAGCTCCCGGCCGGCGAGCGCGCGGCCGAGCGCCGCGTAGAACGGGCGGGCGGCGGCGAGAGCCCGGCCGATCGGCTCGCTGCGCAGCTCGATGGCGTCGCCGAGGATGACGAGCCGGTCGACCCCGTCGAGCGCGCCGAGCAGAGCGGCGACCCCGGGCGGCCGGCGCAGGACGTCGGTGCGGTGATGGGTTCCGACGTGGAGGTCGGAGACGATCAGCGTGCGCGCCGGGGGCCCCTCAGCGGACGCGATCCGGGCGGATCGTCTTCGGCAGCATGAAGCGGACGTCCTCCTGGATGACCGAGAACTCGGCCACGTCCTCGACGCCGCGGTCGCGGAAGAAGGCGACCAGGCGCTGGACGAGCTCCTCGGGCGCGCTCGCCCCGGAGCTGATGCCGACCACCCGCTTGTCCTCGAGCCAGTCCTCGAGCACCTCGTGCTCGTTGTCGATCAGGTGGGCCTCGGTGCCGTAGTCGCGGGCGACCTCGACCAGCCGCTTGGAGTTCGAGGAGTTGCTCGAGCCGATCACGAGGACGAGGTCGCAGAGCGGGGCGAGCTGCTTGACCGCCGCTTGGCGGTTGGTCGTCGCGTAGCAGATGTCGTCGGTGCGCGGTCCGGTGATCTTCGGGTACTTCTCACGCAGGCGGACGATGATCGCCGTCGTCTCGTCGACCGAGAGGGTGGTCTGGCTGATGAAGGCGACCTTCTCCGGGTCGAGGACCTCGAGGGCGTCGACGTCGGCCTCGGTCTCGACGAGCACGATGCTCTCCGGGGCCTCCCCCATCGTGCCCTCGACCTCCTCGTGGCCGGAGTGGCCGATGAGGACGATCGTGTAGCCGTCGGCGGCGAACTTCTTGGCCTCGACGTGGACCTTGGTGACCAGGGGGCAGGTCGCGTCGATCGTGCGCAGGCTGCGCTCGGCGGCGTTGGCGTGGACGCTGGGGGCGACGCCGTGGGCGGAGAAGACGGTGACCGAGCCGGGCGGGACCTCGGTCTCGTGGTCGACGAAGATCGCGCCGCGGGCGCGGAGCTGCTCGACGACGTGCTTGTTGTGGACGATCTCCTTGCGGACGTAGACCGGCGGCCCGTAGCGCTCGAGCGCGCGCTCGACGGTCTGCACGGCGCGGTCGACTCCGGCACAGTAGCCGCGGGGGGCGGCCAGCCAGAGCTTCTCGACCGTATTGGTGGCGGCGGGCATCGCCACCGATTGTAGGGAGCGCGCTCCGCTGGGCAGCGGTGGTCGCGCGCAGCGACGGGCCGACCCGGCGGCCACGTCTCTCACGGCGTGCTCGACGCCGAGGGACTACGCTTGGCAATCGCGTCCGCCGTACGCGTAGGAGAGATCGGATTCCCCAGCACCACCTCGACCGTCTGAGCGCCGTCGACGCCTCGTTCCTGCACCAGGAGGGGCCGACGTCGCACATGCACGTGGGGGGCCTGGCCATCTTCAAGGGACCGCCGCCGGCGATGGAGGACCTCGGCGACCAGGTGCGCGGGCGGCTCCACCTCGTGCCGCGCTACCGCCAGAAGCTGGCCCACACGGCGCTCGACAGCGGCCGCCCGGTGTGGGTCGACGACCCGAGCTTCAACCTCGAGTACCACCTGCGCCACACGGCGCTGCCGGCGCCGGGCGACCGCGCGCAGCTGCTGCGCCTGCTCTCGCGGATCATGTCCCAGCAGCTCGACCGCTCGAAGCCGCTGTGGGAGATCTGGTTCATCGAGGGGCTCGACGACGACCGCTTCGCGTTGATCTGGAAGACCCACCACTCGGTGATCGACGGCATCGCCGGCGTCGACCTGGCCACCGTGCTCTTCGACCTCGCCCCCGAGGCGCAGCCGGTGCCCAACTCGGGCGAGCCGTGGCAGCCGCATCCCGAGCCGGGCACCGCCGGCCTGCTGGCCGCCGGGGTGCGCGGAGCGGTCAACGCGGGGCTGACGGTGACCGCCGGGGCGATCGGCGCGGCGCTCCGCCCCGAGCGGGCGATCGCCCGCCTGTGGGAGGCGGTCGAGGGGATCGGAGAGGTGGTCTGGATCGGTCTGAACCCGGCCCCGTCGACGCCGCTCAACGTCGAGATCGGACCCCACCGCCGCTTCGTCGGCGTGACCTGCGACCTGGCGGACTTCAAGCTGATCAAGAACACCTTCGGCGGGACGGTCAACGACGTCGTTCTCACCGTGGTGTCCGGCGCGCTGCGCACCTTCCTTCAGGGACGCGGCGTGCGCACCGAGGGTCTCGAGCTGCGCGCGTTGGTGCCGGTCTCGGTCCGCGCCGAGCACGAGCGCGGCCAGATCGGCAACCGGATCGCGGTGATGCGGGGTCCGCTGCCGGTCTACGTCGAGGATCCGCTCGCGCGGCTGCGGGTCGTCACCCAGGCGATGGACGGGCTCAAGGAGTCCAAGCAGGCGCTGGGCGCCGAGGTGATCGCCGGGGTGCAGGACTTCGCGCCGCCGACGATCCTCGCCCAGGCCTCGCGGCTCAACTTCTCGACGCGGCTGTTCAACCTGATCGTGACCAACGTACCTGGCCCCCAGTTCCCGCTCTACGTGCTCGGTCGAGAGCTCGAGGAGGTCTTCCCGATCGCCTTTTTGCCGCGTGACCACGCGCTGGCCATCGCGATCATGTCCTACAACGGCGCGCTGAACTTCGGCCTGCTCGGCGACTTCGACGCCCTGCCGGACATCGACGTGATCGGCGAGGCGCTGATCGCCGAGCGGGACGCCCTGGTCGCGCGGGCGCGGGTCGAGCGCGACGGCGCGGCGCCGAAGAAGCCGCGGACGCGGGCGCGGCGCGGCGCGTCGGCGTCAGCGGCGCCGACGCCGGCGCCGGCGGCGGCGGCGGCGGCGAGCAAGCCCCGAGCTTGATCCTGCGCCGGGCCCTCGCGGCGGCGGCGGCGCTGGCGGGCGCCGGCGCCGCCGCGGCGGCGGGCGCGGTCGCACCGCCGGCGGGAGCGGCCGCCGGGTGGAGCTTCGTTGCCACCCCGACCGATCAGCTCGGCGTACCCGGGCTGTTCGCGGCGTCGGAGATCACCCCGGAGGGCGGCATCTACACCGGCTACGGCGAGGTCGCCTTCGAGCTCGGCGATCCGCTCGCCCGCTGGGTCCAGCCGCAGCGCAGCCTGGCCGAGGGCGGTCGCTACCCGATCGTCGCGCAGCGCCTGGTCCGCGGCGGCGTCGACTACCGGCTCTCGATGCTGGCGGCGCCGGTCGACGGGGTGGCGATCGACGTCGTGCGGGTGAGCATGCGCAACCTGACGGCGGGCGCCCGGCGGGCCGGCTGGGCGGTCGGACTGCGCCAGAGCGGCGGCGCGCGGCTGAACGCCGCGGGCGCGCCCTACTTCCGCTACCGGGCGCCGGCCGGGACGCCAAACGGCCTGTACGCCCAGCCGGGGGGGCCGCTGGGACGCGTCAGCGTCGCCGGCGACGTGATCCTCAGCCACGGGGTGGACGGCGCGGCCCGGGCGGTCGTGCTCCTGCCCCGAGGCGGCGGCCGGCGGGTCGACCCGCCGCGGACGTGCGCGCCGCGGACGGCGATCTGCGCGCGGGTCGGCTTCACGCGGCTGCTGCGGCCGGGGGGCGTCGCCGAGCTCGAGTTCAAGGTCCCGGCCGTGCCGGCGGACCCCGCCATGCTGGACGCCCTGCGCCGGCTCGACTACGCGGGCGCGGAGGCAGCGGTGCGCCGGAGCTTCGACGCGACCCTCGGTGCGGGGATGCGGCTCCACCTACCCGAGCCGGCGGTCGAGGACGCCTACCGGGCGAGCCTCGTCCAGATCCTCAGCAGCCGCTACCGGCTCCCGGTGGGAGGCTGGGCGCAGACGGTCAACGACCTCCAATATCACGCCTTCTGGCTGCGTGACGCGGCGATCATGACCAACGCGCTCGACCTGGCGGGGCTGCACGGGCCGGCGCGGGAGAATCTCGAGTACTTCGCCGCCTGGCAGCGGCCGGACGGCCTGTTCATCAGCCGGCCGGGGCAGTACGACGGGATCGGCCAGGCGCTGTGGGCGCTCGGGCGCCACGCGGAGCTGGCCGGCGACGGCGGCTTTGCCCGGGCGCAACTGCCGGCCGTCGGGCGGGCGGTCGGCTGGATCGCCGGGCAGCTCGACAGGGATCGGCTCGGGCTGCTGCCGGCCGGCGACCCCGGCGACAACGAGTACCTGGCGGGCCGGCTGGCCGGGGATGACTTCTGGGCCGTGGCCGGCGTCGACGAGGCGGTGCGCCTGGCCGGGCTCGCGGGCCGGCCCGACCTCGCCGCCGGGTGGCAGGCGATCGCCGCGCGCCTGCGGGCGAGCGTGGGGCGAGCCACGCGGGCGGCGGCCGCCGGCCACGGCGGGGCGGTGCCGCCGGCGCTCGACCGCAGCGGCGGGCGCGACTGGGGCAACTGGTGGGTGGCCTATCCCGACGGGCCGCTCGCGGCGACCGACCCCGTGGTCACGGCGACGATCCGCCGGGCCCGGGCCGGGTTTCGCGAGGGCATCGCCACCTACGCCGGCCAGCTCCACGACTACACCGGCTTTCGGATCTTCGAGACCCAGCTCGCGCGGGGCGAGCAGGCGGCGGTGGTCGACGGCCTCTACAGCGAGCTCGCGCACTCGACCGGGACCCTCGGGGGGTTCGAGACCGACCTGCGCCCGGGCGGCAGGCGCTCGAGCGCGGCGAACCTGACCCCGCACGGGACCTACTCGGGGGAGCTCGTGGCGCTGATCCGCAACATGCTCGTCCGCGACGACTCGGCCGGCCGGGTGGTGCTCCTCGGCGCCGTGCCCGGCAGCTGGCTCGAGCCGGGAGCGGTCATCTCGGTGGCGGGCGCCCCGACCGCCCACGGGCTCGTGTCCCTGGTCCTGCGCAGCCGGGCCGGCGGAGCGACGCTGAGCTGGACGGCGCCGGCCGGGACGGCGCTGGGCTGGCCGGTTCCCTACGGCGCGGGCGGCGTGCGCGCGAGCGCCGGCCGCCTCGAGGGGGGCGTGCTCGCGCTGCCGGGGGCGAGCGGGTCGGTCACCGTGCGCTGGACGCGTCCGAAGCGGCCGGGGGCGACGCTGGCGGCGACCGTCGGGCGGCTGCGCCGGGCCTACGCGCGGCAGCGCTTTCTCAGTGCTCGGGGCGCCGGGCTCAGAAGCCGAGCGCGAAGCGAGCGTCTTCGCTCATCCGCTCGGGCGTCCACGTGGGGGTGAACACCATCTCCGAGGAGACGCTTTCGACGCCTTCCAGCTCGCCGACGAACTCCTCGATCTGCTCGCTGACCTGCGGCCCGATCGGACAGCCGGGCGAGGTGAGCGAGAACGTCACGCGAACGTCGGCGCCGTCGACCTCGATCCCGTAGATCAGGCCGAGCTCGACGAAGTCGAGCCCGAGCTCGGGATCGATCACATTGGTGAGCGCGTCCGTTACCTCTTCGACGGTGACCATCGCCCCATTGTAGCCGCAGCGTAGCCTTAGCACCATGCCCCTCCTGATCCTCGCCGTGGCGATCGGCCTGCCGGTCCTCGAGGTGTACGCGATCATCCGCGTGGGCGAGGCGATCGGCCCGCTCCTGACCGTGGCCGCGCTCGTGCTCACCTCGGTCGTCGGCGTGCGGCTCGTCCGCAGCCAGGGCCGGGCGGTGCTGCGCGACTTCGCCGCGGCGATCGCCGCCGGCCGGCCGCCGGCGCGCGAGGCGCTCGACGGGGCGCTCGTCTTCGTCGGCGGGGCGCTCCTCATCGTCCCGGGGTTCATCACCGATGTCCTCGGCGCCCTCCTCCTGGTGACCCCGACGCGGGCGGTGCTCCGGCGGCTGATCGTCCGCCACTACGCCGGCCGGCTCGTCGCCTATCTGGCGACGGGGGGGCGGGGGCCGCGGCCGACAGTCGAGGTCTACGACGTCGACGGGCGGGCGATCGAGGTCGACCGCGAGAAACTCCCGCGTTGAGCGGGCCGGTGACCCTCGGCTTCGGGGACGGGTTGGTGGCCGGCGTCGTGCGCAGCGACGGGGGCGCCCTGGTCTACCGCGACGGCGCGACATCCGCCGCCGGCGGCTCGGCCGTCGAGGCGCTCGAGGGCGGCGGGGGCTGGCGCGCGACGGCGGGGGACGGACTCGACGTCGTGCTCGAGCCGCTCGGCGAGCCGGCCGCCTTCCCCGACGGGACCCGCGAGTGGCTCTGCCGGGCGCGGGGCACGGCGGGCGGGACGGAGGTGGACGGACTCGGCCACGCGGTGGTCGAGGCGGGCTCGCCGCGGGGCTGGAAGCGGGTGTCCTTCGGCCGGGCCGTGGTCGCGTGGCTGGCCGAGGACCTGGCCGTGGCCCTGCGGGGGCGGCGCCCGGCGCGGGCGAAGCACCACGAGGCCGAGAAGCTCGACGCCTTCGTCCTGCGCGGGTCGCCGCCGCAGCCCCACCCGATCGAGGATCCCCGCCTGTCGACGGCCTACGCCGGCGACGGCGGCCAGCCACCTTCGCTGATCACGCGGCGGGCCGGGCTCGAGCTGTGGGAGACCGAGGAGTCCGAGTATCCGCTGCGCCTGGCCGGCGAGGCGATCGGCGAGGGCGAGCTCGAGCTGGACGGCGGTGTGTGCGTGCGCTGCGCCTTCTTCGTCTGGCACCACGCCGGGCGGGTGGGCGCCGGGCGTTACGACATCGTCCGGACCGGAGGCTGAAGCGGACAGGCACCGAAATCCGCGGACGAGCGAAAGAGGTACCCTGGCGCGGTCCGGGTCCGAGCGAGAAGGGGAAAAACGGTGGGTTACTGGCGGGGGTTCGCGCGGGCACGGGGAACCGCGGCGAGGGTCGGGTTCGCGTGCGCGACGACGGCGGTGGCGGCAGGGTGCGGCTCGACCTCGACGACGACGAGCACGACGGTCGCCGGCAGCGGCATCGTCAGCGTGGTGGTGACGGCGCCGAGCAGCGGAAGTGTCATCAACGCTGACAGCGTGACCGTCCGGGGCACCGTCACGCCCCAGAACGCGACCGTCCAGGTGCAGGGGAGGGCGGCCGCGGTGGGCAACGGCGTCTTCAGCGGCCAGGCCAACCTCCACAGCGGCAAGACGACGATCGACGTCATCGGGAGCGCGCCGGGCTCGACCCCGGGATCGACGACGATCACGATCACCAGGGCCAGCGCCGGGGTCCCGCCGACCGCGCCGAGCGCCACGCCGGCGCCGACGCCGACGCCGCAGCCCTCCCCACCGCCCGCCACCGGGCCGCACGATTGCGGCGGCGGGGTCTCGGCCGGGTCGAACACGACGTGCCCGTTCGCCTTCAACGTGGAGTCGGCCTTTCGCGCGAACGGACCGGGCACCGTGGACGTTTACAGCCCGAGCACCGGGCAGACCTACTCGATGACCTGCAACCTGCAGTCGGGCCGGGTCGTGTGTACGGGCGGCAACAACGCCTCGGTCTACTTTGGCGGCTAGACGCCGACTGGTCGGAGCCCTCGTGGTCGCCGCGGCGGTGGTCGCGGGCGCCCTCCTGCTCGTCCGCCCGTTCGACCGCGTCCGCCACGTGACGGTGGTCAGGGTCGTCTCCACCCCGGCGCCGGCCCCGGCGCTTGCGCGGGCGCCGGCGGCCGACCCGGCGGCGCCCGCGGCGCGGACCCCGCTCCCGCCCGCGTCGGCCGGCCTCGCGGCGACGGCGGCTAACCCCGGCCACGGATCGCTGTTTCGCGCCGGGGTGGATGCGTCCTTCGCGCGCTTCTCCGCCGGCCAGCCGGGATCGGTGGAGATCGCGGTGGCACCGGTGGGCAGCGGCACGGGCGCCCGGCTCGGGGGCAACCGCGCCGATCACGCCTGGAGCACCTCGAAGGTCCCGGTGCTCGTCGCCCTGCTTCGAGCCCGCGGTAGCCTGACCAGCCAGGAGCAGCAATGGGCGCAGCTGGCCATCACCCAGTCCGACAACCAGTCGATCCTCGACCTGTTCGGCGACCTCGAGCGCTCGCAGGGCGGCCTGGTCGGGGCCAGCCAGTACATCGAGACGCTGCTGCGGGCGAGCGGCGATCTCCAGACGGTCGTCGCCACGGCGCCGCCCCCGCCGGGGGCGGTGACCACGTTCGGGCAGACGAGGTGGGCGCCGGGCCAGGCGGTGAAGTTCTTCCGCGCCCTCGGCCGGGGGTGCCTGCTGCCGGCCTCGCAGTCGGCCTACGTGATCGGCCTGATGCGCAACATCGTCCCGAGCGAGAGCTGGGGCCTCGGCTCGGCCGGCTTCTCGGTGCCGGTGGCCTTCAAGGGCGGTTGGGGGCCGGAGCCGACGGGCTACCTGGTCCGCCAGTCGGGAATCATCGACCCGGGGTCGACCCGGGGCCTGGCCGTGAGCATCGTCGTGCGGCCGAGCAACGGATCGTTCGGCAGCGGCACGCAGATGCTGACGAGCACGGCGCGGTGGCTGCGCGCCGAGCTGCGCCTGAACACTCACCCGCGGCCGACGACCTGCGCCGGCGCGTGACGACCCGGCGCGTGACGGCCCGGCGCGTGACGGCCCGGCGCGTGACGGCCCGGCGGGTGACGGCCCGGCGCGTGACGACCCGGCGGGTGACGGCCCGCCGCGTGATCCCCGCGGTGCTCGCGGCGACCCTCGCCGGCTGCGGCGGCGCCGCGGCGACCGCCTCGCACCCGCCGGCCCCGCCAACCCCGCCGGCCCCGGCGGCGACGGCCGCCGCGGTGACGCCGATCAGCGCATCGGTACCGGCCGCTGCACCCGCACCCGCCCCGGCGGCCCCGACGGCCCCGGTGGCCGCGGCCCGCTCGGCGGCAACGCCGGCTCCGGCGGGCGGTCCCCTGGCGGGCCGCACCGTCGTCGTCGATCCGGGCCACAACGGCGGCAACGGCGCGAACCCGGGGATCATCAACCGCTTGGTCCCCGACGGGCGCGGCGGGCGCAAGCCGTGCAACACGACGGGAACGGCGACCGCCGGCGGCTACGACGAGGCGGCGTTCAACTGGTCGGTGGGCACGGCGCTGCGCCGGCTGCTGGTCGCGGCCGGCGCCAAGGTCGTGATGACGCGCTCGAGCAACACCGGGGTTGGGCCGTGCGTGAACGTCCGCGCGGCGATCGGCAATGCCGCCCACGCCGATGCGGTGATCGCCATCCATGCCGACGGCGGGCCGTCCGGGGGGCGCGGCTTTCACGTGATCTACCCGCCCGACGCCGGCGGCACGGCGGTGATCTACCGGTCGTCCCTACGCCTCGCCCGGGCCGTCCACGGCGCCCTCGTCGCGGCGAGCGTCTTCCCGACCTCCACCTACCTCGGCCAGGGCGGCTACGACGAGCGCTCCGACCTCGCCGGTCTCAACCTCTCCAGGCGACCGGCGATCTTCGTCGAGCTGGGCAATATGGCCAACCGCACCGACGCCGCCCTCCAGACCCAACCGTCGGTCCGCCGCCAGCTGGCGCGGGCCCTCGCGCGGGGAGTGACACGCTTCCTGCTGGGACGCTGAAGCCGGACCGTCAGCCGTCGGCGCCACCGTGGCCCGCCTGGGCCAGGGCGCGGCGGGCGCGCAGGTGGGGCATCGGATCGAGCGGACGGTGGCGCAGGCGCCGGAGGACGAGCAGGGGGATGACACGGGTGAAGAACGCGCCGACGTCGAATGCGGCGCGGACCTCGGTCACGTAGCCGCGGGGGAGGCCGCCGCGGATCAGCCCCTGGCTCACGTCGACGAGGTCGGCCCGGCGGAACGCCTCGGCCAGGTGGGCGTGGCGCCCGCGATAGGGCGTGAGCCGGTGATGCTCGGCGACCACCACCGCCAGCTCGGACGCCCACGCCTCGCGTCCGGCCCGGCGCAGCCAGGCGTCCTGGGTGCGGATCGAGGGCCCGAGGTAGTCGAGCCCGCCGAACGCCTCGATGTCGTGGAAGGCGGCGGCGATGGCGAGCTTGTCGTCGCGATCGTCGCCGTCGGGCACGAGCGCGCGGGCGAAGTTCAGCACCCGGTAGACGTGCCCCCGGTAGCCGGCGTAGGCGCGCTCGTCGCCCCGCGCGCGATCGCGGTGGCCGTCGAGGATCTCCTCGACGAGCGGGTGGGTGCGGATGATGTCGGGAATGGCCACGCCCGGGACGTCTGTGAGGGGACTTGTCGCCGCTCGAGGAGACCCTAGCTCACCGAGTCCCGCCGGAGAGGAGGGAAGCGAAGTCGGCCACGGGCCCGAGGTGCCGGAGCTTGTCGGGGTTGACGATCGAGCTGACCGCCCGGATGTGCCCGGCGTCGACCTCGAGGGCCATGACGCTGATCACCCGTTGCCGGCCGTCCCGCAGGAGCGCGCCGGGCTGGCCGTTGACGTCGACGGGGCGAAGGCTGGCTCCGGGGAACCGCTGTCCCTGGCGCCCCCAGGCCAGCAGCGTCCGGGCCACGCGGGCGCGGCCGCGCAGCGACCGGGCCAGGGCCGGGACCTTGCCGCCGCCGTCGCCGTGGAGCACCACGTCCTCGGCCAGGAGCGCCTCCAGGGCTTCGAGATCGCCCTCCTGGGCGGCGGCGAAGAAGCGCCGCGCCAGCTCGTCGCGCTGCGACGCCGAAGCCGTGAAGCGCGACCGGCGCTCGTCGATCCGTCGGCGGGCCCGCGCGGCGAGCTGTCGGGTGTTGCTCTCGGTCTTCTCGACGATCGTCGCGATCTCGTGATAGCCGTAACCGAACACGTCGCGCAGCAGGAGCACCGCCCGCTGCTCGGGCGTGAGGGTCTCGAGCAGGACGAGAAAGGCCAGCGAGAGCGACTCGTCGAGCTCGGCGCGGACGGCCGGATCGGCGGACGGCTCGCTGACCAGGGGCTCGGGCAGCCACTCCCCGACGTAGGTCTCGCGGCGCGCCCGGGCCGAGCGCAGCTGGTCGATCGCCAGTCGGGTGGCCACCGTGGCGACATAGGCCCGCGGCGAGGCGATCCTCTCGCCGCTCTCGAGCACGCCGTGGACGCGGATCAGCGCCTCCTGAACCACGTCTTCGGCCTCGCCCACGCTGCCGAGCATCCGGTAGGCGACGGCGAAGGCGCCCGGGCGCAGCTCGTCGAGCAGCCGCTCGTGCGGAGCGGCGCTCACGCAGCGCTCCGGCCGAGGCCCTCGCGCCAGGTCGGGTGGGCCGGCTCCCAGCCGAGCTCGCGCTTGGCCTTCGCGTTCGAGGCACCCCGCACGTCGGTCATCATGACGGTCGCCGCCTCGCCGGCCAACACCCGGCCGAGCCAGCGCGGCAGTCGCCGGGGCGGCCTGCCCCCCACCTGCCCGGCCACCGCGGGCAGCCAGGTGGCGACGGGCGCGGGGTCGTCGTCGACGATGTTGTAGATGCCCCGCCGGCCGCGGGCGACGGCGGCCACCGTCGCCTCGGCGGCGTCGGCGACGTGGACGAAGGACCAGACGCCGCCCCCGCTGCCGAGCACCGGGAACAGTCGTCGGCGGATCAGCGCGACGTGCTCGCCGTCGGGGCCGAGCGTGGTCCCCGGGCCGTAGAAGCTGCCGTAGCGCAGGACGATGCCCTCGGTCCACTCCGCCCCGGTCACCGCCTCCTCGAGGTGGCGGATCGCCTCCAGGGTGCCCCGCATCGGCTCGGGCGGCGCGGCGTCGAGCGGATCCTCCTCCGATTTGATCGGGCCGCCGCGGCGGGCGAACGGCCAGCCGGCGTAGCTCTGGGCCACGAACCGGCGCACGCCGACCGCCTGCCCGGCGGCCAGCAGATGATCGGTGCCCTCGGTGCGCAGGCGGTTGGTCGCCGCGAAGGCGCGATCGAAGCGGCGCATGTCGACGCCGGAGAGAGCGGTCAGCTGGTGGACGATCACCTCGGGCTCCGCCGCGGCGACCGCGGCGGCCACCGCCCGGGGATCGAGCGCGTCGGCGACCACCGGCGCCGCGCCGAGCCCGCGGATGAGCTCGCGCTTGGCGGGGCTCCGGGTCATGCCGACCACTTCGTGTCCGGCGGCGACCAGGAGCGGGACGAGCCGTGTTCCGAGCGCCCCGGTGGCGCCGGCGACCAGAACCTTCATGGGATCTCCTCTCGTGGCTTTACCGTGGAGACGTGATGGCCGGCCGGCCTGTGACAGGCCACCAGGCGCGCGTGCGGTTCTTCCTGACCCGCGAGTTCAGTTCATGCTGTCGCTGAGCTCGCCGACCCGCCGTCCAACAGGATCTACGCGTCCGTCGGCTCGCGCCGGTCGGGCGACGGGGAGGCGCACGCCTTCACGCCGGCGCCCTAGCGTTGGTAGACGGCGAAGAAGTCGCGGTCGTCGGGAGTCAGGTAGCGCGTCGCCGGACGCGTCATGCTGGCCAGCAGGTTGGCCGGATCGCGGGCGCCGCGCCGGCCGTAGGTGATGAAGCTCGTCCAGTATGAGTTGATGTCGAGCTCCATCGCCCGCACCGCCCCGCCGCGGACCATGATCGCCGCCAGCGAGCCGACCGTCTGGTTGTTGGCGGCGCCGTAGATCAGGTTCTGGTGCTTGTCGACGCCGACCGCCGAGCGCCAGACCCGCACCGCGTTGCCGAGCGTGGCGCCCCATTCCGGACCGTCGCCGAGGTTGGGGTTGGGCTTGCTGTGGTTGACGATCAGCGGGAGATTCTGCCGGGCGAAGATGACATCGGGTCCGGCCGACGGGCCGCCGTTCCAGCCCTTGACGTCGACGCGCCCGCTGCGGTAGCGGACGATCGTCGCGACGCCGTCCTTGAGCGGAGCGTACGTCCGCCCGGCCAGGGCGAATCCGCCTCCCGAGTCCTGGAGCTTGAAGCCGCTGTTGAAGGTCGCCACGAGACGGCTGCGCAGGCGCAACGGCACCTCCATCGGTCCGCGCGCCAGCCGGACCGACGGCTCCTGGCCACCCGGGTAGAGGAACGCCTCCGTCTGCTTGTGGTCGATCCAGGCCACGCCGGCGACGAGCCGGGGATAGTTCGGATCGCTGCGGAAGCTCGTGACGAGCACGGGCGGGCGGGTCTTCGCGTAGGTCCCCGTGGCGTGCCAGACGCCCTCGCCGGCCAGCGCCGGACTGATCGCCGAGCGGACGCGCGGCGGCCGGTAGTTGTTGCGGGCCAGGCGCGAGGCCCGCGCGGCCGCCGAAACGGCGTCCGGCTGGGCCGGCAGCGCGGTGAGCCCGGGACCGCCCTTGGCCGGCGCGGTCAGCGAGTAGTAGGTCGACTCGACCTTGTTCACGAAGCCGCGACCGCCGTTGTCGCGCAGCCATTCGACGACCCGGATCGGGAACGTCGAGTTCGACGGCCGGCTCAGCGCTTGGGCGAGGGACACCCCGTCGACGAGCAGGCAGACGATCGCCGCTCCGAGGGCGACGCGGCGGGCGCGGCGCCACAAGGAGGGTGGGCGGAGGGCGCGGCTCGGGGGCCGGGGAGATCGCTCGCGCGGCTCGCCCCGGGGCGTATTCTCAGTCGCAGGGGCGGCCATGCAGATCTACGACTTTGGCATAAACGGATATAAGTTCGGGTGAGCAGTCGATGTGCGAGGCCTAACACGTCGCACAGGTCGGCTTAAGAACCCCCGCCTAGGTTTGCCCGACGTGCCATCCGCCCACGACGACGGCGACCGGCCGGATAACACCCCCGGTGTGCCGATCCCCGCCGCCGCCTACGCGCCGGCCGCGGTGGCGCCTGCGTTGGCGCACGACGGCGAGCGCCGGCTCGATCTGAGGCGGCCGGCCCCGAGCTACCGCCGCCTGCGCGCGTTCGTGGCGCTCACCCGCCCGCGCCAGTGGGTCAAGAACCTGCTGGTGCTGGCGGCGCCCGCCGCCGCCGGGGTCCTGGTGCGCGACGAAGTCCCAGAGCGCGTCGCCCTGGCCTTCGTCGCCTTCTGCCTGATCGCCGGGGCGACCTACATCCTCAACGACGTGCGCGACGTGCTCGAGGATCGCGCCCATCCCCGCAAGCGCCATCGCCCGGTCGCCGCCGGGGCGATCGCTCCGCGGACGGCGATCGCCGGCGCGGCCGCGCTGATGCTCGCGGGACTCCTGCTCTGCCTGCTCGTCCGGCCGCTGCTCCTCGCCGTCGGCACCGGCTACCTCGTCGTCACGGTCACCTACACGCTGTTCTGGCGGCGGATCGCCGTGGCCGACGTGACGGCGATCGCCGCCGGCTTCGTCCTGCGCGCGGTGGCCGGCGGCGTCGCGGCGCCGGTGCCGCTATCTCGCTCGTTCGTGCTCGTGGTCACCTTCGGCGCCGTTTTCGTGGCCACCGGCAAGCGCCACGCCGAGCTCGTGCGGGCGCGCGGGACGGGGAGCGTCGGGCGCGACGTCCTCGCCGTCTACACCGCGCAGCGGCTGCGCCAGGTCCTGATGGCGAGCGCGGCGCTCGCCTTCGCCGCCTACTGCGTCTGGGCCTGGGGGCACCACCCGGCCCACGGCTTCCCCTGGCGGCAGCTGACCGTCCTCCCGTTCGCCGCCTGCCTCCTGCGCTACGGCGTCCTTTTGCGCCGGGGGTCCGGCGAGGCGCCGGAGGAGCTCCTGCTCGAGGACCGCCTCCTCCAGATCCTCGGGCTGGCCTGGACCGTGGTGTTCGCCCTGAGCGTTCATGCCGCTTACTGACGCGCCCGCCGTCGCCACCGTCGAGGCCACGGTGCGCGGTTTCGGGGGCGGCGCCGGCGCGCGGGTGCGGGTCGCCCGTCCGCGCGACGTCGACGAGGCGCAGGCGGCCGTCGGCTGGTGCTGCGCCGCGGGGCAGGGCGGGGCGATCGCCCGCGGGCTCGGGCGCAGCTACGGCGACGCGGCGCAGCTGACGGGCGGCCTCGTCCTCGACATGACCGAGCTGCGCGGCTTCGAGCTCGACGCCGCGGCGGGGACGGTGACCGCGTCGGGCGGGACGACGCTCGGCGAGCTGCTCACCGCCCTCGTGCCCGCCGGCTGGATGCTCCCGGTCCTCCCCGGGACCCAGCACGTCACGGTGGGCGGGGCGATCGCCAGCGATGTCCACGGCAAGAACCATCCGAGCGCGGGCAGCTTCGGCGCGCACGTGAGCCGACTCGGCCTGCTCACGGCGTCCGGCGAGCTACGAGACCTCGCGCCGGGCGGCGAGCTGTTCGCCGCGACCGTCGGCGGCATGGGTCTGACCGGCGTCATCCTCTGGGCTCGCATCCGCCTCGAGGCGGTGGCCGGCGACCGGCTGGCCGTCGACACCGATCGGGTGCGCAGCCTCGACGACGCCCTCGCCCTGCTCGCCGCCCCCGGCCCCGGTCGCCACCGCATCGCCTGGCTCGACCTGCTGGGACCGACCCCGGGCCGCGGCATCGTCACCCGCTCGGAGCACATGCCCGGTGGCGAGCCGGCTCCGACGCGGCGGCCGGCGCCGACCGCGAGCCTGACCGTGCCCGAGCGTTGGCCGGCCGGGGTGCTGCGCGCGGCGACGGTGCGGGCGTTCAACGAGCTGCGCTACCGCCGGGCGCCGCGCTGCGAACGCGGCCGCACGCAGCCGCTGGTCAGCCACATGTTCCCCCTCGACTCGCTCGAGAGCTGGCCCCGCCTCTACGGCCGCGAGGGGCTGCTCCAGTACCAGTTCGCCGTGCCCGGCGGTCGGGAGACGACCCTGGCGGCGGTGATCGCCGGCCTGTCGAAGGCACGCGTGCCGTGCTTCCTGGCCACACTCAAGGCACTCGGCGAGCCGACCGGCGGTCCGCTCTCCTTCCCGCTGGCCGGCTGGACGCTCGCGCTCGACATCCCGCGCGCGGCCCACGGCGTCCAGCGGGTGCTCGACTCCTTCGACGAGCTCGTGGCCGAAGCCGGCGGCCGCGTCTACCTGACCAAGGACGCCCGCCTGGGACCCGGCGCGGTGGACGCCATGTACCCCGGCCTGGCCGCCTGGCGCGCCGCGCGGGACGCCGCCGACCCCGAGCGGGCGTGGCGCTCTGACCTGTCGGTTCGCACCGGCCTGATCTCCGGCGGGCCGGGATGACGCCGGGAGCCGAGCGGCGGGTGCTGCTCGTCGGCGGGAGCTCGGAGATCGCGCTGGCCATCACCCGCCGACTCGCGGCCGACGGCCCGGTGGTGCCCCACCTTCTCGGGCGCGACCCAGGCCGCCTGGCCGGGGCGGCGGCCGAGCTCGCCGATGCGGGCTGCCGGCCGGCGTCGATCGAGCTCGTCGAGGCCGACGATCTCGACGGCCACGCCGCGGCGATCGGTCGGGCCTTCGGACGGAGCGGAGGGTTCGAGATCGTCGTGCTCGCGATCGGCACGCTCGGGCACGGGCAGGGCCTCGACGCCGATCCCGACGACCTGGTGCGCGTGATGCGGGTGACCTTCCTCGGCACGGGCTCGCTGCTCATCCATTGCCTGCGCGCGCTCCGCGCCCAGGGCAGCGGAACCCTGGTCGTCCTCTCGAGCGTCGCCGCCGAGCGACCGCGGCGCAGCAACGCCGTGTACGGCGCCGCCAAGGCCGGCCTCGACGCGCTCGCCCAGGGTTTGGCCGACGCGGCGCGGGGGAGCGGCGCGCGGGTCCTCGTCGTGCGCCCGGGCTTCGTCGCCACGCGGATGACCGCCGGCCTGCGGCGGCCGCCGCTGGCGACGACGGCCGAGGCGGTCGCCGAGGCGACCGTGCGCGGTCTCGCCGGCCGCGCCCACACCGTCTGGGTCCCCGGGCGCCTGCGCTTCGTCTTTGCGGTGCTGCGCCATCTCCCCCGGCCGGTCTTTCGGCTGATTGCGCTGTGAGCGCGCGCGCCCTGCTAATCGACGCCGGCCTCGTCGTCGCCGTGGCCGCGCTCGTGCTCACCCTCGCCGGGCTGGGGATCGCCGCCGTGATCGCCAGCGTCGTCGTCCTCCTGGCCGTCGTCGCCCTCGTCGCCGACGCCGTCGCCCGCCGGCGCCGCCGGCGGCGCGCCCCGCGCCGGAGCTGAGGCGGGATGACCCGGGCGGTGGTCGTGGGTCTCGCCCTGGTGGTCGGGGGCTGCGGTACCGCGGATGGGACGCGGCCGCAGGCGCCGGCCTGGGGCGCGGCCGCCGCGGCGGCGCGCGCCGCCGTCCCGCGCCGGGCCCCGACCGCCGTCGGGCTGCGGATCGTCACCTTCACCGACCCGCACCGGCATCTCCGCGTCCCCGGCCGGGGCCTGGTCCGGCGCCGGCTGGTGACCGTCGTGCGCTATCCGGCGCGGGGCCCGGCGACCCGCGTCGACGTCGTCGGCGCCCGCCCGGCCCGCGGGCCGTTCCCGCTGGTGGTCTTCGGGCACGGGTTCGCCGAGTCCCCCGCCGTCTACGCGTCGCTGCTCGAGGCGTGGGCCCGCGCCGGCTACGTGGTCGCCGCCCCGGTCTTCCCGCTCGAGAACGCCGCCGCCCCGGGCGGCCCCAAGGAGTCGGACCTCGTCCACCAGCCCGCCGACATGAGCCTCGTCATCGCGGGGCTCCTAGCCGCCGGCGCCGACTCGGGCAGCGACCTGCGCGGCCTGATCGACCCCGGCGCGATCGCGGTGGCCGGCCACTCAGACGGCGGGGAGACCGCGCTCGCCGTCGCCTACGCCGGCTTCTACCTCGATCGGCGCGTCGGGGCCGCGGTGATCCTCTCGGGCGCCAACACCCCGAGCGGCCCCTTCTCTTTTCCATCTTCGAGCCCGCCGCTCCTGGCCACCCAGGGCAGCGCCGACACCGTCAACCCGCCGGGCCGCACCCAGGCCTTCTTCGACCGCGCGCCGCCGCCGAAGTACCTGCTGACGCTGCTCGGCGCCCCGCACCTGAGCCCGTACACCGACCAGCAGCCCGAGCTCGGGATCGTCGAGCGCGTCACCATCGCCTTCCTTGACCGCTACCTCAAGCACACCGCCGGCGCCGATGCGCGGCTGGACGCGGCGGGCCGGGTGCCCGGGAGCGCCCGGATGGTGGCCCGCCCCTGAGGGCGAGCGTCGGTCCTAAGGTGCGCTCCAGGCGGCCAGTCGCCCGTCCTGAGCGGCCGCGCGGAGCTCGTTGAGCCCGCCGAGGGGCTCGCCGTCGACGATGACCTGCGGGAAGCCGTCGCGCCCGGTGACGGCGGCCAGCTCGGCCTGGAGCTCGGGCTCGCCGCCGAGGTCGACCTCCTCGAAGCTGACCCCGCGCTTCTTGAGCAGTGACCGGGCGTGCACGCAGAACGTGCAGGAGTCGGTCGAGAAGAGGACGACGCGGCTGGCCACCCCGGCGATTCTACGCCGCCCGGCGTCAGTTGTCCGAGCCGAGCCGGTCCCAGACGTAGAGCTCGATGCACTCGAGCGCGAGCTTCTCCGCACGGGCGCGGGAGAGCCGCGGGAGGACGGTGCGCAGCGCCTGCTCCTCGGCCACGCCGGCGTCGAAGGCCTCCTCGCCGCGGAAGCTCGCGGCGATCTTCAACGCCTCGCGACGGTGCTCGCCGAGCGAAGGGAACACGCTGACCAGGAAGTCGGTGTTGGCGATCGGCTGGCCGATCGTCTCGAGCGAGGCGTGCCAGGCGGCCAGCATCGAGAGATCCTGCTCGTCGAGCTCGGCGATCGCCTTGGCGTAGTGAGCGACGAGCTCGCGCTCGGGGAGGTCGTCGACCCAGGCGTGGAGGACCTCGCCGACCAGCTGGCGGCGAGCTTCCCGGCCGATCGACTCTGCGATCACGCGGATCGCATCCTGCGGTTCGATGAAGCAAAGCGGCATCGAGGCGCTCCCACCAGTGCGAAGGACGAGTTCCTGTCCGCAACTGTAGGGAGCCGGGTGGACGGCATCGCGGCGGGCCGGCGGCGGGGCACTCGCCCCGCCGCCGCGCCGCTGAGCGGTCTAGGCGCCCGTGAGCTTCAGGCGCACGGCGAAGTACGCCGGGCGGGGCACGCCGAAGGCGTCGACGAGGCCGGCGTCGAAGCGGGTGCTCGCGTCACCGCCGTACCAGTTGTAGATGTAGAGGCGGGCGATCCGGCGGTTGGAGGCCGCCAGCTTGAACATGTAATCGATCGCCTTCTTGGCCCGTGTCAGGTTGAACGGGAAGGCGCCGCCGAACTGGACGAGCCCGCCGGTCTCGGTCAACCAGACCTGCCCCTTGACGGCGGCGAGGACGGCCTTCGTCCCGGTGCTGCGGTAGCGGTTGGTGTCCGAATAGTTGTGGAGGCCCCAGATCGACGGGAGGCGGCCCCCGGCGGCGCGCTGGAAGGCGCGGATGTAGCTGATCGTCGGGCCGATCTTCTGACCGTCGAGGACGTCGAGGCCGACGATCTTGCAGCCGTGGCACGCCGAGCGGAGTGCCAGGTAGTACTGGGCCGCCTGCGTGGCGGTCGGGCTGTGGAAGGAGGCGCCGCCGGAGACGACGACGTTCCCGCGGTTGGCCTCGTTCCACGGCGTGAAGTACTTGACCGCGGGGAAGAGCTTGAAGAACTTCTTGATCTCCTTGGTGTAGGCGGCGACGCTCGGCATGTGGGTCCCGGCGCGCCCGCGGGCGTGGTAGAAGGCGATCAGCGGCTGGATGCCGCTGTCACTGGCCGCCTTGAGCCAGATCTTGACGGCCGCGAGGTCGGTCGGCGTGTCGGCGATGTTGTAAGGCGCCACATAGCGTGTGATCCTCGTGTTGAGCGCCTGGTAGGCCGGGCTCGCGAACATGTTGGGGTTGTTGTCGCCAATCCCTGTGATGTATGCCTGGCTGGCGGCCGGCGCGCCGCCGAGGACGGCGAGCACGACGATCGAAGCGAGGAGGGGTCTGCGCAGGCGCAAGAGTGTGATCCTTTTCGTTCGTTTGAAGTCGTCGCGGCGCGACAAGGGTAGCGCTCACGGGGTCAGGCCCAGGGCGACGGACCGGCGTTCGAAGTCCAGAACAGCGCCGGAGCCCGGATGTTGCGCTTCCAGCGCGAGCCGCCGGCTCAGGCCCGGGCGGGAACCCGGCCGTTGCGCGGCGCGGTCTGGAGATAGCGGTCGACGACGCGCGCGCATTGGCGCCCCTCGTTGATCGCCCAGACGATCAGCGACTGGCCGCGGCGGGCGTCCCCGGCGACGAACACGCCGGCCTCGGAGGTCGCGTAGGCGCCGGCCCGGACGTTGCCCCGCTGGTCGCGCTCGACGCCCAGCTGGTCGACCAGGCCCTCGTGCTGGGGGTGGAGGAAGCCCATGGCCAGAAGCACCAGCTCGGCCTCGAGCTCGCGCTCGGTGCCCGGCAGCGGGTGAAAGGGGGGCGAGGCCTCGGCCTGAGCCAGATGCAGGCCGGCGACGCGGCCGTCGCGGCCCGAGAAGTGCGTGGTGACCACCGAATAGGCCCGCTCGCCCTTGCCCTCGCTCTCGGCCTCCTTCATCGCGTAGGAGAGCCGCATCTTGTTCGGCCAGCGCGGCCACGGCGTCTGGTCGTCGGGGCGGCGCGGCGGCGGCTCGGGGAGCAGCTCGAGCTGGGTGATCGAGGCGGCGCCCTCGCGCAGCGAGTTGCCGACGCAGTCGGCGCCGGTGTCCCCGCCGCCGATCACGATCACGTGCTTGGCGGCCGCGGTGATCGATCCGGCGGGCGGCGCCGGGACGCTCGGCGGCGGCCCGTACTCGCCGGCCACCCAGCGGTTGCGGACGTAGAGGTAATCCATCGCGAAGTGGATCCCGTCGAGGTCGCGGCCCGGGACCGGCAGGTCGCGGGGGACGCGCGAGCCGATCGCCAGGACCACCGCGTCGAATTGGGCGCGGAGCTCGTCGGCGGTGATGTCCGAGCCGACGTCGACGCCGCAGCGCAGCTCGACCCCCTCGTCGAGCAGCTGGCGCACCCGGCGCTCGACCACGGTCTTCTCGATCTTGAAGTCGGGGACGCCGAAGCGGACGAGCCCGCCGGCCGCCTCGTCGCGCTCGAGGAGGACCACGCGGTGACCGGCCCGGCGCAGCTGCTGGGCTGCGGCCATGCCGGCCGGACCGGCGCCGACCACGGCGGCGCTGCGGCCGGTCTCGCAGGCCGGCGGCTGCGGGAGCACCCACCCCTCCTCGAAGCCGCGGTTGATGATCGAGTTCTCGATCTGCTTGATCGTCACCGAGTCGCCCTCGCTGATCTCGAGCACGCAGGCGGCCTCGCACGGCGCCGGGCAGAGACGGCCGGTGAACTCGGGGAAGTTGTTGGTCGCGTGGAGCTGGCGGAGGGCGTCGGCCCACCGGTCGCGGTAGACAAGGTCGTTCCAGTCGGGGATCAGGTTGCCCAGGGGACAGCCGCTGTGGCAGAAGGGGACGCCGCACTCCATGCACCGGGCGCCCTGGTCCTGGAGCTCGGGCACCGGACGGGGGAGCGTGAACTCGCGGTAGTCGTGCGCGCGCTCGCGGGGGTCTCGCTCGGGCACCGGCGCGCGCGGGATGCGCAGGAACGCGCCGAGCTCGCCCATCAGCGCGGCCCGCCGGGGAGGACCTGCGCCGCCGGGGAGCTCACCGCCGGTCGGCTCACGCAGCCGCCTCGGCCAGGAGCCTGTCGGCCTGCTCGTTGAGCACCCGCCGGTAGTCGTTGGGCATCACCTTGACGAAGACCTCGAGCGAGGCCTCCCAGTCGTCGAGCAGGCGCGCCGCGACCGTCGACCCGGTTCGCCGGTCGTGCTCGACGACGAGCGCCCGCAGCTCGGCGGCGTTCTCCTCGTCCATGTCCTCGAAGGAGACGAGCGTCATGTTGCAGCGCTTGTCGAACGTTCCGTCGGCGTCGAGGACGTAGGCGATGCCGCCACTCATCCCGGCGGCGAAGTTGCGCCCCGTCGGGCCGAGCACGACGACCCGCCCGCCGGTCATGTACTCGCAGCCGTGGTCGCCGACGCCCTCGACGACAGCGAGGGCGCCGGAGTTGCGCACGGCGAAGCGCTCGCCGGCCAGGCCGCGAAAGAACGCGCGTCCGCGGGTGGCGCCGTAGAGCACGGTGTTGCCGATGATCACGTTCTCCTCGGGGACGAAGGTCACCCCGGCCGACGGGCTGACGGCGAGGATGCCGCCGGAGAGCCCCTTGCCGGTGTAGTCGTTGGCGTCGCCGTTGAGGCTGAAGCTGACCCCCGGGGCCAGCCAGCCGCCGAAGCTCTGGCCGGCCGAGCCGGTGAAGTGGACGCGGATCGCCTCCTCGTCGAGTCCGGTGGACCCGTGACGCTCGGCGATCGCGCTGGAGAGAAGGCCGCCGACGCAGCGGTCGACGTTGCGGACCTCGGTCTCGATCTCGACCCGCTCGCCCCGCTCGATGGCTCCTTCGGCCCGCTCGATCAGCTTCCAGTCGAGCGCGTCCTCGAGCACCGGCTCTTGGGCGCGGACCCGCCGCAGCGGCGTCCCGGGCGGGACGTCGGGCATGGTGAGGACGTTCGAGAGGTCGACGCCGCGCGACTTCCAGTGGGCGATCGCCGCCGCGGCCTCGATCAAGTCGACCCGGCCGATCAGCTCGTCCACCGTCCGCAGGCCGAGGCCGGCGAGGATCTGGCGGACCTCCTCGGCGATGAAGTGGAAGAAGTTGATGACGTGCTCGGGCGTGCCGGCGAAGCGCTTGCGCAGCTCGGGATCCTGGGTGGCGATGCCGACCGGGCAGGTGTTGAGATGGCAGGCGCGCATCATGATGCAGCCGGTGGCGATCAGCGGCGCGGTCGAGAAGCCCATCTCGTCGGCCCCGAGCATCGCCGCGATCGCCACGTCGCGCCCGGTCTTCAGCTGGCCGTCGGTCTGCACCCAGATGCGCGAGCGCAGATCGTTGCGCAGGAGCGTCTGCTGGGTCTCGGCCAGGCCGATCTCCCAGGGGATGCCGGCGGCCTGGATCGAGGACAGCGGCGAGGCGCCGGTGCCGCCGTCGTGGCCGGCGATCAGCACGTGGTCGGAGTTCGCCTTGGCCACCCCGGCGGCGACGGTGCCGACGCCGACCTCGGAGACGAGCTTGACGCTGATCCGCGCCCGGGGGTTCGAGCAGCGCAGATCGTAGATCAGCTGCTTGAGGTCCTCGATCGAGTAGATGTCGTGGTGGGGCGGCGGGCTGATCAGGCCCACCCCGGGAGTCGAGCTGCGGATCTTGCCGATGTAGTCGTCGACCTTGTGGCCCGGCAGCTGGCCGCCCTCGCCGGGCTTGGCCCCCTGGGCCATCTTGATCTGGAGCTCGTCGGCGTTGACCAGGTAGTGGATGGTCACGCCGAAGCGGCCGCTGGCCACCTGCTTGATCGCCGAGCGGCGGTTGTCGAGGAACCGCGCCGGGTCCTCTCCGCCCTCGCCGGTGTTCGACTTTCCGCCGATCGCGTTCATCGCCACGGCGAGGTTCTCGTGGGCCTCGCGCGACAGCGAGCCGAGGCTCATCGCCCCGGTGACGAAGCGCTTGACGATCTCCGTCCACGGCTCGACCTCCTCGATCGGCACCGGCTCCTGGTCGGTGCGGATCTTCATCAGGCCGCGCAGGGTCGCGCGCCGGGACGCGTCATCGTTGATCATCTGCGAGTACTCGGAGTAGGTCTTGGCCGCCTGGGCGCCGTCCTCCTGGCGGACGGCGTGCTGGAGGAGGGCGATCGTCTCGGGGTTCCACATGTGGAGCTCGCCGTCACGCCGCCAGGCGTAGACGCCGCCGACCGGGAGCAGCTCGCCGTCGGGGCAGGCCGGGTAGCCGCGGGCGTGGCGGCCCAGCGTCTCGGCGGCCAGCACGTCGATGCCGATCCCCCCGATCCGCGAAGCGGTACCGGTGAAGTGCTGGTCGACGAGCGAGCGGTCGAGGCCGACGGCCTCGAAGATCTGCGCCCCGCAGTAGGAGTGGATGGTCGAGATGCCCATCTTCGAGATCGTCTTCAGGAGGCCCTTGCCGATCGCCTTGACGATCCCCGCCTCGGCCGAGGCGACGGTCGGGCGGTCGCCGTTCTTGCTCGGCACCCGGCCGTCCTCGGCCAGGCGGTCGACCGTCTCGAACATCAGGTACGGGTTGATCGCGCTGGCGCCGAAGCCGATCAGCGTGGCCATGTGGTGGACCTCGCGGGGCTCGCCGGATTCGATCACGAGCGCCGCCCGCAGGCGGGTCCCCTCGCGGACGAGGTGGTGGTGGACGGCGGCCACGGCCAGGAGCGATGGGATCGCCACGCGGTCGGGCCCGACGTCGCGATCGGAAAGGATCAGGATGTTGTCGCCGCTGGCGATCTCGTCGTGGGCCTCGGCGCAGATCCGCTCGAGCGCCGCGGCCATGGCGTCGGGTCCCTCGCGGGTCGGCCAGGTGATGTCGATCGTGTGGGCCTGGAACACGTCGCCGCCGACCTGGCGGACGGCCTCAAGCTCGTGGTTGCGGAGGATCGGCTGCTCGAGGATCAGCTTGTGGGCGTGGGACGGGCTCTCGCCGAGCAGGTTCCCCTCGCCGCCGAGGCTCGTGGCCAGGCTCATCACGATCTGCTCGCGAATCGGGTCGATCGGCGGATTGGTGACCTGGGCGAAGAGCTGTTTGAAATAGTTGAAGAGCGGCGGCGACTGGTCGGAGAGGACGGCGAGGGCGGCGTCGTTGCCCATCGACCCGATCGGCTCCTCGCCGGTGGCCGCCATCGGCGCGAGCAGCACGCGGAGGTCCTCCTGCGTGTAGCCGAAGGCGAGCTGGAGCGACTGCAGCGGTTCGGTCAGCGGCCGCCCGTCGACTCGGGGGAGGTCGTCGAAGTGGACGGTGTTCTCGTCGAACCACGCGGCGTAGGGCTGGAGGGTCGCCACCTCGTGCTTGACCTCTTCGTCGGCGACGATCCGCCCCTGCTCGAGGTCCACGAGGAAGAGCTTGCCCGGCTGGAGGCGTCCGAGCCGCTCGATCATCTCCGGGCGCACGCCGAGCAGGCCGGCCTCCGATCCGAGCAGGACGTAGCCGTCCTTGGTCACCAGCCAGCGGCCCGGCCGCAGGCCGTTGCGGTCGAGCGTGGCTCCGATCACCCGTCCGTCGGTGAAGGCGACGGCGGCCGGACCGTCCCACGGCTCCATGAAGCACGAGTGGAAGGCGTAGAAGCCGACGAGCTCGGCCGGGAGGTCGTCGCGGTCGCGGTAGGCCTCGGGGATCATCATCATCGCCGCGTGGGGCAGCGACCGGCCGGCGAGGGTGAGCAGCTCGAGGACGTTGTCGAACGTCGCCGAATCGGACCCGCCGGGGCGCACGAGCGGGATCACCTTGTGGAGGTCGTCGCCGAAGAGCTCGGAGGCGAGCGCCGACTCGCGGGCGCGCATCCAGTTGATGTTGCCCATCAGCGTGTTGATCTCGCCGTTGTGGGCGATCATCCGGTAGGGATGGGCGAGCTCCCAGCTCGGGAAGGTGTTGGTCGAGAAGCGGGAGTGCACGAGGGCCATCGCGCTCTCGAACCGCTCGTCGACGATGTCGCGGTAGAAGTCGCAGACCTGGTGGGCGATCAGCATGCCCTTGTAGACGATCGTCCGCGACGAGCAGCTCACCAGGTAGCAGCGCGCGCCGGCGGCGAGCTCGGTGAGGCGGCGGATGACGTAGAGCTTGCGCTCGAAGGCGTCCTGGTCGGACTGCTCGGGCCCGGCGCCTGCCCCGATGAAGAGCTGGCGGATCTCCGGGCGGGAGACGTTCGCGGTGTCTCCGACATGATCGGGGTCGACCGGCACCTCGCGCCAGCCGAGGACGTGCTGGCCTTCGGCGCGGACGTTGGCCTCGAGCATCTCGATCAGCTCGCCCCGCTCGTCGGCGTCGTTGGGCAGGAAGCACATGGCCACGCCGTAGCGGCCGGTCGGGGGCAGGTCGAACCTGACGACGCCACGGAAGAAGCGGTCGGGCATCTGGATGAGCATCCCGGCGCCGTCACCGGTGCGGGCGTCGGCCCCGGCGGCACCGCGGTGCTCGAGGTTGATCAGCGCGCGCATGCCCCGGCGGATGACCTCGTGCGTGGGCTTGTTGTCGAGGCGGGCGACCAGGGCGACGCCGCAGGCGTCGTGTTCGTAGCGGGCGTCGTACAGGCCGGCGGCCGGCTGCTCTGGAATGCTGGTCATGCGAGCTCCCGATGGGACGGCGCGCCCGCGACCGCGGGCACCAAGGCAGAGGGGCAAGCGTAGCAGCGGGCACGCCGCAAAAGGCGCCCGCCGGCGGCGGTTTTGCCGCCCTCAGCTGCGCTTGGCGGGCGTCTTGCGGGCGGCCGGGGTGGTCGTCTTCTTCCCGTTGCCCGAGCCGGCAGCCTTGCGCGGCCGCTTGGGTCCGGCGCCGGTGCGCTTCTTGACCTCCTCCAGGCTGGCCTGAAGGGCGCTCATCAGGTCGGCGCCGTCGACCTTCTCCTCGGCGGCCTGGGGCTGGAGGATGATCTCCTCGCCGCTCGCCTTGCGGTCGATCAGGGCGAGGACCTGCTCGCGGTACTCGTCGTGGTACTTCTCAGGCTCGAAGGGCCCGGTCAGCGATTCGATCAGCTGCTTGGCCACCGCCACCTCGCGGTCGCTCGTGGCCACCTCGCCGTCGAGCTCGGCGAAGCGGTCGGGCGAGACGATCTCGTCGGCGAAGACCATCGTCTCGAGCGTGAGGACCTCGGCCGAGGCCCGGATCGCCACGAGGTGCTCCTTGGCGCGAAGCACGAGCCGCCCGAGGGCGACGCGCTCGGTCTCGCGCATCGCCTCCAGCAGGAGGCGGTAGGGCTTGACCCCGCGCTCGTCGGGCACGAGGTAGTAGGGGTGGTCGAAGAAGATCGGGTCGATCTCCGCGAGCGCGACGAAGTCCTCGATCTCGATCGTCCGTGCCCGCTTCGGCTGGAGCGAGGCGAGCTCCTGGGGCTCGATCACCACGTAGCGGTCGGGCGCGATCTCGTAGCCCTTGACGATCTCCCCGTAGGGGACCTCCTCGCCGTCGGCCGGGCAGATCCGCTTCTGCTGGATGCGGACGCCGTCGGTCGCGTGGAGCTGGTGGAAGTGCACCCCCTTGGCGGAGACCGCGGCGTACAGCTTCACCGGCACGCTGACCAGCCCAAAGCTGATCGCGCCCGTCCAGATCGCCCGCGGCATGAGCTGGATTATTCCATGCGGCCGGTGTCGCTACCCCGGCTGCACGGCGGCTTGCTCGGCGAGCGTCCGCTCCTCGTCCCACGAGCAGAGGCGGGCACGGCCGGGGCAGGTCGCGCAGAGGCCGCGGTGCGGGCGCGGCGAAACGGTGAAGCGGCCGGCCAGGAGCGGCGCCGTCAGCTCGGCGAGCTCGCGCTCCAGCGCGTCCGCCCCAGCGGCCCCGTAGCGCGCCGAGACGACCTCCTCGGGACGGCGCAGGAAGCAGTAGGCGACCTCGACATTGGCCACGCCGGTTCTGAGCGCGGCCAGGGCATAGATGCGCCGCTGGAGCTGATACTCGCCGCTCACCCGCTCGGCCAGGTCGGTCTCGGCGGAGATCCGGTCCGTCTTGTAGTCGACGACCAGGAGCGTCCCGTCCGCCTCGAGGGCGAGGGCGTCGATGTAGCCGCCGACCAGGAGGTCGCCGACGGTCAGCGCGAAGCTCGCCTCCCGGCTGGCCGGCCCGGCCGCGGCCAGGCGGGCGCAGAGCGGGCTGCGGGGGAACGCGCCGGCGAGCCCGGCGATCTCCGCGACCGCCTCGGCGCCCGGATCCGTCCCGTCGGCCAGCTCGCGGATGAGCTCCACCGACGGCGGACCCGGGCGGTCGAAGTCGAGCCGCTCGAGCGCGGCGTGCACGATCCGCCCGCGTGCTGCCGCGCCCCGCCGGTCGGCCGCGCCGGGATCGGACTCGAGCCCAGGCGGCGGGGCCACCTCGCCCAGGCCGAGCACCCGCCGCAGGTAGTAGCCGTAGCCGCAGCGGGCGTAGTCGGCCAGCGAGCTGTAGCTGACCGAGCTCTGCGGCGGGGTCGCCGGGCCCTCCGCAGAGGCGTCCGCGAGCGGCGGCGGACTCGCCGCTCGCGCGTCCACCGGCGGCGCCGGCGCCGCCCACACCTCGGCTGCGAGGTCGAAAAGCGAGCCTTGGGCCGGCGCCGGGACCCCGCCAAGGCCTGGTGGGGCGCCCGGCGGCGGCAGGCCCGACACCGGCGCCACGGCCCGGCCGTGGTCCGGCGCGGGCGCCACCGAGGCCGAGCCGCGGCCGCCCGGGGCGGAGTCGAGACCGGCTGCGGACTCGAGCGCCGGGTCCCCGGCCGCGCTCAAGGTCAGGCGTAGCGGAGCTCCGCCGAGCTCGAGCTCGGCCACGCCCGCCGGCCCGGCCGCGCGCGCCGGCAGGTCGCGGACGAGGGCCGGGCCGAGCCAGGCGATCGGTGCCGCGGAGGCGCTCGCCGTCGGCCAGTGGGCGAAGTGGGCCGCTCCGCTCAGGATCAGGCGCTCCCGGGCCCGGGTCATCGCCACGTAGGCGATCCGCTGCTCCTCGGCGATTGCCGCCCGCTCGCGCCGGGTGCGCAGCTCGGCGTAGGCGAAGGCGTCGGTCCGCGGGGCCTCGAGGGTCGGCACCCGCAGGCCGACCGCCTCGCCGTCGGTCAGGATGAGCGGCCCTCCGTTGGGCGGTCCGTGGCCGAGGTCGGCCAGGCAGACGACCGGGAACTCGAGGCCCTTGGCCGCATGCACGGTCATCAGGCGCACGGCGTCGGTCTCGGCCAGCTGGGCGTCCTGCTCCCGGCTCGAGCCCAGCCGCCGGGCGGCCAGGCGGTCGGCGAAGCGGCGCAGGTCGCGCCCTTCGCGCGCCTCGAACTCCCGCGCCAGGCGCAGCAGCTTGCGCAGGTTGGCCACGCCGAGCGCGCTCCCCGGCCCCTCGAGCGCCCGCTCGCGGTAGCCGCTGCGGATCAGCACCTCGGCCAAGCCGAGTCGCGGCGCCGCGACGCGCTCGGCAGCGATCAGCGCCCAAGCCGCCTCCAGGCGCGCCCGATCGCCAGCGCCCAGCGGGGCGAGCGCCGCCGCGGCCGCCGGCTCCCCGCCGCACGCCGCGTCGAGCACCTCCCAGGCCGGGCGGCCGAGCGCCTTCGCCGCCAGCCCGAGGATCGCCAGCGCGTCGGAGCCGGCGCCCCCCAGCGGAGAGGCGAGCACGCCGTAGAGCGCGAGGTCGTCGAGCGGATTGGCCAGGACCCGCGCGTAGGCGGCGAGGTCGGCCACCTCCGGCGCCGCGTAGAACCCGCCTCCCGGTGCCGCCGAGACCGGCACGCCCCGCGCAGCCAGCGCCCGCTCGTAGATGCCGGACGCCGTCGCGTAGCGCAGCAGCACCGCCACCTCGCCCGGGCGCGCCGCCCCCGCGTCGATCAGCTCGGCGATCCGCCCCGCCAGGAGCGCTGCCTCCGCCCGCCGCCAGGCCGGACCCGCGCCCGGCGTCTCGCCCACCGCGGTGTCCTCCCAGCCGGCCGTGTCGCACACCAGCAGCTCGAGCAGCGGCCCGCCGTCCGGGCCGTCCTCGCGGCCCGGCACCAGGGGGACGAAGTCGGCCCCGAAGAGGGGCGCGAAGACCGCGTTGATCGCGCCGAGGAGCGCCGGCCGGGTGCGGAAGTTCCGCGCCAGCGCCCGCACCCCGTCGACCGCGGCCAGCTCGAGCCGGCGGCGGCGGAAGATCCCCACGTCGGCGTGGCGAAAGCCGTAGATCGACTGGAACTCGTCGCCTACGGTGAACAGGTTGCCCCGGTCGAGCGCCGCCAGGAT
This sequence comes from uncultured Solirubrobacterales bacterium, assembly GCA_963763785.1. Classification (GTDB taxonomy): domain Bacteria; phylum Actinomycetota; class Thermoleophilia; order Solirubrobacterales; family Solirubrobacteraceae; genus Palsa-513. Next base: position 245,055 of record CAVXPW010000007.1, on the reverse strand, counting down.
CGCCATCTCCCGCGGGTTGGTGTCCTGGAGCTCGTCGACCATCAGCAGCTCGAAGCGCTCCGACCACCGCCCGCGGAGCTCCGCGTCCCCGGCCAGGAGGTCGCGCGCGCACAGCTCGAGGTCGTCGAAGTCGAGCGCCCCCCGCGCCCGCTTGAGGCCCGCGAACTCGCCGGCGAAGCCGGCCAGCAGCGTCCCCAGCAGCGCCAGCCCGACCACGCCCGCCGCGTCGGCCTCGGCCTCGCAGGAACGCTGCCGCGCCGCCTCGAAGTCCTCGGCCGCGGGCGTGCGCAGCGCCCGGGCGCCGCGGGCCAGCTTGAGCTCGCCCGCCGGCGCCCCCTCAGGCAGGCGCTCGAGCAGAGCGAGCGCCGCCTCCACCTGCACGCCGCCGCGCGGCCGGACCCCGAGTTCCCGGGCCAGCTCCGCCCCGGCCCGCCCGAGTGCCACCCGCGCCGCCGCCATGTCGTGGCGGGGCTGCGCCCGCGGGAGCTCGGGCCGCCTCCGGCCCCGGCTGCGGAGCTCGTCGTGGACGCCGTTGATCGCCGCCGCCAGCTGGTCGATCCCGCACGCCGCCGCGAGGTCGAGCGCCGCCCCGTCGGTCAGCCAGCCGGCCAGCGCCCGCTCGAAGGCCTCCTGGCGGAGCTCCGCCGCCGTGCCCTCGTCGAGCACGGTGAAACCCGGGGCCAGCCCCGCGGCCACCGGGTGGGCACGCAGGAGGCGCGCGCAGAACCCGTGGATCGTCGAGACGAAGGCCGCCTCGGTGTCGCGCGCCCCGCCGCGGTCGCCGAGCTCGTGCAGCCGCCGGCGGACCCGCTCGCGCAGCTCGCCGGCCGCCCGCTCGGTGAACGTGATGGCGAGGATCCGCGACGGGGCCACCCCGTCCTCGTGGACGGCGCGCACGAAGCGCTCGACCAGCACCGTCGTCTTGCCGCTCCCGGCGTTGGCCGCCAGGAGCAGCGCCCCCCGCCGGCGGGCGACCGCCGCCTCCTGCTCGCCGGTCAGCCGCCCGGCGATCGAGGCGGCGGTGGCGGCCGCGGCGAGCCCGGCCGCGGCCGGGCTCCGGTCGGGGGCGGCGACGGCCATCAGGCGCGGCCCCGCGCCGGGCTCCGGTCGGGGCCGCCCCGGCAGATCGACGGGTGGCGGCACACGCCGCCCCGCGTGCACGTCGCCGGACGCGGCTCGAGCGCCCCCGCCCGGAGCTCGCGCATCGCCCGCACCGCCCGCTCGAGCGCCTGCTCCTGAACGGCGGCGAGCTCCACCGCCCCCAGGCGATCAGGCCCGACGCACGCGAGCTCCGGGCACGCGTCCTCGCGCAGCGCGCCCCGCGGGCGCAGATCGGCCCCCCGCACCGGCTGGTAGAGGCCGCCGACGACCTCCACTCCCAGGAGCTCGGCCGCCGCCAGCATGTAGAGCGCCAAAGCCATCTTTCCCCGCTCCTCCCACTTCGCCGCGCCCAGGACCTCGCCGCTCTTGTAGTCCTGGACGATCGCCGTGCCCGCCGCCGAGTCGATGTCGACCCGGTCGATCCGCCCGCGGAGGGCCAGCTCGCCGCCGGCCAGGCGGACGGCCGGATGCTCGCTGCCCGGGAGGCCGAACTCGAGCTCGAACTCGCGCGGCGCGTGGCTCGGGCAGTCGCCCTCGAGGCTCCGCAGATAGCGCGCGAGATCGGCCTCGAGCCGCCGCCGCGCCGCCCGGTCGCGCTCCGGGCTCACCGACACCTCCCCGGCGTGCTCGGCCAGCGCCGCCCCGACGAGATCGGCCACCACCGCCCGGTCCGCCACGCGCAGAAGCCCCCCCTCGGTCAACTCCTTGACCACCCGGGCGAGCACGGCGTGCGCCACCGTCCCCCGCGCCGCCGGCTCGCCATCCGGCTCGAGCCCCACGGCGCCGATCAGGCGCTCGACGAACCAGCCCACCGGGCACGCCGTCCACGCCTCGAGCGACGAAGGAGAATCCGCCGCGCGCGCGGCCAGCGACGCCAGCACCTCCACCGAGGACAGCCGGCCGAGCGGGCCGCCGCCCGTCGGTGGCGGCCCCTGCCGGGCGGCGGCAGACCGCTCCCAGACCTCCCCACCGAGCCCCCGGCGGCGCGGCTGCGGAGCCGGGGCGAAGGCGTCCCGGACGTCATCGAGGAAGGCCGACGCCGCTGCCGGAGAGCCGTCCTCCTCCGCGGTGTGCCAGCTCAGGTGCAGGCTGGACTGCGCCCGTGAGGTCGTCGCGTAGAAGAGGTAGCGCTCGGCGGCCAGCGCGTCCTCGAACGGCGCCAGCACGAGCCCCGACGCCCGCGCGATCTCCGCGCGCTCGTCGGCCGAGAAGAACGGTCCGTCGCGCGCCGGCGCCGGGAACGCCCCCTCCTGCAGGCCGCAGACGAAGAGCGCCCGCACCCGGCGCGCGCGCAGCGACAGCGCGTCGCACACGAGCACGCCGCCGCTCGGCGGCGGCGGCTCGTGCTCGAGTCGCGCCAGCGTGGCGATCAGCTCGCTCGGGCTCGGCCCGAGCGACGCGTCGGCCGCGGTCAGCTCGCGGAGCTCCGCCAGCAGGCGCGCCGCGCCGGCGATGACCCGCGCCTCGCCGAGCTCCCCGGCGTCCAGCACCGCCGCCCGCCGCCGGTGCGGCGCGGCCAGCAGCCGCTCGAGCTCGGCCCCGGTCCGCTCGAGCAGCGCGCCAGGACCCCGCTGGGCCGCCGCCCTCAGGCGGTCCATCCCGTCGAGCGGGAAGTGCTCCCACGCCTCCCGAGCCGCCGCCGCCCGGCGCACCCCCGCCCGGCGCAGCTCGGCCTCGAAGCGGTCGGCCAGCTCCGGGCGCTCGAGCAGCCCGGGGGCCCGCAGCCACGCGAGAAGATCCTCGGCGTCGCCGTCGGCGAGCGCCGCCCGCAGCAGGCCGATGAGCCCGCGCCCGGCCGCGGTGTCGGCGAAGCGGACGCTCCCGGCGACCCCGACCGGGATGCCCAGCTCACCGAAGACCTCCGCGATCAAGGGCCGCGACCGGGCCACGCTGCGCATCACCACCGCGATGTCCTCCGGGCGGTGGCCGGCCCCGAGCAGGCCCTTGACCTCGGCACCGACGAGCTCGAGCTCGCCGCGCTCGGTATCGCCTTCCAGCAGCCGCAAGGCCGCCCCCCCGGCGACCTGCGGAGCGTCCTCCTCGAACAGCGCCCGCTCGAGATGGTGGAGCGTCCTCCGCGCCTCGGCCTCGTAGTGCTCGACGCGCGCGGGCATGGCCACCACCTCGCCGGCCCCCGGGCGCAGCGTCTCGAACGTCGCCGCCCGACCGACCAGCGCCAGCCGCCCCGGCTCATAGGGGAGCGAGAGGACGACGTCGGCGCAGCGCGCCAGCGTCTCCACCGCGTCGAGCTGGAGCGAGTCGAGGTCGTCGAAGCCGTAGAGCAGGACCGGGGTGCGCCCCCAACGCGACGGGTCGAGGCGGATGGCGTCGAGCGCCCGCCCCCGGTGCTGCTCCTCGTCGAGGCGTCCCAGCCGCTCGAGGCGGCGCCGATAGCCGGCGTAGATCGCCGCCACCTCCTCGCAGTAGTCGCGCCGCCGCCCGGCCGGCGCGTCGTCATCGGAGGTGGCCCACATCCGCAGCGCCGCGGTCAGGCGCGGCGACTCGATCCGCCGCGCCCCGAGCTCGGCCACCAGCCGCGTCGCCGCGGCCAAAAAGCCCGGGGCCGCCGCGCTCGGGCGCAGCAGCTCGAGCGGCGCCTCGGCGACCGCCGCCGCCACCACCCGCTCGCGCGCCCCCTCCCCCAGCGGCCGTCCGCCGAGGCCGGCGCGGCCGGCGATCTCGCGCATCAGGCCGCCGAAAGACTCGACTCGCGCCCCGAGCACGATTCCACTCGCTGCCAGCTCGCGCCGGTAGTGGAGAGCGTCGGCCGACGTCGGCACCACGAGGATCGGCCCGCGGGCCAGCTGGGCGCGGTAGCGCTCGAGGACGACGCGCGCCTTGGCCGAGTTGGCCGGGCCGGTGACGAGGGTGAGGGTCACGCCGGTCATCGTCGCGCACCGACAGGACGGACGGCGAGGAACGGACGGATCGGCCGACCCACCGCGAGAGCATCCCCGATGTCCTCGAGCCGAGCGGCGTTGGACGCCTGAGGGCGCGAGCCCTAAGCGGCGCTGCGCGCGTCGGCGGCAGCCGGCGCGATCGCGTCGGGCGCGGCCACCTCGGCCTCGCCCTCGATCTCCGGCGGCTTGGCGCCCTCGCGGGCCCACGGCTCGTCGAACTCGGTCCGCCACTTGCCGTCCTCGGTCTGCATCAGGGCGAGCTTGGCCCGGAACGACCGGCCGCTGCGGCCCTTGAAGCCGGTGACCGGCTTCACGGTGCGGCCGGTGGCGATGAGCTCGCGGGCGACGACCAGCGGCAGCGTCTTGCCGGCCTTGGCCTTCCAGATCACGAAGCCGCAGCCCGGATCGTCGCGCGACCAGCACGAGTAGCCCTTGCGGTTCTCGACGATGTCGTGGCCGCACACCGGGCACGGCCCGAGGTTGGCCCGCGGGATGCGGACGTCCTTGAGCTTGGCGTCGAGCTCCTCGATCGTCTCCCTGGCGAAGCCCGCGATGTCCTCCATGAAGCGCGAGCGCTCCTCCTCGCCCGACTCGATCCGCCCCAGCCGATGCTCCCAGCTCCCGGTCAGGTCCGGCGAGGTCAGCGCGTGCTCGCCGAGCAGGCGGATCACGTTGCGCCCCTTCTCGGTGGCCACCAGCGCCCGCCCGTCTCGCTCGAGGTAGCCCACGTCGATCAGCCGCTCGATGATCGAGGCCCGCGTCGCCGGCGTCCCGATTCCCGAGTCCTTCATCGCCTCGCGGAGCTCCTCGTCGTCGACGAGCCGCCCCGCCGTCTCCATCGCCCCGAGCAGCGACGCGTCGGTGTAGCGCCGCGGGGGCTTGGTCATCTTCGCCAGGTCGCCGACCTCGAGCGTCCGCGTCGGCTCGCCCTGCTCGAGCTTCGGCAGCTCGCCGCTCTCGAGCTCGTCCTCGTCCTCGCCGGACGCCGCCTTCGGTTCGGCCGCCGCCGACGCCTTCGCCGAGTCGGGCATGGCCAGGTAGACCGCCCGCCAGCCGGGGAAGACCAGGACCTTGCCCCGCGTGCGGAAGACGTGCTCGGCCACCGTGGTCTCGACGCGGGTGTTCTCGAGGATCGCGTCCGGGTGGAAGACAGCGAGGAAGCGGCGGGCGACCATGTCGTAGATCCGCCGGTCGTCGTCGTTCATCTTCTCGAGCAGATGGTCGGCCCGGGTCGGGATGATCGCGTGGTGGTCGGTGACCTTGGCGTCGTCGACCACCCGGCCGAGGGGCAGCAGGTCGAGGCCGGTAACGTAGCCGGCCGCCTCCCGGTACTCCGCACGCCGCCCGACGATCTCCGCCGTCGGCTTGATCTCCTCGACCATGTCGGTGGTCAGGAAGCGCGAGTTGGTCCGCGGATAGGTCAGCGCCTTGTGCTCCTCGTAGAGCCGCTGGGCCGCCCCGAGCGTCCGTCGGGCCGAGAATCCGAAGCGAGTGTTGGCCTCGCGCTGCAGCGAGGTCAGGTCGTAGAGCATCGGCGCCTTCTCGATCTGCTTGCGCTTCTCGACCTTGGTGATCGACCCCGGCCGGTCGCTGACCGCCGCGACGATCGCCCGCGCCTGCGCCTCGGTCGCGACCCGCGGCTTGGCCCCGGCGTGGTAGCGCCCGCCGTAGGTGCGTCCGCCGTCCCCGCTCGGCTCGAAGCGGGCATCGACCAACCAGTAGGGCTCGGGCTTGAAGGCCCGGATCTCCTCCTCGCGGCGCGCGACGATGGCCAGGGTCGGCGTCTGGACCCGGCCGAGCGAGACCGCCCCGTCGAACGAGGAGCGCAGGCGGATCGTCGCCGCCCGGGTCGAGTTCATCCCGACGATCCAGTCGGCCTCCGAGCGCGAGCGCGCGGCCTGCTCGAGGCTCTGCAGCTCGGCGGCCGGGCGCAGGCGGGAGAACGCATCGCGCATCGCGCTGCCCGTCATCGACGACAGCCAGAGCCGCCGGACCGGCTTGTCGGCCTTCGCCTTCTCGAACAGGTAGGCGAAGATCAGCTCGCCCTCGCGGCCGGCGTCGCAGGCGTTGATCACCTCGCCGACGTCCTTGCGGTGCAGTTGCTTGTTGACCACGCTCATCTGCTTCTTGGACCGCTCGTCGCGGACGACGAGCTTGAAGCGCGGTGGCACGATCGGCAGGTCGGCCATCCGCCACTTCTTGAACTTCGGGTCGTACTCCTCCGGGTCGGCGAGCTGGACGAGATGCCCGACCGCCCAGGTGATGACGTGGTCGGGCCCCTCGAGGAAGCCCTCGCCCTTGGCGAACGGCCCGGTCAGGATTTTCGCCAGGTCGCGGCCGACCGACGGCTTCTCGGCGATCACGAGCGTCTTCGAGTCTTGTGGCACCGGCTGAGGCTACTCCCTCACCAGGTCGCCGCGGGGTCGCCGCGGCCGATCGCGCCGCCGCGCCTGCCTGTGGCGGCCCCGCCCCCCGCCCGGGCTAGCCGGCGCACGGCCCCGTCGAGACCGGCCCGCCGGCCCCGGCGACATCCTGCCTGACCGTCGAGTTGGCGACCCCGTAGCCGCCGTGCGCGCCCCCGCCGGTCGTCGCCGCGAACACGGTGGTGACGACCCGCCCGCGCGCGTCGACCATCGGCCCGCCGGAGTTTCCCGGGCGCACCAGTCCACGCAGCGGCGTGAGCAGGCGCGACACCGGCCCGCGGCCGTAGGCGTCCTGGGTCAGCACCGTCTGCGTCTGGCCGATCCGCCCCGGTCGCACGTCGAACGGCCCGTCCTTGGGATAGCCGAGGATCGCCGCCAGCCGCCCCGCCGGCGGGTCGACGGCGAGCGGGAGCGCCGGCTGGCGCAGGCCGCGCACCCGCAGGATCGCGATGTCGTTGGTCGGGTCGAAGGCGATCGCCTCCGCCGGCAGGCTCGGCTCGCTGCCCCCCACCTGCACCACCGTGTCCTCTTCGCCGGCGACGACATGGGCGTTGGTCACGACCACCCCCGGGGCGACCACCCAACCCGAGCCCTCGATGCCCAGGCCGCAGGCGCTCCCGAGGATGCGCACGACGCTGGCCGCCGCCCGGCGCACACCGGGATCGCCGGCGATCGCCGGCTGCGGGGCGCTCACGCCGGCCTGCGGCCCGCGCAGCGCCGGCAGCGGATCGAACCGGGCCAGCGCGTGGAGCAGCGAGCCCGAAGGCGGCAGCAGCGCGTTCAGCCGCTGGAGGATCACCGACTGCTGGATGTCTCGGCGCAGGCCGGTGACCCCCGGCGCCTGGAGCGCCACGGCTCCGAGGATCCACGCGATGCCCAGGGCCACGCAGGCTGAGAGCGCGGCGCCGAGCAGGCCGTCGACCATCCCGAGCAGCGCGAAGCGGACCGCCCGGCGCAGGCGGAGCCCGAGCCCCTCGAGGCCCGAGGCGAGGATCCCGCCGGCCAGGACGGCACCGAACAGGCCGAAGGCCGGCGCGTAGGGCGACATATTCCCCGTGGGCAGCAGCCCGCTCGCCAGCCGCGTCCCGGCCAGAGCGCCACCGATGAAGCCGATCAGCGAAAGGGCGCCGACGATGAACCCCCGGTAGAAGCCCGAGATCGCAAACAGCGCCGAGGCGCCGACGATGATCCAGTCGAGCGAGGTCATCTGGCGTCGGCGAGCCTAGCCGGATTCGCCCGCGCGGGACGCGACCGCCGGACCGGCGCGGCAGCCTCCCGTTGGCGTGGACCCAAGCCGGGTAACGGCTCACCCGACCCGGCGGGCCCTACCGGACGCGCAGGCGCCACGCAGCCGCGGAGGCCCGCGCCTTCCGGTCCCGTGACACCCGTCCCACCTCGCCGTCCACCCCCTGAAATTCGCCCACCACGACTACTGACCCCCTTTCCCGACCGTCGACTCCCCGTGTCACTACTGACCGTGCCCGCGATCGTCTACCGTCAGCGGCCGTGATCCACGTGGCCCGGGCGGCCAAACTGCGCGCCCCGAGGTGGACGGCCACCGCCTCGGCGCGAGCCGCGTCCCCGGCGGCGCGGGGTGGCGCGCCGCGTCTCGGCCGGGGGCTTGCGCCCGAACGGACCCGGCTGCTGGCGCTGATCGGCGGCCTCGTCGCGCTCGGCGTCGTCCTCGTCCTGCTGCTCGGCTCCGGCGGGGGCTCCCCCGGCCAGGGCCTCGCCGCCGCCTTCGTCGGCGCCTGGTCCCGGGGCGATTACGCACAGATGTACGCCGACGTCGACGAGGCGACCCGCCGCCGCCTCGGGGTCACCGAGTTCGCCGCCCGCTATCGCGCCGACCTGGGCACCTCGACGGCGACCGGCGCGGTGGTCGGCCGCGCGCATGACTCGGGCCACGGCACGGTGACCGTGCCGGTCACCCTCTACACCCGGATCTTCGGCCGGATCTCCACCCGTTTCGTCCTCCCGATCATCGGCTCCGGCGCCGGCGCCCGGATCCGCTGGCAGCCGTCGCTGAGCTTCCCCGGCCTGCGCCCCGGCGAGGCGCTGTCGCGGCACACGACGGTCGGCGCCCGGGCGCCGCTCCTGGCCCGCAGCGGCACTCCGCTGGCCCAGCTGTCGGCCGCCAGCGCGATCATCGGCTCGCTCGGGCCGATTCCCGCCGACCGCGCCGTAGTGCTCCGCGACGCCGGCTATCCCCCGAACGCCACCGTCGGCACCTCGGGTCTCCAGCGGATCTTCGACGCCCAGCTCGCCGGGCGGCCCGGCGGCCAGCTGCTCGCCGGCCCCCGGCTGATCGCCACCGCCACCCCGGTCGCGGGCACTCCCCTGCGCACCTCGCTCTATCCGTCGCTCCAGTCGCTCGCCGTCTCGACGATCGGCGGCCAGGAGGGCGGCATCGTCGTCCTGCGGCCCGACACCGGCGAGATCCTCGCCGTCGCCGGTACCCCGTTCTCCGAGCTCCAGCCGCCGGGCTCGACGTTCAAGCTCGTCACCCTGACCGGCGTCCTGCTCGCCGGCCTGGCCACCCCCGCCACGACCTTCCCCTACGAGACCTACACGACGATCGACGGCTACAAGCTCCAGAACGCCAACGGTGAGTCGTGCGGCGGGACCCTGGCCAACGCCTTCGCCGTGTCCTGCAACTCGGTCTTCGCCCCGCTCGGCGTCAGGCTCGGTGGCGCCCGCCTGGTCGACGCGGCGAGACGCTACGGCTTCAACGCGCCGGCGCCGATCCCCGGTGCCTCGGAGAGCACGATTCCCTCGCCGAGCACGATCGGCAGTGCTCTGGACGTCGGCTCCTCGGCGATCGGGCAGGGCCAGGTCAATGCCACCACCCTGCAGATGGCGCTCGTCGCCGCCACGATCGCCGACGGCGGTCGCCGACCGGTGCCGACGCTCGCCCTCGGCGTCCGCCACGCCGGCCCGATGGTCCTCCCGGCGGCGGTCGCCAATGCCGTCAAGGCGATGATGATCGGCGTGGTCAACCACGGCACCGGGCAATCGGCCCAGATCCCCGGCGTCGTCGTCGCCGGCAAGACCGGCACCGCCGAGCTCGCGACGACCGTGTCCAACTGCACGCCCGATCCCAACAACCCGGACTCCTGCCCGGCGGTCACCCCCAACGACCCCAAGAACACCGACGCCTGGTTCGTCGCCTTCGCGCCCGCCGCCGCCCCGCGGATCGTGGTCGGCGTCCTCCTGGCCCACGACGGCGCCGGGGGCGACACGGCGGCGCCGGTCGCCAAGACGATGCTCGAGGCCGCGCTCAAGGCGACGGCCGGGACGGCTCGCCGGGTCCCCCCGAAGGTCAACCTCGCGCCGCGCCCGCCGGCTCGATGATCGGCCGCCTCCCCGGAGCCGACGCCGCCCGCCGCCACCGCCCGCCGCCGACCGCCCGCCTCCGACCGCCGCCGCCGAGACTCCCGGCCTCCCGGCCGGTCTGGCCGGGCGCCGCCGCCGCTAGACGTCGAGCTCGACGGTGGCCTCGGTCTTGGCGTCGCTCGGGTCGGTGATATGGAGCACGAGCGGGCGGTTGTCGAACGAGGTGAGCGGAATCTTGAACAGGAGGACGAGGCCGTTGGTCGGCCCGTTGTCGGCCGCCGTTCCCTTCGCCGGGAGCTGATCCTGGCCGGGGACGACCGTGTTGTGGTAGGCGAAGGGATTGGCGCCCGGCACGGGGGTCGGGCGGTAGGTCAGCCCCTGCGTATCTGTGATGTAGAAGCCGCGGGCGGCGGGATAGGACTGGGTGTGCTTGTTGAAGGCGACCACGAAGACCCCGAACCAGGTCTGCGCCGGGGTGAGCGCGGCGTCGGCCGCGGTCAGCCCGAGCAGGTAGGAGGAGTCCTCGGCGTCGTAGGGGTTCAGCTGCCGGGAGAGCTGGACCTGGTACTTGAGGTGGCCGAGGTCGACGTAGACGCCCTCGTTGCTGGCGTGGAGGTTGTTGGTCGTGTCGCCCCCGCAGGCGGAGAGGATCGCCGCCGCGCACACGGCGATGACCAGCGAGACGATCTTGCGGGAACCGGGCCTCATCGACGCGCGGAGTCTAGATGGTTGCCTTCGGGCTCGGCTGGTCCGCCGCCGCGACCGGCCCGCCCCGCTCGGGGGCGCGCCGGGCCGGCCGTCAAAGTGCGGCCACGGTCGGTCGCGCGCCGCGACCTTCGCCGGTCTCTAGAATCGAGCGCAGCCGCTTGAGCGCCCGCGTGTTCTGGCGGCGCAGCCACGGCCGGCCGCTCGCCAGCTCCATGAGCCGATCGGAGATCGTCGCCGGCTCGGTCTTCGCGCTGAGGCCAACCTCGGTCCGCTCGCCGTCGGTCGGCGTGAGCGTGTAGACGATCTCGACCTTGATGCGGTTGAACTTGCCGCCGCTCCCGGCCTCGACGATCCGCCGCGGCACCTCGGCCTCGACGATGGTGACCCCGACCCAGGCGAAGCGCTGGAGCGGGGCCTTCACGCGGTAGCGGGCGCCCGCCCCGACGCCGACCGAGTCGGTCCGCGTGAGATGCCAGTCGACGAGGAAGTGGTCGGTGAACTCGGCGTGACTGGCGATATCCACCAGATAGGCGAACACGTCCTCGACCGGGCGGTCGACGACGATCGAGACATTCACTGAATCCACGGCCGCGCGCAGTCTACGCGCGCCGGAATCGCTACGCGGTCCGGCTGACGCGGACCGTCTGGCCGTACTCGCTGTGGCGCACGTCGACGCTGCGGATCGGCTGCTCGCGGCGCAACTGCCGGCAGAGCTCGCAGACGAGCTCCCCGGCCTCGAAGAGGTGGAGCTGCTCGCCCACCAGCGGCGTGCGCCCGCAGTCGGCGCAGGTCGTCCGGTCCTCGGCGAGGATGCCTACGCTTCGCCGCAGCAGATGGCGCTCGAGCTGCTCGGGCTCGATCGTGGTCGGCGTACGCCGGCCGGCGCGGAGCGCGAGGCGGCCGACCGGGCCGTGAGAGGGCAGGTGGGGCATGCGTCTGAGTCTTCGCCGCCGCCCGCCCGGAATCCTCCGCGCGACGCGAGGCCCCCGTAGAATTGGGCCAAGCTTTATCCGCGCCTGTCTATGATGCAGTTGCTAGGCGTCCGAGGCGCGGTCGATCGCGCGTAGGGAGTGACCGATGGAACCGCTGATCACCGGAACCCTCGCCGGAACAGGCTCATTCCGCTGCGAGCAATGCGGATATGTGGTCACCCTCACCGCCGCCGACCGCCTCGCCGACTGCCCCGGCTGCAGCGGCCGGGCCTTCGTCCGCGCGTCGCTGTTCACCGCGACCCCGCTCGACGCCTCGCCCGGTGCCGACGAGGAGAGCGCGGCGATGATCGCCGAGGCGCGCGCCCAGATCGATCAGGCCGGCGACTACCTCGTCTACCGGCTCGACGGCCGGACCGCCGCCGTGCCCCTCAACCGCGAGGCGACGCGGATCGGCCGCAGCCTGGCCGCCAACCTTCGCTTCGACGATCCGACCGTCTCCCGCCGCCACGCGCTGGTCGTCCGCGACGGCGAGGAGCTGCGGGTGCTCGACGACCGCAGCCTCAACGGGGTCTTCGTCAACGGCAAGCGCGTCGAGTCGAGCCTCCTCACCCACGGCGACGAGATCGTCGTCGGCCGCCACCGGCTCCACTTCGTGCTGCTCGACCCGGCCAGCGCGGCCGCCGAGCCGTCGACCGCGATCGCCTGACGCAGCGCCGCGCGCCTCCCGGCGCCCACCGCGCCGCGGCAGCGCCCACGGCGCCGCGGCAGCGCCCACCGCGCCTCCCGGCGCCCACCGCGCCTCGCGGCGCCCACCGCGCCGCGCCAGCGCCCACCGCGCCTCGCAGCGCCCACCGCGCCGCGGCAGCGCCCACCGCGCCGCGGCAGCGCCCACCACGTCGCGGCAGCGCCCACCACGTCGCGGCTCAGCTGAGTTCGACGAGGCGCGTCCGCGCCTGCTCGAGCCCGAGCCGATCGAGCAGCTCGCCGGCGAGCGCCAGGTAGTCGCTCCCGAGATCGGGACGCAGGTCGAGGATCGACCTGGCCCGCTCGGCCGATTCGGCGTAGGCGATCGATTGGCGGATGACGGTCTCGAAGACCTTCTCGCCGAAGCTCGCCTTGAGCGACGCGTGGGCCTCGCGCGAGTGCCTCGTCCGCAGATCGGCGATGTTGAGCACGACGCCGATCCACTCGAGGCCGGGGTTGAGGCTCTCCCGCGCCACCTCGATCACCTCGAGCGCCTGCTCGACCCCCTGGAGGGCGAAGTACTGCGCCTCGGCGGTGAGGAGCGCGTAGTCGGCGGCGACGAGCGCGTTCACCGTGAGGAGCCCGAGCGATGGCGGGCAGTCGATCAGGACGGCGTCGTAGCCGTCGAGCTTGCCGAGCGCGCGCTTGAGGCTCATCTCCCGGCCGATCCGGCCGCCGAGGGCGAGCTCGGCCTCGGCGAGGCGGAGGTTGGCCGGGATGATGTCGCCGTGGACGGCCTCGGCGGCGGTCGCCCCCCCGGTGAGCACCTCGGCGATCGTCGGCGCCGCGGTCGGGTCGACGTCGAAGTAGTCAGAGAGGTTCCCCTGGGGATCGAGGTCGACGGCCAGGGTCCGCACGCCGACCCGGCGGAGGATGTCGGTCAAGGTGCGGACGGTCGTCGTCTTACCGGTGCCCCCCTTCTGCGAGAGGATTGCGATCGTCTGCGCCAAGGCGGCGATGTTACCGGTGGGGCTCGCCGAGGATCGAGGACCGGGCCGCCCGCGCGTCGGCCCGCTGCCGGGGGGCTCAGGCCGCGGTGGCGCGCGCGCCGTCGGCCGCGAAGGCGGCCCGCACGACCCGCGCCCAGCCCTCAGCGCACCGGGCCAGCTCGGCCTCGACCCCGGGGGTCGCCTCCGACCGGCACCAGAACAGCACCGTCGGGCCGGCGCCGCTGATCGTCGCCCCGAGGGCGCCGAGCTCGCCGGCCCGGCCGAGGAGCTCGTAGCTGCGGGAGAAGAGCCGGGCCCGCCGGGGCTGGTGGAGACGATCGGCGAGCCCGCGCGAGACGAGGTCCCAGTCGCCGGTGGCCAGGCCGAGCATCAGGAGGGCGCCGTGGGCGGTGTTGAACACCGCGTCGGCGAGCGGGACCTCGGCGGGGAGGGCGGCGCGGGCCTCGGCGGTGCGGACCGCCTCGGCGGGCACGACCAGGACGGCTTCGAGCCCGGCGGGCGGTTCGAGGCGGTGGACGAGGCCGTCGGCGCAGACGACGATGCCGCCGTGGAGCGCGGCGGCGACGTTGTCGGGGTGCCCCTCGAGCTCGCGGGCCAGCGCGAAGACGTCGGCGCCGCCGCCGCCGCCGAGGCGATCAGCGGCGAGCAGGCCGGCGACGATCGCCGCGGCGCTCGAGCCGAGCCCGCCGGTCAGCGGGATCGCCGAGCGGATCTCGAAGTGGAGCCCGTCGGCCGGCCGCAGCCGCTCGAAGGCCCGGACGACGAGATTCGAGCGGTCGCGGGGGACGGCGACGTCGGCCTCGACCGCGAACTCGGCGGCCGGGCGGACGGTGACCTCGAGGTGGAGGGAGAGGGCGGCGGCGAAGGTGTCGAAGCCGGGGCCGAGGTTGGCCGAGGACGCCGGCACCCGGACCCGCCAGCCGCCGGCCGCCGGGGCGGGCATCAGCCCGACGCTCTCTCCGGGCCGTGGACCGGGGAAACGCCGGCCACCTACCCGATCACCGCCCGCTCGATCGCTGCGAGCTCGGGCTCGCAGGGGACGACGGCCCCGGCCTGCTCGAGCGCGGTCTGGGGATCCTTCAGGCCGTGGCCGGTGAGCACGCAGGCGACGCGGAGCGCCCCGCCGGCGCCGTACTTGAGCAGGCCGGCGACCGAGGCGGCCGAGGCCGGCTCGCAGAAGATGCCCTCGCCGGCGGCGAGCATCCGGTAGGCGGCGAGGATCTCCGCGTCGGTGACCGCCCGGATGGCGCCGCGCGAGGCGCTCATCGCGCCCATCGCCTCCTCCCAGCGCGCGGGATTGCCGATCCGGATGGCGCTGGCAATCGTCTCGGGCTCGGCGACCGGCGCGCCGTGGACGAGGGGGGCCGCCCCGGCGGCCTGGAAGCCGAACAGGCGGGGGGCCGCGCCGGCCTCGACGAAGCCGGCCCAGTAGGCGGTGATGTTGCCGGCGTTGCCGACGGGTATGCAGAGCGCGTCGAGCGAGCCGTCGAGATCCTCGAGCAGCTCGAAGGCCGCTGTCTTCTGCCCCTGGAGGCGGAACTCGTTGACCGAGTTGACCAGGGCGATCGGATGGCGGGTGACGAGCTCGCGCACGAGCGCCAGCGCCTCGTCGAAGTTGCCCCGCAGGGCGATCACCTGGGCGCCGTGCATCAGCGCCTGGGCGAGCTTGCCGGCGGCGATCTTGCCGTCGGGGACGATCACCGCGCAGCGCAGCCCGGCCTTGGCGGCGTAGGCCGCCGCGCTGGCCGCGGTGTTGCCGGTCGAGGCGCAGATCACCGCCTGGGCGCCCTCGCGGACGGCGGCGGAGACCGCGCACGTCATCCCCCGGTCCTTGAACGACCCGGTGGGGTTGGCGCCCTCGATCTTGAGGTAGACCTCGGCCTCGACGCGGGCGGAGATCTGCTCGGCGAGGACGAGCGGCGTGCTCCCCTCGCCGAGGGTGACCAGGGGATCGCCGAGGGCGAAGGGCAGCCGGTCGCGGTAGCGCTCGATCAGGCCGATGACCGTCATACGAACTCCTCGTCGATCACGCGGATCGCGCGCGGACGCGCGCGGACGAACTCGAGCCGGCCGATCTTCTCGAGCGCGGCGAAAAGGCTCGACTCGATCAGCGGATGGGTGACCATGACCAGGCGGGCGTTGTCGCCGAGCCCGCTCTGGAGCACCGACTTGATCGACGCCCCCTGGGCCCCGAGGAGCGCCGCGACCTGCGCGAGCACGCCCGGCCGGTCGGCGACCTCGAGGTGGAGGTAGAAGGCCGAGACGATGTCCTCGACCAGCGGGATCTCGTCGGTGAGGGCGGGCTGGCCGCCCGGGGCGGTGATCGCCGAGACGACGTCGCCGAGCACCGCGCTCGCCGTCTGCGGTCCGCCGGCGCCGGGGCCGGACATCGTGATCTCGGTGATCGCGTCCGACTCGACGGTGACGGCGTTGAACGGGCCGCCGACCGAGGCGAGCGGGTGCCCTCCGTAGAGGAACACCGGGTGGACACGGACGGAGATCCCGCCGTCGAGCCGCTCGGCGGTGCCCACCAGCTTGAGCCCGAGCCCGAAATCGCGGGCGTAGTTGATGTCGTCGACGGTGATCTCCTCGATCCCCTCGCAGACCACCTGGTCGAGATGCACCGGCACGCCGAAGGCCAGCCGGGCGAGGATCGCCATCTTGGCGGCGGCGTCCTTGCCGCCGACGTCCTCGGACGGGTCGGCCTCGGCGTAGCCGAGGCGCTGCGCCTCGGCGAGCGCCTCGGCGTAGGACATCCCGGCGCGGGTCATCTCCGAGAGGATGAAGTTGGTCGTCCCGTTGACGATCCCGTGGATCCGCTGGACCTCCGCGCCGGCGAGCGACTCGCGCAGGACGCGGATCACCGGGACGACGCCGGCCACCGACGCCTCGAAGCCGAGCCGGACGTCGTGCCGGCGGGCCAGCGCCCAGAGCTCCTCGCCGTGCTGGGAGAGGAGCTGCTTGTTGGCCGTGACCACGTGGCGCCCGGCGCGCAGGGCCCGGGAGACGTACTCGCGGGCCGGCTCGATGCCGCCGATGAGCTCGACGATCAGCTCGGAGCGCTCGAGGATATCGCCGAACTCGCCGCGGGTCCGGGTGAGCACGCCGCGCAGCTCGGGCCGCCGACCGGTGAGCTGGGCGATCCGGTCGGCGCGGGCGGCGAGCAGCGCGTCGAAGGCCCCGCCGACGGTCCCGTGACCGAGCAGCCCGATCCCGAACGGGTTGGGGCGGCGCGTGTCAGAGGTCACGGGCGTGGAGGTCCTCGAGCGTCTCGCGCCGGACCACGGCGCGCGCGTCGCCGTCGCGGCAGAAGACGACCGGCGGCCGCGGCACGCCGTTGTAGTTGTTGGCCATCGCGTAGCCGTAGGCCCCGGTGGCCGGGGTGACGAGGATGTCGCCGGGCCGGGGATCCGCGAGACGCGCCCGGCGGACGATCACGTCGCCCGACTCGCAGTGCTTGCCGGTGACGTGGCAGAGCGTGTCGCCGCCGAGGCGGTCGGCGATCTCGGCCTCGTAGTGGGAGCCGTAGAGCATCGGGCGGAGGTTGTCGGACATCCCGCCGTCGACCCCGACCCAGGTCGAGACGTTGCGCTTGACGCTCTGCACCGTGTAGAGCGTGATGCCGGCGTGGGCCACCAGCGACCGGCCGGGCTCGATCAGCAGGCGCCGGCCGGGGCCGAAGAGCTCGCCGGCGGCGGCGACCAGCTCGGCGACGTACTCCGCGATCGACGGGGGCCGCTGGTCGGGGGCGTAGGCGACGCCGAGGCCGCCGCCGAGGTCGTAGACCCCGAACTCGCCGAGGTCGCCGAGCACGGTCATCGCCGCCCGGAAGGGGGCGAGGTCGAGGAGCTGCGAGCCGATGTGCATGTGCAGGCCGGCGAGCTCGAGGCCGGCGGCGCCGGTGACGCGCTCGATGGCCAGGCGGACGTCGGCGGGCCCGAGGCCGAACTTCGAGTCGGCCTGGCCGGTGGAGATCTTCGCGTGGGTCTCCCCGCTCACCCCGGGGGTGACCCGGATCAGGACCCGCTGGCGGGTCCCCTTCGATGGTGACGCGCAGAGACGCTCGAGCCGGTCGATGTCGTCGAAGTTGTCGATCACGACCAGCCCGACGCCGGCGGCGACGGCGCGGCCGAGCTCGACCTCCGAGCGGGCGTTCCCGTGGAAGACGAGCGCGGCGGGGGGAAAGCCGGCGCGCAGGGCGAGGTGGAGCTCGCCGTCGGAGGCGACGTCGCAGCCGAGGCCCTCCTCGGCGAACAGCGTCATCACGGCGGTGCAGGGGAACGCCTTGGCGGCGAAGGTGACCTGGAAGTCGTCGACCGCGGCGGCGCGGAAGGCGTCGAGGTAGGCGCGGGCGCGGGCGCGGAGATCGTCCTCGACGACGACGTAGGCCGGGGTGCCGAACTCCCGGGCGAGCTCGATCGTGTCGCACCCGCCGACTTCGAGCCGGCCGCGGGAGTTGACCCGGCTGCCGAGGGGAAAGACGGGGGAGAGCGTTTCGATCGTGGCCATGCCGGGGCGATTATCCCCCGATCGGCCGGAGGAGCCCGGCTCGCGTCAGGCGAGCTCGACGGCGGGGAGCCCGTCGAGGCTCCGAGCGTTCTTCTCGCGCTGGTAGTCCTCTAGGGCCTCGGGGCCGCCGGCGCGGACCTTCTTCTCGGCCCAGGCGTCCTGGTGGGGGCGGAGCCCGTCGAAGCTCATCAGGGGCACGCCGTAGCCGCAGGAGTCAGCGACGCGGGTCACCTCGACGACGATCACCGCGCGCCGGGCCGCGGGGACGGCGGGCTCGGCGAAGGCGCACCGCTCGAGGAGCTCGTCGAAGCCGGGAGCGCCGGCCATCACAACCTCGCCGCGCCCGTGGAGGCGGAGGATCCGCGGCGGGCCGTCGAAGGCGCAGAACATCAGGACGATGCGCCCGTTCTCGCGGAGATGGGCGATTGTCTCGGCGCCGCTGCCGACGACGTCGAGGTAGGCGACCTTGCGGGGCTCGAGCACGCGGAGGGTGCCGATCGGGCCCTTGGGCGAGAGGTTGACGTGCCCGGTGTCCTCGCGGGGGGCGCTCGCCACGAAGAACAGCGGCTGCCGGCCGATCCAGTCGCGCAGGCGTTCGTCGATCCCGTCGTAGGTGCGACCCACACGGGGGATGCTACTTGGCCGGGCTGAGCCCCAGGAGGAGCTGGGCGAGGCTGTTGCCGAGCGAGATGACCGCGCCGCTGACTCCGGCGCCGAGGCTCTGGACGGTGGTGGCGAGCTGCGGGTTGACCGGGGCGACGGTGGTGGCCAGGCCGTTGGTGACGCCGCTGACGAGTCCGCCGACGTTGGTCGTCGTGCCCGTGGTGGTCTGGGCGAGGACGGTCGAGACGGTCGGCGCCACCGGGGTCGCCGGCTTGACCGGGCGGGTCGCGGTGCCGAGGGGGGCCGTGGGCGCGACCTGGGGCGAGATCGAGACGAGCCGCCGCCGGGCGCGGGCGGCGGGGACGACGACCTGGGCGGAGATCGCGGGCTGGCTGCGCACGACGGTCGGGGCGCTGGGCGCGCGGCCGGCGACGGCGCGGGGCGCGCGGGGAACGGCGGAGACGACGATCGCCGGCTTGTGGCGGGTGTCGACGGCGACGGTGAGGGCGCGCGCGCTGCTGGCCGTGGTGACCTGGGGCCAGCTGTGGAAGGCGACGAGGGCCGCGGTCACGAAGAACGCGCAGGCGATGGCCGCGACGAGCGACGCGGCGGCGCCGAGGCCGGGGATCAGCGAGCGGTCTGCGTGCATGGCGGGCGGAGGATCGATTGCATCGGCAGTGCTCCTCTCGGCAGTTTCGGACGATTCCTTTAGGGCCATCGTGCCCGATTTTCGACGCATGCCCGGTTCGGCTCCGGTCTTCTGGGAGCAGTTTCCGGTCTGCGATGATCTTTCCCATGGCCAGCAGGCGAAACGCGTTCGGCCGCGACCCCGGTCTCCAGGCGCGGATGCTGCTGACGATGTTCCTCCTCGGCCTCGTCTACGTGGTCCTGCTGGCGGCGCTGTTCGCCGCCGGGGCGCGGGGCGTGATCCTGCTCGTCATCGGCGGGGGCCTCTTCCTCTTCCAGTTCTTCGCCGCCGACAAGATCGCCCTCTACACGACGGGGGCGCGCGAGGTGACCGCGCGCGAGCAGCCGCTGCTGCACGCGACGATCGAGCGGCTCTGCGTCCAGGCCGACCTGCCCAAGCCGCGGATCGCGGTGATCGACACGTCGATGCCCAACGCGTTCGCGATGGGCCGGTCGCAGAAGTCGGCGACCGTCTGCGCGACCACCGGGCTCTTGGCGCTGCTCGAGCCGGCCGAGCTCGAGGGGGTGATGGCGCACGAGTTGACCCACGTGATCAACCGCGACGTGGTGATCATGACGATCGCCGCGTTCTTCGCGTCGATCGCGTCGCTGATCGTCCAATTCGGGTTCTTCTTCGGCGGCGGGGGCGATGACGACGAGGAGGGAGGGTCGTTCTTCGCGGTCATCCTCATCTCAGCCGCCGTCTACGCGGTGTCGTTCGTGCTGATGCAGGCGCTCTCGCGCTACCGCGAGTTCGCGGCCGATCGGGGGGCGGCGGTGATCACCGGGCGCCCGAGCGCGCTGGCGTCGGCGCTGCTGAAGATCAGCGGGACGATGAAGCGGGTGCCGATGCAGGACCTCCGGGCGGCGCCGCAGGGGATGGCCGCCTTCTACATCGTTCCGCCGGCGGTCAAGCGGTCGATCAGCAACATCTTCGCGACCCATCCGCCGCTCGAGAAGCGCCTGGCGGCGCTCTCGCGGCTCGAGGCGCAGCTCCAGAGCGGACGATGAGCCTGCGCGACGCCCTGACCGGACGCCGCAGGGTGAAGGGGCCGGCGCCCGACCGGCTGTTCGCCCTGTCGACCGCCTACGTCACGCTCGAGAGCGAGCACTCGATCGGCACCGACGGCGTGGCGGGAATCGTCTTTCAGCCGCTGGCCACGAGCGACTTCGAGTCGATCGTCAAGGACATGGAGGAGGTCGTCAAGGCGACGGGGAGCGAGGTCGGGGCGACGATCGACAGCCACGACGACGCCTTCGGCTACCGGTGGATGATCATCCGCGACCCCGGCCTCGAGGATCTCGTCGTCGCCGTCAACGCCGTCTCGAGCGCCCTGGAGACCGGTGGCTACGGCGACCGGGTGCTCTGCGCCGTGTTCGCCTTCCACGGTCCGGGAAGCCGGAAGATCTACTTCATCTACAACTACAAGCGGGGGACGTGGTACCCGTTCGTCCCGGCCGGGGAGGGCGCCCGCGCGACCGAGCGCGAGCTCCAGATCAAGGCCCAGGTCGAGCGGGAGCTGCCGATCGAGGCCGACCTCGAGCGCTGGTTCCCCCTGTGGGGCATCCCCTTCTGAGCTAGGGCTCGCGCAAGCATTCTTGCGCGAGCCCTGAAGCATGGACGCCCCGGCCGGGGGAGGCCGAGGCGCCCATGCTGCGCGGGTCGGTGTGGGGTGGGCGCGAGGGCGCCGCTCCTAGCCGCCGAGGCCGCCGGCCCCCCCGAAGAGGCCGCCGAAGAGGCCGCCGCCGGCACCCCCGAAGAGGCCGCCGAGACCGGGGATGAGGTTCGTGACCTGACCGAGCAGGCCGGAGACCGGGCCGGGAACGGTGACCGGACCGGGCGTCTGGCCGCCGCCGATGGCGGGCAGGAAGCTCGACAGGAGCGACTGGACGAGCTTGGTCACCGAGTCGAGCACCGAGCCGACGACGCCGAGCGGAGGGCTGACCACGCCGGCGAGGTCGGGCACGCCGGAGACCGGGGTCGTGCTCGAGCAGTTGAACGCCTGCTTGAGGGTCGCCACCAGCGAGTTCAGCTGGTCGGGGAGGCCCTGGATGACCGTCGTGAGCTCGGCCGATGCGCCGGCCGGGAGGAACGAGAGGATCGACTGGACGCGCCCGAGGTCGGCCTGGACCGCGGTGAGCACGGTGGCCACGACCTGGCTGACGGCGTCGATCGCCGGGCAGGCGACCGATCCGGGCGAGATCGCGCCGGCGAGCTGGCCGACCTGGCCGGCGCCGGCGTTCGAGAGCTGGGCGACGATCGCGGCGATCGCGCCCTGGGCGCCGGCCGGGAGCTGGCCGAGGAGCTGGGTGACGAGGCTCAGCGCCTGCTCGCGGCCCTGGGTGGCAGCGGCGATGAAACCGGCGAGGTCGGTCTGGCCGGTCCCGCCGAGCTGGCCGACGAGCGGCGTGAGCACGGCGGCGTCGCGGCTCTCCTGGGCGGCGATCTTGGTCATCGCGGTCGCCGCCTTGACGCGGGCGGCCGAGGTATGGGCGTGCTTGTAGAGCTTGGTCGATTCGTGGCCGGCGGCGCGGAGCTGCGCCTCGAGGTCGGCGAGCGGGCCGCTGACGGAACCGGTGGAGGCGGCGGCGGCGACCCTGTGCAGGGCGGCGTCGGCCCCGTGGACGTGGGTGCGGACGCTGCCGAGGGTGTCGGCCTGGGCAGCCGGCACGAGCGCCAGGGCTCCGGCGGTCAGGGCGCCGGCGAGCGTGAGCCGCGCGAAGCGCGGCCGCCGCCGACGGCGGTGGTCATCAACGAGCTGCGACATTGTCTTCCTCCAAGGGCTGCTTGCACCGCGCGACCACGATGTGGGCACCGGACTCGCGAATGGGTTGTCGCCCCGCCTCTCCGACGGGTGCGCCTGGACCAGGGACGAGGCCGAGCGACTCCGCTCCGCGGACGCGGCCGGCGGCGAGCCGGACGGAGCGGGGCGGCTGCTTGACCGTGCACCTGGCATACCCCCCCATCGGCAGCCGGGGGCCGGGTGTTTAGCCGAATGTTCGAGCCTGGACGCCGGAGGGAGCGCTGGGCGCGCCGCGATCGGGGTGCCGATCGCGCCTCGGCGCTCAGGCGGCGATGAGCGCCTCGGCCGCAGCGGCCAACTCGAGCACCTGGCCGCCGAAGGAGCGCAGGTAGGGGTCGTCGGACATGCCGAGCGAGGCCCGGCGGTAGTTGCCCTCCATGTAGACGACGACCTTCCAGAGGGCGAGCGTCCGGTACCAGCGGATGTCGGTCATCGAGCGCCCGGAGCGCTCCTCGTAGCGGGCCAGGAGCTCGGCCTTGAGCGGGAAGCCGTCCTGCCGGGTCAGGGCGGCGAACTCGAAGACGCTCACCGGCGGGTCGTCGCGGTCGAGGTAGAGGGCGAACAGGTAGCCGAGGTCGGCGAGCGGGTCGCCGATCGTCGACATCTCCCAGTCGAGGATCGCGACCACGCGGGCGGGCGCCGCCGCAGCGAACATGAGGTTGCCGAGGCGGTAGTCGCCGTGGACGATCGTGGCGGGCGGGGATGGCGGGCGGTTGCGCGCGAGCCAGCCGGCGACCCGGTCGACGGCGGGGATGTCGCGCGTCCGATTCTGCTCCCAGAGGCCGCGAAAGCGGCGGAGCTGGCGTTCGAGGTAGCCGTCGGGCCGGCCGAACCCCTCGAGGCCGGCGGCCCGCCAGTCGAGGGCGTGGAGCTCGACGAGGGCGTCGATCAGCTCCTCCCCCATCCGCCGCCGCTGGTCGGGGGTGTCGAGCGCGGGCGGGACGCAGACGCCTGCGACGACGCCGGCGACCTCCTCCATGACGTAGAACGGAGCCCCGAGCACCGCGGGGTCGGCGCAGACGGCGAGGACTCGCGGGACGCGGGCGCGGCCGTCGAGGGAGCGGAGCACCCGCGCCTCGCGGAGCATGTCGTTGGCGCTCGGCGGGATCGGCGGCCGCGGCGGGCGGCGCAGGACGAAGCGCCGATCGCCGCGACTGACCGCGTAGGTCACGTTGGAGTGGCCGCCGCCGATCATCGCGAACGACGCCGGGCCGGTGCCGAGCCCGTGGGCGTCGAGGAAGGCGATCAGGCGGTCGAGCACGATCAGCGGGGGGCGGTCGCCGGCGTCGGCGGCGGTGGCGACGATGTCGTCGGTGGCGATCTCCGGCGCCATCAGGCGAGGTCTCCCGCCGCCGCCGTGGTCGACTCGCGAGGCTCTGAGGCCATCAGCCGAGGTCTCCGGTCGCCGCCTTGGTCGACTCGCCGGCGCGGGCCAGCCGGAGGCACTCTCGGGCGATCGTCATCCGGTGGACCTCGCTGGCCCCGTCGTAGATGCGCGCCGCCCGGGCGTCCTGGTAGATGCGCCCGATTGGGAGGTCGAGGGCGATGCCGGCCGCCCCGTGGATCTGAACCGCCCGGTCGGCGATCCGCCCGAAGGCCTCTGATACGAACGTCTTGGTCATCGCGACCTCCTGGCGGTGGGGCAGGCCGCGCTCGACCTTCCAGGCGGTGTGGAGGACCATCAGGCGGGAGGCGTAGAGGTCCATCGCCGAGTCGGCGATCATCGCCTGGATCATCTGGTGCCCGGCGAGCTCCTGACCGAAGGCCCGCCGGTCGAGCACTCGTTCGGCGCTCAGGTCGAGGGCGCGCTGGGCGGTGCCGATCCAACGCATGGCGTGGGCCAGACGTCCTCCGGCCAGGCGCTTCTGGGCGATCGCGAACCCGGCGCCCTCGGCGCCGAGGAGGTTCCCGAGGGGCACGCGGGCGTCGCGTAGGCTGACGATCGGGTGGCCGCCCGGGGCGTGCGCGCCCATCCACGGGGGGTCGCGCTCGACCTCCCAGCCCGGTGTCTCGGCCGGGACGATGATCAGGCTGTAGTTGCGGTGGCCCCGGGCGTCGGCCGTACCGGTCTTGGCCACGACGATGGCGAAGGCGGCGCCGCGCGCCCCGGTGATGCACCACTTGCGTCCGTTGAGCACCCAGTCGCCGCCGTCGCGCACGGCGGTCGTCTCGAGGTTCGTCGGATCGGAGCTGGCGACGTCGGGCTCGGTCATGGCAAAGCAGGAGCGGATGCCCCCGGCGGCCAGCGGGCGCAGCCAGCGCTCCTTCTGCTCGTCGTCGCCGGCGAGCAGCAGCGTGTGCATGTTGCCCTCGTCGGGTGCCATCGCGTTGAGCCCGAGCGCGGCCAGGGGCGCCCCGCCGACCTCCTGGGAGATCAGCGCCATGCCGACGACGCCGATCCCGAGGCCGCCGTACTCGGCCGGCATGTGGGGGATGTAGAGGCCCCGGTCGCGGGCGCGCTCGCGGAGCCGCTCGACCACCGGCCAGGACGCGAGCAGGTCGGTCGGATCGGCGATCTCGGCCTCGGCCGGGATCGCGTCCTCGGCGACGTAGGCCCGAACCCGGGCGAGGAGCTCCTCGAGCTCGGCCGGGATGCCGAAGCCGAGACCGGCCGGCGACGAGCTGGGGGCGGGGGTGGTCATGGCTGGCTCTCCTGCGGTCTCGGCGGCGGCGTTTGTCTGCGCGGAGCTTACGCCCGCCCCGGCGCGCCCCGCGCGCACCATCGAGCCGGGGCGATGGGATCATGGGGCGATGGCCCCGGGCGCCGGCGACCGGCTGAGGAGCCCCGTCTGGCTCGGCATCGACCTGGGTACCGGGGGCGTACGCGCGCTGGCCGTGTCCGCCGACGGGACGGTGGTCGGCCGGGGCGAGCGCGGCCTTCAGAGTCGGCGCGACGGACCGCGTCACGAGCAGGACGCCGAGAGCTGGTGGGAGGCGCTCGGCGGGGCGGCCCGCGACGCCGTGCGGGAGATCGCGCCCGAGCGGGTGGCCGGTCTCGCCGCGTGTGCGACCTCGGGGACGATCCTGCTCGTCGGTCGCGCGGGCGAGCCGCTGACGCCGGCGCTGATGTACGACGACGGCCGGGCGGCGGAGCAAGCCGGGCGGATCGGCGCGCCGCGGGCGTGGGCGCTGCCCAAGCTGCTCTGGCTGCTCGAGGAGCGGCCCGAGCTCGCCGGCGCCGGCCGGCTCGCCCACCAGGCGGACTTCATCACCCGGCGCCTGGCCGGGCGCGAGGTCGCCTGCGACTCGAGCCACGCGCTGAAGAGCGGCTACGACCTCGCCGCCGGTTGCTGGCCCGCCGCGGTGCGCGGCCTCGTCCCGGCCGGCGTGCTCCCGGAGGTCGTCCGCCCGGGCGGACTCCTCGGGTCGGTCTGCCCGGCCGCGGCCGCCCACACCGGCATCGCGGCCGGGACGCCGATCTTCGCCGGGATGACCGACGGCTGCGCGGCGCAGATCGCCGGCGGCGCGCTGCGGGTGGGCGACTGGAGCTCGGCGCTCGGGACGACGCTAGTGCTCAAGGGCGTCTCCGAGGCGCCGATCGGCGCCCCCGGCGGCGCGGTCTACTCGCACCGGGCCCCGGACGGAGAGTGGCTGCCCGGCGCGGCGTCGAGCTGCGGGGCCGGCGCGCTCGAGGCGGCCTTCGCCGGCCGCGACCTCGACGAGCTCACCCGCCGGGCCGCGTCCCACGCCGAGACCCGCGTGATCGCCTATCCGCTGGTCGGGCGGGGCGAGCGGTTCCCGTTCTGCGCCGGCGACGCCTGCGCCTTCGTGGTCGGCGAGCCGTCCGGCGAGGACGAGCTCTTCGCCGCCCTGCTCCAGGGCCTGGCCTTCGTCGAGCGGCTGTGCTTCGACGTGCTCGACGCGCTCGGGGCCCCGACCGGCGGCGAGCTGACCGTGAGCGGGGGAACCGCCGCCAACCGCGACCTCTGCCAGCTGCGGGCCGACGCCCTGGGTCGCCCGGTGCGGGTCCCCGACCGGGCGGAGTCGGCCTTCGGGGCGGCCATGCTCGCCGCGGCCCGGGGTCGGCGGCTCGCCGAGGTGGCGGCCGAGATGGTCGGCACCCGCGAGCGGTTCGCGCCGGATGCCGGCCGGGGCGAGCGGCTGGCGGCGCCGTACGCGGACTTCGTCGGCGAGCTCCGGCGGCGCGGGTGGCTCTCCGCGGACGCCGCCGCCCACGCGCTGAGGTGAGTCAGCGGAGCCCCGCGGGCGGCGCGGAAGGCGGCGGCCAGGCTGGCGCGGGGGCTCGGCGCCGGGGCGCGGACGCTCGCCCGCAGCGCCGCCCTGCTCAGTCGGGGATCAGGCCCTGGCCGGTGAACTCCTCGCGAGCCTCCTCCATCGTCAGGTCCGACGGCGGCAGCATCAGGTCGGAGCCGGTCAGGGCGTCGTCGGCCAGCGCCTCGCCCTCGTCGCGAACCAGGGCGAGGAGCTCGTCGTAGCAGGCGCGGAAACGGGGCTCGTCGCCGGCCTCGACCGCGGCCACGCACTCGTTGTCGAGCTTGTTCATCCGGTCGACCAGCTCGTCCGGGACGCGGTACTGGTCGTCGCTGAAGATGCGGACGATCATGGCTTGGCCGGCCCTTCGGGCGCGTGCGACGGGATCTGCGGCTGGGCCGGGGCCCCGCCGCTCAGTTCGGCCTTCAGCCGGGCGAGCTCGTCATCGACCGCGCTCGAGCTCGAGATCTGCTCGAGCTGGCGATCGATGTCGTCCTTGCCGGTGCCGAGCGCCGTCAGGTCGTCGAACGTACCCGCCGCCTCGAGCTCCTCGACCGCACTGGCCCGGGCCCGCATGTTCTCCGTCTTGTCGACCGCCCGCTGCATGGCCAGCCCGACGTCGGCCATCTGCTCGCCGACGCCGGTCGCCGCCTCGGAGATGCGGACCTGCGCCTCGGCGGCGGAGTACTGCGCCTTGATGACCTCCTTCTTGGTCCGGAAGGCCTCGATCTTGGCGCGCAGCTTGCGCTCGGAGTCGGTCAACTTCTCCTGCTGGCCCTCGAGCTCGCGGATCTGCGTGTCGAGCCCCTGGAGCTCGGCCTGGATCGTCTGCTTGCGGTCGAGCGCGACCTTGGCCAGATCCTCCTGCCCGGCGGCGAGGGCCTGCCGCGCCTGGGTGTCGAGCTTGACGACCTGCTGCTGCATCGTCGCCTCCTGCATCTGCAGGCGCTTCTTCGACGTGACGATGTCGGCGATGCCCTTCTTGACGTTCTGCAGCAGCTCGAGCTGCTTCTCGTAGCTGTAGTCGAGCGTCTCGGCCGGATCCTCAGCGCGGTCGAGCAGCTTCGAGACCTTGGCCTTGACGATGGTGGACATGCGTCCGGTCAAGCCGGGCATCTGATCCTCCTGGTCGTGGAGCGCTTAGCGTAGCCGACCGTAGCGCCCGGGTACGCGGCCGCCGGCCGAGCTAGAGCCCGGCCAGGCTGCGCACCCGGAAGCCGCGGCTCGAGCGCATCAGCGGGCGCCAGCGCGGGCCGGCGAGGCGCGACGGATCGCCGGCCGTGCTCGTGTCGAGCCGGATGCCGGCGATCGTCATGTAGACGTGTCCGGCGTTGCTGTAGATCGTGATCCACTGGCCCGCTCCGCGGACGCCCCAGCGCATGAACTCGCTCGAGTCCATCGGCGTGGCCAGGAGGTTGCCGCCGTGGAGCGCGAAGGACACGGTGCCCGAGCAGTCATAGCCCGGGGAGACGAAGTCCTGGTGGCCGCCGCCGTAGATGTACGGCCGGCCGACGATCTGGTTGGCGGCGAAGATCGCCTGCTGCACCGCCGCCGGCGCATCGGCCGGCGCGGCCGCGTAGCCGCTCGGGAGGATCTTGGCCACAGCGCCCGCCACGGTCGCCTGCGGGATGACCGGGCCGACGGCGCCGTAGGCCTGACCGCCCGTGTTCGCCGGCGGCGCCGCACCCGGCGCGAGCGGGGCCTGCGCCGGCGCCGCTGGGGCCGCCGGGGCGCTGCCCGCCGCCGGGGGGGTCGAGGCCGCCGGAGCGTAGGCGGCGCCGCCCGAGTCGGCCGCCTTCCTGGCGGCGGCCTTCTTGGCGAGCGCAGCCGGCGCGGTCACGACGATCAGAAGCGCTGCCATGACAACGACGGGGATCGTTCGCAATCGCAATCGCACCCAGCAACCTCTTTCGTGGGCCTGCGGGGTTAGCTGTCGGGCTGGCGCGGAAAGAGCCGCGCTCCTCACGGAAAACGTGAGATTCGCCCCTGCAACCTGGGTCCCCCGTTCTTCAGTGTCGGACTGAAGATTCGGCGTTCGGGCGCCAACCTACCAGAACCGCAACATCTCGTGCAGCGGAGTTGCAATAAGTCTTGCGGTTCTCCTATGGGTAGAGCTGGACGCCGAGCTCGTCGCAGATGACGATCGCGTCCACCGGGCAGTTCTGCGACGCCTCGACGATCATGTCGACGTCGGCGCCGTCCGGGTCGATCACGTAGGCGACATCCTCGTCGTCGAGGCCGAACACGGCCGGCGCCGTGTCGACGCAGTCGCCGAAGCCGAAGCACAGCGTCCGGTCGACGTCGATGGCGATGCGGTTGCGGGCTGAGACCTCGGTCATCGGCGGCCAACCATAGACGGCCGGACCCCGGGACGCCTCCTACCCGACTCCCACCAACGCCGTCCGCGTATTGTCCGCCCCCATGCGCCGCCCCCGACTCCCGCGCATCCGCCGCGCCGCCAAGGAGCCCAAGCCCCCAAAGCCGCCCAAGGCCGAGCGCCGACGCCGGCTGCCGCGCCCCCACCTGCCCAAGCGCCGCGAGCGCAGCCCGGCCGAGTCCCCGCCACCTCGTGTCCGCCGAGCGCTCCGCACGCGCTTGCCGCTCCCCAAAATCGGTCGACTGCCGGTGCCCGCGACGCTGCGGACGCGCACGTCCCTCGCGCTGCTGGCGGTGATCGTGGTCCTCCTGGCGATCATGATCGCCGGGCGGCTCGGCTCTCCGGGCACCGTCGAGGTCAGCGCCGCCGGTGCCGGCGGCGGCCCCCAGGTCGCCGGACTGCCCCTCCTGGCCACCAAGAACACGACCCGCGTGGCCGGGGCCGATCCGCTCGCCGAGTCGGCTGCCGCCGCGGTCGCCGTCTATCCCGGCGGCGAGCAGCGCGCCCGCACGGTCGCCGTGGCCGAGGCCGGCGACTGGCACGCGGCGCTCGTGGCCAGCGTCCTCATGAGCCCGCCCCTGCGGGCCCCGCTGATCCTCACCGACGGCCACAGCATGAGCGCGGCCGGGAGCGCCGCCTTCGAGCGCCTCCAGCCCGTCCAGGTGATCCGGGTCGGCGACACCGCGAGCCCGTCGGCGTCGAAGACGGCCCACCTCACCGGGGCCAACCCGGCGGCGCTCGCCGCGAGCGTCGCCGCCTACGAGACCAGCGTCCGCGGGACGGCCGACAACCGGGTCATGGTCGTCTCGAGCGACGCCCCGGCCTACGCCATGGCCGCCGCGGCCTGGGCGGCCAAGAGCGGCGATCCGATCCTCTTCGTAACGCGCGACGCCGTCCCGCCCGAGACCCGCGATGCCATCGGACGCCTCCAGCAGCCGCGCATCTACGTGATCGGACCCGGGCCGATCGTCGGGCTCCCCGCGATCAAAGCGCTGCGCAAGCTCGGCCGGGTCAAGCGCGTCGCCGGCCCCGACCCGGTGGCCACCGCCCTCGCCTTCGCCCGCTACCGGGACGGCGACTTCGGCTGGGGGCCGATCCAGGCCGGCCGCGGCCTCGTCCTGGCCAACGAACAGCAGCCGCTCGCCGGCCCGGCCGCCGCCGCGCTCTCGGGCAGCGGTACCTACGGGGCCCTGCTGCTGCTCGACTCGAGCGCCGGGCCGCTGCCCCCGGCGGTCAGGCAGTACCTGCTCGACACCCAGCCCGGCTACGCGAGCGACCCCGCCCACGGTGTCTACAATCACGCCTGGCTGGTCGGCGACGGGAGGCAGATCTCGCTCGCCCTCCAGACGAGCATCGACAAGCTGCTCGAGATCGCACCGGTCCATTGAGCGAAGCCGAGACCCCCCAGCGGAGCAGCCCCCTCCACGAGGTCACCCTCGAGGACATCCGGCAGCTCAGCGGCGCCTCGACCCCGCACTTCGCGCTCCAGTTGCGCAACCGCATGCTCAAACTGATCGCCCGCCTCCCGCCCGATCACCCCGCCCGGATCGCCGGGATCCGGGAGATCCGCCGCCTCGAGCAGCTCGGCTACGAGGGCGAGACGCGCGGCGGCGAGGCCCAGGACGGCCAACGGGCGCTGCCGTCGCTGGTCGGCCGCGAAGGCGCCTGAACCAGGCGGCCGGCGGCGTCGGGGGCAGGCGCTACCCTCGGACGCGATGCTCCAGCACCCCGGTCCCGCCGCGCCCGCCGGTATCCCCGGCTCGCGCCTCCCCGGCCCCTTCCCGGTCGGGCGCTACGTCGCCGGGCTGCGCGAGCGCCTGCGCGGCCTCGCCCGCATCCAGCTCGTCGGCGAGATCGTCAACCTCCGGCCGCCGACCGCCGCCCGCGTGTACTTCGAGCTCCGCGACGCCGACGGGGCGATCGCCTGCGCGATGTGGCGCAGCGACTGGGACCGCCTCCACGCGGTGACCGGCGAGCTGACCGACGGCGTGCGCGTCGTCCTCGCCGGCGGCTGCGACTACTACCCCGGGAGCGCCACATCCTCGCCGTCCTTCTCCTTCACCGTCAGCGACCTGCGCATCGCCGGCGAGGGCGACCTGCTCGCCCAGGTGGCCCGTCTGCGGCGCCGGCTCGCCGCCGACGGCCTCCTCGAGCCCCAGAAGCTCCTGCCCCGCCGGGCCCTCCCGCGGACGATCGGCGTCGTCTGCGGCGAGGCCGGGAAGGCGCGCGACGACGTGCTCGCCGGGCTCGCCCGGCGCGGCTGGGCCGGGCGCCTGATCTGGGCCTTCACCCCGGTCCAGGATCGCCACGCCGCGCCGCGGATCGCCGCCGCCCTGCGCGACCTCGCGGCGCTCGGCCGGGTCGACGTGATCATCGTCGCCCGCGGCGGCGGCTCGCTGGTCGACCTGATGGCCTTCTGCGACGAGACGCTCTGCCGGACGGTCGCCCTCCTGCCGGTGCCGGTGATCGCCTCGGTCGGCCACCACA
The DNA here is from genome assembly GCA_963763785.1 of uncultured Solirubrobacterales bacterium. Classification (GTDB taxonomy): domain Bacteria; phylum Actinomycetota; class Thermoleophilia; order Solirubrobacterales; family Solirubrobacteraceae; genus Palsa-513. The sequence goes on along the minus strand of CAVXPW010000007.1, from coordinate 214,282 downwards.
GCGACCGGACGCTGCTCGACGACGTCGCCGCCGCGAGCTGCTCGACGCCGACCCATGCCGCCGAGGCGGCCGTCCCCGTCCACTGCGCCGAGGCCCGGCTCGCCCTCGCCGCTCGGGCCCGCCGCCTCTCCGGGCACGGCCGGGCGGCCGTCCTCGTCCGCGCGCGCACCCTGGCCTCGCTCTCCCGCGCGCCGGCCGAGCACGTCGCCCGCCATCGCGCGGCCCTCCACCAGCGCCTGCGCGAGCTGCGGGCCAGCTCCCGGCGCCGTGTGGCCTCCGAGCGCGCCGGAAACGCCGGCCACGCGCTCGTGGTCACCCGCAAGGCGCAGGCGGCGGCCCTCGACTGCGCCCGGCGGCGCCCGGGCGACCTCGAGCGCCTCGCCCTCGCCCTCTCGGCCCACGACCCGGCGCGTACGCTCGAGCGCGGCTACGCCATGGTCGAGGGGCCGGCCGGCGAGTTGATCGGCACCGCCGCGGCGGCCCGCCGGTCGGTTACGGTGAACCTGCGCTTCGCCGACGGGCGCCTTCCGGCGCGGATCGTCGACCCGTGAGCACCCCCGAGGCCGGCGAGCCGACCTACGAGACCGCGCTCGGCCGCGTCGAGCAGATCATCCGCCGCCTCGACGGCGGCGAGGCCGGACTGCGCGAGACGCTCGACCTGGTTCGCGAGGGGCGCACCCTGATCGAGTTCTGCGCCCGCGAGCTCGAGGCGGTCGGCCGCGGCCTCGAGGAGCTCCGCCTCGAGGAGCTCGTCGCCCGGCTCGAGGCCGGCCCGGCCGCCGGCCGGGAGCGGGCCGGATGACGAGCTGGGAGGCGCTCGCCGATCTCCCGCTGGCCGTCGACGGCTACGCCCTCGACGGCCTCGTCGCCCAGGTCTCGAGCGATTTCGAGCGCAAGACCACGGTCGTCGCCCTCCACGGAGCCGGCGAGACCGGCCTCGGCGAGGACGTCGTCTACGACGCCGTCGACCACGAGAAGCTCCAGCGCGCCGGTCCGGTGGCGCCGCTGGCCGGCAATTGGACACTCGCCTCGTTCTGCGCCCATGTCGACGAGCTCGACCTCTTCCCCGAGGCGCCCCAGCGGCCCGTCTCGCGCCTCTACCGGCGCTGGACGTTCCACTCGGCCGCACTCGACCTCGCCCTGCGCCAGGAGGGCGTCTCGCTGGCCGCCGCGCTCGGGCGCGACGTGCGACCCGTCAGCTTCGTCGTCTCGCTGCGCCTCGGCGAGCCGGCGAGCATCCGCCCGGTTCGCGACCGCCTCGACCGCTACCCGACGCTCCGCTTCAAGCTCGACCCGACGCCGTCCTGGACCGACGAGCTGATCGCCGAGCTCGTCGCCACCGGGGCGGTCGACTCGGTCGACCTCAAGGGCCTCTACGTCGGCTCGGTGGTCGACAACCCCGCCGACCCCGAGCTCTACCGGCGGGTCGCCGAGGCCTTCCCCGAGGCGTGGATCGAGGATCCGGCGCTGACCCCCGAGACCGACGCCGTGCTCCGGCCCCACCGCGACCGGATCACCTGGGACGAGCCAATCCACGGCGTGGCCGACATCGACGGACGGCCGTTCCCGCCCCGCATGGTCAACATCAAGCCGTCGCGCCTCGGCGGCCTGCGCTCGGTGCTCGACGCCTACGACCACTGCGCCGCGCGCCGAATCGGCAACTACGGCGGCGGCCAATTCGAGCTCGGCCCGGGCCGCGGGCAGATCCAGTACCTGGCGTCCCTCTTCCACCCCGACACGCCGAACGACATCGCCCCGACCGGCTACAACCTCCCGGTCGCTCCCGACGGGCTGCCGGCCAGCCCGCTCGCGCCGCTCCCGGCGCCGGTCGGCTTCCGCTGGGGTTGACCGGCGCCTGCTCGGACCGACGACGGGTCAGACCCGCTGGATCAGCGTCCCCGTGCCGAGCCCGCCGCCGCAGCACATCGTCACGAAACCGACCTCGCCGTCGCTGCGCTCGAGCTCGTGCAGCAGGGTGGTGATCAGCCGGGCGCCGGTCGAACCGAGCGGATGCCCGAGGGCGATCGCTCCGCCGTTCACGTTGACGCGATCCATGTCCGGATGGTGCGCCCGCTGCCAGGCGGCCACCACCGGGGCGAACGCCTCGTTGATCTCGAACAGGTCGATGTCGTCGATCGTCATCCCCTGGCGGCGGAGGATCTTCGCCGTCGCCGGGATCGGCCCCTCGAGCATCTTCACCGGGTCGCAGCCGACGGTCGTCTGGTCGACGATGCGCGCCCGGGCGGCTACGCCGAGCTCGCGCGCCCGCTCGGCCGACATCAAGAGGACGGCGGCGGCGCCGTCGGAGATCTGCGAGGCGTTGCCGGCCGTGACGCGCCCGTCGGCCTTGAAGACCGGCCTGAGCGCGGCCAGCTTCGCGAGCGTCGTGTCCGGGCGGATCCCCTGGTCGGCCACCACCTCCTCGCCGCCGGCGGCGGCCATCGGCACGATCTCGCGCTCGAAGCGGCCCTCCTCGGTCGCCTGGTGCGCCAGCCGGTGGGAGCGCACGGCCAGCTCGTCGAGCTCGGCCCGGCTGATCTCCCACTCCTCGGCGATCAGCTCCGCCCCCAGGCCCTGTCCGACCAGCGCGTAGCGCTCGAGCAGGGCCGGGGTGAACGCCTGCCCGAACTCCTCCTGGGTCCTCAGGCCCGCCGCGAAGGGCAGATGACCCATGTGCTCGACGCCTCCGCCGATGATCACGTCGTGGGCCCCGGTGGCGATCAGCGCGGCGCCGAAGTTCACCGCCTGCTGGGCCGAGCCACACTGGCGATCGACGGTGGTCGCCGCCGTCTCGATCGGCAGGCCCTGCTCGAGCCAGGCGTTGCGGGCGATGTTGAAGCCCTGCTCGCCGAACTGCTGGACGCAGCCGGCGATCACGTCCTCCACCTCGGCCGGATCGACCCCCGCCCGGCGGACCACCTCGGCGTAGCAGGTGCCGAGCAGGCGGTTGGGATGGACGTCCCGGTAGTAGCCCTTCTCGAGGTGTCCGCGGCCGATCGGCGTCCGAACCGCCTCGACGATCATCACCTCGCGGCCCCCGGACTGCCTCATCGCCGGTAATCTACTGCCGCATGGGGAGCGAGAGGATCGGGATCCTCGGCAGCGGGGCGATCGCCTGCGGCACCGCCGCGGTCGCTGCCGCGCAGGGACCGGTCATCCTGTGGGCCCGCTCGGAGGGCTCGGCCCAGCGGGCACGGGCCACGATCGACAAACTCTCCTCGCGGATGCCCGACGGCCGGGCCGAGCAGGTCAGCATCGTCACCGACCGCGCCGAGCTCTGCGAGGCGACCTTTCTCGTCGAGGCGATCGCCGAGTCGCTCGACGCCAAGTCGGCGCTCCTGCGCCAGGTCGGAGAGGAGGCGGCCACGGGCGCCATCATCGCCTCGACCACCTCCTCCCTGTCGATCGGCCAGCTGGCCGCCGCCAGCGGCCGGCCCGAGCGCTTCTGCGGCCTCCACGTGTTCAACCCGGTGACCAAGATGGCGCTCGTCGAGCTCGTCTTTCCCAGCGCCGCCAGCCAGGAGACCCGGGACCGGGCCCGGACGCTCTGCGCCCTGCTCGGGAAGACCGCGGTCGAGGTGCCCGATGACGCCGGGTTCGTGGTCAACCGCCTGCTCTTCCCCTTCCTCTTCGACGCCGTCCGCCTGCTCGAGCGGACCGGGATGCCGGCGGCGGACATCGACCAGTGCATGAAGCTCGGCGCCGGTCACCCGATGGGGCCGCTGGCGCTGCTCGACCTCGTCGGCCTCGACGTCTCCCTGGCGATCGGCGAGATGATCGAGACCGAGATCCCCGACCGGGTGCGCCAGCTGATCGCCGAGGGAGCGCTCGGACGCAAGACCAAGCGCGGCTTTCACGACTACACCTGACCCCGCGGAGCGATCTTTAGGAAGGCTTTGGAAGTTCTTTGCCTGCGCTTGAGGGTGCCTCCCCATACTCATGGGTGCGACACATACCTCGCAACCGCACCTCCTCCCAGAAGCACCGCTGACGCCCCGCACCCCCGGGGCGTCAGTCCTTTAAAGCTACGAGGCAGCCGGCGCGGCGGCCTGCTCGCGCTCCCGCCGGCGCTCGCGGATCCGCACGCTGATGATGCGGTTCTCCCGCACCGACTCGACCCGCAGCTCGAAGCCGTTGATCTCGATCTTGTCGCCCGGCTTGGGCAGGCGCCCGAGCTCGTTGAACACGAGCCCGCCGATCGAGTTGAAGGCGTCGCTGTCGGACGGGAGCTCGATCCCGTGGTCGGCCAGATCGGTCACCGCGACGTGGCCGCGGACGAACCAGTCGCCGTTGGCCAGGCGGCGGATGTCGCCGCCGGCCGCGTCGGTCTCGTCGGTGATCTCCCCGACGACCTCCTCGACGATGTCCTCGACGGTGACGATCCCGGCCACCCGGCCGTACTCGTCGACGACGACCGCGAGCGAGGTCCGCTGGCGCTGGAGCTCGGCCAGCAGGTCGTCGAGCGGCTTCGTCTCCGGCACGATCAGGGTGTTGCGGACCAGCGGCTCGATCGACGCCCGGGCGCCCTCGACCAGCAGCTGGCGAGCCAGCGAGTTGGAGTGGACCATCCCGCGGATTCGGTCCTGGTTCTCGTCCTCGGTGACGACCAGGCGGGTGTGCCCGGAGGAGATGCACCGGCGCAGCGCCGTCTCGACGTCCTCGGAGAGGTCGACGGTGACCACCGCCGGGATCGGGGTCATGACCTGGCGCGCCTCCTGCTCGTGGAGGTGGAAGACGCCGGAGAGCATCGTCGCCTCGTTGGCCTCGAGCTTGCCCCCGACGTAGGACTCGCGGATCAGCCGCTTGAGGTCCTCCGGGGAGCCGCCGCGTTCGGCGCGAACGCTCGGGTCGACCCCCAGCATGCGCAGGACGCGGTTGGAGGTCGCGCTGAGCACGACGATGAACGGGTTGAAGGCGACCCGGAACAACTGCAGCGGCCGGGCCACCTTGCGGGCGACGCCCTCGGCGCGGTCGATCGCGTAGAGCTTGGGGACGATCTCCCCGGCGACGATGTGGACGCTGGTGATCAGGAGGTAGGCGACGACGACGGCGATCGCGACGGCCGCCCCGTGGGAGGCCGCGCCGAGCACCGGCTCGAGCAGATGAGAGATCGCCGGCTCGCCGAGCGCGCCGATCCCGATCGAAGCCATCGTGATCCCGACCTGGCAGGTCGAGATGTACTCGTTGATCCGGTCGACCTGCGAGAGGGCGAGCGCGGCCCCGCGCTGGCCCGCGTCGCGGCCGGCTTCGAGCTTCGAGCGCTGGGAGCGCACCAGCGAGTACTCGGCGATCACGAAGAACGCGTTCGTGCCGACCAGCACCAGCGCGACCGCCAGGAGCAGCAGGTTCATCGGGTCTCTCCCGCGCCTCTGCCCGCCGCGCCGACAGCGGAGGCGATCGGGGGTGGCACAATCGTGCCCGAGATACTTCGCGGAGGTTCGTCGTTCATTGAGGGCGCTGCGAGAGCTACCGTAGCAGGGCGTCAAGACGCCCGGCCAGCGCGAAGTCCGCCTCGGTCAGACCGCCGACCGAATGGGTCGAGAGCGTCAGGCGCACGTGGTTCCAGCCGTGGACCAGGATGTCCGGGTGGTGGCCGGCGTCCTCGGCCAGCGCCGCCACCTCGTTGACGAGGGCGATCGCCTTGGCGAAGTCGTCCAGCTCGACATCGCGCACGATCGTCTCGCCGTCGCGCGCCCAGCCCGACCGGGCGCCGGCGAGGCGGTCGGTGATCTGCTCGTCGCTGAGGGTTTCCATACAGTTGGCCCGATGCGGATCGTCAGCCTCGTACCCCACGCGACCGAGCTCCTCTTCGCGCTCGGCCTCGGAGACCAGGTTATCGCGGTGACCCATGAGTGCGACCATCCTCCCGCCGCCCTGACCCGTCCGCGGGTCACCCGCGACGCCCTCCCCCCGGGGCTCTCGAGCGGCGAGATCGACGCGGCGGTGCGCGAGCGGACCGCCGCCGGCCTCAGCATCTACGAGCTCGACGAGGACCTCCTGCGCCGCCTGGCGCCCGACCTGATCGTCACCCAGGCGCTCTGCCCGGTCTGCGCCGTCTCCTACGAGGACGTCGCCGCCCTCGCCGAGCGGATGCCCTCGCCCCCGCGCGTGATCGCCCTCGACCCGCACACCATCGGCGAGACGCTGGCCGACGTGCGGACGCTCGCCGAGGCGACCGGCTGCCGCGATGCCGGCGTGGCGCTGATCGCCCGCTCGGCCGGGCGGATCGACCGGGTCCGGCTCGCCGTCCGCGGGGCCGAGCGCCCGCGGGTGGCGGCGATCGAGTGGTTCGACCCGATCTTCGTCGCCGGCCACTGGACGCCCCAGCTGATCGAGCTGGCCGGCGGGGAGGACGTCCTCGGCGCGGTGGGCGAGCCGTCGGAGACCGCGAGCTGGGAGGAGCTCGCCGCCGCCGCCCCGCAGATCGTCGTCGCCATGCCCTGCGGCTACGACGCCCCCCGGGCCCGCGCCGAGGCGCTCGCCCACGCCCCCCGGCTGCGCGCGCTGGGCGCCGAGCGGGTCGTCGCGGTCGACGCCGCGGCCTACTTCTCGCGACCCGGGCCGCGCCTGGTCGACGGGCTCGAGCTCCTCGCCCACCTGCTCCACCCCGACCTGGCGCCCCCGGCGCCGGCGCAGGCCTTCGAGGTGGCGCTCGGCATCACCGGATGACCCGCCCCCGGACGGTCCTCCTCGTCCATTCCTCGGCCGGCGGCTACGGCGCCGATCGGCAGCTCGCCCTGATCGCCGGCGGACTCGATCGCGCCCGCTACCGGGCGGTCGTCGTGCTCGCCTGCGACGGGCCGCTGGTCGGCGAGCTGCGGGCGGCGGGCGTCGAGGCCCGCGTCGAGCCGCTGGCCGTGCTGCGCCGGGCCGAGCTCTCCCCGCGCGGCCTGGCCGCCGTCGCCGGGCGCCTGGCGGCCACGAGCGGCCTTGCGCGGCGCTCGCGGGCTGCACTGGTCCACTCGAATACGTCGGTCACCCTGTCGGGCGCGCTGGCCGCCCGGCGGGCCGGCGTCCCGCACCTCTGGCACGTGCGCGAGATCTACACCGAGCGCGCCTGGCCGGCCTACCGGCTGCTGCTGCGGAGCGCCGCGGCGCTGGCCTGCGTGTCGGGCGCCGTCCGCAACCAGTTCCCGGCCTCCGACGCCCGCGCCCGAGTCCTGCCCGACGGCCTGGCGCTGCCCGCCGGCGCCGGCGGGCGCAGACGCGACCGGCCCCCCGCGGGCGGCCCCCTGGTCTGCCTCGTGCTCGGGCGGATCTCCTCGTGGAAGGGACAGGACGTACTCCTGCGCGCCCTCGCCTGCGTACCCGGCGCCGTCGCCCTGGTCGCCGGCGACGCCTGGCCGGGTCAGGAGCACCACGAGGAGTCGCTGCGCCGCCTCGCCTTCGACCTCGGCATCGCCGACCGGGTCCGCTTCGTCGGCTTCGTCGCCGACCCGCGCCCGCTCTATGAGCAGGCCGATGTCGTCGTCGTTCCGTCGACCCGGCCCGACCCGCTGCCCAACGCCGCCCTCGAGGCGGCGGCGGCCGGCTGCTGCGTGGTGGCCAGCCGCCACGGCGGCCTCCCGGAGATCATTCGCGACGGCGAGAGCGGCCTGCTCGTCGCCCCCGGCGATCCGCTCGCCCTGGCTGCGGCGCTCGCGCGGCTGGACGACGACCGGTTGCTCGGGCCGCGCCTCGGGGCGGCGGCGGCCGCCGACGTGACGGAGCGCTTCGCGCCGTCGCGGCTGCTCGCCGGCGTCCAGGCGCTCTACGACGAGCTGCTCAGGGAGCGGTGAGCGCCGGAGCGCTCTGGGCCGCCACCGCCGCCGCCGTCTTCTCGTTGGCGATCAGGATCGCCCCGCCGACCGCGGCCGCGCCGAGCACCAGGCAGCCGAGCAGTCCGAGCAGTCGCGACCGGTAGCGATCGCCGAGCCCGAGTACGAGCGCGGCGAGGCTCCCGCCGATCAGCCCGCCGACGTGACCGCCGATCGAGATCTTCGCCGAGAAGGTGACGCTCAGCAGTAGGTTGATGACGATCAGGGCGGGGATGCCGCTGGTCATGGGGTCGATGCCGCGAGAGCGCATCTCGACGACGGCGGCGCCCATCAGACCGAAGACGGCGCCCGAGGCGCCGATCGTCGCCGCCCCGGCGGGCACACCGATCAGCGCGCCGCACGAGCCGACGAGCAGGGCGACGAAGTAGATCGTCAGGAACCTGACCCGGCCGAGGGCGGGCTCGAGCAGCTGTCCGAGCACGTAGAGCAGGTACATGTTGAAGCCGACGTGCAGGAAGCTCTGATGGAGGAACCCCGAGCTGACGATGCGCCAGTACTCGTGCCACTGGGCCACGCTGACCGCCGAGAGCTGGCCGTCGGCGACGAGCGCGCCGCCCGGGCCGCTGCCCAGCAGCGAGTAGTTGCCGCTGGCCAGGAAGACCAGGACGTTGATCGCGATCAGCGCCTTGGTCGCCTCGAGCCCGCCGGCGCCGATGTTGCGCATCGTGCGCACCGGCGTCCTCGCCCGGGCGCATTCGGGGCAGCGCATGCCGACCTGGGTGGTCGTCATGCAGTCGGGGCAGATCGGCCGCCCGCAATTCGAGCAGGCGACCCGGGTCTCCCGCGACGGGTGTCGGTAGCAGGTCTCCATCGGGGCCCGGACGCTACCAGCGCCCGGGCGGGCGCCTATTGCAGCGAGGCGCGGATGATCGGCCTGCGGGTGGGCACGGTGCTCCCGCCGGCCGGCTCATCGGTGACCATCACCGCATCGACGCCCTTGAGGTCGCCGGGCACGGCAACGGTGGCGCGACCGTCGGAGGTCGGCGTGAAGAGGGCATCGGTCGGGCGCGGCTCGCCGCGGCGCTGGAGCCAGACCTCGTAGACGCGTCCGGTCGCCGCTGCCGGCAGGCTCGAGACGTCGAGCTCGTTGTGTCCGGCGCTCACCCGCAGCAGGGCCGTGGTCGGCGGGGTGGTGACGGCGGCGACGACCCGGCTGCTCGGCGGCGCGGCGCTGCCCGAAAGCTCGAAGGCGCCTACGGCGACGCCGGCCGCGACCAGCGCGGCGGCGGCGAGCGCCTGGAAGGGGCGGGGGACCGGCTGCCAGAAGCGGCGGCGCCTCGCGGCCGGTGCCTTCCGGGCTCCGGCGGCGCGGAACAGCTCGGCCTCCTCGTAGACGGTGGCCAGGACGCGGCGGCGCAGCGCCCGGGGGGCGGTCACCGGGGTGACCGCGGCGGGCAGCATGTCGGCCACCACCTGGAGCGAGACCACCTCGTCGCGGCAGATCGCGCAGCTGTCGAGGTGGCGCAGGAACGGGGTGACCTCGTGATCGTCGAGCGCTCCGAGGACGTAGGCCGCAGCGTCGCCGTTGCAGTCGTGCTCGTCGCGGTTGCGGGCCTGCTCGTTCATCCGGTCACCTCCCCCGGGTCACCGAGCACGAGACGCATCTTGGCCAGCCCGAGGCGCATGCGACCCTTGATGGTGCCGATCGGGGCGCCGAGCATAGCCGCGATCTCGGTGTGTGTGAAGCCTCCGAAGTAGGCCAGCTCGATCACCTGGCTCTGCTCGTGCGGCAGCCCGCTCATCGCCTCGCGGACCTCCCGCGACTCGTCGCGGCGGGCCACCTCGACTTCGGTGTTCTCCGGGGCCTCGAAGCGCTCCTCGATGCCCTCGTCGCTGGCCCGCCGGCGGTCGTGGACGATCCCCCGGCGAAGCGCGTCGATCGCGCGGTTGTGGACGATCCCGAGCGTCCAGGTCCGGACGCTGCCGCGGGTGCGGTCGTAGCGGGCGCCGCTGCGCCAGAGCGAGAGAAAGGCCTCCTGGACGACGTCCTCGGCGATCGAGCGCTTGCCGGTCATCCGGTAGGCGAGCGAGAAGGCGGCGTTGCAGTGGCGCTCATAGACGATCTCGAAGGCCGCGGCCTCGCCCTGGCGGACGAGCTGCATGAGATCCTCGTCGGCCAGCTCGCGCAGCCCGACGAGGGCCGACTTGTCACGGGATCTGCTCGGTCGCACCATACCTCTACCCTACGCCCCGCTCGGGGCGGCGGATCAACGATGGTCGAGCAGCTTGCGGGCTTCGCCCGCGATGTCCTGCGCCGTCTGCTCGGCGAGGTCGCGGAGGTCGCCGATGCTCCCGGCGGGCTGGTCGCGGTGGCGCTGGCGGGCGCGCAGCAGCACGAGGGCCGCGCCGGCGGCGGTGCCGGCGACGAGTGCCGCCGCCGGGCGGGCCCAGTTGCGGGGGTCGCGCATGGCGGCGAGCTCCCAGCCCTCGAGCTCGTCGGCGGCAAGGTCGGAGATCGTCCGCAGCGTCGCCTCCAGGCGCACGACGAGGGCCTCCGGGGGCTCGACCGGAGCGAGCGCCCGGTGGAGCAGCGACTCGAGATTGACCACCTCGGTCATGGGCTCTCCTCAACCGCGGCCATGATCCCCTCGAGCTGCTTGATCGCGCGATGGATCAGCACCTTGGTCGCGCCGTCGGAGCGCCCGAGTGCTCGGGCGATCTCGCGGTTGTCCATGCCCAGCGCGAAGCGCATGATCAGCGCCTCGCGGCGGTCGTCGGGGAGCTCCTTGACCGCCTCGAGCACCCGTTTGAGCTCGTCGCGTCCGGCCACGAGCTCCTCCGTCGTGTGGGCGGCGGCGATCGGCGCGCCCTCGTCGAGCGGGCTCTGCGGCTTGCGGGCGCGGTCGCGATAGAGGTTGGCCGCCAGGTTGTGGGCGATGCGGATCAGCCACGGGCGCAGCGGCCGGCCGTCCGATTCCCGCTGGGCGCGCTCGAAGTGGCGATAGGCCTGGAGGAAGGTCTGCTCGGTCAGATCCTCGGCGTCGTGGTGGTTGCCGATCCGGTAGTAGGCGTAGCTGTAGACGTCGCGAAGGTGGGCGCGGTAGAGATCGGAGAACTCCGCGTCGAGCTGCGCCTTGCCCTTGGTTGGCGGCTCGGACACGCATTCCACGTTATTCGGTCAGGCGAGACAGAACCCGGCTGCGAACGTACTCGTTCGGGGCCGCCGGACGCTCGGGCGGCGCTCCTCCCAGCCAGAGCCATTGCAGCTCTACGCAGGACCAGACGCGCTGCGTCACCGCCGCCGCCTGGGCGGGCGACGCGCGCGTGAGACGGGGGAAGCTCAGCGGGCGCCCGACGCGCACGCGCACGCGGTGGGGGCGGATGCGCCAGCCGCGGCGGACGCGGTCGGTGCCGATGACGGCCACCGGGACGACCGGGGCACCGGTCTCGAGCGCCAGCCGGCCGACGCCCCGGCGGGGCACGCCGAGCGGGCCGCGCCGGATCCGCGTCCCCTCGGGGAAGATCACCACGCAGTCCCCGCGCGCGAGGATGGCCCGGGCCGTCGACATCGACTCCCGGTCGCCGGCGTCGCGCTCCACCGGAAAGGCGCCCAGCCGGTTGAGCAACCACGCCTGGACGGGCTTCTCGAAGAGCTCCTTCTTGGCCACGTAGTAGACCGGACGCCGGGTGACCATGCCGATCACGAAGGCGTCGAGGAAGCTGCGATGGTTGGCGGCGAAGATCACCGGCCCGTGCTTGGGCACATGTTCGAGGCCGACCCGGCGCAGCCGGAAGTAGACGTGGAAGAACGGCTGGAGGACGGCGCGGACGAGGACGTAGAGCACCATGTTGACCCCGCGGCGGCGCGCCCGCCCGTGGTAGGCGTCGGGGTCATAGCCGCGCGGCTGGGGGCGGATCTGGAGAGCGGTGCCGTCGCTGTCCTGAGCCATCCCCTGGATACCCGTGTTCGCCGGTGCCGTTACAGTCTGGATGACTCATGGTGATCGATCGGACACGCACGTTCCGCGGTGCCCTGGCCGGCGCGGCGGCCGCCGCCGCCTGGGCGATTCAGATGCCGCTCGACAAGCGGGTCTTCGGGGTTCCCTTCGACGACGTCGAGTTCCTGGGCAAGGCGTTCACCCGCCGCGGAGCCTGGCGGCCGATCGGGATCGCCGTCCACCTCCAGAACGGAGCCCTGTTCGGCGCGCTCTATGCCAACCTCGCGCCCGTCGTCCCCCTGCCGTCATGGTCGCGCGGGCCGGTGGCGGCGCTGGCCGAGAACTTCGCCAGCTGGCCGCTCACCGCGCTCTCAGACCGCCTGCACCCCGCGCGCGAGGAGCTGCCCAAGCTGGCCGGCTCCGGTCGCGCCCTGGCCCAGGCGACCTGGCGGCACCTGCTGTTCGGCGTCGTGCTCGGCGAGCTCGAGCGACGCCTGAACTCCGAGGCGCTCGAGGAGCCCGAACCCTGGGCTCACGTGATCTCGAGCAACGGGCACGGAAACATCGAGCACGCCGCCGCTCTTCACTAGCCAGCGTCCCCCGCCGGAGTAGCTCAGTTGGTAGAGCAATCGCCTTGTAAGCGATAGGCCAGGGGTTCGAGTCCCCTCTCCGGCCTGCGAGGGCTCGCGGCGAACGCTCGCCGCGCGTCGCTACAGGCGCCCGCGACGGCCGTAGCCGATGCCTCCGCCGGCGAGCAGCAGGATGACGAGGATGATCAGGATTATGGTCAGCATCTGGAGCCTCTTTCGGTTTTACGGGGGCCCCCCGGAGCACGCCGGCAATCAGTGACCGGGCGCGCCGGTGCGTCGGTGCCGCCGCGGTCGGTGGAGAACCGTGACGGAGGGCAGCTACCCGCGCGCAGCGGCGGCCAAACCGGTGGCCGGGCTAATGGACGAGATGCTTGGTCTCGGCGGCGTGGACCTGCTGGAGGAGCGTCTGCGAAGGACGGATGTTCACCGTCGAGGTGAAGGCCACGACCATGTAGACCCCAAGCAGCAGCGTCGCGACGCGGAGCTGGGGCCGGCGGGCGAGCGCGACCAGCGGCAGCAGCCAGAGCACGTACCACGGCGCCTGCCAGCTCAGCACGAGCACGAGGCCGAGCACGGCAACCGCCGCCGGGACCAGCCAGTCCCCGTGGCGCCGCGCGGCCCAGAGCGCACACAGCCCGACGCCGACGAGCAGGATTCCGGTGAGGATGGTGCGCAGGGTCGACGTCTCGCCCCCGAGGCCGAGCGCCGCGCCCAGCAGGTTCGGCAGGCCGACGGCGGTCACGAGGTTGCTCTGCACGCCGAGGTCGGGGAGATGGGCGCCGAAGGCCGAGTAGCTGACGAGCCCGACGGCGAGCAGGGCGGTGGCCATGCCGGCCACCAGGTGCAGGCGCCGGGGGGCCGCGGCGACAAGGATCGGCACGAGGATGGCAGCCGGCAGCTTGATCGCGCAGGCGGCGACGAGCACGGCGCCGGCGCCGAAGTGGAGGGCCTTCTCACGGGTGGCGGCCGCCTCGATCCGCCGCGGCGGCCGGTGAGCCTCGGCCGCCGGCCGATCGAGCCCGCCGACCCCGGCCGGGAGCGCGGGCGCCGGGGCAAGCCCCTGGGCGCTGGCGGCAACGGCGAGCCCCCGGCCCGACGCCGGCGCAACGCGCCGGACGATCACCGGCGCCCTGACGACGCCGGGCAGCCGCCGCGCCGGCGAAAGCGCCGCCGCCGGCCGGTGGGCGCGCTGGGCGCCGCTCATCGCCCGGACCCGGCGCGCCAACCGGCGCGGGCGGCCGATCCACTCGCCGTCGATGGACAGCGCGGGCGAGAACGGCCGCCGGCGGGCGCTCAGCAGGAGGTAGACGGCGAGCATCATGAGCAGCACCATCAGGAAGTCGTTGTGGTCGGCGCCCAGGCCCCAGACGAGCACCGGCGGGTTGAGGCCGACCAGGAGCATGGCCCGCAGCGGGTCGCGCCCAAGCATCTCCGCGCAGCGCCAGATCAGCAGCAGCGTGCCCAGGCTGGCCAGCATCAAGGTGACCTTGAACACCCAGAACGAGGTCGCCACGCCGAGCGGCACGAGGGCGAACGTGTAGATCGTGAACAGCGGTCCATAGGGGCTGAGGAGGTGGTGCCAGTTGCTGATCGCGTAGGCCGGGTCGCCGTGGGGCTCGAGCACCGGGATCGTCGCGTAGGGGTTGAGCCCGTGGACGATCTCCATCCGGCCGTAGTTGAGGTAGTTGAAGACGTCGGTCAGCCCGAGGGGCGGCGAGATCAGAAAGATCACGTGGACGGCGAGGATCGCCGCCAGGGTCCAGCGCCGGCGCAGCCGCGGGGCGTAGACCACGGCGAGGAGGTAGAACGCGTACATCGCGCCCACCGTGTAGTCGAAGAGGCGCAGCAGGGTGGCGCCGCCGGTCGCAAACGGCCAGGCCCCGCTGAGCGGGCCGGCGAGCCAGGTCGGAAAGAAGTGCGAGTGCGTCGGCGGCGAGAGCGAGCCCGGCCCCCGGGCGGCGAGCGCGACGACGACCAGGCTGCCGAGGACGATGGCCAGGAGCCCGAGCGCACCGAGGGCGCGCGAGGCCAGCGGCGGCCGCGGATCCAGGCGCGGGGCTCGAGGGCCGGCGCTCCGGGGCACAGCGGAGCCGCGGGACGGCCGCCACCGATGGCCGGAGCCCGGCGGAGAAGCGCTCGTACCGTTTTCGTGGGACATGGCTTTGCCTGATCACCGCCTCGGGCCGCGAGCAGGGGCCCGTGGCGGACGGTCAAGATACCAGCCAGATGCGGCGGCAATGCCGCCTGCGGCGGGCGCTCCGGGCGCCACTCGCCAGGGATGGCGCGGCTATCCTGCGACCGGTGCGCTGTGACCGAGCCCCCGCGCCGACGCCGCCGACGCGATGAGTAGCGGCCGCGCGGCCGCCGCCATGGCGGCGGGCCGGCGGGGCGGGCTCCTCGGGGCGCTGCTCACCGCCGCGCTGAGCTCGGTCGGTGCCTATCTCGCGCTCGAGCTGTGGCGCGCCCGGCTCACCGTGCCGTTCCGTTACGCCCAGATGGACGACACGAAGTTCTACTTCGGGATGGTCAAGAGCATCATCGACCACGGCTGGTATCAGCACAACCCGAACCTCGGAGCGCCCTTCGGGCAGGCCCTCTACGACTTCCCGCAGGGCGCCGACAACCTGAACTTTCTCCTCATCAAGCTGCTCGGCGTCTTCTCCTCCAACTACGCCCTAGTCACCAACCTGTTCTTCCTCCTGACCTTCCCCCTCACCGCGCTGGCCGCCTACTACGCGCTGCGCCGCCTCTATGTCGGTCCGTCGGTGGCCGTCGTCTGCTCGGTTCTCTTCGCCCTGCTGCCGTACCACTTCTACCGCCACGAGTCGCAGGTGCTCCTCTCGGCCTACTACGCCGTCCCGCTCGGCGCCTACCTGTTCCTCTCGCTGTTCGAGCCCCGGCCGCTGTTCGCGCGGCGCGCCGGAGCACCGCCCGCGTTGGCCTGGGCGTCGCGGCGAACCGCCGCGACGATCGTGATCTGCGTGGTGATCGGCTCGGCCGGCCTCTACTACGCGGTCTTCGCCATCCTTCTGCTCCTCGTCGGGGTGGTGATCGCCGCCGTCGCCGGGCGTGGTCGGCGCGTGATCCTCGGCGCGGCGGTGCTCGCCACGGCGATCGCGCTGACGGTGACCATCAACCTCGCCCCGAGCCTCCTCTACTCGCTGCGCCACGGTTCCAACACGCGGATCGCGCGGACGCCGCTCGAGAGCGAGCAGCTCGGCCTGCGCCTGTCGAACCTCGTCCTCCCCGTTCGGGGCCACCGCCTGCCGCCGCTGGCCGACGTCAACGCCCGCTACGCCGCCGAGACCAGCCCGGGCTACTGCGAGTCGTGCAACGAGACGCTGGGCGTGGTGGGCGCCGTCGGGTTCGTCGTCCTCTGGCTCGTCGCGCTTGCCGCGTGCGCCGCCGCAGTCGCGGCCGGCGGCCGCGAGCCGCCCGGTCGCGAGTGGCAGCTCCGGCTCCGGCCGGCCGCGCTCGGCGCGGCGATCGCCTTCGCGATCGGGACGACCGGCGGCATCTCCGCGCTGATCGCCTTCCTCCTCACCCCGAACGTCCGCGGCTGGAACCGGATCTCGCTCTACATCGCCTTCTTTTCCCTGCTCGCCGTCGCCGTCCTGCTCGGGCGGGCCGGCCGCCGGCTGCGTGGCGAGAGCGCCGCCGGGCGACGCGGCCCGGCGGCCGCCGCGGCGCTCCTGGTGGCGGTGCTGGTGCTCGGCTTCCTCGACGAGACCTCGACCTACTTCGTCGTCGACTACGCCGCCGCTTCGCGCGAGTATGGCAGCGACGTCGCCTTCGGGCGCGTCATCCAGTCACGGCTCTCGGCCGGGGCGAGCGTCCTCGAGCTGCCCTACGTCCCCTTCCCCGAGGGGTACCACATCCCGGGCCTCCCGCCGCCGAGCGCCTTCAGCACCAGCTACGACCTGCTGCGGCCGTACCTCAACACCAACGGGCTGCATTGGAGCTTCGGCTCGATCAAGGGCCGCCCGACCGACTGGGAGCAGGCGCTCGCGGCCAAGCGGCTGGACGTCGTCGTGGCGGCGGCGGCGGCCTCCGGGTTCCAGGCGATCTACGTCGACCCTCGGGGCTATGACCCGGCGCACGCACATCAGCTGGTGGGAGCGCTGACCCAGCTCACCGCGACAGCCCCGCTGATCTCGCCCCGGCGCGACGCGTTGCTCTTCGACCTGCGCCCCTACGCCGCGTCGCTGCGGGCGCGGACGGCGCCGGCGGCACTCGCCGCGGTCCGCGCGGCCACCCTCGATCCGCTGCTGACCGGCTGCGGCGCCTTTCCCAACCAGGTGATCCTCACCAACCCGGGAGCGACGCCGCGAACGGCGACGCTGAGCGCGTCGCTGTCGGCGCCGCTGCCCGGCGCGCCGGTGACGCTGCTGATCTCGTTCCCCGACGGTGCGCAGGCGGTCCGGGTGGTCGGTCCGGCGGGGGCGACCCTCCTCCATCGGCTCGTGGTCGCCCCGGGGCACAGCAAGGTGCGCTTCACGATCGTCGGGATTCCTCCCTTCGGGACCGCCGCGGCCAACCCGGCCTTCGTCGTGTCGGCGCCGACGCTCACCGACGACGTGTTCGCGCCGTTGCGCCTCCGTCCGGCCGCCGCGAGCGCGGCGCTGCCGGTCGCCGGCCAGGTCGGGCCGACGTGCAG
This sequence comes from uncultured Solirubrobacterales bacterium, assembly GCA_963763785.1. Taxonomy (GTDB): domain Bacteria; phylum Actinomycetota; class Thermoleophilia; order Solirubrobacterales; family Solirubrobacteraceae; genus Palsa-513. The sequence goes on along the minus strand of CAVXPW010000007.1, from coordinate 197,340 downwards.
CGACCTCTACGCCGCCTCGGCGGCCTCGAAGCTGCCATCCCCGTCGAATCGGCGCTCAGCGGCCCCCCGCCGAGCTCCTCCCGCGTTCTAGACTGGGCCGCTGTGCCCACTTTCTGCCGCCACGGCGGCGTAATCGAACGCTGTCCGATCTGCCGCGCGACGATCCAGAGCCCGGCCACCTCCGCCAAGCCCCCCCGCACACCGCGCGCCAGGCCGGCCAGCCGGCCGCCGACCGCCGCCAAGCCGGCGGCCGCCGGACGCGGGGGCGTCCGCGTGCGCCGCGAGGCCCGGGCGGCCGATGACGGCTACCGCTGCCTCCTCGTCCCCGGGATCCGGGCCGAGGTCGAGGCGCGCCGCCTGGCGCACGAGGTGGCCTTCGCCTGCGGGCGCCTCGCGCTCCTGCGCGACGATCCGCCCGCCCTCTACGGGGAGGCGGCATCGGAGCCCGACATCGAAGAGGCAGCCTGGCTGACGTTCCAGATCGCCCACCTCTCGCCGGTCGAGGGCGACGATCCGTTCGCCGGGATCCGCACGGCGCGGACGAGTTGGGAGAGCGGCGCGACGCCGACGATCGAGGGTGTCCCGCTCGGCCCCCGCAGCTCGGTCGACCGAGCGCGACCGGCCCGGACGCTCGACGCCTACCGGCGCTGGGCGCAGACCGCCGGCTCCCAGGAGGCGGCCTTCACCGGGGACCCGGGGTGGAGCCCGGAGCGACGCTTCGAGCGGGTCTACGAGCGCCTGTCACTCCCCGGATTCGGCCGCCAGGCCCGCTTCGACCTGCTGTCGAGCCTCGGGCATCTCGGGCACTTCCCCCTGCGCGCCCCGGGGCTCCTGCTCACCGAGGACGACGCGACCGCCGTCGCCGCCAAGCGCGTGTTTGCGATCGGCGACCGGATGACCCTCGAGCGCCGCACCAACGCCCTGGCGGCGGCCGCCGGGGTCCCGTTCGAGGCGCTCGATCTCGGGCTGGCGAACTGGGGGGCGGGCGGTCCGCGGGTAACGCTCGGGGTGCCACCCCAGACGGGCGACGCCGCCGCCGAGGCGGCGCTGCTCGAGACCCTCGAGTTGTAGCTGAGAGTAAGGGGCGCGGGGTAGTCCTCGACGGCCCCAAACGCGGCGCGGCAGAAGTCGATCGCGGCGCGGCCGCAGCGCACCGAGAGCTCGGGGCGATGCGCATCGGTGCCTCAGGTGAGGATCAGCCGGGCGTCGAGGTGGACGCCCACCTTGCGCTTGACCCGCTGGAGGGCGTTGTCGACGGTCTTGGTGTCGCACTCGAGCCGCTCGCCGATCTGCTCGTAGGAGTAGCCGTCGAGGTAGAGCGAGAGGACGTTCGACTCGAGCTCGGAGAGGGTCGTCGAGAGGCAGGCCACCAGGGAGCGCAGCTCCTCCGAGGACACGGCGTGGCTCGCCGGGTCCTGGACCGCCGGCCCGGCGATCAGCTCGTCGAGCGTCGGGGCGTCGTCGTCGGCGCCTCCGGCCGGGGCCGAGAACGAGACGTAGTGGTTGAGCGGGCTGTGCTTGTTGCGGGTCGCCGTCTTGACCGCGGTGATGATCTGGCGGGTGATGCACAGCTCGGCGAAGTTGCGAAAGCTCGACTCGCGGTCGCTGCGGAAGTCGCGCACCGCCTTGTAGAGACCAACGAGCCCCTCCTGGATGAGATCGTCGCTATCGCCGCCGGCGAGGAAGTAAGAAGACGCCTTGAGCCGTACGAAGCCGTAGTAGCGCTTGACGATCTGGTTGTAGGCCAGAGGGTCGCCCTGCTTGGCGAGCGCGATGAGGTAGCCATCATCAACCTTGACTTGAGGTTGAGATCGGGAGATCTGGGCCACGAGCGGTTCCTTTCTTGCCGCACGCGGGTAGCGCGGGCAGGATTAGCTCAGTGGCGCACTCCTCCCCTGGCGCCAGCTGCAGAATGACAACACCAGGCTAACCCTCAGGTCGACCCTGGTGCAGACGGGCAGAGTAGACGGTCTGCGCCCCGGCTGTCAAGTCGCCGCGCGCTGCTGCAACGCCTCGTACAACAGGACGGCCGCCGTCGCGCTCACGTTCAGCGACTCGATCCTGCCGCGCACCGGCAGTGCCACGAGGTCGTCACAGCGCTCGGCGACCAGGCGGCGCAGTCCCCGCCCCTCCCCGCCGAGGACGAGGACCACGCCGCCGGTGTAGTCCGGCCGGTCGTAGGCAACCGCGGCCCCGGCGGCCGTCCCATGGCACCAGCAGCCGGCCTCCTTGGCGCGGTCGAGGAAAACGACGAGGTTGGCCACCCGGGCGATCCGCAGATGCTCGACCGCCCCGGCCGCGGCTTTGCATACCGCCGGGGTGACCTCCGCGGCCCGCCGCTCGCAGATCACCAGCCCGTCGACCCCGGCGCACTCGGCCGTCCGGGCGACGGCGCCGAGGTTGTGCGGATCCTGGAGCTCGTCGAGGGCGACGAGCAGCGGCTCCGGCCGGTCGAGCAGCTCGTGGACCCCCGTGTAGGGGTAGGCGCCGGCGTCGACGCAGATCCCCTGGTGCTCGGGCGACCCGCAGGTCCGCTCGATCGTCGCCGGGGTCGCCAGCTTCAGCCGCACGCCGCGCAGCCACGGCTCGCGAGCCGCCGACTCGCTGGCCAGCACGGTGCCGGCGGCGTGGGCGCGGCGCCCGCGGAGGACCTCGCGCACCGGGTTTCGGCCGTAGACGATCACCAACTTCAGCCGGGAAGCAGCTCGAAGCCGTCGCCCTCGTCACGAATCGTCCAGCCAAGGGACGCGAGCCGGTCGCGGAGCTCGTCGGCCCGGCTGAAGTCCCGCGCCGCGCGCGCCCCTCGGCGCTCCTCGGCGAGCGCCACGACCTCGGCCGGAGCGGCCGGGGCGGCGTCGTCGAGGAGGTTGGCCAGCCCGAGCACGTCGAGCATCTCCCGCAGATCGGCCCCGCCGATCGGCTCCTCGCGCCGGTTGGCCTCGCGGATCCAGTCGAACGCGGCGGCCAGGGCCTGGGGCGTGTTGAAGTCGTCGTCCAGCGCGGCGAAGAAGCGTTCGCGCAGCGGGCGCATCTCCGGGGGCGACGCCTCGACGGTCAGCCGGCGGCCGGCCTCCCTGATCCCGGCCGCCGCCGCCGCGGCCTGGGCCAGCTGGTTGGGGCCGAAGGCGATCGGCTGGCGGTAGTGGGCCCCGCAGAAGAAGAGGACCACCGCGTCGCGACCGTAGGTGTCCAGCACCTCGTGGAGGGCGGCCATGTTTCCCACCGACTTGCCCATCCGCTTGCCGGAGAGCTCGAGCATGCCGTTGTGCATCCAGATCCGGGCGAGCTCGGCCCCGCGCGCGCAGCGGGTCTGCGCCGCCTCGTTCTCGTGGTGGGGGAAGACGAGGTCGAGCCCGCCGCCGTGGATCTCGAAGCCGGCGCCGAGCAGCGACTCGGCCATCGCCGAGCACTCGATGTGCCAGCCGGGCCGACCGCGACCCCACGGAGAGTCCCAGGCGGCGTCCTCGCCGGGCTTCTGTGCCTTCCACAGGGCGAAATCGGCCGGGTCGAGCTTGCGTGCGGCGCCCTCGACGTCCTCGCCCTGATCCATCTCCTCGAGGTCGCGGCGCGAGAGGCGGCCGTAGGCCGGGTCCGAGCGCACCCGGAAGTAGACGTCGCCCGCGGCCTCGTAGGCGTGGCCGCGGTCGATCAGGGTCTCGATCTCCTCGATGATCGCGGCCATCGACTCGCTCGCCAGCGGCTCGTGATCCGGACGGCCGAGCTCGAGCCGGTCGGTGTCGGCGACGTAGCGGGCGGTCATCTCCCGCGCAAGCGCCGCACTGTCGCCTGCGCCGGCGGCCGCGTAGATCTTGTCGTTGACATCGGTGACGTTGCAGACGAGGGTGACCGCCAGGCCCCGGTGCTCGAGGAAGCGGCGCAGGAGCGCGAAGACCACGAACGGGCGGGCGTTGCCGACGTGGACCCGGGCGTATACGGTCGGCCCGCACACGTAAACGCCGACCCGGCCGGGCTCGCTGGGCACCAGTGGCTGCTTGGCGGCGCTCAAGGTGTCGTAGAGGTTGATCGCCACGTCGCCAACCATAGTGGCCGCCCCGCCGGGGCCGAGGCTCGCCCGGCGTCGTGGTCACCGCGGCCGGCGGCCTACCGCCTGCGGGACGAGCAGCCAGGGGAACGGTAACCTTCCAGCCCAGGCACCTCCCCATGGCCGAGACCACCGCCGTCGCTCCCCGCTTCGCGGGCTTCCCGCCCGCGGCCTTCAGCTGGTTCGCCGGCCTCGAGGCCGACAACTCGAAGCGGTACTTCACCGCCCACCGCGAGGTCTACGACGAGGCGGTCCGAGCGGCGCTCGGGGCGATGCTCGAGGAGCTGGCCGATGAGCTCGGCGGTCAGGTGAAGATGTTCCGCCAACACCGCGACGTCCGCTTCTCGGCCGACAAGTCGCCGTACAAGACGACGACCTACGGGCTGATCGTCGAGCGGCCCGCGGGGCTTCCAGCGCTCTATGCGCAGCTCTCGGCCCGCGGGCTCTTCGCCGGCAGCGGATACCACCAGTTCGCCGGCGACCAGCTGAGCCGCTTCCGTGACGCGGTCGTCGCCGACGGCGCCGGCGCCGCGCTCGAGGAGGCGCTCGCCACGGCGCAGGCGGCGGGAGTCGAGACCTTCGGCGAGGTGCTGAAGACCGCGCCGCGCGGCTACCCCCGCGACCATCCGCGGGCTCGCCTGCTGCGCCACAAGTCGCTCGTCGCCGGCCGCCGGCTCGACCCCGGGGCGACCGGCGTCCCCCGCCCCGCGGCGCTCGAGCACGCGCGGAGCACCTGGGCCGCCTGCGCGCCGCTCGACGCCTGGCTCGACCGGCACGTCGGCCCGAGCGAGGCGCCGCCGCCGCCGGGGCGCTTCAGCCGTTCGCGGTAGGCACTCGCGGACGCGGAGAAAGAGATGGCGAGAATGCCGAGCGCCCGCCAGATGATGCTCCGGGCGTCGATCCTCCTGGTCCTGCTCGTCATCGGGCTCGCCGTCGGCGCAACGGCGGGCCTGATCGCCCTGCTGATCGGTGCCGGGCTGGCGATCTTCTGGCTCCTCCACGACGGGCCGCCCATCGCCCGCCGGCGCCGCCGCCGCCGGTGAAGCTCAGCCGGCCGTGCGCTCGACCGTCGCCACCGCCAAGGCGGCCGCACCCTCGCCGCGGCCGACGAAGCCGATCGCCTCGCCGCTCGTGGCCTTGACGTTGACGGCATCCTCGGCCAACCCGAGGGCCTCGGCCAGCCGGGCGCGCATCGCCGGGCGGTGGGGAGCCAGGCGGGGGCTCTCGATCACCACCGTGGCGTCAACATTGACCGGCGACCAGCCGGCGCCGGCGACGAGGACGACGACCTCGCGCAGGAGGGCGATCGAGTCGGCGTCGCGGTACTCGGCCGCGGTGTCGGGAAAATGCTCGCCGATGTCGCCGAGCCCGGCCGCTCCGAGCAGCGCGTCGATCACCGCGTGGGTGAGGACGTCGGCGTCGCTGTGGCCGTCGAGCCCGAACTCGCTCGCGACGACGACGCCGCCGAGGACCAGGCGGCGCCCGGCGAGCAGCCGGTGGCTGTCGTAGCCGAGGCCGGTCCGGTTCATCCGATCGGCTCGAGCCGGCGCCGGCGCCCCTCGAACACGCACAGCTCGCTCACGCCCGACTCCCCGAGCAGCTCGAGCGCCGACGCGTAGTCGCGACCGACGTCGCCCGGAACGTGCGCGTCGCTGGAGAGGGCGACCGGCGCCCCGGCGTCGAGGCACATCTCGAGCAGCGCCGCCGACGGATAGCACTCGCCCGCCGGCTTGCGCAGGCCGGCCGTCGAGACCTCGATGGCGATACCCGACTCGGCGATCGCCTCGACCGCCGGCTCGTAGAAGCGGCGCACGTCCCCCTCGGGACGGGGCCGCCCGCCGCCCCAGACCTTCACCAGGTCGAGGTGGGCGAGGATGTCGAACAGGCCGCTCCGCGCTGCCTCGCCGAGCGTCTCGAAGTAGCGGCGCCACACCTCCTCGGCGCTGCGCCCGCTGACCCAGATGTCGTAGTCCCCGTGGTCGACCGCGTGGTCGCCGAGGAAATGCACAGAGCCGACCACGTAGTCGAGCTCGAGCCGGTCGATCAGGTTCTCGGTCCGGTCCTCGCGTCCGGGGACGAAGTCCACCTCGAGCCCGAGTCGCAGGTCGGTGGCGCTGCGGACGAACTCGCAGTAGGCATAGATGTCGTCGACCGCCTGCTCACGCCAGAAGCGGTGGTCCCAGATCTCGAGCGCCTGGCTGAAGCGGTGGATGTGCTCCGATACGCCGAGCTCGGCGATCCCCCGCTCGTCGGCGACCTCGCGATAGCGCTCGACGTTGGCCGGGGTGAAGTACTCGGCCGCCGTCGCCGCGAGGTCGTCGGGACGGAGATGGAGGTGGTAGTCGGTGAGCATCAGCCGACACCGGCGACCGCGGCCCGCACCGCGAGGAGCCCCTCGGCGATCCGCAGGTCCAGCGGCGTCGTCACCTTGAGGTTCTCCCGCGGGGCGGCGACGATCCGCACGCGCCCGCCCCCTCGCTCGACCAGCCAAGCCTCGTCGGTCGCCGCGGCCAGCACGTCGTCGGGCACGTCGAGCGCGCGCTCGAGCACCGCCCGCCGAAACACCTGCGGCGTCTGGACCGCCCACAGCCGCGACCGGTCGAGCGTCCGCGCGACGAGGCCGTCGGGGCCTGACTCCTTGGTCGTGTCGGTGACCGGCGCGGCGGCGATCGCCGCGTCGACGCCGTCGAGGCCGGCCAGCACGCGCTCGGCCAGCCCGGGCTCCAGCAGCGGCCGGGCCGCGTCGTGGACGAGCACCGGGTCGCCCGAGGACGCGGCCAGCGCCGCCGCCACCGACGCCGCCCGGACGTCCCCCCCGCGGACCCCCAGGCAACCGGCCGGGGCGCGCTCGCCGGGCGGCAGCGCGACCACGATCTGCTCGATCGCCGCGACCTCGCGCAGCGCCGCGACGCTCCACTCGAGCATCGGAAGGCCGGCCAGGATGACGAACGCCTTGGGTCGCTCGGATCCAAGGCGTTCACCACGGCCGCCAGCCACGACCAGCGCGACTGCCATCAGGGCTGTTTTCCGACCGCTACTTCGCAGAGGCGACGACTTTGGTCTCAGCCGAGCGGCTGAGCAGGTCGTCGAGGTAGGCCTCGGCCTCCTCCTCGTCCTTGTCCAGGGCATACATCAGCTCGGAGGCGAGGATCTTCTTCGCCCGCATGAACATCTGCTTCTCGCCGGTCGAGAGCCCCTTCTCGCTCTCGCGCAGGGCCAGGTTGCGCACGACCTCGGCGAGCTCGTAGATGTCGCCGGTCTTGATCTTGTCGCGATTGTGCTTGAAGCGCCGGTTCCAGTTCTTCGGCATCTCGGAGACGTCGTCTCGGAGCACGAACAGAACCTTCTTCACCGTCTCCTCGTCGATCACGCGGCGCAGCCCGGCGAGGGCCGCGTTCTCGGTCGGCACCATGACCGTCATGTCGTTGTGGAGAATCTTGATCGTCAGGTACTCGCGCGTCTTGCCGAAGATCTCCTTCATCTCCTTGCCCTGCACCTTGCCAGCCCCGTGATGCGGGTAGACCACGTTGTCGCCGAGCTCGAACTCGATGAACTCGAGTTCGCGGGCCGGCTCGAGATCGTCCTCCAGCAGGTGGTCTTCGATTGCTTGCGGAATGGTGTCCTCCTTGGTAGTGCCCGACGGCAGCGTGCGACTGGCGAATCAGGTCTGTAGGTAGCGGTCCACGAGGTTGATCTCCTGCAGGCGGCGAAGGCCCTCCCGGATGTCCTTCGCCCGGATCTCCCCGACTCCGTCCACGTTCTCGAGGTCGGTGTCGATGGCGGCGAGCAGCTCGTCGAGGCCGCCGAACTCGCGGACGATGGCGGTGACGATCAGCTTCGGCAGGCGCGGGATCCGCCCGAGGATGCGATAGCCGCGCGCGGCCACCGGATAGTCGAGCGTGTTGAGCTTGCGGTCGTAGCCGAGCAGCTCGGCCAGCCGTCCGAAGTCGAGGAGGTCCTGGTGGGCGAGCCGGCCGATCTGGTCGAGCACGAGGGCGAACGCCTCGTCGGTGTGCTCGGCGATGTAGTCGTGGACGAGCGCCGCCTTCTCGGCTGCCGTCCCGACCATCGTCTCCTCGAGGTGCATCTCGATCAGGCGACCCTCGCTGCCGAGCTCGACGATGTAGCGCTCGATCTCGACCGCCATCCGGGTGACGAGCTCGGCCCGCTGGAGCACGGTGAGCACGTCGTGGAGCGTTCCGCCGCCCTCGAACTCGAGCGCGGTCAGCCGCGTCGAGACCTGGTCGAGGCGGGCGCGGTACTTGTCGAGCGTGCCGAGGGCCTGGTTGGCCTTGGCCAGGACGATCGGGATGTCCTCGAGGATGTACTTGGCCCCGTCGACGTAGAGCGAGATCACCTCGCGGCGCTGGGAGATCGCAATGACCAGGGCGTCGGTCTGCTTGGAGACGCGCTCCGCCGTCCGGTGGCGCATGCCGGTCTCGAGCGAGAGGATCGTCGGGTCGGGCATCAGCTGGACGTTGGCCATGGCGATCCTCGTCGCGTTCGCGTTCAGGGTGATCGCCCCGTCCATCTTCGCCAGCTGGTAAACCAGCGCCGGCGTGTAGTCGGTGTCGAGCTTGATCCCGCCCGAGTAGAGGAAGGCCAGATCGTCGGGGGCGCCGACGACCAGGAGGCCACCGGTGCGCGCGTTGAGGATGTTGTCGATCCCCTCGCGCAGCGCCGTCCCCGGTGCGACCATCTCGAGAGCCCGGACCAGCCGGGGCTCCTGCCGCGAATCGATGTCGTGAAGCTCTTCTGCTGATCGAGTCGCCGCCATGCCGACATGCATTTTAGCGGGATTTAGCGGCCATTTAACCCTGCATTTGGACGTCTTTTCGAGGCGGTGACGGGGGATCGGGCCGAGTTTCGGCGGCTGAGTGCCCGGCCGCGGGCGCGCGGACGGCGCCGGACGCTAGGGGTCTGTCGCGGAAATGCCTGGTCGGCCTGGCATTTGGCGAGACAACGGCTAGGCGGCGGCCCGCGCCCGCCGCCCGGCAATCACGGCCAGCGCGGCGCGAAGCGTCGCCGCCTCGTGCCCGCCCGACCCCGGCGGCCCGACAATCGGGTCGAGGCCGAACTTCCGCGCCTCGGCGAGCCGCCGCTCCGGATGGCCGACCCAGCGGACCTCGCCGGTGAGGCCGAGCTCGCCGAAGGCGGCCACCGGGACCGCCGTCTGGGCCGCCGACCCGCTCCGCGCCGCCCCGGCCACCGCCAGGGCGACGGCCAGATCGGCGCCCGGCTCATCCACGCGGACGCCGCCGACGACGTTGACGAAGACGTCGCAGCTCGCGAGCGGGATCCCCCCGTGGCGGCCGAGGACGGCGATGACGAGGGCGAGGCGGTTGCGGTCGAGACCGTTGACCACGCGCCGCGGCGGGATCAGCTCGGAGCTCGAGACGAGGGCCTGGACCTCGACCAGCAGCGGACGCGTCCCCTCCATCGCCGCCAGGACGACGCTGCCCGGCGCCTTGGTCGCCGCCCCGACGAAGCGCGCCGAGGCATCGAGCACCTCGACGAGACCGCCCTGGCGCATCTCGAACACGCCGGCGTCGTTGGTCGACCCGAAGCGGTTCTTGACCGCCCGCAGTGTGCGGTAGGACCGCTCGCGCTCGCCCTCGAACTGGAGCACGCAGTCGACCAGGTGCTCGAGCACCCGCGGGCCGGCCAGCCCGCCGTCCTTGGTCACGTGGCCGACGAGGACGACGGCGATGCTCCGGCGCTTGGCCACCGCCACGATCCGCGCCGCCACCTCGCGGACCTGACCGACCGAGCCGGGGGCGCCGGTCAGATCGCCGGCGCTCAGCGTCTGGACCGAGTCGATCACGCAGACCTCGGGTTGCTCCTGCTCGAGGGTGGCGAGCACCGCGTCGAGGTCGGTCTCGGCGATCGCCGGGACCGACAGCGCCCCGCCGGCCAGCCGCTCGGCGCGCAACCGCACCTGCTGGGTCGACTCCTCGCCCGACACGTAGAGCGTCCGGCGTCCGGCGGCGGCCAGGTTGCCGAGCGCCATGTTGGTCAGGGTCGACTTGCCGATCCCCGGCGCGCCGCCCAGCAGCACGACCGAACCGGGCACGAGACCGCCGCCGAGGACCCGGTCGAGTTCGCCGATCCGCGTCCGCAGGCGGGGCACGGCCGGGGCGACGACGTCGGCGAGGGGCACCGGCGAGGGGACCCGGGCGGGGCGGCGGGGCGATCCGCCCGGGCGGGCTCCGTCGGGCGACCTCTCCTCCACCAGCGTGTTCCACTCCCCGCAGCCCGGACAGCGCCCGTGCCAGCGCGGCTCCGTGTGGGCGCACTGCGAGCAGACATGGATCGGGGCGGAGCGGGCCATCGGTCTGATCGAGCTTACGGACCGGTCCAGTCGCCATCGTCCTTCGCGCGTCACGACGGCGGACCAGGACCACCGATGAGCTGCCGAGCCCGGATGTCGCACCGGCCGAGCTGCCGAGCCCGGGCGCCGCGCAGGCCGGGCTGCCGGGCCTGGGCGCCGCACTCCTCGCCGGCGGACGCCTCGCCCGACCGGCGACCCGGCGTCCTCGCCGCGCCGGAGGTCTAGCCGCCGGCGCGCTCGCGCGACTCGAAGCCGCACTCCCGGTGCGCCCGGTCGCAGAACGGCTTGGTCTGCGACTGCCCGCAGCGGCATAGGGCGATCGGCTTGCCGGGCTCGGCCGGCACGAACTCGTTGCCCTCACCGTCGACCAGGCGTACCGGGCCGCTCACCTTGAGCGGCCCGTCGTCGCGCACCTTGATCTCGACCAGGCCCGAAGGGGCGGAGGCGGTCCCGACGGCGGCGTCCGCCGTCGGGAGTGGCGGCTCGTCCGACAGAGCTACTTCTCGGTGTCGCCGGAGTCGGCGGCCGGCTCGAGGCCGGGACCGTCGTCCGCGTCCTCGGCTGATCCCTCGGCACCGACGCCGACCGGGGTCTTGACCTTCTTCGGCTTGACCACCGTCAAACGCACCTCCGGATCGGCGGGATCGCGGTCCTCGGGCGCCGGGTCGACGACCACCGTCGAGCCGGCCGGCAACTCCGAGCGCAGCACGAAGTCCGCGAGCGGATCCTCGATGAAACGCTGGATCGCCCGGCGCAGCGGGCGGGCGCCCATCGACGGATCCCAGCCCTTCTCGACGAGCAGGTCCTTCGCCTCGTCGGAGAGGTCGAGCTGGAGTTCGCGGTCGGCCATCGACTTGCGGATCCGCAGCAGCAGAAGCTCGATGATCTGCTTGATCTCGTCCTTCTGCAGCTTGTGGAAGACGATGACGTCGTCGATCCGGTTGAGGAACTCCGGACGGAAGACCTTCTTCAGCTCTCCCATGATCCGGTTCTTCATGTCCTCGTAGGTGATCCCCGTCTCGTCGTCGGACACCGCGAAGCCGAGCGGCGTATTGCGCGCGATCTCCGCCGCCCCGATGTTCGAGGTCATGATCACGATGGCGTGGCGGAAGTCGACCGTCCGACCCTGAGCGTCGGTCAGGCGGCCGTCCTCGAGGATCTGCAGAAGGATGTTGAAGACGTCGGGATGGGCCTTCTCGATCTCGTCGAGCAGGAGCACGCAGTAGGGCTTGCGCCGCACCGCCTCGGTCAGCTGACCACCCTCGTCGTAGCCGATATAGCCCGGGGGCGAGCCCACGAGCCGCGACACGGCGTGCTTCTCCATGTACTCCGACATGTCGATCCGCGTCATCGCGTCCTCGTCGCCGAAGAGGAACTCGGCGAGCGTCCGCGCGAGCTCGGTCTTGCCGACGCCCGACGGCCCGAGGAAGACGAACGACCCGGTCGGGCGCTTGGGATCCTTGAGGCCGGCCCGCGACCGGCGGATCGCCTTGGAGACCACCTCGATCGCCGGATGCTGGCCGATCACCCGCTTGTGGAGCTCGTCCTCCATGCGCATCAGCTTCGCCGTCTCGGCTTCGGTCAGCTTGAAGACGGGGATGCCGGTCCACATCGAGACGATGTCGGCGATCTCCTCCTCGCCGATCGACGGACGCTCGGCACCGGTCTCGCCGGCCTCCCAGCGCTCCTCGAGCTCGCGCTTCTGGTTGGTCAGGCGCCGCTCCTTGTCGCGGAGGTTGGCCGCCTTCTCGAACTCCTGAGCCTCGATCGCGGCTTCCTTCTCGCGCCGGGTCGTCTCGATGTCCTGCTCGAGCTCGCGGTTGGCCGGCGGAGCGGTCATCGACTTGATGCGCATCCGCGAAGCCGCCTCGTCGATCAGGTCGATCGCCTTGTCGGGCAGGAACCGGTCGGAGATGTAGCGATCGGCGAGCTCGCCGGCCGCGGCCAGCGCCTCGTCGGTGATCGTCACCTTGTGGTGCTGCTCGTAGCGGTCGCGCAGGCCCTTGAGGATCTCGACCGTCTGCTCGACGGTCGGCTCATCGACGCGGATCTGCTGGAAGCGGCGCTCGAGCGCCGAGTCGCGCTCCAGGTACTTGCGGTACTCGTCGAGCGTGGTCGCGCCGATCGTCTGCAGCTCGCCACGGGCCAGCGCCGGCTTGAGGATCGAGGCCGCGTCGATCGCGCCCTCGGCCGCCCCGGCCCCGACCAGGTTGTGCAGCTCGTCGATAAAGAGAATGATGTCGCCCCGCTGGGTGATCTCCTTCATCACCTTCTTCAGGCGCTCCTCGAACTCGCCCCGGTACTTCGAGCCGGCGACCAGGGCCGCCAGGTCGAGCGTGTAGATCTGCTTGTTCTTCAGCAGCTCGGGGACGTCGGAGTTGGTGATCCGCTGGGCCAGCCCCTCGACCACGGCGGTCTTGCCGACCCCCGGCTCGCCGATCAGGACCGGGTTGTTCTTGGTCCGCCGCGAGAGGATCTGCATGATCCGCTCGATCTCCGTCTCGCGCCCGACGCAGGGGTCGAGCTTGCCCTCGGACGCCAGCTTCGTCAGGTTGCGCCCGAACTGGTCGAGCAGCTTCGAGGACTTCTTGCCCTCGCCCGGCGCCGCGCTGCCGGCGGCCGCGCCCGATGTCTGGCCCTGTCGGCGCCCGCCCGGGCCCGAGAGCATCCGGATGACCTCGTTGCGGATCTTCTCCGAGTCGGCGTCGAAGTCCAGGAGGATCCGGGCGGCGACGCCCTCGTTCTCGCGGACCAGGCCGAGCAGGATGTGCTCGGTGCCGATGTAGTTGTGGCCGAGCGAGAGCGCCTCGCGCAGCGCCAGCTCGAGGACCTTCTTGGCCCGCGGCGTGAACGGGATCTGCCCGGAGGTGACCTCCTCGCCGGAGCCCACGATGCGCACGACCTGCGCGCGCACACGCTCGACGGTGATGTCCAGGCTCTCGAGCACTCGCGCGGCCAGGCCCTCCTCCTCGCGCAGCAGCCCGAGCAGGATGTGCTCGGTGCCGATGTAATTGTGCTTGAGCGTCCGCGCTTCCTCCTGCGCGAGAACGACCACCTGCCTGGCTCGCTCTGTGAATCGCTCGAACATCGGTTGGTCCTTCCTACCGGCTGTGCCTAGTGTCTCGCTGGTCTTGTCTGAGCGTCGAATTGGGGACGCGCAACTGCCCGTCCTGCCCATCTATTCGGCTGCGGCCACCAAATCGATGAGTGATCGGGGAAAAGAGTTCGCCGCGCACGGAGAAGTCTACCAATCGTCGCGGAGCCGCTACCACCGATCGCCGCGTCCGCGCCGGGGGTCAGTTGCGGAGCGCCGGAAAGAGGACGACCTCGCGGATCGAGCGGCGCCCCGTCAGCAGCATCACCAGGCGGTCGATCCCCAGGCCGACGCCCCCTGTCGGGGGCATCCCCTGCTCGAGCGCGGCGAGGAACGGCTCGTCGAACGGCTGGGCCTCCTCGTCGCCGGCCGCCGCCGACGCGCGCTGGAACTCGAAGCGCCGCCGCTGCTCGTCGGGATCGTTGAGCTCGCTGAACGCGTTGGCGATCTCCATCCCCCCGGCGAAGGCCTCCCACCGCTCGACCAGCCCCGGCTCGGTCCGGTGGGCCTTGGCCAGCGGCGAGAGCTCGATCGGGTAGTCGAAGACGAAGGTCGGCGCGACGAGCTCGGGCTCGACGTACTTCGAGAGGAGGTCGTCGACCAGGCCGGCCCACGCCCGGCCGGGGGCCGGCGGGCCGAGGCCGGCGGCCGTCATCCCGGCGGCCAGGCGGCCCGAGTCGCGCAGCTCGAGCACGTCGAGGCCGGTGCGCTCGAGGATCGCCGCCCGCAGCGTGACCCGCCGCCACGGCGCCGCGAAGTCGACCGCCGGCTCCTCGAGGGCCGCCGCCGCCGCCGCCGCGACGCGCTCGAGCCGGCGCGCCTCGTCCTCGTAGTCGGCGTAGGCCTCGTACCACTCGATCACCGTGAACTCGGGGTTGTGCTTGGGCGAGAGGCCCTCGTTGCGGAAGTTCTTGCCCAGCTCGTAGACCCGCTCGAGGCCGCCGACGATGCACCGCTTGAGGTAGAGCTCGGTGGCGATCCGCAGGTAAAGCGTCCGGTCGAGCGCGTTGTGGTGGGTGGTGAACGGCCGGGCCAGCGCCCCGCCGTAGAGCGGCTGGAGGACCGGCGTCTCGACCTCGACGAACCCGTCCTCGTCGAGCGATCGCCGCACCGCAGCGATCACCCGCGCCCGCGCGACGAACAGGTCGCGCGTCTGCGGGTTGGCCATCAGGTCGAGCTCGCGCCGGCGGTAGCGCGTCTCGACGTCGGTCAGCCCCGAATGCTTGTCGGGCGGCGGGCGCAGCGACTTCGCGAGCACCGTGAAGCCCTCGACGCGCAGCGACAGCTCCCCCCGGCGCGTGCGCACCGCGGATCCGTCGACCCCGATCAGGTCGCCCAGGTCGAAACCGAGCAGACGCTCGAACGCCGCCTCGCCCAGCACGTCGACCCGCGCGTGGAGCTGGATGCGCCCCGAGCGGTCAACCAGGTCGAGGAAGGCCGCCTTGCCCTGGCCGCGGCGGGCGGCGAGCCGGCCGGCGACCCGGTGGGTCACATCGGTCTCCGCGCCGGCGGCCAAGCCGGCGTGGCGGGCGATCACCCCGGCGATCGGCTCGACGCCGGGAAAGGACGGCGGAAAGGGGTCGAGGCCGTCGGCGCGGAGCCGGTCGAGCTTGGCCCGCCGCGCGGCGAGCAGCTCGCTCGGCGCCTGCTCTTCACCGCTCATCGCGGTGAGCTCGCGTCCACGCTACCTGAGCCCGACCTCGATCTTGGTGATCTTGAGCTTGCGCGCCGGGCCCCGCGGGACCTGGACCGAGACCTCCTCGTTGCGCTTGCGCCCGAGCAGCGCCCGCCCGACCGGAGACTCGTTCGACAACCTGTTCTCGGCCGGCTTGGCCTCAGCCGAGCCGACGATCGTGTACTTGACCGACTTGCCCGTCTGCTCGTCCTTGACGTGCACGACCGAACCCACGGCGACGACCTCGGTCGAGAGCTCCTCCGGCTCGATGACGGTCGCCATGCGGATCTTCTCCTGCACGGTCGCGATCCGCGCCTCGAGCATGGCCTGCTCGTTCTTGGCGTCGTCGTACTCGGAGTTCTCGGAGATGTCGCCGAACTCCCGAGCCTCCTTGATCCGCTCGGCCACCTCGCGGCGCTTGTCGGTCGAGAGATGCTCGAGCTCGGCCTTCAGCTTCTCGAGCCCTTCGGGAGTGAGGATTACGTCCTTTGCCATGTGAGCCTCGGTTGGCGTTTGCGGTGCCAAGCGCAGAAAAACCCGCTCGCCAGCGGGATTCTCGTCGCTCGGCGACCGAGCGAACGCAGCAGTATAGCGAGGCGCTCAGACGCTCTCACACGGCGGCGGCGAGGCCCGCGAGATCGTCGAGCAGCTCCCGCGCGGCGCCGATCGTGGCGCTCCTGGCCAGCGCGTCGGCCACCGCCGGGGGGGCCCCGAGGCGGCTCAGATACCACGGGTAGAACTTGCGCAGGTAGCGCGCCGCCCGCTCCTGGCCGAGATGCTCGACCGCCCGCTCGATCACCCAGTCGAGCTCGCCGAGGACCTCGACGGAGCTCGGCTCGCCATCGCGCCGGCCGAGCGCCTGCTCGAACAGCCAGGGGTTGCCCAGCGCCCCCCGCGCCAGCATGACCGCCGCCGCCCCCGTCTGCTCCTGGGCGCTCCTGGCCTCCTGCGCCGTGCGCATCCCGCCGCTCAGGATCACCGGCGCGTCGAGCGTCCGCACGAGCTCGGCCGCCAGTTCGTAGTCGGGCCGCCCCGCGTGCTGGACGGCGGCCGACCGCGGATGGAAGGCGATCGCCACCACCCCGGCCTCGTCGACCAGACGCCGCCCCAGAGCAACCCCCTCCCGGCCCCCGGGGCGCCGACCGGAGCGGAGCTTGACGGTTACCGGCAGGCCGCTGCCCTCGCCCGCCGCCCGCGCCAGCGCCAGGGCCAGCTCGGGGTCGCCGAGCAGCGCCGCCCCCGCGCCCGTCTTGCACACCTTGGGCACCGGGCAGCCCATGTTCAGGTCGATCAGGTCGGCGCCCGCCGCCGCCACCGTCGCCGCCGCCGAGCGCATCACGTCGGGGTCGTTGCCGAACAGCTGGACGGCGACCGGGCCCCCCACCCGCTCGTCCGGGTGGATCCGCAGCAGCTCGGTACACGTCCGCTCGTTGCGGTAGTGCACGGCGTAGCTCGAGACCATCTCCGAGACGACGAGGCCGGCCCCGTGGCGGCGCGCCTGGAGGCGCACGAACCAGTTGCCGATACCGGCCAGCGGCGCCAGCACCACCCGATTGGGGATCTCGATCCCCCCGAGCGTCCACGACTCGGTCAGGGAGGCCATGCCTCCACAGTACAGGCGGTTCGCTACGCGTTGCGCCCGCGGATCAGGCGCAGCCCCTCGAGCGTAAGGAGGTCGTCGACCCGGTCGATTGACTCGGTGAACGGAACGATCGCGCGGGCCAGGCCGCCTGTGGCGATGGTCGCCACGCCGGCCCCGAGCTCGGTCCGCAGGCGGGCGACGATCCCGTCCACCGCGGCCGCGAAGCCGTAGACCACGCCCGAGCGGATCGCGTCCACCGTCGTCTTGCCGATCAGCGACCGCGGCTCCCCAAGATCGATCTTCGGCAGCTTGGCCGCCCGCGAGGTCAGCGCGTCGAGCGAGATGCCGACCCCCGGCGAGATGATCCCGCCCAGGTACTCGCCCTCGGCCGAGACCGCGTCGTAGGTGATCGCCGTGCCGAAGTCGACGACCACGCACGCGGCGTGGAAGATCTCGTAGGCGGCGACCGCGTTGACCAGGCGGTCGGCCCCCAGCTCGCGCGGGTTGTCCATCCGGATCGGCATGCCCGTCCGCATGCCCGGGCCGACGACCAGCATCTCGTGGCCCAGGTAGCGGCTCGCCGTCTCGACCCATTCCGGGGCCAGCTCGGGGACCGTCGAGGAGACGATCGACGCCTCGATCTGCTCGAGGCGCATGCCCCGCAGCTCGAGCAGCTGGCTCAGCGTCGCGCCCAGCTCGTCGGCCGTCGACTCGCGCACGCTGGCAAAGCGCCAATGCTCGACCAGCTCGCTGCCCCGGTAGGTGCCGAAGTGGGTCTGCGTGTTGCCGACGTCGACGACCAGGAGCACGTCCGGCGCATTATGCTCGCCACTGCGGGCGGGCGCGGCCGCTCACGCGAGCACCGTCACCGTTCGGGCCAGCCTCGTCCTGCGCCCGCCTGGGCGGCCGGCGCCGCCGTCGTCGGGGGCGGCGCCTCCGCGGTCGGGGTCGCCGGGGGGCGCGCTCTCCTCTCGGGTCGACCCTGCGTCATCTCAGAGAGGCCGCCGGGGCCTGACCTCCTTCCTCCTTCAGCCGAGCGTCAGCGGCGGACCGGCCAGCCTGACGCCCTCGGTGAGCGGGAGCGCGGCCAGGGCGTCGGCCAGGCTCGCCCCGGCCGGTGTGCGCAGCCCGAAGTCGAGCTCGAGCAGCGGGATGAGGACGAAGCGGCGGCTGAGGACCTGCGGGTGGGGCAGCGTGAGCCGCGCCGAGCTGTGCTCGATGTCGCCGAGGAGGAGGACGTCGAGGTCGATCGGCCGCGGACCGTGGCGCGGACCCCCCGGCCGGCGCCCGAGCTCGGCCTCGATCGTCTTGCAGGCAGCGAGGAGCTCCTCGGGGCCCAGGACGGTCGCGATCCGCACGCACGCGTTGAGGAACGACGGCTGGTCGAGCAGCTCGCCGACCGGGTCGGTGTCGTAGGTCGACGACGACGCCGTCACTCGGGCGCCACGCGCCGGCAACCTGGTCACCGCCTCCTCGAGGTGATCCCGGCGCTCGCCGACGTTGGAGCCCAGCCCGAGGTACCCGACCAACTCAGCCGATGAGCGTCACGTGCCGGTTGAGCGTCGTCGGACCCAGCGCCCCGCTGAGCAGGACCTGGACGCGAAGCGTGAGCGACAGCCGGTGGTGGAGACGCTGGGCCCGGCGGCCGCGCGCGTCCAGGCGCGTCGTGAAGCGCTGCCTCCCGTCGCCGACGCGGTGAAGCGTCGTGCGCCCGAGCAGTACCGACGGGTGACCGGAGAAGAGGTCGGCGATCAGCCGCGAGCCCGGGGCGGTCACGTCGATCGTCCCGCGCACGGCCGATCCGTGCTGGGTCGAGGCCGCCCGCAGGCTGGTCGCCGCCGCCGGGATCGGCGGCTCGTTGAAGTTCGTCGTCATGCCGGTCGGCTGGGTCGTCGTCGTCGGTGCAGGCCCGGTGTCGGTGCCGACGACGACCGTCCCCGACATCGACACCCCCCGGAAGGCGTCGTGGAACGTGTAGGTCCCGGCGGCGTCGAAGCGGCAGGTACCGCTCCATCCGGCCCGCTGGGACGTCTTCGGGAGCGGAGGCGCCGGGCTGATCGGCTCTGCCGGCCCCGCCGCGGTCTGGACGCACGACGACGGCTGCGCACCGTCGAACACGGCGTTGTAGGTGCTGGTCCCGGTCGGGTAGCTGAAGGTCACCGTCCCGCCCGGCACGATGGACACCGCGTGGAGGTCGCCCTGGTTCTTCGCCGTCGCGCCCCCGGCGTTCCACGTGGGCACCGGGAAGAAGTTCCCGTTGTCGACCGCGGTGAACGAGGCCGTCGTCGCCTGGGCCGAGCCCAGGGACGGGAGGATCGCGACGCCGGCCCCGGCCAGCCCGACGAACGTCAACAGCATCAGTCTGCGCACGACGCCTCCCTCTCGCTCGGTTCCCGCAGACAAGCATGCCACTCCAGCCGGCCGGCGGCGACATCGGCGGCGCCCGCTCAGGCCGGGTGGGCCCCGCGCTTCCGCAGGCCGGCCGCCGCGTGGAGCCGGCGCAGCGCCCGCGGCACTCGCTTACGGCTTCCCCGAGGCGCTCCCCGTCGGCCCGTTCAAGGCCTACATCCGCGACAACGAGACCGAGGGCACCTCCTACGCCTTCGTGACGATCGACGGCTCGCCAGAGCGGGCGCGCGACTGGTTCTCCGGCCTGATCGACCACGTCACGACCGCCGCCCCCTCGGACGGCGGCAAGCCGCGCACGACGCTCAACGTCGCCGTGACCGCCGCCGGCCTCCGCGCCCCCCTCGGCGTCGGGGAGGACGTGCTCGGCAGCTTCGCCGCCGAGTTCCGGAACGGCATGGCCGCGCGCGCCGAGCGACTCGGCGACATCGGCGCGAGCGCCCCGGCGGACTGGGAGTCCGGGCTCGGTGCCGGGTCGGCCCACGTCTGCTCACGATCAACGCCCAGGAGGTCGAGGATCACCGCCGGGCCCTCGCGAAGATGCGCGCCGCGATGGACACCGCCGGCGGGCTGCGGATCGTCCACCACCAGGAGACCAAGCTGCTCGACGGCGCCCGCGAGCACTTCGGCTTCGCCGACGGCTTCGCCCAGCCGGCGATCGAGGGCTCGAGCGATGCCAGGGCGCCCGGCGGCGGCGTCCCCGGGCCCGACGGGCGCTGGCGGGCGCTCGCGCCCGGCGAGTTCGTGCTCGGCTACCCCGACGAGGACACCCGCGAGGACCCGGAGCGGCGTCTCCCGCCCGCGCCCTCGGGCCGCTCGGGCGCAGCGGCACCTACATGGTCTGGCGCAAGCTCCGCCAGGACGTCGCCCGCTGGCGGCGGATCCTCCGCGGCGCCGCCGCGCTCTACCGGGCCGGCGATGAGCACAAGCTGGCCGCCAAGGTGGTCAGCCGCTGGGCGAACGGGACGCCGCTCGTCACCCACCCCAACCGCCCCGACCCCGCCTTGGACCCGGCGACGTCGGCCGCCAACGACTTCCGCTACGCCCACGACTCGGACGGCCGGCGCTGCCCGATCGGCGCCCACATCCGCCGCTCGAACCCCCGCGATGCCCTCGGGTTCGACGGAGCGCTGAGCTACCGCCCCGGATCATCCGCCGCGGCATGCCCTACGGGCCGCCGCTCGCCGACGACGTCCCCGCCGACGACGGCTTCGAGCGCGGGCTCGTCTTCGTCTGCTCCCAGGCGAGCATCTCCCGCCAGTTCGAGGCCGTCCAGATGCAGTGGCTGAACGACGGCAACATCTTCGGCCTCGGCCACGACAGGGATTTTCTGCTCGGCGGCGGCGGCGGCGGCGGCGGCCGGGCCGACGGCGACGCGAGCGGAGCGACCGGCAAGATGACGATCCAGGGCGACCCGCCCTGCTTCCTCGCCCCGCAGGAGGCGTTGGTGACCACGCGCGGCGGCGAGTACCTCTTCGTCCCCGGTCTGCGCGCCCTGGCCGCGATCGCCGGGGCGAGCACCGGCTGAGGCGGCGAGACCGCGCCCGTCCGTCCGTCCGCGTCCCTCGGGCGGAGCCGGGCGGGACGGGTCGGGAGGGGCGGTGCGGCTACTCGGGCGGCTCGCGCCAGACCTCGACCGAGACCTGCTCGACCGGCAGCGGGATCGGCGGCTCCGGCTTGGCCGCCTTGACCCAGACCGCCTCGGCCGCGAAGTCCTCGATCAGGCGATCGGCGATCGCGGTGCAGAGCCGCTCGAGCGTCCGATAGGTCCGCTGCTGCGAGACGAGGGCGACGAGCTGGCAGACCTCGGCGTAGTCGACGGTGTCCTCGATGCGGTCGGTCTCCGTGGCCGCCGACTCGCCGACGTCGATCGTGATGTCGAAGAGCAGGCGCTGGCCGACCTCGCGCTCGGCCGCTCCGATGCCGACGTGGGTGTAGAGCGAGAGCCCGGCGATCTCCACCGTGACCCCCGTGCGCATCCCCGAATCCTCGTCGGCGTCCTCCTCGTCGCCCCGCCACGGCGGCCCGTTGTCTAGGTCGTCGGGGTCCTCGGGCTCCATCGCCCGCTGACCGTAGCAGCCGCCAGCGCCAGCGCGTCCCTGACCGGGCCGACGTCGTGGACGCGAAACACGCTGGCCCCGCGCTCGAAGGCCATCACGTTGCTGGCGATCGTCCCGCCCAGGCGGTCGCCGTCCGGCCGGCCGCTGATCTTGCCGAGGAAGGACTTCCGCGAGGTGCCGATGACGATCGGTCGCCCAAGCGTGCAGAGCTCGCCGAGGCGCCGCAGGAGCTCGAGGTTGTGGAGGACCGTCTTGCCGAAGCCGATTCCCGGGTCGAGCATGATCCGGTGCTCGGGCACCCCCTCCCCGACCGCCCATTCGAGGCGCTCCTCCAGAAAGGCCCGGACGTCGTCGACCACGTCGTCGTAGCGCGGGTCGCGCTGCATCGTCCGCGGCTCGCCCTGCATGTGCATCAGGCAGCACCCGGCCTTCCGATCGGCGACCAGGCCGGCCATCTCCGGGTCGAGCCGGAACGCGCTGATGTCGTTGACGTAGCGGGCGCCCGCTCGCAGGGCGGCCTCGGCGACGATCAGCTTGGTCGTGTCGATCGAGATCGTCGCCTTGCACCCGGCTCGGATGAGACCCTCGACCACGGGGACGACGCGCTCGCGCTCGAGTACCGGGTCGACCGGGAGCGACCCCGGACGCGAGGACTCGCCGCCGACGTCGACGATCCCCGCCCCCGCGCCCTCGAGGGCCAGGCCGTGCGCCACCGCCGGACGCGTCTCCACGAACAGCCCGGTGTCCGAGAAGGAGTCGGGCGTGACGTTGAGCACGCCCATGATCACCGGATCGCCCACCGCCTGCATCATCGCGCAGCGCCGCAGGCCGCCCGCCCGTCTTCGCGTCGGGCGCCGCCGCGGGCGCGGCGGCGCGGCGTCAACAGCTCGCGCAGCGCCAGGCGATCGGCCCGAGCCCCGGGAAGCCGAGCGCCTGCGCGGTGGCGCCGGTCAGGTCCCACTCGCGGCCGACGATGTAGGGGCCGCGGTCGATCACCGGGACGCGCAGCGTCCGCCCGCCGTAGGTGAAGTCGATCAGCGTCCCGCACGGGGCGGTCTTGTGGGCGACGCCGATCTGGAGGCGGCCGAGCAGGCCGCCGCAGGCCAGGCCGAGGCCGTAGTCGGTGAACACCGAGGCGACGCTGACGATCTCCCCCGACTTCGGCTCGGCCACCCAGGGCAGCAGGGCGGCAAAGTTCGCGGCATCGGCGCTGAGCTTGCGGGCGTGGGCCTGGGCGACGTACATCTGCTGGAGCTCGGCCCGCACCTGGGCGTCGGACGGCGCGCCCGGGGAGATCCCGCTGGCCCGGAAGCTGGCCGGGATGGGGTGGGCCGGCGGGGGCTTCCCGGCGCGCTTGGCGCCCGTGGTGCCCCGCCCGGCCGGGCTCGCCGACCCGGCGGCCGGGTCGGCGCCACCGGCGCCGCCGGCAGCGGCGCGCCCGGGGGCCACCGCGGCCTGCTCCGAGCTGGCGGTCGCCGGCTGCGCGCCGCCGCCGCTGGTGCCGCTGCCCCCGCCACCGCAGGCGCCGACGCTCAGCGCCAGGACGAGAGCCGCGATCGAGCCGTGCCGCACCGGAGGACTCCGAAGGACTCCGGCCCCGCGAGGGCTCAGGTCAGCTCGGGTTGCTCGGGATCGCTGCTGCGGAGCTCGGTGGTGCCGCCGGCCAGGCCGGGGCGGGGAAGCGGACGCGGCGCGTCGCGCGGCCGGTCGGGAGCCGGCAGGGGCGCCGGGGCGGGCGGAAGCTGAGGAGCGCGGACGGAGTCCTCGGGTCCGAACACGTCGGACTCGACCTTGCCGGCGAGGAGGCCTTCGAATTGGTGCTTCTCGATCGTCTCCCGGCGCACGAGGATGTCTGAGATCGTGTCGAGGCTCTCCCGGTGCTCGGTGAGGATGTTCTTCGCCCGCTGGTGGGCGCCCTCGATGATCCGCCGCACCTCGTCGTCGATCTCCCGCGCGATCTCGTCGCTGTAATCCGGCTCGGTCGAGAACTCCCGCCCGAGGAACGGCTGACCGTGATCGTGCCCGAACACGCGGGGGCCGAGCTTCTCGCTCATCCCGAAGCGCATCACCATCTGCTTGGCCGTCTGCGTCACCTTCTCGATGTCGTTGGAGGCGCCGGTGGTGATCTCGCCGAAGACGATCTCCTCCGCCGCCCGCCCGCCCAAGGTCATCGCCATCGTGTCCAGCAACTCCGCCCGCGTGGTCAGGAAGCGATCCTCGGTCGGCATCGAGATCGTGTACCCCAACGCCTGACCCCGCGAGATCACGCTGATCTTGTGCACCGGATCGGAATGCTCGAGGTAATTGCCGACGATCGCGTGACCCATCTCGTGATACGCCGTAATCAGCCGCTCGTTCTCGCTCATCACCCGCGTCTTCTTCTCCGGACCCGCGATCACCCGCAGGATCCCCTCCTCGAGCTCCACCTGCGTGATCTCCCGCTTGCCCGTCCGCGCCGCCAACAACGCCGCCTCATTGATCAGATTCGACAGATCCGCACCCGTAAACCCCGGCGTCTGACCCGCCAACGCATCGATATTGATCTCCTTACCCAACGGCTTGCCCCGCGTATGAACCTCAAGAATCTTCGCGCGACCCTTCCGATCCGGACGATCAACCGCGATCTGCCGATCAAAACGCCCCGGACGCAACAACGCCGGATCAAGAATGTCCGGACGATTGGTCGCCGCGATCATGATGATGTTGTCCTTCGCCTCAAACCCGTCCATCTCCACCAGCAACTGATTCAACGTCTGCTCACGCTCATCATGCCCGCCACCCAAGCCCGCGCCACGATGACGCCCGACCGCATCGATCTCGTCCATGAAAATGATGCACGGACTGTTCTGCTTGGCCTGCTCAAACAGATCCCGCACCCGCGACGCCCCCACACCAACGAACATCTCAACGAAATCCGAGCCCGAGATCGAAAAGAACGGCACCCCCGCCTCACCCGCCACCGCACGCGCCAACAACGTCTTGCCCGTCCCCGGAGGGCCATACAACAACACCCCCGTCGGAATCCGCGCCCCCAGCGCCTGAAACTTCTTCGGATTCTCGAGAAACTCCTTGATCTCGTGAAGCTCCTCCACCGCCTCATCCACCCCCGCCACATCACGAAAAGTGATCTTCGGCGAATCCGCCGACATCCGCTTCGCCCGAGACTTCCCAAACGACATCACCTTCGACCCACCACCCTGGACCTGGTTCATGAGGAAGATCCAGAAGCCGATGAAGATCAGGAACGGCAGCACATAAGTCAGCAGCGACAGCCAGCCATTGCTCTTAGTCCCCTCGACATTGAACTGCGGATGATTCGGCGCCGCCGTCAACTGCCGCACCAGATCCGCCGCCGCCTGCCCCGGAACGAACCCCACCTCGTACTTCTGATTATTCGTCAACGTAACGTCAACAACGCTGTCCTTCGTCTTGATCACCGCCGACTTGACCAACTGGCTGGGCAGATCCTTCGTCACCAGCGTCTGATACGAGTGCGGCGGACCGCCGTTCGCGCTCGGCGAGATCAGCTTCTGCGCGAAGAACGCGAGAACCACCACGATGAGAATCGGGAAGGCGGCGCTCTTGAAGAACCGGTTCACGGCTTGCTCCTGACGCGGGCAGCGCCGGCTGGGAGGGAGACAGGCAAGTCTGCCAAGCGTACCACGGGATTCCGGCCCTCCCGCCACCAGAGCCCCGCGCGCCGGGGGTATTCGCGGCCTGGGCCGGGCCGGGCGGTACCGCCACCCGGAGGGCCGGCGGCGGGCACGGCGACCGCCCGGCGGGCGCCGGCGCGTTCGCTCAGAGCATCGCCGCCGCGGTCTCGAGGGCGGCGACGTAGGGCAGGTTGCGATGCCGCTCATCGTGGTCGAGCCCGTAGCCGATGGCGAAGCGGTTGGCGATCTCGAAGCCGACGTAGCGGGTCGGCAGGTCGACCTTGCGCCGCTCGGGCTTGGTCAACAGGGCGCAGACCTCGAGCGTCGCCGGGTTACGGGCGCCGAGGCTCCGGAGCAGGTACTGGAGGGTGAGGCCGGAGTCGACGATGTCCTCGACGATCAGCACCTCGCGTCCCTCGATCGCGCCGTCGAGGTCCTTGAGGATGCGGACGACTCCCGAGGAGTCGGTCGCCGAGCCGTAGGAGGCGACGGCCATGAAGTCGAGCTGGCAGGGGATGGAGATCTGCCGCATGAGGTCGCTGAGGAAGAACACCGCCCCCTTGAGGATGCCGACGAGGAGCAGGTCGCGCCCCTCGTAGTCTCGCGAGATCTCGGCGCCGAGCTCGCGCACCCGGCGCTGGAGGTCATCGGCGGGGACGAGGATCTCGCCGATCTCCTGATCATCCATGGACGCCGCGGAGTCTACGCGCGACCCCGCCCCGGACGGCCGACGGACGGCGGCCCGGGCGGCGGGCGGCGGGCGGCGGACCGGACGGCGGCCGGGACGCCGCCACCGCTAGTCCGCCTCGCGGCGGGCCCGCAGAACGACGGTCCGGGTCGTGGCCTCGCTGACGCGGAAGCGCTCGCCGGTGGCCACCCCGGGGACCCAGGCCACCTCGCCGGCGCAGGTCACCACCGGCAGGGTCCGCCGCTCGGCGGCGGGCACGCGGCGGTCGGTGAAGAGGTCGGCGAGGGTCTTGGTCCCGTCGAGGCCGAGCGGCGCCATCCGATCGCCGGCCCGCCATCCGCGCACGGTGAGCCCGGCCGGGCCGAGTGCGTCGGCGTCGAGCAGGCCGCGGCCCGCGACGGCGGGTCCGCCGGGCAGGCGCCCGAGCTCGGCGACGCCGCCGTCGCCGAGCTCGGCGGCCAGACGCCAGGGGCCGAAACCGGCCGTCCCCGGGACCTCGAGGGCGACCTGGTCGGGCACCGGCCGGGGGTCCCCCGCCTCGAAGCGGAGCACCCCGTACTCGACCACGGCGCGGCAGCCGCCGCCGACGTCGAGCTCGGCGCTCCCACCGGCGGGAGCCAGGGCGACGAGCTCGCCGACGCGCGAGCCGACGCCGGGCCGGAGCTCACCGAGGGCGTCCTCGGCAAGGCGCACGACGACGAGCCGGGCAAGCGCCGGGGGGAGTGCGGCCAGCCGCTCGAGGGCGATCCGCCGCCGGCCGGCCAGCGCGGTCGCGACGACCTCGTCGAGGACGGCGGCCTCGTCGCGCAGCAGCGCCGCGGTGCGGACGATGTTCTCCTCGGCGGCCGGATGGAGTTCGGCCAGGGCGGCGGCGAGCCCGTGGCGGCAGCGGCCGCGGGCGTAGCTGCCGTCGGCGTTGGTCGCGTCCTCGCGCCAGGCGAGCCGCCGGGCGCGGCAGTAGGCGCCGGTCTGCGCGCGGCTGACACCGAGCAGCGGGCGGACCAGGAGCCCGTCGGCCGCGGCCATGCCGAGCAGGGCCCGGCGTCCGGGCGAGGCGGCGAGGCGGTAGAGGATGGTCTCCGCCTGATCGGTGGCCGTGTGCCCGGCGGCGATGCGGGCGTTTCTCGCGCGCGCGAGAGGAAGGGCGAGCCCGTAGCGGAGGTCACGCGCCCAGGCCTGGCGGTTTCCCGCGGCCGGCGGGGCCGGCGCCCGGCCGACCTCGAGCGCGACGCCGGCCCGGTCACATAGCGCACGCACGTGGTCGGCGTCGGCGTCGGACTCGGCTCCGCGCAGGCCGTAGTCGACGTGGAGGGCGAGCAGGCGGTCCGGCCCGCAGACGGTGGCGGCGACGTCGAGCAGGCACACCGAATCGCGCCCGCCGGAGACGAGGACGACGAGCGCGTCGCCGGCGCGCAGGAGCCCGCCGGCGCGGACGCTGGCCAGGACGCGCCGGGTGGCCGAATCCGGGCTCCCGAGGCCGCCGTCCAAATGTCAGTCCTCCACCGAGCGGCCGCCGAGCTACTACTAGGCCTTGAGGTGCGGGTACTCGTCGATGACGACGTCGCGGTAGCGCTTGTAGATCGGCTTGGTGATCGGGATCAGGGCGAGCGCGGCCTTGACGTCGCCGCCCGTCTTGATGCGCCGGCGGGCGATCGCCAAGGCGACGTTCTCCTTGCCCTGGAAGTAGCGGTTGGCCACCTCGGAGGACATCGTCATCTCGACCTTCGGCTTCCAGTCGACGTCGTCGCTCCACTCCCAGTACAGGTTCGTCCCCTCGTCCTCG
Organism: uncultured Solirubrobacterales bacterium; assembly: GCA_963763785.1. Lineage (GTDB taxonomy): Bacteria > Actinomycetota > Thermoleophilia > Solirubrobacterales > Solirubrobacteraceae > Palsa-513. Next base: position 170,026 of record CAVXPW010000007.1, on the reverse strand, counting down.
CGCCCGGCGCGGATGTTGACGACGAGATCGACGTCGTCGAACTCGAACCGCTGCGGCACGTCCGCGTCGCGCAGCTTCGGCCCCATGCCCGGGTCCTCGCTCATCATCGTGAAGATCCGGTCCATCACCTCGACGAACTCCTTCGGCGATCGGAATGACGTCTCCATCGTGCTCCCCTCTTTGCCTTGGCTCCAGCTTACGGCCCGTGGTCGTCTGCCATCATGGCGCCGGCCGTGACGATCCACATCAGGCCGACGGCGGCGCTGGCCGAGCGGGCGCTGCTGCCGGAGGATCCGGGCCTGGCCATGGCGCTGGCCCAGGCGCTGCTCGAGCGGCCGCTGATGTCCAACCACCACCGTGGCCTCTGGGGCTACACCGGGCAGGCCGGCGACGGCCGTCTGCTGACCATCCAGAGCACCGGCATGGGCGGACCGTCGGCGGCGATCGTGCTCGAGGAGCTGATCGCCCTCGGTGTCCGCCGGGCGATCCGCGTCGGGACGTGCGCAGCGCTGCCGGGCGCCGGGCTCACGCTCGGCGAACCGATCGTCGCCGCCGCGGCGCTGGCCGCCGACGGGGCGGGAGGGGCCCTCGCCGGCGGCCGGGAGCGGGCGACGGGGCACCCGCGCCTGACCGCGGCGCTGGCCCGGGCGGCGGGGCCCGAGGTCCGGTGCGGCCTGGTCGCCTCGACCGACCTCTTCTACGGGGCCGAGGGGACGGCGCGCTTCACCGGGACCGACGAGGAGTGGCGGGCGGCCGGCGCACTGGCCGCCGACCTCGAGTCGGCCGCGCTGCTCGCGCTCGGCGCCTGTCGCGGGATCGCGGTGGCCTGCATCCTCGCGGTGACCGAGATCCCGCCGGGCGCCCGCCTCGACGACGACGCGGCGATGGCGGCGGCGAGCGAGCGCGTCGGGCGGATCGCGCTGGGGGCGCTCGGGGCCCGCGCGGCCGATCGGGATCAGGACTGCTACTAGGCCGAGGTCGGCGGGGTGCGCTTGCGCGACTTGGCGGCCGCGGGCCGCGACTTGCCGGGGGCGGCCGCGCGCGGTTTGCGGGCCGAGGCGGCGGTGCGGGCACGCGGCGACGAGGACCCGCCGTTGCTCAGCTTGTCGACCTGCTTGCTGAGGCCGGCCAGCCGCTCCTCGATGGCAACCAGGCGCGCGTCGATGTCGGACCCGGCGTCCGGCCGGCTGCGCTGGGCCGAGTGCTCGATGCGGTCGAGCCCGTCCTCGATGCCCTCGAGCCGCTGGGAGACCGACCGCAGGCGGCGGGTCAACCGCTCGATGTCGCTGGCCGAGGGGATGTTCAGGGCGCCCATCGCGACCTCCTGGGCCTGCGCGGCCTTCTCGCGGACACCGAGAGCGCGGGTCAACGCGCCGTTGACCAGCGGGTTCTCGAGGAGATCCTGGGCGAGTTTTCCCAGCGCCTCCTCGCCGCGAGCGGCGAAACGGTCGCGGACTCCATCGGTTGTCGGTGAATCGTTCATCGTCGGGCCGTCCAGAAGGGTACAGTCTCGCGGCAGTGGGCCGCACAGGTCTCGGGCCGTTCCGATCGCGTTGCAATCGGCCGGTGCGAACTGTAGGTTGCACGCTGGTATCCCCGGGAGACGATGCTAGGCTGCGTGCCGCGGTTTGCGGCGTCGCGGCGGGTGCATGGGAGGAGTGCAGGTTTGTTTGCTATGAGGCGTAGGTTGCTGACATCGACGATGCTTACCGTCGCGCTGAGTGCGGGCGTGCTGGGTGCTGTTGCGCCCGCGACCGCGCAGGCCAAGATGGTCACCTTGACCCTGCTCAACGGGCTCAAGATCTCACTTCCGCTGCCCGACGGGACCCCCCTCGATCAGCTTCAGCTTCCGCCCCTCGTCTCGCCCGTGGTGAGCATCTCCGTCGGTAGCCCGACCACGATCACGAGACCCGGCGGCCCGCTCGCCCTCCCGGGGACCGCCAACCCGGGCACGCCGACCACGCTCCCGGCCGGGCCGACCCCGCCGGTCGTCGGCTCCCAGAAGGCCCAGAAGGCCACCGGGCACAAGCCGGGGACCCCGACCGGCACGCCCGGCGCACCCTTCGGCTCGACCACGTCCAAGCCGGTGGCCGCGCCGGTGGCGACTCCCTTCCGCGCGGCGAGCGGCATTCCGCTCCCGGCGAACCCGACGCTCTCGCTGGCGGCGATCGGACCGATCCCGCTCGGCGTCCCCGACTTCTTCATCCAGAAGTTCCAGATCCCGGCGTTCCTGCTGGCGATCTACCAGGCGGCCGGCGTCGAGTACGACGTGCCGTGGCAGGTGCTGGCCGCGATCAACGAGATCGAGACCGACTACGGCCGCAACCTGAGCGTGTCGAGCGCGGGCGCGCTCGGCTGGATGCAGTTCCTCCCCGAGACGTGGAAGCAGTACGGGGTCGACGCCAACGGCGACGGCGTGAAGGACCCGTACAACCCGGTCGACGCGATCTTCGCCGCCGCGCGCTACCTCCACGCGGCCGGGGCGGCGCAGAGCCTGCGCAATGCGATCTTCTCCTACAACAACGCCAGCTGGTACGTCGACTCGGTGATGCTGCGCGCCAAGCTGCTCGGCGGCCTCCCGTCTGACCTGGTGAGCGCGATTACCGGCCTGACCGACGGCCTTTTCCCCGTCCACGCGGCGTCGCGCTACGCCGACGACGTGGTGGAGACGACGGCGCTGGCCCGGCAGGCGCGCTCGCAGAACACGGCGCCCCCGCTGACGGGGAGCGCCAAGCACACGGCGATCAACATCTACGCCAAGGCCGGCTCGCCGGTCATCGCCGTGCACGACGGCGTCATCGCGGCGATCGGCAGCTCGGCGCAGTTGGGCAACTTCATCAAGCTCCGCGACGCCTACGGCAACACCTACACCTACGGACAGCTGAAGAAGATCTCCGACCTCTACGCGGTGCCGAGGCCCCGAACCGAGAGCGCCGCGCAGGTCGCCCGCGACCTCAAGCTCCCGAACGACCCGGCGCCGAAGAGCCCGGCGACGGCGGGCCACCAGACCGCCGTCCCCGCCACCCCGGCCAGCCCGGTGACCCAGGCGCAGCCCGCGCCGGCGGCTCGCCCGGCCACCGACACGTCGGCCGGTCCGCAGCGCCTGTTCGCCCACCCGACCCGGAGGGCCGTCATCGCCGTCGGCGGCCGCAGCCAGGTGGCCAGCGCCGGGCCGGTGGACTTCTCCAGCTACTTCATCCAGGGCTACGGCCTCAAGCGCAGCGACGTGGACCTCAAGCCGCTGACCGCGGGCGCCCACGTCATCGCCGGGGCGATCCTCGGACGGATCGGCGCCACCGCTCCCTACCAGGCCTCCCACGTCAGCTTCCAGATCCGCCCGTCGGGCAAGGGCGCGCCGCTGATCGATCCCAAGCCGATCCTCGACGGGTGGAAGCTCCTGGAGTCGACGGCGATCTACCGCGCCGCGGCCGTCAACCCGTTCTTCGGAGCGGGGGCCAAGAACCCGACGATCGGCCAGATCCTCCTGGAGAGCAAGGCCCAGCTCCAGCAACAGGTGCTCGCCGACCCGTCGATCGACATCTACTCGTGCGGGCGCCGCGACATCCAGGCCGGCCAGATCGACCAGCGCGTGCTGGCCACGCTCGAGTTCCTCTCGACCTCGGGCCTCAAGCCGAGCGTCACGGCGCTGAAGTGCGGGAGCAGCCTGGCCAACACGGCGTTCGACAAGACGGGCCAGCTCTCGGACAAGGCGGCGGGGACCGGCGTCGACATCTCGGCGATCAACGGGATCCCGGTCACCGGTCACCAGGGCCAGGGCTCGATCACCGACATCGCGATCCGCCGGCTGCTGACCCTCCAGGGCACGTTCAAGCCCCACGAGATCGACAGCCTGATGAGCTACCCGTCGACCGACAACACGTTCGCGATGTCCGATCACGCCGACCGCATCCACATCGGGTTCGCCACGCTGTACAACCCGCACACGAAGTTCGGCAAGCAGGTCGACGCGGTGCTCAAGCCGAGCCAGTGGCTCACGCTGATCACGCGCCTCGGCCAGATCGACAACCCGAGCGTGGCCACGACGCCCTCGAGCGCAGCGGTCGCGGTCGCACCCGGCAATTAGCAGCCTCTTCCGCTTCGTCCAATTCGAGTTTCCCGGGGTTCTGGGCCCGCCTGACGGGCGTCATTCGCTGCGCGAGCGCGAGCATCAGCCACCGGCGTGGATCGTGGCGCTGGAGACGCTGGGCGTCGCCCTCCCCCGGGGCCTCACTCCGGGCCGAGCGGCCCGGGGCGTCGACTGGCGGGGGGTCGACCGGCGGCGGCGCCTGCGCGGCCGCCGCCCCCGGCCGGTCGACCCCGGCGAGCCGACGCCGGTCAGGGTCTCGCGGGCCACGGTGATCGACGCCCGGCCGCTGGCCGGGGAGGTCGCGGCCGGGGCGTGGCTCGAGCGGCTCGACGTGGGCGCCGAGGCGTCTGCCGCGCTCGCCGTGCTCAACCGGCTGATCGGGGCGCACCGGATCGCCGCCGCCGACCCCTACGCCCACCAGCTTGCGACGGATGCCGCGGTGGCGGTGCGGGCCGGCTTCGGCGAGGGCGAGGAGCTCGTCAGGGGCGGCTGGCAGCGCGCCGTCGAGCTGGCCGGACCCGGCGGCGGCGGCCGGCGGCGGGCGCGGACGGCGCTCCACCCGGAGGAGCGCCTGGCCGCGCTGCTCGCCGGGCGCGAGCGGCCGCTGGCCTGCGAGGAGCTCGCGCTGCGCGCCCGCCTCGACCTCGACCTCGGGCGGTCGCTGGCCACGGCGCTAGGGACGCGGCTGGCGCTCGAGGCGGCGCTCGTCGAGCTCGGGGCGAACGCCCGGGCGACCGGCCTCGAGGAGCGCCTGGGCGAACTGCGCGAGCTCCGCGACGATGTGATCGCGGCGGCCAACTCGGCCCTCGTCGGCCCGTTGGCCGAGGCGCAGGGCGAGCGCGTGGCCCACGCGCTCGAGCGCATCGAGGCGACCCTGCGGGCGCGGAGCGCCCGCCGCGTCCTCAGCTGAGGAGCGTCATTCGCCGGTGAAGCGGGGGCGCCGACGGCCGAGGAAGGCGCCGATGCCCTCGCGGGCGTCGGCGGTGGCGAACACGGCGGCGAACGCCGCCTTCTCGGCCTCGATCCCGGCGTCGAGGTCGCCGGGCCCGGAGACGCGCTTGATCTGCGCGACGGCGCGCGGCGCCTGCCCGGCCAGCATCCGCCCCCAGGCGACGGCGGCGTCGAGCAGCTCGTGGTCGGGGACGACGCGGTTGACGAGACCGAAGTCGTAGGCCTCCTCGGCGCTGATGGCCAGTCCGGTGAGGTTCATCTCGAGCGCCTTGGCGGGGCCGACCAGGCGCGGCAGCCGCTGGGTCCCGCCGAAGCCGGGAATGATGCCGAGGCTGATCTCGGGCTGGCCGAAGGTCGCCGACTCGGCGGCGATCCGCAGGTCGCAGCCCATCGCGAGCTCGGATCCGCCGCCGAGCGCGGGCCCGTTCACGGCGGCGATGGTGACGATCGGCGAGCGCTCCCACTCGCGCACGAGAGCGTGCATCTCGTCGAGGAGCCGGCGGCCGGCCTCGGCGTCCATCTGGGCGAACGCCTTGATGTCGGCCCCGGCGCAGAACAGGGTCGAGTTGGCCGAGGCGAAGATCAGGGCGCGGATCTCCCCGGACGCGTCGACCGCCCGCCACGCCTCGCCGAGGGCGGCGACGACGGCCGGCGAGAGCGAGTTGGCCGGGGGGTTGTCGAGCCAGGCGATGGCGATCCCGTGCTCGGGCCGGGTCTCGAGCTTGATCCGGCCTTCCTGCCCGGCGTCGGGGCGGGGGTGGGGGAAGAAGCCCTGGCCGGCGGCGACGCCGAGCCGTCCCTGGGCGACGAGCCGGCGGAGGATCGTCGGCGGGGCGTAGCGCTCGCCCCAGTCGGCGGCCGCGCGCTCGAGCGCGGCGAGCACGTGGTCGAGCCCGGCGGCGTCGGCGCGGGCGAACGGCGGGGGGTTCAGTCCGGTGCCGGCGAGCATGCCGAGGTCGATGTCGCGAATCCCGGCGACGCCCTCCTCGAGGAGCAGGCAGCACTCGACGAGGGCCTTGAGGACGAAGCGGTCGGCCAGCTCCTGGGCGTCGAGGTCGGTCGCCCCGCCCGAGCGGGGTTCGTTGTCCTCGTAGAAGCCGCGCCCGGTCTTGGCTCCGAGCTCGCCGGCGGCGACGAGCTCGCCCATCCGGCGGTGGACGTAGAAGCGGTCGCCGTAGGACTCGTGGAGGTACTCGGCGACCTTGTGGACCGTGTCGAGGCCGAGCAGATCGGTGAGGAAGAACGGCCCCATCGGGGCGACCCCGGCGCCGGCGATCGCCTGGTCGACGGCCTGGACGGAGAGCCCGCGCTCCTCTTGGACGCGCCAGACCTCGCTGATCGCCGAGTTGAGGACGCGGTTGACAACGAAGCCGGGGACCTCGCCGCAGCGGATCGGAACCTTGCGGAGGGTCTGGGCGAAGTTGGTGGCCACCGAGACGGCCTCGGCGCTGGTGTGCTCGCCCTCGATGATCTCGACCAGCCGCATGAACGAGGCCGGATAGAAGAAGTGGAAGCCGAGGACCTGCTCGGGCCGGGTGGTCGAGAGGCCGAGCTCGGTGATCGACAGCGACGAGGTGTTCGAGGCGAGGATCGCGTGGCCGGGGGTGGCGGCGTCGAGCTCGGTGAACACGGCCTGCTTGATGGCCATCCGCTCGGGCACGGCCTCGATCACGAAGTCGACGTCGCCGAAGCCGTCGTAGGAGGTGGTCGGGATGATCCGGGCGAGGATCTCGGCGGCCTGGGCGTCGGCCGCCTCGGCGGTCAGCTTGCCGCGCTCGAGGAGCCGGTCGAGCTGGGATCGCGTCACCTCGCGGGCCTTGATCAGCCCGAGGTCGACGAGCCGGTCGTCGATGTCCTTGAGGATGACGGGAACGCCGGCGGAGGCGATGATCTGGGCGATCTCGCCGCCCATCGTGCCGGCGCCGACGACGGCGGCCTTGAAGACGAACATGCAAGCTCCTCGATCGTGGGCCGCTGAATCTACTATGCCCCGAGAAGTTCGAAACTCTGCGTTCCCGGTAGGTTTTACGCGCATATGAACTCACAAGCGCGCCATCCGCTCCGTCGTCGCCGTCCTCTTTTCACGATCGGTCTGCTGGGGGCGACGCTGGCCGCCGTGCCGGCAGCGGGCGCGGCCGCCGCGCCGACCAAGCCGGCGGTCACGACGTCCGCGGCGAGCGGCGTCACCTATCAAGGGGCCAACCTGCGGGGCGCGGTCAACCCCGGGGGCCAGGCGACGACCTACTTCTTCCAGTACGGGCTGACGGCCAAGTACGGGAGCACGAGCCTGCCGGCCAACCTCGCGGCGGGGACCAGGGCGGTCAGCGTCAGCAGCCCGGTGGCCGGGCTCGTCCCGGTGACCAAGTACCACTTCCGCCTGGTCGCGGTGAACGCCATGGGCACCGCGACGGGCGCGGACGTCGCCTTCACGACGGCGCCGGTGCCGCTGTCGCTCTCGATCGCTGGTCTGCCCAACCCGGTCACCTTCGGCGACCCGCTCAGCGTGGTCGGCGCGCTGACCGGGACGGGAGCGGCCAACAAGCCGGTCGTCCTCCAGCAGAACCCCTACCCGTACACGGCGGGCTTCCAGAGCGTCGGCAACTCGCTGAACACGACCCCGGCCGGGATCTTCCAGTTCAACCTGCTCTCCCTCGCCCAGAACACGCAGTTCCGCGTCGTCGGCGGCGGCGCCGGCCAGGTCGCGGTCAGCCCGGTGCTGACCGAGCAGGTCGGCCTCGGGGTGTCGATGCACGTGCGGACCCGCCGGATCCGCGGCGGTTCCTTCAGCCTGCGCTTCTCGGGCGTGGTTCGGCCAGCCGAAGTCGGCGCGCGGGTGTCGGTGCAGCGACTGGTCCGCGGCGTGTGGCGGCGGATCGCGGCGACCAACGCGCGGGCCTCGACGGCCGACAGCTCGAGCTACGCGCTCACCACGCACCGCCGCCACGGCGGCTTCTTCCGCGTCTTCGTGCTGCCGGTCGAGGGCGGCCACACGGCCAACTCGAGCCAGCCGCTGCTCGTCCACGCCGGGACTGGCAGCTTCTAGGGACCGCCCGCCCGCGGGGGGACGCCGCGCCGGCGTCCCCCCGTTCGGCGGCGGGCCTCAGGCGCCGACCGTGACCGGCTGGTCGACGCGCCGGGGCAGGAGCGTCTCCCGGGCGATGACCAGGCGCTGGATCTGGGCGGTTCCTTCGTAGAGCTGCATGATCTTGGCGTCGCGCATCAGCTTCTCGACGGGATAGTCCTTGATGAAGCCGTAGCCGCCGTAGACCTGGACGGCGTCGGTGGTGACCTTCATCGCCGTGTCGGCGGCGAAGCGCTTGGCGTGGGAGGAGAGCAGCGTGTTGCGCTGGCCCTGGTCGAGCAGCACCGCCGACTTCCAGGTCAACAGGCGCGAGGCCTCGATTTCGGTCGCCATGTCGGCGATCATGAACTGGATCGCCTGGTGCATGGCGATCGGCACGCCGAACTGGACGCGCTCCTTGGAGTACTCGCAGGCAAACTCGAAGGCCGCCCGGGCGATCCCGATCGCCATCGCCGCCACCCCCGGGCGGGTCCGGTCGAGGGTCATCATCGCCACCTTGAAGCCCTTGTTCTCCTCGCCGATCAGGTGGTCGGCCGGGATCTCGACGTCGGGGAAGGTGATGGTCGCGGTGTTCGACGCCCGCTGGCCCATCTTGTCCTCCTTCTTGTCGACGATCACGCCGGCGTCACGGGGGACGATGAAGGCGGAAATCCCGCGATGGCCGGCGTCGGGATCGGTCTTGGCGTAGACGGTGTAGAAGTTGGCGTGGCTGCCGTTGGTGATGAAGCACTTCGAGCCGGTGATGACGTACTTGTCGCCCCTGCGCACCGCCCGCGTCTTCATCCCGGAGACGTCGGAGCCGGCGTCGGGCTCGGTGAGGCAGAACGAGGCGAGCAGCGGCGCCTCGGTGAGCCGGCCGAGGTACTCCTTCTTGAGCTCATCAGAACCGGCGAGGATGAGCGGCGCCGTCGCGAGCCCGTTGCAGCCGACCGAGGTCTGGATGCCCGAGCAGCCCCAGGAGAGCTCTTCCTCGATGACGCAGCCGTCGAGGTAGCCGATCCCGGGCCCGCCGTACTCCTCCGGGATGTGGTTGTTCATCAGGCCGAGCTCCCAGGCCTTCTCGATGATCTCCTGCGGCCAGTGCCCGTCCTTGTCGTACTCCCAAGCGACGGGGCGAATCTCCTTCTCGGCGAAGTCGTGCGCGAGCTCGCGCAGGTTCTTCTGTTCATCGGTCAGCGTGAAATCGACCACGGTGTCTCCTAGGCCTGGGCGCGGAGCGGCCCCCGCGTTGGTAGATTGACTGGTCAGTCAACGTATGGCCCACAGGATAAGGCAGAGCCGGCGGACTGGCAAGATCTGGTCATGGAGCCGGTGCTGGCCGTCGACGGGACGGTGTTCGCGGTCGTGGTGGTCGGGGCGGTGGCCCTGGGCGTGGTCGTCGCCGTGCTCTGCGGGCTGGCCGGCGGGGACGCCTACGACCACATCGGCCGGGGCGGCCTCTGGTCAGAGCGGGCGCGCCGGCGCGAGGCGGCCGACACCCCGGACCAGCGCGACGAGGAGATCCGCCAGCTGCTCGGGGCGCGGCGCGACCGGCGGGCGCGGCGCGGGGCCCCGGCGGCGCCGCCCGGCGGCGAGCCCCCGCCGCCCGCCGAGGCGGAGCCCGAGGTCGAGGCGGGCCTGGACGAGGAGGTCCGGCAGCTCGCGGTGGCGCGCAACGCGCGCCGCCGGCGGCAGGGCCTCGAGCCGCTGGACGTCGAGGCCGAGGTGGCCCGGCGCCTGCGCGATCGGTGAGGTGGGGGACGGCGGTTAGAATGGCAGCCATGCAGACGCGCCGCTTCGGCGACACCGACCTCGAGACCTCGGCCGTCGGCTTCGGCACCTGGGCCCTCGGCTCCGACTGGTGGGGCGCGCACGAGGACCCGGATGTCCTGGTGGCGCGGGCCCTCGAGCTCGGGATCACCTTTTTCGACACCGGCGACACCTACGGGCAGGGCCTCAACGAGGAGCTCGTCGGCGCCGCCCTGGCCAGGGCCGGCGCCCGGCGGACGGAGATCCAGATCTCGACGAAGTTCGGCTACCTGCTCGACCACGAGCGGACCGACCACGGGGAGTCCGAGCGCCCCCACGACTGGTCGCCGGCCCATACGCGCCAGGCGCTCGAGGCGAGCCTGCGCCGGCTGCAGACCGACTACGTCGACCTCTATCAGCTGCACAACCCCCGGATGGACGCCCTCGATCACGACGAGCTCTTCGCCGAGCTCGAGACGCTCAGGGCCGAGGGCAAGATCCGCCACTACGGGATCGCCCTGGGGCCGAAGATCGGCTGGCGCGAGGAGGGTGTGCGGGCGCTCGAGGAGCGGCCGATCACCTCGCTGCAGACGGTCTACAACATGCTCGAGCAGGAGCCGGGGGCCGAGTTCCTGCGCCTCGCCGAGATCCACGGCGCCGGGATCATCGCCCGGGTGCCGACCTCGAGCGGCCTGCTCGAGGGCGCGCTGACGCCGGAGCACACCTTCGAGGGCAACGACCACCGCCGCCACCGGCCGCGGTCGTGGCTGATCGACGGTCTCAAGAAGGTCGACCAGCTCGACTTCCTGCGCCGCGGCGGCGCGCGGACGCTGGCCCAGGCGGCCTACGGCTTCATCCTCGCCCAGCCGGCGATCGCCACCGTCGTGCACACCGTCAACACCTGCGCGCAGCTCGAGGAATGGAGCGCGGCGACCGACGTCCCGCCGCTCGACGAGGACGAGCTCGCCGCCTTCGACGAGCTCTACCGGTCGGGCTTCGGCCTGCTCGAGCCGCAGGGCTCGCCGCCTGCCTGATGGACGGCGCTCCACCGGCGACGGCCGCGAGCGGCCGATGATCGACGTCGCGCTGACTGCGGCGGGGGTCCGGCCGGCGGACGTGGCGGTGGTCATCGACGTCCTGCGCGCGACCACGACGATCGCCCAGGCCCTGGCCGGCGGCTACGAGTGCGTGCTCTGCACGGCCACCCGCGATCTGGCCCTCGAGCTGGGGGGCGACGGACGGGTGCTGGCCGGCGAGGAGGGCTGCGTCCCGCCTCCGGGGTTCGACCTGGGCAACTCGCCGGCCGGCGTCGAGACCGCCACCGGGCGGGAGCTCGTGCTGGCGACCTCCAACGGGACGCCGGCGATCGTCGCTGCAGCAGGACACGCCGAGCTGACCCTGCTGGGCTGCCTGGCCAACCTCGATGCCCTCGTCGGGCACGTCGGCGACCGCGGCGAGACCGAGGACGTGCTCCTGGTCTGCTCGGGCACCAACGGCCGGCTGGCGCTCGAGGACGTGTACGTGGCCGGACGCATCGTGGCCGCCCTGGCCGGGGAGCGCACCGACGCGGCGGAGATGTGCGCGCTCGTCGCCGCCGCCGCCCCCGATGCCTACGCGCTGCTGCGCGAGAGCACCAACGGGCAGCTGCTGGTCGAAGTGGGCCTCGAATCAGACATCGTCTGGTGCGCGCGGGAGGGCATCCTGGACGTCGTGCCGCGCGTCAACTCGGTGACCACGGAGCTGGCCGTAATCGTGGCGGCGACGACCGCCACCGCCCCTGTCATATAGCCAAACCACTATCGATAAGCCAGAAGTCTTCAGTATTCTTTCTCCTTTCGGAGGTCATAATGGACCGTGAGACACGAGTCCAAAGGAAAGTGAGTTAGTCCTGATGAGCACACCCGAAGGCAATGGAGCGCCTCCGAAGAAGGATCGCTGGACTTCTGGGGTGACGCCTTACGCCGAGATGGGCTACTGGGATGCAGATTACGAGCCCAAGGAAACCGACGTGCTGTGCGCCTTCCGCATCACCCCGCAGCCCGGGGTCGACGCCATCGAGGCAGCCGCCGCGGTAGCCGGCGAGTCCTCCACCGCCACGTGGACGGTGGTCTGGACCGATCGCCTGACGCCCTACCAGCACTACCAGGCCAAGGCCTACGCCGTCGATGAGGTTCCCGGCGTCGAGGGCCAGTACATCGCCAAGATCGCCTACGACCTCGACCTCTTCGAAGAGGGTTCGGTCGCGAATCTGACCTCGTCGATCATCGGCAACGTCTTCGGCTTCAAGGCGCTCAAGGCGCTGCGGCTCGAGGACATGCGAATTCCGGTCGCCTACCTGAAGACGTTCCCCGGACCCCCCCACGGGATCGTCATGGAGCGCGAGTACCTCGACAAGTTCGGGCGCCCGCTGCTCGGCGCGACGGTCAAGCCGAAGCTCGGCCTGTCGGCCAAGAACTACGCCCGTGTCGTCTACGAGGCGCTTCGCGGCGGCCTCGACTTCACCAAGGACGACGAGAACATCAACTCCCAGCCGTTCATGCGCTGGCGCGACCGCTACGGCTTCGCGATGGAGGCCGTCCAGCGCGCATCGGCCGCCAGCGGCGAGGTCAAGGGTCACTACATGAACGTGACCGCGGCCACGATGGAGGACATGTACGAGCGGGCCGAGTACGCCAAGGAGATCGGCTCGATCATCATCATGATGGACCTCACCGTCGGCTACACGGCGATGAGCTCGATGTCGCACTGGGCTCGAGCGAACGGGATGATCCTCCACCTCCACCGCGCCGGACACGGCACCTACACGCGCCAGAAGACGCACGGCGTCAGCTTCCGCGTGATCGCCAAGTGGGTCCGCATGCTCGGCGTCGACCACGTCCACGCCGGGACCGTGGTGGGCAAGCTCGAGGGCGATCCGAACATGATCCGCGGCTACTACGACGTCCTGCGCCAGCGCTACAACCACGCCAACCCGGAGACCGGGATCTATTTCGACCAGGACTGGGCGTCGCTGGCGCCGGTCATGCCGGTGGCCTCGGGCGGCATCCACGCCGGCCAGATGCACCAGCTGCTCGAGTACCTGGGCGAGGACGTCGTGCTCCAGTTCGGCGGCGGCACGATCGGCCACCCGATGGGCATCGCCGCCGGCGCGACGGCCAACCGCGTCGCCGTCGAGGCGATCATCCAGGCCCGCAACGAGGGCAAGGACTACTTCAACGAGGGTCCCGACATCCTCATCGAGGCGGCCAAGGGCTGCCCCGAGCTCGATGCGGCGCTCGATGTCTGGAAGGACATCAGCTTCAACTACGAGTCGACGGACACGCCGGACTACGTCCCCACCGCGACCCCCGCGGGCTGATCGGAGCCACTGATATGAAGATCACACAAGGCACCTTCAGCTACCTCCCCGAGCTGACCGACGAGCAGCTGGGGCTGCAGATCAAGTACGCGGTCGGCAACGGCTGGGCGCTGATGGTCGAGCACACCGATGACCCTCATCCGCGCAACTCGCTGTGGGAGATGTGGGAGCAGCCCCGCTTCGACGTCGACGCAGACGACGTCGCGGTCGTCCTCGACGACGTCAACGCCGCCCGCGAGGCCTACCCCGAGCGCTACATCAAGCTGGTCGCCTACGACAGCTCGCTCGGTCGTCAGACGACGATGCTCAGCATCATCGTCAACCGTCCCGAGCACGAGCCGGGCTTCCGGCTCGACCGCCAGGAGGCGCACGACCGCGCCATGAAGTACACCCTGCACTCCTACGCGACCGAGGATCCGGTCGGCTACCGCTACGGCGCGCAGGGCAACTCCAAGGAGTCCCGGCTCGCTGCACAGGAGGACGGCGAGTGAGCAAAGAGGAGCGCGGTGCCCAACCTGAGCAAGAGGCAACGCTAGACGTCGATACGGTGATGCGGGAGAGCAAGGTCGGCGACGTGCTGGCCGAGCTCGACCGCACGCTGGTCGCGCTGGCGCCGGTCAAGGAGCGCATCGCGGAGGTCGCGGCCCTGCTCGTGATCGACCGACTGCGCTCGTCGGCCGGTCTCCCGTCGCAGCGCCCGTCGCTGCACATGTCGTTCACCGGCGAGCCGGGGACCGGCAAGACGACGGTCGCGCTGCAGATGGCGAGGATCCTCCACGGCCTCGGCTACATCGAGAAGAACGAGGTCGTGGCGGTGACCCGCGACGACCTGGTCGGCCAGTACGTGGGCCACACGGCGCCGAAGACGACGGCCGTGATCAAGCGCGCCCGCGGCGGCGTGCTGTTCATCGACGAGGCCTACTTCCTGTTCCGCCCGGAGAACGAGCGCGACTACGGGGCCGAGGCGATCGAGGTGCTGTTGACGGCGATGGAAAACGAGCGGGACACGCTCGTCGTGATCCTCGCCGGCTACCACGACCGGATGGAGCAGTTCTTCCACAGCAACCCGGGAATGGGCTCGCGCGTCGCCCACCACATCGACTTTCCCAACTACACCCGCGACGAGCTGATGGACATCGCGCGGCTGATGCTCGAGAACACCCACTACAAGATGACCGACGAGGCCGCGGACGCGTTCGAGGAGTACATCGAGCGGCGCATGCGCCGGCCGCGCTTCTCCAACGCCCGCAGCATCCGCAACGCGCTCGAGCGCGCCCGCCTGCGCCAGGCCAAGCGCCTGTTCGACGCCGGTGGCCAGCCGACGCGCGAGGACCTGATGACGATCGAGGCCGATGACATCCTCGCCAGCCGCGTCTTCGGCGACGACGGAGAGGGCGAGGCCGAGGACGAGACCACCGACGAGCGGGACGCGGCGCCGGTCGCGGCCGCCGCAGGGAGCTGATCGCCATGCCACGCCCGGTCATCCTCGGAGTCGTCGGGGACTCCGCGTCGGGAAAGACGACGATCACCCGCGGACTCGTCCGCGTGCTCGGGGAGGACGCGGTGACCCACGTGTCCACCGACGACTACCACAAGTACGACCGCAAGCGGCGGGCGGAGCTCGGGATGACGCCGCTGCACCCTGACTGCAACTACCTCGACATCATCGCCCAGGACCTCGGCCACCTGCGCCGGGGCGAGGCGATCCTCAAGCCGACCTACCTCCACTCCGACGGCACGTTCGGGGCGCCGAAGTACGTCGTCCCCGGCCGCTTCGCGGTGATCGAGGGTCTGCTCGGCTACCACACCCAGCAGCTGCGCGACGCCTGCGACGTGCGCGTCTACCTCGCGCCGCCGGAAGGGCTCCGCCGCCATTGGAAGGTCCAGCGCGACTGCTCGCGCCGCGGCTACACGACCGACGAGGTCCTCGCCGAGCTCGACCGCCGCGAGGGCGACTCGGCGGCCTACATCCGCCCGCAGCAGCGCTACGCCGACATCGTCATCTCCTTCGTGCCGCGCGACGGCGGCGACCCCGATCACCTCGACGCCGAGCTGACCCTGCGCGACCGCCTCGTTCACCCCGACCTCTCGCCGGTGATCCGCAGCGACAGCCCGATCACCCTGTCGGCCGGCGCCACCGAGCGCTACGTGCGCATCCCCGGCGATCTCGACGCCGAGCAGGCGGCCGAGATCGAGGAGGCGGTCTGGGATCGGATGCACTTCGCCAGCCACCTGCGCACACAGCGCCTCGGCGAGTTCACGATCGGCACCGACCTCCATCGATCCGAGTCGCTCGCCCTCGTGCAGCTCCTGATCCTCTATCACGTCGCGACGGCCAAGGCAGCCATCGCGCTCGGCGGTGACGGCAGCCGAAGCCGCACGGAGTCGCCGCCGGTACTCGTCCGCCCCGAGCCGGAGGCAGCGACCGCATGAGCACCACCAGTTCCGAACTCGAGCAAACCGTGAACGACCTGCTCGCGGCCCCGCGGGGGATCCTCGCCGCCGACGAGAGCGTCAAGACGATGTCCTCGCGCCTGGAGAAGGCCGGCATCGAGGTCAGTGAGGAGGCCCGCGCCTCCTACCGCGAGCTGCTGGCCACCGCACCGGGCCTCGGCGGCTACATCAGCGGCATGATCCTCTTCGACGAGACGATCCGCCAGCAGTTCGCCGACGGGACGGCGTTCCCGGAGGCGATCGCCCGGGACGGCATCATCCCCGGGATCAAGGTCGACACCGGCGCCAAGCCGCTGGCCTTCACGCCGGGCGAGACGATCACCGAAGGGCTCGACGGCCTCCGCGAGCGCCTCGCCGAGTACAAGAAGATGGGCGCCCGCTTCGCCAAGTGGCGCGCGGTGATCAACATCGGCGACGGGCTTCCGACCGACTGCGCGATCCACACCAACGCCCACGCCCTCGCACGCTACGCCGCGCTCTGCCAGGAGGCCGGAATCGTTCCGATCGTCGAGCCCGAGGTGCTGATGGATGGCGACCATAAGATCGAGCGCTGCGAGGCGGTCACCACCGAGACGCTGCGCCGGGTGTTCAACGAGCTGCAGGACCAGCGGGTCACCCTCGAGCACATGCTCCTCAAGCCGAACATGGTGCTGCCGGGCAAGAAGTGCTCGGAACGGGCGAGCGCGGAGGAGATCGCCGAGGCGACCGTCCGCACCTTCCTCCGCGTCGTGCCGTCCGCCGTCCCGGGGATCGTCTTCCTCTCCGGCGGCCAGAGCCCGGAGGAGGCGACCGCGAACCTCAACGCGATCAACAAGCTCGGTCCCCTCCCCTGGCGGCTGAGCTTCTCCTACGGGCGCGCGCTCCAGGACCACGCGCTGGCCGCCTGGTCCGGCGAGGACGCCAACCGCGACGCTGCCCAGGAGGCGCTGCTCGAACGCGCCCGGGCCAACGCCGCGGCCAGCACGGGCGAGTACGCCGAGGATCAGGTCGTCGCCTGATCCGAGCGGCGCCCCGGCGCTCCCTCGTCGGGCCGCAGGTTTCGTTCAGGCCCGGTCGAGCAGTGCGGCAAAGAAAGCCGCAATATAGTTCGATGAATGGCTATTACACTGACGCAGCTGCGCAGCTTCCTCGCGGTGGTGCAGGAGGGCTCGACGGCGGCGGCGGCTGAGCGCCTCTTCGTCACCCAGCCGTCGATCTCCGCGGCGGTCTCCGCGCTGTCGCAGGAGCTCGGGGTCAAGCTGACCGAGCGCGTCGGGCGGGGGGTGCGGCCGAGCCCGGCGGGTACGGCATTCACCCCCTATGCGGCCGACGTCATCGGGCTTCTCGACGAGGGGCGCCGGGCGGCCATGGAGGCGGCGGGGCGGGCGAGCCGCGAGCTGCGGATCGCCGCGGTGACCACGGCTGCTGAGTATCTCGTGCCGACGCTGATGCAGGCCTTCGGCACGCTTCATCCGGAGATCGCGCTCACCCTCGACGTGGGCAACCGCGACCGCGTGCTCCGCCAGCTGCTCGAGCACGAGGCCGACATAGCGATCGGCGGCCGGCCGCCGAGCGGAGACCGCCTGACCGGCGCCGCCTTCATGAAGAACGAGATCGCGCTGATCGCGCGCAGCGACCATCCGCTGACCGACGAGCGCGAAGCCAGCCTCGACCAGCTCGGCGCCTGCACCTGGCTCCTGCGCGAGGAGGGATCGGGGACCCGGGCGATGACCGAGCACTATCTCGAGGCCCACGGCCTGCGCCCGCGGGTGCTGACGATGGGCTCCAACGGGGCGATCAAGCACGCCGCCCGGGCCGGGCTGGGGATAGCCCTCCAGTCGCGGCTGGCGATCGAGCTCGAGCTCGAGGCGGGCGTGCTGCGGACGATCAACGCCGGCCCGCCCCTCCCCCACCGCGACTGGTACGTGCTCTGCTCGGCGATCGGTCCCCGGCGCGCGCACGTCGAGGCGTTCATGACCTTCGTCGCCGGCAGCGAGGTCGAGGCGATCCTCCGCCGCCAGCGCCAGCGCCAGAGCTGGTAGCGCCGCCCAGGTGCTAGCGGGCGGCGGCGGCGTAGTCGTCGCGCACGCGGGTCGCGGCCCGGTCCGGGTTGACCAGCGTGACCGGAAGGCCGAGCCCGGCGAGCTTGCTCGGCAGGTCGAGCTTCAGCCAGCGCGACAGCCGCTTGGGCAGCGTGGAGATGATGATCTCGTCGTAGTGGCCGCTGTTGACGGCGTCGTGGACGGCGCCGAGCGGATCGTGGTTGCCGACCTCGCCGGTCACCGGGCTGCCGGCGGCCTCGCTGAGCAGCGGCAGGGCGACGCCGAGGCGGGCGGTCGCCTCCTCGCGGCCGTTGTCCTCGGGATCGACGACGCGATGGAGACCCTGGGGGGAGGCGGGCATCATCAGATGGAACTCAGCCGGCCCGGCGTCCGCGCGCTCGCGAACGGCGTCGAGCAGGGGCTGGGTTGCTGCCGTGCGGTTCGCCACAATCAGGATCCTGGCTCGGTCTCCCAAGGTGTTTCCTCCGTCTGGTTGCCGGTGGTTGTGTTGCGTTTGTGCTAAACGATACAAACCCGTCGGGCAAGACGATACAAAACGCGGCCGCAAGACGACTAATAGAGATTTGGCGAGCTACGCGTGGTCAGGCGAACGCGGCGGCGGCAGCGACCGCGGCTTGACCGAAGGAGATGCCTCCGTCGCCGGCCGGCAGCAGCCGCGGGACGAGGCAGCGCAGGCCGCCGAGCTCGTCGAGCGTCCGCGCGGCGAGCAGCCGGTTCTGGAAGACGCCGCCCGAGAGGACGACCGTCTCGAGGCCGGTGGTGCGGACCGCGGCTGCCGTGCCGCGGGCCACGGCGTTGTGGAAGCGCGCCGAGACGATCGCGACCGGGATCCCGGCCTCGACGTCGCGGCTGATCGCGAGGATCATCTCCCGGGGATCGAGGGCGGCGTCGAGCGGATAGGCGCACCGCTCGGTCGGGTCGGCCAGGGCCTCGAGCTCGATCGCCGCCTGGCCCTCGAAGTTGACCACGGCGCGGACGCCGCAGAGCGCGGCGACCCCGTCGAACAGGCGCCCCATGCTGCTCGTCTTCGGGGCCCGGCCGGCGAGATGGGTGACCGCGCGCCAGCGCTCGGGAGCGACCGCCCGGCGTAGCGTGCTCGGTAGCGGCGGATCTTCGCCGAGCGCCTCGGCCAGCCAGGCGCAGGCCAGCCGCCAGGGCTCGGCCACGGCGCGGTCGCCCCCCGGGAGCGCGACCGCCCGCAGGTGGCCGACGCGCTCGAAGCCGGCGAGATCGCCGACGAGGATCTCGCCGCCCCAGACGGTCCCGTCGGTCCCGTAGCCGGCGCCGTCGTAGATCGCGCCGACCGCGGGCCCGGTCTCCCCGTACTCGGCCAGCGCGGCCGCGAGGTGAGCGTGGTGGTGCTGGACGGCGAATGTCGGCTCGTACTCGAGCGCCTCGCGGGTCGAGAGGTAGTCGGGGTGCATGTCGTGGACGACGAGCTCGGGCGTCACCGCGAAGAGCCGCTCGAAGTGGGCGATCCCCTCGCGGAAGGAGAGCAGCGTCTCGTAGTTCTTGAGGTCGCCGATGTGGTGGGAGACCCAGGCCCGGGTCCCCTTGGCCAAACAGAAGGTGCTCTTGAGCTCGGCCCCGCAGGCCAGGAGCGGGTGCGGGGCGGCCACCGGGAGCTCGAGCGAATCGGGCACGTACCCGCGCGAGCGGCGCAGCATCACGCCGGCGCGGACGACCGAGTCGTCGGTGCGGGTGTGGATCGGGCGGTCGTGGAGGAGGAAGGCGTCGGCGATCAGGGCCAGCCGGTCGGCGGCGTCGTCGTCGGCGAAGGCGATCGGCTCGTCGGAGATGTTGCCGCTGGTCATGACCAGCGGCTGTTCGGCGACGAGCAGGTGGTGGAGCGGCGAATAGGCCAGCATCACGCCGAGCTCGCCCGAGCGGGGCGCGACCCCGGCCGCCACCCGCGCGTCGGCGCGGCGTCCGGCGATGACGATCGGCCGGGCGCGGGAGACCAGCAGCTCCTCCTCGGCGGCGTCGAGCAGGACGAGCCGGCGGGCGGCCGGGACGTCCGAGACCATGATCGCGAACGGCTTGTCCTCACGGTGCTTGCGCCCGCGGAGGCGGTCGACCGCCTCGCTGTCGGCGGCGGCGCAGGCGAGGTGGAATCCGCCGATTCCCTTGACGGCGAGGATCCGCCCGCCGGCGAGCGCCGCGAGCGCCGCGCCGAGGGCGGCCTCCCCGCGGGCGCCGCCGAAGCTCAGCGTCGGGCCGCACTCCGGGCAGGCGTTGGGCTGGGCGTGGAAGCGGCGGTCGAGGGGGTCGTCGTACTCGGCCTGGCAGAGCTCGCACATCCGAAAGCCCGCCATCGTGGTCAGCGGACGGTCGTAGGGCACCCCGCGGACGATCGTGAAGCGGGGGCCGCAGTTGGTGCAGTTGATGAACGGATAGCGGTAGCGGCGGTCGGACGGATCGAGCATCTCGGCCAGGCAGTCGGCGCAGGTCGCGGTGTCCGGGGAGACGGACGCGTCCTGCTCGCCGCCGCCCCGGCTGGAGACGATCTGGAAGCCGCGCACGCCGGTGGGCTCGAGCTCGGCGGCCTCGACGTGCTCGATCCGCGCCAGCGGGGGCGCCTGCGCGCGGAGCCGCTCGAGGAACTCGTCGATCGACGCCGCCGGGCCCTCGACCTCGACCAGGACCCCCTGCGGGTCGTTGAGCACGAACCCGTCGAGCGCGAGCTCGTGGGCCAGGCGGTAGACGTGCGGCCGGAAGCCGACACCTTGTACGGTGCCGGCCACCCTCACCTGCATGCGACTCATCCGACTAGTTCACGCAGCGCGTGCCAGGCGCTCGCCTGCGCCTCCTGGATGCGCGGGATGTGCTGGGAGCGGGTCACGATCACGTGGTCGGCCAGGCCAAGCTCGGCGATCTTGCCGCCGTCGTAGCCGACGAGGGCGACGGTAGCGATGCCGCGCCGCCGCGCTTCGATCAGCGCCTCGAGCACGTTCTCAGAATTGCCGCTCGTCGAGAAGCTGAGGACGATGTCCTGCTTTCGACCGTGGGCGATGACCTGGCGCGAGAACAGGTTGCCGACGCCGATGTCGTTGGCGATCGCCGTGAGGATCGGGGCGTCGTCGGAGAGGTCGAGGGCCGGATGGGAGGCCAGGCCCTTGACCGGCGGCGGGAAGGAGGTGTCGGCGTAGGCGTCCATGGCGTCGGTGCACGACCCGCCGTTGCCGAAGGTGAGCAGCCGCCCGCCGGCGTCGAAGCTCGCGCGCATCGCCGCGGCGGCCGCGGTCAGGGCGTCCGCGTTGTCTGAGAGCGTCTGGGCCCGCAGGGCGGCGATCTCCTCGGCCTTCATCAGGACCGAGGCGGCGACGTCGCTGACCACGCTCTCGGGGTCGCGGGCGCGCTCGCCGAGCATGGGGTAGAGCCAGGCGGCGGCGCCGCCGTCCTGCGCGGCTCCGCCCTGGCGGCCGCGGTGCTCGAAGAAGACGTGGACGAGCTCCCAGAGGAGGTGGTAGTGGGTCTCGATCAGCTCCTGGGCGACGAACGGATCCTCGCACCCGGGGTCGAACTCCCACTCGGCGCCGCCGGCGCCGTAGCCGATCGTCAGATAGGCCGGGCGCAGGTCGTCGGTCGCCCAGCCGCAGGACTCGTCGAAGGCCATCACCATGTCGTCGGGCTCGGCCAGCCAGGTGACCTGCTCGGGCTCGTGGGTGATGGCCAGAGCGGGGAGGGCGCGCTTGCCGACGATCACCGGGTGGACGAACTCGACCGCGACGTGGCGGGCGTCCGAGCGGGCCTGGGGCGAGCAGCCGACGGCGATCAGGCGCCCGCCCCGGGCGAAGCGCTCGGACATCGCGTGGCAGAGCCGGGCTATGCGCTGCGCCTCGGCGGTGAAGAAGCGCTCGCCGGCGGCAACCGCCGGTACCGGCCTCATGCCGGGGCCGGTGCTCCCGCGGCCACCTGCGTCAGCCAATCTCGCAACTGATCCACGCCCTCACCGGTCTTCGCGCTGACCAGGATGCGCTGAACGTCCGGGTGGACGGCGTCGATGTTGTAGAGGAGCCGATCGAGGTCGTAGTCGAGGTGCTCGAGCAGGTCGATCTTGTTGATCACGACGAGCTCGCAGGCCCGGAACATGAGCGGGTACTTGAGCGGCTTCTCCTCGCCCTCGGTGATCGAGCAGACCATGGCCCGGGTGTTCTCGCCGACCTTGAACTCGGCTGGGCACACGAGGTTGCCGACGTTCTCGATGATCAGGAGGTCGATGTCCTCGAGCGGGATGGCGGGGAGCGCCGAGCGCACCATGTTGGCGTCGAGATGGCACTCGCCGCCGAAGCTGCCGTCGGTGTTCAGTTGGACGACCGGGATGTGGAGAGCGGCGATCCGGTCGGCGTCGGCGCTGCCCTGGACGTCGCCCTCGAGCACGCCGACCCGGACGCCCTCCATGCGGGGCAGGGTCGCCTCGAGCAGCGTCGTCTTGCCGGCGCCGGGAGCGCTCATGAGGTTGACCACGCTGACCGACGAGCGGTCGAAGTCGTCGCGGTTGGCGCGCGCGATCGTGTTGTTCGCGTCCAGCGCGTCCTCGACGATCCTCACTTTGGTGCGGTGCATGCTGTCTCCTTCTCGTCGACCTCGATCGAATCGACTTCGAGCTCCTCGCCGGCGATGATCTCGACGTCGGCGCTTTCGCAGTTCGGGCAGCGGAAGAACGCGATCTCAGGCTCCCATTCCTCGCTGCAGGCCCGGCAGCGCAGCCGCGTGGCCACGTTGATCAACTCCAGCCTGGCGCC
Source organism: uncultured Solirubrobacterales bacterium (assembly GCA_963763785.1). Classification (GTDB taxonomy): domain Bacteria; phylum Actinomycetota; class Thermoleophilia; order Solirubrobacterales; family Solirubrobacteraceae; genus Palsa-513. The sequence continues at coordinate 147,579 of CAVXPW010000007.1, read as the reverse complement.
CTCGCAGCAGGTATCCCGGGCGGCGAAGTCGAAGTAGAACTCGAGCGAGCTCATCACGATCTGGCGCATCCCGCCGACGCGGACGGTGATCAGCGTGACCTTGCGATCGTCGGCGTGCTTGAGGACGGTGTTGACGATCGCCCCGGCGACCGACATCTCATGCATTCTGGAGCTCGGTTATCGTCTGGAAGACGCGGTCGACGGCGTCGGTGGCACCCGCAGCGCCTGAGTCCGGACGGCAGGGCACGATCAGCACCTTGCCGGGCCAGCCGCCGGTGTGCTTGATGAAGTGGAGCACCGTCGGGGCGTCCATGGCGTGCGGATTGATCTCCTGCCCATCCTCGATCGCCGCGTCGACCTCCTTCTCGTCAGCCTCGTGAACCTCGGCGTCGGCGCCGTGGGCGCTCACGTCGATCAGGATGGCGGCGTCGTAGCCGCGCATCACGTCGTAGGCAATGTCGAGGGCGCCGGTCCCGAGCTCGTGGATCGAGACCCCGCTCGGGAGCTCGCGCTCGCCGAGGACGCGGGCGACCGGGTCGCCGGCGCTCGCCCAATCCTCGCCGATCGCGGCGATCACGATCTGGCGCTCAGGAGCGACGATCTCGCCGAGGGCGGCGATGTTCTTCGCGTTGGTGCTCACGGGACCTCCACCTCGGGCAGGAAGAAGAACAGGTAGCGGCCGGACTCGCGGAGGATCTCCTGGGCGGCGTCGTCGTCGACGGTCACGCCGAGGTAGACCTTCTCATTGGTGTCGACGTAGATCCGCTCGAGGGTGGCCACCCGGCCGTGGAGCATCTTGTCGTAGGGGTCGCGGTCGACCCCGGGGCGGAGGATGAGCTTGTCGCCGAGCGCGACCGTCCGGTCGTCGATCTCGATCGTATGCTCGCCCGGGATGACGACGGGCCCGCCGCCGGGGGGCGGGCGGAAGCCGCCGGCGCTCTTGGCCCCGCCCTCGCTAGGAGCCACGGAGGACCTCGCTCGTCGGCTTCAGGCCGCCGTGGAGGGCGATCATCTCCTCGGGGGTCGTGGCCAGGGCCCGGGCGATCATCTCGCGGACGGCCGGATCCTGATCGGCGATCGAAGCCCGCTCGTCCTCGCTGAGCGCGTGGACGTGTAGGAGGAGGGCCTCCTCGATCTCGGAGTTGTCGAACAGGTTGACCCGGCTCTCCTCGGCGATCCGCGGGTGCTCGGGAAGGACGATCGCCGCCCCGAGGATCGCGTCGTCCTCGGGCGTGGCCAGGACCGGGAAGCTGTTGATGCTCTGGCAGCCCTCGCTGTCGAGCGGCGAGAGGAAGCGCCCGCCGTGGACCTTGACCACGATGTGGGTCGAGATCAGCGAGTGCATGAGGGCGCCGCCGCGGTCGAGGCCGTCCGGGACCTCGACGGTGTTGTGGATCGCGCAGGAGACCCGCCAGCGATCGCCGGCCGACGGCTCGGAGGCGATGGTCACGCGGCCCTCGGCGAAGGTCTGCTCAGCCGCCTCGCCGAGCGTCAACGGTCCGATCGGGACGCTGCGCTCGGCCGCCTCGTGGCGCTCGCCGCTCGGCGTCAGAAACCACACGGTGGCGCTGATCGTCGCCTCGGGCTCGGCGGTGAACTCGCACTCGATCTGCGCGAGGTCGAAGGTGGCCGTGCTCGCGGCGGCGTAGCGCGGGGGATAAACGATCCCGAACGGCGTCGGCGTCGCGTTCTTCGTGGCGCCGGGTGTGTAGGGGTAGAGTGCGTAGCCTTCGTAGAGCAGCGAGCTGACCAGCTCATCCAGCATTGTCGAGCAGCTCCGTCACGCAGGCGTCGAAGGTCGGCAGGCCGCGCTCGCCGCGCAGGGCGTGGAGGCGTCCGAGGGTCTCGGTGTGGAGGCGGACCCAGCCGCCGTTGGGGTAGAACTCGTTGATCATCTTCTTCCAGCCGGCGATCGGCATGTGGAACTGCGCCCGGGTGCTCCAGTCGATCTGGGTGATCTGGAGGCCGCCGTCCTCGCTCTTGTAGAAGACGCTGCCGCTGAAGTGAAAGCTCAGGGGGACGCCACCGTCGGAGAGACCGTAGAAGTACTTGGCCGAGGAGACCTCGAGGTCGTAGGTGCACGGGACGTGAAGCTCGAAGGCCCGCGCCCCGGTGAAGGACTGGACCATCTTGTCGATCCGCGCCCACTCGAAGCTGTGCGTCGTGGCACCCCAGCGCTCGGGCTCGCCGAACAGCTCGGCCAGGCGCTCACGCGTCTCCGGGTCGTAGGTGCGCCGGGCCGGGTCGATGTGGATCTGCGTGCTCAGCGCGATCGCGAACACGTCGTGGCCCTTGGGCTCGACGGCGTTGATCGTGAAGACCATCGTCGGTACCGCCGCGTAAGCGAGCGGGGCGACGCTGATCACCGAAAACTCCGGAATCGGAGTGACGACCGCGACATCCGGGTGGTGAACTCCGGCCATGGTTCCTAGCCTCCCTGGTAGGCGCCGTCCTTGGCGCGCAGCTCTTCGAAGAATGCCGGGACGGTCTGCTCGATCGCCGTCCCGCCGGCGATGCCCTCCCAGTTCGACTTGATCAGGCCGACCAGACGGTAGCAGTCGTCGATCGGCGCAATCGCGTACTGGTGCTCGGGTCCGGTGCGGTTGACGATCAGCGCCTCACCGTCGATGTCGAGGTCGGCCAGCGGCGGGTTGGCGGCGACGAGCCGGTCCCATGCCTCGAGGTCGAGCTCGCACTCGGTCGCGCCGGCCGGACTCGGGTACAGGGCGACGACCCGGTCCTCGAGCCCGCTGCGCATGAAGAAGGCCAAGCCGATCGGGATCGCGAAGTTGGCCCACATCTCGTCGCTGCACTCAAAGTCGTGGAGCCACTTCGTCCGCATGCCGGCCGGCCGGTACTCGGGATCGCCCGAGTGCTTGGCCCAGCACACCTCGCACGAGCAGACGATCCGTCGCTCGACGAGGTGGAGCAGGTGCCGATGGTCGCTCGGCACCGTCGTCTCGCAGAGCTCGCATCGCTCGACGTCGGGCGGCGGCGGCGGCTTGGCGAGCCCGCGCATGCGTGCGATGAGCTCCGCCCGCTTGCGGGCGGCGATCATCGCGTCTAGCTTGCTCATACGGCTACTTTACCATCGAGCAATGGCACCGGTTCGAGCTGCAGAGGCTCGTTCCCGGCTGCTCGCCCGGCCCGCGGCAGATCGAATTCGACGCCGCACTCGCCGCAGCGCAGCATGCGCCCGTCGAGCTCGCCGTCGTGGAGCGCCGCCCCGCAGGCGGCACAGGCGTCGCGGTAGGCCAGGAGCGACCCGGCGACGTTCGCCACGAGCAGCGCGGTGCCGCCCGCATCGAACGCGACGAGCTCGCCCTCGGCGAGCTGCGCGACCCCTTCGAGCGGAACCCAGCTGGGGGCTTCGACCTCAGCCAGGGGAAGTTGGAAGCCGGTCGGCGCCGGCCCGTCGGCGACCTGAGCCTGTTCGATGACGCCCTCCACCTCGAGCCCTTCGAGGTCGGGAGCGTGCTCGTCGAGTGCCTGCTTGATCGCGAGCTCGAGCGTCGCCTGAGAAGCCGAGCAGCCGCTGCAGCTGCCCTGCAGCCGCAGATGAGCGACGCCGTCGACCAGGGAGAGGAGCTCGACGTTTCCGCCGTGCGACTCCATGTAGGGCCGCACGCTGTCGAGCGCCTCGGTCACGCGGTCCTCGAGGCTGATCGGATAGAGGTCGTGGATCAGCAGCAGGCTGCCCACCGCCCCGTCCGCGACGAGCTCGTCGCGGATCGCGGCGCCGGCAGGTCCAGCCTGCTCCAGCGCCGCCATGATCCGTTCGAGTCCGTCGCCGTACAGCTCCATGACAGCGGAGACCATCTCCTGAGCGAGCTCACGAGCGTGGACGTCCGAGAGTCCCTCGATCTGCTCGCTCAGGACCTGGACACGGCCGGCGAGTTGCTCGCCGGCCGTGACCTCTTGGCTACTTCTCAGCACAGGCCCGTCGGCGTGTGTTGAACCTTCTTGACCTTGCCGTTTCCAAGGTACATGTGCGTACCGCACGGGAGGCACGGATCGAAGCTCCGCACTGCCCGCATGATGTCGATGCCCTTGAAGTTCTCCGGGCCGTTCTCCTCGAAGATCGGCGTGTTCTGCACCGCGTCCTCGTAGGGGCCAGGAGTGCCGTAGGAGTCCCGCGGGTTGCCGTTCCACGGCGTCGGCGGGTACGGCTGGTAGTTGGCGACCTTGCCATCCCGGATCACCATGTGGTGGGAGATGACGCCACGGGCGGCCTCGTGGAACCCGCAGCTGACGGCCTCTTCCGGAACCTTGAAGCTGTTCCAGCTCTTGGTCCGTCCGGCCCGCACCTCGATGAGGGCCTTCTCGAGGCAGTACAGGCCGATGCAGGCCGACGTTGCCTGGTGGTAGGTCCGGGCGCGGTCGCGCTCGACCGCGTTGGACCACGGCGGGATCTTCCACTCGAGATCCATCTCGGGCATGTTCGCCGTGCGCGGCAGGGTGATGAGGATGCTGGAGCCGGTCGCCTTCATGTAGCCGATGTCGACCAGTCCGGCCTTCGCCGTGCACCACTGACGGGCGAAGGGTCCGCCGCCGGTGTCAGTCGCGACGTACGTGTCGTTGCGCTTGTCGTACATACGCGGCGAGGCGACCCACGAGTACTTGTCGTTGAAGTCGCGCTTCTGTGGCTTGGGCAGGGTCTGCTTGTTCCACGGGTGGCGCTTGTCGACCGGGTTGCCCAACGGGTCGTTGTGCACGAACGTCGGCTCGTTGTTCCAGTCATCGAAATACGAGCTGCCGAGCAGGATCCGCATCGCGAGGTTGATCTCGACGAGGTCCGTCGTGATCAGCTCGCCGTCGAACACGAGGCCCGGCGTGATGAACCGGCGACGACCCCAGTCGGTCATCGTCTTGTAGTTGTAGTCGACGTACTCCGGATCGTCGAAGGCACCCCAGCAGATGAGGTCCGTCCGGCGGAAGCCGACCTGCTCGTATCCGGGCATGGCCTGGTAGAAGAAGTCGTACAGATCGTCGTGCATCGGGACGGTCCGCTTGACGTACTCCATGTAGCGCATCAGGCGCACGTAGTAGTCCGTGAGTGTCTGGTGCGTGATGTCCGCGCTGCAGCCACCCGGCATGATCGTCGAGGGGTGCGTGTGACGACCGCCGAAGAGGCAGTACATCTCGCGGGTGTAGCGAGCGACCTGCAGCGTCTCGAGGTAGAAGCTCCCCGTGAACGGGTTCAACGCACGCATGATGTCTGCGACCGTCTTGTACCCGTGGATGTCGCTGTGGGGCGCCGGAGTGTTCTCGGCCTGGGCCAGAACGCTCGGGTTGGTGTCCTTGACCATCTGCTCGCAGAAGTCGACGTTCGCCATGCAGTCGTTGAAGATCGCGTGGTCGAACATGTAGTCCGCGGACTCAGCCAGGTTGAACGCGTAGTCGCCGAGCTTCGGCGGCTTCACGCCGTACGCCATGTTCTGGTTCAGACACGAGACCGTGCAGTGGTTGTCTCCGCAGATCCCGCAGATGCGGCTGGTGATGAAGTGCGTGTCCCGCGGGTCGATGCCCTTCATGAAGATGTCGAATCCACGGAAGATCATCGAGGTGCTGTAGCACTTCAGCACCTGACGATTCGTGAAGTCGATCTCCGTGTGGATGCCGAGGCTGCCGACGATCCGGGTGATCGGATCCCAGGACATCTCCTTGACGACTACGCCCGCTCCAACTGGACTTTGTACCGTTGCCATCTAGTTTCTCCTCAATCTCTTTCGATTGCGCTCGATCGTTGGACCGCGACTGCGGCTACCAGCGCTTCTGGTAGCCCGACTCGTTGGTCGGACCCGGCTTGCGCCAAGCCGGCTCTTTGTCGCCCTTGGTCTTGATCGAGTTGTTACGTCCCCACCGCAGCAGCGGTCCGTAGGTGAACTTCGCCAGCATCGTGGACGCCTTCGCGTTCTTGTCCTCGTCCATGAACGGCATGAACTTGTCCGGGAATCCCGGCATCGTGCACGCCATGCAGATGCCGCCGACGTTCGGGCAGCCGCCGATTCCGCTCTGCCAACCGCGAATCGGGACGTTGCACTTCACGACCGGGCCCTTGCAGCCCAGCTTCACCATGCAGCGGTGATCGGAGCCGTACTCGGTGGCGAAGTCGCCGTGCTCGTAGAACGCAGCCCGGTTGCAGCCCTCGTGCACGGTCCGGCCGAACAGCCACTTCGGCCGCAGCTGCTCGTCAAGCTCCGGCACCGGCGCCATTCCGGCGAGGTGCAGGGCGAGGTAGAGCAGCGCCTCGGTCATGTTGTCCGGCTGAGCCGGGCAGCCCGGAATGCAGACGACCGGCAGGCCGGCCTTCGACTTCCAGTTCCAACCGAGGTAGTCCGGCACACCCATCGCGCCGGTCGGATTGTTCTTCATGGCCGGGATGCCGCCGTAGGTCGCGCAGGTGCCGACGGCAACCACCGCGGCCGCCTTGGGCGCCAGACGATCGACCCACTCGTTGGTGGTGATCGGCTGACCTGTGGAGGGGTTCACGCCGAACCCGGTCCAGAAGCCCTCGCCGCTGGTCTGCTCGTTGCCGAGCGAGCCCTCGATGATGAGGACAAAGGGATCGAGCTTGCCGGCCTCGGCGTCGTACCAGGCCTGGATGTACTCGTCACCGACCTCGAACGCCACGACCTGGTTGTGAATCACCAGCTGCGGCATACCGGGGATGATGCCCTGGATGAGATCCTCCAGGCTGGGGTTCGTCGCGGACGTCATGGCTACCGTGTCGCCCTCGCAGGAGAGCCCAACGGTCATCCACAGGATGTGAGCCGTGATGGCCTCAGTGGCATGCTGTCCGGGTGCAAATTCAACTGCCATCAAACACTCCTCTTCTCCAGGTCAACAGATCCGCGGCAGCGGATCACCAACAAGCTGGTCCATCACCCGTCTGCCGCCGAAACTAGTCTCAACCAGCACCATCCCCGGCGGCTCGCGCCGGACCTCGCCAATCTCGGCTGCCGCTTCGCAACCGGGCACACAGCGCAGAGCCGCCAGCGCGGCGTCGACCCCTTCGGGAGCGACGAACGCGACGAACTTGCCCTCGTTTGCTACGTACATCGGGTCGATCCCGAGCAGCTCTGCGGCTGCCGCGACCGTGGGATTGATCGGGACGTCGCGCTCGCGCACGACGATGGCCACGCCCGAGGCGCGGGCAAGCTCGTTGAGCACCGACGCCACGCCGCCGCGGGTCGCGTCCCGCATGCAGCGGAGCTCGGCGCCGGCCGCGGCGAGCAGGCTCTGGGCGGCCGGCCACAGCGAGCAGGTGTCGGACTCGATGTGGGCATCGAGCTCGAACTCACCGCGGGAGAGCATGATCGCCGTGCCGTGGTCGGCGATCGTCCCCGAGACGAGGATCCGATCGCCGGGCTTGAGGCCGGCGGGTGAAAGGGTGGCGCGCGGATCGACCTCGCCGATGCCGGTCGTGCAGATGAACATCCCGTCCGCGTGGCCGCGCTCGACGACCTTGGTGTCGCCGCCGAGGATCTCGACGCCGGCCGACCTCGCCGCCGCGGCGATCGCCTCGACCTCCTCGCGCAGGACGTCGGAGTCGAGGCCCTCCTCGAGGATCAGGGACAGCGTCAGCCCGACCGGCTTGGCGCCGGCCATGGCCAGGTCGTTGACCGTGCCGTTCACGGCGAGCTCGCCGATCGAGCCGCCCGGGAAGCGCAGCGGCTTGACCACGAAGCTGTCGGTCGTCATTGCGAGCTTGACCCCGCCGATCTCGACCGAGCCGGCGTCGGCCATCTGCTCGAGCGAGCCGGTGCCCATGGCCGGGACGAAGAGGCCCTCGATCAGCGTCTGGGTGGCCTTGCCGCCCGCGCCGTGGGCCATCGTGATCTGCTTGTCGCGGAAGCGGGCACGCTTGGCCCGTGCCGTCTCGATGATGCCGAGAACCTTCGCCTCACGCTCGGAGATCGCTCCTGACAAAGTCAGACCACCTCGCGCTCTCGGGCGAAGCGCCCGAAGTTGTAGTAGGCGGCGCAGGCGCCCTCGGGCGAGACCATGCAGGTTCCGATCGCGTGCTCCGGCGTGCAGGCGCTGCCGAACACCTTGCACTCCCACGGCTTGATGACGCCCTTGAGGACCTCGCCGCACTGGCAGGCCTTCGGGTCGGCGACCCGGACGCCGGGGACGCTGTAGCGCAGCTCGGCGTCGAAGTCGGCGTAGTCGTCAGACAAGCGCAGGGCGCTCTGGGAGATGAACCCGAGACCGCGCCACTCGAAGTGGGGCCGGAGGGCGAACACCTCGGACATGACCTCGAGCGCCCGGAGGTTGCCGTCGTTGGGCACCACACGGGCGTACTGGTTCTCTACCTCGCAGCGGCCCTCCTTGAGCTGGAGGAGGATCATCTGGATCGCCTGCAGCAGGTCGAGCGGCTCGAAGCCGGCGATCACGATCGGCTTGTTGTAGTCGACCGGGATGAACTCGAACGGCCGGGCGCCGACGACCGTGCAGACGTGCCCCGGTCCGATGAAGCCGTCCAGGCGCAGGTCGGGCGACTCGAGCAGTGCCCGCAGCGGCGGGAGGATCATCACGTGGTTGCACATGCAGAAGAAGTTCTTGATCCCCTCGGCGCGCGCCCGCTTGAGGGTCAGCGCCGTCGACGGCGCCGTCGTCTCGAAGCCGATCGCGAAGAAGATGACGTCGCGGTCCGGGTTCTCGCGGGCCATGCGCAGGGCGTCGAGCGGCGAGTAGACCATGCGCACGTCGGCGCCCTCGGCCTTCGCGTCGAGCAGCGTCCCGTTGGAGCCGGGAACGCGGAGCATGTCGCCGAAGCAGGTGAAGATGACGTTCGGCTGATGGGCGAGCGAGATCGCGTCGTCCAGGCGGCCCATCGGGATCACGCAGACCGGACAGCCCGGGCCGTGGACGAGCTCAACGTTCTCGGGCAGCAGATCGTCCACGCCGTAGCGGTAGATCGAGTGCGTGTGGCCGCCGCAGACCTCCATCAGCTTGTAATGGCGGCCCGGCTCCACGGTTGCGAGGATCTCGCCGGCGACGGCGCGGCCGAGCTCTGCGTCGCGGAATTCGTCAACGAACTTCATACACCACACCTTCCCATTTGCGCGATGGCGACGCCCGCGTGCACGAGGATGTCGTCGCCGACCACGACCGATTCAAGTAGGTCCACCGCGATCGATTGCTCCGCGCCGGTTTCGTCGACGCACTTCGCCAGTCCGGATTCATCGGCGAGCGCGACCACACGCATGGGATCGCCGGCATCGCTGCAGGTGATGCACCGCTCAGGGGCGGCGTCGAGCTCCATCAGTCGATCACGCTCGCCTTGAGCGCCTCGAGCTCTTCCTCGTAGCTCTCACCCATGGCCATCAGCTGGCGCAGCGTGGAGCGCGCCTCTTCCTCGTCGATGTGGGACAGCGCGAAGCCCACGTGGATCAGGACCCAGTCGCCGGGGCCGACGCCCTCGCCGTCCGCGTCGAGCAGGCCGATGTTGACGCGGCGCTGTACACCGGCCACGTCGACCATCGCGAGGCGGTTGGGCTCATCGACGACCTCGACGATCAACCCGGGGATTGCTAGGCACATTGGCGGTCACCTCTGCCGTTCGCGACGCGTAGGCTCGACTGGTTGACAAGACACGGAAAGCGGCTCATGCGGTGCTGTTCTCTCCTCACTGCGTTTGCCTGCGTGGTCTACCACCAACCCGGGCCAATGGCAACCCCTCTATACCTGATCACCAAAGGGGTGTTTCGCCGGAATCGGCCCGCGTTTACTGGGTCTTCATCTTGGTCCCCGCGCGGGGCGCCCCGATCTCGGCCCCCTCGGCCCGAACCGCCTGCCGGCGGCGGCGGGGACCCTACTCCGCGGCGGCGATCGGTGGCAGCCGGGCCCCTGGGGCGCATCCCGGCGGCTTCCCGGCGCGGGCGCAGGGCGGCGTGGCGCGGCGGCGCCGGCGGCCTGCAAGGCGGCCTGCACCCCCGCCGTGCGACCCGCCGTACCATCGGCGGCGTGCGCCGGACCGCCACCGCGCTCGCCGCCCTGGCAGTCGCCGGCCTGACCGGCGGCCCACCCGCGGCGAACGCGCGAACGCTCTCCCCGAAGCTGATCGATCAGGTCGTCCTCGTGCTCGACCACGGCGCCGTGCACCGGCGGATCGATCGCCTCGACCCGGCCTCGGTGGTCCCCGACCCGCCCGCCGGAGTCGCGGCCGGGCTCGCCCGCGCGGCGAAGGCGCCGGCCCGCGCGCGGCTGACCTTCGCCGGCGGGCTCGATCGGCTCCTGGCCGGCGGGATGATCGACCAGCCGAGCCACGACCGCTACCGCCAGAGCCTGCTCGCCGCCCGGCGCTCGCTCGGCCGTCTCAGCGGGACACGGAGGCTCGAGCTCGGCGCCGTGCTCGCGAACCTCGACCAGGTCGCCGCCGCCGGCATGCTGACGCCGGCGCGCCTTCCCGGCCTCGGCGTCACCCTCGACCGAAACCGCGACTGGTGGACGACCGGCCCGCTGCTCTCGGACGGCCAGCGTGTCGGCTTCCCCGGGAGCCAGCTCGTCTGGCAGTACTACGCCGGTCAGGGGATCGAGATCCAGTGGCTCGGGACCTTCGGCAAGGCGAACGGCTACTTCCTCGCCGGCCGGGCCCACGACGCCGACCTGACCGCCCTGCTCGACGAGGCGGTCGCCCTGGCGACCCGGCGCGCCGGCGGCATCGCCTGGGAGTACGACTTCCACTTCGACGGCGGCGCCCCCGCCTGGGTCAGCGGGCTCGCCCAGGGCACGGCGATCCAATCGCTCGCCCGGGCGGCCGTCCGCTTCGCCCGGCCCGGCTACTTCGACGCCGCCCACTCCGGGCTCGGCGTCTTCGCCACGGCCCCTCCGGAGGGGGTGCGCGTGGCCACCGCGGCGGGGGCCCACTACCTGATCTACAGCTTCGCTGCCGGCGAGCGCGTGCTCAATGGCTTCGTCCAGTCGCTCGTCGGCCTCTACGACTACGCCGGGCTGGCCAACAGCGACGCCGGCCGGGCGCTGTTCGCCGCCGGCGAGGCCGAGGCGCGGCTCGAGGTGCCCCGCTACGACACCGGCGCCTGGTCGATGTACGACCAGTCGACCGAGTCGGACCTCAGCTACCACATGCTGCTGCGCGACTTCCTCACTCATCTCTGCGAGCGCCTCGGCGCGCCGGCGCCGCCGCCCGGCTCCGGTCCCGGTCCGTCGGGCGCCACCACGCCGACGCCGCCGGCCTACCCATTGCCGTCGGGGCTGAGCGCCGGCATCTACTGCACGACCGCGGATCACTTCGCCGCCTACGTGCACCAGCCCCCGAGGATCGCCATCGCCGCGGCCGGCGCCGCGCGCGCCGGCCGGCCGGCGCGGCTGCGCCTGACGCTCTCGAAGATCTCGCAGGTCACGGTGACGGCCAGTCGCGGCGGGCGCCAGGTCTACCGGATGTCCGGCCAGCTCGGGCACGGCACGCGGACGCTCTCCTGGCGCCCCGCCACGGCGGGCACCTACCGCCTGAGCGTGGCGGCGACCGACCTCGCCGGCAACTCCGCGGCCACCGCCGCGAGCCTGACCGTCGGTCGCCGCTGAGCGGGGGGCCCGGGCGCGCCGGCGAGGACTAGACTCGCCCGCCCGATGGCTCCGCGCACGATCGTCTACACCGGCAAGGGCGGGGTCGGGAAGACGTCGGTCGCCGCGGCGACGGCCCGCCGCGGCGCGGCGGCCGGGCTGCGCACGATCGTCCTCTCGACCGATCCGGCGCACAGCCTCTCCGACTCGCTCGGCGTTGCCCTCGGCGGTGAGCCGACGGAGATCGGCGACCGGCTCTGGGGGCAGGAGGTCGCCGCCCAGGAGGAACTCGAGCGCAACTGGTCGGCCGTCCAGGAGTGGCTCGGCGAGATCCTTCTCGAGCGCGGCGTCGACCGCATCTCGGCCGAGGAACTGACCGTGCCGCCCGGGCTCGACGAGCTGTTCAGCCTGCTCGCCCTCCGTCGCCATCACGAGTCCGCGGCCTACGACCTGATCGTCGTCGACTGCGCCCCGACCGGCGAGACGCTCCGCCTGCTGTCGTTTCCCGACGTCGCCCGCTGGTGGCTCGAGAAGATCTTCCCGGCGCAGAACCAGCTGCTCGCCGCCGCCCGTCCGTTCGCCCGGGCGATGCTCGACATCTCGCTCCCGGGGGAGGGTGTCCTCGATGACGTCAACCGGCTGGTCGCCAACCTGATCGCGATGAACGAGATCCTCCGCGACCACCACCGGGTGTCGATCCGGCTGGTCACCAACCCCGACCGGATGGTGATCGACGAGTCCCGGCGCACGTTCACCTACCTCAACCTCTACGGCTTCCTCACCGATGCCGTCATCGTCAACCGGGTCTTCCCGCCCACCGTCGGCTCCTACTTCGCCGCCTGGCGCGAGCGCCAGCAGGAGCAGCTCGCCGACGTGGAGGCGGCCTTCGCCCCCGTGCCGGTGCTCCAGGCGCCCTACTTCGAGACCGAGGTGCGGGGGCCGGTCATGCTCGACCGGCTCGGCGACGCGCTGTTCGGCGAGCGCGACGCCGCCGCGGTCCTCCACGCCCGGCTGACGCATGAGCTCGAGGTCGGCGAGCACTCGGCGACGCTGCGCCTCGACCTGCCGTTCGCCGAGAAGGGAGCGGTCTCGCTCAAGAAGGTCGGGCTCGAGCTGATCGTCCGCGTCGACGGCCACAAGCGGACGATCATGCTGCCCCCCGGGCTCGGCGGCTTCCGGGCGACGGGCGCCGCCTTCTCAGACGGCGCGCTCGTGGTCGACTTCGCCCGGGGTCGGCCCGCGTGAGCGACCCGGACGCGCTCGCCGACCTGCGCGAGGAGATCCGCGCGGCGACCGAAGCCGCCGAGCGGCTGATCCGGGACGCCCGCGCCGATCAGCGCCCGCCGCTCCGGCCACCGCGCCCGGAGGAGACGCCGCCGGCCGGCTGGCAGCAGGCCGACGCCGACGCCCCGTCCGAGCTCGTCGCCCTGGCCCGGCTGCTCGAGGCGCTCCGGGAGAGCCTCCCGCCCGAGCTCCAGCAGCAGGTCACCGACCTCATCCGCCAGGTACTGCTCGTCCTGCGGGCGCTGATCGACTGGGCGGTCAACCGCCTTGAGGAGCAGGGGCGCGGGCGCGAGGCCGAGGTGGAGGACATCCCGATCGACTGACGCCCGCCCGCGCACGGAGGCGTCGGCGCCCGGCGTACAATCGACGGTGGTGGCCAGCAAGACGTGGATCCTGACGGGCTCGCCAGAGAACTTCGCGGTCACACGCGAGCTCGGCTTCCGGCTTGTCGGGTGCAAGGAGCGCCGGCGCCGCCAGGCGCTCGAGATGGAGCCCGGCGACCGTATCGTCTTCTACCTGACCCGGGTCCAGGCCTTCGCGGCCAGCGCCCGGGTGACCGGTCCCCTCTTCGAGGACCGGTCGCCGCTCTGGCCGGGCAAGCCCGGCGCCGCCGACCCCTACCCGTGGCGGCTGCCGACCGAACCCGAGCTCGCCCTCGAGGAGCCCGACTGGGTACCCGCCGAGAGCCTCGTCGACGCGCTCGCGCACATCGGCAAGTGGCCGCGCGAGCACTGGAAGCTCGCCTTCCAGGGGCAGCTGCGCACCGTGTCGGATGCCGATGCCGCGCTCCTGGTCGAGCGGATCCGCAGCGCGGGCGCCGTGCGGGCCTGAGCGGTCGGGGTCGGTCGATGGCGGCGCCCGAGCGGCATCCCGGCCCAGCCCCCGGCCCCGGCCGCCGCCTGCACCGGGCCTGGGGCTCGCTGGCCTCCGAGCAGCGCGTCGCGGCGTTCGCCGCGCTGGCGCTCTGGGCCTCGATGTTCCTGCCCTGGTACGGCAAGAGCGTGACCGAGACGGTCCACCAGTCGCTGCGAGCGGCGAGCTACACGCTGAGCGCGTTCGGCGTGTTCTCCTTCGTCGAGGCAGCCGTCCTGCTCGTCGCCACCAGCGTCCTCGTGCTCCTGTTCGCCCGCGCCGAGCGCCGCGCCTTCCACCTGCCGGGCGGCGACGGGTCGGTGATCCTCGCGGCCGGCGTCTGGACCAGCCTGCTCATCTTCTACCGCATGCTCGACAAACCGGGGACGACGGGCAACGCCCAGCTGACGACGACGATCGGGCTCCAGTGGGGGATCTTCGTGGCGATCGCCGCGGCGATCGGCCTCGCCTACGCCGGCAACCGGCTTCGCGCCGCGCATCGCCCGGAGCCGGCCCGGATCGAGGACCCGACGCTCCGCGCCCGACGCCCGCGCCGCCCGGACGACGAGACGACAAGCACCGCAGCCGCGGTGCCGCGGCCGCGGACCGTCGCGCCGGCCGCCGCCGCGCGCTCGCTGCGCCGAGACGAGGATCCGACCCGGGTCATCCCCCCGGCGGACCCGATCGTCGACGAGGCCGAGCCGCTGTCCTTCGAAGTCGATCCCCCCGACGCCGACGGGCGGCGCCGGGCTCGCCGGCGCGGACCCGACGGCGTGCCCGAATTCGACCCGTTCGGCGAGCGCTGAGCTCCGGCTCCCGGCTCGCGCCGCCGGAGGGGCGCCGATCCGCCTAGGCGGCCGGCTCCTCGCCGGCGCCTCCCTCGCCGCCGGTCGCCTCGCCGCCCGCATCCGCGCCGGCTCGCGCGCCGCCTCGCCACCGGCCGCCTCCTCGCCAGCGCCCGCCTCGCCACCGGCCGCCTCGCCACCCGCAGCCTCGCCACGCCCTCGCCGCCGGCCGCCTCCTCGCCGCCGGTCTCGTCGAGCGCCCGCCGGATGTGCGCCTCCGGGCTCTCGTCGAGCGGCAGATCGGTCACGTCCTGGTCCCCCTGCCCCTCCTGCGCCGCCGCCGGCTCGTCCGGGCCAGCCTCATCCACGACGTCGTCAGCCATGCTCGTGTCTCCTCTCGGTCGGGGTGGCCTGCGCGCGCATCGTAATCCGCGCCGATCGCCCGGCGCTACCCACCGAGCGACGGATTCGTGGTGGCGATGAAGATCGCCGTCGTCACCCCGATCACGAGGATCCCAGCGATGATCGCCGCCGGCGACCGGTAGAGGTGGCCGCCGGCGCCGATCAGGAAGCCGGCCAGCATGCACACGGCGAGCGGCCCGGCCGCGGGCGCCGCGGCCAGCAGCGCCGCGCCAGAGCCGAGAAGGGCCGCCACGTGGCACTTCCTATCATTCGCGGATGGTGAACGGGATGCCGGCGTCGGTCGCAGAGGTCGCAGACGGCCTGCGCGCGGTCGGCTACCTGCCCGCCGAGTCGACGGCGCTGGTCGCCTACCTGGCGACGCGCCTGGGCAAGCCGGTGCTCGTCGAAGGGCCGGCCGGCGTCGGCAAGACCGAGCTCGCCAAGTCGATGGCCCGCTACCTCGGCCGCGAGCTCGTGCGCCTCCAGTGCTACGAGGGCCTCGACGAGGCCAAGGCCCTCTACGAGTGGAACTACCGCAAGCAGCTGCTGCGCATCCAGGCCGACAGCGCCGGTTGGAGCGAGGTCCAGGACGACATCTTCGGCGCCGAGTTCCTCCTCGCCCGCCCGCTGCTCACCGCGATCTCCTCGCCCGAGCCGGTCGTCCTGCTGATCGACGAGATCGACAAGACCGACCAGGAGTTCGAGGCGATGCTGCTCGAGCTGCTCTCGGACTTCCAGATCACGATCCCCGAGCTCGGTCGCATCGAGGCGACCTCCCACCCGGTGGTGCTGCTGACCTCCAACAACTCGCGCGAGCTGACCGAGGCGCTCAAGCGCCGCTGCCTCTACCTCTGGCTCGATTACCCGGCCCTCGAGCACGAGCTCGCCATCGTGCGCCTGCACGCCCCGGACCTCCCGCTGACCGTGGCCCGCAAGCTCGTCGAGCTGGTCGGGACGGTCCGCGAGCTCGACCTCAAGAAGCCTCCGTCGATCGCCGAGTCGATCGACTGGGCCCGGGCGCTGCTGCTGCTCGGCGCCGAGGACATCGATGCCCGGACGTTCACCGACACGATGTCGGTGATCGTCAAGCACCGCACCGACCTCGACGTCGTGGCCGAGCGCGTCGGGCTCAAGCTCAGCGCCCGTGGACCGGTCGAGTCCGCCGGCGTCTAGCGAGGCCGGTCCGCCCGTGGACCGGTCGGGTCCGCCGGCGCCCAGCGAGGCCGGTCCGCCCGTGGACCGGTCGAGTCCGCCGGCGCCCAGCGAGGCCGGTCCGCCCGTGGACCGGTCGAGTCCGCCGGCGCCCAGCGAGACCGGTCCGCCCGTGGACCGGTCGAGTCCGCCGGCGCCCAGCGAGACCGGTCCGCCCGGGATCGCGGCCCGGCTCCTCGAGTTCGGCGACGAGCTCCGCCGCGAGGGAGTCGCCCTCGGCACCTCCGAGCTGCTCGACGCGTTCGCGGTGCTCCGCGAGATCGACTGGCACGACCAGCGCGGGTTCCGCGAGAGCCTCGCGGCGACCCTGGCCAAGTCGCAGGAGGATCGCCACATCTTCGAGCTCACCTTCGAGCGGTTCTTCTTCCGCGCCGCCGAGGCCGCCGCGCTGCGCGAGGAGGTGCGCGAGCAGGACGGCGACGGCTTCGAGGGCGCCGGCGCGCTCGACCTCGACGCCCTCCGGGCCCAGATCGCCGACGCCCTCCAGAGCGGCGAGGAGGGCCGCCTGCGCGACCTCGCCCGCCTGGCCATCGCCGCCTTCGCCCGCGCCAAGGACGGCTCCGGGGTGATCGGCGTCGACGTCCAGCGGATCCGCCGGGCGCTCGGGCTCCGCGGCGAGCCCCAGCCCGACCTTCCGGCCGGGGACCCCCGGCGCCCCGGGCTGCCGCGCGAGGCGCTCCGCCGCTTCGAGGCCATGCTCCGGCGCGAGCTCGAGCGCGCCCAGATCGAACGCACCCGCGGCCTCCCGCCGGCTCGGCCCCTCCACGATCTCGACCGCGCGCTGCCGAGCGGACCGCTCCAGGACCTCGCCGCCGTCCACCGCGTGGTCGCCCAGCTCAAGCGCCGCCTGGCCACCCAGGGCACCCAGGCCCGCGGGCAGCGCCGCCGGCGCCACGTCGACGTCCGCCGCACGATGCGCGCCTCGCTCGAGACCGGCGGCGTTCCCGTGGTCATCAAGTACCGCCCGACGCGGCCGCGCAGGCCCGAGATCTACGTCCTGTGCGATGTCTCGACCAGCGTCAACTCCGCCTCGGTCTTCTTCCTGTCGGTCCTCCATGCCCTCCACGACTCGTTTCGCAAGATGCGCTCGTTCGTCTTCATCGAGCGGATCTCCGAGGTCACCGATCTGTTCGCCCGCGAGCGGAGCTTCAAGGCGGTGAGCGAGGCGATCGCCCGCGACGCCGGGGTCGCCGACATCTCGGGCTACACCGACTACGGCCGGGTCTGGGCAGAGTTCGCGGCCCTGGTCGAGGACGACCTCGGCCCCCGGGCCACGGTGATCGTCCTCGGCGACGCCCGAACCAACGGGCGCGATCCGTGCGAGGCGATCTTCGCCGGGGTCACCGCCCGGACCGGGCGCACCTACTGGCTGAACCCGGAGCCCCGCCTCTACTGGAACTACGGCGACTCGGTGATCGACGCCTACGCGCGGCATTGCACGGCCTTCGAGTGCTGGACGACCCGCCAGCTCGAGGACTTCGTCAAGGCGCTGACCGCGCCGCACCACCACTGAGCCGCACCGGCCCCGCCGGGGCCCCCGCCTCTCGCCCGGCGACTACCATAGCCGCCTGATGCAGACGCGACTCGAGGCGCGCGAGCGCGGCACGCGCGGCGCGCGCCCCCGGGCCGGCCGACCTGCCGTGCGCCTGCGCGGCGTGACCCGGCGCTTCGCGCGGCCGCAGGCGCCGCCGCTCCTCGCCCTCGACCGGCTCACCCTCGAGGTGGCCGCCGGCGAGGTCGTCGCCGTCGTCGGCCCGAGCGGAGCCGGCAAGACGACGCTGCTCGAGCTCGTCTGCGGCCTGCAGACCCCGGACGCCGGCGAGGTCCGCGCCGACCCGGCCGTGCTGATGCCCCAGAGCGACCTTCTCCTCCCCTGGCTGGACGCTCTCGACAATGCCGCCCTCGCGCTGCGCCTCGCCGGCCGCTCGCGCGCCGACGCGCGCCGTCTGGCCGCGCCCACCCTCGATGCGCTCGGCCTCGCCGGCTTCGCCGAGCACGACCCCCGCGAGCTCTCCGGGGGCATGCGCCAGCGGGTCGCCTTCGCGCGCACCGTCCTCTCCGGCCGCCCCGTCCTCTGCCTCGACGAGCCGTTCGGCGCGCTCGACGCGATCACGCGGATGGAGCTCCAGAGCTGGCTCGAGGGCGCCCTGCTCGCCGCCCCGAAGACCGTGCTGCTCGTCACCCACGACATCGAGGAGGCGCTCGTACTCGCCGATCGCGTCCTCGTCCTCGGCCCGCGGCCCGGCCGGATCGTCGCCGAGCTGGACGTCGCTGCGGCGCGCCCGCGCTCGCGTGCCGACCCCCTGGTCGTGGCCCTCCGCGCGCGGGCGCTCGAGGCCCTGCGGTGAGCCCCCGCCCCGCCGTCCGGGCGCTCCCCGTCCTCGCGCTGAGCGCCGCGCTGCTCGGCGCCTGGGAGCTCTACGTCCGTCTCGGGCCGATCGACCCCCTGATCCTCCCGGCGCCGAGCGCGATCGGCCGCTCGCTCATCTCAGACCGCGGGCTGCTGTGGTCGAGCTTCACCGTCACCGCCGGCGAGGTCCTCCCCGGCATCGCCCTCGCGGTGATTCTGGCCGCCGTGCTCGCCACCGCGATCCACTTCTCGGTGCTCCTGCGCCGCGCGGTCTACCCGCTGCTGGTCGCCTCCCAGGCGGTTCCGCTCGTGCTGCTCACCCCGCTCCTGGTCGCCTGGCTCGGCTTCGGCCTGCTGCCGAAGCTCTTGATCATCGCCCTCGTCTGCTTCTTCCCCATCCTCGTGGCCACCCTCGACGGACTCGCCGCCGTCGAGCCCGACCTGCTCAAGCTGATGTCCACGCTCGGCGCCTCGCGCTGGCAGGCCTTCGTCCGAGTCGAGGCGCCGAGCGCGCTCCCCGGCCTGTTCAGCGGCGCCCGGGTCGGCGTCGTCTTCTCCCTGATCGGCGCCTTCTTCGCCGAGTGGTCGGGGGCAAGCTCCGGGCTCGGCGTGCTCGCCGAGCAGGCCATCCCCCAGCTCGAGACCGCGCGAGCGGCGGCCGCGGTCACCCTGCTGGCCGGCTTCGCGGTCTTCCTCTTCCTCGCCCTGACGCTCGCCGAGCGGCGCCTCGCGCCGTGGGGAGCGAGGGCGTGAGCGCCGCGCGGCCGCTGCTCACCGCGCTCGCCCTGGCGGCGCTCCTGGGCGGCTGCGGCGAGAAGCGCGAGCGGCTCGCGCTGCCCGCGGTGCCGACGCGCGTCGCCGTCGCCCTGGACGCGCCGCCCGATGTTCCGCTCGCGCCGCTCTACGCGGCGATCTCGGGCGGCGACTTCACCCGCGGCGGCCTGGCCGTTTCCGTCTCGACGCCGACCGGCGGAGCGATCGCCCGCCTGTCCTCGGGCGCGGCCGACGTCGCCGTCGTCTCCGAGCCCGATCTGCTGCGCGCGCGCGACCAGGGGGCGACCCTGGTGGCGATCGCCGCCCTCGTCCAGAGCCCGCTCGAGGCGATCATCTCGGTCGCGCCCCATCCGATCACCAAGGTGACCCAGCTCGACGGCAGGAGGATCGGCGCGCCCGCGACCCCGCTGGCCGGCGCCGAGCTCGACACGATGCTGCGCGCGGCCGGCGTCGCCCCCGCCGGCGTGCGCCGCCGCGACCCGGGCCCCGACCTCGCGCGGACGCTCGTGGCCAAGCAGGCCGACGCCGGGCTCGGGTCCTGGCACCTCGACGCCGTGCGCCTGGCCCACCACCAACCGAGCCTGATCAAGGTCGAGGACGCCGGCGTCCCGACCTACGACCGCCTCGTACTCGTCGTGCGCCAGACCGAGGCCGGCAACCGCGGCCCGATCCTGCGGACCTTCCTCCAGGCGCTGAGCGCCGGAGCCCGCGCCGCGACGGCGACGCCCGCCACCGCGGCCGGCCTGGTGGCCGCCGCCAACCCGGCCGAGAGCCCGCGCCTGGCGCTCGCCGCGCTCAAGGCGATCCTCCCCGTGCTCGGGCCCGCGGCAGCGGCAAGCCCCTACGGGTTCGTCGACCCGCGCGCCTGGCGCGCGTTCGGCGCCTGGATGCTCGCCCACGGGCTCATCACCCGGCCGGGCGACGCGGCGCGCGCGGCGACCGACGAGTTCCTCCCGGGCCAGGGGGAATCGGCGACCGCCGGCTGAGCGCAGCGGCGCCGTGGAGCGCGTAGGTGGCGGCCAGGCCGGCGTAGGGGGCGTAGGGGGCGAAGAACTCCCGCACCACGGCCGTGTCCGCGCAGGCGCGCGGGTCGCCGCTCAGCGCGCGGCCGACGACCTTGCGCAGCCCGAGGTCGCCCGCCGGCACCTGATCCATCCGCCCCTGGCCGTGGAGCCCGAGGATCTCGACCGTCCACGCGCCGATCCCCGGCGTCGCCCGCAGGCGCCGCCAGCCGTGCTCGTGCCGCGCATCGTGGAGGTCGACGCGACCGCTGGCCACCTGCCCGGCCACCGCGACCAGGGCGACGGCGCGCCCGCGCGAGAGGTCGAAGGACTCGAGCAGCGCCGGGTCGGCCGCGGCCAGCACCGCCGGGGCGGGCAGGTCGGCGAGGCCGCTGACCGCGCACCGCCGGCCGAGCCGGCCGACGATCCGCCGCTGGATCGCCGCCGCCCGGCTGTACTCGATCAGCTGCTCGCACACCGCCCAGGCCAGCGCCTCGAACGGCTCCGGCCGCCGCATCGGCCGCAGCCACGGGGCCAGCCGCACCAGGCGCCCGATCAACGGGTCGTCGCGGAAGCGCCGATGGAAGGCCGCAAGGTCGTCGTCGACGCCCAGGGCGAAACGCATCCGCTCGAGCCCCCGCTCGCAGGCTTCCGGGCTCGGCCCCCGCGCCGCGAGCACGACGCGGTCGAGCGCCGGCTGCGCCGCGCGGACGACGACCGGCTCGTCGCCCACGTGGAGCAGGCGCTCGAGCAAGGCGCCCCGGCGGCGGGCCACCCCGTCGGACCCGGCTCCCGGGAGGCGCAGCGGCGAGCGCGGGCGCAGCTCGAGGCAGCGCTCGCAGCTCACGCCGGGCGCCCGCGGGACGGCGCCGGCCATCGCCCGCGGAGCCCCACCCGCCCGCCGCTCCGGATCAGCCGCGGCGTTCGAGCACGTGGACGTCGACGAGGTACGAGCGGCTCGCGACCACCTCCAGCGACCCCGCCGGACGGCCCGCCGCCGGACGGCCGAGCCGGCGCTGGCGGCGGCGGCCGAGGACCGCGGCGGTGGCCACCCCGGCCATGAAGCCGGTCGCCGCGACGGCGGCCGTCTGGGCCAGGGCGACCGCAGCCGGCGGCCGCGCCGGCTCGAGCGGGCGGACCTCGACGAGCACCGGCAGCCCGTCGACGACCTCGAACGCCTCGACCGGCTCGTAGTCGTCGTCCAGGCGATCGTCCTCCGCCGGCGGCGGCGTCGGCTCGCTCACGAGCGGTGGGCGGCGGTCGGTGGCAGCGGCGAGCGGACGAGGAGCATCGCCCGAGGAAGTCTAATGCCGCCGCCGGCCGTCAGCGCAACGCCCGCTCGTAGATCCGAAAGCGGCGGACGACCTGACCGCCCATCCCCTCCATCGCCCGGTTCATCGGCTTGTTGACCTCGAGGATCCAGCCCATCTCCCCGTGCTTCTGCGGCGTCCGCTCAGCCGCCTCGAAGTGCATCTGGTAGAAGCGGGCGGCCACGCCGGTGTGCTGGTACTCGGGCTTGACGCCGAGCGCGAACACGCGGACGGCGTCGATCTTGCGCCGCCAGTAGAGCGCCCTGGCCCAGCCGAGCGGGAGCAGTCGCCCGTTGAGGTGAGCGAGGACCTGGTTGAAGTCGGGGAGGGTCAGCGCGGCGCCGACCACCTCGCCGGTGTCGGCCCGCTCGGCGATCATCGCCCAGTTCTCGTCGAGCACGGGCTTGAGGTCGTGGGCGTAGTGGAGCGCCTCCTCGGCGGTGAGCGGCACCGCGCCCCAGTTGTTCTCCCAGGCCGCGTTGTAGACCTCGAGGAAGCGGACGACCTCGGCCTCGAGATCGTGCTTGCGCATCGGGCGACACACGATCCCGTGCTCGCTCTCGACCTTGCCGGCCGCCTCCCAGATCGCCGGGTGGACGCGCTCGCGATCTGAGATGTGGAGGCTCCACATCAGCAGGTCCATCGCCTTGGCCAGGCCGGCTCCCTCGATCAGTCCCTGGTAGTACGGGTGGTGCCACGGGGCGAGGATGATCGCCGGGCGGTCGTGCCCCTCGATCAGGAGGCCCGATTCGTCGTTGGTGGTGAAGTCCATCGGACCGACCATCCGGTCGCGCCCCCGCTCGCGCAGCCAGGTCTCGGCGGTCTCGAGCAGCGCCGCGGCCGTCTCCGGGTCGTCCTCGGACTCAAAGAAGCCCCACAGCCCCCACTCGTTCTGCTGGAACTCGTTGAAGTTACGGTCGACGTGGGCGCTGATCCGGCCCACCGGCCGGCCGTCTCGCCAGGCGAGGAAGTACCGGGCCTCAGCGTGGGCGAAGAACGGGTTCTTCGCCCGATCGAGCCGCTTGCGGACGTCGGCGATCAGCGGCGGGATCCAGCGCGGCTCGTTACGATAGAGCGCGAACGGCAGCCGGATGAAGCGTTCGAGATCGCGCTTGCCCGCGACAGGACGGACCTCCAGGCTCACCGGGCGCACCCTATATGGACGACACCACGACTGACGTCTTCGCCAAGGTGCGCGACAACGAACGGATCGCGCTGATGCGGGCGACCCGCGACGCCGGCCTGCTCCCGTTCTTCCGCGAGGTCTCCTCGCCGGCGATGCCGATCGTCGAGATGGAGGGCCGGCCGCGGATCATGCTCGGCTCCAACAACTACCTGGGCCTGACCGGCGACGAGCGGGTCATGAACGGCGCCCGCGACGCCCTCACCCGCTACGGCACCGGCCTGACCGGGTCGCGGCTGCTCAACGGGACCACCGCGCTCCACCTCGACCTCGAGCGCGAGCTCGCCGAGTGGATGGGCACCGAGGCGGCGATCGTCTTCACCACCGGGCAGCAGACCAACCTCGGCACGCTCGGGACCCTGCTCGGCCCGGGCGACACCGTCGTCGTCGACTCCGGCGACCATGCCTCGCTGCTCGACGGCGCGATCCTCTCCCGCGCCAAGCTCCGCGCCTTCCGCCACAACCGCATAGACAAGCTCGAGCGGGCGCTCGAGCGGGCGGCCGGCGACGGCGGAGGGGTGATGGTCGTGGTCGACGGAGTCTTCTCCATGGAGGGCGACATCGCCCCGCTGCGGGAGATCGCCGAGCTCAGCCGGCGCTTCGGCGCCCGGCTGATGGTCGACGAGGCTCACGGGATCGGGGTGCTCGGCGCCCGGGGGGCCGGGACCGCCGAGCTGCTCGGCGTCGAGGACCAGGTCGACCTCCGGATGGGCACCTTCTCGAAGTCGCTCGCCTCATGCGGTGGCTTCCTCGCCGGACCGGCCGAGGTCATCGAGTACCTCCGGATCCAGAGCCGGTCGTTCCTCTTCACCGCCTCCGGCGTTCCCGCCGCGGTCGGCGCCGCCCTCGCCGCCCTGCGCGTGATCCGCTCCGACGAGGGACGCGCGCTGCTCGCCCGGGTGCTGGCCAACGGCCGCCACCTCAACCGCGGACTCCACGAGCTCGGCTTCAGCGTGGTCGAGCCGTCGCCGGTCACCACGCCCCGGGGAACCGAGTCGATCATCACCCCGATCGTCCCGGTGCGGGTCGGCCACGACTGGAAGGCGGCCGTCCTCTGGCGGGCGCTCTACGACGAGGGCGTGTTCACCAACGTCGCCGTCCACCCAGCCGTCCCGCCCGGCGGCGCGCTCCTGCGCACCAGCGTGATGGCCACCCACGACACCGCCGTGCTCGACCGGGCGCTCGCCTGCTTCGAGCGGGTCAAGCGCGATTTCGAGGCCGAGCACGGTCCGCTTCCCGCCCCGTCCGGGGGGTGAAAAACCTTGTGCAGTTCGTCACATTCCCGATGCCAGATAAAAACCCCGCTCTGAGCGAACGCCCGCATTGACCAGCCCGGTTGCCCGAGGGTAGCTTCACCGAGCGCTCTGCACACGGTTCGGAGGGGGCCTTCACAGGAACCGCTGCTGCCATTACAGGACGCGACCCGGTCAGGTCGCGGCCTCCTGCTGTCCGTGTTCGAGAGCCCGCCACAAGTCAACTCCGCCGGCGGCGGCGGACACCAGGAGGATCGGGAATGGATGCGACTGCGACGGTTGTCCGCGGCCCACAGTACATGCGCGCGCTGGAGCGGGCGAACAAGGTTCGCCTGGCTCGAGCGGAGCTCAAGCGGCGCATCGCCCACGGGGAGCTGCCGGCGGCGGAGGTCATCCTCACCGCCCCGTGGGAGGCCGACAGCATGGCGGTCGCCGATCTGCTGATGAGTCAGCGGCGCTGGGGCCGCACCCGGGCCCGCCGCTTCCTCGCCGTCATCC
This sequence comes from uncultured Solirubrobacterales bacterium, assembly GCA_963763785.1. Classification (GTDB taxonomy): domain Bacteria; phylum Actinomycetota; class Thermoleophilia; order Solirubrobacterales; family Solirubrobacteraceae; genus Palsa-513. Next base: position 123,146 of record CAVXPW010000007.1, on the reverse strand, counting down.
CGATGTCGGAGTCGAAGACGATCGGCTCGATGACCGAACGCCAACGACTGCGCCTGGCCGCCCAGCTGGCCGCCCTCCACGACGGCTCAGAGGCGCGCGAGCCGGCACGCGAGCCGGCGCGCGATCTGGTCGGGGCCGGCCGGCCGTAGGGCTCAGCCCGATGCGGTCGGTGGCTCCGCGCGGCGGTAGGCGGCGCGGAGCACCGGCCAGAGCGCACCGAAGACGGCGGCGGCGATCGCCAGCGGGGCGGGCTGGGCCAGCCGGGTGAAGGCAAAGAGGGCCGCCGCGACGGCGACCGCCGCCGCCCCGGCGAGGAGCGCGGCGTGGGAGCGGTAGCCGGAGAAGTGCTCGCGGATCGTCAGCTCGAGCCCGGCGAGGCTCGCCAGCCCGAGACCGCAGCCGAGCAGCACGCCGCCGCGCCCGCCGCGGGTCAGGAAGCCGACGACGATCAGGACGAGCGCGATCAGGATCGCCAGCTCGATCAGCGGGAACGGCGACCAGGGCGCCGCCGGAGCCGGGCCCCGGGGGCCGCTCCCGAGGCCCGGACCCAGGCGGCCCGACCGCCCCGATGCCCGGCCGGGCGGCGCCACCTCGGCGGGCCGACCCTTGCCCGCACCAGCGGCGGCGGGCCGACCCCGGGCCGCACCAGCGGCGGCGGGCCGACCCCGGGCCGCAGCAGCGGCGGCGGGCCGCCCGCCGGCCGCCGCTCGTCGCGGAGCCGGCCGTCTCCCCGACGGGGCCGGTCGGCCCGCCGGCGCCGACGCCGCTCCGTCCTTGCGCGCTCGCGGGGCCGGCGGGCGCCGCCCGGGCGCGCCGGCGGCCGCGTTGCGCTTGCGGGTGCGCCGGCCCATGGGCGCGAGTCTGACCGCAAGCGGATGGCCGGTCAAGCGCCACCACCGGCGCCCCCGGGGCGCAGGCGCGCGCCGCCGAGCGCCCGCGGGGCCCGGTGACGCTCGGCGAGCACGAGGACCGACGGCAGCACGACCATCACCCCGAGCAGGGCCACCGCCAGGTCGACGACGGTCACCAGGCCGAAGTCGCGGAGCATCCGGATATCGGACAGCGCGAGCACCCCGAACCCGGCGATCGCCGTGGCGCCGGAGGCGAGCACCGCCGTCCCGGTCGAGCGGTACGTGCGCCCGAGGGCGTCGGGCGGCTCGCGCCCCGCCGCCCGCTCCTGGCCGTAGCGCTCGGCCAGCAGCACCGAGAACTCAGTCGCGATCGCCACCACCAGCGCGCCCAGCGTGACCGACATCGGGTTCAGGGGCACGCGGGTCGCAAAGAGAACGAGCGACGACCAGCCGGTGGCCAGCACGATCGGGACGAGCGGGACGATCGCCCGACGCACGCCGCGCAGCGCCGCCGCCAGCACCAGCCCGACCGCCAGCAGCCCGGCCAGGAGCGTGGTCAGGCGCCGCCGCGGCGAGGCGATGCTCGCGTTGGCGTCGGCGGCCAGCACCGGCAGGCCGACGAGCTCGGCCCGCACCCCGCGCGGCGGGTCCAGCCCGGCGCGCATGGCCTCGATCACCCGCTTCTGCTCTGAGAGCGCCATCAGCCGGATGCCGAAGGCGAGCGTCGCCGAGTGGTGGTCGGCGGTGATCACCTCGCGCGAGAAGTACGGCGGGACCGCGGCCAGCAGGCCGCGGATGTCGGCCGCCGTCGGCCGGGCCCCCGCCGTCTGGAAGAGGTCGGGCAGGGAGAAGGCCGGGCAGAGCACGGCGCGCCCGCAGCCGCGCGTGGCCGTGTAGCCGAAGCGCTTCTCGATCCGCTGCTGGTAGCCGGTCATCCAGGCGACGACCGACGGCTGCGTCAGATCGGCCGCCGAGACGAGCACGTCGATCTCGCCGCCCACCCGCGTCGCCTGCTGCAGCACCGCCAGATCGCGCAGCGCCGGCAGGCTCTGGGGCACGAGCTTCTGGATGTCCGACTCGACGCGCGTCTGCGTGCCGAGACCCCAGCCGACCACCGCGAGCGCCGCCGCGGCCCCGAGCACCCGCCCCGGCCGGGCGAGCGCCGCCGCGAGCGCTCCGGCTCCGCCCCGCCGGACGATCGCCGGTAGCGCCCGTTCCCGACGCGTTCCGCGCCCGAGGCTCCGGCGCAGCGCGCGCACCGGGCGGTTCTCGGCGACGATCTCCCGCGCGCCCCGCAGCGACGGCGCGAGACCGGCGCGGACCCGCCGCGCGGCCGACCGGACCCCACCGCCGCCGCCGCCGGCGGCCGGCCACCGGCGGGCTCGCCCCGGTCGCCCGGTCGCCCGGTCGCGCCCGCTCCCGGCCGGCCCGGCGCCGCCGCCGCCGTCCGCCCCCGAGCCCGGCCGCCCGGTGCCCCCGCGCGCCCCGCGGCGCCCGGACAATACGAGCGCCGCCGGCTCGCCGATCAGGGCGCAGCACAGCGCGAGCCCGACCCCGACGACGAGCAGGAGGCCGAAGTCGCGCACCATCGGCACGGGCGAGCCGATCACCGGCAGGCCGAGCACGACGAAGCCGCCGGCGCTCGCCGCCGCCGCCGCCGCGATCGTCGGCCCCCCGAGGTCCGCCGCCCGCCGGGCCGCCGCCGCCGCCGCCAGTCCCTCGATCCGCCGCACCTCCGCGTAGCGCGACTGGAACTGGATCGCGTAGTCGACGGCCAGGCCGATCAGCACCGGCAGCACGCCGACCGAGGCCATCGTCAGCGACGCGCCCGAGACGGCGAGGGCGCCGAAGGTCAGCGCCGCCGCGACCAGCGCGATGGCGAGCGGCAGGAGCCGCGGCCGGCCGGGGAAGACGAGCCAAAGCGTCGCCGCCATCACCAGCAGCGAGGCGACCAGCAACAGCCGCAGCGCCCCGGTCACCGAGGCGCCGAGGTCGGCGACGATGACCGGGACGCCGGTGACCGCGTAGCGGCCGCCGTGGCCGAGCCGCCAGTCGGGCATCGCCACCGCCCGCCGGATCAGGGCGATCGCCCGCGCCCGGACGGGCTCGGCGAGACCGGCGCGCAGGCGAACCTGGACGATCGCGGCGTCGCGCGCCGGGAACAGCGAGCTGAAGCGGGCCTTGGGCGTCCCCAGCGGCTGCGTCGGGTCGAAGGCCAGCGTGCGTACGAAGTCCGGGTCGTTGAGGCTCGGCGGCCGCAGCAGGTTGTACTGCTGGGCGAGCGGCAGCAGCGTGCGGATGAACTCGAGGCGCACCAGCGAGATCGCCTGGGCGGCGTAGGCGCGCGCCGCGCCGGCGCTCGCGCCGCGCGCCCGCGCCAGCTGGTAGGCGGCGTTCGCCGCCTGCTGCTCGCGCGCCTTCTCCGCCGCCTGGCGGGCGGCCAGCTGATCGTCGAGCTCGGCCGCGGACTCGTTGATGAAGGTCGCCGGACCGAAGACGAGCTGCGTCACGTGCTCGCGGCCGATCTCCGCGCACGGCCCGCTCGGCCCGCCCCGCGGGACCACCCCGGCGGGAACGTTGCCCGACAGGCAACCCTCGAGCCCGAGTAGGCGCCCGACGTCGGCACTCAGGACGAGATCGCTCAGCGGCTCGCGGACGAGGACGATGACCGCGTCGTCACCGAACAGCCGCTGGTAGCGCTGGGTGGCCTGATAGCTCGCGCTCGAGCGCCCGACCAGGGTGTCGGCCGCCGCGCTCGGCTGGAGGCCCAGCGCCGCGGCGGCGCCGACGGCGGCGAGCACGCCGATCGCCGCGAGCACGGCGACCGGGCGCCGGACGGCGAGGGCGGCGGCGCGCCTCACTCCATTCCGAGCGGACCCTGCGACTCACCGGCGAGGAACTGGCGGACGAAATCGTTGTCCGACTGAAACAGCTCCTCGGCCGGACCCGACTCGACGATCCGGCCCTTCCACAGCACCGAGATGTGCTCGGCCACCCGGCGGGCGGTCATGATGTCGTGCGTGATCAGGCAGAAGGCCGGCATGTGCGGCTTTCCCCGGCGCCGGAAGTCGTCGGTCATGTCGTGGTGGATCTCCTGGATCAGCTCCCCGAGCAGTGCCGTCCGCACCGGGTCGAGCCCCGAGTCCGGCTCGTCGAAGAGGACGATGTCCGGATCGAGGACCAGCGCCCGGGCGAATCCGGCCCGCTTGCGCATCCCGCCCGAGAGCTCGTTGGGCATGCGGTCGCCGGCGTCGGTCAGGCCGACCTCGGCCAGGCGCAGGGCGACGATCTCGCGGATCTCCTCCTCGCCCTTGTCGGTGTGGTGGCGCAGCGGGAAGGCCGTGTTGTCGAAGACGTTCATCGAGCCGAACAGCGCCCCGTCCTGGAAGAGCACGCCGAACTTCTTGCGCATCTCGAACAGCTCCTCGTCGGTCATCGCCGGTACCGACTCGCCGTGCACGAGGACGTCGCCCTGATCGGGGAAGAGCAGGCCGACCATGTGCTTGATGCACACCGACTTCCCGGTCCCCGACGGCCCGAGGATCATCGAGATCTTGCCCTCCGGGAGGCCGAGGTTCAGACCGCGGAGGATCTTCGCCCGGCCGAACGCCTTGTGTACGTCGCGGAACTCGACGGCGTCCGGCGCGCCGCTCGGCCGCTTGAGGCCGGTGTGCCAGCGGTATTCGTCGCCCGCCTCCGGCGTCGTCCCCGGCCGGGATCCCACGGCCATCAGCCGCGCGCCCTGGCGGTCATCGGGCGCACCACTCCCGTCACCCGCCGATCGGGGCTCGCGGGTTGGCGCCCCAGAACAGCTGGGTGCCGAGCATGCCGATCAGGTGAACGAGCACGAGGTTGACGACCATCGACTTGGCCGTCGCCGTGCCCACGCCGACCGGGCCACCCCGGGCGTTGTAGCCGTAGTAGCAGCCGACGAGGACGATCACGGTGGCCATTGTCATCGCTTTGATCATGCTGAAGAGTAGATCGGGAGGGTTCTGGAACATCCAGAAGATCGTCAGGTAGCCACCCGCGGAGACCTCGTGGACCTGCTGGACGACGGCCAGGTAGCTGGCGGCGAACCCGGCGCCGACCGCCGCCACGTAGACGAAGGGGAGCACCAGCCACGCGGCGAGCATCCGCGTCGCGCAGAGGAACGTCAGCGAGTCGATGCCCATGACCTCGAGCGCGTCGATCTCGTCGGAGATCCGCATCGACCCGAGCTCGGCGACGATCCCCGTCCCCACCTTGGCCGCCATCATGTAGCCGAACGCGTAGGGGACGAGCTCGCGCAGGTCGCACAGCGCGGCGAACGCCCCCGCGAAGCCCGGCGCCCCGAGCGACCGGTTGAAGTAGGCGCCCTCAATCCCGCACTGCAGGCCGATGATGAAGACCAGGCCCCAAATGACGATCGTCGACGAGAGGATCAGCACCCCGGCCTGGCGCAGCGTCTCCCCGAAGAAGCGAAACACCCGCAGCCCGTAGATCTGGCCGACCACGCTGCCGGCGAACCTGCCGATCTCCCCGCCGGCCTCGATCCATCCCCGGGCGACTCCCGGATTCTCCTGGCTCACGCCACGCTCATCGCAGGTTGGTCAGCGCCGGGTGGGTGGCCAGCAGCGTCTGGGTGAACACGTAGTTGAAGGCGAACACGCCGAGCAGGGCGATCACGACCGCCTGGTTCACCGCCCGCCCCACGCCCTCGGCGCCGCCCGAGGCCGTCATGCCCTTGTAACAGCAGACGATCGCGATGATCGCGCCGAACAGCGTCGTCTTGGCCACCGACCCCCAGAGCTCCGTGGTCGACGCGTTGGTGAACAGGTTGGCGAAGAACGGCCCCAGCGGCGCCCCGTTCTTGAGCGTGGCGAGGATCCCGCCGAACAGGCCGAAGAGGAGCGCGTACACGTCGAACAGGCCGGTCACGAGCATCAGCGCCAGGAAGCGCGGGACGACGAGGTTCTTGATCGGGTCGATGCCCAGCACCTGGAGCGCGTCGAGCTCCTCGCGGATCTTCCGCGCCCCCAGGTCGGCGGTGATCGCCGTCCCCGCCACCCCGGCGAGCACGACGGCATCGACGAAGGGCGCGAACTCGCGGATCGAGGCGAGCACGAAGAACCCGCCCAGCCGGTCGATCGCCCCGAAGAGGACGAGGAAGTTCGCCGCCTGCAGACCGGCTCCGAACCCGAAGGCGATCGTCGAGACCAGCAGCGGGAACCAGCACAGGCGCAGCGCGAACAGGAACTGCGAGACGAACTCGCCCCCGTACGGGTAGGGCGGGCGCACGGCCGAGACGACGGTCCGCGCGGTGAGGATCATCATGTCCCCCACCTCGGAGAGCAGGTTCTTCGTCGGCCGAAAAGCCCGCTCGGCAACGCTGCGCACCATCCACGCCCTCCCAGGGTAACCATCGGCGGCCCGCCTGCTCACCGGCCGGTTCTAGCCTACGCCTCCACCCGGCGCGATGGCAACCGGCGCCGACCGGCGGACCACCTCCAGCCGCAGGACGCTAGCCTCCCGCCGCGTGACTCCCGTCGACCCGATGGCCGCCGGCCGAGCCGACCTGGAGCGCGCCGCCCGAGCCCTCGCCCGGGCCCTTCCCGCCCCGCTCGCCGTCCTCGCCCGGCTCGCCTTCAACTACCGCTGGTCGTGGCTGCCCGACGGCCCCGCCCTGTTCGAGAGCGTCGACCCCGCCCGCTGGGCGCTCTGCGGACACAGCCCGGTCCGCCTGCTCCAGGAGGCCCCGGCCGAGTCCCTCGCGCGCGCCGCCGCCGACGAGACCCTCCTGGCGGCGGCGACCGCAGCCGAAGACTCAGTCATCGCCGACCTGGCCCGCCCCGCCGCCGCGGGCACCCCCCCGTGCGAGCGGCCGGGCGCCTTCTTCTGCGCCGAGTACGGCGTGCATCAGTCGCTGCCGATCTACTCCGGCGGCCTCGGCGCGCTGGCCGGCGACTTTGTCAAGCAGGCGTCCGACGACGCCATGCCGCTCGTCGCCGTCGGCCTGCTCTACCGGCAGGGGTACTTTCGCCAGCGCCTCGACGCCTCCGGCTGGCAGCACGAGTACTGGATCCCCACCGATCCCGACCGGCTGCCCGCCGCGCTCGTCCGCGGGGCCGACGGCGAGCCCGTGACGATCAACGTCCCGATCGCCGGGCTCGATGTCGTCGCCCAGGTCTGGCGCGTCGATGTCGGCCGCGTCCCCCTCTTCCTGCTCGACGCCGAGCGCCCCGAGAACCGCCCCGAGTCCCGGTGGATCACCTCCCGCCTCTACATCTCCGATCCCGAGATCCGCCTCGCCCAGTACGCCCTGCTCGGCGTCGGTGGGGTCCGCCTGCTCCGCGCCCTCGGCTTCGACCCCTCGGTCGTCCACCTCAACGAAGGCCACGCCGCCTTCGCCGCCCTCGAGCTGATCGGCCCAGCCGTCCGCCGCGGCAGCGACCTCGAAGCCGCGCTCGCCGCCGGGCGCGAGCGGACCGTCTTCACCACCCACACGCCCGTCCCCGCCGGCAACGACACCTACCCCGTGGAGACGGTCCACCACGTTCTCGGCGGCCTCTTCGCCGAGCTCGGGATCGACGGCGACGCCGTGGCCGCGCTCGGCCGCTCGCATCCCGACCAGCCGGCCGAGCCCTTCGGGGTCACGCAGTTCGCCCTGCGCACGAGCCGCATCGCCAACGCCGTCAGCCGCCGCCACGGCGAGGTCGCCCGCGCGATGTGGCAGCACCTCTGGCCCGAGCTGCCCGACGAGCAGATCCCGATCCGCCACGTGACCAACGGCGTCCACGTCACCAGCTGGCTCGGCGCCCCCGTCGGCCGCCTGCTCGATCGACACCTCGGTCCCGACTGGGCCGCCCGCGCCGCCGATCCCGAGACCTGGGCGCCGGTCGCCGCGATCCCCGCCGCCGAGCTCTGGGCCGCCCGCCGCGAGCAGCGCGCCAAGCTCGTCGACTACATCCGCGAGCGCAGCCCGTCCGACCGCCTCGGCCGCGGCGATACGACCGGTTACGCCGCGGCCGCCGCCCAGGGCTTCGACCCCGATGCCCTGACGATCGGCTTCGCCCGGCGCCTGGCCACCTACAAGCGGCTGCGACTGCTGATCGAGGACCCCGAGAACCTCCGCCTGCTCGACGGCGACCGGCCGCTCCAGGTCATCATCGCCGGAAAGGCCCACCCCCGCGACGACGACGCCAAGCGGCTGCTCCAGTCGCTGTTTGCCCTCAAGGAAAATCCCCTCGTCGGGCGCCGCGTCGTCTTCCTCGACGACTACGACCTCGACTCGGCCGCCCGCCTCGTCCGCGGCTGCGACGTCTGGGTGAACCTCCCCCGGCCGCCGCTCGAGGCAAGCGGGACGAGCGGGATGAAGTCGGTGGTCAACGGCGGCCTCCACCTCAGCGTCCTCGACGGCTGGTGGGCCGAGGCCTACGACCCGAGCACCGGCAACGGCTGGGCGCTCTCGGGCGACGTCGACGCCGACGAGCGCGCCCAGGACGCCCGCCACGGCGCCGAGCTCCACCACGTGCTCGCCGAGGAGATCGTCCCCCTGTTCGCCGAGCGCGACGAGCACGGGCTCCCGGTCCGCTGGCTCGACCGCGTGCGCGAGTCGATGCGCGGCCTCGGTCCCGCCTTCAGCGCCGCCCGCATGACGGCCGACTACCGCTCCGGGATCTACGGCTGGTAGAGGCCGATCCTCGCGCCGGGCGCCGCACGGCGTGATGGTATCTTCGCCCCCGTGGCGGGGCGCGGCGATCGCAGGCTGGGACTCGCCGCGGCCGGCGCGGCCCTGCTCGCGCTCCCGGCCGGCTGCGGCGGCCCCGGCGCCCGGCATGTCGTGACCGTATCCGTCCCGGCGGCCAGCTTCCCCGCCCGCCAGCAGCTCGCCACGCCGGCGACGCTCCGCATCGCCGTGCGCAACGACGGCGACCGGGCGCTCCCCGACGTCGCCGTCTCGGTCGACTCCTTCCTCACTCCCGCCGGCGGCGCCGGTCCGGCGCGCTCCACCCGCCCGGTATGGATCGTCGATCGGGCGCCCGGCGGCGGCGCCGGCGCCGACACGGCGACCTGGGCGCTCGGATCGCTCGCCCCCGGCGCGACGCGGACCTTCGTCTGGCGGGTCACCCCGGTGGCGGCCGGGCGCTACAGCGTCGGCTACAGCGTGGCCGCCGGACTCGCCGGCGGCCCGGTCGCCGAGCTCGCCGGCGGTGGGCCCCCGCGCGGCTCCCTCGCGGTGACGATCAGCCGCGCCCCCGGCGATCCCCGGGTCGATCCGGCCACCGGTCGCGTGATCCGCCGCCCCCGGCTCGGGTGATCGCCTCGCGGGCCGTCCGGCTGCCTGCCGCCGCCCCCCCGGCCCAGGACGGCGACGCCGCTCGGCCGGACCGGGTCGACGACCGGACCGCCCGACTCGACCGCCCGGGCGGCGGGCCGCGCCGGGCCGCGAGCCCTAACGCGGCAGCCGGGGCAGGATGATGCGGTAGGCCTTCATCCCCAGGCCGAGCCGCTCGCGATCCTCGGAGACGAGCGGGTCGAGCTCGGTCAGCTCCCGGACCCGGTCGAGGCGGTAGGCCACCGTGTGGCGATGGGCGTAGATCGCCGCCGCCGTCGCGTTCATGTTGCAGTTGTTCTGGAGGTAGGCCTCGAGCGTCCCGAGCAGCTCCGTCCGGTACTGCTCGTCGTAGCGGACGATCGGCGCCACCGTGTCCTCGTAGAAGGCCCGCACCTCCTCGGGGTGGGAGGCCAGGACCCGGAAGAGCAGGCGGTAGGTTCCCGAGCCGATGTCCTGGGCGATCGGCACATCGGAGGTCCGCAGCACGTCGAGCACGAGCTCGGCCTCCTGGATCGCCCGGTGCAGATCGGCCGGGTTGGCGTAGAAGGACGACAGCCCCACAGTGCCCAGCCGCTGCAGGCGCCCAGCCAGCCGCCGCGCGGCGGCGGTCGTCGCCTCCGCGGCGTCGTCGGCGCCGGAGGCCGGCAGCAGGGCGTACACCCGCCCGCCCCCCGGCGACCCGTCGTGTTGGGCGAGCGCGCCCGACCAGTCGCCGCAGATCGTGGCCACGACGTGAGCCGGCCGGTCAGTGGCGAGCTCGGCGCAGAGAACGACGGCGCCCCGGACGAGATCGCAACCCAGCCGGGCCGCCCGGCGGGTGACCTCCTGGCCGTCGAGCTCGGTCCGCGTCCGCAGCTCCTCGATGAACGAGCCCCGGAGGTTCTGGGCGACCTCCTCCTTGGCCTCGGTGACCGCCACCTCGGTCAGCGAGGCGACCGCCGCCAGGTGCAGGTACTCCCCGGCGTCGGGCGACGGCGGGGCGTCCCCGTGGAGCAGCGCCACGATCCCGACCAGCTCCTCCCCGGCCCCGATCGGCGCCTCGGCGGCGAGCGCCCGCGGCGGGCGCGCCGGCCGGCCGGCCACCCGGTCGGCCGCGTAGCGCTCGAGCTCGCCGATGTCGACCAGCGTCGGCGCCACGCAGGCCACGCCGAGCCGGGGAACGATGATCGCCACCGGCGCCCCGAGCGCGTCGGCGGCGATCCGCGCCACCCGGGCCAGGCCCTCCCCGCCAAGGACGGCGTCGACCATCTCGAGATGAACCGTGCGCAGCATCGTCGTCGTCGCGTTCATCTCATCTCGTCGCGCGGAGGCCACATCATCCTCCCCGTCCGGCGGGCAGGCGGTCTGCTGCCGCCCGATCGCCGATCGCCCGGATCATCCGCGGCTCGCCGCAGCGGCCGCGTCGGGGTGGACCTGGAGGGTCTCCTCGCCGACCTCGCCGGTCCGGATCCGGTAGGCCTGCTCGACGGGGATGACGAACACCTTGCCGTCACCTACCGCGCCGGTCCGTGCGCGCTTGAGGACGGTGTCGATGATCGTCTGGACGTCGCCGTCGGAGACGACGCACTCGATCTTCACCTTCGGGCGGAGGTAGTTCGTCAGCGTCGCTCCGCGGTAGCTCTCGGTGATGCCCTTCTGGCGCCCCGACCCCTTCACCTCGCTGATCGACAGCGACGGGAAGCCGAGTTCGAGCAGGTCGTTGCGGATCGGCTCGAACGCCTCGTGCCGGATATAGGCCACGACCATCTTCATGACGTGTACGCCTCTTTCGTGGTGGCGGCGGGAGTCGCGCTCATCGTGGCGACCGGCATCGGCGTGTAGCCGATCAGCTCGGCCGGCGGGATGAACTGCTCGGGGTAGCCATACATGCCGTGCTCGGAGATGTCGAGCCCGGCGTCCTCCTCCTCCGGGCTGACGCGCAGCCCGTAGGTCTTCTTTATCCCCCAGAACGTGGCGAAGCTCATCACGAAGACGAAAGAGAAAGCGATCGCGAAGCCGACCGCCTGGGCGATCAACTGCTTGAACTCACCCGAGTACCAGAGGCCGCCCTTGGGATCGCCGAAGCCGTTGTACTGGGCCAGGCGGGGCGCCGTGAACAAGCCGCAGGACAGCGTCCCCCAGATACCCGCCATTCCGTGGGCCGATAGCGCGCCGACAGGGTCGTCTATGTACTTGTCGACGAAGTAGACACCCCGCACGACGATGATCCCGGCGACCACGCCGACGATCGGCGCCGCCCAGATCTCGATGTAGCCCGACGGGGCGGTGATCGCCACCAGCGCGGCGATCGCGCCGTTTCCGGCCATGCCGATGTCGACCGTCTTGGTCGAGAGGTATGCCGTGACGATCGCCCCGAGCACGCCGGCGGCGCCGGCCAGGTTGGTGATGAAGAGGATCTCCGAGAAGCGGCCGTCCGACGCCTGCAGCGCCGAGCCCGGGTTGAAGCCGAACCACCCGAGCCAGAGGATCAGCACGCCGAGTCCGAAGAGCGGCATGTTGTGCCCGGGAATCGCCCGCGGCTTGCCGTCCTTGCCGTACTTGCCCCGGCGGGGCCCGAGCAGCAGGAGCGCCGCGAAGGCGCCGGTCGCCCCGATCAGGTGGACCGCCGTCGACCCGGCGAAGTCCTGCATCCCCGCGATGCCGGTGTTCAGCCAGTCGCCGGCCTGGAGGAAGCCGCCGCCGAAGACCCAGTGGGACCCGATCGGGTAGATCACGGTGGAGAAGACCACGGCGTAGATCACGTAGACGCCGAACTTGATCCGCTCGAGCGTCGTGCCCCAGACGATGGCCAGGGATACGGCGCAGAAGACGAACTGGAAGAACCACTTCGATTCGATCGTCGCGTCCGAGAGCGCCATGACCGGGAAGTGCGGGTGGAACATGTTCGGCGTGCCCTTGACGAAGTTCGGCCCCAGGTGGCTGAAGAAGAACCCGCCGTCGTGGCCGATGAAGCTCCCGAGCGGGCCGCCGAAGGCGAAGGCGAAGCCGACTGCCCAGTAGCCGATCGCCGCGATCGAGTAGTTGGTGAGGATCTTGGCGACGATCGTCCCGGCATTCTTGGCGCGCGAGAACCCGATCTCGAGGAACGCGAAGCCGGCCTGCATGAACATGACCAGCGAAGCCGCGACGATCACCCAGACCGTGTCGATGCCGACGGTCGGGGCGTAGAGCGGCTTGCCCGCGATCGAGTTCTTCAGGTCGGTCACGTCGGCAAATCCGGTCGCCGGCAGAACCAACAACACAAGCAGCCCGAGCCCGAGGGCTCGAACCAGCGTCGAACGGCGCATGCGTCCTCCTTGATAGTGGTCCCCGACCGGCATCGCGAACGGGAGTCGCCCACCAGCATCGGGGATCGGCTTGAGCCGGTCTTTAGCCACGTGTCGAAAGATCGGCGGCGCCGTTTGGACGAACCCACCGCCGACGAGCCTCGCCCCGGCGGCGGCGCCGGACGGCCGACCGGCGGGCGAACTGCGACGCGCGCATGTTGGCCATCGGTACAAGGCGGCGGTGGGCCCCAGGACCTAGGGTTTGGCCGAGGTGCGGGTTCGCTCTACGATCCCGCCGTGGGGGCGCCAGCTCAGCCTCCGCACGACCATCTGCCTAGAGGAGGACCGCGCAACCCATGTCACGGACACGCCAGCACAACGTCACGGCCGCCCAGTGGAGCGCCAACGGCGCCGGCCTCGGCGCCCCGGACCTCACCCGGCCCTCCAACCAGGTCTTCGGTGAGAACGTGTTCGGCTTGGCCGAGCAGCGCCAGCGCCTGCCCAAGCACGTCTTCAAGCAGCTCCAGCGGACGCTCGACCGCGGCGAGCCGCTCGACACCTCGCTCGCCGACTCGGTCGCCCAGGCGATGAAGGACTGGGCGCTCGAGAAGGGCGCGACCCACTTCACCCACTGGTTCCAGCCGCTCACCGGGATCACGGCCGAGAAGCACGACTCCTTCTACGGGCCGTCCTCCGACGGCAGCGCGCTCGCCGAATTCTCGGGCAAGGAGCTGATCCAGGGCGAGCCCGACGCGTCGAGCTTCCCGACCGGCGGCATCCGCTCGACCTTCGAGGCCCGCGGCTACACCGCCTGGGATCCGACCTCGCCCGCCTTCGTGCTCGAGAACCCCAACGGCGCGCTGCTCTGCATTCCCACGGCGTTCGCCTCCTGGACCGGCGAGGCGCTCGACTACAAGATCCCGCTCCTGCGGTCGATGGACTCCGTGTCGAAGTCGGCGCTCCGCGCCCTGCGCCTGCTCGGCGACCACGACGCGGTACGCGTGTTCTCCACGATCGGGCCCGAGCAGGAGTACTTCCTGATCGACGAGCAGTACTACTTCGAGCGGCCCGATCTCGTGATCACCGGACGCACCCTGTTCGGCGCCAAGCCCCCCAAGGGCCACGAGCTCGACGACCACTACTTCGGCTCGATCCCCGAGCGGATCCTGGCCTACATGATGGAGGTCGAGCTCGAGCTGGCCAAGCTCGGCGTCCCGGTCAAGACGCGCCACAACGAGGTCGCGCCCAACCAGTACGAGATCGCCCCGGTGTATGAGAACTCGAACGTCGGATCCGACCACCAGCAGCTCACGATGCAGGTTCTCCAGAACGTCGCCCGCCGCTACGGCCTCGTCTGCCTGCTCCACGAGAAGCCGTACGCCGGGGTCAACGGGTCGGGCAAGCACAACAACTGGTCGATGGGCACCGACCACGGGAACCTGCTCGAACCCGGGGCCACGCCGTCGGAGAACATCTCCTTCCTGTTCTTCTGCTCGGCGGTGATCAAGGCGGTCAACAAGCACCAGGCGCTCCTGCGCGCATCGATCGCCAGCCCCGGCCAGGACCACCGCCTCGGGGCCAACGAGGCGCCGCCGGCGATCATCTCGATCTTCCTCGGCACCGACCTCGACAAGGTCTTCGACGCGATCTCGACAGCCGACGGCGGCGGCGTGACCGAGAAGCTGATGCTCGCCCTCGGCACGCCCGTGCTCCCGCCGCTGCCCAAGCACGGCGCCGACCGCAACCGGACGAGCCCGTTCGCCTTCACCGGCAACAAGTTCGAGTTCCGGGCCCTCGGGTCGAGCATGTCGCCGTCGTTCCCGAACACCGTTCTCAACACGATCATCGCCGAGGCCGTCGACGAGATGGCCGACGAGCTCGCGGCCAAGGTCGAGGCCGGCGAGGAAGCCGACGCGGCGGCGCTCGCCGTGGCCGGCGCCGCCTACGCCGCCAACAAGCAGGTCTGCTTCGGCGGCGACAACTACTCGCCCGAATGGCACGCCGAAGCCGAGCGGCGGGGCCTTTACAACCTCCGCACGACCCCCGACGCCCTCCCCTGGCTGGTCGAGCCCTCGACGGTCGCCGTGTTCGAGAAGTACAACGTGCTCAGCGGGCGGGAGCTGCAGGCCCGCTACGAGGTGGCCACCGAGCAGTACTCGGTCAAGCTCAACATCGAGGCCGAGACGGCGGCCTCGATCGCCCGGACCCTGCTCCTCCCGGCGGCCACGCGCCACCTGGCCGAGCTGCGGGAGTCCGGCCACGAGGCGCTGATCGACGAGACCTCGGGCCTCCTCGACGAGTTCCTCGAGGCGATCCACGAGCTCGAGCGAGCCAACCTCGAGCACCCTGAGGTCGAGGGCATCGAGCACGCCTGCTATATGCGCGACACTGTGTTCCCGGCCATGGAGGCGGTCCGCGGCGTGGCCGACCGGCTGGAGCGGATCGTCGCCGACGACCTTTGGCCGCTGCCGAAGTACGCGGAGATGCTGTTCATCAAGTAGGACCGCCACCCACGGCGAATCGGCGCCGGCGGGGGGCCCCGTCGGCCCCCTCCCGGACGATGCCGGCCGCCGAGAGCCGGGCCGGGGAAGGCGCGGCAACCTTACCAAGCATGTGTCAAGGTTGGGCTCCTGCGCTGGTACCATGACCGGCGTGCGCGACTTCTCTGCTGCCAGCAAGTCCGGCGTCCTGATCTACGGCGGCGGCCTCGGGGCCACGCTCGAACAGATGCCGCTCGGCCCGAAGGACTACGGCGGGCTCCAGGGCAAATGCCACGAGGCACTCGTCCTCCACCGGCCCGACGTGATCGAGTCGGTCCACGCGGCCGCCTACGAGGCGGGCTGCCACGTCGTGGAGACCGACAGCTTCCAGGCCTCGCGGATCAAGCTCGACGAGTGGGGCCTGGCCGACCACACGCACGAGATCAACGTCCGCGCCGCGCAGATCGCCCGCCGGGCGGCCGGGGAGGACCGCTACGTCGCCGGGGCGATCGGCCCGACCGGGCACCTCCCGGCCTCCGATGACCCGACGCTCGGCGCGATCGAGTTCCCGGCGCTCGTCGAGGTCTTCACCGAGCAGGCCCAGGGGCTGATCGAGGGCGGCGTCGACCTGCTGATCATCGAGACCGCCCAGGACATCCTCGAGGTCAAGGCGGCGGTGTTCGGCGCCCGCGAGGCGTTCCGGCTCACCGGCCGGACGCTGCCGCTCCACACGTCGGTGTCGCTGCTGCCCAACGGCGGGAAGATGCTCCTCGGGACCGACATCTCGGCCGTCCTGACCACGCTCGAGGCGCTCGGGGTCGACATCATCGGCCTCAATTGCTCGACCGGGCCGGAGGACATGCGCGACGCGGTCCGCTTCCTCGGCGAGCACTGCCCGGTGCCGGTGGCCTGCATCCCCAACGCCGGGCTCCCGCTCCAGGGTCCCGACGGCGAGACGATCTTCCCCGAGCAGCCGGAGCCGCTGGCCAAGACCCTCGGCGAGTTCGTCGACCGCTACGGGGTGAGCATCGTCGGCGGGTGCTGCGGGACCACCCCGGCGCACATCGCCGCCCTCGCCGAGCGGGTCGCCGGGTCGGGGATGAGCCGCCGCCCGGCCCCCCGGCCGCCGCACCTCTCCTCGATGATCGGAGCCACCCCGCTCGCCCAGGCGCCCGCGCCGACGGTCGTCGGCGAGCGTGTCAACTCGCAGGGCTCCCGCCGGGCCAAGGAGATGCTCCTGGCCGACGATTACGACGGCCTCCTGCAGATCGCCGAGAACCAGGTCGAGGGCGGCGCCCACGTGCTCGATCTGTGTGTCGCCCTGACCGAGCGCCAGGATGAGGACGAGCAGATGCGGGTGCTCGCCAAGCGGGTCTCGCTGGCCACCGCCGCGCCGATCCAGGTCGACTCGACCGAGCCCGAGGTGATGCAGCGGGCGCTCGAGCAGATCCCCGGCCGGGCGATCGTCAACTCGGTCAACCTCGAGGCCGGCCGGGCCAAGCTCGACCGGGTGGTCCCGCTCTGCCTGGCCCACGGCGCCGCCCTCATCGCCCTGACCATCGACGAGGAGTCGATGGCCAAGACGGCGGCCCGCAAGGTCGACGTCGCCCGCCGGATCCACAAGTACGTCGTCGAGGAGCACGGGATGGATCCGGAGCTCCTGATCTTCGACGCGCTGACCTTCACCCTGGCCACCGGTTCGGAGGAGTTCGTCGATTCGGCGGTCGAGACGATCGCCGGGATCCGCGAGATCAAGGCCGCCCTGCCCGGGGTGAAGACGTCGCTTGGCGTCTCGAACGTCTCCTTCGGCTTCGGCAAGCCGGCCCGGGCGGTGCTCAACTCGGTCTTCCTGCACCACTGCGTGGCGGCCGGGCTCGACCTGGCCATGGTCCACCCCGCCGACATCACTCCCTACGGGGAGATTTCCGAGCTCGAGCGCCGGCTGGCCGACGACCTGGTCTTCAACCGGCGCGAGGACGCGACCCAGCGGTTCATCGAGCACTTCGAGGAGAAGGGCGAGACCGCAGCGGAGGAGTCGGCCGACCCGACGGCCGGTATGGAGCCCGAGGAGGCGCTCCACTTCCACATCCTCCGGCGCAAGAAGGAGGGCGTCGAGGAGTGGATCGACCAGTCGGTCGAGAAGATCGGCGCCGTCCCGACCCTCAACGACGTACTCCTCCCGGCGATGAAGGAGGTCGGCGACAAGTTCGGCGCCGGTGAGCTGATCCTCCCCTTCGTCCTCCAGTCGGCCGAGGTGATGAAGAAGGCGGTGGCCCGCCTCGAGAACTTCCTCGACCGCCTCGAGGGCTATACCAAGGGCACCGTGGTGATCGCCACCGTGTTCGGCGACGTCCATGACATCGGCAAGTCGCTGGTCAACACGATCCTCTCCAACAACGGCTACACCGTGGTCGACCTCGGCAAGCAGGTCCCCATCTCACGGATCCTCGAGGCCGCCGTCGAGCACGACGCCACCGCGATCGGCCTCTCGGCTCTGCTCGTCTCGACCTCCAAGCAGATGCCCCTCGGGGTCGCCGAGCTCCACGAGCGATCGCTCCCCTACCCGGTGCTGATCGGCGGGGCGGCGATCAACCGGGACTTCGGCCTGCGCATCCTCTATCCCCGGGGCAAGGACTCGGACGAGGTCTACGAGCCGGGTGTCTTCTACTGCAAGGACGCCTTCGAAGGGCTGGCCAAGATGGACCAGCTGATCAATCCGGACGCCCGCACCGCGCTGGTCGAGGGCACCCGCGCGGCCGCCCGGCGGCTGCGCGACAAGGGGCCGGCTCCGGCCGAGCTGCCCACCGACGACGACAGCGTCCGCTCGGCGGCGCGGACCGACAACCCGGTGCCGGTGCCGCCCTACTGGGGCGTCCACGAGCGCGACGTCGAGCTCTCTGAGGTCTTCCCCCACCTCGACACCCACGTCCTCTTCAAGCTCCACTGGGGTGGGCGGGGGGTCAAGGGCGAGGCGTGGCGCCGGCTCGTCGAGGAGAACTTCCAGCCCCGCCTCGAGCGCATGTGGCGCGAGCAGGACTACCTGCATCCGCGGGCCCGCCTCGGCTACTTCCCGTGCTACTCGGAGGGCAACGAGCTGGTCGTGCTCGACCCGGCCGACCGCGAGACCGTCCTCGAGCGGCTCGTCTTCCCGCGCCAGCCCAAGCACGACCGTATCTGCCTGGCCGACTTCTACCGCCCCCGCGACAGCGGCGAGCTCGACGTGGTGGCGATCCAGGCCGTGTCCGTCGGCGACGCCGTCACCGAGCTGATGGCCGAGCTCGAGGCCGACGGCGAGTTCGCCGAGCAGCTCTTCACCCACGGGCTCGGCGTCCAGACCGCCGAGGGGATCGCCGAGTGGATGCACGCCCGGGCCCGCGTCGAGCTCGGGATCGCGCCGACCCAGGGCCGGCGCTACTCATGGGGCTACGGGGCCTGCCCCGACCAGGCCGAGCACGAGAAGGTGTTCCGCCTGCTCGACGCCCCGGCGATCGGCCTGCGCCTGTCCGGCGGCTTCGCGCTCGAGCCCGAGCAGTCGACGATGGCGATCGTCGCCCACCACCCGCAGGCCGTGTACTTCGCGATGAAGTCGGGCTTCCTCCCGCTCGGAGCGCCCCCGCCCGACGACGTGATCCTCGGCTCCGAGCGTGACCCGACGCGCGGGGTCACGCCGGACCCGGCCTGGGCGGCCGAGCCGCGCACGCAGCGCGAAGAAGAGGCCGTCGTCGGGGGCTCGGCGGCCGTTTAGCGCCGATCTGCTCGCGAATCATCCGTGCCTCGGGCATGTTCTCCGCCTGAACACTGGGTGACCGCCTTTTCTCATCGTACGCTCGACAATCCTGAGTCGGATTGGGGAACGTCCCTACGGCGCCGCGACGGGCAGGGATGTCTAGGCTGCTGCGAGAGCGCGCCGACAACCCGCGCAGGCCCGTCAGGAGGTCCACGACAATCATGTCACTGCGCTCTGCGCGACTTGCCGGATCACTCGCCGCCGTCCTCTGGCTGCTGGCCGCCGCCGCACCCGCCGGGGCCCGGCCGCCGTGTGCCGGTGCCGACGCCTGCCCCTACAGCACGGTTGAGGTGATCGGACAGCGCGCCGAGGGCACGCTCCGCTTTCCGCAGGCGATCGCGGTCGGCCCGGCGGGCGACGTCTACGTCGCCGACGCCGAATCACACGTCGTCCAGCGGTTCTCGCCGACGGGGGAGTTCAGGAGCGAGTGGGGCCAGGCCGGAACCGGACTCGGCGAGTTCGGCATGATCAGCGGCCTGGCCACCGACCCGGTCGGGAACGTCTACGTGGTCGACGCCGGAAACGAGCGGATCGAGAAGTTCGACCCCACCGGAGCACCGCTCGGCCAGTGGGGGTCGCCCGGTTCGGGCCTCGGCCAGTTCCACTTCGGCCGGGGTGACCTCAACGCCCCGGCCGGCGGAGCCGTCGCGGTGTTCGGGTCCTACGTCTACGTCGCCGACTCGCGCAACGACCGCATCCAGCGCTTCGGACTGGATGGCGGCGGCGCGGTCGCCTGGGGCACGCTGGGCAGCGGCCCCGGCCAGTTCTCCTATCCGCGCGGCATCGCCGCGACGGCGACCGGCGTGTTCGTGGCCGACGACGACAACCACCGGATCCAGGTGCTGACCCTCGACGGGGCGTTCGTCGCGCAGACCGGGACGTTCGGAACCCTGCCCGGTCAGTTCGAGTATCCCTACGGCGTGGTCGTCACCCCGAGCGGGAACGTCCTCGTGCTCGACAACCACAACGGCCGCGTGGTCGAGCTCAGCCCGACGCTGACCGTTCTCACCACCTTCGGCGACAAGCCCGGGCCCGACCAGCTCAAGTTTCCGCGCGCCCTCGCGGTCGATGCCGCGGGCAACGCCTACGTGGCCGATAGCGCCAACAACCGCGTCCAGGTGTACGACGCGTCGGGGCAGTTGCTCCGGGCCTGGGGGAGCTCCGGGCGCGGCGGCGGCAACTTCGCCGGCCCGCGGGCCGTGGCCGTGAACGCGAGCGGCGAGCTGGCGGTGGCCGACACGGCCAACGAGCGGGTCGAGCTCTTCGATCAAGCCCACCGATTCGTCACCGTGCTCGGGCAGCTGGGCGCCGACCCCGGCCTGTTCACAACGCCGACCGGGGTCGCCTTCGACGCGGGCGGCAACCTGCTGGTCGCCGACCGCGACAACCAGCGCGTCCAGCGCCTCACCCGCGGCGGCGTCCCCCTCGGCGGTCTCGGCGCCCGGCTCGGTACGGGCGCCGTCGGCGCCCTTTCGGCGCCGACGGCCGTCGCCGTCGATGGTCAGGGCTTCGCGGTCGTGGCCGACACGACGACCGACCGAATCGTCCGCTACGCACCCGACGGCCGGCTGGCGATGGTCGCCGGCGGGCACGGGAGCGGGCCCGGGGAGTTCAGCCGTCCAGCGGCGGTGGCCACCGATGTCCACGGCAACATCTACGTGGCCGACGGCGGTAACGACCGCGTTCAGGTGCTCAGCCCGACCGGCGGCCCGCAGCGCGCGTGGGGCACCACGGGATCAGGCCGGGGGCAGTTCCACGAGCCCGACGGGATCGCCGTCGACGCGGCGGGCGCCGTGTACGTATCCGATCGCCAGAACAACCGGATCGAGGTGTTCAGCGCGACCGGGAACTTCATCGCCGCCTGGGGAACCCGCGGCGCGGCCGACGGAGAGCTGATCACCCCGGCCGGGCTGGCCGTCGACTGCCATGGGGCGGTGATCGTCGCCGATCGCGGCAGCAACCGTGTGGAGGCCTACGCCGACGTCGCGCCCGCCGTCCCCTGCGCGGCCCCGAGCGCCACGCCGACGCCGCCGCCGGTGGCGCTGAGCGTCAAGCTGACGCGACGGTCGGGGCTGCTCGCCCGCCGCGCGGTCGCGCTGACGGTGCGCTGTGACCGGATCTGCAAGGTCGCCGTCGGCGTGCGCCTGACGGCCGCCGGGGCGCACACCGAGTTGCGCGTCGCGGCGCGCCGACTCCACGCCGGCGTGCGGACACCGGTGACGCTCGGCCTGCGACCTGCGGCGGTGGCCCTGCTCGCCAAGGCGCTCGGCAAGCACCGGCGCGTGCTGGTGGCTCGCATCACCGTCCAGGCCACGGCCGTTGTCCCCGTCGGCGGCCTCCCGGTCGCGCCGCGCGGCTACCGGGGCACGGCCCGGGTCACGCGTTGACCGCGACCGCGTCCGCCGCGGCTGCGAGGCTCGGGCGGATGCCGCCGACCGAACCGGAGGCCGTGGCTTGGGTCTACCTGCTGCGCTGCCTGGCCGACGATTCGCTCTACACCGGTTGGACCGTCGACCTCGACCGCCGGCTGGCCGCCCACCAGGCCGGGGGCGGCGGCCGCTACACGCGCTCGCGGCTGCCGGTCGAGCTGGCGGCGGCGCGGCCGATGCCCGACGCCGGGTCCGCCCGGCGCGAGGAGGCGCGGATCAAGCGGCTGAGCCGGCCCGAGAAACTGGCGCTCGTCGCGCGCTGGACCGAGCCCGCCGCGAGCGCCGGGCGTCGGGGAGGGTGACTGTGAAGAGCACGCCGTCGGCGGCGCCGGTGCCCCGCGAGACGCCCACCACCTGAGCGCGCCGCCGGTCGGGCGGTCGCGCGAGTTACGGGAACGGTCCGCCGCCGTGTGATCATGAGCGACCGGCTTCCGGCCCGGTTTGCCCCGCTAGGGTGCGCGAGACGGTGGTGCGATCGGGAGTGGTCAGGGCTTTTTCGGGGGGCGGGCGCCGGTCTCGGCAGGCCGGGCTCGCCATCGCCCTGTCGGCGGCGGCGCTCCTGACGCAGGCGTTCGCCGTCGCCGCCCCGCCGGCGAGCTCCCCCTGCTTCGGGGCGGCCTCGCACGACTCCCGCCACCCGTGCCAGGACCCGCACCTGCGCTATGTGGTGACCCCGTCTCCGGCCGACGCCACGATCACCCCGAACGCCCCGTGCACGCTCCAGCTCATCGACGACGGGGTCTTCCACCCGGTCCCCGGCGGGGGTCGGATCCCGCTCGTCTGCGTGTTCGGCACGCCACCGCCGGCGTCGCGCTACGGGGTGGCGCTCGTCGGCGACAGCCACGCCGAGACCTGGCGCGCGGCCCTCGCCGTGGTCGCGAACTCGCTCCACTGGGAGGGCGCGTCGATCACCCGCTCGAGCTGTCCGTACATGCGCGCCTCGCCGGTCGGGCCGGAACGCGTGGTCGCCGAGTGCCGGCAATGGCGGCAGGGAGTCGTCACCTGGTTTCAGGCGAATCCCCAGGTCGAGACGATGTTCGCCGCCGATCACGCCACCGCGAGGATCGTGCCCACCCGCGGCCGGACGGCGGTGGCGACCGCGGTGGCGGGCTATCTGGCGGCGTGGCGAGCGCTGCCGGTCACCGTCAAGCACATCGTCGTCCTGCGCGATACGCCCGATATCGGTGACGCGACCGGGCCGTGCGTGCAGGCGGCGGCCGACCGCCACGCGCAGGCCGGGATCATCTGCGCGGTGCGGCGCCGCCTAGCCCTGGCCCGGGATCCGGCCGTCGCCGCGGCGGCGGCGTTCGCGCCGCGCGCCGAGGTGATCGACATGACCCGGTTCTTCTGCGACCGCGCGCGCTGCAATCCGGTGATCGGCGGCGTGCTCGTCTACAAGGACAGCAACCACATGACCCGCCGATACAGCGAGACGCTCGGGCCCTACCTCGGCAATCAGGTTCGCCGGCTCGCGGTCTCCTGGGGCTGAGGCGCCGGGCCGGGGCTCATTCGGGAGCGCCGACGCCGGCCTGAGGCTAGGCGACGTCGGCGGCCTCGACCACGCCCGCCGCGGGCGGGGCGAGTCGGACCGGGCCGGCGTGGAGGGCGCGCAGGCGCACGTCGCGCCAGGACAGCCCCTCCTTGACGAGCGCGGGCATGCCGATCATCAGCGCGGTGGCGATCTCGACGGCCTGGAGGATGATCCCGTAGGCGAGGGCGTCGGCCGCGGGGACGTGGTAGGCACCGCTGAGGACGGCGACGCAGGCGGCCTGGAAGACGCCGAGGTTGGACGGTGCCGCAGGCAGGACCGCGGTGACGTTGACCGCGAAGAGGACGGCGGCGGCGGCACCGAGGCCGGCGCCGCCGTCGAGGCCGAGCGCGACGAGGAGGACGTAGCACGCCAGCCACTGGAGCAGCCAGGCTCCGAGTTGGCCGGCGGTCGCCACCGCGGCCAGGCGCGGCCGGCGAAAGACACGTAGGCCGCTGCGCACCCGCATCAGGGCGAGGCGCAGCCTGGCGAGGATCGCCCGCGTCCGGGTCGACCCGTCCGGCTGACCGCGGCGCAGGAGGGTCGGGGTGACGAGCACGACGAGGAGCACGGCGACCGGGGCGATCGAGACGAGCAGGAGCGCCCCGTGGTGGACGGCGGATACGTCGACGCTCGAGATCACCAGGATCCCGAGGAGCAGCAGCGCGAGGAGGTTGAGGATCGTCTGGGCGACGATCGTCCCGAGGACCGCCGGCAGCGTCTCGCGTGGGCGCCCGAGCCGCCGGGCGACGATCAGCGAGCGCGACGGCTCGCCGAGCCGGGCGGGCAGCGTCGCGCTCATCAGCACGCCGATGAAGGTCCCCTGGAGCGCATCGCGCATGCGGACGTGCGCGGTCGGCGGGGCCGCCCTGAGGATCGCGTGCCAGGCGACCGCGCGCAGGGCCATCGACGCGCACATCAGCGCCAGGCCGACGAGGACCCAGTCGGGGCGCGACGTGACGAGGCTGGCGACGATGCGATCGACGCCGATGTGGCGCAGGCCGAGCAGGGCGCCGACCAGCGCGGCCAGCGCGACGGCCGCGAGGCCGGCGCGGCGGGCGCCCGCGAAGACCCGCTCGAGGCGGTCGGCGCGACGACGCTCGAGGCTGGCCAGCCGGCGCGGTGGACGACGCAGGCCGTCGGCGGGAATCCCCGCGACCCGTACTGCGGCCCGGGCCACCCGCCCGCTCGGGGCGGGCATGGCGATTGCGTCGCCGTAGGCGGCCAGGACGTCGCCGGAGATGCGCTCCCAGCCGTACCGGGGCGCCTGGGCGGCGGCGGCCTCGGCCATGGCGCCGCGCCGGCCGGGGTCGAGCGCGAGGTCCCGGAGCGCAGTGGCCAGCGCGGCCGCGTCGCCGGGGGGCACGAGGAGGCCCTCGGCGCCGTGGCGCACCACGCCGGCATAGCCGGGGATGTCCGAGGCGACGACGGGGGTCGCTGCGGCGAACGCCTCGGTGAGAACCATCCCGAAGCTCTCGCCGCCGAGCGACGGGGCGACGAGGACGTCGGCCCGGCGCAGGCAGGCCGCCTTGGCGGCGTCGTCGATCTTGCCGAGCGCGGTCACCCCGCTGTATTCGAGCATGAGCGGCGCGATCTCCTCCCCCGTGGCGCCGACCACCGTGAGCTCGACCGGAAGGTGCTCGCGGAGCGCCTCGAACGCGCGCAGCAGCACACCGAGGCCCTTGCGCTCGACGGTGGCGCCGACGAAGACGAGCTGCAGTGGCCGCTCGGCGCTGATCGGCACGGCGGGCCGCGGCCGGGACGGCGGGGAGGCGAGCTCGACGCCGTTGGGGATCACCCGGTACTCGCCGCCCCAGAAGCGCTTGCCCGTCCAGGCGGCGGCCTCGGAGACCGCGATCCGCACGGCCAGGCGGTTCAACCGCCGGCGGGCGCCGAGGGCGCGGGCGAGGCTGTTGCTGAACGGATTGGTCGAGTAGGCGTGGAAGGTGCCGACCAGCGGCAGGTCGGTCGAGCAGAGCGGGTCCCAGGAGGCGACCGGAGTGACCGGCTCGTGGAGATGGACGACGTCGTAACCGCCCCGGGCGAGCTCGCGACGGAGGGTCTGCACGGCGTGGGGGGTGATCGCGATGTTGGAGACCGCGCCGTTGGCCGGGAAGCCGATCGTCCGGCCGAGCGGGATCAGGTAGTCGGGCCGGGGTCGCAGTTGGGGCCGGGCGCCGCCGTGCAGGCGGGCGCCGAACGCGTCGTCGGGGTCGTAGGGCGCCAGTACCCGGACGCGATGGCCGCCGGCGGCGAAGTGGTCGGCCAGCGCCTCGACGTGGCGCGTGACGCCGCCGGGATAGGTCCAGGAGTAAGGCGAGACCAGCGCGATCCGCATGCAAGTCCACTGTAGCGGGGCGTCCGGTCCTCGACGCCGGGCTCCGAGGGGCCCCCGCCGCCTCTCTAGACTTAGCTCGGTGCCCGAACGCCACTTCGTCAAGTACACCTTCCTGAAGATCGATCCCGCCTGGCGGCGCCAGAACGCCGACCTTCGGGCGGCCGACAAGCGTGAGTTCGTCGCCGCCTGCGAGGACTTCGCCTCCGACCACCTCCTGCGGGCGTTCTCGACGGTCGGAACCCGCGGCGACTGCGAGCTGATGCTGCTCTCCCAGTCGGTCAGCCTCGACCGCCTCCACGAGTTCCACGTCGTGCTGGCCCAGACGGGTCTGATGAAGTGGGCCGAGATCCCCTACTCGTACCTGGCCATGACCAAGGTGTCTGAGTACTCGCAGGAGTCGCGGCTCGAGGTGCGCCCGGCCCACGCCAAGTACCTCTTCGTCTATCCGTTCGTCAAGACGCGCGAGTGGTACACGCTCGCCCCCGAGGAGCGCCACCGGATCATGCAGGAGCACATCCGGATCGGCCGCGAGTACCCCCAGATCGAGCTGAACACGTCGTACTCCTTCGGGCTCGACGACCAGGAGTTCGTCGTCGCCTTCGAGACCGATCGCCCCGGCGACTTCCTCGACCTGGTCCAGCGCCTGCGGACGACCGAGTCCTCGCTCTTCACCCGCCGCGACACGCCCGTCTTCACCTGCATCGCCGCCTCCGTTCCCCGAGCGCTGGCGGCGCTCGACGGCGAGCCCGTACTCGCGGAGGAGGCGGTTCGTTGAACGACGAGGAGGTCCGCGACATCACGGTGATCGGCGCGGGGCCCGTCGGCCTGGCCACGGCCTTCTGGGCCGGGATGCGGGAGGCCAGCGCCCGGATCATCGACTCCCTGCCGGAGATCGGCGGCCAGCTGACCACGCTCTACCCGGAGAAGTGGATCTTCGACGTCCCCGGTCACCGGCGCGTGCTGGCCAAGGACCTGGTCGAGGAGCTCCGCCGGCAGGCACTCGAGCAGTTCGACGTGCCGGTTCATCTCGAGACGACCGCCGAGTCGATCTCCTGGGAGCCGGACCCCGAGGACCAGTCCAGGCAGATCGTCGTCCTGCAGACCACAGCCGGCGAGATGCGCTCACGGGCGCTGATCATCGCCGGCGGTCACGGTGCGTTCGAGCCGAAGAAGCTCCCCGGCTTCGACATGACCCCGTGGGAGGGCCGCGGCGCCCACTACCTCGTCGGCGAGAAGTCCGAGTTCGCCGGCAAACGGGTGCTGATCGTCGGCGGCGGCGACTCGGCCACCGATTGGGTCATCAACCTGCTCGATACGGCCGAGCGGGTCTCGCTCGTCCACCGCCGCGAGGGCTTTCGGGCCCACGAGGCGACGATCAAGGAGGTCATGGACGCCCACGCCGGCGGCCAGATCGACCTCCACATCCCCTTCCAGATCCGGGCGGTGGCCGGTGACGAGCAGGGGCAGATCGAGCGCGTGGTCCTCTTCCACACCGAGGACGAATCGCACGAGGTCGAGGTCGAGGTCGACGCGATCCTCCTCCAGCTCGGCTTCAAGACGGCGCTCGGCCCGCTCCGCGACTGGGGGCTTGAGATCGAGAAGGGCGCGATCGTCGTCGACCAGCTGATGAAGACCAACCTCCACAACGTGTGGGCGTGCGGCGACATCACCACGTTCCACGGCAAGCTGAAGCTGATCGCCACCGGTTTCGCCGAGTCGGCGATCGCCGTCAGCCAGGCGGTTCACCAGATCCGCCCGGAGGTCAAGCTCCAGCCGAAGTACTCGACCAACACCGGGGTTCCCGGGGCCGTCGCCGGCCAGGCCTGACCGCCGCCCGACCGATGACCGAGGCGATCGGAGCGCTCCGCGCGGCGGACCCCGTGCTCGCCGGCCTGATCGACGCCCTCGACGAGGAGCCCGCGACGCGCCGGCCGGACCGGCCGCCGCCGGGCGAGCACTACGCGGCGCTGGTGCGGACGATCGCCGGCCAGCAGCTCTCCGTCCGGGCCGCCCGGGCGATCTGGATCAAGCTGCTCGCCGCCTTCGGCGGGCGCCCGCCCACGCCGCAGGACGTGCTCGACGCCGATCCCGAGGAGCTCCGCGCGGCAGCGGGCCTATCGCGCGCGAAGGTCTCCTACCTGCGCTCGCTCGCCGAGCACGTACTCAGCGGCGAGCTCGAGCTCGATCGCCTCGACGAGCTGTCAGACGCCGAGGTGATCGCCGAGCTGACCGCGGTCCGGGGGCTCGGCGAGTGGAGCGCCCACATGTTCATGATGTTCCAGCTCGAGCGGCCCGACGTGCTGGCCACCGGCGACCTGGGGATCCGTCGGGCGGCCCAGCTGGCCTACGGCCTCCCGGCGCTCCCGGCCCCGGCCGAGCTCACCCGGATCGCGGAGCCGTGGCGTCCGTACCGGACGATGGCCTGCCTCGTGCTCTGGCGCTCGCTCGAGGCGACCCCGCAGTAGCGCGGCCGCGGCCCTGGGCGCGCTCAGCCGCAGGCCCCGGCGGTGGCCGGAGCCGGGTCGCCGGCGGCCCGCGCCCCCCAGGCGTGCCAGACGCCGTAGGCCGGATAGAGGCGGGTGAGCCCGGTGTCGACCAGACCGATACGAAAGAGCGGATCCTCGCGGAAGGTGTACTGGAAGACGGCGTCGACCCGGGGATCGGAGTTCCAGTGGGCGAGCGCGGCGGCGAGCTCGCGGCAGGAGGAGGCGGCGGCGTCGGTCGTCGAGGCACGCCCGGGCGGCTTGGCCGGCGCGGTCGGGGCTCCGGCCTCGGTGACCCAGATCGGCGTCCGGGCGGCGCAGCCGCGACGGGCGAGGGCGCGCTCGAGGGCGGCGACCGTCGCCTCGGCCCGGACGGCGAGCTCGGCCAGCCCGTAGTGGACCGCCCAGGCGCCGCCCGGGCAGACGACGTCGTCGGGCAGCGCGGCCACGAACTCGCCGACGCTGACCGCGACCGGGGACGGGGCGACGAAACCGGCGAGATCGCCCAACACGAGCCGGTGGGGATGCCCGTCGGCGGCGAGCTCGGCGCGCATCGCCCGGGCGAGCCGGGTGTAGACGGGCGGTGAGAGGGCGGGCGCGTGGGCGTCGCAGCGGGCGCGTTGGGGACTGATGAAGAAGGGGTGATTCGGCTCGTTCCACGGCCCCCACCAGGGCAGCTCGAGCCCGACGCTCCGCCCGAGCGAGATCAGCCCGCGGATCAGCGCCCGGTAGGCGGGAAGGGCCGCCGGGGCCAGGGAGCGGGAGGCGGCCGACGTCCCCGCGCGCTCACACCCCCCGGACGGCTGCGCCGCCCACGCCGGAGCGCCGTAGAGGACGAGCACCGGCGTCAGCCCGGGATGGGAGGCGATCGCCGCGAACAGCTCGCGGAGTCCGGCGTAGGCGGCGCAGGGAGCGAGCCCGCGCTCGCAGCCGTCCTGGGTCGCGGCCAGGGCCGCCGGGCGATCCGGGCTGGGCTGAAGCTTGGCCCAGTCGACGAGCACCCGCAGATAATCGGGGCGGAGCGCGGCCAGGCGAGCGCGCCATGGTCCGAAGCCGGCCGGCGCGCGCGGGCGGGCGGCGGCGCTCCAGATGAGCTGTGGGTTCGGCTCGGTCAAGCCGATCGCCAGATCGGCCCCGCGGCGGTGGCTGGCCGGCTGACCGGCCTGCGGGCTCGGCGCGCCGGGCCGAGATTCGGCCCCGCAGGCGGCGAGGAGGCAAACGAGCAGGCCGGCGAGGGCCGACCGAGCGATCAGACGGGGGAGCAGGACTCCGTTCCGGCAACCCGGAAGGAGGATCCGCAGCCGCAGGCGGCGACCACGTTGGGGTTGTTGACCTTGAACCCGGCGCCGATCAGCGCGTCGACGTAGTCGATCTCGGAGCCGTCGACGTAGGAGAGGGCGTCCTGGTCGACGAGGAGCTTGAGGCCCTTGACCTCGAAGACCTGGTCGTCGTCGCGCTTCTCGTCGAAGGCGAGCTGATACTGGAAGCCCGAGCACCCGCCGCCCCTGACCCCGACACGGAGGCCGGCGACGGTGACGTCGCTGCTTTGGGAGGCGAGGAATTCGCGAACCTTGTCTGCGCCCTTATCGGTGATCGTGACCATTGACCAAGTGTAGCGACCGGGTCGACTAAGCTTGGAAAGCATGCCCAGCTCCGCAGAGATCAAGCAGCGCATCGAGGCCGCGATCCCCGGCGCCGAGGTTGACGTCGAGGATTACACCGGGGGTGGCGACCACTTCCGGGCCGTCGTGCGCGCGGCCGCGTTCGCCGGGCTCTCCCGGATCGAGCAGCACCGACTCGTCTACAGCGTCTTCGGCGAGGAGATCGGCGGCCCGATCCATGCCCTGTCCTTGAAGACGCAAAGCGAGTAGAGGAAGCCTTATGAGTGAGAATCCCGTGCGCGAGGCGATCGCCGGCGCGATCGCCGAGAACGAAGTCATCCTCTTCATGAAGGGCACGCCCCAGGCTCCGGCGTGCGGCTTCTCGGCCCGCTCGGTGGCTGCCCTGCAGGCGCTGGGCACGAAGTTCGCCGGCGTGGACGTGCTTCCCGATCCGCGCATCCGCCAGGAGCTGTCGGCGATCTCGCACTGGCCGACGATCCCCCAGCTGTTCATCCGCGGCGAGCTGGTCGGCGGCTGCGACATCATCAGCGAGATGTTCGACTCCGGCGAGCTGGCCGAGCTGCTCGGCGCCGAGAAGCAGTTCGAGCCCGACCCGGTCGAGCTCCAGCAGGCGCCGATGCAGATCGAGAACCGCCTGGCCTGAAGCGACGCCGCGGCACCGGGTTCGGCCGCGGCTGAGGTCCACCGGTGGCGAGGCCACCGGTGGCGGAGGCCACCGGTGGCGGTGGTCCGCGGTCGCGGTGGTCCGCCGTTGGCAGAGGTCCGCCGGTGGCGGAGGTCCGCCTTCGCCACCGGGCGCTCAGTGAACGACGATCGGCGTGCTGCCCGACGGGGATGCCGGCGCCCCGGCGTTCGACACCGACGGCGCGCTGGCCGGGAGCGGCAGCGTGATCGTCTCAGAGCCGGCTGAGCCGCCGCCGCGCGACGGAGGGGAGGCCGGCGCAGGCTTCGGCGCGGGCGGGGTGCGGAGGGTAACCGGTGCCGGCGGCGCGGGCGGGGTGCGCCGCGCGGCCGGCGCCGGTGCCCGCGGGGTGAGCGCGGCCGGCGCGGAGGCGGTCGGGGTGACGGCCCTACGCGGCGCGGCGGCGACGTGCCGGGTCGCCGGGGTGGCGATACCGCCGCCGGCCGCGGGGGACGGACGGGTCTTGACCGGACGGGGGTGGTGCTGGGCCGGGGTGGCGGCCGGCGCCGGCAGCGACACCGTCGCCGCAGGCGGCGGAGCGCTCGTCACCTGGCGCTGGATCGGCGTGATCACGCTCGCGCGCCGCGGGCCCTGGCCGGAGCCGGGCGAGAGGACCCCGGCGGCGGCGACCACGGCGGCCGCGATGAGCAGCAGGGCGACGGCAGCGACCGCGGCCGCGACGCGGTGCCGGGCGGGGCGCCGAGGTTCACGGCCGAGCCCGGGGCGGTGGGCGTCCACGGCGGGCTTCGCGCGCGCAAGCGGGCCGGCGGGCAGCAGCCCCTGGTCGGGCCGGGCCGGTTGAGCCACTTCCGCCGCGAGAGCGTCTGATGCCGGCCGCGTCCGCCGAGCGCGCGGCGCTGCGGGCGGCGGTAACGGTCCGTCGCTCGGCGGACCCGGCGGCGGCTTCGGCCGTCCCGCGGGGATGCCCGGCAGCGGCCTGGCCTCGTCGCTCAGGGGGCCCGGCGGCGACTTCCCGCGTCCGTTGGCCGGCCCTGCCGGCGCCTGCTCGCGTCGGGGCGGAGTCGACTCGCTTTCGCCGGGCCGCGACGGCGGGCTCGCTGGGCCGGTCGCCGGCGCGGCAGCGGCCTCCGCCGCCGCAGCCGGCCGCGCCGCGTCGGCTTGCGCCGGGCGACGCGATGCGCTCACGCGCGCCGGCGGCGCTGGGGCAGGGGGGGCCGGGGCCGGCACCGGCGGCGAACCGGGCGGCGTCGCGGCCGCGGCCACGGGCGGCGCCGATCGGGAAGCGGCAGCGCCCGAGCGGCGAACCGCGGCCGTCCGCCCCCGCGGCGGGTCGGGAGGCCCGTCGGCCGACGCAGCCCCGGCGGCAGCACCAGCAGCAGCAGGAGGAGTGGCTGCGGCGGCAGCGCCGGCGGCAGGCTTCGACGCGGCCCGGCCGCGACGATCGGCCGGCGGCGCGGACGCGGCGGCGCCGGCGGTGGCCCTCGCGGCCGAGGCATTGCCCGCCGGGGCGGGGGCCACGGGCGCGACGTTGCGGTGGAGATGCCACTCGGCGGCGTCGACGCGCTGGGTCAGGTCGACGCACGCGGGACAGCGGTCGAGGTGGTGGTAGAGCTCGGCGGCCCCGTCGGCGGACAGTCGCCCGGCGGCGCGCGCGGCGAGCAGGCCGGGCACCGCCCGGCAGCCGAAGCGCATCCGCGCCACCCGGCCGAGGCGCCCGCCGGGCGTGGCCGACTGGCGCTCGACCTCGGCGAGGGCCATCTCGCGCGCCCGAGCGGCGGCGGCGGGATCGATCTTGCCGTCGGCGGTCGCCAGGGCGGTCCCGGAGACCGCCGCCTCGAGCACGCCCCGGTCGACCTTGGGTCCGGCGACGCGGCGGATGTAGGCGGCGAGCTCGCCGGCCGCGCCTCCGGAGGCCGGGGCGGGCGCCGGCGGTGCCGGCGATGCGTTGCGGGGGTTGTCGGCCACGGAGCTCACACGACTTAGGCTAGCGGGCGTCCCGAGCGGCGGCCGCGCCGAGAAGCCGGGAGCGGGAGCGCGGCGGGCCTGCGGGCACCGGGCTCACCCGCGGCGCCGGCGCCGCCGGCTGGGCGTCAGGCGGCGAGCGGCGGGCGGCTCGGTCGCGGGCCGGCGCATCTCGGTCTCGCGCTCGCGGGCGCGGTCCTCGCTCAGGCCGACCTCGAAGAACATGAGGCTGACCACGACGATCAGGCCGAGCGAGATCAGGCTGACCGACACCGCCTCGGCGGTGACGGTGTCCGAGGCGACGATCACCACCGTCCCGGCGACGACGAGCAGCGCGGCCGACCCGTACCAGCGGATGCGTGCAGCACGTCCCATGCCTGCAAAGTAGCGGTATAGGCCGTCGGCGTGGGGCGACGGACGTCGGATAGGGTGGCGCCGTGCGCCCGGTCGCCGTCGTCACCGACACCACCCACTACCTCCCGACTGAGCTCCGCCAGCGTCTCGGCATCGAGCAGGTCAGCCTCTACGTGAGCTGGGGCGACGAGCTCCAGCGCGAGAGCGACATGGGCAACTACGACGACTTCTACGCCCGTCTACGCAGCTCGACCGAGGTGCCGACGACCTCGCAGCCATCGGTCGGCGACTTCGTCGCCGCCTATGAGCCGCTGCTCGCCGCCGGGCGCGACATCGTCTCGATCCACCTCTCGGGCGGCATCTCCGGCACCTGCGACGCCGCCGGCCAGGCGAAGGCGATCATCGACGAACGGGACGGGGACGGGCGGATCGTCGTCATCGACACCGAGACCGCCTGCGGTGGCCTCGCTTGCCTGGCGATGGCCGCGGCGGCCGGTGCCAACGCCGGCGAGGACCTCGACACCGTGGCCGCCCGGGTCCGCGAGGCTCGCCGCGAGCTGAAGATCTGGTTCTCGATCGACACGCTCGAGTTCCTCCGCCGTGGCGGGCGGGTCGGCAATGCCCAGGCCTGGGTGGGCGGGGCCCTGAAGATCAAGCCGATCCTCTCGGTCGGGCACGAGATCACGCCCGTCGAGCGGGTGCGCACCGCGGGCCGGGCCTTCGAGCGGATGGTCGACTACATGCGCAGCCGCCACGAGGAGGGCGCCGACTGCTGGGTGATCCAGCACATCCAGGCGCCCGACCAGGCCGAGCGCCTCGTCGAGCGCGGCCGGGAGATCTTCGCCACCGAGCCGTGGTTCGTCTCCGAGCTCGGCCCGGTCATCGGCACCTACACCGGCCCGGGCATGCTGGGCGTCGGCGGCCTGCCGACCCGCTTCGTCGAGCCGTAGCCGCGACGGCGGGCCGGACGCCGAGGATGCTCCACGGGCCGCATCGGGCGCATCGTGGCGAGCGCCCGGTCAAGCCGATCGCGAGTCGTCCGGCGGGCCGTGGAGCGTCACCGAGAGCACCGACGACGACGACGGGGAGGCCGGGTCCGGGAGGCCGTCGAGGCGCCGGTGGAAGGCGTGGGCGACGCGGACGGCGTGGGACTTGGCGAGCTCGGCGCGCTCGCCGGCGAACAGCTCGTCGACGGTGGCGCACCAGAGGGCCAGCCAGCGCTCGAAGTGGCCGGCGCGCAGCCGCACCCGGGCGTGGAGGGCGGCGTGGGGGGCGTAGGCGCTCCCGGTATAGGAGCGCCCGCCGAGGAGGACCGTCTCCCAGAAGGACGCGATCACCGGGACGTGGGCCTCGAGGTCGAGCCTGGCCACGTCGGCGAAGATGAACCCGATGATCGGGTCGACGAGCGCACGTCCGTAGAAGGCGCGGACGAGCCGCTCGCAGTCGCTGCGGTCCTCGATGTCTGGCCGCTGGAAGGGCACGCTCACCCCGACAACTATGCCGGTTGCCGCCAGCGCCCCCGGCCGGCCGGGCGGCGGCGACCAGGCGCGACCGCCCCGGCCAGCCGCCGTGCGGTGAGGCTAGTCGGCCGCGGCGAGCGACTTGCGCCGCCGGCGGCGGCGGAAGGTAAGGATGCCGCTGAGTCCGACGAGACCGCCGCCGACGAGGAATCCGCTGACCGCGGAGGCGGCGAGCACGATTTGCTGGTTGCGCTGGATCTGCTTGCGCCAGTCGGTGATCTCGGCGACGTCGTCGCGCAGGCGGACGACCGACAGGGCCAGCGCCTCGCGGTTTGACTCGATCGAGGCGCGGATCTCCTCGGGGCTGCGGCCGGCCATCAGTCGCCCGTGACCGAGGCGCGGATCTTGCGCGCCTCGTCGATGGCCATGGTCGGCGTCGGCGGGGCCGCCGATCTCAGCCACTTGAAGGCGAGGAAGCCGGCTGCGCCGCCGAGCAGGACGAGCAGCAGGGCGACGACGAAGAACCCGGAGTAGTACTTGCCGCGCGGGAACAGCTCGATCGAGATCAGCCAGGCCAACCCGTTGAGCACGTAGAGCAGCGCCACGAGGGCGAAGATCCCGGCGACCAGGCCGACCACGGCGCCGCGCAGCAGCTTGTTCAGCTTCTCGAAGATCTCGGCCTTGGCGAGCTCGATCTCCTCGTGCACGAGCAGCGAGGCGCGCTCGGAGACCTCGGTGATCGTCTTGGCCAGGTTCTGGGCCAGCTGTGGGTCCTCAGCCGCCAAGGCGCCTGACGATCATCGCGGCGATCAGGCCGCCGGCGAAGGCGCCGGCGACCGCCACCTCGGGGCGTTCGGTGACCAGGGCGGTGACCGTGCTCCGGAGCTCGGCGACCGGGATCCCGGCGCCCTCGAGCGTGCTGAGGAGACCGCCGCCGGCGTCCGCGGAGCCCGACTCCGTCATCGGCGATTCACTCCGGCGGCTCTTCGTCGAACAGCTGCCGCCAGATGATCGCGGCCGCTCTGTTCGTGGCCACCGTGGCCAGGGCGCCGAGTCCCGCCATCAGGCCGGACCACATCAGCCGCTTGACCAGCTGCTGTTGCATCATGGCCTCAGTCAATCAGATCCATCCCGCCGGCGGTCAAAAACTTGGCGACCGCCGTCAGCGGTCCGACCGCGTCGGGCGGCGGCGGGCTCGATCAGGCGTCGAGGCCGCCGCAGATCGTCTCGACGATGTAGTGCTTGGCCTGTTCGTACTCGGCCTCGCCGGCCTCGAGCACGCCGAAGATCCAGCCGGTCAGGACCTGCTCGATCGCCCCGTAGAAGGCGAGCGCGGCGAACTGGGGCGCGACCTGCGGCCGGAACGATCCGTCGGCCTGCGCCTTCTCGACAATCCTGGCGATCAGCACGTAGGCCTGGCTGATCTCGCTCATGTGACGGGCCCCGAACGAGTTGGCCGCCCGGGTGACCTCGACGATGATCACCTTCATCAGGTTGGGGTCGTGCCGGTAGGACTCGACGATGAACGAGGCGATCGCCGATAGCTTCTCCCGGGCCGGAATGTCCTGGCCATCGACCTCGCGGATCCGCTCGAGCATGATCGTCCAACGCTCGAGGAAGAGGGTGTCGAGCACCTCGTCCTTGGAGGCGAAGTAGTGGTAGACCAGCCCGTAGGCGACGCCGGCCTGGTC
Organism: uncultured Solirubrobacterales bacterium; assembly: GCA_963763785.1. GTDB lineage: Bacteria > Actinomycetota > Thermoleophilia > Solirubrobacterales > Solirubrobacteraceae > Palsa-513. The sequence continues at coordinate 87,935 of CAVXPW010000007.1, read as the reverse complement.
GGCGATGTCGGACACCCGGCAGGCGTGAAAGCCGCGGCTGGCGAACGTGAGGACGGCGGCGTCGAGAATCTGTCGCCGCTTGTCGGCCGCCGCCTGGCTGCGCGTCGTCGCCATCAGGCGCCCACCGCCGGCCAGGCGTAGGCGTCGGGTCGCCGGTTGGCGAGCGCCGGGAGGTCCGAGCGGATCTGGTCCTGGCGGGCGAGGTCGAGCGTCGCCTGGATCTGGCCGACCGCGTCCGGCGCCTGGGCGAGGACCAGCCCCCAGGGATCGACGATCAACGACCGTCCGCCCGAGCGGTGCTCGGGGGGATGGCGGCCGACCTGGTTGGCCGCGACCACGAACGCCTGGTTCTCGATCGCCCGGGCTCGGAGCAGCGTCTCCCAGTGGTCGCGCGTGGTGGCCAGGGTGAAGGCGGCGGGCACCAGGAGCACGCGCGCGCCGCGGAGCGCGAGAATCCGGTAGAGCTCGGGGAAGCGGACGTCGTAGCAGACGCTGAGACCGAGACCGACCCCGGTCGAGGTCGCCGAGGTGACGATCTCGCTGCCGGGCCGCTCGTGGGCCGACTCGCGGTAGACGAGGCCGTCCACCGTCACGTCGAACATGTGGATCTTGCGGTAGACGGCGCGCACCGAGCCGTCGGGGCCGACGTGGACCGAGGTGTTGGCCAGGCGGCGATGATCGGAGCCGCCGGCGGCGAGCCGCTCGACGATAGATCCGGCCACGAGGTCGATCCCGAGCTCCCGCGCGGTGTCGCGCGCCCAGGTCAGCGCCGGACCGTCGAGCTCTTCGGCCCCGGCCGCGAGGGCGTCCCCGTCGCCGAGGCAACTCCACTTCTCGGGCAGGAGGACGAGCCCCGCGCCGTCGCGCGCCGCGTCGCGGGTCAGCCGGTCGGCTTGCGCCAAGTTGGCTGCGCGGTCGTCCGTCGAGTTCATCTGGACGGCCGAGACCCGCAGCACGAAATCTTGGATTGACTGGTCAGTCAAGGTCTCTCGGCAACAATAGCGGCGATGGTCACCGCGATACCGCGCTCGGGAGACGCCGCCGCCATCCGGTGCGCGTGGTGCGGCGCCCGGCTCGTGGGCGGACCGGCCGAGCGGCGGCGCGGGCGGACGGTGTGCACGGGCTGCGGCGTTGCAACCACCGACCCGTGGCCGAGCGACGCCGAGCTCGCCGAGGCCTACGGCGGCGCCTACCGGCCGTCGGACGGCCGTTTCAGCGGTCCGGGGGACGCGCTGCTCGGGCTGACCCGGGCGACGCTCGCCCGGCGCCTGGACCGGCTCGCTCCACCGGGGCCCGTCCTCGACGTCGGGGCCGGGACCGGCGGTCTCGTGGCGGCGCTGCAGCGGCGCGGCCGCGAGGCGATCGGCCTCGAGCGCGAGGCCCGCGGCGAGCGGATCCGCGACACGCCGCTGGCCGAGCTGGGCGGCCGCTGGGCGGGCATCGTCTTCTGGCATTCGCTCGAGCACCTGCGCGAGCCGGGAGCCGACCTCGACCGGGCGATCGACCTGCTGGCCGCCGGGGGGATCCTCGTCGTCGCCGTGCCCAACGCCGGGAGCATCCAGGCCCGCGCCTTCGGCGACCGCTGGCTCGCCCTCGACCTTCCCCGCCACCTCACCCACATCCCGGCGGCGGCGCTGATCGCCCGCCTGCGGGCCCGGGGCCTGGCGGTCGAGCGGGTGAGCCACTGGCGGGGCGGGCAGGTCCTCTTCGGCTGGCTCCACGGCCTCGTCGGGCTCCTCCCGGGCCGTCCGAGCCTCTACGACGCGGTGCGGCGCCCGGAGGCCCGCTGGCAGGAGCAGGACGACCGCCGGCGGGCGGCGATCCTCGCCGCCGCCGTCGTCCTCGGGCCGGTCGCCCTGCTCGGTGCCGGGGCGGAGATCGCGATCGGGCGGGGCGGGACGGTCTACGTCGAGGCGCGCCGAGTCCGATAGCCGGCCGCCGGGCAAGCGGCAATCTCGGCCGCAAAGCCCGCTGGGCCGGCCTTCAGCCGGCTGCGCGGCGCTGGCGCCGCAGCTCGGCGAGCAGGAGCTTCGAGTGCATGGCGCCGATCAGCTCGCGCAGGGGCTCGGCGCCGGCGCTGATGATCTCGACCGCCCGGTCGGCGTCGACCTCGCCGGTCAGCCGGCCGAGCAGAGTCCGCACCTCCTTGGCCACCAGGGGCTCGAGCGCCTCGCGGTAGCGCAGCGTGTCGTAGACGGTGAAGCCGAGCGTCTCGTCGTAGCCGCTGGCCCGGAAGCGCCCGATCGCCTCGATCACCTTGACGTCGTCGGGGTCGTAGCCGGCGGCCGACGGGGTGAGGACGCCGAGCTCGGCGAGCCGGTCGAGCGCCGCCTGGGGCACGTCGTAGCGGCGCCCGACCTCGGCGGCGGGGACCCGCGTCTGCCCCTGTGAATGGCTGAGCGCCTTCTCGATGATCCGGTCCTCGAGCTCGAGCAGGGCGGCCAGCCGGTCGGGCTCCTCGGCGAGCATGCGCTTGATCATGCGCAGCGGCATGAAGCGCCGCTCCTGGAGTCGCTTGATCAGCGCGAGGCGCTCGACGAACTCGGGGCCGTAGTAGGCCATGTTGCGACTCGTGCGGACCGGCTCGGGGAGGAGGCCCTCGCGGAGATAGTGCTTGATGGTCGCCGCGCCGACGCCCGAACGCTCGACGAGCTCCGACATCTTGAGCAGGCCGTCGACGGTGCTCACGATGCGGCCACCGCGCCGGCGTAGAAGGGGGGCGCCGCCCGGAGGAAGTCGCCGCCGGCGAGAGCCTCGACCTTGACGACGTCGGCGCCGAAGTCGGCGAGCACGAGGGAGCAGAAGCCGCCGGGGAGCAGGCGCGAGAGATCGAGCACGCGGACGCCGTCGAGCGGGAGCGGTCCGGGCGCCGTCAGCTGCCCTTCCACTCGGGCTCCCGCCGGGCGAAGAAGGCGTCGACGCCCTCGCGGAGGTCGTCGGTCGTGAGGGCGAGCGTCAGCTGCGAGCGAAGGTAGTCCAGGGCGTCGGCGAGGCTCATGTCCATCTGGCGGTACATGGCGTCCTTGCCGAGGCGCAGCGCGATCGGCGAGGACCGGGCCAACCGCTGGGCCCAGGCGTCGACGGCGCCGGCGAGCTCGCCGGGGGCGGCGACGCGGTTGACGATGCCGGCCTCGCGCGCGTCGGCGGCCGAGATCCGCTCGCCGAGCAGCAGCAACTCGGCCGCCTTCTTGCGGGGGACGTTGCGGTACATCAGCGCCATGACCATGAAGGGGAAGGCGCCGACGCGGATCTCGGGCGTGGCGAAGCTGGCCTCCGAGCCGGCGATCACGAGGTCGCAGGCGAGGACGAGCCCGACGGCGCCGCCGAGCGCGGCGCCGGCCACCGAGCAGATCGTCGGCTTGCCGAGGGCGCCGATCAGGCGAAAGAGGCGGACGAAGGCGGCGGCGTCGTCGTGCTGGGCCAGGAGCGGCCGCTGGTCGGCGAAGGCCCGGAGGTCGGCCCCCGAGGAGAAGACGGTCGGGTGGTTGGAGGCGAGCACCAGGCAGCGGACGGCCGGGTCGTCCCGGGCGCGGGCGAACGCCGCCGCGAGGTCTTCGAGCATGGGCAGCGAGAGGGCGTTGCGCGTGGCCGGGTGGTTCAGGCGCAGGGTGGCGACGCCCGGCGCGGCCACCTCGTAGAGCACCGTCGGCTCGCCCATACGCGGCCAATCGTAGCGCCAAAAGTGAGAAGTACTACTGTTTACTTTCCGGGCGCCCGGCGCTACGGTCCCGAGCGCATTCCGCCGCGACGAAAGCCGAAGGAGCAGAGCCGCCGATGGCCACCGCCGAAGAAACCCTCAAGCCGGACTTCTCCCTGGCGTCCCGGCACTTCATCTTCACCGACGAGCACGACCAGCTCCGGGAGTCGATCCGCCGCTTCGTCGCCCGCGAGCTCCTCCCCCACGCCGAGGAGTGGGAGGAGACGACCTTCCCGGACTGGGTCTTCCGGCGGATGGGCGAGCTCGGCTTCCTCGGCCTATCGATGCCCGAGGAGTGGGGCGGCCAGGGCGGCGACTACTACTGCAACCTGGTGCTGGCCGAGGAGATGGCCGGGGCGGACTCTGCGGGGACGGCGATGGGCGTCGCCGTCCACACCGACATGGCGATGCCGCCGATCGAGCGGTTCGGGACCGAGGAGCAGAAGCGGGAGTGGCTGAGGCCGGCGATCCGCGGGGAGAAGATCCTCTGCCTGGGGATAACCGAACCGGACGCTGGGTCAGACGTGGCGGGGATCAAGACGCGGGCGGTGCGCGACGGCGACGAGTACGTGATCAACGGCTCGAAGACGTACATCACCAACGGCCACCGGGCGGACGTGATCGTCCTCCTTACGAAGACCGACCCCGAGGCGGGGCACGCCGGGTTCACCGTGTTCCTGGTGGCGCTCGACGCGGCGGGGGTGACGCGCGAGCGGAGGTTGATCAAGCTCGGCATGCACGCGTCCGACACGGCGCTGCTGAGCTTCCAGGACGTCCGGGTACCGGCGAGCGCGGTGCTCGGCGAGCCGGGGCGCGGCTTCCAGGAGATCATGTGGGAGTTGCAGGGAGAGCGGCTGATCGGGGCGGCCGGATGCGTGGCTGCGGCCCAACGCTGCTTCGAGCGGACGCTCGCCTTCGCGAAGGAGCGCAAGGCGTTCGGGCGCGAGATCGGCCACCACCAGGTGACGCGCCACAAGTTCGCCGAGATGGCGACGAAGATCGAGACGGCGCGCCAGGTCGTCTACACGACGGCGTGGCGCTTCGCGCGGGGCGAGTACCCGGTGCGCGAGATCTCGATCGCCAAGCTCCACGCGGCGCGCATGGCCGTCGAGGTCGCCGACACGTGCATCCAGATCCACGGCGGGGCCGGCTACATGCGCGAGTACGGGGTGGAGCGGGTCTGGCGCGACATGCGCCTGCACCGGATCGGTGCGGGCACCGACGAGATCATGCTCGAGGTGATCGGGCGGAGCTTCGGGCTCTGAAAGGGGCCCGGTCGGTCGGATCACCTTTTCCAGGGGGCGACGCAAACCGTTTCGGGCACACCGCGGCCGTCCGGCCGCGCCGGCCGCGCCGGCCGTAAAACCAACCAAGGAGATTGCATGGGAGTTCTCGACGACAAGGTGGCCATCGTCACCGGCTCTGCCCGCGGGATCGGACGCGCGACGGCGGAGCTCCTGGCCGAGCACGGGGCGAAGATCCTGATCAACGATCTCGACGGCGACGCCGCCGGCCAGACGGCCGGGGAGATCGGCGGGGAGACGGCGGTGTTCGCGGGCGACCTGACCAAGCCGGGGGTGCCCGACGACATGGTGGCGAAGGCGATCGACGCGTTCGGCCGGATCGACATCGTCGTCAACAACGCCGGCTACACGCTCGACGCGCCGATCCACAAGATGAGCGACGACTGGTTCCAGCGGATGCTCGACATCCACGTCGTCGCGCCCTTCCGCGTGATCCGGGCGGCCGCGCCGCACCTGCGCGAGCCGGCAAAGGTCGAGCGCGCCGAGGGCCGGGAGGTCTTCCGCAAGATCGTCAACGTTTCGTCGGTCTCGGGGACGATGGGCAACGCCGGCCAGGCCAACTACGCGGCGGGCAAGTCGGCCGTGGTCGGGATGACCAAGACCCTGGCCAAGGAGTGGGGGCAGTTCAAGGTCAACGTCAACGCGGTGGCCTTCGGCTACATAGAGACGAGGTTGACGGCGTCGAAGGTGGAGTCGAACACGATGGAGCTCGACGGCGAGCAGATCCAGCTCGGCATCCCCGATCAGCTCCGGGGGATGGTGTCGATGCTGATCCCGCTCGGCCGTCCGGGGACCCCGCAGGAGGCGGCCGGCGGCGTCTTCTTCCTGTGCTCGCCGTGGGCCAACTACGTCCACGGCCAGGTGCTGAACGTCACCGGCGGGCAGTTCACCGGGATGACGACTTAGCTAAACTAAGCTAGGCAAGCGGGACCCCGAGCAGGGTGGCCAGCGGCGGGCCGGCGGGCTGAGGCGCGAGCTCGGTCACGTAGGCGCGGTCGGGGGCGAGGGCGGTGGTCCACAGGCTCATATGGGTCCGCCGGGCATGGGGCTTGGGGCAGCGGCTGGGGCCGCTGCCCTGGGAGGTGTGGCCCGGCTCGTAGCCCTTGTCGCGCGAGGCGACGCCGCCGATGCGCAGGAGGACGCGCGCCCCGGCGGTGGGCGACCCGAGGACCAGGCGCTGGTCGCAGTAGGTCGCCCGCTCGTAGAGCAGCATGTCGCCGAGCAGCGCCGGGTTGAGCAACTGGCTCGCGCGAGATGCGCGCAGCACCCGCTGGGCGTGACTGCTGAGGTTGAACTCGACGATGCGGCTCAGCAGCGGGGCGTTGATCGCGGCGACGACCCGGTCGCCGTCGATCTGCGGCCGTCCGATGTCGACGCCCGACGGCTCGCCGGCGACGAGCGTCATCGGCGTCAGGCTCGGGAGGGGCAGCGAGAAGAGTAGCGTGCGACCCGTGTCATCGAGCACGCGCGCGACGAGCCAGTCGGCTGAGACGGCGAGCTGCTGGACGCCCGGGATCGTGACCCGGCCGACCGAGCCGGCGCCGGCCGTCACGGTGACCTCCTGCCCGGCGTGGGTGGCGAGGTTCGGGCCGCCGAGCGCCGGGTCGGCGCCGCCCAGCGCGCGCGGCGTCGCATCCGGTGCGGTGAGCAGCATCCCGTTGGCCGCGGGGATCGACCAGGCCACGAGCCCGGAGCTCGCCGTGGGGTCGCTCGCCCCGGTGGCGATCTGCGTCGGCGCGACCGCCGCCAGCGCCGTGCCCGCCCCGGCGCCGGCCCCGAGGGCGACCGCGCAGAGCAGGAGCAGGAGCCCGCCGACCAGGCGCAGGCGGCGGAGGACGATGGGGCGCTCGGCCATCATCTCGGCCCAGCGGATCCCCCGCTCGCCGTCGATCCACGGCGCCAGGGCGACGACCGGGAGCGCCCGCCCGGCGCCGAAGGCCAGGCCGATGGCCGCGCCGGCGAGCGGGTCGCCGAGGGCCACCGCGAGGCCGGCGAGGGCCCAGACGGCGAGCGTGAGCACGAAGGTGGTGAACCCCAGCCCGAGCAGCACGCCGTAGAGCGCTCCGGCCACCGGGAGGGGCATGATCCGGCGCCAGTGCTCGGGGACCTGGCGGCGGACCTGGGGCAGCACGCGCACGCCGCGCGCCTCGCCGAGCGACGCGGCCAGGGCGATCGCCACGGCGGCGGCCGTCGCCGCCCGCGAGCCGCCCCCGCCGAGCGCCCGCCCGAGATAGGCCAGCGTGGTGAACGTCGCCGCCCCGCCGGCGAGGGCCCCGACGGCGAAGGTCGCGCACGCGGCGGCCGTCGTGCGCCGCCCACCGATGTGCCCGGTCGGGCCGAGCGTGCCGAGCATCGAGAACCCGCACGGCGACCACGTCCCGGTCATCCCGGCAGCCAGACCGGTCGCCGCGAGGAGGGCGGTGACTAGCACTTCACGCCGGTGTCGTAGTAGTAGGTGCAGAACACCGTCCGCCCGGCGTAGCAGTAGCCGGTCAGCGCGGCGTCGCCGTTGATCCGCTGCGAGCTGAAGGCGCAACAGTCGAGCAGGCGGCGAACGTGGCCGTGGCAACACCGGTACCACGATCCGTCGACGTAGGTCTTCAGGTGGAAGCGATCGGGGATCGCGTCGAGGCAGACGCGGCTGCGGGGCGCCGGCGGCAGCGGGCGGCCGGCGGCGTCGACGAGCACCTGGCCGTCGGCGTCGAGAGCATGGCCGGCGGCGTCGATCGGCCGTCCGAGATCGTCGACCGGGTGGCCGTCGACGGCGCGCAGCGGCCGCCCGCGAGCGTCCACGCGGGGCAGCCCGGTCGGATGGGGGCAGCCGGCGGTCGTGTAGATGTGTCCGCAGAAGTGGAACGCCTCGGCCGACTCGGGCCGCACGAGCGCCCGGCCGCCGGCGGCGGCGACGAGCGCCCCGCCGATTCGGGCGATGAAGCCCCGGCGCGAGGACGCCCCGGCCGCGGCGAGCCCCAGCCCCTGAAGGAGACCGGACTCCGGCGGACGCAGACCGGACTCCGGCGGACGCAGACCGGACTCCGGCGGACGCAGACCGGACTCCGGCGGACGCAGACCGGACTCGGGCGGGCGCTCACCCCTCGGCATGGACCTGCGTCGCCCGGCGCTCGGCGCTCGCCAGCATGCCCTCGAGCTGGCCGCCGCTGTTGAACGCCCCCTTGGCGAGGACCGTGCCCGCCCGGTCGAGGACCACGGCGTAGGGGCTGCCGGGCACCGACAGCGCCGCCCAGACGCCGGCGTCGGCCTCCTCGTCGAACATCTGCGCCGCGACGAACGGGTCGCTGGCCAGCCAGTCGACCGCCGGCTCGAGCGCCCGGCAGACTGGGCAGCTCTCCGACGAGAAGACGGCGAGGGCGAGCTTGACGTCGCGGTCGACGGCGAAGCGGTCGATCAGGCCGATCGACCGCCCGAGCGGCGGTCCCTCGTCGGCCAGCTCGAGCGCCAGCTGCGGCCCGAGGCGCAGGCGGAGCTCGCCGATCTCCCGCGCCAGGGCCCACGTGGCCAGCCCGAGGCCGGCGAGGCCGGCGAGGGCGAGGACGAGCCCGGCAGCGAGCCAGCCCACCGCCGACACCGAGGCCGCCGGGACCGCCGGCAGGCCCGCGAAGGCTCCGGCGAGGAGGACTCCGCGAATCACCGCGGCCCGGCTGACGGTGGCCCGGGCGCCGAAGCAGGCGCACGGCGCCCCGGCGCCGCCGCGGCGCAGGACGACGGCGAGGGCGAGCGCGAAGGCCGCCATCGCGGCGGCCGCGGCGTAGGCGGCCGCCGCGCTACCGGCGGCCACGCCGACGGCCAGGCCAAGCTCGACGGCCAGGAGCGCCGCGAGCCCGGCCGCCCGGGCGCGCGGCGCGCGCACCCCGAAGGTGGTCAGGGCGGCGGAGCTCCGGGCCGGAGCCGCGAGCTTGGCGAGCACGGCGGCGAGGAGCACGGCGGCGAGGGCCAGGGCCAGGGCCGAGTGCAGACTCATGCCCCCCACCCTCCGTCAAGCCGCCCCATCGGCGCAGGATAGGGCATGCCCTGCGCCGCGTCGCCGGCTGCTCGCCTCGGCTCGACGAGCAGCGGGACGGTCAGGGAGCCTTGGCCAGGTAGCTCTGCCCGGCCCTCAGCACGATCTGGCGCCGGGCTCTGAAGTCGCTCACCACGACCACACCGCGCGTGACCGCAGTCCGCGTCCCGTCGCAGCGATCGCCGGTGGTCCACTTCGTGCCCCGCACGGTGGCTGAGCTGAAGCGTCCGCGGGTCCGGAACTTGCCCTTGACGTTCGCCCGCAGCAGGTTGAGGACGGTCTTCGGGAGCGCCCGCTTGGCCGCCGTCTGGGCCGTGCCCGCCTTGGACGCCGTCGTGCAGATCCGGCTCGCCGTGCTCTGGGCGATCAGCCTGACCTCGCTCAGGCCGCGTTCGCGGCGATTCTGGAGGAGCTTGAACAGGCCGGACCCGAAGTCGCCGGTCTGGGTCCTGCCCTTGGAGGCGGTGGCCGTGGTCAGCCGGGCCACGCCGTGGGTGGCGTCGAAGATCGTGCCCACCGGGAGCTGGCGGGCCTCGGTGAGCGGGATGAAGCCGACGCCCTTGGCCGCGCTCGCGTGGGCCTGGGCGACGTGGCCGCTGCCGCCGGGGACCAGCACGTAGACGATGCCGCTCACCGGGACCGCATTGAACGCCTGGCCGAGGACCGGCGGCGGCGGCTTCGGGTCGGTCGAGGTCTTGAACGTCGTGTCGCCGCTCGGCGTGACCCCTGAGGGGTTGGCCGCCACCGCGCGGACGTGATAGGTGCTGTTGGGCAGCAGACTGGCCACCTCGGCGGTCACCGTGTGATCGGCGAAGTCGGAGCCGACGACCTGCTCGGGCGTGTGCTGGTCGTAGGTGATCGCCGCCGCGCCGGCTCCGCCGGGAAGCTCGACCGCGTAGTCGAAGTGCATCGTCGTCGGCAGGCCCTCGGGGTTGATGATCGCGGTGAACTCGGCGCTCGAGCTGCTGATCACCTTCGGCGCGCCCGTCTGGAGGACGGGCTGGCGCGGCGTGCCCGGTCCGGGCGCCGGCCCGGGTCCGGGGCCGGGGCCGGGTCCGGGCGCGACGTAGATGAACTGATCGGAGGCGCCCGCCGCGCTCGTACCGCCAGTGGTAGTCACCGTCACGTCGACCAACCCCGTGCCCGCGGGGGCCGTCGCGGTGATCTGGTTCGGGTTGTCGACGACGAAGCCGCTCGCCGGGGTTGCGCCGAAGCTGACCGCCGTGGCGCCCGCCAGGTTTGACCCGGCGATCACCACCGCTGTCCCGCCGGCCGCCGGCCCCGACGCCGGGGTGACCGAGGTCACCGCGGGCGCCGGCGGCGCCACGACGTAGCTGTACCTGTCGGCCACGCCGAGCGGGGTCGTCCCGGCCGGCGTGGTCACGCTCACGTCGACCGTGCCGCTCCCCGGCGGCGCAATCGTCGCCAGTTGGGTCCCGTCGGTGCTGACGCTCAGCACGGGCGCCGCCGCCGAGCCGAAGTCGACCGCCGTGGCCCCGCCAAGGTTCGTCCCGAAGATCACAACCCCATTCCCGCCGGTCGTCGGCCCGCTCGCCGGGGTGACGCCGGTCAGGGTCGGCCTCGCGGGCGGCGGCGGCGGGGCGCTCCCGACGACCACTGCCTCGGCGGGGTCGGCGCACGGCGACGAGGCCGGGGCGTAGTCCGGGTCGCCGGTGTAGGTCGCCACGACCCGGTAGGTCCCGGCGGCGGTCGGCGTGAAGTCGCTCGAGGTCGCCGTAGTGCCCGTCCCGCCGACCGTGTTGGTCGAGGTGAAGGCCGGCGTCCCCGTGCAGGCGGAGTTGACCGGGCCGTACACGTTGAAGGTCACCGAACCGGTCGGCGGCGGCTCGCCGGCCGGGGCCGGGCCGAGGCTCGCCGTGTCGTGGAAGGAGGCCCCGGCCGTAATCGCCGCCGGAGCGACCTGGGTGGTGAGCGCGAGCGTCGCCGGCGCGACGGCGACCGCCTCCGCCGGATCGGTGCACGACGACGAGGACCCGGAGAAGTTCGCGTCCCCGGCGTAGGTCGCAACCACCCGGAACGTTCCGGTCGAGCGCGGAAGGAAGCCGGCCGAGACCGCGGTCGTGCCCGCGGCGTTGAGCATGCCCGTCGAGGTGGCCACCGGCGTCGCGCAAGCGGTGTCGCCCGGGCCGTAGACGGCGAACTTGACGCTACCGGTCGGGGCGGGCGCGCCCGCCGGAGCCGGACCGAGGTTCGCCGTATCCTGGAACGTCGCGCCCAGCGCGATCGCCGCCGGCGCGACCTGCGTGGCGATCGGGAGCGCCGCCTGGGCTACCGCCACCGCCTCCCCCGAATCCCCGCAGGCCGTGGAGGACCCCTGGTAGTTGGCATCGCCGCTGTAGGTCGCGATCACCCGGTAGGTGCCCGCGGCGGCGGGCATGAGGTTGCCGGAGACCGCGGTGATCGAGTCGCTCACGTTGATCGGGTTGGTCGAGCTCAGGACCACCGGACCGGCGCAGCCGGTGTCCCCCGGGCCGTAGACGTTGAAGGTCACGCTGCCCGTCGGCATGGTGACCCCCCCCGGCGGGAGGGCTATCGCCGCCGTGTCGGTGAACGAGCCGCCGAGCGTGATCGCCGCCGGGTTGACCTGCGTCGAGGTGATCGCCAGCGGCGCCTTGTTGACGACGAGCGTCTCGCCCGGATCGCCGCAGCTGGTGATCGAGGGGCTGTAGAAGGTGTCGCCGCTGTAGGCGGCGACCACCGTGTAGGTGCCGGCGTCGCGGGGCAGGAACAGGTCCGAGTCCGCCGTCGCCGTGTCGGCATTGAACCCGTTGGTCGAGCTGAGGACCGGCGCCGTCGAGCACCCGGGGTCGTTGAGGTAAACGTCGAACGTGACCGTCCCGGTCGGCAGCGGCGCCCGCGACGCAGGCGGGCCGAGCGTCGCGCGGTCGCTGAACGAGTTGCCGAGCACGATCGGGCCGGGCGGCGAGACCCGGGTGGCGACCGGTACCGGCACCGTCACGTCCACCGACTCGTTCGGATCGGCGCAGGACGAGGAGGCCGAGGTGTAGTTGGCATCGCCGCTGTAGGTCGCCACGACCCGGTAGATGCCTCCGGCGACCGGTGTGAAGGTGCCTGAGACCGCGAGCGTGCCCGTCGAGTCCAGCCCGTTGGTCGAGGTGAAGGCCACCGGCCCGGTGCACGTCGCGTCGTTGGGGCCGTACACGTCGAACGTCACCGTCCCGGTCGGGACCACCGCACCGGCCGGCGCGGTCGGGGTCGCGGCGTCGTTGAAGGACGAGCCGAAGGGGATCTGCGAGATCGAGACGTGGGTCGGGAGCGTCGTCACCGTTCCGCGCGCGATCGCCACCTCGTTGGACCCGGAGCCCGAGCCGACGACCGGGCCCGAACCGGGCGCCGTCGCCTGGGCGAAGGCGGCCTGCTCGGTGACGATGCCCGGCGCGTCGGGGTTGGAACTCGCCGCCGGCATCCGGACGACGTCGACGGTGTAGTCGATCACGCAGCTGTCGAGCGGCGCCACCGAGCTCCCGGCCGGCCCGAGGACGACCGCGGTGCTCGGCGTGAACCGGTACTTGCCCTGGGTGTGGTCGATCTCGGTGATGGTGAAGGTGATCCCGGCGCAGGCCGTGCCGGTCGCGCCGACGCCGGTCGCGCTCGGGCGCAGGACCCCCGGGTCCACGCGGGGGCAGTCGCCGGCGTTCGGGAAGGTGTCGCAGCTCGGGACGAGCGTGATCCGGTCGAGCGTGACGTCCGCCGTCGCCTCGCTGCCGTCTGACGCGTTGGACACGCTCAGCATCGCCGGAACCGCGGTCTGGCCCACGGTCAACGGCCCGAGGCGCGCCGGAGAGACGTTGAGGATGACCGACGCCGCCGCCTCGGCCGCGCCGCCGAAGACGATCGCCCCGGCAAGAAGGAGGCCGAGCAGCGCCCGGCCGGCGCGCGCCCAGGTGGCCCCGGACGCCCCCTCCCCCTCCCCTGCCGTCATTCCCCCCTCCAGCCTTTCTCCGGCACCGTTCGCGTCCCCGACGACTCGTGCGTACAGCGTACACAGCGTGCCGCCGGCGCGGTCCGGGCCGGCGTCCCGGGCTCGCCGGCACCCGCCCAGCACCCCCGGCTCACCGGCACACCCGGCTCCCCAGCACCCCGGCTCGCCGGGGCGCCCGCTCAGCGCCCGGAGAGGCTGGTGCGGGCGCGACCGCGCTTGGCCGTGCCGCGGGCGATGGCTACGTGCCCGTGCTCCTCGAGCTCCTCGTAGAGGGCCCGGATCGCCGCGAAGATCTCGTCGGCCACCGCCTGCTGGCGCTCGCGGGACGCGTCCTCCTCGCGATCGAAGCGCAGCGCATCCCCGTAGTGGACGCTGACCCGGGGAAGCCTCAGCCGCTTCCAGTCGCGGATCCTCGCCGACCCGTGGATGGCGACCGGCACCACCGGCGCCCCCGACTCGAGCGCCAGGCGGCCGATGCCCGGCTTCGCGCGCTCCTGGAGCTCGCCGGTCCGCGACCGCCCGCCCTCGCAGTACATCGCGACCACGCCGCCGCGGGCCAGGATCGTCTCCGCGGTTACGAACGCCTCCTCGTCGCGCGCTCCCCGCCGGACCGGGAACACCCCGCCGTGGCTGTAGATCCACTTCATCGGGCCGGTGAAGAGCTGCGACTTGGCCATGAAGCGGACCTTCCGCCGGATGTAGCAGCCCAGCAGGAAATGGTCCATGAAGGAGAAGTGGTTCGGCGCGAGTATCGCGTGTCCCCGGCCCGGGACCTTCTCGGTGGCGATCGACCGGGTCCGCAGCAGCGTGTATGCGTAGAGCGAGGTGATCAGCCGCACGAACGTGTAGACCCAGTCGGGCTCGCGGGTGCGCGAGCGCTCGTGGAAGCGGTCGAAGTACTCCTTCGGCCGCGGGTCCCGGTAGACCTGGTCCTTCATCTGCACCAGCGGCGCGCTCATCGCCCTATTCCTACCGCTCCCAGGCCCGGAAGTTACCCGGGCACCGGCCCCGAGGTCGCGTGCCCGAGTGCGGCGTGCCAGCCGGCCACGAGCGCATCCCGGCGCGCCGGGTCCATCTCCGGCTCGTAGCGAGCCCGCTCGCGCCAGCCGGCGCGTACCCGGTCGAGCGTCCACAGGCCGGCGCCGACGCCGGCGAGCGACGCCGCGCCGACGGCGGTCGTCTCCGGCGTGGCCGAGACGACGACCGGCACCCCGAGCACGTCGGCCTGGAACTGCATCAGCCAGCCGTTGTCGCTCGCCCCGCCGTCGGCCCGGAGCTCCTGGAGCACCGGGCCTCCGCCGGCCTCGATGGCCCGGATCGCGTCGAGCGTCTGGTAGGCGATCGCCTCCAGGGCCGCCCGGGCGAGGTGGGCGCGGCCCGTGCCCCGCGTCAGCCCGACGATCGTCCCCCGGGCGTGCGGATCCCAGTGCGGCGAGCCCAGGCCGGTCAGCGCCGGCACGAAGTAGACGCCGTCGTTGGAGTCGAGCGACGCGGCCAGCCCCTCCGTCTCGGCTGCCGCCCCGATCACGCCGAGCCCGTCGCGCAGCCACTGGACGCCGGCCCCGGTGACGAAGATGGCCGCCTCGAGCGCGTAGACCAGACGCTCGCCGATCCCCCAGGCCACCGTGCTCAGCAGCCCCCGCGCCGCCGGCGGGGGCCGGCCGCCGGCGTTGATGAGGACGAACGACCCGGTCCCGTAGGTGTTCTTGCCCATCCCCTCCTCGAAGCACGCCTGGCCGAACAGCGCCGCCTGCTGGTCGCCGGCCACCCCGCAGACCTCCACCGCGTGCCCGTGGAGGGCGTCCCGACGGGTCCGGCCGAAGGACCCGGCGCTCGGGCGGACCTCCGGGAGCGCGCGCTCGCGGCACGCCGAACAGCTCGAGCAGCTCCGGATCCCACGCCCCCCGACCGATGTCGAAGAGGAGCGTCCGCGACGCGTTCGACGGATCGGTCGCGAGCTCGCCGGTCAGCTTGAAGACGAGCCACGCGTCGACGGTGCCGAACACCGCCCGCCCGTCGCGGACGCGCTCGCCCAGGCCGTCCACATTCTCGAGCAGCCACTCGATCTTGGTCGCCGAGAAGTACGGGTCGAGCACGAGCCCGGTCCGCTCCCGCACGAGCTCCTCCCAGCCTGCCTCCCGGAGCTCCTCGCACCGCGCCGCCGTGCGCCGGTCCTGCCAGACGAGCGCCCGGTGGAGCGGCCGTCCCGTGGCCGGGTCCCAGACGACGACCGTCTCGCGCTGGTTGGTGATGGCGACCGCCTCCAGGCCCCCCGGCCCCACCCCGGCGTCCTCGAGGGCGACGCCGGCGACCGCCCGGCTGACCTCCCAGATCTCCTCGGCGTCGTGCTCGACCCAGCCCGGCCGGGGAAACCCCTGGGAGAACTCGCGGTGCCCCCGTCCCACGAGCTCGCCGTCGAGATCGACGACCAGGCACGTCGTCCCGCTCGTCCCCTGGTCGATGGCGAGGATCACCGGCGCGAGGATACGTCACCGTCGAGCCGAGAGACAGGACTTCAAGGCGAGGAGACCCGACCGTGACCACGACCCAGGGCAGCGGCACCTCCGAGGAGCCGTGGGTCCTCCGCACGCCGCCGGAAGCTCCGAGTACCAGATCTACCGTGACGAGGACGCCGGCGCCCTCGTCTGCAACGTCGGCAAGACGAAGCTCGCCTACCAGCTCCGCTGTATCGAGGACCTCCGAGCCATGCTGGCCGAGCACGGCGACTGGATGCCCCTGGGCAGCGCCGACGAGCAGAAGCCCGCGGCAGACGGGACCGTCGAGGCGTGGGCGCGGTCGGAGGCCAACCCGGTCGGCGGGTTCTACGGGCTCGAGAAGGGGCTGCGCGGGCGCTTCGGGATGTACGTGCCCCCGCTGATGGAGGCGCTCGGCCTCGCCGAGCGCGAGCACAACGCCCGGGGCAACCGGATGCGCGCGATCGGATGACCGAGCTCGCCCCCCGCCCCGCCTACGCCGCCACGGCCGCCCGCGCCCCGTCGTGGGGCAGCGCCGCCGCGTCGACCCAGACGTCGCCGTCGTGGAGCTCGACCCGGTAGACGTCGACGCGCAGCTCCTCGCTGTGGCAGCGCCCGCTGACCAGGTCGAAGCGGCGGTCGTGGAGCGGACAGGTGACGCACCCCTCGGCGACGATCCCGTCCGACAGGGGCCCGCCCCGGTGGGGGCAGCGCTGGTCGAGCGCGTACCACCCGTGGCGCGTCTGGAAGACGGCGATCCGCCGGCCGTCGATCTCGACCGTCCGGCCCTCGCCCAGCGGCACCTCCTCGGCCCGGCAGACCCGGTTCACGCCGTCGGCCCCACGAGCTCGACGAACTGGCTCGGGTGGTAGGGCTCGTCGCGCTCGAGCCACGGGTCGGCCACCGCCGCCTTGGCGATCGCCAGGCGCTCGCGCAGGGCGGCGCCCTCCTCCGGGTCGAGGACGATCTCGCGGACCCGCTCGAGGCCGATCCGCGGCACGAAGGCGTACATCCGCTCCTTGTAGTCGGCGTTCTCCCGGTAGTACTGGAGGAAGGCCGTCGTCACCCGAAGCGCTTCGGCAGCCGTCTCGACCGTGCAGAGGATGTCCGCCTCCCGCACGCTCGCCCCCGCGGCGCCCCCGATCCGCACCTGCCAGCCGCCCTCGACGGCCACCACCCCGATGTCCTTGACGGTCGCCTCCGCGCAGTTGCGCGGGCAGCCCGACACGCCGCTCTTGACCTTGGCCGGGGTGTGGAGCCCCTCCCATGCCTTCTCCATCTCGACGCCGAGCTTGATCGAGTTGCCCACCCCGAAACGGCAGAAGTCGGTCCCCACGCACGTCTTGACCGTCCGGATCGCCTTGGCGTAGGCGTGACCCGAGGGCATCCCGATGTCGCGCCAGATGTCCGGGAGGTCCTCGCGGCGCACCCCGAGCAGGTCGATCCGCTGACCACCTGTGATCTTGACCATCGGCACCTCGTACTTCTCGGCGGCGTCAGCGATCCGCCGCAGCTCCGACGGCGTCGTCACGCCGCCGTACATCCGCGGCACCACGGAGAACGTGCCGTCGTTCTGGATGTTGGCGTGGACGCGGTCGTTGATGAAGCGCGCATCGCGCTCCTCACGGTGGCGGTTGCTGTTGATCTCCGAGACCAGGTAGGCCAGCGCCGGCTTGCAGGCCCCGCAGTCGTGACCGGTGCCGCAGCGCTCGCCGACCTCGCTCACCGCGTCGAGACCCTGCTCGCGGATGACCGCCGCGAGCTCCTCGCGCGTCTGCTTGCGGCAGGGGCACAGGTAGGCCGGCTCGTTGGCCGCCTCGCCGCTGACCATGGACACGATCTCGACCACCAGGTCGCGGCACGACCCGCAGCCGGTGCCCGCCCGCGTCGCCGCCATCACCTCGCGCGGCGTCGGCAACCCGTCGTTGACCGCCTGGACGATCTCCCCCTTGCACACCCCGTTGCAGTTGCACACCTGGGCCGCGTCGGGCAGGTCGCCCGCCGTCGCCGTGCTCGCCGCCACCAGCCGGGCCAGCGGATCGGCGACGAGCTCCCCCGCGCGCACCGCCTCGAGCAGGTTCTCGTGCCCGCGTATGTCCCCCAAGAGGATGGCTCCGCTGATCCGCCCGTCGCGCAGGACGAGCTTGCGGTAGATGCGGTCCTCGCGGAACTCGGCGATCGCCGACTGGTCGGCCTCGGCCTCGCCGATCGAGACGAGGTCCACGCCCATCACCTTGAGCTTCGCCGACGGGATCGATCCCCCGTAGTCGAGCCCGATCCGGCTGAGCACCGTGTCGGCCGCGACCTTCGCCTGCTCGTGGATCGGCGCGACCAGGCCGTAGACGACTCCCCGGTGCTCGGCGCACTCCCCCACCGCGACCACCCCGGCGGCCGAGGTTCGCATGCGATCGTCGACGACGATCCCCCGGCTGCAGGCGATCCCTGCCCCCCGAGCGAGAGATGTCTCCGGACGGATGCCGATCGACACCACGACCAGGTCGGCGGCCAGCGACTCTCCGTCGGCGAAGCGGAGCTCCTTGACCCTGCCGTTGCCGTGGAGCGACGTGGTCTGGCGGCCGAGCTGGACCTCCACCCCGAGGTCGGCCATCGCCGGCGCCAGCATCTCCGCTGCTCCCTGGTCGAGCTGGCGCTCCATCAGGCGCCCCATCAGGTGCACCACGGTCACCGGGGCGCCCTGGGCGACCACGCCCCGCGCCGCCTCGAGCCCGAGCAGTCCGCCCCCGATCACCGCCGCGTGCTGCGCGGCGCCGGCCGACGCCCGGATCGACTCGCAGTCCTCCGGTCCGCGGAAGGGGAACACGCCCGGCAGGTCGATGCCCTCGATCGGCGGCATCAGCGGCTGCGACCCGGTGGCCAGCACCAGGCTCGCGTAGGCGAGCTCGTCGCCGCCGGCCAGCGTCAGGCGCTTGGCCGCGGTGTCGAGCCCGGTGACCCAGGCGCCGAGGCGCACGTCGACGGCGCGGTCGGCGTACCACTCGTGGGGGCGCAGCTGGAGCGCCGCCGGCGACTCTCCCGAGACGAGCAGCTCCGAGAGGCGCACCCGGTCGTAGGGCAGGCGCGGCTCGCCGCACAGCAGGACGATGGGGGCTTCGGCGTCGCGCTCGCGCAGCGCTTCGCAGACCGCCTGACCCGCGATGCCTCCGCCCACGACGACGATCGGTCGGTGGCTCATGCTCGGAGCATCCCCGCGCCCGGTTTCCCGACCGTCTCCGATTCGTTTCCATCAGATGAACGGTCGAGCAGCTCCTCGAGCTGCGCCGCGCAGCCGCCGCAGCCAGTTCCCGCCCGCGTGGTCGTCCCGACCTGGGCCGCTGTGCGCAGCCCGCCCGCCCGGATCGCCGTCTCGATCTCACCGCGGGTCACGAAGTTGCACGAGCAGACGACCTCCTCGGGACCTGGCGGCGCCGCTCCCGCCGCCGGCGCGCCGCCCGGCTCGAGCAGCTCCGCCGGCACCGGGTCGCCGCTGCGCAGCAGGCCGGAGAGGATGCGCGCCTCGGCGCTGTCGCCGACCAGCAGCGCCCCGCTCAGCCGGTCGCCATCGAGCACGAGCTTGCGGTAGACGCCCCGCCGCGTGTTGCTCTGGACGATCTCGTCGCGGCCCGCCGCGGCGCCGCCCGCGAAGACCTCGACCCCCGCCACCTTGAGGGTGGTCGCCGCCACCGTCCCGTGGAAGGCGCCCGGCTCGCCCGCGATCACCGCTCCGGCGACCCGCGCCTGGTCGGCCAGCGGGGCCCACAGCCCGTAGACCGTCCCGCGATGCTCGGCGCACTCGCCGACCGCCCACACCCTTGGCGCGCTCGTGCGCAGCTCGTCGTCGACGACGATCCCCCGACCGCACTCGAGCCCGGCGGCCCGGGCCAGGGTCGTCTCGGCCCGCACGCCGACGGCGAGGACGACGAGGTCGGCGGCCATCCGCTCGCCGCTGTCGAGGTACACGGCCTCCGGGTCGATCAGCTCGACCGATCGGCCGAGCCGCGCGAAGAGGCCGAGGTTACGCAGCCGCCGGCGCAGGATCGCCGCCGCCCCGCCGTCGAGCTGCTGGGCCATCAGGCGGTCGGCGAGCTCGACGACGGTGACCGTCTTGCCGCGCGCCCGCAGGCCGGCCGCCGCCTCGAGGCCGAGCAGGCCGCCGCCGATCACGACCGCTGATCGGCCCGGCGCGTTGCGCAGCGCCTCGACGTCGTGAGCGCTGCGAAAGAGCTGGACGTGCGGCAGGTCCGCGCCCTCGATCGGCGGCCGGAACGCCCGCGACCCGGTGGCCACCACGAGCGCGTCGTAGGGGTGGCGCTCCCCGCTGCGGTCGACGACCGCACCGTTCTCCAGGTCGAGGCGCTCGGCGCCGCAGCCGCCCCGCAGGTCGACCCCGTGGTTCGCGTACCAGTCGGCCGGCCGCAGCTGGGTCTCGGCGTACCCCGCCGTCCCGGCCAGCACCTTCGACAGCAGCACCCGGTTGTAGGCCGGCCCGTACTCCTCGCCGAGCATCGTCACCTGCAGCGACGGCCGCCGGCGCAGCGCCTCCTCGACGACGCCGAGGCCGGCCATGCCGGTGCCGACGACCACCACCCGGCGTGTGCGGACCCTCCGCGCCGGCGCCTGGCGCCGGGCCAGCCGCTCGACCCGCACCGCCGACGCCTTGAGCTCGGGCTGGCGCGAGGTCGGGTCGACCGCGCCGTGGGTGGCCTGGTTGACCTGCCCCGCCCCCGCCGGCGCGTGGAGGATGCCCCAGTGGAAGGGGGCGAAGGCGACGCCCCGCGGCAGCCCGTCCTCGAGCCGCGCCCGCGCCACGAGCTCGCCCCGCGCCGAGACGATCCGCACCCGCTCGCCCTCGGACACCCCCGGCGCGTCGAGCGGGTGGAGCTCGACGAACGGGTCGCCGGTCCGCAGCGCGGCCGCCTTGCCCGTCCGCGTCATCGTGTGCCACTGCTCGGCGATCCGCCCGGTGGTCAGCGTCAGCGGGAAGTCGCCGCTCGGCGCCTCGACCGGCGGCGCGTGCTCGGTCGCCGCGAAGCGGGCCCGACCGTCCGGGGTCGGGAAGCGCCGGTCGGTGTAGAGGCGCGCCGTCCCGTCGTGCTCCTCCTCCGTCGGGGTCGCCGGGCACGGCCACTGGACGCTCCCGGCCCGTTTGAGGCGCTCGTGGCTGAGGCCGCTGACGTCGCACGGCCGCCCCGCGGTGGAGGCGGCGAACTCGTCGTAGACGGCCGCCGCGTCGGGCCACGCAAACGCCTCGCCGTGGCCGAGCGCCGCGCCCAGGCGGGCGAAGATCTGCCAGTCCGGGAGCGCCTCACCCGGCGGCTCGAGCAGCTTGCGCACCAGCCCGACCCGGCGCTCGGAGTTGGTCATCGCCCCCTCCTTCTCCGGCCAGGCCGCCGCCGGCAGGACGACGTGGGCGAGCGCCGAGGTCTCGGTCGGGTGGTGGGCGTCCTGGACGACGACGAGCTCGGCCCGCTCGAGCGCCTCGCGGACGCCCGCCGAGTCCGGCATCGAGACCGCCGGGTTGGTCGCGACGATCCAGATCGCCTTGACCCGGCCCGGCTCGAAGATCTCGGTCGCCGTCAGGCCGGGCTTGCCGTCGATCGGCCCCGGGGTCGACCAGTGGGACTCGAGGGCGGCCCGGTCCGCGTCGTTGGCCACCTCGCGGTAGCCCGGGAGCAGGTGGGCGAGGCCGCCGGCCTCGCGGCCGCCCATGGCGTTGGGCTGCCCGGTCAGCGACAGCGGGCCCGCGCCCGGGCGCCCGATCTGCCCGGTGGCCAGGCACAGGTTGATCAGCGCCCGGTTCTTGAGCGTCCCCACCGTCGACTGGTTGGCCCCCATCGACCACAGCGCCATCGCCCCGCCGGCGCCGGCGAAGCGCCGCGCGGCGAGCTCGATGTCGGCGGCGGGCACCCCGCACACCTCGGCCGCCCGGGCCGGCGGCCAAAGCGCTGCGACCAGCCGCGTCTCGGCGAAGCCGCTCGTGTGGCGCTCGATGAACGACTGGTCGAGCAGGCCGTCGCGATCGATCGCGTGGAGCATCGCATTCAGGAGCGCGAGGTCGGTCCCCGGCCTGACGGCCAGGTGGAGGTCAGACGCGCCAGCGGTCGGCGTCGGGCGCGGGTCGACGCAGATCACGAACGCCCCCTCGGCCTGGCGCTCGCGGATCCGCGACCACAGGATCGGGTGGCACGCGGCGGCGTTCGAGCCGAGCAGCAGGAGGCAGTCGGCCAGGCCCAGGTCGGCGTAGGCCGGCGGCGGTCCGTCGAAGCCGAAGGCGCCCTTGTAGCCGGCCACCGCGCTCGACATGCACAGCCGCGAGTTCGAATCGACGTTGTTGGTGGCCAGGAAGCCCTTGGCCAGCTTGTTGACCGCGTAGTAGTCCTCGGTCAGGAGCTGCCCCGAGATGTAGAAGGCGATCTCCTCAGGCGCGTAGCCGCTCAGGCGCTCGGCCAGGCCGGCGAGGGCCTCGTCCCAGCTCGCCGGGACGAAGCGGCCTTCGCGGTCATCGCGCCACAGCGGCGTCGTCGCCCGGTCGGGCGCGTGCACCGCCGCCGCCAGCTCGAGCGGCTTGCGGCAGGTCCGCCCGTGGCTGACCGGGTGGATCGGGTCCCCCTCGACCGCGCTCAGGCGGCCGCTCTCGGCGCGCACGACGAGACCGCAGCCGGTGCCGCAGTAGGGGCAGAGGGTTCTCATCGACTGCCGGAATGGTCGCCCGACCCGGTGACCGGGGCGGGTCATTCGTGTGAACGCTCGATGAACGGGCCAGGAGGGCTCGGGCGCCCGGCCGCAGCCGGCACGCGATACTGGCGCCGATGCCGTCCCACTCCGAGTTCGTCCTGCGTACGGTGGAGGAGCGCGGCGTGCGCTTCGTGCGCCTCTGGTTCGTCGATGTCCTCGGCTTGGCCAAGTCGATCGCCATCCCCGTCTCCGAGCTCGACCACGCCCTCGACTCGGGCGTCGGCGTCGACGGCTCCTCACTCGAGGGATCGGCCCGTCTGGCCGAGCGCGACGTGATCGCCCACCCCGACCCGGCGACCTTCCAGATCGTGCCCTGGCGGCCCGACTCACTGGTCGCCCGCATGTTCTGCGACATCCGGACTCCCGACGGGCAGCCCTTCCCCGGCGACTCGCGCGACGCGCTACGCCGCGTCCTCTCCCAGGCCGCGGAGCTCGGCTTCAGCTTCCAGGTCGGCGCCGAGATCGAGTTCTTCCTCTTCGCCGGCGCCCCCGGCCCGGACATCCCGGTGCCGCTCGACGAGGGCGCCTACTTCGACCTCACGCCGCAGGACCTCGGCTCGGACTTCCGCCGGCGCACGATCGAGTACCTCGAGCAGATGGGCATCCCGGTCAAGGCCTCCCACCACGAGGCGGCCCCCTCGCAGCACGAGCTCGACCTCCAGCACACCGACGCCCTCTCGATGGCCGACGCCGTGACCACGTTCCGCATCGTCGTCAAGGAGGTCGCCCGCGAGCTCGGGCACTACGCGACGTTCATGCCGCAGCCGCTCGAGGATCAGCCCGGCTCGGGGATGCACCTACACCTCTCGTTGCTCCACGTCGACGGCGCCAACGCCTTCGCCGGGTCCGGGGACGAGCTCTCGGACACCGGCCGCGCCTTCCTCGCCGGCATCCTCGCCCACGGGCCCGACCTCTCGGCGGTCACCAACCAGTGGGTCAACTCCTATAAGCGGCTGGCCACGGGCTTCGAGGCGCCCACCCATGTCGGCTGGACCCGCCACGGCCGCGCCGGGCTCGTCCGCGTCCCCGCCGGCCGGCCCGGCCGGGCCGCCGCCACGCGCATCGAGCTGCGCTCACCCGACCCGGCGTGCAACCCCTACCTCGCCTTCGCCCTGATCCTCGCCGCCGGCCTGCGCGGGATCGAGCGCGGCTACGAGCTCGAGCCCGAGATCGTCGACGACCCGCCGGGCGGGGCTGTGCGCCTCCCCGAGTCGCTCCACGCCGCGACCGACTTCTTCGCCGCCTCCGAGCTCGCCCACGAGGCGCTCGGCGGCCGGCTCTGCGAGTGGTACGTGCGCAACAAGCGCTCCGAGTGGGAGGAGTACCGCCGCACGGTCACGCCGTTCGAGCGGCGGCGCTACCTGCGGCTCTGACCGCGGGCCCACCGCCGACCCGTGTCCCGCGCCCGGCCGGCGGCGGGGCGGGCCGACGCGGGGCCGGGCCGGGCCTCGGTGGCAACACGGCCTCCTCAGCCTCCTCGGCCTCCTCGGCCTCCTCGGCCTCCTCGGCCTCCTTCCCTCCCCCTCCTCCTCAGACCGAGGCGTGGGCCAGGCTCGGCACCCGCTCGGTGGCAAAGCTCCGCATGTAGAAGAACCAGGTCAAGCCGGCGAACGCCACGTAGCAGCCCACGAAGACCCAGAGCGCCCCGACCGACCACGCGGCATGCGCGTGCGCGACGGCGATCTTCTCGGCCGGCGTCTTGGCCGCCTTGATCAGGGCCGACACCCCGAGGCTCGCCTGGCGCAGCGCGACCTGGACGAGGAACCCGCCGAAGGCCCCGACCGCTCCGGTGATCCCGATCACCGCGCCGGCCTGGCGCTTGAACTCGAGCAGGCTCTGCCTCGGGTCGAGCCCCTTCTCGGCGGCCTCCCGGCGGCCGAGCGCGGCGAAGATCGACGGAATCATCCGGTAGGTGGATCCGTTGCCGATTCCCGAGAGGAGGAAGATCGCCATGAACGAGGCGAACGTCAGGGTGAAGCTGTGGCGGTTGATCCCGGCGATCGCGCCGAGCGTGAACGCCCCCATCAGCAGGAAGGTCATCAGCGTGATCCGCGACCCGCCGAGGCGATCGGCCAGCCAGCCGCCGAGCGGGCGGGCCAGTGAGCCGATCAGCGCGCCGACGAAGCCGAGGCCGGCCAGGTAGGTCGCGATGAACGGATGGTGGGCGAGGAACTCCGGGAAGGTGTTCTTGATCACCAGCGGCAGCGCGAACGAGTAGCCGATGAACGAGCCGAAGGTGCCGATGTAGAGCAGCGACATGATCCACGTCTGCCGGTTGCCGAGCGCCCGAACGTAGGACTCCTTGTCGGTCCTCGCCTGCCGCAGGCTGTCCATGTAGAGAAACGCCCCGATCGCCGCGATCGCGATGAACGGCAGCCAGACCAGCCCGGCGTAGGCCATGTGCACCGGGTGCGCCGGGAGCTTGACCAGCGCGGCCGGCACCCCGACGATGATCACCAGCGGGACGAGGAGCTGGGCCACCGCGACGCCCAGGTTCCCGCCGGCGGCGTTCAGCCCGAGCGCGTAGCCCTTGCGGCCCTCGGGATAGAAGAAGGAGATGTTGGACATCGAGGAGGAGAAGTTGCCCCCGCCGACGCCGGCCGCCGCCGCGCAGGCCACGAGCACCCAGAACTGGGAGCTGTGGGCCTGGTGGGCCAGCCAGCCGCTGGGCACGACGATCGCCACGAGCAGGGTCGGGATGAACAGCAGCGAGGCGCTGAACGTGGTCCAGGCCCGGCCGCCGAACCTCGGGACCGCGAACGTGTAGGGGATGCGCAGCGCCGCGCCGACCAGGTTCGGCGCCGCGATCAGCCAGAACTGCTCGGGGATCGACATCTTGATCCCGATGTTGGCCAGGTTGATGACGATGATCGTCCACAGCACCCAGATGCTGAAGCCGAGGTGCTCGGCGAAGATCGAGAAGCGCAGGTTCTTGCGGGCGATCCGGCTGCCCCCGCCGGCCCAGAACCCGGGATCCTCGGCGTCCCACTCCTCGATCCAGCGCCCTCTTCGCGTCGCGGCGCCGGCCGACGCCGGAGCCGGCCCTCGTCCATCGCTCCCCGTGCTCATCGGGCCTCCCAAATAGTCGACGACCTCCTCGGGGCGACGCTAGGGGCGTGAGGTGTCCGGCCGATGAGCGCCCCGTTTCCACTGGGTTTCTTCCGCGTTTCCGCTCTGTGCTCGACGCCTCGCGCGGCGGCGCCGGACGTCAGCGCCGGGATACGTAGACGGCGATGAAGTCGCCGAGCTGGCGTCCTCGATGGGCGAACCCCCGCCAGTCGCGGCCGGTCGCCCGGTGGGCGAGGCGGAGCTCGACCTCGACGATGCGCAGCCCGGCGCGCGCCGCGTCGACCGTCATCCCGATCTCCATGCCGAAGCGCGGGGCGAACGGGAGCAACCCCCGGAGCGCGCCGGCGGCGACGGCGCGCTGGCCGGAGATCGGCGCGCGGAGCCGCGGGCCGCCGCGGCGGCGGATCGCCCAGCCGGCGAATCCGAGTGCCAGGCCGAAGCCGCCGCCGGCGCGCTCGACGAACGCCGCCACGGCGAGGTCGGCCCCCTCCCTGACCGCCCGCTCGAGGGCGCCGAGCTCGAGCGCGCTCTCGCCGAGGTCCCCGTCGCAGAGGACGTAGACGGTCGCCGCGGATCCGAGCTCGAGGGCGCGCCGCGCGGCCAGCGTCGCCGTGCCCCCCTTGCCGAGCGGCGCTCCCGCCACCACCACCTCGGCTCCGCGCGCGCGCGCGACCGCCGCCGTCGAGTCGCGCGAGGCGTCGTCGCCGACGACCACCGGAGCGCCGGGGAAGGCCCGGGCGAGGGCCTCGAGGGTGGCGCCGAGCCGATCGGCCTCGTCGCGGGCGGTGAGGATGACGATCGTGGGCGGAGACATCGGGAGCTCCGTCTATTCTCCGCGTTTACCACGAGAGGAGGCGAGCGTTGCCCGCAGTCGAGGCCCATATCACCGGCACCGTATGGAAGATCGAGTGCGCCGTCGGCGACCTGATCGAGGAGGATCAGACGGTGGCGGTCCTCGAGTCGATGAAGATGGAGATGCCCGTCGAGTCCGAGTTCGCCGGCCGGGTCGTCGAGATCTGCTGCGAGGAGGGCCAGGCGGTCAACGAGGGGCAGACCCTTGTCGTCCTCAGCGACGAGTAGCGGCGCGGGCGCGGGGCTGCCGTCCGGCGGGCTTCCTACCCTGTAGTGAGTTCATGCCTCCATTGATCACACGCGAAGAGGCCCGGCGCCTCGGAGAGCTCGAGGACCACGCGGCGATCGAGGCGCTGATCGAGCGTGCCTGGCAGGCGCGGGTCGAGCGCTTCGCCGACGCCACCGACATGTGCTCCCTGGTCAACGCCAAGTCCGGCGGCTGCGCCGAGGACTGCGGCTTCTGCGCCCAGTCGCGCTTCGCCGAGGCCGACACGCCGATGCACGCGATGATGGAGCCCGAGCAGATCCTCGACCACGCGCGCGCCGCCGAGGCCGCCGGGGCGCACCGCTTCTGCATGGTCACCCAGGGGCAGGGGCTCAGCCGGCGGGACTTCGAGAAGGTCCTCGAGGGGGCGCGGCTCGTCGCCGAGCACACCAACCTGAAGCGCTGCGCCTCGATCGGCCACACCTCGCCGGAGCGGGCGCGCGCGCTCAGGGAGGCCGGCATCCAGCGCGTCCACCACAACGTCGAGACGGCCGAGAGCTACTATGACCAGGTCTCGACGACCGTCCGCTACGAAGGCCGACGGCGGACGATCGAGGCGGTGCGCGAGGCCGGCCTCGAGACCTGCGTCGGCGGCATCCTCAACCTCGGCGAGACGCCGGAGCAGCGCGTCGAGATGGCCTTCGAGCTCGCGGAGATCGACCCGACGAGCGTGCCGATCAACATGCTCAACCCCCGGCCTGGGACCAAGTTCGGCGACCGCGAGTACATGGACCCGTGGGAGGCGGTCAAGTGGATCGCGATCTTCCGGCTGATCCTGCCCGAGGCGCTGTTCCGCCTCTGCGGCGGGCGCGTCGAAAACCTCGGCGAGCTGCAGGCGCTGGCCGTCCGAGCCGGGATCAACGGCGTGATGATGGGGAACTTCCTGACCACCCTGGGGTCGACGCCCGAAGCCGACCGGGCGCTGTTCGAGGAGGCTCGGGCTGAACGTCGCCCGCCAAGCCGACAACGGGGCCAACCCGCGCCCGGACAACCGCAGCGGCTGGCTCGAGGGCGATACGCCCGAAGCGGCCGAGGCGCCGGCTCCCGGGCCCCCGGCGGTCGAGGTTCGCCTCTGGGACCCGTCGACCCAGCTGCGCTTCCAGGCCAAGCGGTCGGTGCCGCCGCGGCCGGCCGGAGCCGAGACCTAGTGCACCGCTCCGGGGTTCACCTGGGGGTCATCTGCACGGTGCACGCGCCGTGATCGAGCCGGGGGGAATCGGATGAGCGACATCGAAGGGCGTCTCGAGGAGCTGCGCGACCTCGGCCTCTACCGCCGGATGCGGATGGTCAGCGGACCGCAGGGCCCGCGCGTCCTGCTCGACGGCCGGCCCGTCCTGCTGCTCTGCTCCAACAACTACCTCGGCCTGGCCGATCACCCGCGCGTCCGCGAGGCGGCTGCGGACGCCGCCATGCGCTGGGGGGTCGGCGCGGGCGCCTCGCGGCTGGTGTCGGGGACGATGACGATCCACCGCCGCCTCGAGGAGCGGCTGGCCAGCTTCGAACGCACCGAGGCCTGCCTCCTGTTCGGCTCGGGGTACATGGCCAACCTCGGGGTCATCCAGGCCCTCGCCGGCCGCGACGAGGTCGTCTTCTCCGACGCCCTCAACCACGCCTCGATCGTCGACGGCTGCCGCCTGTCGCGAGCGGAGACCTTCGTCTACCACCACGCCGACATGGAGCACCTCGCCTGGGGGCTGCGCCAGTCCGAGCGACGGGGGGCGCTGATCGTCACCGATTCGGTCTTCTCGATGGACGGCGACGTCGCGCCACTCGTCGAGCTCGTCGAGCTGGCCCGGCGGTTCGACGTGCGCCTGGTCGTCGACGAGGCGCACGCGACCGGGGCGCTCGGCCCGGGCGGGCGGGGCGCGGTGGCCGCGGCGGGCCTCGAGGGCGAGGTCGACGTCGTCGTCGGGACGCTCGGCAAGGCACTCGGCTCCTACGGCGCCTACGTGTGCTGCGACACCGAGATCGCCCAGTTCCTGGTCAACACCGCGCGTCCGCTGATCTTCTCGACGGCGCCGCCGCCGCCCGCCGTGGCCGGGGCGCTCGCCGCCCTCGAGCTGCTCGTCGAGCAGCCGCGCCGCGTCGCGCGTCTCCAGGCCGCCGCCGCCCACCTGCGCGACCAGCTGACGCTGGCCGGCGTGCCGACGCCGTCGTCGGCGACGCAGATCATCCCCCTGGTCGTCGGCGACGCCGGACTGACGATGCGGGTCTGCGAGGGCGCCCTCGCGCGGGGCGTTTTCGCCCAGGCGATCCGCCCGCCGACGGTGGCGGCCGGCAGCTCGCGGCTGCGGCTCGCCGTGATGGCCTCCCACACGCCGGCCGAGCTGACCCGCGCCGCCCGCGCGATCACCGCCGCCGCGCGCGAAGCCGGCGCCGAGTTCCAGCGCGCGCCGGCGCCGCCGCCGCCGGTCGCCGCTCCGTCGCATCGACGGGAGCCGGAGCCGGCCGCTTGGACGACGAGCCGGCCGGCCGCGCCCGGAGGCGGGCCGGAACTGTTCGACTTCGAGTCGGAATCCATCGCCGCCCGCGCCGCCTGAGCGAGCGCCTCGCCCGCCGCGGCGCGGCTGCCTGGTCACCGCGACCGACACCGGCGTCGGCAAGACGGTGCTCGCGGCGGCGATCGTCGCCGCCCTGGCGGCGCGCGGCGAGCGGGTCGTCGCCCTCAAGCCGGCGGTGACCGGGCTCGACGAGCCGCAGCCGGGCGCAGCGGCCGACCATGAGCTGCTCGGCGCCTGCTCGGGCGCGAGCCCCGAGGACGTCGCCCCCTACCGCTTCGGGCCCCCGGTCTCGCCTCACTTCGCGGCCGAGCTCGCCGGCCGGACGATCGACGTCGCGGCCATCGTGGCCGGCGCCCGCGCGGCGGCCGGCGACGCGCTCGTCGTCGAGGGCGTCGGCGGGCTCCTCGTCCCCCTCGCCCCGGGTTGGGACATCCGGGCCTTCGCCCGCGCGCTCGGGCTCCCGGTCGTCATCGCCGCGCGGCCCGGCCTCGGGACGATCAACCACACGCTGCTGACCCTCGAGGCCGCCCGCTGCGGCGGACTCGACGTGCGGGCCGTCGTCCTGACGCCGTGGCCCCGAGAGCCGAGCCGGCTCGAGCGCTCGAACCGCGAGACGATCGAGCGGCTCGGCGGCGTCGACGTCGCCGCCCTGTCCCGCGTCCCGCGGCTCGCCCCGGCCGCACTCGAGCGGGCCGGCGCCGCATTGCCCCTCGACGAGTGGATCGCGCCGACGGAGCTTGCGCCCGCGGGTAGATGATTGCCCTCCCGGGGAGCGGCGCGACCGCCGATGGACTCGGGGCGGGGAGCCTGACCGGCGCCCGACGCGTCCGGACCGCCCGTCGGCGGCTGCGACAATGGTCGCAGTGACTCCGGGGCAAGGATCTGCGGCCAGCCGGTCGGCGCGGCCGTGAGTCCAGACGAGCGCGGGCGCGGCCCAACTCGTGGGCGGGGCGCCCGGACGGCACGCCTCGGGAAGGTCGCCGCCGGCGGCGCCGCCCGCTGGGCCGGCGAGCGCCTCGACAGCCGGGGCACCCCAGCGGAGCGCGAACGACGCCGCGGCGACCGGATGGTCGCGACGATCGACGCCCTGGTCGATCAGCTCGCCGTCATGCGCGGCGCGGCGATGAAGGCCGGGCAGGTCCTCTCGACGGTCGAGTTCCCCGGGCTCGACGCCGACCAGGCCGCCTACCTCCAGGGGCGCCTGGCCTCGCTGCGCGACAACGTGCCCCCGGTCGGCTGGCGCCAGATCGGCAAGGTCCTCGAGGCCGAGTGGGGCGAGCCGGCCGAGCACGTCCTCGCCTCGATCGACACCTCCCCGGCGGCCGCCGCCAGCATCGGCCAGGTCTACCGGGGCCGCACTCGCGACGGGGCGCAGATCGCCATCAAGGTCCAGTATCCCGGGATCGCCGAGGCGGTCGAGTCCGACATGCGCAACCTACGGCTGCTCTCGCCGATGCTCCGCAAGCTGATCCCCGGGGTCGAGGTCAAGGCGCTGCTCGGCGAGCTCAGCGAGCGCATCGCCGAGGAGTGCGACTACGAGCTCGAGGCGGCCAGCCACCGCCGCCTGGCCCGCTTCTGGCGGGGCCACCCGTTCGTGCTCGTCCCCGGAGTCGACGGCGGGCTCTCGAGCCGTCGCGTCCTCGTGACCGACTGGGTCGACGGCATGGCCTTCGAGGAGGTCGCCGCGCAACCCGACGCCGTGCGCGACCGCTACACGGAAATCGTCTACCGCTTCTTCTACGCGACGATCACCGGCCTCGGCCTCGTGCTCGGCGACCCCCACCCCGGCAACTACCTGCTGTGCCCCGACGGGCGGGTCGCCTTCTTCGACTTCGGCATGCTCCGCCGCCTCCCGGCCGGCTACCTCCGGCGCGAAGGCGTCGTCGCCCGGGCGATCCGCGAGGAGGACGCCGGGCTGATGCTCGAGACGCTCGGCGAGCTCGGCTACCTGCCCGGCCCGGCAGCCGACTGGGACGCCCGGCTGATACTCGACTACATGCGCGAGGTCTCCTGGTGGCTGACCACGGCCGACCGGCTGTCGCCCCAGGATCTGTGGCGCGGCGCCGCGCCCCTCCGGGGCGAGGCGGGGGGCGAGCACCTGAGCCAGCTGCGCCGGATGACCTTCCCCCCGGAGGCGCTCCTCCTGCGCCGCATGGAGGGGCTTCTCTTCCAGACCGCCACCACGATCCGGGCGCGGGCGCCGTGGGGCCCGCTGATGCGCGAGCTCGTCGAGGGCGGCCCGCCCGCCGGCCGTCTCGGCACCGAGCACGCCGCCTGGCTGCGCCGCGGCGACCCGGCCGTCGCGCGCCCCGCCCCGGGCTAGCGGTTGCCGGGGCGCAGCGCCGCGCCGAGGAGCTCGGTCAGCGCCTGGCGGTGGCGGGCCAGCGCCGCCTCCGTGAGGGGATCCGCGCCGAGCAGGCGCGCCCGGAAGCCGGCGTCCGAGAAGTAGGTGAAGACAGCGCCGTAGCAGATCTGCATCAGCTCGAGGGGGTCGTGGCGGCGCAGGCGACCGGCGGTCATCTCGCGCTCGAGGAAGGCGATCGCCCGGTCGAGGAACGGACGCAGCGACAGGGCGATCGCCTCGTCGAGGCGACGGCCGCCGTCGAGGGCCTCGCGCCGGAGGATCCGCGCGAAGTCGAGGTGGGTGGCAAAGAAGGCGAAGCCGGCGTCGATGACCCCGGCGACCTGCTCGAACCCGTCGAGCGCCCCACACACGGCCGCTTCGGTCTCGCGCGCCCAGTCGAGCACGGCCGACTCGATCACCGCCCCGTAGAGGTCGGCCTTCGAGGTGAAGTGATAGAGCAGGGTCGGGTGGCTCAGCCCGGCCTGCCGCGCGATGTCGGCGAGCCGGGCGCCGTCGAACCCGCGCTCGGCGAACTCCCGCCGGGCAGTCGCGAGGATCCGCCCGCGGGACGGAGCCTCGGTCTCGGGAACGGACGCGCTCATCCCCAGATCATAGGGCGCGGCAACGGCTCTACTGACAAGTCAGTAGAGCGCTATCGTCTGCGCTGGTGGTGACCGAAGCGCTTCCCCAGACGATCGGTGAACGCCTCGCCGGGGCCACCCTGCTGCTGACCGGCGCCTCCGGCTTCGTGGCTAAGGCCGTGCTCGCGATCCTCCTGCGCGAGCTCCCGCAGATCGGCGAGCTCCGCCTGCTGCTGCGGGCCGCCGACGACGACGCCGCCCTCGAGCGCCTGCGCACGCAGATCCTGCCCTCGAGCGCCTTCGCCGGCCTCGATGCCGGGGTCGCCGAGGCCGCGATCGGGTCGGGCCGCCTGCGGGCGAGCGCCTGCGACCTGCTCGCCCCCGACCTCGGCCTCCCCGACCCGGCGATCCTCGAAGGCGTCGACGCGGCGATCCACTGCGCCGCCTCGGTGAGCTTCCAACAGCCGCTCGACGAGATGCTCGAGCTCAACGTCATCGGCACGGCGAACCTGGCGGCCGCGCTCGGCGCGGCGAGTCCGGCCGTCCGCTTCGTCCACGTCTCGACCGCCTACGCCGCCGGAACCCGCACCGGCCTGGTGCTCGAGCGTCCCTCCGGCGAGGGCCCGGCCGAACCCGACCTCGACGCCCAAGCCGAGCTCGCCGCGGCTCACGCCTGGCGCCTGGGCCTCGAGGCCGACTCGCGCCTGCCCGACCACCAGCACCGCTTCGTCCGCGAGGCCCGCCAGGAGATCGGTCCCGCCGGCGCCCCGGCGATCGGTGCCCGCGCCGAGCAGGCGCGGCGCGCCTGGGTCTTCGGGCAGCTCGTCGAGCGCGGCCGCGAGCGGGCGCGGGCGCTCGGCTGGACCGACGCCTACGGTCTCTCCAAGGCGCTCGGCGAGCGCGCCCTCCTCGCCGAGCCGCTGGCCAGCCTGACGATCATCCGCCCCTCGATCATCGAGTCGGCGCTGCGCACCCCTTTCCCCGGCTGGATCGAAGGGCTGAAGGTCGCAGACCCGGTTATCCTCGCCTACGCCAGCGGCATGATCAGCCGCTTTCCCGGCAACCGCTCCGCGCGCCTGGACATCGTCCCGGTCGATCTGGTCGCCAACGCCTGCGTGGCGGCCGCCGCCCACCCGCCCGACCACAGCCCCCGGGTGGTCAACCTGGCCAGCGGGTCGCGCAACCCGCTGAGCATCGGCGAGATCTCGGAGCTCGTCACCGAGTACTTCCGCGAGCGCCCGCTCCCCGACGAGGCCGGCCTCCCCGTCGAGGTCCCCGAGTGGCGCTTCTCCTCGAGCGCGAGCGCGCTGCGGGCGATCGACCGCGGCGAGCGCGGCGTGCGGGCGGCGCGCCGGCTGCTCGACCATGTGGCTGTTCCCCACGTCGACGACGTCGAGCGCCGGCTCCACAAGGAGCAGCGCCGGCTCGAGCGGCTGCGCCTCCTGGCCGACATCTACGGCCCCTACGTCGAGCTCGACTGCATGTTCGACGACCGCCACGCCCGCGAGCTGCGCGAAGCGCTCCACCCCGACGACCGCGTCCGCTTCGACTTCGACACGGCCGCGATCGACTGGCCCCACTACCTGAGCGACGTCCACCTGCCGGCGCTCCGGGCGCTCGTCCCCGCGCCGCGCCGGCCGCCCGGCCGCCAGCTCGCCCGCGCCGGAGCGATCGCCGACGGCCCGCCGGCGCTCGCCATCTTCGACGTCGAGGGCGTGGTGCTCGACGCCACCGTCGCCCACTTCTACGCCTGGCTGCGCGGCCGGGGGATGCCGGCGCTCGACCGCACCGTCTGGCTCGCCGGCCTGGCGACCCGGGTCCCCGGCTACCTCCTGGCCGACCGCCGCTCGCGCGCCGACTTCAACCGGACCTTCTACCAGCAATACCGCGGCCTCCCGGCCGGCGAGCTCCGCGACCACGCCCGCGCGACGCTCAGCGACTTCATCCTCCCGCGGCTGCGCCACGACGCCGTCCGGCGGATCAGGACCCACCGCGCCCGAGGAGACCGGGTCATCCTCATCACCGGGGCCCTCGACTTCCTCGTCGAGCCGCTCCGCCATCTGGCCGACGAGCTGATCGCCGCTCGCCTCACCGAACGCCGCGGGGCGTTCACCGGCGAGCTGGCCGAGCCGCCGCTGAGCGCCGACGGCCGCGCCTCGCTGGCCGCCCGCCTGGCCGCCGAGCACGATGTCGACCTGGCCGCCTGCCACGCCTACGGCGACAGCATCTCCGACCTCCCGCTGCTCGAGCTCGTCGGGCACCCCCACGCGATCAACCCGGACTTCCGCCTCGCCCGCGAGGCTCGCCGCCGCCGCTGGCCGGTGCTCGACTGGAACGTCGAGCCCGGCGCCGCAAACCGCCCGAGAGCCCGCCTGGAGGCGCGGCTCTGATGCTCGCCCTCGAGTTCCGCCCGACGCCGCAGAGCTACGCCGCCGCCCGCGTCTCCCGGCGGGCCGGGCTCGCGAGCCTCCACCTGACCGAGCTGCGGCCGCCGCCGCTCCTCAGCGAGGACTGGGTCGTCGTCCACCCCCGCCTGTCGGGGATCTGCGGCTCGGACCTGGCCCTGCTCGACGGCCAGGCGTCGCTCTACCTCTCGTCGCTGACCTCGACGCCCTTCGTGCCCGGCCACGAGGTCGTCGGCCGGGCCGCGGGCGGCGACTGGCGCGGCCGGCGCGTGGTCCTCGAGCCCGCCCTCGGCTGCGAGGCGCGCGGGATCTCGCCGGCCTGCATCGAATGCGAGTCGGGCCGCCATGCCCTCTGCCGCGAGATCACCGCCGGCGCCGTCTCGGCCGGGCTCCAGATCGGCTTCTGCCGCCAGACGGGCGGCGGCTGGAGCGAGGCGCTCGTCGCCCACCGCTCGCAGCTGCACCTCGTTCCCGACGAGCTGGCCGACGAGGACGCTGTGCTCACCGAGCCGCTGGCCTGCGCGATGCACGCCGTGGCGCGCGCCGAGGTCGAGTCGGGGGCCACGCTCGCGGTGATCGGCGCCGGGGCGATCGGCCTGCTGACGATCGCGGCGCTGCGCGACAGCCATCCGGACGCCACCGTGGTGGCCGTGGCCAAGCACCGCGGCCAGGAGCTCGAGGCCCGGCGGCTGGGCGCCGACGACGTCTACGCCCCCGACCAGCTCCACCTCCGCGGCGCCCGCCTGACCGGCGCCCGCCGGCTGGTCGGCCACGGCGGCCGCGAGCTCCTGCTCGGCGGCTTCGACGTCGTCTTCGACTGCGTGGCCAACGGCGCGACACTCGAGGCGGCCGTCACCGCCGTGCGCCCGCGCGGGCTGGTCGTGCTCGTCGGCATGCCCGGCCAGATCTCGCTCGACCTGTCGCTGGCCTGGCAGCAGGAGATCGACATCCGCGGGGCCTACGGCTACGGGGACGAGTTCCCGGCCGCCCTCGAGCTCGCCGGCCGGCTCGGGCTCGGCCGGCTGGTCGCCGACGGCTGGGCGCTCGGCGACTACCGCACGGCGCTCGAGCAGTCGCGGCGGGCCACGCGCGCCGGCCGCGTCAAGACGGTCTTCGAGCCGGGGGGAGCGGCGTGAGCGTCGTCGGCCGCCGCCTGCCGAAGTCGGCGCCGATGGTCGAGCGCCAGCGCCTGGCGCGCCCGGCGCCTGGCTCCGAGCGCGAGGCGTGCGTGACCTACATCGACGAGAGCTCGCCGCCGACCCTGTTCCACGCCGGTGAGTCGTTCCGGCTCGAGCGCCTCCCGCTCGGCTCGCGCGTGATCTACCCGCCGCCGCCGCTCAAGGGGCTCGCCGACCCGCAGGCGGCGATCGCCGCCGCTCTTGACCACCCGCTGGGCATGGATCCGATCGACGCCCTGCTGCGGCCGGGGATGCGCCTGACGATCGCCTTCGACGACATCTCCCTCCCGCTCCCGCCGATGCGCACACCCGACGTCCGCCAGCTGGTGATCGAGCAGGTCCTCGAGCGGGCCTACCGGGCCGGGGTCGACGATATCCACCTGATCGCGGCCCTCGCCGTCCACCGGCGGATGACGCCGGACGAACTGCGCCGGGCCGTCGGCCCCCACGTCTTCGACGCCTTCCACCCCGACCGCCTCTACAACCACGACGCCGAGGACCCGCTGGGGATCGTCGTGCTCGGAGAGACCGAGCACGGCGAGCCGGTCGAGCTCAACCGGCGGGCCGCCGAGTCGGACCTCCTGGTCTACGTCAACATCAACATGGTCACGATGGATGGTGGCCACAAGTCGGTCGCCATCGGCCTCGGTACGTACCGCTCGCTGCGAGCCCATCACAACGTCCGTACCCTGCGCCACTCGCGCTCGTTCATGGATCCCGAGCAGAGCGCCCTCCACGACTCGGCGGCCCGTCAGGGAGAGATCGTCGAGGCAGCGGTGCCGATCTTCCGCATCGAGACCACGCTCAACAACGACATGTACGCCGGGCCGCTCGCCTTCCTCGGCCGCCCGGAGCAGCGCTGGAGCGGCCGCGAGCAGGCCACCTTCGCCGCAGCCAAGCGGGCCCTCGACCGGATGCCGGCCAAGGCGCGCCGCGCGCTCTACACCCGCAGCGAGGCGCCCTACAAGCTGACCGGCGTAACGGCCGGTGCCGTCGAGGAGGTCCACGCCGTGACCCTCGGGCGCTGCGCCGACCAGCAGGCGGTGGCCGTGAGCGGCCAGTCGGACGTGGTCACGGCCGGCCTGCCCGACATCTGCCCCTACAACGTCAACTCGATCATGAACCCGATCCTCGTCATGTGCCTCGGGCTCGGCTACTTCTTCAACCTCTACAAGGGGCGCCCGCTGGCCCGCGAGGGCGGCGTGATGATCTTCACCCATCCGGTCGCCCGCGAGTTCCACCCCGTCCACCACCCCTCCTACATCGACTTCTACGAGGAGGTCCTCACCGAGACGACCGATCCGGCCGAGATCGAGCGGCGCTTCGAGCGCTCCTACGCCGAGGACGACTGGTACCGACACCTCTACCGGACCTCCTACGCCTACCACGGCGTCCACCCGTTCTACATGTGGTACTGGGGCGCCCACGCCCTCTCCCACCTCGGGCAGGTGATCTTCGTCGGCGGCGATCCCGAGGCCTGCCGCCGGATGGCCTTCCGCCGGGCCGACACGCTCCGCGACGCCCTGGAGATGGCCGAGCAGGTCGTCGGGCGCGACTTCTCGTTGACCCACTTCCACTGCCCGCCGCTGTTCTACGCCGAGGTCTCGTGAAGTTTTCGACCAGCGGCAGCGGGCTCGAGCGGCTGGCCGGCGCCGCCCCTTCGACCCGTCCGCCGCGCCCACCGCACCGCTGGCGGACGGTTCGCGCCGGCGGCGGGCCGTGGGCGGCCGACAGCGAGGTCGCAGACCAGGAGTGGCTGCGCGGTCCGGCGGCCTCGCTCGCCCGTGAAGGGCTCCAGCAGGCGCTGCTCTTCCCGGTCGCCCGGGTCATCGCCCGTCCCCGGGTGATCGGCGCCGCCGACCTCATGCACGTCCCCCAGCCGGCGGTGATCGCCCCCAACCACGCGAGCGACATCGACACGCCGCTGATCCTCGCCGCCCTCCCCCGGGCCTGGCGCTCGCGGACGGTGGTCGGCGCCGCCGCCGACCGCTTCTACCGGCGGCGCGGCTACGCCCTGGCCTCGGGGCTGTGGATCAACACCTTCCCGTTCGACCGGGGCGGCGACCTGCGCGGCCTGGCCGACGCGGCCGAGCTCGTGCGCTCCGGCCACAACGTCCTCCTCTATCCGCAGGCCACGCGCTCGGCCGGGCAGGTCGAGGGGTTCCGGGCCGGGGTGGCGCGCCTCTGCCTGGCCACCGGCGCCCCGCTGCTGCCCGTCCACGTGGCGGGCACCGCGCTGATCATGCCCAAGGGCCGCGGCCTGACCCAGCGCGGCCGGGCCACCGTGACCTTCGGGCGGCCGATCTTCCCCGAGCCGGATGAGACCAGTGACGAGCTGATCGGCCGGGCGCGCGCGGCGGTCGCCCTGCTGGCCGGGCGGCCCGAGGCGCAGGTGTTCAGGACGGGGCGTTGACCACAGCGAGATAGCTCCCGCTCCCGGCGGGCACCGCGAAGAGCTGGACGGTCCCGAGCTCGGGGCTGCGGAACGTGTAGGTCCCCTGCGGCCAGGCGGCGGCGGACGGCGCCTGGAGGCCGCGGCGGCGAGTCTCCGCCGATGCGCATCACACGCTGGGCGCCCGTCGCGGGCCTACTGCTCCTGACCGCCGGGTGTCGCGTCAGCGCGTGCGCTGGATCTGGATGCGACCAGGGCATGATCGACACGGCCAAGGCCGAGAGCTCGACCCGCACTCTGCTCGCCCAGCAGACCGGGGCCAACGTCAAGTCGGTCGCCTGCCCGAAGCACATCGCCGAGAAGCAGGGAGCAACCTTCACCTGCACGGCAACCGGAGCTGACGGCACCACCGCCCCGGTGCTCATCAAACAGACCGACGGGAAGGGCCACATCTACATCAGCGCGACCGTCCTTCACACCGGCCCGGTCGCCCAGCAGATCGCCGCGCGTCTGACCCGGCAGTTCAAGCTCACCGTCCGGGTCAAGTGCCCCGATCTCCTCGTCGCCCACCGCGGCACGCGACTGACCTGCACGGCCACCGATCCCGCCGGCCACCGGCGGACGGTGGCGGTCACCGTGACCGACAACCAGGGGAGCATCGACTACAGCCTGCGCTGAGGCCCCCGCGTCAGCCGAGCAGGCCCATGCGCTGCGCCCGCTGCACCGCCTCGGCCCGGTTGCGGACCTTGAGCTTGCGGTAGAGGGCGCTGGTGTGCTCCTTGATCGTGTGGGGCGATAGGTGGAGCGCGGCGGCGATCTCGCGGTTGGTCGAGCCGCCGGCGACGAGGTCGAGGACCTCCCGCTCGCGGGCCGAGAGCGGCGTCGCGTTGCCGTCGGTCGCCGGCGGAAAGACGTCCATCCCCAGACCGACCATCTGAACCGCCCGGGCGATCTCGGTCGCCGGCCAGTCCTTGGGGATGAAGCCGAGCGCGCCGGCCGTCCGCGCCGACGTCGGGGAGATCCGGCCGGCGCCCGAGATCAGGAGGACCTGCGTCATCGGCGAGCGCTCGCGCAGCTGCTCGCAGATCTCCGGGCCCGACTCGGAGCCGATGAAGAGGTCTACGAGTGCGACGTGGGGCTCGTAGCGCGCGGCGAGGGCATAGGCCTCCTCGCTGTTGCGCGCGCTGAGGCACCGCTCGACCCAGGTCTGGTTGCCGAGCATCAGGCGAAAGCCCCAGTGGACGACGTCGTGGTCGTCGATCACCAGGATGCGAAGCTTGCGCCCGTCCTTGGCCAGGCGCTGGTCGAGCAGCTCCGTCGGGCTCGGTGGCGGCGCGCCGAGACCCGCCTCGACCGGATCCACGGTGCTCACTGCTCGGCGTCCCGCGGCACGACGAGGCGAACCTGCCAGGTGTTCTCGGCGCGCTTGCCGAACTCGATGATCCCCCCGGCCGAGAGCGCCTCGAAACCGGCCAGGCGCAGGCCCATCCCGGCCTGGGTCGTCGCCTTGGTCCCGACGCCGTCGTTGGTCACCTCGAGCACGAAGGCGTTCTCGTCGCTGGCCGTGCGCACGCCGATCCGCGTCGGCGTGGCGTGCTTGTGGGCGTTGCGCACCGCTTCGGCGAGCACCGACTGGGCCAGCGGCTCGAGCGCGGCGGGCACGTCGATCGCCCCGTCGAGAGCGATCCCGACGTCGGGATGGGTCAGGGCCAGGCGCTCGATCTCCTCGGCCAGCGTGGTGTGCGTCTCGGCCGCGCTGCGCCCGAGCGGCCGCTGGAGCGCGGTGCGCAGGTCGGCCAAGGCGACCTGGACCTCCTCGGCGCAGCGCTGCCGCGCCGCGTCGTCGAGCTTGTGGCCTCCGGAGAGCGCGAGCGAGACGCCGAAGAGCCGCTGGATCACCCGCTCGTGCACCTCGCGGGCGAGGTCGAGTCGCTGCTCGAGCTGGACGGCGTTCTCCTGCTGGAGGGTGGCGACCCGGGCCATCGAGGCGAGCGCGGCGACCTTGCCGAGGATCCACAGGAGCTCCCGCTCGGCGTCGTCCATCGGCTGAGCCGTACCCCCGCGGTCGGCCAGGATCACCCCGACCCAGTAGCCCCGCGCCGACATCGGCGAGCAGACGACGGTCGTCGTTCCGAGCAGCCGCACGTACTCGACCGGCAGCTCGCGTTCGAGGTCGTCGGTGCACTCGATGACCCGGTCGATCTCGAGCGCCCGCCGGGCCAGCGGCGCCGACTCGACGGTGAAGAAGTCCTTGGCGAACACCGATAGGTCGATGCCGAAGCTGCCGGCCGCGCGGACGCGCCGCCGGGCGGAGTCGTAGCGGAAGATCACCGCCCGCGTGAGCGAGGTCACCTCGCAGGTCACCTCGCAGAGGCGGCCGTAGAAGTCGTCGGCGTTGGGGTCGAGCTCGCCCTTGGCGAGCACTTCGGCGACGAGCTCGATCGCCGCCACGTGCGGATGGGAGAGCGGACGGTTTTCATACGGGCCGGACATTCGTACGGGACCCCTTCTAGTGGTTGCCCTCGATTATCCCGCGACCGCCCGTCGTTTCGGTGCGCGGTTGCCGCGTCCCCCCCGCATGGGGGGTCGACGCGCGCCGCCTCCCCCGCCGAACGGGGGGTATCCCGGCGCTGCGGCTAACCAGAGAGCCCGTTACGCCGTAACTGTGTTCGACATGACGAACTCCACCCGCAGCGACTGCGCTTTTATCTTCCCGGGCCAGGGCAGCTCGGTGGCCGAGGCCGAGCCGCTGGTCGCCGAGTTCTGCGGCGAGCTCGCCGCCCACTGCCGGGCCGCCGTCGGCGAGGATCTCTTCGCCCGCGCCGGCGAGAGCACCCGCTTCGCCCAGCCGGCGATCTTCCTCTCGAGCCTCGCCGGCTGGCGCTCGCTCGAGCGCCCACCCGCCCTCGCCTTCGCCGGCCACTCGCTCGGCGAGCTCTCGGCGCTGACCGCGGCCGGCGTGCTCGACGAGCACGATGCTCTCGAGCTGGTGATCCTCCGCGGCGCGCTGATGGCCGAGGCGGCCGACCGTGCGCGGGACGGCGGGATGCTCGCCGTGCTCAAGGCGACCGTCGAGCAGGCCCTGCAGCTCGCCGACACCCACGGCGTCACCCTGGCCAACGACAACGCCCCCGGCCAGGTCGTCCTCTCCGGACGGGCGAGCCGCCTGCGGGAGGCCGCCGTCGAGGCGCGGGCAATCGGCGTCCGGGCGATCGTCCTTGACGTCGCCGGCGCCTTCCACTCGCCCGACATGGCCTCGGCCTGCGCGAGCTTCCAACGCGCCCTCGACCGGGCCACCGTGCGCGAAACCGACGCGACGGTGATCAGCGGCCTGACCGCCGAGCCCTTCACCGACGTCCGCGGGCAGCTCGTCGCCGCGCTCACGCGTCCGGTTCGCTGGCGGGAGACGATGGCCGCCCTCCACGCCGCCGGCGCGCGGACGTTCGTCGACGTCGGACCCGACCAGGTTCTGGCCAAGCTGGTGCCGCGCAACCTGCCCAACTTCAAGGCCACGACGATCGAGGAGCTACATGGCGTCCACGCCTGAGGCGACGTTCGATCCGACCGCCCCAGCGCGGGCGCAACTGCGAACGGCGGGGATGGTCGGCCTCGGCACGGCGCTGCCCGACCGCGTCGTGACCAATGCCGAAGTCGGCGCCGAGATCGGGGTCGACGACGCCTGGATCGTGCGCCGGACCGGCATCCGCGAGCGCCGCCACGCCGCGCCCGAGGTCACGCTCGTCGAGCTCGCGACCGAGGCCGGGCGCGCCGCGCTCGAGGACTCGGGGATCCCGGCGGCGGAGGTCGACCTGGTCATCGTGGCCACCCTCTCGCACGAGCTCTCCACCCCCAACGCGGCGCCGCTGATCGCCCACGCGCTCGGCGCGACCCGGGCGGGCGGCTTCGATCTCGGCTGCGCGTGCACCGGGTTCGTGGCCGGCCTGGCCAGCGCGACGGCGTGGATCGAGGCGGGCCGCGCGACCACCGCGCTGATCATCGGGGCCGAGCTGATGTCGCGCTACGTCGACCCGACCGACAAACGCACGGCCGCGCTGTTCGGCGACGGCGCCGGCGCCGTGGTCATCACCGCCGGGGCGCCGGGCTCGATCGGCCCGGTCGTACTCGGGGCGGACGGCTCGTGCGGCGACATGATCACCAGCGACCCCGAGACCAAGGCGATCATCATGGACGGGCACGAGACCTTCAAGCAGGCCGTCCGTCGCCTGCACGAGTCCTCGCTCGAGGCATGCCGCGCCGCCGGCGTCGGCCTCGACGACATCGACCTTTTCGTCTACCACCAGGCCAACGGCCGGATCACCTCGGCGCTCGGCGAGAGGCTCGGACTCGACCCAGCGCGGGTGGTCGACTGCATCGCCGGGGTCGGCAACACGTCGGCCGCGAGCATCCCCCTCGCCCTCGGCCACGCCCGCGGCAACGGGCAGCTGCGACCGGGCGCCCGGGTGCTCCTGGCCGCCGTCGGTGCCGGGTTCACCTGGGGCGCCGTCGTCGTCGAATGGGGCGAGGCGCCGGCCGCCAACGGTGCGGTGAGGGCATGAGCAAGCCGCGCCCGAGCGACGCCTGCGCGCTGGTCACCGGCGGCGCCAAGGGCATCGGTGCAGCGACGGCCCGGGCCCTGGCCGGCGACGGCTGGCCGGTCGTCGTCAACTACCGCAGCGACGAGGCCGGCGCCGCCCGGACGGTGGCCACCATCGAGGCCTCCGGGGGCCACGCCGTCGCCCTCCACGGCGATGTCGCCGAGAATCCGTCCCAGGTGCTCGAGGAGGCCGAGCGCGCGCTCGGCCCAGTCCTCGCCCTGGTCAACAACGCCGGCGTCCGCG
Organism: uncultured Solirubrobacterales bacterium; assembly: GCA_963763785.1. Classification (GTDB taxonomy): domain Bacteria; phylum Actinomycetota; class Thermoleophilia; order Solirubrobacterales; family Solirubrobacteraceae; genus Palsa-513. Next base: position 45,321 of record CAVXPW010000007.1, on the reverse strand, counting down.
CCGACAACCTGGCGCTGTCGATCTCCGACGAGGACTGGGACCATGTCCTGCGCACCAACCTGACGGCGTCCTTCCGGCTGACCCGCGGGGCGCTGCGCGCGATGATCCGCGCCCGCTTCGGACGGGTGATCAGCATCGCGTCGATCGTTGGCCCGCGCGCCAACGCCGGCCAGGCCAACTACGCCGCCTCCAAGGCCGGCCTGATCGCGATGAGCAACACCGTCGCCGTCGAGGTCGCCCGCCGCGGGGTGACGGTCAACACCGTCGCCCCGGGGTTCATCGACACCGAGATGACCGCCGACCTTCCCGACGACGTGCTCGAGGCGGTCCCCGCCCGGCGCGCCGGAACCCCCGACGAGGTCGCCGCCTGCGTGCGCTTCCTCGCCTCGGAGGCGGCGGGATACGTGACCGCCAGCACCGTCTATGTCGACGGGGGGCTGGCCGCATGACCAACCAACAGAACGGAGCAGATATGTCTGCAGCAGTCACTTCCGAGCAGGTCGAGCAGGTCGTACGCAACTCGCTGGAGAGCTTCGGAGCCGATCCCGACGAGATCAACCGCGACGCCGAGCTCACTGCTCTGGACATCGACTCGCTCGACCTCGCCGAGCTGTCGCAGATCGTCGAGGAGCAGTTCGGCGTCAACCTGACGAGCAGCGACGTCAAGTCGATCAAGACGGTTGGCAACGCGGTCGACCTGATCGTAGAGCGCGCGTAGTGAACATTCTCGCCCCATCACCCGGAGGCCTGCGATGACCGACGTCGTCGTCACGGGAATGGGCGCGGTCACGCCGCTCGGGATCGGTGCCCGGACCCTCCACGAGCGCTGGACCGCGGGCATTTGCGGCGTGCGCGACGGCGAGGCTCCCTGCGCCGACTTCGAGCCGACCGACTTCCTCTCCCGCAAGGAGGCTCGCCGAGCCGACCGCTGCACCCAGCTGGCGCTCGCCGCCTGCGGTGAGGCGCTCCGCGATGCCGGCTGGGACGAGGAGCTCCCCTATGACCCGCGCCGGATCGGCTGCATCATCGGCACCGGGATCGGCGGAATCGGCACCCTCGAGCACAACCACACCCTGCTGGAGCGCGACGGCGCCAAGGCGGTCTCGCCGCTCGCCGTCCCGCTGATGATGAGCAACGCCCCGGCCGCGGCGCTGAGCATGCGCCATGACCTCCGCGGACACGTCTACGGCATCGTCTCGGCCTGCGCGGCCGGGGCGCACGCGATCGGCTCGGCGGTCCGGGCGATCCAGGCCGGCGACGCGATCGCCGTGGTCACCGGCGGCTCGGAGGCGGCGCTGACGCCGCTCTCCAAGGCGGCCTTCGCCGCACTCGACGCGACGTCGACGAGCGGCGTTTCGCGGCCGTTCGACATCCGCCGCGACGGGTTCGTGATGGGCGAGGGCGCCGCCGTGCTCGTCCTCGAGGACGGCGACGCAGCCCGCGCCCGCGGCGCCCGGATCCTCGGCACCGTCCGCGGCTACGGCGCGACCTCGGACGCCTTCCACCTCACCGCGCCGCACGAGCGCGGCGAGGGCGCCCACATGGCGATCGAGTCGGCGCTGCGCGACGCCGGCCTCGGGGCGGGCGACATCGACTACGTCAACGCCCACGGCACCTCGACGCCGCTCAACGACCGGGCCGAGACCTTCGCCCTCAAGGCGGCCTTCGGCGACTACGCCGCCGGCCTCCCCGTGTCCTCGACCAAGTCGGCGATCGGGCACCTGCTCGGCGCGGCCGGCGCCGTCGAGGCGGTGGCCACGCTGCTCGCCCTCCGCGACCGGGTCGCCCCGCCGACGCTCGGCTGGGAGGAGCGCGATCCCGACCTCGACCTCGACTACGTGCCCGGAGCGGCGCGTCCCTTCGAGGTCCCCGACGGTCGCCACGCGACCGCGATCTCGAACTCGTTTGGCTTTGGCGGGCACAACGTCGTCCTATGTCTGGAGGCAGCATGAGCCTGAAGCTGGCCCCTCGTCCCGATGAACGCCTGACCGCGCTGGAGCGCCTGGAGGTGCTCTGCGATCCCGGCTCGATCAGCCTCGTGCGCACCGATGTCCGCTCGCGGCGGATGGGCGAGAAGGCGCGGGCCGGCGACGGCGTGCTCGGTGGCAGCGGACGCGTCGACGGCCGCCCGGTGTTCTGCTTCGCGCAGGATGCCTCCTTCGTGGGCGGCTCGCTCGGAGCGACCCACGCCGACACCGTCGTCCAGGTCCTCCAGCTGGCCGGGCGGGCGCAGGTGCCGGTCATCGGATTCATCGAATCGGGCGGAGCCCGGATCACCGAAGGGCTGGCCGCGCTCGGCGGCTACGCCCGGATCTTCCGCGAGCACGTCGCGTTGTCCGGACGCGTCCCGCAGATCTCGGTGATCTGCGGCCCCTCGGCCGGCGGCGGCTCCTACGCGCCGGCGCTGACCGACTTCGTGATCATGACCCAGGAAGCGAGCATGTTCCTCACGGGACCCGCGGTGGTCAAGCGGGTGATGGGCGAGGACGTCGACGGGGCGACGCTCGGTGGTCCGCGGGTCCACGAGCGCAACGGTGTCTGCCACATGGTTGCGCCGACCGAGGTCGACGCGGCGCTCCTGGCGCGCGACCTGCTCGACCACCTGCCGCAGTCGAGCACCGAGCCGCCGATGCGCTGGCCGGCGGTCGCCTCGCCGACCTATCCGCCGGACGCCTGCGTGCCCGACGACGAACGGCGCGTCTACGATATTCGCGAGGTCGCCCGCTCGCTGGTGGACGGCGGGCGCCTGCTCGAGATCTCGCCCAAGTACGCGCGCAACATCGTCTGCGCGCTCGCGCGCCTCGACGGCCGGTCGGTCGGGATCATCGCCAACCAGCCGCGCTACCTCGGCGGCGTACTCGACAGCCACGCGGCGATGAAGGCGGCGCGCTTCGTGCGCACGTGCAACCTGTTCGGGCTGCCGATGGTCGTGCTCGTCGACACGCCGGGCTTCCTCCCGGGGACCAAGCAGGAGAAGGGCGGGGTCATCCGCCACGGCGCGAAGCTCGTCCACGCCTTCGCCGAGGCGACGGTCCCCCGAGTTACGATCGTCGTGCGCAAGGCATTCGGCGGCGCCTTCATCGCGATGAACGCCAAGGACCTCGGCGCCGACTTCGTCTTCGCCTGGCCGCGGGCCACGCTCGGGGTGATGGGCTCGACGCAGGCGATCGAGATCATCAATCGCCGCGAGATCGCCGGTGCCGACGACCCGGCGCGGGCGCGCGACGCGCTGGCCGCCGCCTACACCGCCGAGCACCTGCTGGCCGCCACCGGCGCCGCGGACGGCTTCATCGACGAGGTCATCCCGCCGTCGGAGACGCGGCGGCGCATCATCTCCGTCTTCGACAGCTTGGAGAACGTGGGCCGCCGCTCGCGGCCGCAGCGCGGCGGCAACATCCCTCTGTGAGATGGTCGGATCCGTTCGAGGCCCTGGAGACCGGGGCCTCGTTCATCTCCCGCGGGCGGACGATCACCGAGGCCGACGTCGTCGGCTTCGCGGCGCTCACCTGGGATAGCCACCCCCAGCACGTCGACGCCCAGTGGTCGGCCGAGAGCGCGTTCGGCGAGCGCGTGGCCCACGGGATGCTGGTCGTCTCCTACGCCGTCGGCCTCGTGCCCTTCGACCCGGACCGAGTCATCGCCCTGCGGGGGCTCGACAAGGTGGTCTTCAAGCGGCCCGTGAGGCTGGGGGATACGATCCGCGTCAAGGGCGCGATCCTTGCCCTTCGTCCGATCGGTGAGGAGGCCGGGCTCGTGCAGTGGCGTTGGTCTGTGGTCAACCAGGCGCAGCAGCTCGTCGCCCGCGCGCTGGTCGAGGTCGTCTGGAAGCGGGGCGCGCCGTGATGCTGGAGGCCAAGCGGCTGCTCATCACCGGCGTCGTCACCCGCGACTCGATCGCCTTCGACGTGGCCCGGCGGGCACAGGAGGGCGGAGCCGAGGTCGTGCTGACCGGGTTCGGCCGCGCCCGGCGAATGACCGAGCGGGCGGCCAAGAACCTGCCCAACCCGGTCGACGTGCTCGAGCTCGACGTCAACCAGCCCGATGACCTCACCGCCCTGGCGGCCTCCCTCGACGAGCGCTGGGGTCACCTCGACGGCGTCCTCCACGCGATCGCCTTCGCTCCGGGCGACGCCCTCGGCGGGGAGTTCCTCTCGACCCCGGCGGAGAGCGCGATCACCGCCTTCCAGACCAGCGCGTTCTCGATGAAGGCCCTCGCGGTCGCCCTGCTGCCGCTGCTCGAGCGCGCCGAGGACGGAGCGAGCGTGGTCGGCCTCGACTTCGACGCCAGCGTCGCCTGGCCGGTCTACGACTGGATGGGCGTGGCCAAGGCCGCGCTCGAGAGCGTCTCGCGCTACCTCGCCCGCGACCTCGGGCCGCGGGGCGTGCGCTCGAACCTCATCTCGGCCGGTCCGCTCGAGACGCTGGCCGCCGGCGGCATCCCCGGGTTCGAGGATCTCGCGGCGATCTGGGGCCGTCAGGCTCCGCTCGGCTGGGACGTGAAGGACCCGGGGCCGGTGGCCGATGCCACCCTCTTCCTGCTCTCCCCGCTCTCGCGGGGCATCAGCGGCGAGATCATCCACGTCGACGGCGGCTTCCATGCCATGGGGGCACCGCTCCGATGAGCGTGCTCCTGACCGGCGCGACCGGGTTCCTCGGCATGGAGGTGTTGGTCCGCCTGCTCGAGACGCCCGACACCGAGATCATCGCCCTGGTGCGGGCCGCCGACCGCGAGCAGGCCGCCCGGCGGATGGACTCCGTCCTCGCCCAGCTCTACGAGACCCCCCCGCCCGACGCGGCCGAGCGGATCACGGCCGTCCCCGGCGACGTGAGCGCACCCGAGCTCGGGCTGAGCGCCGCAGACCGCCGGGCCCTCGTCGGGGCGACCACGTCGATCGTCCACTGCGCGGCTTCGATCTCCTTCGCCCTCCCCCTCGCCGAGGCGCGGATCATCAACACCGACGGCACCCGGCGCCTGCTCTCGCTCGCCGGCGAGCTCAGCGACCTGCGCCGCCTGGTCCACGTCTCGACCGCCTACGTCGGCGGCCGCCACGACGGCACCTTTGGCGAGGAGGATCTCGACGTCGGACAGGCATTCCGCAACAGCTACGAGCAGTCGAAGTTCGAGGCCGAGATCGAGGTCATGGCGAGTGACCTGCCCCTGGTCATCGCCCGCCCGAGCATCGTCGTGGGTGACCGCCACAGCGGCTGGACGCCGGCCTTCAACGTGATCTACTGGCCGCTGCGCGCCTTCGCGCGCGGGATGCTCGACGAGGTCCCGGCCAACCCCGACGGCGTGGTCGATGTCGTCCCGGTCGACTACGTGGCCGACGCCCTCGTCCACCTGCTCAAGCACACCGAGGCGACCGGCGCCATCAACCTCGTCGCCGGGCGCCAGGCGGTCACCAACGCCCAGCTGATCGAGCTCGCCTGCCGGGCGCTCGGCCGACCGGCGCCGCGGATCAACAACGACGCGGCGATGATCGAGGAGGCCTCGGCCTACCTCCCGTACTTCGACGTGGCCACGCGCTTCGACGACCGCCGGGCGCGCAACGTGCTCGAGCCGGCCGGTATCGCCACCGACGACTTCGAGGCCTACTTCCCGGCGATTATCGAGTACGCTCAGCGGGCGCGCTGGGGCAAGACGCCGCTCACCCGTCAAGGCGCCCAACTCGCGCGCGCCACCTGACGATTCGAGTCACCCCTTGCGGTCCGTACCTTCGAGACCCCGTCACCGGGGTCTCCTCGCCGTTCTTGCGCTCGCGCTGCTCGGCGACCCGGCCGCCGCCGCCGCGGCCAGCCCCCAGCTGCTCGGCAACGCCTCGCCGTCGACGGTGGTCGGCCTGCAGATCTTCGACCACACCAATCTCACGGGCGGCTCCGCGCCGACGGGCACGATCAGCTTCGCGCTGTTCGGTCCCGGCGACACGAGCTGCGCCGCACCGATCTTCACCGCCGCGGTCGCGGTGTCGGGCACCGGCTCCGACAACTCTCCGGCCTACGCGACGCCGTCGGCCGGCACCTACTGTTGGATCGCCGCCTACGGCGGCGACGCCGGCAACGCGTCCGCGAGCACCGGCTGCGGCAATGCCGCCCAGACGGTGACGGTCAGCCCGACCTACGCGGCGGAGGTGACCACCGCCGCGCGGTCGGGCGGCCTGCTCCACGCGACGGCGACGATCTCCGGCGGCTGGTCGCCGACGGGCACCGTCACCTTCACGGCGACCGGGCCCGACGACCAGTTCTGCGCCGGGGCGCCAGTGTTCAGCTCGACCGTCCCGGTGCCGGGCGCCGGCACCTACGACTCGGGCACCTTTGCCCCCACGCGCGCCGGGGCCTATGCGTTCAGGGTCCGCTCAGCGGGGACGCCAACAATTACGGCATCGGGCCGACGGCGTGCCTGGACGCGGGGGCGACGGTAGGCATCACCGCCGCCCAGATCGGCTCCGCTCCTGCGCTGCCGCCATCGACCGGCGGTTCGCCCCCGCCCGCCGCACCCGGGACGTCGCCCGCCGCGGGCTCCCCGGCGCCCGGACCCGCCGGCTCCGCCGCTCCCGCGGGCAGCGCCGCCGCACCGGCCACGCGGACGGCACCGGCGAGCACCCCGGCGCGGAACGCCGCCCAGGGCCCCCTGGCCTTCCGCGGACCGACCGGCTGCGTACGCCGGCCGTTTCGGGTCTACGTCTCCGGCGGGACCATCCGCCGGGTCACCTACTACATGCTCGGCCAGCGCTCGGGCGCTCGAGCCAGCCCGATGCCCGCGGCCGCTTCCTGTTTCGCATCGACCCGCGGGGGCTGCGCCGCGGGGTCAGCTACAGCCTGATGGCCCAGGTCGCCAAGCTGCCGCGCGGCGCTTCCCTGCTCCACGGCAGCATGCGCACCTGCGGCTAGACTAGACTAAGCTAAGCTAAGCTAAGTGCGCCGGGAGTCGGGAGCCGAGCTTCTTGCCCGGGTTCATCAGGCCGCGCGGGTCGCAGGCCACCTTGAGGCGTTCATGGAGGGCGAGCGCCGGCGGTGACCAGACGCGCTCGAGCTGCCCGCGCTTGACCCAGCCGACGCCGTGCTCGCCGGAGACCGAGCCGCCGAGCCGGGCCGCCAGGGCGAACACCTCATCGACGGCCCGCTCGACGCGGACGAGCTCTTCGCGGTCGTCGGGGGTGACGAGGAAGGTCGAGTGGAGGTTGCCGTCGCCGCCATGGCCCCAGCTGCAGGCGTCGAGGCCGTGGCGAGCGCCTATCGCCACCGTCCCCTCGACCGCCTCGGCGAGCCGCTCGACCGGCACGACGATGTCCTCGCTGACCTTGGCCCCCCGCCGGGCGCGCACGGCGAGCGAGACGCCGCGGCGCCAGCGCCAGAGGTCGGCGACGGCCGGCGCCTGCGTCGGGGCGCTCGTGGCCAGCGCGCCGTCCCCGAGGATCTCGAGCAGCTCCGCGCGGATCCGGCCGGCCTCGGCCAAGCTCCCGTCGGCCTCGGCGATCACCATGAACGCCGCCTCCGGCGCAGCCGGCACGGGGAGCCCGGCGGCGGCCAGGGCGATCGCCCCGCCGTCGAGGAACTCGAGGGCGGCGGCCTGGATGCCGTTGCCCAGCACGGCCTCGATCGCCCCGCACCCGGCCCGGGCATCCGGATAGAGCGCGATCACCGGCAGGGCCGCCTCGGGCGCGGGAATCAGCCGCAGCCAGGCGGCGGTGACCACCCCGAGTGTGCCCTCGGACCCGACCATCAGGCTCTTGAGGTCGTAGCCGGCGGCGTCCTTGCGGATCGGCCCGCCGACGGTGACGAGCTCGCCGGGCGCCAGCACGAACTCGAGGCCGGTGACCCAGGCCCCGGTCGGCCCGTACTTGAAGGCATGGGGGCCACCGGCGTTGGTGGCGATGTTGCCGCCGACCTGCGACTGCTCGGCCGCTCCGGGGTCGGGCGGGAAGAGCAGGCCGCCCTCCCGGGCGCGGCGGTGGAGCTCGGCCGTCGGCATGCCCGCCTCGACGGAGATGCGCCAGAGCAGCGGCTCGAAGGCGCGCAGCCGGCGGAGCCGCTCGAGGCCGAGCACGACGCCGCCGTCGAGCGGCACGGCGCCCCCGGCGAGGCCGCTGCCGCCCCCGCGCGGGATGATCGCCACGTCGTGGGCGTAGCACCAGGCGACGACGGCGGCGACCTCCGCGGCGCTCCCGGGCAGCGCCACAGCCTCGAGGCGCCCGCCGATGCCGCGGCCCTCGGCCGCATCGTGGACGTAGGCCCGGGCCGGCGGCGCGAGCACCGCGTCGCGTCCGACGATCGCGGCCAGCTCCGCCGTCAGGCCGCCGCGGCCCCCGGCCCGCCCGCCGGCACCAGTGGTCATCTCAGACAGGCCACCAAGTCAAGCAGACCCACCCCGGAATCGCCGCCGCGCCCGGCTTCGTTCCGACCCGCCAGGCGCCGGCGGGCTACGCGGCCGGCTTGACGGTGTAGACGCCGGTCTGGGCGGCGCCGCCGCTGCGGCCGCCCGCGACCACGAGGTGGTCGCCCACCGCGACCACGGCCGCGTCCGACAGCGGTTTGGGCAGGCGCCCGACGCGCCGCGCCCGGCCGCTCGCCGGGTCGATCGAGAGGATCTGGGCGACCTGAGTGTCGGCGGCGGCCCCGCGCCCGCCGACCAGATAGACGACCGACCCGAGGGTGGCCGCCCCCCCGTGGGTCACCTGGCCGGGCAGGCGGCCGATCTGGGTGACCGCGCCGGTCTGGGGGTCAAAGCTCTGGATCGCGCTCGTCGCACCTACTCCCTCGGAGCCGCCGGCGATGATCAGCCGGCCGCCGACCGCGGCCACCGCCGCGTAGCGGACGGCGGACGGGAGGTGGCCGACGACGCGCGCCGCCGCCCCCGGACGCCAGGCGACGATCGTGTCGAGCGCCCGCGTCCCGTTGTAGCCGCCGACCACGTAGGCCGTGTCGCCGAGCGTGGCCACCGCGACGTCTGACGCGAGCTGCGGCAGCTTGCCGACCTGGGTGACCGTGCCGCCCGCCGGGTCGTAGCGGAGGATGTGGTCGTAGGAGGCGAGATCGCCGCCGCCGAAGACATAGACGGAGCCGCCGAGCCCGGCGGCCGCCGCGTCGTGCTGGGGCGCGGTCAGCCGGCCCCCCGACCGCGGCGCCCCGCCGCTCAGGAGGACGACATCGCCGGTCGAGCGGTCGACCCGGTCGAGGCCGCCGAGCAGGGCGACCCGGTCGCTCCCGAGCGTCGCCGCCGCCGGGTCCTGGAGTGGGGCGGCGAGCGATCCGATCGGCCTGACGGCGACCTTCGCCGCGGCCGCCGAACCCGGCCGGGCCGCGGCCGGTTCGTGGGTGGTGCCGGCCGGTCGCGCCGGGGCGGCGCTGCCGCCGCCCGAGCGGGCGACGATCACCGCGACGACGATGACCACCAGCCCGACGGGCAGCGCCAGCAGCCGGCGGCGGCGGCGGCGCAGCTCGGCCGCGCGGGCGGCGGCGCGGTCCCGGCGCCGGGCGGCGGGATCGGGGCTGCTCATGCCCGGCGCGACCGGCGCGCCCGGCGGCGGCGGCAGCGCGGCATGGCGGGGCTCGGGGGCGGTGGCGCCGGCTGTCTCGATGGCATCTGCATGGCCGGGGTCGCGGCGCGGGTCGCCGCCAACAATAGCGCCGGCGCCGGCCGTGGCCGCCGCCGTTGCACGGCTGCGGCGACGGGATCCGATCGGCACAATGGTCTGATGGCCGACCGACTGATCTACGTCTCTCGACTGGTACGCCTCCCGCTCGTCGGTGCCGACGGCGCCGAGCTCGGCCAGGTCGTCGACGTCGTCCTCTCGGGCGGCGGGGGCGGCGGACCCCCCCGGGTCAACGGCTTCGTCGTCTCCGTCCAGCGGCGCCGCGTCTTCGTCGGCGCCGGGCGGATCGGCGAGATCGAACCCGAGGGCGTGCGCCTGCGGCGGGGGGCGATCAACCTGCGCCAGTTCGAGCTCCGCGGCGGCGAGCAGCTCGTCGTCGGCGAGCTCCTCGGCCGCCGGCTACGCGACCGCCGCATCGTCGATGCCGCGATCACCCCGGCGCCGGAGCCGAACTCCTGGGAGCTCGCCACGCTCGCCCTCGCGCCCCCCGGCCTCGCCGGCCGCCGCCGCGCCCCCGAGGTGATCGACTGGAGCGAGGCGGCCGAGGTGCTCCGCGACGAGCGGGCCGGCGCCCGCGAGGCCGCCACGATCGGCCAGCTTCACCCGGTCGAGATGGCCGAGGCGATCCGCAAGCTGCCGCTCGCGCGGCGGCGCATCCTGGCCGACGCGCTCGAGGACGAGCGCCTGGCCGACCTGCTCGAAGAGCTCTCCGAGGAGGAGCAGGTGCGGATCGTCGAGGGCATGGACCTCGAGCGGGCGGCCCGCGTCCTCGACGAGATGGAGGCCGACGACGCCGCCGACCTGCTGGCCGAGTTCTCGGCCGAGCGCCGCGGCGAGCTCCTCGCGGCCATGGACCCCGGCGAGGCGGCCCCCGTCCTGCGCCTGCTCCACTTCGGGCCCGACACCGCCGGCGGCCTGATGACCCCCGAGCCGATCGTGCTCGAGCCCCAGGCGACCGTCGCCCAGGCGCTGGCCCGGATCCGCGACCCCGACCTGCGCCCACCGCTCGCCGCCCAGGTCTTCGTCTGCCTCGCGCCGACCGAGACGCCGACCGGGCGGTTCCTCGGCGTCGCGCACTTCCAGCGGCTCCTGCGCGAGGCGCCGTCGAAGACACTCGGCCGCTGCCTCGACCACGAGCCCGAGCCGGTCCGCCCGGACACGAGCGATCAGCTCGTGGCTCACCGCCTCGCCGCCTACGACGTCGTCGCCCTGCCCGTGGTCGACGAGGCCGGCCGCCTACTCGGGGCGGTGACGATCGACGATGTCCTCGACCGCGTCCTGCCCGCCGGCTGGCGCGTCGCGCCGGCGAGGAACTAGCGAGCGCCGTGTCGCGCCGCGACGATCTCTCGAAGCCCCGCGGCACCGGCGGCGGGCCGTCGTATGACCCCGACAAGTTCGGCCGTATGGCCGAGGCGATGGCCCGCTACCTCGGGACCGGCCGCTACCTGGCCTTCCAGACCGGCCTCGTCGTCGTCTGGATCCTGCTCAACATCACCGCGGCCTCCCTGCGCTGGGACGCGTACCCGTTCATCCTGCTCAACCTCGCCTTCTCGACCCAGGCCGCCTACGCCGCCCCGCTCATCCTGCTGGCCCAGAACCGCCAGGCCGAGCGCGACCGGGTCGAGATCGAGCGCGACCGCGACACCAACGCCCGCCAGCTCGCCGAGGCCGAGTTCCTCGCCCGCGAGATCGCCGCCCTGCGGATCTCGATCGAGCGCAAGGCCGACCGCGAGGACCTCGCCGAGGCGGTCCGTGAGATCACCGTCGCCGTCGAGCGGCTCCACGACCAGCTCGGCCCGGACGAGGCGGCCCGCGCCGACGTGCTCGACGAGCCCGAGCGCTGACGGCCGCTCGCGCCCGGGCGGCCCCGGATCAGGGCAGGACCAGGTGGCTGTCGCCGAACTCGTGCCAGAGGTAGCCCTCGGCGAGCGCGGCCCGGTAGCAGCGCTCGAGCAGCTCGGCTCCGGCGGCGGCCTCGAGGATCTGCAGGTGCGAGGCCTGGGGCTCGTGCCAGCCGCTGATCAGGCCGTCGACCGCGCGCAGCCCCCGCTGCGGGGTGACGACGAGATCGGTCCAGCCCGCCCCCGCCCGCACGCGGCCGTCGGCGGCGGCCACGGTCTCCAGGGCGCGGACGACCGTCGTCCCCACGGCCACGACGCGTCCGCCGATCGCCCGCGTCGCGTTGACCTGGACGGCGGTAGCCGCCGGCACGCGGTAGTACTCCGGGTAGGGCGGCTCGTCGCGCTCGGGCGAGGAGACGCCGGCGTGGAGGAGCAGCGGCGCGATCCCGACCCCTCCGGCCACGAGGCGGGTGACGAGCGCCGGGGTGAACGGGCGGCCCGCGCTCGGCATCTCGGCACTGCCCGGGGTCACAGCGAACGCGGTCTGGTAGGCGGCGAGCGGCCACTCCCCGGCGAGGTAGCCGTAGCGGATCGGCCGGCCGTGGCGGGTCAGGTGATCGACGACCGGCAGCTCGGTCTCCACCCGGGCGAGCCACAGCCGCCCGCCGCGGGCATAGGCCGCGAGGATCCGGAGCTCTCCGCCCCCCGCCAGCGCGAGCGTCTCCCCGGGCCGCGGGCCGCCACCCGCCGGCGCCGGCCGCGCGCCGCCCTCGATGCGGAGCTCGACCACCCAGCCGCGGTCGCCGGGCAGGGCCGGCGCCCGGGTCGCGAAGTGGAGCAACAACTCCTCGCCGCCGGCCCGCCGGGCCGGGATCGCGGCCGGGAGGGTGGCCGACGTGTTGACCACGAGCAGGTCGCCCGCCGCGAGAAAGGCCGGCAGGTCGCCGAAACGGGTGTGGGCGATCCGCCCGTCACCCCGCCGGGCGGCCAGCAGCCGCACCCCGTCGCGGGCCAGGCCGCGCGCCTCGGGCGGCTCCGTGGCCTCGAGCCGCGCCGGCAGCGAGAACGCGAGCGCGCTCATACCGCGCCCTCGGCCGAGAACCCGTCACCCGGCTGCCCGACCCGCCCGCCGGCCGACCCGCAACCGCTCCCCAAGAGGAAGGACTCGCTCGCCGGGGGGCATCGCATGAGCCAAGACTAGGCGCGCCGCCGCGCGCCGACCATCGGCAATTCGTCCTAGGACCGCCTCAGAGGAGCCCCGCGCGGACGGCGTACATCGCCGCCTGGGTGCGGTCGCTCACGCCGAGCTTGGCCAGCAGATGGCCGACGTGGGTCTTGACCGTCTTCTCCGAGACGCCGAGCTCCAGGGCGATTCGCTTGTTGGAGCGGCCCCCGCCGATCAGCACGAGCACCTCGAGCTCGCGGCGCGTCAGGTGCTCGGCCGCGTCGGCGGCCTCCGGCTCGGCGATCGCCTCGACCAGGCGCGCGGCCACCGCCGGGTCGAGCAGCGCCTCCCCGGCGTGCGCGGCCCGCACCGCCCGGGCGAGCTCCTGCGGCTGGACGCTCTTCAGCAGGTAGCCGGCCGCCCCGGCCCGGATCGCCGCCAGCAGGCGGCTGTCGGCGGCGTGGCTGGTCAGCACGACGACCCGTGCCCCGGGCAGCCGCCGCCGGAGCTCGCGCATCGCCCCGACCCCGTCGAGCCGCGGCATCGTCAGGTCCATGAGGATCACGTCGGGCCGCAGCCGCTCGGCCTCCCGCAGCGCCTCCTCGCCGTCAGCCGCCTCGCCGACGACCTCGATCCCCTCCTGGAGCCCGAGGAACGTCCGCAGCCCCTCGCGGACGACCGCGTGGTCGTCGACCACGAGCACGCTGATCGGCTCCTCAGCCAAGGTCGGCCACCAGCGTGACGGTGCTCCCCTGCCCCGCGGCCGAGCGGATCTCCAGCCGACCACCGGCGCGCCGCGCCCGCTCCTGCATCGAGGTCAGCCCGAGATGGCGCCCGCGGAGCTCTGGGTCGTCGGGGTCGAAGCCGGCGCCGTCGTCGGCCACCTCGAGCACGAGGCGGCCCTCGGCGCTCCGGTCGAGGCGGACCTCGATCCGTTGCGCGGCGGCGTGGCGCAGCGCGTTCTGCACCGCCTCCTGGGCGATCCGGAGGATCTCGAGATCCCGCCGCCCGTCGCCGGCGCTCACCCCCTCCTCGACGCGCAGGACGATCGCCACGCCGTGGAGCTGGCCGACGAGCTCCACGTGCTTGCGGAGCACGGTGTCCAGGCCGTCGCGCTCGAGCTCGGGCGGCCGCAGCTCGAGGATCAGCGAGCGCAGCTCGTCCTGCGCCTCGCGGCCGAGCGCCTGGACCCGCTCGATCTGGGCGCGCGCCTGGTCGCGGTCGCCCGGGCGCTCGAGCAGCGTCAGCGCCGACTCGGTGGCCAGGATCAGGCCGAAGAGCTTCTGGCTGACCACGTCGTGGAGCTCGATGGCCAGGCGGTTGCGCTCGGCCACGATCGTCAGCTCCCGGCTGCGCTCGTAGAGCCGCGCGTTGGTGATGGCGATCGCCGCGTGCGCCGCCAGGAGCTCGATCAGCTCCTGGTCGGCGGCGCCGAACTCGGGCGCCCCCACCTTGTCGGTCAGGTAGAACGCGCCGATCACCCCCTCCGGGGCGAGGATCGGCACGCCGAGGAACGAGCGCATGTCCGGGTGGCGCTGCGGCCACCAGCCGTGGAAGCGAGGATGGCGGTGGATGTCCTCGGTGCGAAACGCCGCGCCCGTCTCGAGGATCGCCCCGAGCAGGCCGTGCGTCCGCGGCAGCGAACCCATCGCCGCGATCAGCTCACCGGTCATCCCCGAGACGAGGAACCGGCCGAACCCCCCCGCGCCGTCCGGTAGCCCCAGCGCCGCGTAGCGGGCGCCCGCGAGCTCCCGCGCCCGGTCGACCAGGCGCTGGAGCACCTCCTCGACCGAGAGCTCGGCGGCGACCGCGAGCACCGCGTCGCTGACCGCCCGCAGCGCCGGGTTCAGGGCATCGGCCATCGCGGTCGGCGGCGTCGCGCTCTAGTCGGCCCACCAGTCCCTGGCCATCACGCCGTCGCCGCCCTCCGGGCGGTCGGAGCCGACGGCGATCACCTCGAGCCCGTCGGGCCCGCCCTCGAACGCGCGGACCACCGCCGGGGCCACGCGGACGACGTCCCACCGGCGCAGGTCGACGATCTCCTCGTCGAGCTTCACCCGGCCGGCGCCGGCGATCACCACGTAGACCTCCTCCTGCTCGCGGTGGCTGTGGCCGAGCGACGACCGGACGCCCGGCCCGTAGCGGAAGTAGCTCACCCCGAGATGCTCGGAGTCGAGGTGCTTGCGGGCGAAGCGCGCCTCGACGCCCGAGTCGCGCTCGCGCATGGCGTCGTCGATCTCCTTGAGGTTCTTCACCGTGTAGCCGGGCATCTGGGGGCCTCCGTTCGCTGTCTCTCTCGGTCTGCCGCGGACGGTATCGCCCGCGCCCGGCCGCCGTTCTCGGCTGGCTCCCCCGCCGGCGGCGCGCGGTGCGTTACTGTCGACGGGCATGGGCACGCGCGAGGCATACACCCCGGGCACGTTCTGCTGGGCCGACCTGACCACCCCCGACCAGGAGGCGGCGAAGGCGTTCTACGGCGCGCTGCTCGGCTGGGAGGCGCAGGACATACCGGTCGGCGACGACGCCGTCTACTCGGTGATGCGACGCGACGGCAAGGGGGCCGCCGCCATCTCGCCCCAGCCGCAGCAGCAGCGCGAGGCCGGGGTGCCGCCGCTGTGGAACTCCTACGTCTCGGTCGAGAGTGCCGACGCCACCGCCGCCCGGGCCACCGAGCTCGGCGCGACCGTCCACGCCTCGCCCTTCGACGTGCTGGACGCCGGGCGGATGGCCGTACTCCAGGATCCCCAGGGCGCCTTCCTCCTGATCTGGGAGGCCGGGCGCCACTTCGGCGCGGCCCTCGTCAACGCCCCGGGCGCGCTCGTCTGGAACGAGCTCTCATCCCCCGACCTGGACGCCTCGAGCGCCTTCTACGCCGGGCTCTTCGGCTGGACCTTCGCGCCGTTCGAGGGCAGCCCCGATCCTTACCTGGTGATCAAGAACGCCGAGCGCGCCAACGGCGGGATCCGACCGCCGGCCGCGCCCGGGGCGCCACCCCACTGGCTCGTCTACTTCGGCGTCGCCGACCTCGACGCCTCGCTCGGGCTCCTCGGGCAGCTCGGGGGGACCACGCACGCCGGGCCGATCGACCTCGGGATCGCCCGGATGGCGGTCGTCGGCGATCCCCAGGGCGCGACCTTCGCACTCTACGACGGCACCTTCGACGACTGAGCTCCGCGGCGCCCGCTGCCGGTCGGCCTAGGGTGCTCGCCCCGCCATGGCCACCGGACCCGAGAAAGATGGGCGCCTGCTGGCGATCAGCGATCTCCACGTCCGCCACCCGGAGAACCGGCGCCTGGTCGAAGCGCTCCGGCCGGCGTCCGAGCGGTCGTGGCTGCTGGTGGCCGGCGACGTCGGCGCCCACTGCGACGATGTCGAGTGGGCGCTGCGGCGCCTGCGCGAGCGCTTCGCCGCGGTCGTCTGGACGCCGGGCAACCACGAGCTCTGGACGCCGCCGTCCGATCCGGTCGAGCTCCGCGGCGAACACCGCTACGAGCACCTGGTGGCCCTCTGCCGAAGCCTCGGCGTTCTCACCCCCGAGGATCCGTTTGCCGTCTGGGACGGACCCGGCGGGCCGGTCACCCTGGCGCCGCTGTTCGTCCTCTACGACTACACCTTCCGGCCGGCCGGCGCGGCCTCGCAGGCGCAGGCGCTCGAGCTCGCTTACCGCGCCGGCGTGGTGTGCAGCGACGAGCGCCTGCTCCACCCCGATCCCCACGCCAGCCGCGAGGCCTGGTGCGCCGCGCGGATCGCCGAGACCGAGCGCCGCCTCGACGCGCTCGACCCGAGCCTCCCCGCCGTGCTCCTCAACCACTTCCCCCTGATCCGCGACCCGACGCGCATCCTCCGCCATCCGGAGTTCGCCCAGTGGTGCGGGACCGAGCGCACGGCGGACTGGCATCGGCGCTACCGGACGGCGGCCGTCGTCTACGGCCACCTCCACATCCCGCGGACGACCTGGTCGGACGGCGTCCCCTTCCGGGAGGTCTCGGTCGGCTATCCGCGGGAATGGCGCGGGCGTCCGGCCGAGGCGACCCAGCCCCGGGAGATCCTCCCGCGGCCCGGCGACGGCGGCGCGCCCGTAGTCTGAACGGAGAGTCCTTCTCGACCCCGGAGCCCCGACATGAGCGATCTCGCCCGCCGTCCCCCCAGCCGCGTGCCCCGACGGGTCCGACAGCAGCGCGCCTACACCCTGGTCCTCGTCACCGGCGGCCTGAGCGTCGTCGCCGTCGTCGGCATCCTGCTCGCGGTGATCGGCGTGATCGGCCTCGGCACGCCGGTCCTCGCCCTCGTCGCCGCCGTCGCCTGCGGTCTGGTTCTGCGCCGGATGCTCGCGCCCTGAGGGCGGGCCGGCGCAGCACGTCATGACGAATCGAGGCCGCGGGTTTCACAGTCGAGGCTGTGCAGCGGTTCCCATCCGGGCTTCGGGGCTCTCGGGGTGCCTCGGGCGCGCGCCTCGGCGCCTGAGCACTAGCCGACGCAGCCTCGCCCGCGTCCCGACGCTGACCCGCTCCGGCCCGATGGTTGGGATTTGTGACGCGTCCGTCGACTTGCGCTTGGGCGTCACCCACCTGAAGGGAACGCCCAGCGGACCCCCGGGATAGGGGGCCCGCTCGGCGTCGGGAACGGCGGCCGGGTTCAGTGTCTGGTTACCGCCCGCCCGCACCCACTACGGCCCGGTCGGGCTGTCTCCGGGGGCCGTGTAGTCGATGTTGCCCGGACCGTCCTGATGACCGCCGGGGCCGTCTGACGAACTTGACGCCTCGCTGCCGTTCGCCTCGCTGCCGCTCGCGGTCGCCTCCGGGGCGTTCGTGTTCGTGTCCGGGGTCGACTGGTCGCCGGCCTGGACGTTGTCGGCGTCGGTTGCTCCTGTGGTCTCAGGAGCTGCCGCCGCGGCAGCCGGAATCGGTGTGCCCACTTTCGTCGGGCTGGAGGATCCGCTGGTGGCCGTGGCCACCGCCGAACCGCCTAGAGCCAGGGCTCCCAGGGCGAGCAGCGCCCCGGCGCCCGTCTTCAGTCGTTTGTGCATGAGCCAGTATTCCTCTTTGTCGTGGTTGGAGACGCCAGGATGCGCGGCGCCGATGGAGATCGGTGAAGGGCTTGGTTGTTGGACAGACGACCGGAAGCTAGGCGGCACGGATGAAGCGACGATGAACCGTCGATGACTGCGGTTGGCCCTTCATCCTGCGTTCATGAGGCGGGCGGATGATCTGTCGATGCGTACGCCCGGTCGATCTGGCGGTCGGTGTTGCGGGTCCTGATCGTCGAGGACAACGTCAAGCTTGCCGGACTGCTGCGGCGGGGCCTGCGCGAAGAAGGTCTGGTCGCCGACATCGCCGCAATGGGCGAGGACGCCCTGTGGATGGCGGGGGCAACCGATTACGGGGCGGTGATTCTCGACGTCATGCTGCCGGGGATCGATGGCTTCGAGACCTGCCGACGGCTGCGGGCCGACGGCGTATGGGCGCCGGTGCTGATGCTCACCGCCCGCGACGGCGTCGGAGACCGGATCGGCGGCCTCGACGCCGGCGCCGACGACTATCTGGTCAAGCCGTTCTCGTTCGCTGAACTCTTGGCGCGGATGCGCGCAATCGGCCGCCGCACGGTAGGCGAGCGCCCAGTCGTGCTCGAGGTCGGCGATCTGCGGCTGGATCCTGCCACCCGGCGCGTGTGGCGCGGCGAGAGCGAGATCGACCTCTCCAATAAGGAATTCGCCCTACTTGAGCTCTTCATGCGCCGAGCAGGCGAAGTCCTCTCGCGCTTTGCTCTGCTCGAGCACGGCTGGGATGGCGCCTACGACAGCCGCTCCAACATCGTCGATGCCTACGTGCGTCGCCTGCGCCAGAAGATCGACCGGCCCTTCGCCCTGCGCAGCCTTGAGACGGTCAGGGGAGCCGGCTACCGGCTGCGTGCGGGGCGCGGATGCTAGCCGGCAGGCGGCGGCGCCCACCGCGAACGCGCCGCCCACAGCCACTGCGACGCGCGCCGATCCGCTTGAAGATCACGCTCGGGTTCCTGGCGGCGATGGCCGTCGTCCTCGCCGCGACGGGCCTGTTCCTGTACCTGCGCCTCTCCACCGAGCTCACCCGGACGCTCGACCAGGGGCTACGTTCGCGCACCCAGGACGTGCGTGCGCTCGTGGCGCAGACCGACAACGCCCTGCGCGATTCCGGCCCTGGGCGGTCGCCCGCGGTAAGTTTCACGCAGGTACTCGACCCCAGCGGCCGGGCGGTGGACTTCACGCCGCAGGTCGGTCCCCGTCCCCTGCTGAGCGCGTTCGAGCTCGGGCGGGCCGAGCACGCGCCGGTACTCCTCAGCCGGAACGGAGTCGCCGGCATCGAAGGTCCCGCGCGCCTCTTGGCGACACCGATCATCGGGCAGGACGGGAGCCGCCTGGTCGTGGTGGCCGGGGCGTCGCTCGCTGAACGTAACCGCTCCCTCGCCGCGCTCGGCAAGCTCCTCTTGATCGGCGGTCCGGCCGCGCTGATCCTCGCCTCGCTGGCCGGCTATATCCTGACCGGCGCGGCGCTGCACGCCGTCGAGACGATGCGCCGGCGAGCACAACAGCTCACGCTCGCCGAGCCCGGGGCGCGACTGCCGGTGCCCGAGGCCGACGATGAGCTTCGTCGGCTCGGGCTGACGCTCAACGCGATGCTCGAACGCAACGACGCGACGTTCGCCCGCGAACAGGCCTTCGTCTTAGACGCAAGCCACGAGCTGCGGACCCCACTGGCCGTGCTCCGGACTGAGTTGGAGCTCGCCCTGCGCGGAACCCGCTCGGCGCACGAGCTGCGCCAAGCACTGGTCTCGGCCGCCGAGGAAACCGACCGGCTCAACCAGCTCGCCCAAGACCTGCTGATCACCGCGCGCACCAACCAGGGCCAGCTGCCGCTCCGACCCGGTCACTTCGCCATCGCCGACACCCTCGCCGCCGTCAAGGACCGCTTCAGCCAGCGCGGCGAGACGCAGCGGCAGCCACTCGCCGTCGACCCGCCGCCCGCCCACCTGGAACTCGACGCTGATCCGCAGCGCGTCCAGCAGGCCCTCTCAAACATGGTCGAGAACGCGCTGCGCCACGGCGACGGGCCCATCGTGTTGCGCGCCGAGCGGCGCGGCGGCCAAGTCGAGTTGCACGTCACCGACGAAGGTCAAGGCTTCCCGAGCGGCTTCCTGGCCACCGCCTTCGAGCGCTTCACCCGCGCGGACGCCGCCCGGACCACGCCAGGATCCGGCCTTGGACTCGCCATCGTACGAAGTATCGCCCGCGCCCACGGCGGAGACGCGCACGCCGCCAACCGAACCAGCGGCGGTGCGGACGTCTGGATCACCCTCCCTGAAGGTCAGCGCCCGACTCAGGACCACAGTGGGGCTCGGCTCTGATCGATCCGCGGCCCGAACAAGGCGAAAAGCCCCGCTGCACAGGGCTCTTCGGAGTGCGCCCGAGAGGACTCGAACCTCCACGAACCATCGGTTCACAAGGCCCTCAACCTTGCGCGTCTACCAATTCCGCCACAGGCGCCGGCGAGGGCCGAGTATAGGCATTTGATTCCGTCCCCGCCGGGCGCTACGCTTGCGAACAGATGTTCGTCATGCCACTCGGTCCAGGAGCATCAAGGAGACGAGCGCGATGGATCTGACCAAGCGCCAGCAGGAGATCTTCGATTTCATCAAGCGGTATTCGGCTCGCTACGGCTACCCGCCGACCGTCCGGGACATCGGCAAGGCCGTTGGGCTGGCGTCGTCCTCGACGGTGCACCAGCACCTCGCCAATCTCGAGAAGATCGGGCTGCTCCGCCGCGACCCATCCAAGCCCCGGGCGATCGAGCTGCTCGATCGGGCGGTGCAGGAGGTCCGCAACATCGTCCGCTCGCCGGAGGGCCTGCCGCTCGTCGGGTCGGTGGCCGCCGGCCAGCCGGTGCTGGCGGAGGAGAACATCGAGGAGTACGTCACCGTGCCCGAGCAGGCCGGCGGGGAGCGGGGCGAGTACCTGCTCAGGGTGCGCGGCGACTCGATGAAGAACGCCGCCATCCTCGAAGGCGACATCGTCGTCGTCCGGCCGCAGGACACCGCCGAGGACGGCGAGATCGTCGTCGCCCTGGTCGGCGAGGAGGCCACCGTCAAGCGCTATTTCCGCGAGGCCGACCACGTTCGCCTGCAGCCGGAGAACGAGACGATGGAGCCGATCCGCAGTCGCGAGGTCCGGGTGCTCGGACGCGTGGTCGGCCTGATGCGCACGATGCGGTAGCCGTCAGGCGGGCGCCGCCTCGCAGCGGGGCTCCCGGCGCGCTACCGTCAGGGGGCAGGCTGAGCAACCGCGGAGGTATCGCCTTCGAGGAAAGTCCGGACATCACAGGGCAGGGTGGTCGCTAACGGCGACCCGGGGAAACCCGCGGGAAAGTGCCACAGAAACAAACCGCCTAAGCGCGCGGGCAACCGCGCGCCGGTAAGGGTGAAATGGTGCGGTAAGAGCGCACCGGCGTCGCGGTGACGCGGCGGCCGGGCAAACCCCACCCGATGCAAGGCCAAGCGGGACCGCTTGCAGGCTGCCCGCCAAGGTCCAGGTCGGCCGCTCAGATGGATGGTTGCTCGAGACAGGATCCGGCTTACAGGCCTGCTACGGAAAAGCCCCGCTTGCGGGGCTTTTCTATGCTCACGGGCGCATCACCGGAGAACGCCCGCCTCACCTCGGCGGCGCCCCGACCGGGAGGGTAGGCGACGGAAACGTCCGGGACAGCCAGCCCGCCGCCGCAGCGAAGGCCGGGCCGCCCGGGTCGATGTGGCTGCGATGCCGGCCGGCCTCGCCGGCGATCTCGACCAGCTCCACCGGCGCGCCCGCGGCGGCCGCCGCGGCCGCATAGGCGCGGCTGTGGCGGACCGACACCGTCTGGTCCTCGGTGCCGTGGACGAGCAGGACCGGCAGATCGAGCGGCACCCCGCGAATCGGGTCGCCGATCGCGTAGCGCTCGGGCACCTCGGCCGGTGAGCCGCCCATCACCGCCCCGACGGCGCCGTCCGGAGCCATCGAGTAGGCCCCGGCCATGTCGATGACGCCGGCCTGCGAGGCCACCGCGCCCAGGCGCACTCCGGGATCGGCGCCCGGCGCCCCCGGCGGAAGCTTGTACCGACCGGCCGCCCAGAGGATCAGCTGACCGCCGGCCGAGTGGCCGAGGCCGGCCACCCGCTCGAGGTCGAGCGGGGCGTCGAGGACGGCGAGGTGATCGACGGCCGTCGCGACGTCCTCGAAGCTCGCCGGCCAGCCGCCGCCCCGACCGAGCCGGCGGTATTCGATGTTCCAGACGGCGAACCCGCGGCGGGCGAGCTCGCCCGCCAGGCCGCGCATGAGGATCTTCCCGTAGGTCGAGCCCCACGACCCGCCGTGGATCGCCACCACCACCGGATGCGGTCCGCCCCCGGCCGGGAGGTGGAGGTCGGCGCACTGGGAGGCGTGCGGCCCGTAGCGGCACCCGCGCGGACGCGCGAGCAGGTCGAGGATCAGACGACCGCGTGACACGCCCGGCTCCCGCCGGTCGTCAACCTTCGCTGCCGGTCGCGCAGGCCGGAGCCGATGTGAACAGCCGCGCCAGGGAGAACAGGGCATCGACCCGGACCAGCCCGGTCCCCGCCGCCGTCACCTGCGTCCAGTCGTCCGGGGTGCCGGCGACACAGCCGCTGCCGCCGACGAGCGACCAGTAGCGAGTGAAGTGCAGGCGGACGACGAACGTCCCGGGCCGGTCGACGCGGAGGGTGAAGCCATCGGGGTCGATCGCGACCAGCCGGCCCGGGCCGGCTGCCAAGGGCGTCGGGTGGAGGACCTCGTAGACGCGCCAGTGGGGGCTCGCGAAGACCGGGCGCAGGAATGGCTGTCCAGCCCGGATCAGCGCCGCCTCCTGGCGGCTCGAGTCGTCGAGCGCGGCGTCGGGGAGGGCGACGAAACGGACAGCGGTCTCCGCGAGCCACGCCTGGTAGGCCGCCGGGG
This sequence comes from uncultured Solirubrobacterales bacterium, assembly GCA_963763785.1. Taxonomy (GTDB): domain Bacteria; phylum Actinomycetota; class Thermoleophilia; order Solirubrobacterales; family Solirubrobacteraceae; genus Palsa-513. The sequence goes on along the minus strand of CAVXPW010000007.1, from coordinate 22,752 downwards.
TCAGCTGCGCCGCGTAGAACAGGGCGTCGTACTTGGTATCGAGCTGACGCTCCCATCCGCGGGCGAGGTCGAAGGAGCGCCCGAGGACGGTCGCGTCCCAGTGAGAGCGCGTGAACGGCACCTCGATGCGCATCGGAGCGCCGGCGGCCTGGGCGGCCAGGAACGCGCTCACCGGGGCGTAGTAGGACGCGTGAAGCGAAGGGTCACCGACGCCCTCGAGCGATTGCGCAAGCGGTCCGTTGACCTGCCAGCCGATCAGCCCGACGGCGACCGTGACCAGCGCCAAGCGCGCCGGAATCGCTCCGATCAGCCGGTGGGCCGCCCCGGGCCCCGCGCCGCGCGGGCGCAGACGGGCGACGCTCGAGCCGAGGGCGGCGAGCCGGGCCAGCGCGCGTCGCATGTCCTCGGCGGCGACCGCCCCGACGAGGATCGGGGCGGCGAGCAGGACGCCCAGGCGGACGACGTTGCTCCCCATCGGCGTGGCCACGGCGTAGGAGGCGAGGACGGCAGCCACGTAGAGCGCGACCCCACAGCGCAGGAGCCGCTCCCGAGCCGGAAGCAGAGCGAGCATGAGCAGCGGCACCCCGAACGCGGCGATCACCGACGGTCCGGAGAACGTCTGCGTCCCGCCCTCCGGGAAGAGCACGGTCGTCGTCAGGGCCAGGGCGAGCGCCGGGAGCCCAAGCGCCGCCGACCTGCGGAGGTTGCCCTGGGCGAGGAGGTCGGCGACCGCCAGCATCCCCAGGAAGAGCGCGGCGACCGGGCTGGCGGCGGCGCAGCCCAGGGAGAGGAGCCCGGCCAGCCAGGGGCGGGCCCGCGCCGCGGCCAGCACGGCGGCCAGGCCGAAGGTCACGCCGAGGGCGAATGTCAGGCGGCCGATGTAGAGGTCGCCGGCGGCCCCGAGCGCGAACACCAGGGCGGCAGGTCGGGCTCGGGCACCGAAGCGGGTCTCGGCCAGGCGCTCGAAGAGCAACGCAGAGGCGAACACCGACACGGCGCCCAGCAGGCGGGTCCCGACCAGGGCGGCGAGCGGCGGAAAGGCGAGGCTGTAGTCCGGCAGGTAGTGCCCGCCGTACCAGGCGTTGTCCCACAACGAGAACCCGTCGCGGGCAAACAGGGCGACACGGTAGACCTGCGCGGCGAGGTCCGGGCTGCGCGGCGACCAGAGCAGCCAGACGACGATCAGCGCCCCGGTCAGGGCGAACACCGGGGGCAGGCGCACGGCGCCGGCGCGACCGCCGCCCGCCCCGTGGAGCGCGGCCGACCGCCCGCGGGAAACGCGGCTTGCGGCGGGACGCGGACCAGGCTCGCGGGGTGGCTCAAGCGGGAGGATCATGCGGGCGGGGGCGGCGGCCGATCAGCTCGAACGGTGCCGACCGGCGGGGCGCCGGCCCCGAGCCTAGCCGATGAAACCCGGCGCATCGCGCGCCCGCGAGGCGATTGGCTCGCCCGCGGTCGGATTCGTGCCCCCGGTCTGCGGGCTATGATCGTCGGCATGGGAATGAGAGAGGGTCTCCGGCTTTGCCCACGCCGACTGCTGCTGGCGCTCGGCGGGGCGTCCTGCCTGCTTGCCGCCGGCCCCACAACCGGCCTCGCGGCCACGCAGACGCTCCAGGTACAGGCGGCGCCCGGCGCGCAGGCGACGCGGCCCGAGGCGATCACGGCGACCGGAGCGGTCGGCGTGCCGAGCACGATCACGACCTACGCCCAGTTCGGCGCAACTCCCTGCGCGGCCCAGGCTGCCGCCGAGGCGACTCGCGGCGCCACCCTCGTCGATCAGCGAACCGTCAACGGATCGTTCTCGTTCACCGCCAGCTTCACCCCGGCGGCCGCCGGCACCTACTTCATCTGCACCTACCTCGACGGGGCCTCAGCCGGGATGACCGAGCACCAGAACCAGGCCTTCGTGATCTCCGTCGCCCCGGCGCCGGCGCCGCCACCCGGGCCGACACCGCCGCCCGTGGTCACCCCGCGGCCCGGGAGCACATGTCTCGTGGCCAACCTCAAGCGCCACACCCTGCGGGGGGCCCAGCACCTTCTGGCGATCGGCAACTGCAAGCTCGGCCGGGTCTACCGGCCGAGCGCCCGCGCCCTCCGGACGGCAAAGCGCCGCAACGGCGGGAGGGCCCCCACCCTGGTCGTCGTCTCGCAGACGCCGGCCGCCGGGAGCGTGCGGATCGCCGGCTATACGGTCGCGGTTCGGCTTGCCTTCGGCCCGGCACCGCCGACACGCTCCAGCAAGCCGACGCCGTAGCGGAGCCGGCGGCGCCGACGCGCAACTTCCCCCGGGTGGTCGTGTTCGAAGTGCAGTCGCCCCGACCCCGACCGGTTGCCGTGAGTCGCGTTGCCAGGCCCGCCTGATCCGTCCGCCCCGATACGGGTTCGGACTCCCCCGTCGAGCGCGTTCCGTTGAGTCCATCACCGGACGCTGCTGTTCCGTCATTCGAGCAGGAGATGCCTTCATGAGCAGTGAACCCGTTCGCCGTCCCTCCCCGGGCACGCTCGTGGCCATCGCGGCGCTCGTCCTCGCCGCAACGCCGATCGCCGACGCCGCGACGCGCAAGGGGACCCGCGCACCGGCGCCGGTGGCCCACGCCCGCTACGCGGACGAGGCCGGGCGCCTGAACGGATACCGCGCCTCGTTCGTGCCGACGGCCGGCGCCCTCCTCCCGCTCGGCACAAACGGCAAGTTCCCGGCCTCGGTGATCCCGCGCGGTGCCAACGGCACCCCGGGCCCCGCCGGGCCTCCGGGACCGCCCGGCAAGAGCGGGCTCGACGCCCCCGGCGTGGTGACGATCGTCTACCAGGCCGACGGGTCGTCGACGAATCCGACCAACGGGTCGGCCGAGGCCGTCTGTCCGGGCACGACCAAGGTCCTCGGCGGCGGTTTCAACGACCTGACCCGGACAATTCCCGCGCTGTCGACCAAGCTGCCGCCGGGCTCGGTCGACGAGGTCCAGGAGAACGATCCGTTCGTCCGGTCCGACGGCACCAGCGGTTGGCGCGCGCGGATCGTCAACGTGCCGTCGCCGGTGATGATAAGCAGCGGCGCCGCAGTGCCGAATACCCTTCCTGCCGGGAATACGTATTTTCAGTCATACGCGATATGCGGCTGACCCTGGCGGCTAACAGACCAGAACCCAAGACACGGAGGCGGTAGTTGATGAAGGACATGAAACGCAAGGTGGCCGGAGGCCTGGCGCTGAGCGCCGCGCTGGGACTCGGCGTCGCGCCGGTGGCAGCCGCCGCCTCGCACCGAGCCCACTCGACCGCCAAGGCGATCTATCCCAAGCGCGGAGCCGCGTTCGTCGGCGTCAGCTCCCAGAAGTCGGGCACGCTCGCCCTGCCGGTCGACATGCGCGCCTCGGTCAACGGCAAGGTCATGTCGCGCTTCGACATCCAGTGGGCGTCCAGCTGCATGAGCGCCGCCGGTCGCGGCTCCTACGGCGGACTCTCGATCACCCTGAACAAGGCGATCACCCCGCCCGGCGTGTTCAGCGACAACGGCGGGTTCACGCGGATGTTCAGCAACGGCGACAAGGGCCTGTTCACGATCAAGCTGACCGGGCGCTTCACCTCCCCGGTGCGGGCCACCGGTACGTTCCGCGTCACCGTGGCGATCACCGACACCTCGGGCGCGCAGACCGACACCTGTGACAGCGGGACCGTCTTCTGGACGGCGACCAACTAGCACGCCTGGCGGCTCCGGGAGAGCCGGCCGGACCCGAGACCACGCAGAGGAGGGGCCCCGCTCGCGGGGCCCCTCCGCGCTCGAGCTCGAGCAGCGGCCGCTGTCCGGCTCGAGCGCGTCGTCCCTGACGGGCGAGGAGAGCGCCGGCCGCTCGGCGGATGCGGTCGGGGCGCACGCCGGCTCCCAGCGCCCGGGCCGCGACCGCCGGGTGGGGTCGCGCGAATCGCCCTGGGGGCCGACGCCGACCAGGTACGCGATCACATCGCGTGCTGCGGCCTGGAGGATGGCCCGAGCCGGACGAGGGCCGAAGCAGGTGGGGACGATCGGCCCGGCACGGAGAACACCGCGTGCCGGTGGCGAGTCCTCGTGACGGGCACCGGCTCTGCGCCGGTGCCCGTCGGAGGAATGCTTGGTGCTAGCGACTGCTGGTGTTGAGCCCGACCTTGCGCGCCATGCGCCAGGTCCCGGCTCCACACGCGACGAACAGGCCGCCGATCAGGATCAGCTTCCAGACGTCGAAGCCGGTGAAGGCCAGCCTCTGGCCGGTCGAGGAGACGAGCACCGCGTGCCCTTGGCCCTCGTTCTCACCCGCAGCTCCGTTGGTCCCGTTGGTCCCGTTGGTCCCGTTGGTCCCGTTGGTTCCGTTGGTTCCGTTGGTGCCGTTGGTGCCGTTCGTGCCGTTCGTGCCGTTGGTGCCGGGGGTCCCGGGAGGTCCTGCCGGTCCGACGACCGGTCCGGGCACCGGGGTCGGGGTCGGGGTCGGGGTCGCCGCCGCCGGGCACGCCCCCGCGCCCGTGCCCTGGGTCACGTTCTGCGACCCCTGCGTGACGCCCTGGCCCGAGCCGGCCTGCGAGATGCACTGACCCGGCTGAGTCACCGTCTGGGTACCGTTGCCAGGCTGGACGACGCTCTGCGCGCCCTGCGTCACGGTGTTGCTGGCACCGGCCTGAGCGACGCTCTGGCTGCCGGGCTGCGTGACAGTCTGTCCGCCCGCCCCCTGCGTGATGCACTGGCCCGGGGCACCCGGGTTGCAGGAGGTAGCCGCCTGGCTGGCCGCTACCGGAAGGACGCCGAGCGCCAGCATTGCCACGCTGACAGGCAATCCGCGTACGTATCGTTTCAACATGTTCACCCGCCCTGGATTTGATGGTTTGACTGATTGATCAACGCCAACTGGTCGGCGGACTGGTCGAGCGTGCCAAACACGAGATAGGTGCCCGACAAGGATTGATCGATCGATTGGTCGACGCTGGCGTGCTGCACATTGGCTTGCGATACATCCCCGATGATGATGCTGCCGGAGATGGTCTGGTCGTTTGACTCGACGACGGTCGAACTCTGGCTGAACGTCTGATCGAGATTGCCGAGCACCACGTAGGTGCCCGCCTTCGACTGATGGGGCCCTCCACTCTGGTGGAGATCGCCGGGCACCAACCCCACGGACGCGTCCGATAGGGCGTTCGAGCAGACGGCACATTTACCCAGAGCCGTGAAGCTCTGGGCCAGGCTGGGATCGAACGGATGGGTGCCCCCGAAGACGACGAAGGTGCCCGTCAGGTTCTGGTGAATCGCCTGTTTGATGGTGGCGCTCTGCAGGTTGGATTGATCCACGTGCCCGAGGATGAGACTCCCGTCGACCGTTTGATCGTTCGCCTGCACTGTTGCCGCCGTCTGGTTCGCCCGCTGGTGGAGACCGCCGCCGAACACCACGAAGGTGCCCGACTCGGTCTGGTCGATGGTCTGCTGGGTATCGCTCTGCTGACCGTTGGCCTGCTGGGACCCGCCAACTACGGTGCCGCTGTTGGGATCCAGCTGCTGATTGTTCGACTGTGCGGTGCCCTGCGCCTGCCCGGCCTCCTGGCCGGAACCGCCGACCACGATGGTCCCCGCGCTCTGGTCCTGGGTGACCACTCCGCCCGAACCGCTCGCGTCGGCCAGCCCCGCCTGGGGCTGGCCGGCGAAAGCGAGCGTCCCGCTACCCGCGACCTGACCCGCGACGCCCAAGATCAGGGCGCCGAGGGTGGCAAGTACACCGCGTGTGCAGCGGGACATGGTCATCGCTACCTCAGCGAGATCAGCCGCCGAGGATGACGACGTTGGTCAGGACGTTGGACGACGACTGGGAGAGCAGACCCAGCGAGTCGTCACCGATGACGAGCGTGCCGCCCGCCCCGGCGGCGCCGTTGGAGCCGCTCTGCGCCGAGTTGACGCCCTGGTCGTTGACCTGCGCGGAACCACCGATGAGGACGGTGTCCTCGCCGCCGCCGCCGCCGATGAACTGGCCATTGTCCAGCACGTTGCTCGACGTCTGCGTCAGGGTCGGGGCCGAGTCGCCGAGGATCGCCGTGGTCGTGCCGCCACCGTCACCGTTGGCCGCCACCTGCGAGCTGTTGACGCCCTGGTTGCTCGACTGGCAGAAGCACTGGTTGGCCGCCGGCGCGATCAGCGTGGTGTCGGACGCGCCGCCACCGATCTCCTGATCGTTGGTCAGGACGTTCGACGAGTCCTGGGCCAGCGTCGGAGCCGACGAGCCGAGGATGTACGTGCCGCCGCCCCCGCTCCCGTTCTGGCCCGACTGGGTGCTGTTGACGGCCTGGTTGTTCTGCTGGCCGGTGCTGCCGATGATCGTCGTGTCGGCCGATGCCGCCGTGACCCCGAAGGCCAGGACTGCAGCGGTAATCGGCACGGTGATGAACTTGCGATTCATTGCGGGTGTTCCTTTCTCCCAGGCGGACGCCTGGTCGTGCTGAGATCGTTTAGAACTGCTTGCGCCGGCCCCAGGTTGCGCGGAAGCGCTCGCGAGGCGGCGTAGTGTAGTTGGCAGAGACCGGCGAGCTAGCCGGGACGATCAGGTGCCGAGGAGAGCAACGCTGACTCTCCGTGAAGCACGGGTAGTTGCCACGAACGTCGACGCCAGGACAGGCCGGCGAGCAACGTCATGGCGGCGAGCACCGCGTTCAACCCGAGCAGCGGGGCGCCGGCGCCGGCGGAAGTCGTCGGAGCGCCGTTGCCGAAAACGACCGCGCTGCCCGGCTGCAGCGGAGCGTCGACGCCGAAGGGGGACATCGTCGTCGCGCTGAGCCCGGATGGGCCGACGACCGCGGCCTGCGCCAGAGACGCCTTGCCGGCGGGATGGCGCGCCAGGGCGGCCTCGCTGCCGATGTAGACGTTGACCAGCGGGACGGAGACGGCGATCGGCGCCGGCGCCCGCGCGAGGACCGGGTGGATCGGGAGACCCAGGCCGATCACGGAGCCGGGCTGGTGCGCCGGCGGGCGCGGCCGCGCCGGCGGCGCCGGGCTGCCCGACGAGGCGACGAAGGACCCGCCCGAGGCGAGCTGCGTCACCGTCGGGCGCGCGACGGGCGACATGACCGCCCGGGGCGCCGTGCTCGAGACGATCGGCTGGTCGCTCGCGTGCGAGACCGGCGGCGCGGCCTGGTAGTGCGGATGCTCGAGCGGCCCGGTGGCCGACCCCTGGGCGATGACCACCGGCTGCGGCTGGACATAGTCGCCATAGGTCGGCTCCGGGCTCGGCGGGGCGCCCGGACGACCCTGCCCGTCGGGGCGCAGCACCGCCGGCATCGCGGCGGACGGCGCGGTCGTGGTGACGGCCGGAGTCGAGGCCGCGCCGCCGGTGGCGGGCGCGGCTGACGTGGCCCCGATGATCGGGGGCGGGCCCCCCTCCCGGCTGGCCGGGGCGCCGGCGGGGGCCGCGGCGGGCGGCGTCGCGGCGGCCGCCGCCGAGCTCGTCGCCAGCGCGCAGAGAACCATGCCGAGCAGCGTCAAAAATGCGCTGAGCCGCGCTGCGCGGGGCGATTTCGGGTGGATCGGGGTCAACGGACTTGCCAGGTGGAGTTGATGCGTTCGCACGGTGCTCTGCTGATCAGGCTGGACCCTACCTTGAGACCGATCCCGAGGCCGGGAGCCTAACAGACGGATCGGTCGGAATCTCCACTTCGCAGCCCCCACCGATTCGCCCGCGCCATCCTCCCCGATCTCGGCCGCCAGCGCAACTTGTCATCGGTTCTGTTCTTGAAAATGCAAGGGGTCCTGCCACCGCGCCGGGCGTTCCCCAGGTCGATATGGTTGCCGCTGTGCGCCGGCTGAAGATGTCGATCCCCCTCCTGATCGTCCTGCTCCTCGCCGGCTGCGGCTCGAGCGCGACGTCGAGCTCAGGGACGACGGCCGGCCCGGCCACGACCGGATCGACCAAGTCGTCGTCGTCCCCCAACGATCGCGCCGCCTTCATCGGCAAGGCCGACGCGCTCTGCAAGAGCGCCAACGCCCGCCAGGAGGCCCTCCGCCGCCGGGCCACCGGTCTCGCGGTGACCAAGCTGGTCCCGATCCTCCGTCAGCAGGCGGTGATCGCCGGCACGCTGGCGACCGACCTCGGAAAGCTCGCGCCGCCGACCGGCGAGCGCGTCACCGTCGGCCGTTTCGTCACCGCCGTGCGGCAGCTCTCGGTCTACTCGAGGGCCGTGGCCAACTCGATCGCCGCCAACCACGCCTTCGCCTCCCGCGCGCTCGCCGCCAAGCTGAGCACCACCCGGGCGCAGGAGAAGCTGCTCGGGCAGGGCTACGGCTACAAGATCTGCGCCAGCGGCAGGTCCTACTGACTCGAAGGGCCGCGGCAGCAGCTGCCGCGGAAGGTGGTGCGGCGGCAGCTGGTGACGCGAGTTCGCGCTCCGTCAGCCTGAGGTGACGTTGATGATCGGCTGGGGTCCGCCCGGCCGGCCCTGGACCCGCGTCTGCGGCGGCGTCGCCGGCGGCGCCGAGCTCTTCGGCGCCGGGGCGCTGGAGGGGACCTTGACCGTCGGCCGCGGCACGACCGGCGCCGGGCGCTCGGGCACCCGCGGGGCGAGCGGGGCCGACGCGACGGGCGCGCGGCGGACCGGCGTCGGGACGATGACCGGTCGCGGGGCCACCGGCACCGCCGCCGGCGCCCGCGACGGCGCCGCGCTGCTGGTCGCCGCCGCGGGCGCCCGTCTCGCCCGAGCGGATGGATGCGCGGCACCGGCCGGCGCATCGCCCAGGAGGACGGATCCCGTCGCGATCGACGGCAGCGCGCCGCCCACCGGAGCGAGCGCATCCGGCGGCGTGTCCCCGAAAACCGTCTGCGCGGCCTGCGCGGCCGGGATGGGCTCCGGGGGGGCCGCAGCGGCGCCGGCCGCCAGCGTGGTCAGCGCCGGGCCCCCCGGCGCGGCGGCGCTCAGCCGGGCGAACACGACGATCCGCTGAGCGGCGCTGTAGAGCGGGTTGCACGCGGTCAGGACGATCTGGTCATATGACTCCCGGCGCAGCACGCTGACGTCCGTCGGCGAGACGATCTGCTGGCGCAGGACGGTGTAGCTGAAGAGCCCGTAGGGCATCTCGAGGGTGATCCGGTCCCCCGGCGCCAACTCGTTGATCCGTCGGAACGGCGCCAGATAAGTGGTCCGGTGGCCGGCGATCCCGACCGTCCCCCGCAGCCCGGGCACGGCCGTGCCGGCGTAGACGCCGGGGCCCTTCTGAAGCGACGACTCGTCGGTCCCGGCAACGACCACGAAGTTCGCCCCGATCCGCGGGATGCGGATCCGCCCGACCGCCTGGCCGGCCCGCGCCGTCCGCTGGAGCTTGGCGGCGAAGAACGCCATGCGCTGGTTGTCGCTCGCCAGCCCGGCCAGCGCCCGCTCGTCGGCCGGGGTCGCCCGCGCGGCCTCCAGGCGCTTCAGGTTGTCGGCCAGGCGCGCCTGCTGGAAGTGGGCGAGGATCCCCGAGATCGGTTCCTGCCAGACCAGGGTCAGCACGCCGTCGGCCAGGGCGAGCACGCCCAGCACCGCCATCACGATCGCCGCGCCCTTGAGCAGGAACACGGCCCGCCGCGGACGCGAACGGGGCGCACCCCCCGGGCGCCCCGGTATCGCCGGCGGCGACGCGCGCTGGCCGCTCACCTCCTCGGGAGCAGCCTCGGCCCGATCCGGGCGCGGTGGAGCCAGCTTCACCGGGCAAAACTACCACCGGCGAGCCGGCGCCTCGCCGCACGGCGCTCTGACGCCGGGGCCGACCGCCGGCCCCGCCCGGTCGGTCGCCGGTGCGGCGCTCAGCCCGAGTACAGCTCCATATGACGCTCTACATGAGGTAGAGCCATGATCCTCGAGGCTCGAGCGGAGGGGGAGGGATTCGAACCCTCGTCGGACCAATAAGACCCGAAACGGTTTTCGAGACCGCCGCATTCAACCGCTCTGCCACCCCTCCGGGGACGAAGGCTAGATCATCGCAAGCGGCCGCGGAGCGTCAACGCCGCGATCCGAAGAACGTGCGCAGCAGGTCGGCGCTCTCGGCGGCCAGCAGCCCCCCGGCCACCTCGGGGCGATGGTTGAGGCGGGGCTGGGCGAGGATGTCGAGCACGCTCCCGGCCGCCCCGGCCTTCGGGTCGGAGGCCCCGAAGATCACCCGCGGGATCCGCGCGAGGACGACGGCCCCGGCGCACATCGCGCACGGCTCCAGCGTGACGTAGAGGACGCAGTCGACCAGCCGCCAGCTGCCGAGCCGGCGAGCCGCGTCGCGCAGGGCCAGGATCTCCGCGTGCGCCGTCGGGTCCTGGCGGTGCTCGCGCTCGTTGGCCCCCGCCCCGACGACCTCGCCGTCGCGCACCGCGACCGCTCCCACCGGCACGTCGTCGTGCTCGAGCGCCCGGACGGCCTCGCGCAGGGCGAGGCGCATGAAGTGCTCGTCGAGGGGGAAGAAGCGCTCGCTCATCGTCGTGGCGCGGCAACCGGCTCCGCAGAGCGCCGGGGCTGTGCATCATTATCGTGTTGGGACCTCGCCGCCGGCAACGCCGCGAGTCGCGACCTCCGACCATGGCGACAAGCCCTCTCGACGACCTTTCCGTGCCGCGGCTGCTCATCGTCGCCTTGGTCACCCTGCTGTGCTGCCTGCTCGCCGGCCCAGGGCAGGCCGGGGCAGCCCCGTTCAAGCAGCACGTGGTGGTCGTCGGATTCGCCAACGGCTCCTCGCCGCCCGCGCGCGCGGCGGCCATGCGCTCGGCCGGCGCGGCCGCCCCGGGCCCGAGGACCAGCGCCGGAACGGTCGCCCTCGCGCCCGGCGTCTCCGTCCGCGCCGCGATCGCCCGCCTGCGCCGCAGCCGCGGCGTGCTCTGGGCGGTACCCGACTACATCGCCCACGCCGCCCAGGCCCCGGCTGCACCCGCGCCGGGACTGATCCCCAACGACCCGGGCCGGGTCGGGACGCCCGGCGGATGGGCGGAGCTGCAGTGGAACTTCGCCGGCCCGTTCGGCGTCAACGCCCCGGCGGCATGGGCCAACCTCGCCACCGCCGGTCGCCCCGGAGGGCTGGGCGTGACCGTCGCGGTGCTCGACACCGGGGTCGCCTACGCCGACCACGGCCGCTTCCGCCGCTCGCCCGACTTCAGCGCCCACCAGTTCGTGCGCGGCTACGACTTCATCGACAGGACCGCCCATCCCGATGACCACAACGGCCACGGAACGCACATCGCCGGGACGATCGCCGAGAAGACGAACAACGGGATCGGCCTCACCGGTCTCGCCTACGGCGCCCGGATCATGCCCGTGCGCGTGCTCGACTCACACGGCGACGGCGACGCGGTGGCGATCGCGGCCGGCGTGATCTTCGCCGTCAAGCACCATGCCCAGGTGATCAACATGAGCTTCGAGTTCTCGAGCGATGTCACCGCCGCCTCGGTACCCGAGCTGACCGCGGCGATCGCCTACGCACACGACCACGGAATACTGGTGGTCGGGGCGGCCGGCAACGAGGGCTCCGACCAGATCGCCTACCCGGCTCGCGCCCGCTACGTCCTCGCGGTCGGGTCCACCACCGAGCACGGCTGCCTGTCGGACTTCTCCAACGACGGACACCAGCTCGGCCTCGTGGCCCCGGGTGGCGGCGCCGACGCGGCGACCGTGACCGACGATCCCAACTGCACGTCCCAGGGCACGGCCGGGCGCAACGTCTATCAGGAGACCTTCCTCGGCAGCTCGGCCCGGGTCTTCGGCCTGCCGTCCGGCTACGAGGGCACGTCGATGTCCACGCCGCATGTGTCAGCGACTGCCGCCCTGGTGATCGCCAGCGGCGTCCTCGGCCCCCACCCCTCGCCCGAGCAGCTCGCCGCCCGCCTCGAGCGGACGGCGCGCCCGCTGGGGACGCCCGCCGACGCGGTCCACTACGGGGCGGGCCTGCTCGACGCCGGCGCCGCCACCGCGCCGGGCGGCCCGGGAGCGGTCGTCCCCGGCCCGGCGCCGACGAAGGGCTAGCGGTTCCAAGAAGTCACGACTAGCTCGTGCGGATGATCATCACCGAGCACGGCGCATAGTGGGAGACCTTGTTGGGCACCGAGCCGAGCAGGAACCGCTCGGCCCCGGTCAGCCCCTTGTTGCCGATTATCACCAGGTCGGCGTCGCGCTCCTCGGCGACGTCGAGGATCGCGTCGGCCGCGTCGCCCTGCCGCGCGTAGACCGCGACGGTCACCCCGGCGCTCCGGGCCACCCGCGCCGCCTGCTCGAGGGTGGCCTCCACCTCGCCGCGTTGGTGGACCGCCCATTCGTCGCCGCGCGTCGCCCCGCCGGCGGGCTCGTCGCGCAGACGCAGACCCGAGACCGGCTCGTAGGCCGACACGAGGTGCACGGTCGCGCCGAGCCGGCCGGCGAGCTCCACGGCCTGCGAGACCGCCTCGCGGGCGGTCTCGGAGCCGTCGGTGCCAACCACGATCGAGCTGAACATTGGGCCTCCCTGGCCGGCGGGGGATGGTTGACCCCGGACGCCGACCTGATCATAGCCGCGGGTCGCTCGCCCCCCGGGCTCTAGGGTTCGAGTCGTGATCGACCTCCACTGCCACATCCTCCCCGGCATCGATGACGGGCCGGCGACGCTCGAGGAGACGTTGGATCTGGCCCGCGCGGCGGTGGCGGCGGGCACGCGGACGATCGTGGCCACCTCCCACGTCAGCGCCCGCTACCCGAACGACGCGAGGAGGATCGCCGCGGCGGTCGAGCAGGTCAACGCCCGCCTCGCGGCCGAGGGAATTCCCCTCGACGTGCGCGCCGGCGGCGAGGTGGCCATCTCCGCGATCGACGAGATGCCCCCCGGCGAGCTCCAGGCCCTGCGACTCGGCGGCGGCCCCTGGCTGCTCGTCGAGAGTCCGTTCACCCTCGTGGTCGACAGCATGCCAGCCCTGCTCGGCGGCATCCAGGCCGCCGGGCACCGCGTGGTCCTCGCCCACCCGGAGCGCTGCCCGGGCTTCCACCGCCGCCCGGAGCTGCTCGAGGCCCTCGTGCGCGACCAGCGCGTGCTGACGTCGGTCACCGCCGGCTCCCTCGTCGGGCAGTTCGGCCGCGAGGTCGAGCGCTTCGCCCTCGGCATGGCCCGCGCCGGCCTGATCCACAACGTGGCCTCGGACGCCCACGACTGCGTGCGGCGCCCCCCCGCGATCGCCAGGCCGCTCGAGCGCGCCGGGCTCGGCCGCCACGTCACCCTGCTCGCCGAGGCCATGCCGCTGGCCATCCTCGACGGGACCGACCTCCCCGCCCACCCCGGATCGCTGCTCGAGGCCCCGCGCCGTCGCTGGCCCTGGCAGCCGCGGGACGCCTGGAGCTGATCTCCTCAGGCGAGCTTGATCACAGCGATCACCATGCCGGTGACCACGAGCAGCACGATCAGCGCCTGCATCCAGATCCACGCCGGGGACATCAGCGAATCCTAAGTGACACACCGTCTGCGGCCCGCGAGTGGGTCCGACCGGCTATGTCACGGGACCTTGCGGGCTCGACTGGGCGCCACGCGCGAGGGCTCCTCGGGCATTTTGGGATAGACGGGCGGCCAGGGTGCGTCCTGCAGTCCGTTGGCGCGGTCGCGCTCGTGCATCGCCAGCAGCGGCTCGAGCGACTGGGGCGCGTGGTTCATCGCCTCCCAGGGATCGCCGGCGCGCGCCAGCCGCGCGGGTACGGTGGCGATCGTCAGCTCGTCGGGATGCAGCGTCTCGACGTCCTCCCAGCGCAGCGGCGTCGACACCTGAGCGCCCTTGCGCGCGCGTACCGACCAGGCGCCGAAGACGGTCTTGTGGGGGGCGTTCTGGTTGTAGTCGATGAAGACGCGCCGGCCGCGCTCCTCCTTCCACCAGGCGGCGGTGAGCGCTTCCGGCCGCCGCCGCTCGAGCTCGCGGGCGACCGCCACCGCCGCCGAGCGCACCTCGTAGGAGTTCCACCGCGGCGCCAGCCGGACGTAGACGTGCAGGCCGCGGTTGCCCGTGGTCTTCGGATAGCCGGTGATGCCGAGCTCCTCGAGCAGCCGCCGGACCTCCGCCGCGGCGACGCGGACGTCGGTGAAGTCGGTGCCCGGCTGCGGGTCGAGGTCGAGGCGCAGCTCATCGCAATGCGCGGCATCGGCCGCGAGGTAGGGCCATACGTGGAAGCCGAGGCACGCCAGGTTGACCGCCCAGACGACGTGGGCGGTGTCGGCGGCCACCAGCGCACGCGAGGGCGTGCCGTTGACCGTCTCCACCGTCGTCGTCTGGAGCCAGTCGGGTGCGCCGTCGGGCACCCGCTTCTGGAAGAACGACGGGCCGCCGGCGCCCCTGGGAAAGCGCTGCATGAGAACCGGGCGGCCGCCCATCGTCGCCAGCAACGGCGCCGCGACCGCGATGTAGTAGTCGGCGAGGTCGCGCTTGGTCTCGCCGCGCTCGCCGAACATCACCTTGCCCGGGCTGCTCAGGCGGACCGGGTGGCCGTCGAGCTCGAGGACCTGGGCGTCGTCGTCGGATGCCACCAAGCGAACGGTAGAGCAGTATGGGGCTGATGGTGACCGTGCGCAACCTCGTGAACCTCAAGGCCGTGACCAAGGGCTATGGCAGCCGGTCGGTCCTCGGTGAGATCACGCTGGGAGTGGCGGCGGGCGAGCGGATCGGGGTCCTCGGGCGCAACGGCGGCGGCAAGTCGACGCTGATGCGCTTGATTGCGGGGGTCGAGGAGCCGGACTCGGGGATCATCACGCGGGCCGGCGACCTCGATCTGGCGCTGCTCGGCCAGGGCGACGAGCTCGGCGGGGCGGGGACGATTCGGGACGTCCTCGTCGGCGGACGCGCCGACCACGAGTGGGCGGCGGACGGCGCCTTCCGAGGGGTCCTCGACGGGCTGCTCGGGGGCGTGCGGCTGGCCGGCTTCCCGGCGGGTCTCGACACGGCCGTCGGCGTCCTGTCGGGCGGCGAGCGCCGGCGCATCGCGATCGCGCGGCTGCTGCTCGACGGGCCGGAGCTGCTCCTGCTCGACGAGCCGACCAACCACCTCGACGTCGAGGCGGTGGCCTGGCTCGCCGGGCATCTGGCGGCGCGGCGAGGGGCGATGCTCGTCGTGACCCACGACCGCTGGTTCCTCGACGCGGTGTGCACGGCGACGTGGGAGGTCTCCGACGAGACCGTCCACCAATACGACGGCGGCTACGCGGCGTACGTCCTGGCCCGGGCCGAGCGCGACCGCCAGACGGTGGCGCGCGACGACCGCCGGCGCCAGCTTCTGCGCAAGGAGCTCGCGTGGCTGCGGCGGGGGCCGCCGGCGCGCACGGCGAAGCCGAAGTTCCGCATCGACGCGGCGAACGCGCTGATCGCGCAGGAGCCGGCGGTGCGCGACAGCGTCGAGCTGCTGCGCTTCGCGGGAGCGCGGCTGGGTGACCGGGTGCTCGACGCCGAGGACGTCTCCGTCGACTTCGGTGCCGCGGAGCGACCGCTTCTGCGGGGGGTGACCTGGCGACTGGGCCCGGGCGATCGGGTGGCGCTCGTCGGCGTCAACGGGTCGGGCAAGACGACGCTGCTCAGGCTGCTGGCCGCCCAGCTGCCGCCGAGCGCGGGGCGGGTGGAGCGCGGCGCCACGGTGAGGCTGGCCTTCCTCTCGCAGGACACGGTCGAGATCCCGGGCCACCTGCGCGTACTCGAAGCGCTCGAGGCGGAACGGGCCCACGCCCAGCTGAGCGACGGCCAGGAGATCACCGCCAGCCTGCTCTGCGATCGCTTCGGCTTCCGCGGCGACCGCGCCCGGACGCTGGTGGGTGACCTCTCGGGCGGGGAACGCCGCCGCCTGCAGCTGATGCGCCTGCTGATGGGCGAGCCGAATGTGCTCCTGCTCGACGAGCCGACCAACGACCTCGACATCGACACGCTGACCGCCCTCGAGGACCTCCTCGACCGTTGGCCGGGGACGCTGGTCATCGTCAGCCACGATCGGTACTTCGTCGAGCGCGTGTGCGACAACGTGTACGCGCTCACCGGCGACGGCGGGCTGCGTCACATCCCGGGAGGCATCGAGCAGTACCTCGCCTCACGTGCGGCGGCTGCGCGGCCGACCGCGCCGCCGAAGCCGAGCGCCGGGCCCGGGCCGGGTGGCGCCGCTCACGCGGCGCGCAAGGAGATCCAGCGGTTGGAGCGCGCCCTGGAGCGCCTCGCCGACCGCGCGAGCGAGCTCCACGAGGCGATGGCGGCCAGCGCCACCGACCATGCCCGGCTGCGTGCCCTGGAGGTCGAGCTCGAGGCGCAGGCCGCCGAGCGCGAGCGCGTCGAGGTCGCGTGGCTGGAGATCGCGGAGGCCCTCGAAGGCTGACCTCGGCGGCCGAGCCGGTGGGCGGGGAGGATTAGCCCTCGGCAGGGTCAGGCCGCCGGCGATCGCGCGGCCAGCACGAGCGGCGGGTCAGCGAGCGAACGAGGTCTCGGCGGTGAGCGACTGGGCGAACGCGGCGATCAGTCGGGCGCAGGCGTCGATGTCGTCGAGCTGGACCATCTCGACGGGGGAGTGCATGTAGCGGAGGGCGATCGACACGCCGCCGGTCGGGACGCCCGACCGGGAGAGGTGGATCGCGTCGGCGTCGGTGCCGGTGGAGCGGCCGGACGCGGCGATCGTGAAGGGGATCTCCTCGCGCTCGGCGGTCTCGTGGAGCAGCTCGAAGACGACGGGGTTCAAGAGGGATCCGCGCTCGATGATCGGCCCGTCGCCGAACTCGTGCTTGCCGATCTCGTTGACCTCGACGCCGGGCGACCCGGTCTCGTGGGTGACGTCGACGGCGATCGCGACATCGGGCCGGAGGCGGTAGGCGGAGGTCATGGCGCCGGCGAGGTTGATCTCCTCCTGGACGACGCCGCAGGCGGCGACCTCGCCGGGGGCGCCGCCGGCGTCGGCGACGATCCGGGCGGCCTCGAGCGCGATGAACGCGCCGAGCCGGTTGTCCATCGAGCGGGAGACGAAGCGATCGTTGGCCAGCTCGAGCGGCTCGCCGGCGATCACCGCGACATCGCCGATCCGCACGAGCCCGCGCGCCTGGTCGCCGTTCTTGGCCCCGATGTCGATGTGGAGGTCGCGCAGCTCGGGCACCTTCTTGCGATCGTCCTCGCGGAGCAGATGGATCGCCTTGCGACCGACCACGCCGGCAACAGGCCCGCCCTGGGTAGTCAGCTCGGCTCGCTGGCCGATGAGAATCTGGGCATCCCAGCCGCCGACGCCGACGAAGCGGAGGAACCCGTCGTCGTCGATGTGCGTGACGATCAGGCCGATCTCGTCGATGTGGCCGACGATCGCCAGCAGCGGAGCGCCGGGGGTCGTGCCGGGGACGCGGACGATCGCCGAGCCCATGACGTCGACCGACACCTCGCCGGTGAAGGCCCGGCCGGCCTCGGCGAAGACGGCGGCCGGCGCGGTCTCGTAGCCGGACGGGCCGGCGGCGGTGAGGAGCTTCCGCAGGACGACGGGAAGGGGCACGGTCGGAAGGGTACGCGCTCGACTTCCCGATCCGCCCGGGCGCGTGGTCAGAGCACTGGCCGCAGAGGAGGCTTCCGCTTCAGGTACCGCAGAACGTGCGGTAGGGGAGTGCGTCCGCCGGCGACGGCGCCGCCCAGGCCTCGAGGCCCGGCCGCTCGTCGAAGGGCCGGCTGAGCACGTCGAGCATGGCCGCGAACGGCTCCAGATCGCCGGCGGTGGCGGCGCTCAGCGCCGCCTCGACCAGATGGTTGCGGGGGATGTAGACGGGGTTGACGCGGTCGAGCGCGGCCGCGACGGCAGGAAGATCGAGCGGCTGCGCGGCCAACTCGTCGCGCCAGCGCGCCGCCCAGGCGTCGAAGCGCGCGACGTCGGCAAACAGCGCGCGGACGCGCTGGTCCTCGGCGACGAGCGATGCCGAGAGGGCGCGGAAGAACGAGGTGAAGTCCACCGCCTCGGCTTCGAGCAGCGCGAGCAGATCGCTGATGAGAGCGTCGGCGGCAGGCCCGGACAGCGCTCCGGCGAGGCCGAGCTTGGCCGACATTCCGTGGGCGAAGGCCTCCTGGTAGCGCGGGGCGAACCCGTCGAGCACCTCGAGGCCGGCCTCGGCGGCGAGGTCGCGGTCTGCGCCGAACAGCGTCAGCAGCGCCTCGCCGAGCCGCGCGAGATTCCAGAGGGCGATCGGCGGCTGGTTGCCGTAGGCGTAGCGGCCGCCGCGGTCGATCGAGCTGAAGACCGTCGCCGGGTCGTAGGCGTCGATGAACGCACACGGGCCGTAGTCGATCGTCTCGCCGGAGATCGCCATGTTGTCGGTGTTCATCACGCCGTGGACGAAGCCGACGAGCATCCACTGGGCGATGAGCTCCGCCTGGGCCTGGACGACCCGCGCGTAGAGGTCGAGGTACGGGTTCTCGGCCGCGGCCGCCTCGGCGTAGTGACGGGCGATCGCATGGTCGGCGAGGCGACGCAGGAGCTCCGGGTCACCGAGGGCGGCCGCGTACTCGAACGTCCCGACGCGGAGGTGGCTGGCGGCGACGCGCGTCAGGACGGCGCCGGGCAGCATCGTCTCGCGGACGACCGGCTCGTTGGTGGCGACGACCGCGAGCGACCGGGCGGTCGCGATGCCGAGGGCATGCATCGCCTCGCTGATCGCGAACTCTCTGAGCATCGGCCCGACGGCGGCCTTCCCGTCGCCGCCCCGGGAGAACGGCGTGGCCCCCGAGCCCTTGAGGTGGACGTCGCGGCGGCGCCCGCGGACGTCGAGAACCTCGCCGAGGAGCAGGGCTCGACCGTCGCCGAGTCGAGGCGAATAGCCGCCGAACTGGTGGCCGGCGTAGGCCTGGGCGACCGGCTCGGCGCCCGGCGGGGCAACGCTGCCGGCGAGGACGGCGACGCCCTCCGGGGTCCGCAGCACGGCGGCGTCGAGACCGAGCTCGGCCGCAAGTGCCTCGTTGAGCACGAGCAGGGCCGGCTCGGCGACGACCGCGCCCTGCCACGGCTCGTAGAGCCCGGGGAGGTCACGGACGAACGAGTTGTCAAACGCGAAACGCGGACGGACGGCGACGCTCATCGCTTCAAGGGTAGTAGGACGGCGGCTAGCCTCCGGGGCGGCCGACCGGCTTGACGTCTTCGAGCGCCGCCAGGTCGTCCGCGTCGAGCTCGACGGCGGCGGCGGCGAGGTTCTCCTCGAGGTGGGCCACCGAGGTGGTGCCGGGGATGAGGAGGATCCGCTCGTCGCGGGCCAGCAGCCAGGCCAGCGCGATCTGCGCGGGCGAGGCCTCGTGCTTCCTGGCCACGCGGGCGATCGCCGGGTCCTGGGCGAGGGTCCGGGGGCCGCCGGTGAAGGCCGAGCCGAGGGGGAAGAAGGGAACGAAGGCGAGCTCGCGCTCGCGGCAGAGATCGAGGACCGGCTCGTCGTCGCGGTCGAGGATGCTGTAGGCGTTCTGGACCTCGCCGAGGCTCACGAGCTCGAGGGCTCGCTCGACGCCGTCGCGGGTCACGTTCGAGACCCCGATCAGGTCGAGCTTGCCCTCCTGGCGGAGGTCCTCGAGGGCGCCGAGCTGCTCGGGGAGAGGTACGTCCGGTGCGCCTCGGTCGCCGAACAGGCGCAGGTTGACGAGGTCCATGCGCTCGACGCGCAGGGAACGGAGGTTCTCCTCGACCGCGGTACGGAGCTCGTCGGGCGCCAGGGCGGGGAGCCAGCCGCCCGAAGCGTCGCGGCGGGCGCCGACCTTGGTGACGAGCTTCAGGTTCTCCGGATAGGGATGGAGCGTCTCGCGGATGAGGTCGTTGACCGTGTCCGGACCGTAGTACTGCGAGGTGTCGATGTGGTCTACCCCGAGCTCGATGGCCCGGCGCAGGACGGCCCGGGCGGCGTCGGGATCACGGGGCGGGCCGAAGACGCCGGGACCGGCGAGCTGCATGGCGCCGAGGCCGATGCGCCCGATCGGCTTGCTGCCGAGGAAGGATGTCTTGTTCATAGGTCAGAGTCTCCGCCAAGCAGCCGGGCAGTGGCCGGGCACGGCCCCTGGGAGGGGCGGTCTTGGCCCGGCAAACTGCCGATTGCCTTCAACGCGCCCGAGAGGATTCGAACCTCTGACTTCGATTCCGTAGTGATCCATCTGCAGGTTCAGGCGGACGGCTCCATGCGGGCGCTCGCTCCTCGCGCGAAGGCGTAGGGGTCAGCCGAGGTCGAAGGCGGCGCGGACGGCCGCCGTGAGCTGGTCCTCTTGGTTGTCTAGGAGCACGCCGATCTGCCGCCCGAGCGCCAGGGCGGGAATCGTCGTGATGTGGTCGCAGGCGACCGCCGATCGGCCCGCGAGGCCGTTGGCGGCATTGACCGGTACTTCAGTCGAGAGTCCACGTACGGGGGTGGTGATCGGGGCGATCGTGACGGTGTTCAGATGAGGACGGACGAGTTCGCGCGTGAGCACGAGCACCGGCCGGGTCTTGTCCAGGTCGGCGAGGTGGATCGGACGCATCAGTCCACGGGCAGTGGGGCACCCACGGCGAAGTCGGCCAGCCCGGCGAGCTCTGGATCGGGGCCGCTGCGCTTGAGGATCTCGGCATCGGCAGCGGCCGTGCGGCGCCGCTGCTCGCGCTCGAGTGCCTTGGTCACGACGGCCGCCCGGCTGCGCTCGTCGCCGCGGCTGACGACGTTGTCGATGAAGTCCACCAACGCGTCAGGGAGGCGCACGGCGATCTGCTTGCTCATACCAACACGGTACCACTATGGGATTGCTACGGCTGGTTGGAGACGACGTAGACCGTAACGCGGGCGTTAGGGTGCTCCGCCCGGCAAGGCTGCCGTCGGCGCGGTCGAGCGAAAGGCCACGGCCACGAGCCGCCCGTCGTCCGCGCGCGGCGCGTTGTGGAGGTAGTTCATGTCGTCTGACGTGCGCCTGCCCCATCCACTCCTGGACCGGATCATGCCGGCAGCGTTCCCGCCGCGCCTCGGTCGAGCACGCCCCCGCAGCCACTCCTCCCTGCTGGTACCCGACGAAGCGATCGAAACCGCCGTCCGGCAGGCGCTCTGCTGAAAGACGATCTGAGCCAGGTACCCCGATCTCCCGTCTCCTCCCTCGCCGGCGTTAGGAACGGCGAGCATCTCAAGAGCGGAGGGTCGTCTGTCGTCACAATACGTACCACATGGTGCTGCGACGACCGCGGCCCCGACGGCCTCGTCATCGGTCCGATCGAGGAGCTCTTCCGAAGGACGAAAGGCCTCCGCCGATCTCTTCCGAAGGACGAAAGGCCTCCGCCGATGATTTCGCGGGCATCCCAGAGTCTTTACCCACATGGCTAACAAGAAGGTGGTTCTCAAGATGGTGCTGTCCTTCGACGGCTTCGCAACGAGCCTCGACGGGACGCATGACTGGATGTTCCCGTTTTTCGGCGACGACAGCGGCGAGTGGAACCTTCGCGCTCTTGACGAGGCCGGGACCCACGCGATGGGCCGGCGAAGCTACGAGATCATGGGCCCGCACTGGCTGGCCGCCGAGGGCCCGGTCGCGACATCGATGAACGAGAAGCCGAAGGCGGTCTTCTCCAACAGCTTGGAAAGCGCGGATTGGGGCCCAGCCGAGGTCTTTGGCGGCGACCTCAGCGCAGCCATCGCCGAACTGAAGGCCCGCGACGACGACGGCACGATCCTCGTCCATGGCGGGCCGAACTTCGCCAAGTCGATGACCAGACTCGGCCTCATCGACGAGTACCAGCTCATCTGGGTGCCCCTCGCGATCGGCACCGGCCACAGCCCCTTCGCTGATCTCGATGAGCACCTGAAGCTGGAGCTCGTGCGCGAGCAGCGGTTCGCCAGCGGCGCCCATGGGCAGATTCTCGTTCCGAAGTCATGAGCTCGCGCCACACCGCGGGGCGCAATCCGAGTCGGTATCCACTCGTCTCAGCTCAGGCCGCGCGGGCGGGGAGCACCAGGAGCGTTCCGTCTGTGCTTCTCGATCTCGATGACCACCGGCTGGCTCGGCCCAACGGCGCCAACCCCAACGCCGAGGTTCCTGAGTCGGTAGTCCGGGTCGCTCTGGCAGCCTCGACGCCCTGCAAGAGAACCACCCGGCGCTTGAGCAACGTTCCCCTCCCGGAGACCTGGCGCGGCTCACCCAGGCCGCGGACCCCTGACCCCACTGATCCCGAGTCGTCCACGCAAGCCGTGCTCAACGATCTTTGGCCCCGTCTCGGCCTGCGCCTTCGCGAGTGCTGAAGGCGGCAGCGCTGTTCGACGAGCCCTCTAGGACCGCCGACCTTGCCGGCGCGCTCGGTACGGACGTTGCGAAAACTGCCGATTACCAGGTCTTGTAGGACGCGCCCGAGAGGATTCGAACCTCTGACCTTCGGTTCCGTAGACCGACGCTCTATCCAGCTGAGCTACGGGCGCAGTCGGGCAAGGATACGGGTCTCCGGTCCGCGCCGACCGGCCCTCGGCCCGACAGGCGGCCGCCCCGCGCCCACCGTCTGCGAACCCTGGATCGCCGCGGGCCCCTGGCGGCCACGTGGCGAGGACGCGGCACGAGAGGCCCCATCGCGTGGGCGGACCGATCGGACAGCCGACCGGACGCACACGGAGAGGGCGGGATTCGAACCCGCGATGGAGTTTAACCCCCATACTCGCTTAGCAGGCGAGTGCCTTCAGCCGCTCGGCCACCTCTCCTGACCGGGGCAGTCTAGAGCGTCGGCGCCGGCTGGTCCGGAGCCCGAGCGCCGGGCCGGACGCGCGTCGTCGACAGCTGAACGCGGCCGGCCGGGAGAGCCGTAGCATTCGGGGTAGCGGTCTCGGAGGGGTGGCAGAGCGGTTGAATGCGA